>CAWAFR010000007.1:0-154454 GCA_963781365.1 uncultured Actinomycetota bacterium | reverse complement strand
TGCTATGTGCAGCCTGCTTCAACTTGGCATGTTAGGTATTGCTTAGCCCTTGGACTGCAGCTCGGTGAAGAGGTCGACGAACTCGCCCTTGCGCCCGCGCACCACCGGCGCCAGCACCTGGAACCGGGTGCCCTCGGGCATCTCCAGCAGCCGGTCGACGATCTGCTGCGGCGTCTGGCGGGCCACCGGCTCCCCGCAGGTGGGGCAGTGCGCGCGCCCGGCGCGCGCCCACAGCAGGCGCAGGTAGTCGTAGATCTCGGTGATCGTGCCCACCGTGGAGCGGGGGTTGCGGCTGGTGGACTTCTGGTCGATGGAGACCGCCGGGGAAAGGCCCTCGATGAAGTCGACGTCGGGCTTGTCCATCTGCCCCAGGAACTGCCGGGCGTAGGCGGACAGGACTCCACGTAGCGTCGCTGGCCCTCGGCGAAGATGGTGTCGAAGGCGAGGCTGGACTTCCCGAGCCGGACAGGCCGGTGAAGACGATGAGCTTGTCACGGGGGAGGTCCAGGAGACGTCCTTGAGGTTGTGCTCCCGGGCGCCCTGTACGACGAGTCGATCCACGGTCGTCAACTGTAGGTCGGCCCTCTGACAGTGCGACCGGCGCGAGCGACAGCACCGCCGCCGGCCCGTCCCCGTCCCGCTCCCGGCCCGGCCGCTCAGACGGCGGGGAACGCCGCCGTCGGCCCCGGGTCCGTCGGTGCCGCGGCGTACTCCTCCAGCGGCACCTCGTCGGCCTTCCACGCGGCGATCACCGGCGCCAGGACGCGCCAGCAGTCCTCCGCGGTGTCACCGCGCACGGACAGCAGCGGGTCGCCGTCGCAGGACCCCGGCCAGCACCTCCCCGTAGGCCGGCAGCTGGGAGTCGCCCAGCTGCGCCGTCAGGGTCGCCTGCTCCAGGTCGAAGGGGTCTCCCTCGGCGTTGACGTTCAGGTCGAGGCTGACGGAGTCGGGCTTGAAGCCGAGCCGCAGCCGCGTCGGCGCCGGCGTCCCCAGCAGGCCCGCCATGAGGTGCGGCACCGGCTTGTAGGTGATGACGGCCTCCTTGCGGGCGTGCCCCAGGGCCTTGCCGGAGCGCAGCCGGAAGGGGACGCCGGCCCAGCGCCAGGTGTCGACGTGCACCACCACCTCGGCGAGGGTCTCCGTCTGGCGCGACGGGTCGACGCCGTCCTCGGAGGCGTAGTCGGGCAGGTCGCGGTCTCCGATCCGGCCGGCGGTGTACCGGGCGCGGCGGCTCGCCTCGGCGGGGGTCCCCGCCAGGCGGGTGGCGCGCAGGACCTGCGCCTTGCGGTCGCGGAACTCCCGCTCGTCGAGGGCGGAGGGCGCGTCCATGGCCAGCACTGCCATGACCTGCAGCAGGTGGCTCTGGATCATGTCGACGAGCGCCCCGGCCCGGTCGTAGTAGCGAGCGCGGCCCTCCAGGGCGAGGTCCTCGTCGTAGAAGACGTCGACGCGCTCGACGTGGCTCGCGTTCCAGGTGGGCTCGAAGAGGCGGTTGGCGAAGCGCACGCCGAGGGTGCCCAGCACGGTGGAGGTGCCCAGGAAGTGGTCGACCCGGTGGACGTGCTCCTCCGGCACCAGCTGCGCGACGACCTCGTTGAGCTGGTGCGCGGAGGCCTCGTCGGAGCCGAACGGCTTCTCCATCACCAGGCGGGTGCTCTGCGGCAGGTCCTTCCCCACCAGGCCCTCGCAGGCCTTCGCGGTGACGGCGGGGGGCAGCGCGAAGTAGACGGCCACGGGTGCGGTGCAGCTGTGCAGCAGGCCGACCAGGGCGTCGGGGTCGGTGACGTCGACCTGCGCGTACCGGCTGCCGTCGCGCACCGCCCGCGCGGCGTCGGCGCCGTCCTCGTCCTCCACGCCGGAGAAGGCCTTCCCCACCACCTCGCGCCAGCGCGCGTCGTCCCAGTCCTCCGACCCGGCGCCCACCAGCTGCAGGGACGAGCCGTGGCCGTGCGCCGGGTCCTCGTTGCGCCCGGAGGCCAGCAGCCGGGCCAGGCCCGGCATCAGCAGCCGGGCCGCCAGGTCACCGCTGGCGCCGAGCACCAGGAGCGTGGCCACGGGGCCGCCGCCGGAGCGGCCGGCCCCGCTGGCGCCGGCGGCCCCGTGGCCGCCGCCGCCCGGCTGCTCGTCACCGCGAGCGCCCTCGCTGCCCCCCGTGGTCGGGTGGTCCTCGGGCAGCGCCGGCTGCTGGTCCTTCTCGCTCACGGTCTCACCCTGCCGAAGATCCACCGGCGGTGCACGATGGCGCGGTGACAGCCCCCCAGCCAGCCGCGGCGCCGACGCCGACGCCGATCGAGGACTACGCGCTGATCGGCGACTGCCACACGGCGGCGCTGGTGAGCAGCCGGGGCTCCATCGACTGGCTGTGCCTGCCCCGCTTCGACTCCCCCGCGGCCTTCGCGGCACTGCTCGGCGGACGGGAGCACGGCCACTGGTCGATCGCCCCGCCCGCGGACGGCCCGCGGGTGCTGTCGGTGACGCGGTCCTACGAGGGCGACAGCTTCGTCCTGCGCACCCGCTGGACGGTCGAGGGCCGCGGTGGTCCCGACGACGAGGTCGGCGTCGTCGACGTGGTCGACGCGATGCCCAAGGGCGACCGCCGGGCCGACCTGGTGCGCCGTGTCATCGGCGTCGCCGGCCGCGTGGAGCTGCGCCAGGAGTACGTCGTCAGGTTCGGGTACGGGTCGGTGGTGCCGTGGCTGCGGCGCATCGGCGGCACCGGCGACGCCGCGAATGGCCTGCTCGCCAGCGCGGGGCCCGACGCCGTGCTGCTCCGCACCAGCGGCAAGCTCCCCAAGCCCGTGGAGGTCGACGGCCACCGCGCCCACGCCGGCAGGATCCGGGTGTCGGCCGGCGACGTCGTCGACCTGGCCATCACCTGGTACCCCTCCCACCGCGAGCCGCCCCCGCGGGTCGACGTGACGGCCCGCCTGGCCGCGACGCAGCGGTGGTGGCAGGACTGGGCCGACCGCGGTGGCGAACGGGTCTCGCGGAGCCGCTACCGCGAGGCGGTGACGCGCTCCCTGCTGGTGCTGCGGGCGCTGACCCACGAGGACACCGGCGGCATCGTCGCGGCGGCCACCACCTCGCTGCCCGAGCAGCCCGGCGGCTCCCGCAACTGGGACTACCGCTTCTGCTGGCTGCGCGACGCTGCGCTCACGCTCGAGGCGCTGCATCGACCACGGGTACACCGAGGAGGCGCGCGAGTGGCGCGGCTGGCTGCTGCGCGCCATCGCCGGAGACCCCGAGGACCTGCAGATCATGTACGCGGTCGACGGGGCGCGGGACCTGCCCGAGCGGGAGCTGGACCACCTGCCGGGCTACGGCGGCGCGAGGCCGGTGCGGATCGGCAACGGGGCTGTCGACCAGTACCAGGCCGACGTGCTCGGGGAGGTGCTGGTGGCGCTGGACGCCGCGCGCCGCGCGGGCATCGCCGAGGACCGCTTCTCCTGGCCGATGCAGCGGGCGCTGCTCGACTTCGTCACCGAGCACTGGGACCGGAAGGACTCCGGCATCTGGGAGATGCGCGGACCCGAGCAGTTCTTCACGCACTCGCGGGTGATGGTCTGGGCCGCCCTGGACCGCGGGGTCCGCGCCGTCCGCGAGGGCGGCATGGAGGGTCCCGTGCAGGAGTGGGAGGCGCTGCGGGAGAAGATCCGCGACGAGGTGATGGAGCACGGCGTCGACCGGGGGTCCCCGGGCCGGCCGGGGCGCGGCTGCTTCGTCCAGCACTACGGCACCCGCGAGGTCGACGCCTCCCTGCTCCAGCTCTCCCAGGTGGGGTTCGTGGAGCCCGACCACCCGGCGATGCTCGCCACGGTGGCCGCCGTCGAGTCCGACCTGATGCCCGACGGCCTGGTGCTGCGCTACCGCACGGAGGCCTCCAGCGACGGGCTGCCCCCCGGGAGCACCCGTTCCTGGCCTGCTCGTTCTGGCTGGCGGAGCAGTACGCCCGGTCCGGCCGCGCCGACGACGGGCACGCGCTGGTGCGCCGGCTCCTGGGCCTGGCGAACGACGTCGGGCTGCTGTCCGAGGAGTACGACGTCGCGGGGCGCCGCCAGCTCGGCAACACCCCCCAGGCGCTGTCGCACCTGGCGCTGGTGCGCGCCGCGGGTGCCCTGGACGCTGCCGACGCCGCCGCAGCCGCCGCTCGCGAGGACGACCTCACCACCACCGACAGCGGGGAGCTGGACCGGTGAGCCTGCACGTGTCGTCCCTGTCCGTCGGGACGATGGACAACCGCTCCTACCTGCTCGTGGAGCCCGGCAGCGGTGACTGGCTGCTCGTCGACGCCGCCGCCGAGCCCGATCGGCTGCTGGCGCTGCTGCGCGGCGCGGGGGCCGCCCTGGCGCCGGGGTCCGGCCTCATCGTCACCACCCACCGCCACGACGACCACACCGGCGCGCTCGTGGAGCTCGCCCGCACGACCGGGGCGCGGACCGCGGCCGGTGAGGACGACGCCGACGCGCTCCCGCTGGCGCCCGACGTGCGCCTCCACCACGGCGACGTCGTCTCCGTGGGCGGGACGGAGCTCGAGGTGATCGCCCTGCGCGGGCACACGCCGGGGTCCGTCGCCCTCCTGCTGGACGGGACCGACCTGTTCACCGGCGACTCCCTCTTCCCCGGCGGCCCCGGGAGGACGTGGTCGCCCCAGGACTTCACCTCGCTCGTCGACGACCTGGAGGAGCGGGTGTTCGGGCGGCTGCCCGACGCGGTGGTGGTGCACCCCGGCCACGGGGAGCCGACGACTCTCGGCGCCGAGCGCCCCCACCTGCCCGAGTGGCGCGCCCGCGGCTGGTGACGGGTCAGGGCCGCAGGGTCGTGCCGTCCGCCGTCCAGGCGAGGTCCCACCCGTAGGCCAGGGCCGCCTCGCGGGCGGGGCCGGTGAACGGTTCGGCCTCGCGGCGCAGGACCACGTCCCCGTCCACCAGGTGGACCGACGCCACGGCCCAGGTGAGCGGGTCCGACGGCGCGTCGCCGCTGCCGTCGCCGCCCCGGGGGGCAGGGGGTGCGGCGTCGAGGCGCACCGCCACCCGGGCGCCGGAGGGCAGGTGCAGGACGAGGCGGACCTCCAGAGCGGCCCACGGAGGCGCGCCGCGGCGCCCGGTCGCGAACAGCAGCAGCCGCCGCATCGTGTCGAGGTGGGTCAGGTCGACCATGAGCGGCTCGCCGGCGCCCTCGGTGCGCTCGCCCAGGCGCAGCACCTGGCGCGACCCGAACCCGGGGGCGCTGAGCAGGGAGCCCGCCGCCTGCACGACACCGGAGTGGCCGTTCGAGGTCTGCCACAGGCAGCCCAGGTGGACGTCGGTGCTGGACCACACGCCGCCAGCGGTGCGGGGCCGCGTCCACTCGAGCACGAAGGAGGTGCGCCCCGCCCGGGGCAGCTCGTCGGGGCCGAGGACGACGACGGGGTGGGCGGCGTCGAGCGTGGTGACGCGTTCGCTGGCCCGAGCCTCCCCCACGCGGGCGGTCTCGTGCGGCACGGGCTGGAGAACGGGTGCGGGGCTGGGGCTCGGGACGCGCGGAGGCGACGGCCGCGCAGCCGGAGCCTGCGGCGGGGTCGGTGCGGGCGCGGGCTCCGGGACCGCGGGCGGAGGGCGGAGGTGGTCGGCCAGCGTGCGGTTCCCGGTGCCGCCGCGGGTGCGGACCAGCAGGACCCGGGCGGGAGCCGGGGTTCCGCCGTCGCCTGCGAGGTGGTCGGCCAGGGTGCGGTGACCGCCGGCGCCGCGGGTGCGTCGCAGGAACGCCGCGGGCTCGCTCACGGGCGCAGGCCCACGTCGCGGACGACGTCGGCGAGCCCGCCCGTGTAGCCCTGCCCCACGGCGCGCACCTTCCACCGCCCGTCGTGGCGGTAGAGCTCGCCGAGGACCATCGCCGTCTCGGTACCGGTGCCGGCGTCGAGGTCGTACCGGGCGATCGGTGCTCCCGTCGCGGCGTCGGCGAGCCGCAGGTGGGCGGCCGTGACCTGCCGGAACGTCTGCCGGCGGGGCACCGCCGCGTAGACGGCGGCCGCGACGAGCACGCGGTGCACCCGCGCCGGCAGGAGGTCGAGGTCGAGGACCACCTGCTCGACGTCGTCGTCGGCGTCCGCGCGAGAGCCCGGGGGCGGCGCAGCGGCGGCGGGCACCTGGGAGAAGAGGACGACGTCGTCGTCGGTGGCGGCCCTGCCGCGCTCGTCGAGCAGGACGAGGAGCGCGTCGACCTCCACCGGCCGGCTCGTCGCCGGCAGCCGCCAGCCGAGCCCGACCACGACGGAGCCCGCGCCGGCCCCGGACCTCGGGAGGTTGGTGTTGGCGCCGCGGGCCAGCACCACGCCGTCGCCGCTCACAGGTCCGCTCACAGGTCCAGGTCCGAGCGCCGGAACTTGCTGTCGAGGAAGCGGCGGCCGATGGCCAGCTGCTGCGCGTCGGAGTCGTAGACCGCGCGGGCCAGCTGGTCGGAGCCCTCCACGAGAAGGCGCAGCTGGGACACCAGCTCGTCGCCGGGCGTGGAGCCGCCGGTCCCGCGGGCGGTGCTGGCGTACTGCTCGGGGAGCGCGAGGTAGGTGTCGACGGCCTCGGGCAGGTGCTCGCGCACGATGGACCGCAGCTGGAGCAGCTCCTCGGCGCTGCCGCCCTGGTGCTGCACGTGATCCAGCAGGGGGCGCAGCACGTCCTCCGCCGAGCGGACCGCGGGCACCGCGCCCACGGGCAGCCGGCCGCCGGCGGCGTTGGTGCGGCGCACGAGCGCCGTGAGCTCCCCCGCGAGCGCTGCCGCCTCCTCGCGCGGCGACCACGGGGCGGCGGCCGGGGCCTCCTGGGTCGTCCGGGGGGCGGGCGCGGCGTCGTCGACGTCCGGGGCGGTGGGGCGCCGTCCCCACCACCGGCCCAGCGGCGCCATCAGCCCAGACCCATCAGCCGAGACCCATCAGCTGGGCTGCTCCCCCGCACGGGCCCGGTCGAGGTAGGTGCGGGACCGGGCGACCTGCACCTCCAGGGCGCTGACGGTGGACGCCATGCTCTCCACGGCCTGGGCGCGGTAGGAGTCGACAGCGTCCATCGTGGC
The DNA here is from genome assembly GCA_963781365.1 of uncultured Actinomycetota bacterium. Classification (GTDB taxonomy): domain Bacteria; phylum Actinomycetota; class Actinomycetes; order Actinomycetales; family Quadrisphaeraceae; genus Quadrisphaera. The sequence goes on along the minus strand of CAWAFR010000007.1, from coordinate 147,413 downwards.
GAAGACGTCGTCGAAGGCCTTCTGCAGCGTCTCCACGCTGACCCCCGAGGACGACGCCTGCTCGTGCACCACGGCGGTCTGCTGCTTCAGCAGCTCGCTGGTGCGGCCGATCATGGTGTTCGTCGTCTCGTTCAGGGCGTTGACCTGGTCGAGCACGAGCTTCTGGTTGGCGAGGGCCTGCGCGACGATGACCGCGGTCCGCAGCGCAGCGACCGTGGTGGTGCGGGCCCTGTCGACGCCCCTGATGAGCTCGACGTTGTTCTTGCGGATCATCTCCAGCGCCAGGTAGCCCTGCACGGAGACGGCGATCTGCGTCATGAGGTCCTGGCGGCGCTGGCGCACCGGGAACAGCGCGTCGGAGACCAGGGCGTCGGCGGCGCGCGGGTCGCTCACCCGGAGCTGGTCGGCCCGGGCCTGCGTCGCGGTGTCGAGGGCCCCCGCGAGCGTCGCGTACTCCGCCAGGCGCCCCATGGTGGCCCACAGGTTCGCCTTCTCCTGCTCGATGGAGGCGTTGTCGCGGCGCAGCTCGTCCTGCCCGGAGGCCAGGGCGGTGATGATGGCGTCGAGCTGCTGCTGCGCCGACTGGTAGCGCTCGAAGTAGCGGGTCAGCTTCTTGCCGCCGGGGATGATCCCGAGGATCCTGCGGGCGCCGGTGAGGTCGGCGCGGCCCGGGTCGAGGTCGGTGACGGTGGTCCGCAGGTCCTGCAGCGTCTTCGCCACGCGCGCCTGCGCGTCGCCCGCCGGGCCCTTGCCGCGGGCTGCGGCGAGGGAGGACGCCGGGCGCTCCAGCATCCGGTTGGACACCTGCGCCGAGGCGCGGACCTCCTGCTCGCCCATGCGCACGACGTCGTCGACCTTGCGGGCGAACGCGGGGCTGTGGGGCTCCTGCGCGGCGAGGTCGGCGGCGAAGGCATCCGCCTTGGCCGTGAGCTCGGCGCGCTTGGCGGGGTCGAGGGTGACCATGCCCACTGCCTGCTCGTCGGCGACCACGGGCACCGGGGCGGGCGGCTGCAGCACGAGCGCAGCAGACGCACCGGCAGCGCCGGAGACGCCGGCCGGCGGGGTGAGCGGCTGGCTCAGGTCGAGCTCGGACACGGACGGCTCCACTCCTCGGGACGTGCTCGGCGGCGGAGCGCACGCACCTCCCGGTGCCCGCGGACCTCCCCCGCCCACGGTAGTCCGGCACCCCGTCGACGGGGACGCCGGACGGGGAGCATGATTCCCCTCGGAGTCACCCGTGACCACCCGCTGGTCACCCAGCAGCGTCCGGACCGAGGAGGGCCTCGTGGCGCAGTTCCGGCTCAACGGCAGCAGGGTCCTGTCCGTGGTGCTCGCAGGCGAGACCGTCAGGGCGGCGACCGGCTCGATGGTGGCGTTCGAGGGCGACGTCTCGTTCAAGAGCGCGGGCCTGGGCGGTGGCGACGGCCTGCGCGGCGCCATCAAGCGGAGGGTCACCGGTGAGGGGCTCGCCCTCATGGAGTGCACGGGGCGCGGGGTGGTGCACCTGGCGCGCGACGCGACGGAGGTGGTGCTCGTGGAGCTGGCGGGTCAGCAGCTGTCGGTGGAGTCCTCGGCTGTGCTGGCGCTCGACGCGGGCCTGCGCACCGACGTCGTCTTCGCGGGCCTGCGGGGCGCCTCCAGCGGGCAGGGCCTGTTCACCACCACCGTCACCGGGCACGGGACGGCGGCGATCCTCTCGGACGGGCCCCCGGTGGTGCTGGCGGTGACGCCGTCCTACCCGCTGGTGGTCGACCCGGACGCCTACGTCGCCTCCAGCGGGCGGCTCACGCAGAGCTTCGTGACCGACGTCTCCTGGAAGACCGTGCTCGGCGCCGGCTCCGGCGAGGCGTTCTCCCTCCGGTTCGAGGGCGAGGGCGTCGTCTACGTCCAGCCCGCGGAGCGCTGAGCCGTGGCCGGGATCGAGCAGGTCACCTCCAAGGCCGTCCGGGCCGACGTCACCCCCGGCGCGCCGCTGCTCGCGCGCCGCGGGTCGATGCTCGCCTACACCGGGCAGGTGGCCTTCCGGCCGGTGAGCACCGGCGGCGGCGCCGGCGGGGCCCAGGGCGTCGCCGGGATGATCGGGCGCGCCGTCTCCGGCGAGGGCGCCGTCATGATGCTGGCCGAGGGCCGGGGCCAGGTGTTCTACGGCCACCACGGCCTGCACGTCACCGTCCTGCACCTCGACGGCTCCGGGGCGCTGTCGGTCGAGGCCGACCGGCTGCTCGTCCACGACACGTCCCTGAGCAGCTCCGTGGTCGCGCTCGGCGCCTCCGGCGGCCTGCGCGGGCTGGCGCGGGGCGCGATGACGGGGCAGGGGCTGTTCACCACGCAGCTGTCGGGCTCCGGGGACGTCGCGCTGCTCTCGCACGGCGGCACCATCGCGCTGCCGGTGCGGCCCGGGGCCCCGGTGGGGGTCGACCCCCAGGCGTACGTCGCGCACACCGGCGCCGTCGACGTCGTGCTCGTGCCGAGCGTGAGCTGGCGCGACGCCGTGGGCCGCGGCAGCGGGGAGGCGTTCCAGCTGCGGCTGGAGGGCACGGGCACGGTGCACGTCCAGGCCTCCGAGCGGAAGTTCTGAGCATGGTGGTCCACGACGACCGGGAGACCCGATGGTGACGCCGCTCGACCCCACGACGCTGCCCGTCGACGGCAACGTCAACGCGCAGTGCTTCTGCATCGACCTGCGCGGTGAGTGGTTCGTGCAGCGCGGCGCGATGATCGCCTACTACGGCCAGGTCCGCTTCGAGGGCCTCTCGGCGGTCTCGAGCCTGGCCTCGATGGTGGCCTCGCGCTTCTCCAGCCCGCTGTACGCCAGCGACTGGGTGGTGGCGGTCGGTCAGGGGAAGCTGCTGCTCGGCGACCGCGGCTTCGACATCGACTCCTACGACCTCGACGACGGCAACCTCACCGTCCGCGCGTCGAACCTGCTGGCCTTCTCCACCGACCTGACCCTGAAGCAGTCGATCGTGCCGGGCTTCCTCACCCTCATCGGCACCGGGAAGTTCCTCGCCTCCGCGAACGGGCCGGTGATGTTCGTCGAGCCGCCGGTGCGGGTCGACCCGCAGGCGCTGCTCGGCTGGGCCGACTGCCCCAGCCCCTCCCACCACTTCGACGCCGCCTGGATGCAGGGCTTCCTCGCGAGCGCCTCGGCGCTGTTCGGCCGGGAGTCCGGGGAGGAGCGGCAGTTCGACTTCACCGGCGCCGGGACCGTGCTGCTGCAGTCCAGCGAGGCGGTGCGGGAGGACCCGGCGCTGCTGCGGACCCTGGAGTCGCAGGCGCAGTCGCTGAGCGCGGGGCAGCTGCAGCACCTCGCGGCGCGCCTGACGCAGCAGGCGCAGGGCTCCCGCTGACGCGTCAGCGGGAGCTGCGCTCCAGCAGCCACGCGACGACGTCCTCGCCGCCCAGCACCCCCGGCCGGGCGGTGCGCGCCACGTGGGCGCGCTCGAAGCCGGCGTGCTCCAGCTCGCCGTGCGGGGGCCGGACCCCGGCGTCGGCGGCGTCCAGCATCTCGGCGTCGAGCAGGGAGTCACCGGCGGCCAGCACCAGCCGCGCTCCGGCGCGCTCCGCGACCTCGGCGACGGCGGCGCCCTTGGTGAGCCCCGCCGGGACGAGGTAGACCTTTCGGCCCTGCAGCGACACCCGCCACCCGCGCTGCCCGGCCCAGCCGGTGAGGTCGTCGAGGAAGCCCTCCGGGAGCGCGGGCCGGTCGACGACGGCGTAGCAGAACAGGTCCTCGGCGACCCGGCGCTTCAGCGTCCAGGGCGCGGCGAAGGCGGTCTCGACGTGCGCGCGCACCTGCGCCAGCGGCGCGCAGGTGGCCTCCAGGTGCGCGGCGACCCGCCGCGACCACCCGCCGTCGACCTCGCCGTCGACGAGCAGCACCCCGCCGTTCGCGGCGATCGCGAACGGCGGCGGCGGGCCGGGCAGCTCGATGCGCGCCAGCTGCTCGCGGGTGCGGGTGGTGGTCGGGACGAGCAGCGCCGCGGCGGCCAGGTCCACCAGCGCGGCGGCGGCGCGGGCGGTCATGAACGACAGCGGGGCACCCTCGTAGACCTCCACGCAGACCAGCTCCGTCCGGTCCCCCTCGGGCAGCTGCCAGGCGGCGCGGGAGTAGACGAGGGTGCGGTCGAGGTCGCAGGCGACGACGACGGGCCCCGCGCTCACGCCCGGTCTCCGGCGGGGGCGCTGGGCACCGTGCGGCCGTCGGCGCCGATCGCCCCGCGCGTGAAGCGGGGGTGGATGAGCCCGACGCAGCTGTAGGGCAGGTCGTCGACCTCCACCACCTCCACCCCGCGCGCCGCCGCGAGCGCCCGGACGTGGGCGAGCTCGGCGTCCGCGCCGCGGCGGGCCAGCACCTTCCACGGCACCCGCCGCAGCAGCACCCGGGTGGTCTCCCCCACCCCGGGCTTGACGAGGTTGACGCTGCCGATGCCGTGCTCGGCGCTGAGCCGCTCCACTGCTGCCCAGCCGGCCCAGGTGGGGGTGCGGTCGGCGGCGAGCAGGGCGGGCAGGGCGCTGGCGACGTCGTCGGCGACGGCGTCGAAGCAGCCGCTGACGGCGTCGAGGAAGACCGCTGAGACGTCGTCGTCGCGCAGGTGGGCGTAGTGCTTCGCGCCGTGGAAGTCGCCGGGGCCGATGAGCGCGTCGTTGAGGACGGTCCGGGAGACCAGGCCCGACACGGTGGAGTTGAGGCAGGCGGAGGGGATGAGGAAGTCCTCGCGGGTGCCGAACCGGGTCACGCAGCCGCCGGGGTCGGCGAGCACGGCGAGGTCGGCGGTGAAGCCCCGGCCCTCCGGCAGGCCCAGGGCGGCGTTCGCGGCGGGGACTGCCTCGGCGAGCTCGCGGGCGATCGCGCCCTTGCCGGTCCAGCCGTCGAGGAACGCCACCCGGGTCGGGTCGTGGTGGCGGGCGAGGTGGGCCAGCGCCACGGTGTCGATGCCCCGGCCTCGCACGATGCTCACCGCGTAGTGCGGCAGGTCCCGGCCCCGCGTGGCGAGCACCCAGCGGCGCACCAGGACCCCGACCGGCGTCCCGGCCCGCGCCAGGGACGCGATGACGAGGTCCTCGCCCCGCTCGGCCAGCAGCAGCTCGGTGACCAGACCGACGGCGCGGGCGGTGCGCGCCGCGGACGCTGCCAGCGCGTCGGCGAAGAGCCGCTGGTAGGCGGCGTCCGGCTGCCACTCCACCGGCAGGGACTCCGCGTAGTGGGCGCCGCCGGACTGCACGGCCTCCTCGCGCTCCTCGGTCGGCGCCTCCAGCGCGACGCCGGACAGGTCGGTGAGCAGCCACGCGACCTCGTCGGGGGCGTAGGAGCCGAAGCCCGGCCCGCGCAAGGGCTCCGGGCTCACGCGGCTCCCCCGTCGGTCCGGCGTGCGGGCTGCGGCTGGGGCCGCCGAGCGGGGAGGGTGACCACGGTGACGCGCTGGCAGGTGCCGGCCACTGCGGGCAGGAGGCCGTCGGGCGCCGCGAGCGCCGCGGGGTCGGAGGCGTCGTCGACCACGACCACCACGTCGTCGTAGCGCTGCTCCGGCGACGCGGCGCCCGGGGCGACGTTGTGGGCGTACCGCGCCGCGGAGGGTCCCCGGCCGGCCCGCCGTCAGAGCCGTCGGAGACGTCGGACGCTCGGAAGGCGAGGGCGGTGCGCACCGCGTACCCGGCGTCGTCGACGGCGAGGACGGGCGAGCGCGTGGTCGAGGAGGTGTGCACCACCGTCCCCCGGGGCTCGAGCGCGTCAGCGAGGGCGGCTGCCAGGCGCTGCGGGGCGTGCAGGAGCTCCTCGTGCCCCAGCACGAGGACGCGGTGCGGGGCGGGCCCGTCGCCGAGGTGGTGGGCGAGCCGGCGGGCGACGGCGGCGACGGCGGCGTCGAGCGCGGCGGCGTCCTGCGGCCCGGAGCCGTGGCGCGCGCCCTCGCGGGTCCCCGGCGGCCACCCGGCGGCTCCGAGGTGGACCACCGCCGCGGGCGGGGCGGGCGCGGCTGCGGGGGGCGCGGTGGGCGCGGCGACGTCGTGCTCGGCCACCAGCCGCGCGCCGCGCGACAGCACGTCGGCGGGCAGGTCGACGACCCCGGTGGCGAGGGCGACGACGTCGAGGCGGATGCCGAGCCGGCGGGCCGCGGCGTCGGTGGCGGCGCGGTCCTGCGGCGAGCGCAGGTCGACCAGCGCTGCCACGACGCAGCGCTCGCGCGGTGCCAGGGCCTGCAGGGCCGCGACCGTGTTGAGGACGGTGCGCCCGGTGGACAGCTCGTCGTCGACGAGCACCAGCACGTCACCCCGGGACAGCAGCGCCGGGTCGTCGGGCAGCAGGAGGTGCTCGGTGGCGTGGCTGTGCTCCTCATGGAACCCGCCGACCGCGGTCGCTCCCGGCACCCGCCGGCGGGTGGAGTGCAGGTGGGGAGCCCGCAGGACGTCGGCGACGGCGTGCGAGAGCCCGGTCGCCGTCTCCGCGTACCCCAGCACCGTGCAGGGCGGGCCGGCGGGGACGGCGCCGACCGGGGTCGTGGTGGCGGCCAGCAGGGCCGCCGCGGCGCCCGGCTCCCCGGCGAGGGCGCGGGCCAGCGCCGGCCCGGCCTCGCGGGCGGGACCGTCGGGGTCGGACCCACCGGCCGGTTCCCCGTCGTCGCGCAGGGCATGCTCCACCAGGAGCCCCAGCAGCCGGCCGGCACCGAGCACGAGGCGCGGGTCGGCGGGGACGTGCTTGCCCAGCACCGTCGACACCAGCAGGTGCGCGCGCCGGGGGTTGCGCCGCAGGGCCAGGCCCACCAGGGCGTCCAGCGGCACGCCGACCGGCGCGCTCGACGTGCGCACGCCCACACCCAGCCGCGAGGCCACCCAGCTCCCGCTCCACACCGCCGGCGCGGTCACCACGTCGGCACCGCCGCCAGCAGGTCGACGGAGGAGACCCCGGGCCTGCTGACGCCGAACACCCGGGCACGCAGCAGCACCCGCTGGGCCCAGGCGCGGTGCGGCTTGGACTCGTTCATCTTGTTGCCGTACCCGGACGCGCGGACGCCGCCGCCGGCCATCTCCGCGCGACAGGACGTCCTGGGCGTCGCTGTGCTCCTCGTGGGTGACCACCGACAGGGCGTGGACGGGGCCCACGTGGGAGGGGTGGATGACGGTCTTGCCGAACAGGCCGTTCGCGTGGTCCAGGACGATCTCGCGGATCAGCCCGTCGAGGTCGGCGGCGATGAGGTCGGCCCGCAGGGGCCTCCCGGCGTGCTCGACGAACGGGGACTCGCGCAGCTGCGGCTTGAAGAGGCGCTCGGAGCGCTCGTAGTACTCCCAGACCGGCCCGGTGATGGTGAACCCGGAGCCGTCGGCCCTGCCGAGGACGTTCACGACGTCGGCGATCACCCCGGCGACCAGGTGCACGTCGTAGGCGGTCAGGCCCCGCGCCGCGGCGCAGCCCGTACAGCCCCGCCAGGTCCGTGGCGCCGATGCGCACGGCGAGCACCTGCTCGCGGTGCTCCACGAGCAGGTCGCGGACATCGGTGAGGGCCCCGGCGCGGGTCTCGCGGTGGATCACCTCGGGAGACTCCAGCACCGGCATCGCGAGCAGCCGGACACCGCTGCCTGCGGAGGCCGCAGCCAGCGCCTGCAGGAAGGGGCGGCCGGACGCGGCGGTGAACTTCGGCAGGACGAAACCGGAGAGCACCGACACCGCGTCACCGAGCCCGACGACCAGCCGCCCGACCTGCTCGGGGTCGCGGACCCTGACGAACACCAGGGGCGCCTGCGCGCCCGCGTCCGCGTGGCGGCGGAGCTGCTCGACGGCGTTGGCCTCCGCGGCCGCCAGGTCGCCGTCGGCGACGGAGTCCTCCAGACAGACGACGGCGCTCACCGACCCGCGCGCCGCGGCCCGCGCGAGGTCGGCGGCGATGGCGGGGCGGGTCGCCGGGCAGTAGAGCGTGGCGCCCAGGGCCTCCGCGAGCAGCCCCGGCTCGGCGTCGCGGGTGAACGACGTCGGCAGGACGTCGAAGAGGCGCGACGCGTCAGCAGCGCTGAGGTGCTCGAAGTGGCGCACGGACCCTGACCGTACAGACAGCGGGCGCCCCGCCGCCCGGGTGCGCGGCTGCGGACCCGGGCGGCGGAGCGCTCACCGCCTCACTTGCGGCCCTGGGCCCAGCTCATGCCCCAGCCGTAGGCCTCGTCGAGCGCCCGCTGGCTGCCGTTCACGTACCGGACCTCGCGGCGCACGCTGAGGTCGCCCCCGGTGTTCTCCAGCATCGCGATGGCGCACATCCGCGACGCCGGGTCGTGCTCGTCGAGCGGCACCAGGACGGGCTCCCCGACGGCCGGCACCAGGGTCACCACGCCGTTCGCGGCCGCCCAGTTCGCGGCGCCCTCGTAGATGTAGGCGAAGACCAGCAGGCGACGGATGGTCGCGACCTGCGAGAGGTCGACCGAGAGGTTCTCCCCGCCGGAGGTGCTGCCGGACCGGTCGTCGCCGTCGAGCACGATGACGGGCCGGCCCGCCCGCGTGGGGGGCGAGGTGAAGGCGCCGCCCAGGGCCTGGACCACGCCCTTCGACCCGTCGGTGAACTCGTACAGGCAGCCCAGGTCGAGGTCGACGGTCGCCGACGCCGCCGCGGTCCCGGCTCCGGTGAGCCGCTTGAAGAACCCCCCGGTGGCCGCCGCCTGGGGCGGGCGGGCGTCCCAGTTGAGGTTCACCCGCAGGACGCCCGTGGCCGCCCCGCGCTTCGTCAGGGAGATCGCCGGGGAGCCCTTGGTGAGGGTGACCCTCGACGACGACCCCGACGAGGACGGCGCCGGCGCTGGCTCGGGCGTCGGCTCGGGGGCGGGGCGCTTGGTGTAGTCGATCGGCATGCTGGCCTCCCGGGCCCGGATCAGACGTTGACGCCGTAGTCCTTCGCGATGCCCGCCAGCCCCGAGGCGTACCCCTGCCCCACGGCGCGGAACTTCCAGTCGGACCCGTTGCGGTACAGCTCGCCGAAGATCATGGCGGTCTCGGTGGAGGCGTCCTCGGAGAGGTCGTAGCGCGTCAGCTCGCTCCCCCCGGCCTGGTTGACGACGCGGATGAACGCGTTCCGCACCTGGCCGAAGCTCTGGGGCGCGACTCGCCGTCGTAGATGGAGACGGCGAAGACGACCTTGTCGGCCTCGGCCGGCACCCCGACGAGGTTGACGTTCACCTGCTCGTCGTCGCCCTCGCCCTGGCCGGTGGTGTTGTCACCGATGTGCTCCACGGAGCCGTCAGGGCTCTTGAGGTTGTTGAAGAAGATGAAGTGGCTGTCGGAGAGGACCTTGCCCCCGGCGTCGACGACGATCGCCGACGCGTCGAGGTCGAAGTCCGTGCCGGTCGTGGTGCGCACGTCCCACCCCAGGCCCACCGTGACGGCGGTCAGGCCGGGAGCGGCCTTGGTGAGGCTGACGTTGCCGCCCTTGCTCAGGCTGACGCCCATGTGTCCTCCAGCTCTCGGGCGGAGCCGGTGAGCTCCGCCGCTCGGTGTCGTCGTCCCTGCTGCACGACCGTTCTGAGACTAGCCACTCGGGGCCGGGGCGCCCCGGCCAGCCGCTGCCCGGTGCTCACGCGGGGGGCGCTTCGTCGGCGCGGCGCTCCAGCTGCCGGCTGCGCAGGAGGCTGGCCACGGTGGTCACCGCCAGGACGACCACGATGAAGACCAGGGAGACCCAGGTGGGCATCTCCGGCGCCCACGAGACCCGCTCGCCGCCGTTGAGGAACGGCAGCTCGTTCGTGTGCAGGGCCTCCAGCACCAGCTTGATCCCGATCCCGCCGAGGACCACCGCCAGCCCGATCGAGAGGTAGACCAGGCGGTCGAGCAGGCCCCCCAGCAGGAAGTACAGCTGCCGCAGGCCCATGAGGGCGAAGATGTTGGCTGTGAAGACGATGAACGGGTCCGCGTGAGGCCGAAGATCGCCGGGATCGAGTCGAGGGCGAAGAGCAGGTCGGTGCTGCCGATCGCCAGGAACACGATCAGCAGCGGGGTGAAGAGCTTCTTGCCGTCGACCGTGGTGCGGAGCTTGGCGCCGTCGTAGTCCGGGCTGCACCGGCAGCACCTTCCGCAGCCGCCGGATGACCAGGTTGTCCTCGTAGTCGTCCTGCTCGTTGCGGTCGAGGATGAGCTTGACCGCGGTGTAGATGAGGAACGCGCCGAAGATGAAGAACACCCAGCTGAAGCGCTCCAGGACCGCCGCTCCGAGCAGGATGAAGATCCCCCGCAGCACCAGCGCGATGAGGATGCCCACCATCAGGGCGATCTGCTGCTCCCTGGCCGGCACCTTGAAGCGGGTCATGATCAGCAGGAAGATGAAGAGGTTGTCGACCCAGAGGCTGTACTCGGTGATCCAGCCCGCGTAGAACTCCCCCGCCGGCGTCCCCCCGCCACCGGGGATCAGCAGGATGACGAGGCCGAAGACCAGCGCGAGGCCGACGTAGAAGGCGACCCACAGGCCGCCTCCTTCGCCGACGGCACGTGCGGGCGGCGGACCACGATCGCCAGGTCCGCGAGCAGCAGCCCGATCAGGACGACGAGCGACCCGACCTCGAACCAGGTGGGGAGTTCCTGCACGGTCAGTGCTCCGATGAGGAGGAGGGTCCTCGTCGCGCGCGACGCGCGCTGGGAGGTGGCGGCCTCGGCGACCTGCGCGTCACGGGGCTCAGTGCCGCCGCCCGCGCCGCTGCCGCCGGTGGCACCGGGGCCCTCACCCTTCGCAGCGTCGGCCTTCGACTTCCGGAGGCTGAGCACGGTGGTCAGGGCGAGGGCCACGACGATGAAGCCGAGCGAGACCGGCGTGGAGATCTCCGGGACGACGGTGATGTGCTCGCCGCCGTTCAGCCAGGACAGCTCGTTCTCGTGCATCGCGTGGATGATCAGCTTGGCGCCGATGAAGGCGAGGATCGCCGCGAGGCCGTAGTGCAGGTAGCACCAGGCGGTCGAGCAGCCCGTCGATGAGGAAGTACAGCTGCCGCAGGCCGAGCAGCGCGAACGCGTTGGCCGCGAAGACCAGGTACGCCTCGCGCGTCAGGCCGAAGATCGCCGGGATCGAGTCGACGGCGAAGAGCAGGTCGGTGGTGCCGATCGCGATGATGACGATGAGCATCGGCGTCATGAACCGCTTGCCGTCGAGCTTCGTCGTCAGCTTGTCGCCGTGGTACTCGTCGGTGGTCGGGAGCACGCGCTTCGCGAAGCGCAGGATCCGCGTTCTCCTGGACTCCTCGTCGTGGTCGTTCTGCGCCCGGACCTGGGCGATCGCGGTGTAGATGAGGAACGCGCCGAAGATCGCAGAAGATCCACGAGAACGTGCTGGATGGCTGCGGCGCCGACGGCGATGAAGATGCCGCGCAGCACGAGGGCGATCGCGATGCCGATCAGCAGGACCTTCTGCTGGTACTCCCGGGGCACGGCGAACCCGGCCATGATGATGCACGAAGACGAAGAGGTTGTCGACGCTCAGGCCTTCTCGGTGATGTACCCCGGCGAAGTACTCGCCGCCGTAGGCGGCGCCGGCCAAGGCGAGCACCAGGAGCCGAAGACGACGGCGATGCCGATGTACACGGACGACCAGATCGCCGCCTCGCGGATGGTCGGTGCGTGCGGGCGTGCGCACGTGGCCGACGAAGTCGTACACGATCATGCCGAGGATGCCGACGAGGGTGATGCCCCAGACCCGACAGGGGGACGTCCACGATGACCTCCGGAGTTCACGGGTGGCGCGAGCTGACCGGAGGTCTCTCCCGCCGCCGTCCGCCGGTCAGGCGGGAGACGACCGCCGCCCCGGGCCTCCCCGATGACGGGGGGCCGTGATGACGAGGACGGCGCGCAGGGATACTCCCCTCACGATCTCTTGACCATACCGTGAAGGTTCCTGGGGGGCACGTCTGCCCGCCTCAGGCGGTGGACGTGGCCCGCTGCATCCCGCGCAGCTCCTTCTTCAGGTCACCGATCTCGTCGCGCAGCCGCGCCGCCAGCTCGAACTGCAGCTCGGTCGCCGCGGCGTGCATCTGGTCGGAGAGCTGCTGGATCAGGTCGGACAGCTCCGCGCCCGCCATCCCCGTGCGTCGAGGGTCCCTCGCCGCGACCGCCGCGGGTGGCCATGCCGGGCACGGGGGCCTTGCCGCGGGACTGCTGGCGCCCCCCGCCGCCCAGCAGGGCGGCCGTGTCGGCGTCCTCGCGCGCGATGAGGTCGGTGATGTCGGCGATCCGCTTGCGCAGCGGCTGCGGGTCGACGCCGCGCTCGACGTTGTAGGCCACCTGCTTCTCCCGCCGGCGGTTCGTCTCGTCGATGGCCTGCTGCATCGACGGCGTGACCCTGTCGGCGTACATGTGCACCTGGCCGGAGACGTTGCGCGCCGCGCGGCCGATGGTCTGGATCAGCGACCGGGCCGAGCGCAGGAAGCCCTCCTTGTCGGCGTCGAGGATGCTGACCAGGCTCACCTCCGGCAGGTCGAGGCCCTCGCGCAGCAGGTTGATGCCGACCAGCACGTCGTACTCGCCCTGGCGCAGCTCCCGCAGCAGCTCCACCCGGCGCAGCGTGTCGACCTCGGAGTGCAGGTACCGCACCCTCACCCCCTGGTCGAGCAGGTAGTCGGTGAGGTCCTCGGCCATCTTCTTCGTCAGCGTGGTCACCAGGACGCGCTCGTCCTTCGCCGCGCGCTCGCGGATCTGCCCCAGCAGGTCGTCGATCTGGCCCTTGGTGGGGCGCAGCACCACCTGCGGGTCGACCAGGCCGGTGGGCCGGATCGACCTGCTCGACGGCGTCGCCCTTCACGCGCGACATCTCGTAGTCGCCCGGCGTCGCCGACAGGTACACCGTCTGCCCGATCCTGCTCGAGGAACTCCTCCCAGGTCAGCGGCCGGTTGTCCATCGCGCTGGGCAGGCGGAAGCCGTGGTCGACCAGCGTCCGCTTGCGGCTCATGTCGCCCTCGTACATCGCCCCGACCTGCGGCACGGTGACGTGGGACTCGTCGATGACGAGCAGGAAGTCCTCGGGGAAGTAGTCGAGCAGGGTGTTCGGCGCGGTGCCGGGCGCCCGGCCGTCGATGTGCCGGGAGTAGTTCTCGATCCCCGCGCAGGTGCCGACCTGGCGCATCATCTCGATGTCGTACGTCGTCCTCATGCGCAGCCGCTGCGCCTCCAGCAGCTTGCCCTGGGACTCCATCTCCGCCAGCCGCGACGCGAGCTCGGCCTCGATCGTGCCGATGGCGCGCTCCATGCGCTCCGGGCCCGCCACGTAGTGGGTGGCCGGGAACAGGTGCATCGAGTCCTCGTCGCGGAGCACCTCGCCGGTCAGCGGGTGCAGCGTGTACAGCTTCTCGATCTCGTCACCGAACATCTCGATGCGGATCGCGTGCTCCTCGTACACCGGGATGATCTCGATGGTGTCGCCCCGCACCCGGAAGGTGCCGCGGGTGAACGCCAGGTCGTTGCGGGTGTACTGCATGGTCACGAACTGGCGGAGCAGCACGTCCCGGTCGACCGACTCCCCGACCTTCAGAGTCACCATCCGGTCGACGTACTCCTGCGGCGTGCCCAGCCCGTAGATGCAGGAGACGGAGGCCACGACGACGACGTCGCGCCGCGTCAGCAGCGAGTTGGTCGCGGAGTGGCGCAGCCGCTCGACCTCCTCGTTGACCGAGGAGTCCTTCTCGATGTACGTGTCGGACTGCGGGACGTACGCCTCGGGCTGGTAGTAGTCGTAGTAGGAGACGAAGTACTCCACCGCGTTGTTCGGCAGCAGCTCGCGGAACTCGTTGGCCAGCTGCGCCGCGAGGGTCTTGTTGGGCGCCAGCACCAGCGTGGGGCGCTGCAGCTGCTCGATCAGTCCACGCCGTGGTCGCGGACTTGCCGGTGCCGGTGGCGCCGAGCAGGACGACGTCCTTCTCGCCCTTCCGGATCCTGCGGGAGATGTCGGCGATCGCGGTCGGCTGGTCACCCGCCGGGGAGAACTCCGACTCGACGGTGAAGGGTGCGACGCGACGCTGGAGATCGGTGACCGGGCGCATGGTGACATCGATCAGCGCTGGGTCTGACAGCGGTGTTCACCGTGCTGGTCAGGAGCGGGACAGGACCTCGGCGATGAACGGGGTCTTGGCCGCCGCGTACGCCTCGACGTCCTGGTGCCTCGCCGCCAGGCCCCGCTTCAGCAGCGCGTAGGCCTCCCGCGCCGACGGGTCGGCCCGCAGCGCGTCGCGGAACGCCAGCACCTCGCGCGCCTCCGGGTTCGCGGCGTCCCGGACGTGGCAGTTCACCCGCCTCCCGGGGTCGGCGTCGAGCGCGAACGCCTTCGCCACCCTGCGGTCGGGCCGTCCTCGACGGGCCACCGGCTCGTCCCACCACTCCCCCCGTCCGGGCACCAGGCCCGCGCCGCGCAGGTCGGCGGCGACCTCTCGGGCGGTGACCAGGTCGGCGCAGACCACCTGCAGGTCGATGCAGTCCTTCGCCGGCAGCCCGGGCACCGCTGTCGACCCGGTGTGCTCCACGTCGAGGGCCCGCTCCCCCGCCGCGCGCCGGACCCGCGCGGCGAGGCGCTCGCCCGCCGCGGCCCAGCCCGGGTCGGCGGGCACCGAGCACGGGCCGCTCCGGCCGCGGCGCGGGACGCCCCGCGCCGCAGGTTCGCCTCGAAGGGCACCAGCCGCTCGCGCCACAGCGCCGCCACCTGCTCGCCGAGGGCGGCCGGGGTGCCGGAGCCGTCGAGCAGCACGTCGGCGGCGGCGCGCCGGGCGTCGTCGTCGGCCTGCGCGGCCACCCGGACCCGCGCGTCGTCCTCGCTCATCCCCCGGCCCGCCACGAGCCGGCGCAGCCGCACCTCCTCGTCGGCCGCGACCACGACCACGAGGTGGTAGCGGTCGCCCCGGCGCAGCTCCACGAGCAGCGGGATGTCGTGGACGACGACCGCGGCCCCCCGGCGGCGGCCTCCTCGGCGGCCGCGACCAGCTGCTCGGTGCGCTCGGCGACCAGCGGGTGCGTGATCGCCTCCAGCGCCAGGCGCCGGCGGGGGTCGCCGTCGGCGGCGAAGACGACCCGCCCCAGCGCCGCGCGGTCGAGGGAGCCGTCGGCGGCCAGCACGCCGTCGCCGAACTCCGGGCGACGGCGGCCAGCCCCGGCGTGCCCGGGGCGACCACCTCGCGGGCGACGGCGTCGGCGTCGACCACCACTGCCCCCAGCTCGCGCAGCGCGCGGGACGCCGTGCTCTTGCCGGCACCCACGCCCCCGGTCAGCCCCACCCGCAGCACCGCTGCACCCTAGACGCGCGGAGGGCCCCGCACCCCTGTCGGGGTGCGGGGCCCTCCGCGGCGTGAGCGGCTGGTCAGCCGCCGGTGAGCTTCTCGCGCAGAGCGGCCAGCGCCTCGTCGGAGGCCAGGGTGCCCTCCGCCTCGGCACCGCTGCTGCTGCTCGAGCCGCGGGTGCTGCTGCCGGTCTCGACCGGGGCCGAGCTGGAGTAGCTCGTCGCGGTGGACTCGCCGGAGCTGACGGCCTCGGCGTCGCGGGTGCGCGCCTCGGACACCTGGCGGCGGTGGGCCTCCCAGCGGGCGTGGGCCTCGGCGTACTGCCGCTCCCACTCCTCGCGCTGCGCCTCGAAGCCGGCGAGCCAGTCGTTCGTCTCCGGGTCGAAGCCCTCGGGGTACTTGTAGTTGCCGGCCTCGTCGTACTCCGCGGCCATGCCGTACAGCGACGGGTCGAAGTCCTCGGACTCGGTGTCGATGCCCTGGTTGGCCTGCTTCAGCGACAGGGAGATCCGGCGGCGCTCGAGGTCGATGTCGATGACCTTGACGAAGATGTCGTCACCGACGTTCGCGACCTGCTCCGGCAGCTCCACGTGGCGCTCGGCCAGCTCGGAGATGTGGACCAGGCCCTCGATGCCCTCCTCGACGCGCACGAACGCACCGAACGGGACGAGCTTGGTGACCTTGCCGGGGACGACCTGGCCGATCGCGTGGGTCCGGGCGAACTGCTGCCACGGGTCCTCCTGCGTCGCCTTCAGCGACAGGGAGACGCGCTCGCGGTCCATGTCGACGTCGAGGACCTCGACCTTGACCTCCTGGCCGACCTCGACCACCTCGGAGGGGTGGTCGATGTGCTTCCAGGACAGCTCGGAGACGTGGACGAGCCCGTCGACGCCGCCGAGGTCGACGAAGGCGCCGAAGTTGACGATCGAGCTGACCACGCCGCCGCGGACCTGGCCGCGCTGCAGGGTCTGCAGGAAGTTCTGGCGGACCGCGGACTGCGTCTCCTCGAGCCACGCGCGGCGCGACAGGACGACGTTGTTGCGGTTCTTGTCGAGCTCGATGATCTTCGCCTCGAGCTGCTGGCCCACGTAGGGGGCCAGGTCGCGCACGCGGCGCATCTCCACCAGCGAGGCGGGGAGGAAGCCGCGCAGGCCGATGTCGAGGATGAGGCCGCCCTTGACGACCTCGATGACGGTGCCGGTGACGACGCCGTCCTCCTCCTTGAGCTTCTCGATCGTGCCCCAGGCGCGCTCGTACTGAGCCCGCTTCTTGGACAGGATGAGGCGCCCCTCCTTGTCCTCCTTCTGGAGGACGAGGGCCTCGATCTCGTCACCGACGCCGACGACCTCGCTGGGGTCGACGTCGTGCTTGATGGAGAGCTCGCGCGAGGGGATGACGCCCTCGGTCTTGTAGCCGATGTCGAGCAGGACCTCGTCGCGGTCGACCTTGACGATGGTGCCGGAGACGATGTCTCCGTCGTTGAAGTACTTGATCGTCGCGTCGATCGCGGCGAGGAGCTCCTCGGCAGTGCCGATGTCGTTGAAGGCGACCTGGGGAGCACTCGACGTCGGGAGGGTGGCGGTCATGAAGGGATGGGCTCCGATGCGGACAGGGAACGAGTGGTGGACGGGGTGAGCGGGAGCGTCACGCACCGGGCCGCCGTCAGCCGCCCCGTGAGGAGCCGGCCGGTCAGCACTGCACCAGCACCGCGGTGGCCCGCGCCGCCTCGACAGGCCCTGCGCACGACACACCCGGAGTCTGAAGATACGCGGCCGCGAGCGGCGGGGTCAACGCGGGCGCCCGCCGAACGCCCCGCCCGCGCTGGGAGGCTGGGCGGGTGAGGTCCTCATGAGCGGCAGCACGACCGGCGGCGCGACCGGCGGCACGACGGGCGGCCTGGACAGCGCCGGGTACGGGCCCGCGGGGGCGGCGGAGAGCGTGCGCGCCAGCCGCGGCCACTGGGACGGGGCAGCGGCCACCTACCTCGACGACCACGGCGCGACCCTCGGCGTCGACGTCCTGGTCTGGGGCCCCGAGGGCCTCTCCGAGGACGCGGCGCAGCTCCTCGGGGACCCCGCAGAGCTCGCCGGCGCCGTGGTGGTCGAGGTCGGGTGCGGCGCGGGTCAGGGCGCCCGGTGGGCCGCGGCGCACGGGGCGCTCGCCGTCGGCGTCGACCTGTCGGCGGGGATGCTCGCCCGCAGCCGCGAGCTCGACCGGCTCAGCGCTGGTGCTGACGGCGGCGCCGGTGTCGGACGGGGCACGCGCGGGACGCCCGTGCTGCAGGCCGACGCCGGCCGGCTCCCGCTCGCCGACGGGTGCGCCCGGGTGGCCTTCTCCGCCTACGGCGCCCTGCCCTTCACCGCGGACGCCGCGGGGGTGCTCTCCGAGGTGGCCCGGGTGCTCGTGCCCGGCGGCCGGTGGGTGTTCTCCGTGAGCCACCCGGTGCGCTGGGCCTTCCCCGACGACCCGGGTCCCCAGGGCCTGGTGGCCGACCGGTCCTACTTCGACCGGACCCCCTACGCGGAGCGCGCCCCGGACGGCTCGCTGGTCTACGCGGAGCACCACCGCACGCTGGGCGACTGGGTGCGCCTGGTCACCGGCGCGGGCTTCGAGCTGCTCGACGTCGTGGAGCCGGAGTGGACCCGCCCCGACCAGCCGACGTGGGGCGGGTGGAGCGCCCTGCGGGGCTCCCGGCTGCCGGGCACCGCCGTCTTCTGCTGCTGCCGCCGCTGACGGCTGGCCGGGGCGATCCGACCCGCACCGCCCCACCCCGCCCGGTCAGTGGCCCGCCTCGTGCCAGGAGGCGCCCCGCCCCGACCGAGACCTCCAGCGGCACCGACAGCTGCGTGCGCTCCGGCCGACGGTGCCCATCTGCTCGCGCAGCAGCGCCTCGACGGCGTCGCGCTCCCCCGCCGCGACCTCCAGGACCAGCTCGTCGTGGACCTGCAGCAGCAGCCGCGAGCTCAGGCCCTGGTCGCGCAGCGCCCGCTCGACGCCGAGCATCGCGACCTTGATGACGTCGGCGGCGGAGCCCTGGATCGGGGCGTTGAGGGCCATCCGCTCGGCGATCTCGCGGCGCTGGCGGTTGTCGCTGGTGAGGTCGGGCAGGTAGCGGCGCCGGCCGAGGATCGTCTCGGTGAAGCCCGCTGTCGCGGGCCTCGTCGACGACGCCGCGCAGGTAGTCGCGCACCCCGCCGAACCGGTCGAAGTAGTCGTCCATGAGGCCGCGGGCCTCGTCGACGGGCATCGTGAGCTGACGGGACAGGCCGAACGCCGAGAGCCCGTACGCGAGGCCGTAGGACATCGCCTTGATCTTGGCGCGCATCGCGGGGGTGACCTCGGCGGGCTCCACGCGGAAGACGCGGGAGCCGACGAAGCGGTGCAGGTCCTCCCCGGAGCGGAACGCCTCGATGAGGCCGGCGTCGCCCGACAGGTGCGCCATGATCCGCATCTCGATCTGGCTGTAGTCGGCGGTGAGCAGCACCTCGGCGTCGCGCCCCACGACGAACGCCTCGCGGATCCGGCGGCCCTCGGCGGTGCGGATCGGGATGTTCTGCAGGTTCGGGTCGGTGGAGGACAGGCGGCCGGTGGCCGCGATGGTCTGCTGGAACGTGGTGTGGATCCGCCCGTCGGGGGCCACCGACTTCAGCAGCCCCTCGACGGTCTGGCGCAGGCGCGAGGCGTCGCGGTGGCGCAGGAGGTGGTCGAGGAACGGGTGCGGGTGGCGCACGTTGAGGTCGGCCAGGGCCTCGGCGTCCGTCGTCCAGCCCGTCTTGGTGCGTCTTCGTCTTCGGCATCCCGAGCGGTCTCGAAGAGCACCACCTGCAGCTGCTTCGGGGAGCCCAGGTTGATCTGCTGCCCGCCGATCGCCGCGTACGCCTCCTCGGCGGCGTCGGCGACGACGGCGGCGAACTCCCCCTCGAGGCGCTCCAGCGCCTCGACGTCGACGGCGACGCCCTCGGACTCCATCTGCGCCAGCAGCGGCACCAGCGGCAGCTCGAGGTCGTGCAGCAGGGCGGTGCCGCCGCGCTGCTCCACCTGCTGGGCCAGGACGCCGGACAGCTCCAGGGTCGCCGCGGCCCGCACGCAGGCCAGGCCCGCCTCGTCGGGGTGGTCGCTCGGTGCGGCGTCGCCGTCGAGCTCCAGCTCTCCCTGCACCTGCTCGGCCTCCCCCGCGCCGCCCGCAGCGTCGACCCGCAGGTCGCGCTGCAGGAAGCGGACCGCGAGGTCGGCGAGGTCGTAGCTGCGCTGGTCGGGCTGGCACAGGTAGGCGGCCAGCGCGGTGTCGTCGGCGAGCCCGCCCAGGGGCAGGCCGCGCGCCGCGAGCCCGTGCAGGGCGGACTTCGCGTCGTGCAGCACCTTGGGGGCAGCCGGGTCGGCCAGCCAGGCGGCCAGGGCCGCCTCCGCCGCGGGGTCGAGCTCGCGCAGGTCGAACCAGGCGGCGGCGCCGTCGCCGGAGGCCACGGCCAGGCCCCACGCGTCACCCTCGCCGGCGGCCCAGCGCCCCAGCACGCTCAGCCCCGACGCGCTGCCGCCCGGCGCGGCACGGGCGGCCAGCCAGGCGCCGACCCCCGCGCCGGCGGGACGCTCGAGGTGGACGTCGAAGCCCCCCTCGACCTCCGGCTCGTCGACGGTGAGGGTGGCGAAGAGCCGCTCGCGCAGCACCCGGAACTCCAGGCCGTCGAAGACGCGGTGCACCTCCTCGCGGTCCCACGGGCGCACCGCCAGGTCGTCGACGACGACGGGCAGCTCCAGGTCCCTCACCGGGGCGTTGAGCCGCTTGTTGCGCAGCACCTGGTCGAGGTGCTCGCGCAGGGAGGCGCCGGCCTTGCCGGGCAGCGCGTCGACCCCGGCGACCAGACCGGTCAGGTCTCCGTGCGCTGCCAGCCACTTCGCCGCCGTCTTGGGGCCGACGCCGGGCACGCCGGGCAGGTTGTCGCTGCTCTCCCCCACCAGCGCCGCGAGGTCTCCGTACCGCTCGGGGCGCACCCCGTACTTCTCCTCCACCGCGTCGGGGGTCATCCGGGCCAGGTCGGAGACCCCCTTGCGGGGGTAGAGCACCGTGGTGCCCTCGTCGACGAGCTGGAACGCGTCTCGGTCACCGCTGACGACGAGGACGTCGAGGCCCTGCGCGCGGGCCTGGCCCGTGATCGTGGCGATCACGTCGTCCGCCTCGTACCCCTCGCGGGTCACGACCGTGACGCGCAGCGCCGCGAGCACCTCCTTGACGAGGTCGACCTGCCCGGCGAACTCCGCCGGCGCCGTGGCCCGCCCCGCCTTGTACTCCGGGTACTCCTCGGTGCGGAAGGTGCGCTTGGAGACGTCGAAGGCGACGGCGAGGTGCGTGGGCGCCTCGTCGCGCAGCAGGTTGATGAGCATCGAGGTGAAGCCGTAGACCGCGTTGGTGGTCTGGCCGGTGCTGGTGGAGAAGTTCTCCACCGGCAGGGCGAAGAACGCCCGGTAGGCCAGCGAGTGCCCGTCGACCAGCAGCAGCCGCGGCCGGGGACCGTCGAGCGCGGCGGGCGAGGCGTCGGGGGCCCCGCTGGTGGCGGTCTCGGCGCTGGTGGCGGGGCTGGTCGTGCTCACGTCTGCCAGCCTAGGGCGGGTGAGCGACAGCACACCCGGCCCCGAGCACGCCGCGATCCCCGACGTCCTGCTGCGCACCGCAGGCACCCTGGTGGAGCGGATGGGCATCGAGCTCGACGCGTCCGACCCCGAGCACCTGGTCGGCACCATGCCGGTCGCCGGCAACACCCAGCCCTACGGGCTGCTCCACGGCGGGGCCTCGGTGGTCCTCGCGGAGACGCTGGGGTCCGTGGCGGCCGCCATGGCGGCGGGCGAGGGCCGCGCCGCCGTCGGCGTCGACATCAACGCCACCCACCACCGCGCCGTGCGCGAGGGGACGGTCACGGGACGGACGACGGCGCTGCACGTCGGCCGCACCACCGCCTGCTACGAGGTCGTCATCACCGACGCCGCGGGACGGCGCACCTGCACCGCGCGGATCACGTGCCAGCTGCGGGACGCTCCGCCGCGCTGACCGCGACGACGACGGCCGCGGCGTCCGGAGCCCCGGTGGACGCCGCACCGGAGCCGGAGGCCGCTCCGGCTGGTCCGGGACCCGCTCCGACGCCGAGCTGACGGCGTCGGCGTGCCACCAGCTGGTCGAGCGCCGCCCGGCGGCGCAGGCGACCGCCCCCGGCCGACGCGGCGGCAGCGGCGAGGCGCGCCCGCAGCACCGGCACGGGCGCCGAGCGGTGCACCGCCGGGCGGCCGAACCCGAGCCGCGCCAGGAAGCGCTGCACGTCGCGCTCGCCGGAGGAGGCCACCGCGGTGACCTCCTCGGCCCCCGCCGCCTCGGCGGCGCCCACCGCCGCCGACAGCAGCTGGTGGCCGACGCCGCGACGCCGCCACGCCGGGACCACCCACAGCTGCTCCACGTGCAGCACGGGCGCCGGCGCGGGGAGCACCACGAGGCCGCGGCGCAGCACGACGAGCCCGACCACCTCCTCGGCGTGATCCCCGGGGGCGAGGGCGAGGTGCACCTCGACGTCCGGGTGGTCCAGCAGCCGCAGCAGCACCCCTCCCGGCAGCGCCGCCTCGCGGGACCCCTCCCGGGCCTCGTCACCGGCTCCGGCCGCGCCGCCCGCGCCGCCAGCACCGGCGACGACCCGCTCCAGGAGGGACGCGTCGGAGGCGTCCGCACGGCGCACGGCCACGCTCCTGACTGCCACTGCGCCTCCCGAGCCCCGCTCGACCGCAAGCGCGCGAGCACCCGTCGCCCGCGTCGCGCGGAGACTAGCGCTGGGACCTCAGACTCGGGGCTCCCAGGTCACGACCAGGTCACGACATGCCCCTCCCGGGCACCAGACCGGGTCACGACCCGCCGTCCGGCACCCGTCCGTGGTTATGCTCCGGCGCCCAGACGAGGACGGTGCAGCGCTGCACGGCTCCTCTTCCGAAGACACCCAGGAGGTCCGCGCGTGCGGAGATCAGCCATGGCGCTGGTGGCGCTGGTGCTGGCCGTGACGGCGGTGCTGGCGGGTGCCGGTGCCTCCTTCGCCGCCAGCTCGCCGTCGCCCAGCACCAGCGAGAGCGCGGGCGCCAGCGCGTCGGCGGACGCGGGGGCGGACGGCGGCCTGGCCATCACCGTGCGCGTCCGCACCCTGGACGGGGACGAGGTCACGGGCGCGGTCGTCACCGTGGAGCAGGGCGGCCAGCAGGTCGGCACCGGCACCACGGGCACCGACGGCAGCGCGCAGGTGGCGGTCCCGGCGGCGGGTGACTACGACGTCGTGCTCGACGTCGACGCCCTGCCCGCCTCCGCCGCGGGCCTGGAGCCGCGCCAGGACACGATCTCCACCACCGTGCAGGACGGCGTCGCCCGCACGGTGGCCTTCCGGCTGTCCGAGCCGGGCACCGACACCGCCGCCAGCTCGGGCATCACGGCCAGCCAGGTGCTGCAGCGCGTCGCGACGGGCCTGCGCTTCGGCCTGGTCATCGCGCTCGGCGCGATCGGCCTGTCGCTGATCTTCGGCACCACCGGGCTCACGAACTTCGCGCACAGCGAGCTGATCACCTTCGGCGCGCTGAGCACGTACTTCTACACGGCGATCGCGGGGCTGCCGTTCCTGCTGGCGGCGACGCTGGGCGTGGTCACCTCGGGCCTGTTCGGGCTGCTGAACGACCGGCTGCTGTGGCAGCCGCTGCGGCGCCGCGGCACCGGCCTCATCGCCATGATGATCATCTCGATCGGCCTGGCGCTGTTCCTGCGCTACACCTACCTGTACATCTTCGGCGGCAGCGTGCGGACCTTCCCCGGCTACGCGGGCCAGGCCGGCGTGCAGGTGCTGCCGGGCGTGCTCCTGCGTCCGCTGGACCTGTGGACGATGGGCCTGTCGGTGGTCGTCCTCGTGGTGGTCGCCCTGGCGCTGGTGCGGACCCGGATCGGCAAGGCCACCCGCGCCGTGGCCGACAACCCCGCGCTGGCCTCCGCCTCCGGCATCGACGTCGACCGGGTGATCCGCACGGTCTGGATCGTCGGCACGGCCCTGGCGGGGCTGTCCGGGGTCGTGCTGGGCCTGCAGCAGGGCATCAGCTTCCAGATGGGCTTCCAGATCGTGCTGCTCGTCTTCGCCGCCGTCACCCTCGGCGGGCTGGGCACCGCGTTCGGCGCCGTCCTCGGCTCGCTGGTGGTCGGCCTCTTCGTCGAGGTCTCCACCCTCGTCATCCCGACGGAGCTCCAGAACCTGGGAGCCCTCGTCATCCTGATCCTCGTCCTGCTCGTGCGGCCCCAGGGCATCCTGGGCCGCGCGCAGCGGATCGGCTGAGAGGAGCCCGGCCATGGACTGGGGATCCATCATCAACAACGGCCTCGCCGCGGCGATCGGCCTGGACACCGTCATCTACGCGCTGGCCGCGCTGGGGCTGAACATCCAGTTCGGCTACGCGGGGCTGCTCAACTTCGGCCAGGCGGCGTTCGTCGCCATCGGGTCCTACGGCATCGCGACGATGGTCTCCATCGCGGGGCTGCCGTTCGGGGTGGGCGTCCTCGTCGGGCTCGCGGCGTCGGTGGTCTTCGCGCTGCTGCTCGGCATCCCGACGCTGAGGCTGCGCGCCGACTACCTCGCCATCGCGACCATCGCGGCCTCGGAAGTGGTGCGCCTGCTGGCGCGCTCGAACAGCCTGGGGGCCTACACCGGGGGGTCCAACGGCCTCACCGGGTTCGCCGACGGCTTCTACGACGCCAGCCCGTTTCCCACCGGCACCTACGGCTTCGGGCCCTGGACCTACAACGAGCGCAGCGCCTGGATCCTGCTCGTGGGCTGGCTGCTCGTCGCCGTCGTCGCGCTGCTGACCTGGGCGCTGATGCGCAGCCCGTGGGGCCGCGTCCTCAAGGGCATCCGGGAGGACGAGGACGCCGTCCGCGCCCTCGGAAAGAACGTCTACGCCTACAAGATGCAGGCCCTCGTGCTGGGCGGGCTGGTCGGCTCGCTGGCGGGCTTCGTCTTCAGCGTGGGCCGCGCCGCGGTGCAGCCCGACAACTACGGCACCGCCTTCACCTTCTTCACCTACACGGTGCTGCTGCTCGGGGGCGCCGCCCGCGTGCTCGGCCCCGTGGTCGGGGCGGCGATCTTCTGGGTCGTCCTGTCGTTGACCGACGGGATCCTGCGCGGGGCGATCAGCGCCGGCTGGATCCCGCAGGCCCTGATGACGACCACGCAGGTCGGCCAGGTCCGGTTCATGCTGGTGGGGCTCGCGCTCATGCTCTTGATGATCTTCAGACCGCAAGGCATCTTCGGCGACCGCAGGGAGCTGGCACTCGATGGCCGCTGACGCAGCAGGCACCACGACCACCCGCAAGGACGCAGCGACCCGCGCCCTGGCCGACGTGCCGCGGGTCCCCGGGGCCAAGAAGCCCGACCCGGTGCTGGTCGCCGACGGCGTCGTCCGGCGCTTCGGCGGGCTCACCGCGGTCTCCGTCGACCACGTGGAGGTCCAGCGCGGGGCGATCACCGCGCTGATCGGCCCCAACGGCGCCGGGAAGACCACCTTCTTCAACCTGCTGACGGGCTTCGACCGGCCCGACGAGGGCAAGTGGTCCTTCGACGGGACCGACCTGGCGCGCGTGCCGGCCCACAAGGTGGCGCGCCGCGGGATGGTCCGCACCTTCCAGCTCACCAAGGCGCTCTCGCGCCTGACGGTGCTGCAGAACATGCTGCTCGGAGCGTCCGGGCAGAAGGGCGAGAGCCTGCTGCGCGCCGCCCTGCCCGGCTTCTGGCGCGGGCAGGAGAAGGCCAACACCGAGCGCGCCATGGAGCTGCTGGGCCGCTTCAAGCTCGACGCGAAGTCCGACGACTTCGCCGGCAGCCTCTCCGGCGGCCAGCGCAAGCTCCTGGAGATGGCGCGGGCGCTGATGAGCGACCCGCAGGTGGTGATGCTCGACGAGCCGATGGCCGGGGTGAACCCCGCCCTGACGCAGTCGCTCCTGGGGCACGTGAAGGACCTGCGCGAGCAGGGCATGACGGTGCTCTTCGTGGAGCACGACATGGACATGGTCCGCGACATCTCCGACTGGGTCGTCGTGATGGCCCAGGGCAAGGTCGTCGCGGAGGGCCCGCCGGACTCGGTGATGGCCGACCCGGCGGTCATCGAGGCCTACCTCGGCGGCCACCACGACGTCTCCCTGGCCGACGAGGGCTCCGCGGCCGAGCTCGAGGCGGCGGTGGAGGCGGAGGTCGAGGCCGAGATCGCGGCCGACGACGCGACGGCGAAGGGCAGGCACTCCTCATGAGCGGTGGCACCACGACCACCATCGAGGACCGCTCGGCGCACGTCGCCGCAGCGGACGGGGCGGTGCTGCGGGCCGACGAGCTCGTGGCCGGCTACTTCCCCGGCGTCAACATCCTCAACGGCACCGACCTGTACTGCCGCGAGGGTGAGCTGGTAGGGATCATCGGCCCCAACGGGGCCGGGAAGTCGACCTTCCTCAAGGCGCTGTTCGGACTCGTGAAGATCCGGTCCGGGAGCATCACGCTCAAGGGCAGGGAGATCACGGGCCTGCGCGCCGACAAGCTCGTGCGGCAGGGCGTCGGCTTCGTGCCGCAGAACAACAACGTCTTCCCCTCGCTGAGCATCGAGGAGAACCTGCTGATGGGCTGCTACCAGGCCCCGGACCGGTTCAAGGAGCGCTTCGACGTCGTCACCGACCTGTTCCCGGCCCTGGGGAAGCGCCGGGCGCAGCGCGCCGGCTCCCTGTCCGGCGGGGAGCGGCAGATGGTGGCCATGGGCCGCGCGCTCATGATGGACCCCTCCGTGCTGCTGCTCGACGAGCCCAGCGCCGGCCTGTCCCCCGCGATGCAGGACGAGGTCTTCCTGCGCACCCGGCAGATCAACAAGCTGGGCACCTCCGTGGTCATGGTCGAGCAGAACGCGGCCCGCTGCCTGCAGATCTGTGACCGCGCCTACGTGCTCGACCAGGGCCGCAACGCCTACACGGGCACCGGCAAGGACCTGGCGACCGACCCCAAGGTGATCGAGCTGTACCTGGGCACCCTCACCAAGGGCTGACACCCGGCGCACGAGGCCGGACGCACGAGGGGGGCGCCACCCGCAGCCGCGGGTGGCGCCCCCTCGTCGTGCTCTCTGCTGCCGGCTCCCCGATCCCCGACTCCCGGTCCCCCCGGGGCGGGCACGACGAAGGGCGCCGCACCCTCACGGGTGCGACGCCCTCCGCCACGAGCGGCCTCAGCCGCGGGTGGTGCTCAGAGCTTGCCGGGGATGTAGTCGACGTTGCTGAACGTGTTGTCGTCGCCGTACTGGTAGATGCCGATCGTCGCCTGCGTCGGGTCACCCTGAGCGTTGAACTCGACCGGGCCGGAGCAGCCCGTCGTAGTCGATGTCCGTGCCAGCGCTCAGCAGGTCCAGGCACTCCTTGTAGGAGGTGCACTTGGTGCCGCCCTCGGAGACCGACTGCATCATCGAGGCGATGCCGGTGCCGCTGTCGTTCTTGGCCGCCTGAGCGGCCAGGGCGACGAGGACGGTCGCGTCGTAGGACTCCGGCGAGTAGCTGAAGTCGGTCAGCGCCGGGTCGACCTGCAGCAGGCGGCTCTTGAAGTCGTCAGCCGTCTTGGCGCCGGGCAGCGTGCCCTTGACACCCTTGAGGGTGCCGGCCGGGAACTTGTCGGCGTAGTTCGACAGGTTGCCGTCGACGAAGTAGATCGGCACGTCAGCCGGACCGATGCCCTGCGTGATGAGCGCCTGGATGATCTGGACCGTCTGCTCGAACCCGATCACGACGATGGCCTCGGGCTTCGCGGCAGCGACCTCGCTGGCGTTGGCGTCGAACGTCGCGGCGTCGGGGTTGAAGACCGAGTTCTTGACGATCTCGCCGCCGCCGGCCTCCAACGACTTCGCGATGTTGGTCTGCAGGCCCGAGCCGTACGGGTCGTCCAGGGTGATCGTCGCCACGCTCAGGTGGTTGTCGTTCACCAGCAGGTCACCCATGACGCGGCCCTGGAGCACGTCGGACGGCGCGGTGCGCCAGTACAGACCGCGGTCGGCGTAGGTGGTGAAGTCCGGGGAGGTGTTCGCCGGGCTGACCTCGA
Source organism: uncultured Actinomycetota bacterium (assembly GCA_963781365.1). Lineage (GTDB taxonomy): Bacteria > Actinomycetota > Actinomycetes > Actinomycetales > Quadrisphaeraceae > Quadrisphaera. The sequence continues at coordinate 120,098 of CAWAFR010000007.1, read as the reverse complement.
CCGCGCCGGCGCCGGTGATGGCGTCGATGACGGTGAAGGAGACGCCCGAGGACGCGGCGCCGATGATCGCATCGGTGTTGGCGGCCAGCAGGCGCTGCACCGACTGGGACGCGATGTCGGTGGTGGTGTCACCGGAGTCCGTCTGGTTGTAGACGACGTCCTTGCCGTTGTAGCCGCCGGCCTCGTTGATGTCGTTCAGGGCCAGCTGCACACCGGCGAACTCGGGCGGACCGAGGAAGGCGAGGCTGCCGGTCTGCGGCAGCAGCGTGCCGATGGTCAGCGTGCCGTCACCGGCGACCACGGGGGCCTGCTCGCTACCGGCGGTGCTGGACTCCGAGGCGCTCGCGGAGGCGGAGGTGCTGGTGTCGTCGCCGGCGCTGCTGCTGCCGCCGCTGCAGGCGGTGAGGACGAGCGAGGCGGCACCGAGGGCGGCGACGGCTGCCGCACCGCGCAGGGATCGGATCATGGACGTCCTTCCGGGCGTTGCGGCGTCCAGGAGCGGCGCCGCGAGGATCCCGTGACCGTAAGCGCCCGGCGAGCCGTCCACAGGGGGGCGGGCCCCGTTCGTTGTGCAGTCGTGACCTGCGACGACGCCGCCCCGCCCGCCCCGTGGAACCTCAGGTCAGCTGCTGACCTGGCTCAGGACGGCGTCGGCGACCTCGCGCATGGTCAGGCGGCGGTCCATGGAGGTCTTCTGGATCCAGCGGAAGGCCTCGGGCTCGGTGAGGCCCATGCGGGTCATCAGCAGGCCCTTGGCGCGCTCGACGCGCTTGCGGGTCTCGAAGCGCTCGGTGAGGTCGGCGACCTCCTCCTCCAGGTCGGTCATCTCCTGGAAGCGGGAGACGGCGATCTCGACGGCGGGCAGCAGGTCGGCCGAGGTGAAAGGCTTCACCACGTACGCCATCGCCCCCGCGTCTCGCGCCCGGTCGACCAGCTCGCGCTGGGAGAAGGCCGTGAGCAGGACGACGGGCGCCAGCCGCGCCTTGCCGATGCGCTCGGCCGCGCTGATCCCGTCGAGGACCGGCATCTTCACGTCCATGACCACCAGGTCGGGGTGCAGCTCCTCCACGAGGCGCACCGCGCTCTCACCGTCGCCGGCCTCGCCGACGACGTCGTAGCCCGCCTCCCGGAGGATCTCGACGACGTCGAGGCGGATGATCGCCTCGTCCTCCGCGACGACGACGCGCCGGCGCTGCCCCGCGCCCGGCTCCGCCTGGGTACCCTGCTCGCTCACGCAGGTACTTTAGTGGTCGGCGCCGGTGCCGCGGACCGGTCCTGCCCCGTCCGGACCTGCAGCTGGGCCCCGGAAACGCTTTTCAGAGATCCATGATGCCCCGATAGGCAAACGGCAAAGCCGATGACCTCAAAAGTCATTGTTTGTGGGTTCGACTCCCACTCGGGGTACGCACCGTCCGCGGAGCAGCGGCAGCTCACCAGCGGACTGACGGTGTACGCGTGTTCGATGCTCGCATGCCTGTCGCGTTCGTCGACGAGCACGTCGGACCCGAGAGCTGAGACGGAGGAGGGGTGGGACCGGTGGTCCGGTCCCACCCCTCCTGGCGGCGACGGCCGCGGACTACTGGTCCTTCGCGTCGCCCACCTTGTGCACGCGCACCGCGTTGGTCGAGCCGACCTTGCCGGGGGGCGAGCCGGCGACGATGACGACGGTCGAGCCCTCCTCGACGCGGTGGATCTCGAGCAGCGCGTTGTCGACCTGGGCGACCATGTCGTCCGTCGTCTGCACGAAGGGCACCAGGAACGGCTCGGTGCCCCAGGTCATGGCCAGCTGGTTGCGCGTGGCCGCGTCGGGCGTGAAGGCCAGCGCGGGGATCGGCGAGCGCAGGCGGGCCATGCGCCGCGCGGAGTCACCAGAGACGGTGAAGGTCACCAGGTGCGAGGCGCCGATGTTCTCGCCGATCGCGCGGGCGGCCCAGGTCACCGCGCCGGGCTGGGTGTGCGGCGTCGTCCCGAGCGGACGGATCCGGTCGAGCGCCTCCTTCTCGGTGTTCGCGATGATCCGGGCCATCGTCTGGACCGTCTCGATGGCGAACTCGCCCACGCTGGTCTCGCCGGAGAGCATCAGGGCGTCGGCGCCGTCGAGGACGGCGTTGGCGACGTCGCTGGCCTCGGCGCGGGTGGGCCGCGGAGCGGTGATCATCGACTCGAGCATCTGCGTGGCCACGATGACCGGCTTCGCGTTGCGGCGGCACATCTCCACGGCGCGCTTCTGCACGATCGGGACCTGCTCCAGCGGGAGCTCGACGCCGAGGTCGCCGCGGGCGACCATGACGCCGTCGAAGGCGGCGACGATGCCCTCGAGGTCGTCGACGGCCTGGGGCTTCTCGACCTTGGCGATGACGGGGCGGCGGACGCCGACCTCGTCCATGATCGCGTGCACGTCGACCACGTCGGCCCCGGAGCGCACGAAGGACAGGGCGATGAAGTCGACGCCCGTCTTCAGGGCCCAGCGCAGGTCGTCCGCGTCCTTCTCCGAGAGCGCCGGGACGCTGACGGCCACGCCCGGCAGGTTGATGCCCTTGTTGTTGGACACCGGCCCGGGGACGACGCACCGGGTGCGGACGCGCGGCCCGTCGACGGAGAGGACCTCCAGGCCCACGCGCCCGTCGTCGATGAGGAGCGGGTCACCGGGCGAGACGTCACCGGCGAGGCCCTTGTAGGTGGTGGAGCAGATCTCCTCGGTGCCCGGGACGTCCTCGGTGGTGATCGTGAAGAGGTCACCGACGGCGAGGTGGTGCGGGCCGTCGACGAACCGACCGAGCCGGATCTTGGGGCCCTGGAGGTCGGCGAGGATCGCCACGGCGTGGCCGGAGGCGTCGCTGGCCTCCCGCACCAGCTGGTAGCGACGCAGGTGGTCGCTCTGGTCCCCGTGGGACATGTTGAGGCGGGCCACATCCATCCCGGCCTCGATGACGGCTGCCATCCGCTCCGGGGTGTCGAGGGCGGGCCCCAGAGTGCAGACGATCTTGGCACGGCGCATGGACCCAACCCTAGGCCCGTCCGGCGCGCGACGGACCGCGGGTGCACCCGGGCGGGCTGCGGTTGTGAGCGCTCACAACCCGTCCGGGTGGCGGGCCCTCAGACGACGAGGGGGCGGGCGTGCGGGGTCACCGGCGCCGGCAGCGTGCTGGGGCGGCCGGTGAGGAACTCGTCGACGGCGGCCGCGCAGGCGCGGCCCTCGGCGATGGCCCACACGATGAGGCTGGCGCCGCGACCGGCGTCGCCGACCACGAAGGTGCCGGGACGGGTCGACTGCCAGGACCCGTCGCGCACCAGCGCACCGGAGGCGTCGACCTCCAGGCCGAGCTGCTCCACCATCGGCATCCGCTCGACCCCGGCGAAGCCGAGGGCGAGGAGCACCAGCTGGGCGGGCAGCTCGCGCTCGGAGCCCTCGACGACGGTGTACGTGCGGTCGGGGTGGCGCTCCACCTCGACCATGCGCAGGGCGGCGACCCCGCCCTCGCCGTCGTCGACGAGCTCGGTGGTCGAGGCGGTGTAGACGCGCTCGCCGCCCTCCTCGTGCGCCGCGGAGGTGCGGAAGACCAGCGGGTAGGTCGGCCAGGGCTGGTTGCCGGACCGGTCCTCGCGGCGGCGTCGGGCCGATGGCCAGCTGCGTCACCGAGCGCGGGTTCTGCCGCAGCACGGTGCCGAGGCAGTCGGCGCCGGTGTCGCCGGCGCCGATGATGACGACGTCGCGGCCGTCGGCGGTGATGCGCTTCTCCTCCGGCACGGTGGCCGGCACGGGCTGCCCCAGCGCCTGGCGGTTGCCCTGCGGGAGGTACTCCATCGCCTGCAGGACGCCGCGCAGGTCGCGGCCCGGGACGTCGAGCTCGCGCGGCCGCAGCGCACCGACCCCGAGCACCACCGCGTCGTACCGGTCGGCCAGGCGGGCGGCGTCGACGTCGACGCCCACGTCGACGCCGGTGCGGAAGCGCGTGCCCTCGGCCTCCATCTGCGCCACGCGGCGCTCGATGTGGCGCTTCTCCATCTTGTACTCGGGCACGCCGTAGCGCATGAGCCCGCCCAGGGCGTCGTCGCGCTCGTAGACGGCCACGGTGTGGCCGGCGCGCGTCAGCTGCTGCGCGGCGGCCAGGCCCGCGGGGCCGGAGCCGATGACGGCCACGGTCTTGCCGGTGAGGCGCTCCGGGGGCAGCGGGGTGACCCAGCCCTCGTCCCAGGCGCGGTCGATGACCGCCTCCTCGACGAGCTTGATGCTCACCGGGTCCTGGTTGATGCCGAGCACGCACGCCGCCTCGCAGGGGGCGGGGCACAGCTTCCCCGTGAACTCCGGGAAGTTGTTCGTGGCGTGCAGCTGCTCGATCGCCTCGTGGAAGTCACCGCGCCGGGTGAGGTCGTTCCACTCGGGGATCAGGTTGCCCAGCGGGCACCCGTTGTGGCAGAAGGGCACGCCGCAGTCCATGCAGCGGCTCGCCTGCTGGCGCAGCACGCCGGGCTCGACCGGCTCGTACACCTCGTGCCAGTCCCGGATGCGCACCGGCACGGGCCGGCGCTGCGCCGTGCGGCGCTCGGGGACGGTGAGGAACCCTCGGGGGTCAGCCACGGACGGCCTCCATGATCTGCTGCCAGACGTCGGCGCCGTCGGGGTCGTTCCCCTCGGCGATCGCGTGCTCGCGCAGCGCGGTGACGCGCGCGAAGTCGCGCGGGACGAGCTTGGTGAAGCGCGCGAGCGCTCCGGGGGCCAGCGACGGCCCGTCGGTGCCGCCGGCGGGGCCGCTGTCGGGGCCGCCGGTGAGCAGGGCGGACGCGGCGGCGGAGCCGGTCTCCTCCACGTGCCGCACGAGCAGCGCGGCGAGGAGGTCGGCGTCGCGCGGGTCGGCGTCGTCCCGGCCCAACGGGGTCGCGACGAGCTCGCCGCTGCGGACGGCCGCGGTGTTGAGGTCGCCCGGAGCGAGGTCGAGCAGGTAGGCGGTGCCCCCCGACATGCCGGCGCCGACGTTGCGCCCGGTCTTCCCCAGGACGACGACGACGCCGCCGGTCATGTACTCGCAGGCGTGGTCGCCGGTGCCCTCCACGACGATCGTCGCCCCGGAGTTGCGCACCGCGAACCGCTCCCCCACCCGGCCGGAGAGGAAGACCTCACCGGAGGTGGCGCCGTAGCCGACGGTGTTGCCGGCGATGACGTTCTCGGAGGCCGCGGTCACGAACGGCGACTCCGGGTGCGGACGGACGACGACGCGGCCGCCGGAGAGGCCCTTGCCCACGTAGTCGTTCGCGTCGCCGACCAGCCGCAGCGTGACGCCCGCGGGCAGGAAGGCGCCGAAGGACTGCCCCGCGGAGCCGACCAGCGTGAGGTCGACCGTCCCGTCCGGCAGCCCGTCGGGCCCGAAGCGCTTCGTGACCTCGTGGCCGAGCATCGTGCCGACGGTGCGGTTGACGTTGCGCACGGCGAACCTCCCGGTCACCGCCTCGCCGCGGTCCAGCGCGGCCTGGGAGGCGGCGATCAGCTGGTGGTCCAGGGCCTTCTCCAGGCCGTGGTCCTGCAGGACGGTCTGGCGGCGGGAGGCGCCGTCGGCGACGTCGACGTCGGCCAGGACCGGCGAGAGGTCGAGGCCGGAGGCCTTCCAGTGGTCGACAGCCCGGCGCACGTCGAGGGAGCCGACCTGGCCGATCGCCTCGTCGAGGCTGCGGAAGCCCAGCTCCGCGAGCACCTCGCGCACCTCCTCCGCCAGGTACTCGAAGAAGGTGACGACGAACTCCGGCTTCCCCGTGAAGCGCTCGCGCAGCACCGGGTTCTGCGTCGCGACGCCGACCGGGCAGGTGTCGAGCTGGCAGACGCGCATCATGATGCAGCCGCTGACCACCAGGGGGGCGGTGGAGAAGCCGTACTCCTCCGCGCCGAGCAGGGCCGCCACGACGACGTCGCGGCCCGTCTTCAGCTGGCCGTCGACCTGCACGCTGACCCGGTCGCGCAGCCCGTTGAGGAGCAGCGTCTGCTGCGCCTCCGCCAGGCCCAGCTCCCAGGGGCCGCCGGCGTGCTTCAGCGAGGTCAGCGGGGCCGCGCCGGTGCCGCCGTCGTGCCCGGAGATGAGCACGACGTCGGCGTGCGCCTTGGCGACGCCCGCCGCCACCGTGCCCACGCCGACCTCGGAGACGAGCTTGGCGTGGATCCGCGCCGCCGGGTTGGCGTTCTTGAGGTCGTGGATCAGCTGCGCGAGGTCCTCGATGGAGTAGATGTCGTGGTGCGGGGGCGGGGAGATGAGCCCGACGCCCGGCGTCGCGTGGCGGGTCTTCGCGATGTTCGGGTACACCTTCGGGCCCGGCAGCTGGCCGCCCTCGCCGGGCTTGGCGCCCTGCGCCATCTTGATCTGCAGGTCGGTGGCGTGGGTGAGGTAGGCGCTGGTGACGCCGAACCGGCCGGACGCGATCTGCTTGACGGCGCTGCGGCGCTCGGGGTCGAGGAGCCGGTCGACGTCCTCGCCGCCCTCGCCGGTGTTCGACTTCCCGCCGAGGCGGTTCATCGCGATGGCCAGCGTCTCGTGGGCCTCCGCGGAGATGGAGCCGTAGCTCATCGCCCCGGTGGAGAAGCGCTTGACGACCTCGCTGACCGGCTCGACCTCCTCCAGCGGGACGGGCGCGCGGCCGGTGGCCGCGGCGTCCTTGAACGAGAACAGGCCGCGCAGCGTCATGAGGCGCTCGGACTGCTCGTCGACGCGAGCGGTGTACTGGCGGAAGACGTCGTAGCGGCGCGCCCGGGTGGAGTGCTGCAGGCGGAAGACGGTCTCGGGGTCGAACAGGTGCGGCTCGCCCTCCCGCTTCCACTGGTACTCCCCGCCGACGTCGAGGCGGCGGTGCGGCGGGGCCGCGCCGTCGGCAGGGTAGGCGCGCGCGTGCCGCGCGGCGACCTCGGCGGCGATGACGTCGAGCCCGATCCCGCCGAGCTGCGAGGTGGTGCCGGTGAACCACCGGTCGACCAGGTCCTGGGACAGGCCGATGGCCTCGAAGACCTGGGCGCCGCGGTAGGAGGCGACGGTGGAGATGCCCATCTTGGACATCACCTTGAGCACGCCCTTGCCGAGCGCGTAGATGAGGTTGCGCACCGCCTGCTGCGGGTCCTGCCCCTCGAGGAGCCCGTGGCGGCACAGGTCCTCGACGGACTCCATCGCCAGGTAGGGGTTCACCGCGGCGGCGCCGAAGCCGATCAGCAGCGCCACGTGGTGGACCTCGCGCACGTCGCCGGCCTCGACCACCAGGCCGACCTGGGTGCGCGTCTTCTCGCGCAGCAGGTGGTGGTGGACGGCGCTGGTGAGCAGCAGGGAGGGGATCGGGGCCCAGACGGAGTCGGAGTCCCGGTCGGAGAGCAGCACGAAGCGGGCGCCGCCAGCGATCGCCGAGGTGACCTCCGCGCAGATCTCCCGCAGGCGCCGCTCGAGCTCGTCTCCGCCGCCGGCGACGCGGTAGAGCCCCCGGACCCGGACGGTGTCGAAGCCGGGGAGGTCGCCGTCGGTGTCGAGGTGCGTGATCTTGGCGAGCTCGTCGTTGTCGACCACGGGGAATGGCGAAGCGGACCTGCCGGCAGTGGGCCGGGGTGGCGGTCAGCGCGTTGGACTCCGGCCCCATCTCCACGGCCAGGGAGGTGACGACCTCCTCGCGGATCGCGTCGAGCGGCGGGTTCGTCACCTGCGCGAACAGCTGGGTGAAGTAGTCGAACAGCAGCCGCGGGCGGGTGGAGAGCACCGCGATGGGCGTGTCGGTGCCCATGGAGCCGACCGGCTCGGTGCCGGCGGCGGCCATCGGCGCGAGGATGAGCCGCAGCTCCTCCTCGGTGTAGCCGAAGGCCTGCTGGCGCCGCGTGACGGAGGCGTGGGTGTGGAGCACGTGCTCGCGCTCGGGCAGGTCGGCGATGTTGATCATTCCGGCGCGCAGCCACTCGCCGTAGGGGTGCTCGGAGGCGAGCTCCCCCTTGACCTCGTCGTCGGGGATGATCCGGCCGGGCTGGGCGGGCTCGTCGGCGGTCGCGGGGGCCCCGGTGTCGATCAGCAGCATGCGGCCCGGCTGCAGACGGCCCTTGGACACGACGCGCTCGGGGGCGATGTCGAGGACGCCGACCTCGCTGGCCAGGACGACGAGGCCGTCGTCGGTCACCCAGTAGCGCGACGGGCGCAGGCCGTTGCGGTCCAGGACCGCGCCGATGAGGCGGCCGTCGGTGAAGGTGACCGCCGCGGGCCCGTCCCAGGGCTCCATGAAGCTGGCGTGGAAGGCGTAGAAGGCGCGGCGCGCCTCGTCCATGGTGGTGTGGTTCTCCCACGCCTCCGGGATCATCATGAGGACGGCGTGGGGCAGCGAGCGGCCCGTCAGGTGCAGGAGCTCCAGCACCTCGTCGAAGGACGCCGAGTCGCTCGCCCCGGGCGTGCAGATCGGGAAGAGGCGCCCCAGGTCGCCCTCGATGAGGTCGGTGGCCAGCTGCGACTCGCGCGCCCGCATCCAGTTCCGGTTGCCGCGCACCGTGTTGATCTCGCCGTTGTGCGCGATGTAGCGGAAGGGGTGCGCCAGCGGCCAGCTGGGGAAGGTGTTCGTGGAGAAGCGGGAGTGGACGATCGCCAGCTGGGTGGCCAGGCGCCTGTCGGACAGGTCGGGGAAGAACGGCTCGAGCTGCCCGGTGGTGAGCATCCCCTTGTAGACCAGGGTGCGGCTGGACAGGGAGGCGAAGTACACGTCGAGCTCGCGCTCCGCGCGCTTGCGCAGCACGAACGCGAGGCGGTCGAGCACGACGCCGGAGGCGCCCTCGTGCACCCCGTCGCCCGCGACGAGGAGGTGGCGGAAGCGCGGCATGCACGAGCGCGCGGTGTGCCCCACCAGGGAGGCCGCCACCGGCACCTCGCGCCATCCGATGACGCGCAGCCCCTCCTCGCGGGCGAGGTCGGCCACCGCGGCGCGCGCGGTGGCCTCCTCCGCGTCGTCGTCGGGGAGGAAGCCCAGGCCCACGGCGTACTCCCCCGCCGGCGGCAGTTCGACCCCGGCCTCGGCCTGGACGGCGCGGAGGAAGGCGTCGGGGACCTGCAGGAGGATGCCGGCGCCGTCACCGCTGTCGACCTCGGCGCCGACGGCGCCGCGGTGGTCGAGGTTGCGCAGGGCGGTGAGCGCCTGCTGCACCACCTCGTGCGTGGGGCCGGAGTGCAGGTGCGCCACGAAGGCGACGCCGCAGGCGTCCTTCTCCGCCGACGGGTCGTACAGGCCCTGGGCCTCGGGCTGGGCCGAGAACCGCCGCAGGGCGCCGTAGTCACGCGGGTTGGGGGCCATGGGGGACCGTCCTCGGGGCTGGCGGTGCGAGCTGGCTGTGGGGTCGATCGAACGGGTTCTCGAGCGGGGACGGCGCTGGCCCGGCGTGTTCCGCGCAGACGATAGCACCGGAAGAGGGACCCTCCCGGACCGTGATCGAGAGGGCTATCTCACATCGCGAGACGTGGCGTCCCGCTCACCGGACGGTGCCTCGGCGGGCTCGGCCGCGGGGTCCGAGGAGCCCTCCGCCGCCGGTTCCGCGCCCCGTCCCGGGACCAGCACGTCGTCCTCCACGCCGGGGTGGCGGCGGGCGCTGACCACGATCGCCACCAGCGCCGCGAGGCCGACGACGATGCAGGTCCAGATGTTGAGCCGCAGCCCCAGCACCTGCTCCGCGGGGTCGATGCGCAGGGCCTCGATCCAGACCCGGCCGAGGACGTAGAGGAGCACGTAGGACAGGAACACCCGCCCGTGGCCGAGGCGGAACCGCCGCTGCGCCCAGACCAGCACGGCGGCGGCGCCGACGTTCCAGAGCGCCTCGTAGAGGAAGGTCGGGTGGTACGTCGCGACGTCCTCGTAGCCGGGCTCGCGGTGCGCCGGGTCGATCTCCAGGGCCCACGGCAGCGTGGTCGGACGGCCGTACAGCTCCTGGTTGAACCAGTTGCCGAACCTGCCCGCCGCCTGCGCCAGCAGCAGCCCGGGAGCGAGGGCGTCGGCCCAGGAGGAGAAGCGGGCGCCGACGGCGCGGCAGCCGAACCAGGCGCCGAGCGCCCCCAGCGCCACCGCCCCCCAGATGCCGAGGCCGCCGTTCCAGATGTACAGGGCTGCCACGGGGTTCCCGCCGGCGCCGAAGTAGGCCTCCGGCGAGGAGACCACGTGGTAGAGCCGGCCGCCGACGATCCCGAAGGGCACCGCCCACAGGGCGATGTCGCTGACCTGGCCCGGGAGACCGCCGCGGGCGCGCCAGCGGCGGTCGGTGACGAAGACCGCCAGCGCGATCCCGGCGAGGATGCAGAACGCGTAGGCGCGCAGCGGGATCGGCCCGAGGTGCCACACGCCCTGCGCGGGGCTGGGGATGAAGGCGAGCAGGCCGGTCACCGCGGGCTCACCGCGCGACGCCGGCGGCCAGCTCGCCGACCAGCCGCGTCAGGTCGCGGCGGCCGTCGGCGCCGCCCTCCCCCAGGGCGCGGACCAGGGCCGAGCCGACGATGACGCCGTCGGCGAAGGCGGCGACCTCCGCGGCCTGAGCCCCCGTGGAGACCCCGAGGCCCACGCAGACGCGCTCGGCCCCGGCGGCGCGGGTGGCCGCGACCAGGCCCTCGGCGGCGGAGCCCACCTCGGTGCGGGCGCCGGTGACGCCCATGGTCGAGGCGGCGTAGGTCCACCCGCGGCAGGCGGCGGACGTGGAGGCCAGCCGGGCGGGCGTCGACGACGGCGCGACCAGGAAGACCCGCTCCAGGCCGTGCTCGTCGCTGGCGGAGATCCACTCGGCGGCCTCGTCGGGGATGAGGTCGGGCGTGATGAGCCCGGCGCCGCCCGCGGAGGCCAGGTCGCGCGCGAAGGCGGCGACGCCGTAGCGCAGCACCGGCGCCCAGTAGCTCATGACGAGCACCGGGGCGCGCTCTCCGTCCGGGGCGCCCGCGAGCTGCTCGACGGCGGACAGGACCTCGCGGGTGCGGGTGCCGCCGCGCAGGGCGCGCTCGGCGGCGTCCTGGATGACGGGGCCGTCCATGACGGGGTCGGAGTAGGGCAGGCCCAGCTCGATGACGTCGAGCCCGGCGCCGACGGCGGCGCGCAGCGCCTCCACCGAGCCCGGCAGGTCGGGGAAGCCCGCGGGCAGGTAGCCCACGAGCGACGAGCGGCCCTGCGCGCGCGCGGCGTCGATCGCCGACGCGCTGGACAGCCGGTCCAGGCCGACGGGCGCGCTCACCAGCCGGACCCCTCGGTCTCCTGGACCGGTCCGCTCGCGCGCTCCGCCTCGGACTGCACCAGGTCGGCGTCGCTGACCAGGCCGAACCAGCGCGCGGCGGTGTCGACGTCCTTGTCTCCGCGACCGGAGAGGTTCACCAGGACCACGCCGTCCGGGCCGAGCTCCCGGCCGACGCGCATCGCTCCCACGAGGGCGTGGGCGCTCTCGATCGCCGGGATGATCCCCTCGGTGCGGCAGAGGATCCCGAACGCCTCCATCGCCTCCGCGTCGGTCACCGGCTCGTAGCGGGCCCGGCCGGAGGCGGCGAGGTAGGCGTGCTCGGGACCGACGCCGGGGTAGTCGAGCCCGGCGGAGATGGAGTGGCTGTCGCGGGTCTGGCCGTCGTCGTCCTGCAGCACCATCGAGCGGGCGCCGTGGAGCACGCCGGCGGCGCCGCCGGTGATGGAGGCCGCGTGGCGGCCCGTCTCGACGCCGTCACCGGCGGCCTCGAGCCCCAGCAGGTCGACGCCCTCGTCGTCCAGGAAGGCGTGGAAGATCCCGATCGCGTTGGAACCGCCGCCGACGCAGGCGACGACAGCGTCGGGGAGCCGCCCCACGCGCTCCAGGACCTGCGCGCGGGCCTCGACGCCGATGACGCGGTGGAAGTCGCGCACCATCACCGGGAACGGGTGCGGGCCGGCGACCGTGCCGAGGACGTAGTGCGTGTCGTCGACGTGGGCCACCCAGTCCCGGAAGGCCTCGTTGAGGGCGTCCTTGAGGGTGGCGGTGCCGGTGGAGACGGGCACCACCTCGGCGCCGAGCAGCCGCATCCTGGCCACGTTCAGCGCCTGGCGCTTGGTGTCGACCTCGCCCATGTAGACGGTGCACTCCAGCCCCATGAGGGCCGCGGCGGTGGCGGTGGCGACGCCGTGCTGGCCCGCCCCGGTCTCCGCGATGACCCGCTTCTTGCCCATCCGGACCGTCAGCAGCGCCTGGCCCAGCACGTTGTTGATCTTGTGGGAGCCGGTGTGGTTGAGGTCCTCCCGCTTCAGCAGCACCCGGGCGCCGCCGGCGTGCTCGGCGAAGCGCGGCACCTCGGTGAGGATGCTCGGGCGCCCGGTGTACTCGCGCTGCAGCCGCACGAGCTCGGTGACGAAGGCGGGGTCAGCGGCAGCGCGGGTGTACTCGGCGTCGAGCTCGTCGAGGGCAGCGATGAGCGCCTCGGGCACGAAGCGGCCGCCGAACTCCCCGAAGTAGGGGCCGCGCTCGCCCACGCGGTCGAACACCGCGGAGGCCGACGGGGCTGCGGACCCCGGCGCCGGGGTCGGCACCGCGGGGGCGCTCACGGCTTGCCGCTGCGCGAGACCGCGCGCAGCGACGGGTGGGAGCCGGCGGCCACCAGGTCGGCGACGGTGGAGCGCGGGTCCCTGCCGGTGACCAGGGCCTCGCCCACGAGCACCGCGTCGGCGCCGGCGCGGGCGTGCTCGACGACGTCGTGGGCCGTGCGGACCCCCGACTCCGCGACGCTGACCACCGCGTCGGGGATGCGGTGCGCGCAGCGCGCGAAGGTGGTCGGGTCGACCTCGAGGGTCTTGAGGTTCCGCGCGTTGACGCCGACGAGCTGGGCACCGGCGGCGACGGCGCGGTCGACCTCCGCCTCGTCGTGGGCCTCCACCAGCGCGGTCATCCCGAGGGAGTGCACCCGCTCCACCAGGGAGACGAGCGCCTCCTGCTCCAGGGCGGCGACGATGAGGAGCACCAGGTCGGCCCCCGCGGCGCGGGCCTCCCAGACCTGGTAGCTCGAGACCACGAAGTCCTTGCGGAGCACCGGCACGTCGACCGCGGCGCGCACGGCCCGCAGGTCGTCCAGGCTGCCGCCGAAGCGGCGGCGCTCGGTGAGCACGCTGATGACGCTGGCACCGCCCGCCTCGTACTCGCGGGCCAGGGCCGCCGGGTCCTCGATGGCAGCCAGGGCGCCGCGGCTGGGGCTGCTCCGCTTCACCTCGGCGATCACCGTGACCTGCCCGCGCTCGTCACCCCGCGGGCGCAGCGCCGCGAGGGCACCCCGCGCCGAGGGCGCCCTGCGGGCGACCTCCTTCAGCTCGTCGAGCGGGGTGGACGCCTGGCGCTCGGCGAGGTCCTCACGGACCCCGACGAGGATCTCCTCTAGCACGCTCACGCCAGCCAGGGTAGTGGCCGCCGCGGACGTCCCCGACCCCTGCGGGAGCCCGCGGGCGCAGGGGCCCGGGCGGGACCGGCTCGACGGGCGCCCGTGCGCATGATCGCTAGCGTGGTCGACAGACGAGCAGGCGCACCACCGAGGAGGCACCGTGAGCACGCAGGACCCGTACGGAGCGTCAGACCCCCAGCGCGGCGGGCACGACGGCCCTCCGTCGTGGCAGCAGTCGGAGCGCACCGGATCCTCACCCGCGGGCAGCGGCGGTCAGCAGCCGTACGGAGGCCAGCAGCCCTACGGGGGTCAGCCGCAGGGCGGCCAGCAGCACGGGGCCGAGCCGTACGGGTACGGCGACGGCCGCCCCGCCAGGCGCAACGGCATGGGCGTCGCGGCGCTCGTCCTGGGGATCATCGCCCTGCTGTTCTTCTGGACGGTCATCGCCGGCGTCCTGGGCCTGGTGGCCCTCATCCTGGGGATCATCGGGTCGCGGCGCGCGAAGCGGGGCGAGGCCACCAACCGGGGCGTCGCCATCACCGGCGCCGTGCTGGGGCTGCTCGGGCTCCTGGGCGCCGTCATCGTCCTGGTCATCGGCCTGGCCGTCGGCAGCCAGGTGGTCGACTGCTACACGCTCGCGAACCAGGGCGCCTCGGAGGAGCAGGTCCAGCAGTGCGTCACCGACCAGCTGGGCATCCCGGCGTCGACCGGCTCCTGACGCGCTGACGCACGAGGACCCGCGCACCAACCCCTGGTGCGCGGGTCCTCGTGGTCGTGCGGCGCGGCGCTGGCGTCAGCGCACGCCCTTCGTGGAGTGGCCGTCGTGGCTGCTGTCCTGCTTCTTGCGCGCGGCCCGGCCGAGGACGATGCCGACGGGGAGCCCCAGCAGCATCACGACCATCCCCACCCAGAACAGCCACACCAGGGCCAGCACGACGGCGACCGAGGCCACCCCGGAGCCCAGCAGGCCCAGCCCCGCACCGGCCCAGCCGGCGACGGAGTGGCCGTGGTCGATGTGGCCCTCGACCTCCTGCTGGCGCGCGCGGACGGCGTCGTCGCGGGTGGGGCTGGTGGACTGGCTCATGGCGCGCTCCAGGTGGGCGGTCGGGCGGACGGAGGTCTGGTGCTCATCCTGCCGCGTCCCGGCGCTCCGGGAGCGTCGGGTCGTGGCCCTCGCTGAGGTCGTCCCACAGCCGTGAGCGGCTCGGCGGGGCGGCCGGCGCCGAGGGGGCCGACGGAGGAGCCGACGGGGCGGGCGCCTCGAACCTGCCGGACGTGCGCCACCCCCGGCCCGCGAGGAGGGCGAGCACCCCGGTGGCGGCCACCGCCAGGCACGGCACCAGCGCCACCAGCGGCCAGGCGGTGACCCGGGCGCCGTCGACGGAGGCCAGGCCGGTCGCCGTCCGCGCGGCGGCCTCGGCGGCGCCGGTCGGGTCGGCCACCAGCGCGAGGACGGCGGCCGCGGCTCCGGCCCCGGCCACCACGACGAGGGCTGCGGCGACGAACCGGCCCGCCCCCGCACCAGGGAGAGGGCCACCGCGCCGGCGACGGCCACCAGCGCGAGGGCGGGGACGGCGGCGGCCGCCGAGGAGCCGGCCACCGGCAGGTCGGGTGCGCTGCCGCCCGGCCCGGCGGGAAGCACGGCCAGCACCCACGGCTGCGTCGTCGTCGTGAGCAGCAGCCCCCCCGCGACGAGGCAGGCCAGCACGACGACGGGCCGCCGCCGCCAGCGGCTCACGGCGAGGTCGGCGATGGCGCCGCGGACGGCGGCGGGACGAGCGGTCGCAGGGCGCCGGCCCGGGCCACCGCCGCGAGCACCGCGGCCGCCTTCGCGCGGGTCTCGGCCTCCTCGGTCGCGGGCACCGAGTCGGCCACGACCCCCGCCCCCGCCTGGACGCGCGCGACGCCGTCGCGCAGCAGGGCGCTGCGGATGGTGATCGCCATGTCGAGGTCTCCGGCGACGTCGAAGTACCCGGCGACCCCGCCGTACAGGCCGCGGCGCACCGGCTCCAGCTCGTCGATGAGCGCGAGCGCCCGCGGCTTCGGCGCGCCGGAGAGGGTGCCGGCGGGGAACGTCGCCGCCAGCACGTCGTACGCCGTCCTGCCCTTGCGCAGGTCACCCGCGACCGTGCTCACCAGGTGCATCACGTGGCTGTAGCGCCACACCTCCATGAACTCCACGACCTCGACGGTGCCGGGCCGGCAGACCTTGGCGAGGTCGTTGCGGGCCAGGTCGACGAGCATCAGGTGCTCGGCGCGCTCCTTGGCGTCGGCCAGCAGGTCGGCCGCGAGCGCGGTGTCCTGCTCCGGGGTGGCCCCGCGGGGACGGGTGCCGGCGATGGGGTGCGTCATCACCGCGCCGCCCTCGACCTTGACCAGGGACTCCGGGCTGGAGCCGACGACGTCGAAGCGCCGTCCGTCGGCGTCGGCGAAGCGGAACAGGAACATGTACGGGCTGGGGTTGGTCGCCCGCAGCACGCGGTAGACGTCGAGGGCGTCGGCGGGGCAGTCGACCTCGAAGGTCTGCGGGGCACCACCTGGAACACCTCGCCGTCGCGGATGGCGACCTTCGCCGCCTCCACGGCCGCCTCGTACTGCGCCGCGGTGGAGGTGCGGCGCGGGACCGCCGGCACCAGGGCGCCCGCCGCGGTGTCGTAGGTGGACACCGTGGACGGGGCCGCGGGCCGCGAGCCGGGCGGCCATCGCGTCGAGCCGGGCGACGGCGTCGGCCCACGCCTCGTCGACGCGCTCGTCGCTGTCGTCGTGGTTGACCGCGTTGGCCACCAGGAGCACCGAGGAGTCGCTGTGGTCGACGACGGCGAGGTCGGTGGCCAGGCAGAGCGCCAGCTCCGGCGTCGGGCCTCTCCCCGGGCGGCGGGCTCTCCAGGCGCTCCCAGCGGCGCACGACGTCCCAGCCGAGGACGCCGACGAGCCCGCCGGTCAGCGGCGGGAGCCCCGGCAGCCGCGGGGTGGCGAGCGCGGCGAGGGTCTCGCGCGACGGCGACCAGCGGGTCGCCGTCCGTCGGAACGCCGGCCGGCGGGGTGCCGATCCAGTCGCGCCGCGCCGTCCTTCTCCGTGAGCACGGCGGCGGAGCGGGCACCGACGATGGAGTAGCGCGACCAGACGCCCCCGTGGTCGGCGGACTCCAGCAGGAAGGTGCCCGGCGCGTCACCGGCGAGCTTGCGGTAGACCCCGACCGGCGTCTCGGCGTCGGCGAGGAGCTTGCGGACCACCGGGCACGACCCGCCGGTCTGCGCGCGAGCGCGCGGAAGGTCGCGAGTTCGGGCCAGGTGGCGCCGGTGTCGAGGTCGGGCGCGGGACCGGCGGCCGGGTCGGCGGAGGGGGCTGCGCTCACGGGGTCGCTCCGGTGCTGGTGGCGAGGGGTCGGGCGTCGAAGCAGGTGCGGTCGCCGGTGTGGCAGGCGCCGCCGGTCTGGTCGACGGTGACGAGCAGCGCGTCGCCGTCGCAGTCGAGGCTCACCGAGCGCACCACCTGCACGGCCCCGGAGCTGTCGCCCTTGCGCCAGTACTCCTCGCGGCTGCGGCTCCAGAACCAGGTGCGCCCCGCTGGTGAGGGTGCGGTGCAGCGCCTCGTCGTCCATCCAGCCGACCATGAGCACCTCGCGGGTCTCGTGGGCCTGCACGACGGCGGCCACCAGGCCCGCGCCGTCGCGCTTGAGCAGGGCCGCGACCGCGGGGTCGAGGGCGCTGGGAGCGGTGGTGCTCATCACGGCATCATCCCAGTCCGGTGTCGGGGGTCGTCATCCTCGCCCCGACGTGCTGAGGTGGACCCGTGGATGAGGAGTGGTACGGGGTCCGGTGCGTCTTCCGGTTCCGGCAGGCCTACGAGGAGCGCTTCACCATCTGGCGGGCAGCCAGCATGGAGGCGGCGATGGCCCTGGCGGACGGTGAGGCGCGCGAGTACGCCCGGGACGGTGACGCCGAGGAGATCGAGTTCCTGGGGCTGCTGCAGGGTTATCGGATGGAGGCCGAGCCGCACCACGGCTCGGAGGTGTTCTCCCTGATCCGGTCCAGCGACCTGGGCACGCAGGAGTACCTCGACCGGTTCTTCGACACCGGGGACGAGCACCAGGGGCACCTGGGCAGCGCTCAGCCGAGCGCCTGACCCAGCGGGGGGTGGGTGCAGGGCCACCCGGTGCCCACCCCCTGCGGGTGCGGGGTGGCCCTGCACCCTCAAGAAGGGGCTCTGGGTGGCCCCGTGCCCACGCGACGGGCACGGGGTGGCCCCGCACCCACGGGGACGACGACGCACCGCGCCGGCCGGCCCGGGGGGCGCTGGCCGGGGCGAGCGGGCAGGCTCGGCAGATGCTCCAGGCCCGGCCGAACGCCGCACTGACCGCTGACGTCGTCGCTCTGCTCCGCCGCGGAGGGGCCGACCACGTCCTCCTCGTGCGGCGGGGCTCGGAGCCCTTCGCCGGTTCCTGGGCGCTGCCCGGCGGCTTCGTCGACCCCGACGAGGACCCGCAGGTGGCGGCCCTGCGCGAGCTCGGCGAGGAGACCGGTCTGTCCCTGGCCGACCTGCCGCTGCGCGAGCTCGGCGTCTACGGGGCGCCCGGGCGCGACCCCCGCGGACGGGTCGTGAGCAGCGCCTGGTGGGTGCGGCTGCCGGAGGGCTCGGCGGCTGCCGACGTCGCGGTGGCGGGCGGCGACGACGCCGCTGAGGCCGCGTGGGTCCCCGTGGCGGAGGCGGGCGACCTCGCCTTCGACCACGCGCTCGTGCTCGCCGATGCGCTCTCCCGCGACGCCGCAGCGGCTCCGGCGAGCGGGATCGCGGTGCGCTTCGACCTGCCCGACGCCCGCGCCCTGGCGGCCTTCGACGCGCTGGTGGCCGACGTGCTGCCGGGCTTCGCGGCCGACGAGCCGGGCACGCTCCTCTACGCGGTGCACGCCGTCGACGGCGAGCCGCTGGCCCGGGTCTTCTACGAGGAGTACGCCGAGGGCGGCCACGCCGCCCACGAGGCGCGCCCGGCGACGGCGGCGTTCCTGGGCCGGGTGCGCGAGCTGGTGGCGGGCGTGCGCGCCGAGGTGCTGGTGCCGATCTGCGCCGTCCGCCGCTGACCCGCCGCTGACCCGCCGCTGACCCGCTGGCGGCCCGCCGGCGGCCCGCGGCACGACGCCGCCCAGGTTCTTGTCACACCGACCCGAAGTAGTGTTACGGTCGGCACGACCTGAACGGCTCAGGCGACGGCGGGGGTGGGACGTGAGGGCGCAGCTCGACCTGGCCGTCTCCACCGTCATCCTGGCGCTGCTGCCCGGCACCAGCGCCGGGACCGGCGGCGCCGAGCTCGGGCTGCACCTGCCGCTGGTGCGCCGCACCCGCGAGCCCTTCACCGGCCAGTGGGCGCTGCCGGGCGGCTGGGTCGCGCACCGACGAGCGCCTCAGCGACGCCGCGGCGCCGCACGCTGGCGGAGACCACGGGCCTGCGCCCGAGCTACCTCGAGCAGCTCTACACGTTCGGGCGCGCCGCACCGCTCCCCCGACCGGCCGCGTCGTCTCCGTCGTCTACTCCGCGCTGGTCCGCAACCACGAGGCCGCCGCGGTGGCCGTCGAGGGCGAGAACGTCCGCTGGACCCCCGCCGACGGCCTCGCCACCGCCGTCGGCGCCTCGCCTTCGACCACGACGAGATCGTCCACTACGCCCTGTGGCGGCTGCGGACCAAGGTCGAGCACGCCGCACGTCGCCCAGCACTTCCTCGGCGAGCGCTTCTCCCTCGCCCAGCTGCGCGAGGTCCACGAGGCGGTGCTGGCAGCGCCCGCTCGACCCGGCGAACTTCCGCCGCAGTGTCGCGGCCTCCGGCATCATCGTCGCCACCGAGGAGCGCCAGACGGGCGGCCGGCACCGCCCCGCCACGCCTGTACCGCGCCGTGCTGCCCCCGCGGCGGTGCGGCCGGCTGGCTACCCGCCCTGGCAGTCGCGCCCCGAGCTCGGCCGAACCCCGGCTCCTGAGAGACAGAGCTCACCGATGGTCGTCCGTCCCGTCACCCTGATCGCACCGCTCCCGCCGGCCCCCGCGGCAGCGCGGACGCACCTGCGACCCCGCCTGCCCGCCGCGACCCGTTGCAGTTCGACGCGCTCCCCGGCGCGCCCGCTGCCGGCTGCCGGACCTACGGCGCCGGCGCCTCCGTCGTCGACGACCGCGCCCGCCGCCACCCCCGTGCAGCAGCAGATCCCCGCGCGGTACCGGCTGATGCCCGACGGCGAGGTCCACGCGCCGCATCACGGCGGCGAAGGCCGCGCTCGGCGCCGCCGCCGTCGTCCTCGGGCACCACTACCAGCGCGACGAGGTGTCGCCCACGCCGACGTCGCGGGCGACTCCTTCCAGCTCGCCCGCCGCTCCCGGAGCGGCCCCGAGGCGGAGTTCGTCGTGTTCTGCGGCGTGCACTTCATGGCCGAGACCGCCGACCTGCTGACCCGCCCCGACCAGCCCGTGGTCCTGCCCAACCTCGCCGCGGGCTGCTCGATGGCCGACATGGCCGACATCGACTCCGTGCAGGCCTGCTGGGACCAGCTCGAGGCGCTCTACGGCACGCGGACCCGACGCCGACGGCCGCGTCCCGGTGGTGCCCGTCACGTACATGAACTCCTCCGCCGCCCTCAAGGGTTTCTGCGGGGAGCACGGCGGGATCGTCTGCACCTCCTCCAACGCGGCCGCGAGGTCCTGGAGTGGGCCTTCGCACGCGGCCAGCGCGTGCTGTTCTTCCCCGACCAGCACCTGGGCCGCAACACCGCCAAGGCCATGGGCGTCGACGTCGAGCTGATGCCGCGTGTGGGACCCGCGCAAACCCCGCGGCGGGAACTCCGCCCGGAGCCCTCACCGACGCCCGGGTCGTGCTGTGGCGCGGCTGGTGCTCGGTGCACCAGCGGTTCACGCCGAGCAGATCGACGCCGGCCCGCGCCGCGAACCCCGACGTCCGCGTCGTCGTGCACCCCGAGTGCCCGAGGAGGTCGTCGACGCGGCCGACGAGGCCGGCTCCACCCAGTTACATCCAGCTGGCCGTCGACGCGGCGCCCAGCGGGGACGGCGCTCGCCATCGGCACCGAGGTCAACATCGTGCGGCGCCTCGCCGACACCCGCCCCGACCTGACGATCGACCTGCCTCGACCCGGTCGTCTGCCCGTGCTCGACGATGTACCGGATCCACCCGGCGTACCTCGCCTGGGTGCTGGAGTCGCTCGTCGAGCGCGGCCGGGTCGTGAACCGAGGTCGAGCGGTCCCGGCGGCGACCCGTCGTCGTCGACGACGACGTCGCGGCCGCGGGACGGACGGCGGTGGAGCGGATGCTGGCCGTGCACCCGTGAGCCCGACCTCGGCCCCCGCCACGGCGCCCGGCGGGACGGCGCAGCTCGACGTCGACGTCCTCGTCGTCGGCGCCGGGATCGCCGGGCTGACCGCGGCGCTGGAGGTCCCGCCCGCACCGGCGCGCGTCGTCCTCGCCACCAAGACCGCGCTCGGCGACGGCAGCACGCACTACGCCCAGGGCGGGATCGCCGCGGCCGTCGACGCCGCGGACGTCCCCGCCCACGTCGCCGACACCCTCGCCGCGGGCGCGGGCTCTCCGTCCCCGCCGCGGCGCGGGCGCTGTGCGCGGCCGGGCCCGCCGCCGTCGCGCGTCCTCGCCGAGCCCGCGGCGTCGCCTTCGACCGGGCCGCCGACGGGCGCCTGGGCGCTGCGGGCTGGAGGCCGCGCACTCCCGGCCGCGCATCCTGCACGCCGGCGGCGACCGGACCGGGGCCGCGATCTCCGCGGCCCTCGGCCGCGGCCGTGCGCCGCAGCGACGTGCCGTGCGCACGGCGCAGGAGTTCCTCGGCGAGCCCGCGGCCCGAGGCACCGCCGCGTCGGGGCGCCGCCTGCTCGGTCGCGACGAGGACGGTGACCGCGGCCACCTCCTGCGCGTGCGCGCCGACGCCGTCGTCCTCGCCACCGGCGGGGCAGGCGCAGCTGTTCTACGCCGCACCACGAGACCCCGTCGGTCGCCACCGCCGACGGCCTCGCCGCCGCGTTCCGCGCCGGCGCCGCGCTCGCGCGACCTGGAGTTCTTCCAGTTCCACCCCACGGCGGCCGCGCTCGCCACCCCCGTTCCTCGTCTCCGAGGCCGTCCGCGGTGAGGGCGCGGTCCTGCTCGACGCCGCCGGGAACCGGTTCGCGCGCCGCGCCGACCCGCGCGGGGAACTCGCCCCGCGCGACGTCGTCGCCCGCGCCTCGCCGCGGCCATGGCCGCGCACGGCGGGCGCCCCGGTGCTCCTCGACGCCACCGGCGTCGACGGCCCGCCTCGGCCGCCCCTTCGCCGACCGGTTCCCCGGGATCGCCCGCTGTGCGCCGAGGCGGGCCTGGACCCGGAGACGACCCCGGTCCCCGTCACCCCCGCCGCCCACTACTGGATGGGCGGGATCCGCACCGACGCTCGCGGGCGGACCACGCGTGCCCGGGCTGTGGGCCGCCGGCGAGGTCGCCTGCTCCGGCGTCCACGGCGCGAACCGGCTCGCCTCGAACTCCCTGCTGGAGGCCCTGGTGACCGGCGGCCGGGTCGTGGAGGACGTCCGCCGCGGGCCCGGCGCGGCGGAGTTCCCCGACGACGAGGTCGTCGGGGTCGCTGCCCCCGCCCTGCCCCTCGCCGCCCACGTCGGGCGCCGGGAGCTGCAGTCGACGCTGTGGGAGCACGCCGGGGTGGTGCGCGAGGCCGCGGGCCTGGCCGTCGCGGCGAAGCTGCTCACCCCGCAGGAGGACCCCGTCGAGATCGTCCCCGACGACCCCGGCGTCCCCCGCTCCGACCCGCGAGGACGCCAACCTCGTCCTCGCCGCCCGCCTGCTGGTCGCCGCGGCGACCGCCCGCGAGGAGAGCCTCGGCGCGCACTTCCGCAGCGACGCCCCCACCGCCCCCGCCCACCCCGTGCGCCGCTCGTTCCGGAGGACCGCGTGAGCACCACCCGCGACGTCGTCGCCGCCGCCCTCGCCGAGGACGCCCCCTGGGGCGACCTCACCAGCGAGTCCCTGCTGCCGGGCGACGCCGTCGCCGACGCCCAGCTGGTGGCGCGCGAACCCGGCGTCCTGGCCGGGCACGGACGCCGCCCGCGCGGCCTTCACCCTCGCCGCGGACCTCACCGGCGGGTCCCTGGAACTCCTCGAGCTCGCCGGGGACGGGACCCGGTTCGCCGCCGGCGAACCCCTCGGCCGGGTCCGCGGCCAGGCCCGGGCCGTCCTGCGCGCCGAACGCGTCGCGCTGAACCTGCTGCAGCACCTGTCGGGGATCGCCACCCACACCGCGCGCTTCGTCGAGGCCGTCGCCGGCACCGGCGCCCGCGTCGTCGACACCCGCAAGACGACCCCGGGGCTGCGCGCGCTGGAACGCGCCGCGGTGCGCGCCGGCGGCGGGCACAACCACCGGTGGTCGCTGTCGGACGCGGTGCTGGTCAAGGACAACCACCTCGCCGTGCTGCTGGCGCAGGGCCTCGACGTCACGGCGGCGCTGCGGCAGGTGCGGGCACGGGTCCCCCACACCACGACGATCGAGGTCGAGGTCGACCGCCTCGACCAGCTCGACGGCGGTCCTCGCCGCCGGCGTCGACGTCGTGATGCTCGACAACTTCTCCCTCGCCGACCTCGCCGCGGGGGTGGCGCCGGTGCGCGCCCGGTCCGCGGGCGCTGGTCGAGGCCAGCGGCGGGGTGCGCCTCGACACCGTCCGGGCCATCGCCGGCGACCGGCGTGGACCTGGTCTCGGTGGGCGCGCCTGACGCAGAACTCCCGCACCCTGGACCTGCGGGCTCGCACACCACCGGTCCTGACGTGATCTACCTCGACCACGCCGCGACCTCGCCCGCCGCGCCGGGAGGTGCTGGAAGCCGTCTGGCCCTACCTGACGCAGGTCACCGGGAACCCCTCCAGCAGCCACGAGGCCGGTCGGGCGGCCAAGGCCGGGCTCGACGCGGCGCCCGGCACGCGCGTCGCCGACGTCCTCGGCGCCCGCCCCGGCGAGGTCGTGTTCACCTCCGGCGGCACCGAGGCGGACAACCTCGCCGTCACCGGCACCGCCACCGCGAACCCCCGCGGAGCGCCACGTCGTGGTCATCCGCGATCGAGCACCCGGCCGTCCTGGAGACCGCCCTCGCCCTGCGCGGCAACGGCTTCGACGTCGACGTGGTCGGCGTGGACGCCGACGGCCCGCTCGACCTGGCGGCGCTGGACGGCGGTGCTGCGCCCGGACACCACGCTCGTCTCGGTGATGTACGCCAACAACGAGATCGGCACCGTGCAGCCGCTGCCGGAGATCTCGCGCCCGGTGCCGGGCGCTGGGGGTGCCGCTGCACACCGACGCCGTGCAGGCCGCCGGGCTCACCTGCCCCTCGACGTCGGGGCGCTCGGCGTCGACGCGCTCGTCGGCGTCCGGCGCACAAGTTCGGCGGGCTGCGCGGGGCGGGGTTCCTCTGGCGTGCGCGCGGGCCGTGCCGCTGGAGCCCGCTGCTGCACGGCGGCGGGCAGGAGCGCGGCCGGCGCTCGGGCACCGTCGACGTCGCCTCCGCCGTCGGGACTGCGCCACGGCCCTGCAGCGGGCGGCGGCGACCGGCGCGAGGCGAGGTCCCGCGGCTGCGAGCGCCTGCGCGACCGGCTGGTGGCGGCGGTCTCGCCCTCGCCGCCGTCGCCGGGGCCCGTCCTCACGCGGCCACCGTGCACCGCGGCGGCTGCCCGGCCACGCCTCGTTCTGCTTCGCCGGGGTGGGCGGGGAGACGGTGCTCGCCGAGCTCGAGCAGGCGGGGATCGTCTGCTCCAGCGGCTCGGCCTGCGCCGCGGACTCCGACGACGCCTCCCACGTGCTGCTGGCGATGGGGCTGGACGGCGCCCCGACGTGCGCGCGGACCGCCGTCCGCTTCACCCTGGGCGCGACGACGACCGCCGACGACGTCGACGCGGTCCTCGCCGCTCTGCCGACGGCCCTGGCCCGCGCCCGCGGCTGACCCACCACCCGGGTGCGGGTTTCTCACGTTGAAGGGCTTGGATGGGCGCATGGAGTTCAGGAAGCTCGGACGCAGCGGTCTCAAGATCTCGGAGATCACCTACGGCAACTGGCTGACCCACGGGTCGCAGGTGGAGAACGACGTCGCCACCCGGTGCGTGCGGGCCGCCCTCGACGCCGGGATCTCCACCTTCGACACCGCCGACGTCTACGCGAACGGCGCCGCCGAGGTGGTCCTCGGCGAGGCGCTGAAGGGTGAGCGCCGCGAGTCCCTCGAGGTGTTCACCAAGGTCTACTGGCCGGTGGGTCCCGGCGGGAAGAACGACGTCGGCCTCTCCCGCAAGCACGTCCTGGAGGGCATCGACAACAGCCTCGAGCGGCTGCAGATGGACTACGTCGACCTCTACCAGGCGCACCGCTACGACACCGAGACGCCGCTGGACGAGACGATCGGCGCCTTCGCCGACGTCATCGCCTCCGGCAAGGCGCTCTACGTCGGCGTCAGCGAGTGGACCGCCGACCAGATCCGCGCCGGCCAGGCCCTGGCGCAGCAGGCGGGTTTCCGGCTGGTGTCCAACCAGCCGCAGTACTCCGCGCTGCACCGGGTGATCGAGGCGCAGGTCGTGCCGGTCTCGCGCGAGCTGGGCCTGTCGCAGGTCGTGTTCTCCCCGGTCGCGCAGGGCGTGCTGACCGGGAAGTACCTGCCGGGTCAGCAGCCGCCCGAGGGCAGCCGGGCCACCGACACCAAGGGCGGCCAGCAGATGATCTCGCGCTGGATGCGCGACGACGTGCTCACCGCGGTGCAGGAGCTCAAGCCGGTGGCCGCCGACCTGGGCCTGTCCATGGCGGCGCTCGCGGTGGCGTGGGTGCTGCAGAACGACAACGTCGCGTCGGCGATCATCGGGGCCTCCCGCCCCGAGCAGGTGACCGACAACGTCAAGGCCGCCGGGGTGCGGCTGCCGTCGGAGGTCATGGCCAGGGTCGAGGAGCTGCTCGGCGGCGTCGCCCAGACCGACCCCGCGCTGACCGCGGCGAACGCCCCGAAGAAGCGACCGGCCTGACCGGCCGAGCGGCGGGACTGCATGATCACCGCGAGGCCTTCGTGGTGATCATGCAGTCACGCCGGCGTCAGACGTTCTGCGCGGTCCAGGCGGCGTGCAGCCGGGAGTAGGGGCCCCCGGCATCAGCGAGCTCGACCGCCGGGCCCACCTCGACCACGCGCCCGGCGTCGACGACCACGACGACGTCGGCGGCCTCGGCGGTCGACAGGCGGTGCGCGATGGCCACCGAGGTCCGACCGCTCAGCACGTGCTCCAGCGCCCGCTGCAGCCGCACCTCGGTCGCGGGGTCGACCGAGGAGGTCGCCTCGTCGAGGACCAGCAGGTCGGGGTCGGCGAGGTGGGCCCGCGCGAGCGCGACGAGCTGGCGCTCCCCCGCTGACAGGCGCTCCCCGCGCTGCCCGACCGGTGTCGCGAGGCCGTCGGGGAGGTCGTCGAGCCACGCGCCGAGGCCCAGCTCGCGCAGGGCGGTGGCTGCGTCGTCGTCGGTGGCCCCGGGGCGGCCCAGGCGCACGTTCTCGCCCACGGTCGTGTCGAAGAGGAAGCCCTCCTGCGGCACGGTGACCACCCGGCGGTGCAGGCCCGCCTCCCGGACCCGGCGCGCGTCGACGCCCGACAGCAGCACGCGGCCCTCGTCAGGGTCGACCAGCCGCGTCACGAGCCGCGCCAGCGTGGTCTTGCCAGAGCCGGTCTCGCCCACCACCGCGATGCGGCTGCCGGCGGGGAAGTGCAGGTCGACCCCGTCGAGCACCCGCCGGGTGGTGCCGGGGTAGGTGTACCCGACCCCCTCGACGCGGACGTCGACCGGCCCGGCCGGCAGGTCGACGGCCCCGGAGCCGTGCCCGCCGCCCTCACCGTCGTCGGCCGGGTCGGGCACGACGACGGGCGTGTCGATGAGCTCGACCACCCGGTGCCACCCGGCGAGAGCGTTCTGCAGCTCGTTGAGCACCTCGGTGGCGGCCTGCACCGGCATGACGAACAGCCCGATGATGAAGAGGAACGCCAGCATCCGGCCCAGGGTGATGTCGCCGTCGACCCCGAGCAGCGTGCCCGCCACCACGACCAGCGCGAGCACCAGGCCGGAGACGAAGACGCCGATGGAGAACGTCGCGGCCGTGGCCACCTGCGCCTTCACCGCCTGCTCGCGGTGCGCCTCGACCGCGGCGTCGACGGCCCGCCAGGTGCGCGCCGACGCCGCGTGGGCGCGGATCACGTCGGCGCCGACCACGGTCTCGGAGACCGCGCCGAGCAGCTCGCCCATCCGCTGGCGGACCCCGGCGTACGCGCGCGCCACGGGCCGCTGCAGCCGGTGGCGCAGGAGCAGCACCGGCACGAAGCACGCCAGCACGAGCAGCGCGAGCTGCCAGGAGTAGACGAACATCAGCACCGTGGCCAGCACGAGCTGCCCCAGGGCCAGCACGAGCACGACCATCCCGGTCTGCAGGAAGGTCGAGATGGTGTCGACGTCGCTGGTGACGCGGCTGACCAGCGCCCCGCGCCGCTCGGCGCCCTGGGTGAGCACCGCGAGGCGGTGCACGTGCGCGAACGCGCGGGTGCGCAGGCTGGCCAGGCCCGCCTCGGTGGCGCGGAAGAGGCGGTAGTTGACCAGCCAGGACGTGCCCATCGTCACCAGGACGACGACGGCGGCTGCCGCGGCCACCAGCTCGACCCGCCCGACGTCGGGGCCGCCCGGCGCGCGGATCCCGCTGTCGACCGTCTGCTGCACCGCGACCGGCACGACGATGCGCCCCAGCGTCGTCACGGAGGCGAAGACCAGGGTCAGCCCCAGCCCGCGGGCGACCTCGGGCGCGAGCTCGCGCGCCCGGGCCAGCACGCCCTGGGGACGGGGTGCGGCGGCCGCCGCTCCCGAGGGGGTCCGCACGCTCACGCGGCGCCCTCCGCG
The DNA here is from genome assembly GCA_963781365.1 of uncultured Actinomycetota bacterium. Lineage (GTDB taxonomy): Bacteria > Actinomycetota > Actinomycetes > Actinomycetales > Quadrisphaeraceae > Quadrisphaera. Next base: position 92,832 of record CAWAFR010000007.1, on the reverse strand, counting down.
GCGGCGCGCTCCCGCGCGGCCCGCGCGTAGGCGGTGACGAGCTCGCGGTAGCCCTCGTCGCGCTCGGAGAGCTCAGCGGCCGTGCCGCGGTCGACCACCCGTCCGTGCTCGAGGTGCACCACCTCGTCGGCCAGCGCGATCGTCGCCGGCCGCGAGGCGACCACCACCACCGTGGTGCCGGAGGCCCCGGAACGGCTCGAGTGCGTGGCCGCGAGGCCGTCGAGGACGGCGCGCTCCACGGCCGGGTCGAGCGCGGACGTGGCGTCGTCGAGCACGAGCAGCCGCGGGTGGCGCACCAGGGCGCGCGCGAGGGCCAGCCGCTGGCGCTGCCCTCCCGACAGCGAGGCGCCGCGCTCACCGACCCGGGTGTCGAGCCCGTCGGGCAGCGCCGCGACGAACCCGTCGGCCTGCGCCAGGCGCAGCGCCGCCCAGACGTCCTCGTCGCTGGTGCGGCGGTCGGCGGGGACGTCGTCGGCCTCCAGCCCCAGGGCGACGTTGCCGCGCACGGTGTCGTCGAAGACGAACGTCGACTGCGGCACCAGCGCCGCGACGCCGGCCAGCTGGCCCTCGGCGAGGTCGCGGACGTCGACGCCGTCGAGCAGCACCTGCCCCGAGGTCGGGTCGACCAGGCGCACCAGCAGCCCGGCCAGGGTCGACTTGCCCGAGCCGGTACCGCCGACCACGGCGGTCGTCGTGCCTGCGGTGATGTCGAGGTGGACGTCGCGCAGCACCGGGCGCGGGGCGCGCGCCGGGACCGCCGCGGGCGGGGCGGCGTCGTCGGCGGCGTCGGTCGGGTCGGGCACCGGGACCGGGTGGTGGTGGGACAGCCCGCGGCCCTGCGGGCGGGCGGCGCCGGCGGCGCGGTCGGACGTGAGCGCGCCCCAGGGGGTGGTGGCGCCCTCGCTCAGCACGGACTGCAGCCGAGCGTCACCCGCGACCGTGCGCGGGAGCTCGGCCAGCGTCCACCCGATGGCGCGGACCGGGAACGCGAGCAGGCTCAGCATGTACGCGACCTGCACGAGGTCACCGACGTCGGCGGCCCCGGTCGCCGCGCGCGAGGCTCCCACCGCGAGCACCACCAGGGTCCCCAGCTGCGGCAGGGCCTCGATGACGGGGTCGAAGGCGCCGCGGGTGCGGCCGGCCGCGACGTTCGCGTCGCGCAGGCGGCGGGCCTCGGCGCCGAAGCGGTCGACCTCGCCCTGCGCGAGCCCGAGCGTCTTCACGACCAGCGCGCCCTCGAAGCTCTCGTGGGCGACGGCGGAGACCTCACCGCGCAGCCGCTGCACGCGCGCGACCTTCGGCGACATCCGCCGCGAGTACGCGGCGTTGGCGACGACGAGCGCCGGGACCACCAGCAGCCCGATGCCGCCCAGCACCGGGTCTGCAGCCACCATCGCCACCCCGGCGACGGCGATCAGGACGACGACGCCGAGCGCGAACGGCAGGATCGCCATCGCCTGCCAGGTCGCCTCCACGTCGGAGGCCGCGGTGGCCAGCAGCCGACCGGCCGGGTGGGAGTGGTGCCACGCCAGGGGCAGGTCGAGGTAGCGCCGGGCCAGCGCGCGGCGGTACCGCGCCTGCAGGCCGTACATCGTGGCGCCGGCGGCGATGCGGCGCAGCAGCACCCCGCCCACCGTCACCAGCGAGACTGCCAGCAGCACGCCGCCGGCCAGCCAGATCGCACCGGTGCCGACGGGCTCACCGGACAGGGCGGGGACGACGACGCGCTCGGTGACCCGGCCCACCACCCAGCCGCCGCCCGCGGTGCCGACCCCGTAGACGACGCTGCCCGCCACGGCCCAGGTGAACAGGCGCGGCTCCTCGCGCGCGCCGCGGAGCATGACGCGCATGCCGCGCACGAAGGTTCCGCGCGGGCTGCGGACGGGATGGTTCACCGGGGCATCACTCGGTCTATCGAAGCACGCGGCACCGACAGCCGCACCGACAGCCGCACTGACGGCCGCACCGGTGGCGCTCCCCCGGGAGGGGGCCAGGATGGCCGGGTGACCGGCCCCGACCGCGCGCGCCTCGCCGACCTGCTCGCCGAGGCCGACCCCGACGCCCCCACGCTCTGCGAGGGCTGGGACGTCCGCGACCTCGCCGTCCACCTCCTCGTCCGCGAGGGCCGGCCGGACGCGGGGGCCGCGCGGGCCCTGCTGGCCGCCGTCCCGTCGCTGCGCCCCGCCCGCGAGCACGCGGAGCGGGTGGAGGGGCAGCTGGAGGCGCTGCCGTTCGCGGAGCTGGTGTCCCGCTTCCGGGCCGGGCCGCCGCGCTGGAGCCCGTTCGCGGTGCCGCAGGTCGAGGCGCTGGCCAACGGCGTCGAGTTCTACGTCCACGGGCAGGACGTGCGCCGCGCCGCGCCGTCGTACGACCCCGACGACCCCGCGCAGGTCGAGCACGTGCGCCCCGGCCAGCGGGAGGCGCTGTGGAGCCAGCTGCGCCGGATGGCGCGCCTGTCCTACCGACGCTCCCCCGTCGGCGTGGTCCTGGTGGTGCCGGCGGGCCCCCGGACCGTCGCGAAGCGCGGGGAGACCTCGGTGGTCGTCACCGGCGAGGTGGAGGAGCTGGTGCTCCACGCCCTGGGCCGCAGGTCCCGCGCCCGCGTGGAGGTCAGCGGCCCCGACGAGGCGGTCGCGGCCTTCGCCTGACCACCTCGCCGGAGCCGCCCCGGGGTGCCCGGCCGGGTCCGGGCCCGAGCCGTCAGCCGACGCGCACCGGCGGGTCGGCGGGGAGCAGGTGCTCCCCGGTCCTGTCCGTGCTGAGGCACAGGGAGCAGACGACGGCGTCGTGCGTCGCGCAGGCGGCGACGTCGGGGCGCTCGAAGCCCTGGTGGCAGACGTGGCAGGTCAGCTCCTCCGCGGAGGGGTTGCCCAGCTCGTCGCGCACCGGCAGGTCGATGCCGTCGTCGGAGCGCCGCAGGTAGTAGCGGCCCTTCGTCGCGACGGCGAGCACGGGCGGCAGCACGAAGGCCAGCGCGATGGCCACCAGCGGGCTGAACGGCGCGAGCGCCTCCCCCAGGCCCCCGAAGAAGCAGACGATCGAGACGCCGGCGGCCACGAGCATCGAGCCGAAGCCGACGGGGTTGACGTCGTAGAGCATCCCGCGGCGGAACTCCGGCTGCTTCGGGGACAGCTTGAGCAGGTGCTTGTTGACCACGATGTCGGTGGCGACCACCACGATCCAGGCCATCCCGCAGTTGGCGTAGAAGCCGAGGATCGTGTTGAGGAAGTCGAACATGTTGAGCTCCATGAGCAGGAGCGCGATGGCCAGGTTGACGCCCACGAAGACGAGGCGGCCCGGGTAGTGCTTGGTGAGGCGCGTGAAGGAGTTCGTCCACGCCAGGGAGCCGGAGTAGGCGTTGGTGACGTTGATCTTGACCTGGCTGATGACGACGAGGACGACGGCGAGGGCGAGCGCGGCCCAGCCCGGCATCCAGTCGCGGTAGATCTCCAGGAACTGGTGCACCGGCTGGTTGGCGATGGCGGCACCGCCGTCGGTGACGCTCGCGATGATGTAGACGGCCAGGAACAGGCCCACGACCTGCTTGGCGGCCCCGAAGACCACCCAGCCCGGTCCGGCGAGCAGCACCGCGCTCCACCAGCGGCGGGCGTTCTCCGGCGTCTTCGGCGGCATGAACCGCAGGTAGTCGATCTGCTCGGCGATCTGCGCGATGAGCGACAGGCACACGCCCGCTGCCAGCACCACCGACCCGAGGTTCGGCGTGCCGTCACCGCTCTCGCCCTGGTAGGCGAAGAAGGAGTCGACGGAGTCCGGGTGGCTGATGAGCAGGTAGGCGAAGGGCGCCACCATGAGCACCAGCCACAGCGGCGTCGTCCACAGCTGCAGCGTGCTCAGCACCTTCATCCCGTACATGACGAGCGGGAAGATGACGATCGTGGAGACCGCGTAGCCGGCCCACAGCGGCAGCCCCAGGCCGAGCTGCAGGCCCTGCGCCATGATCGAGCCCTCGAGGGCGAAGAAGATGAAGGTGAACGTCGCGAAGATGACGTTCGTGACCACCGAGCCGTAGTACCCGAAGCCGGCGCCGCGGGTGATGAGGTCGAGGTCGAGGTTGTAGCGCGCCGCGTAGTACGCCAGGGGCAGCCCGGTCGCCATGACGACGACGGCGAAGACCGCGATCCCCCACAGCGCGTTGGTGGTGCCGTAGGCGATGCCGATGTTCGCGCCGATGGCGAAGTCGGCGAGGTAGGCGATGCCGCCGAGGGCGGAGACGGCGACGACGCCGGTCGACCAGCGCCGGTAGGAGCGCGGCGCGAAGCGCAGCGTGTAGTCCTCGAGCGTCTCGTTCGCCGCGTGCTGGACCACCAGCTCGGGCTCGTGGGGAGGGGGTGCGCTCTGCGCGGGGACCGGCGACGCCGTCGCCCTCGTCTGCTGTGTCACGGACGGTGACGGTAGGAGCGTCAAGTTGCGTCCCGATGACGCCGTGTTAAGGGCGAGGGCTCAGCGCACGGGGTGGCCGCTGGCGGCCAGGGAGGCCTTCACGTCCCCGACGGTCAGCTGGCCGAAGTGGAAGACGCTGGCTGCCAGGACGGCGTCGGCGCCGGCGGCGACGGCGGGGGCGAAGTGCTCCACGGCCCCCGCGCCGCCGCTGGCGATCACGGGCACCGCGACCCGGGCGCGGACAGCGGTGAGCAGCTCGAGGTCGAACCCGTCCTTGGTTCCGTCGGCGTCCATGGAGTTCAGCAGCAGCTCCCCCGCCCCCAGCTCCGCGACGCGCTCGGCCCACGCGACGGCGTCGATGCCGGTGCCGCGGCGCCCGCCGTGGGTCGTGACCTCGAAGCCGGACGGCGTCGGGGGGTGCTCGCCGTCGGCGGGGCACCGGCGCGCGTCGAGGCTGACCACGAGCACCTGGTTGCCGAAGTGACGTGCGATCTCGGCCACCAGCTCCGGCCGGGCGATGGCCGCGGTGTTCACCCCGACCTTGTCGGCCCCGGCGCGCAGGAGCCTGTCGACGTCCTCCACGGAGCGGACCCCGCCGCCGACGGTGAGCGGGATGAAGACCTGCTCGGCGGTGCGGCGGACCACGTCGTAGGTGGTCTCGCGGTCTCCGGAGGACGCGGTGACGTCGAGGAACACGAGCTCGTCGGCGCCCTGCGCGTCGTAGCGGGCGGCGAGCTCGACCGGGTCTCCGGCGTCGCGCAGCTCGCGGAAGTTGACGCCCTTGACGACGCGCCCCGCGTCGACGTCGAGGCACGGGATCACGCGGACGGCCAGGCTCACGACGGACGAGCCTAGGCGGAGGGCCGGCGGGCGGCCCGGCACGTCTAGCCTCGCCGGGGTGCTGGACGGGGACGACGACGCCGCGGACACCGCGGACCGGGTGGCGCGGCTGGTGCTGGCGCGGCCGCCGAGCGCCGGCGGGGTGCGGGTGCTCGCCGTCGACGGGCCGAGCGGCTCGGGCAAGTCCACGCTGGCGGACGCCGTCGTCACCGCCCTGCGCGACCTGGGCTCGACCTGCTCGCTCGTGCGGATGGACGACCTCTACCCCGGCTGGGACGGCCTCGCCGACGCGGTGCCGCTGCTGGTCTCCCAGGTCCTGGAGCCCCTGGCCGGCGGGCGGGCGGCGGCGTTCCGCCGGTGGGACTGGGTCGGGCACGCCTGGGCGCAGGAGGTCCCGGTGCCCGCCGCCGACGTCGTCGTCGTGGAGGGCGTCGGCTGCGGCTCCCGCGCCTGCGCACCCCACCTGGCGGCGCTGGTGTGGGTGGAGGCCGAGATCGTGGAGCGGATGCGCCGGGGGCTGGAGCGCGACGGCGAGGCCTACCGGCCGCACTGGGAGCGGTGGGCGGTGCAGGAGCGGGCGCTGTTCGCCGCCGAGGGGACGCGGGAGCGCGCCGACGTCGTCGTCAGCACCTGACGGTCCCGCCGGGCAGGATGGCGGGGTGGGCGGCGGCGTGGAGGAGCTGCGGTCGCGCCTGCTGCTGCTGCGCACCAGCGCGCCGCACATCCTGCTCTGCGCGCTCGGCGCCGGGCTCGCGCTGCTCGTCGCCCAGGGGGTGCTGGGGCACTCCCAGCCGATCTTCGCGCCCGTCGCCGCGGTCCTCGGGCTCGGGGTCTCCTACGGGCGCCGGCTGCGGCGCGTGGTGGAGGTGGTCTCGGGGGTCGCGATCGGCGTCGTCGTCGGTGACCTGCTGGTCCGGGCGTTCGGCTCGGGGGCCTGGCAGGTGGCGCTCGTCATCGCGGTCGGGATGTCGATCGCGTTCCTGCTGCGCGCCGGCACCCTGATGATCAACCAGAGCGCGGTGCAGGGGGTCTTCGTGACCCTCATCCACCCCCCGACCGTGGGGGCGATCGTCGACCGCTGGCTCGACGCGGTGGTCGGCGGGGTGGTGGCCCTGGTGCTGGCCACTCTCGTGCCGCGCCGGCAGCTCGGACGACCGCTGTCACTGGCGCAGGGGGTGCTGGCCACCGTCGCCGACCTGCTGCTGGAGGCCTCCTCGGCGGCCCGGGACGGCGACGCCGACCGCGCCCACGACGCCCTCGCGCACGCCCGCGGCACCCAGGGCCGGCTCGACCTGCTGCGGGAGGCGGCGGTCGAGGGCGTCGACGTCGCCCGCCTCACCCCCTTCGCGCAGCGGCACGCCGCGAACGCGAGGGCGGTCACCGCGCTGGCGGTGCCGCTGGACCGGGCGGTGCGCAACGTGCGGGTGCTCTCGCGGCGGCTGTCCGTGGCCACGGACCGGATGGAGCCGCTGCCCGAGGGGCTGCTGGAGCTGGTCGAGGAGCTGGCCCGTGCGGCCCTGCGGCTCGGGGAGGACCTCGGCGCCCGCCGCCCGCTGGATGCCGCCGTCGACGCCCTCGCCGCGGTGGGGCTGGGCTCGTCGCTGGTGCCGCGCTCGTCGCTGTCCGGTGATGTGGTGCTGGCGCAGGTGCGCTCGGCGACCGTCGACCTGCTCATGGTGGCGGGGCTCGACGACGCGGCGGCGCACGCCCGGGTGCCGGCCCGGCCCGGGGAGCACTTCGGCTGACACCGGCGGAAAGTGATGACGACGCCGCGCGCCGCCTTCAGTTGGGGCGCTAAGTGAAGGTAAAGTCGTCAGGTGCCTTCAGATGCGCCGTCGGCGGCGTGGCCCGCCCTGGGCTCCCGCGAGCTCGAGTGGACCCCCACGATCCCGCCGGACCTCGTGCCCCGTTCGGTGCGCGAGCGCCACCGCGGGCCGTACACCGCGTCCGTGGTGCCGTTCGTGGCCACCGCGGCGCCGACCGTCAGCGCGGCGACGGCGGCGCTGACGGAGGAGGCCGCGGCGGAGGTCGCGCGCTTCGACGCGGAGTCGGGCGGTGGGGCGGGTGAGCCGGGGCCGCTGCCGTTCCTGCTGCTGCGCAGCGAGTCGGCGTCGTCGTCACAGATCGAGGGGCTGACGTCGGGGGCGCGGGCGATCGCCGTCGCCGAGCTGGGCGGAGGCGCCACGCGGAACGCCGAGCTCGTCCTCGGCAACGTGCGGGCGATGCAGGCTGCGCTGTCCCTCGCCGACGACCTCGTGCCCGAGGCGCTGCTCGCGATGCAGCGGGCGCTGCTGCAGACCAGCGCCCCGTCCATCGCGGGGCGGTGGCGCACCGAGCAGGTGTGGATCGGCGGCGACGGCTACGGACCGCACGGCGCGGAGTTCGTGCCGCCGCACCACGACGACGTGCCGGGGCTCATCGACGACCTGCTCTCCTTCTGCGCGCGCACCGACGTCCCGGTGCTCGTGCACGCGGCGCTGGCTCACGCGCAGTTCGAGACCGTCCACCCCTTCGCGGACGGCAACGGGCGCACCGGCCGGGCCCTGGTCCACGCCCTGCTGCGCCGCCGGGGCCTCGCGCGGCGGGTCACGGTGCCGGTCTCGGCGGGGCTGCTCACCGACGTCGGCGGGTACTTCGCGGCGCTGACCGCCTACCGCGCCGGGGACGTCGACCCGATCGTCGCCGTCCTCGCCCGCGGGGCGCTGGCGGCGGTGGTCAACGGGCGGCAGCTGGCCGCCGACCTGCGCGCGACGCGGTCGCGGTGGGACGACGTCGTCGTGGCACGCCGCGACTCCGCCGCCTGGCGGCTGGCGGACCTGCTGCTGCGCCAGCCGGTGGTGGACTCGGTGACGATCGCCCGCGAGCTGGGGGTCAGCTCGGCCAACGCCGCCCGTCCGCTGGCGCCGCTGGTGGAGGCGGGCGTGGTGCGGGAGTCGACGGGTCGGGACCGGAACCGGCTCTGGCAGGCCGACGAGGTGCTGGCGGCCCTCGACGCGTTCGCGGCGCGGGCCGGGCGGCGCAGCGCCACCTGAGCGCCGGGCTGTCCCCGTCGGTCAGCCTGCGGCAGGCACCTCGACGTCGCCGTACAGGTTCACGCCGGGTGCCAGGCCGTCGTCGAGGTGGCCGTTGACGTCGACCAGCTCGCGGTCGCCGAGCGGCTGCCCGAGGTCGACCACGAGCGGCGCCAGCGGGTGGTTCGGGCAGGCCTGCGCCCCCTTGCGGATGTAGGTCGACGCCGCGATCCGCACCTGCGTGGCGGTGACCTCGACGACCGGCTCGGCCGTGTTGCCCGCGGCCCCCTGCCCGCTGGTGCATCCCTGCTCCGAGACCAGCACCTCCACGGTGGTGGCCGCCGGGTCCGGCGCGAACCCGGCGGGCAGCAGCCACACGGCGGGCTCGGTGGTCTGCGGGTCCCTGTCGTCGGCGTGGAACTCGGCGGTGATCGGGGCGTCGCGCCCGAGGGCCCGGACCGTGGCCGCGGCCATCGCCGCCGCCGTGGCGTCGTCGGCGCGCTTCTGGGCGCCGTCAGGGATGCAGTCGACCTCGTACCTGCCCGTCGGCGCGTCGAGCCCCGCCGGGAGCACGCGCTCGCGCTCGGTGTCGGAGAGCACCGCTCCGCCGCGCAGCTCGACGGAGAACGGCAGCTCCTCCGCCAGCGCGACCAGTCCCTCCGGTGGCTGCGCGCCGGTGTACGCCACCCACGGGGGCACGCTGTCATCCTCCGGGTCGCCCCAGGCGAGCACGGAGTACCGGTCACCGACCAGCGCCCGGGCGCGCTCGGACCAGAACAAGTGGGTCTCCTGGTCCTGCGACTCCTGGGCGGACTGCTCGAGGGTGATGCCCTCCTCCTCGGCCAGCCAGACGGCCCCCTCAGCGGAGTTCTGCACGTCCGGCGTCACCGTGGCCAGCCCCCGGACGTCAGCCCGTGGTCACGGGAGGGGTCAGTGCCGCTCCGGGACCGCGGGGAAGACCGACGTCCGGGTGGCGGCGTCCTGCTCGCGCCGGCGCCGCTCGGCGGCCGCTCGCTCCTCGTCCTCCAGACGCTGCCGCTCCTCGCGGAGCATCCGCTCGACGCGGTCCGCCTGCTCGGCCTCGCTGGGACCGGCGAAGGCCCGCGAGCGCTCCACGGCGTCCATGCTGCCGGTGAACAGGGAGTCGTCGCGGCGGTCAGCACCTGCGGGAGCCACCGGCGGCAGGACCGTCGTCGCGGCCGTCGCGGGCCCCTCGGAGCGCTGCGGCGCCTCGGCCGGCGCGGCCTCCGCGGTCCGGGACCCCGCGGAGCCCGCTGACCCCTGGGGGCGCTGCGCGGGCGGGGCTGCGCCGTCGACGTCGGAGGCGGCGTCGGCGGCGGAGAGCCCGGACAGCCGGAGGCGGGGCAGCCCGCCCGGGTCGGAGGCCACGAGCCAGCGCACCAGCGCCTCACGGACGTGGCAGCGCAGGTCGAACACGGTCGGACCGTCCTGCGCGGAGACCAGGACGCGGACCTGCACGAAGCTGTCGACGGCGTCCGTGACCTGCAGCACCACCACGCGGCGGTCCCACAGCGCGTCGGCCTCGACCACGCGGTGCAGCTCGGCGCGCATGGCGTCGAAGTCGGTGGTCCAGTCGACCTCCAGCATCACCGTGCCGAGGAGCTGGGAGTCCTTGCGGGTCCAGTGCTGGAAGGGGGTGGTGGTGAAGTACGTCGAGGGCAGCACCAGGCGCCGGTCGTCCCAGACGTGGACGACGACGTAGGTCAGGGTGATCTCCTCGATCCGCCCCCACTCCTGCTCCACGACGACGACGTCGTCGACGCGCAGCGCGTCGGTGAACGCCAGCTGCAGCCCGGCGAAGACGTTGCTCAGCGAGCTCTGCGCCGCCAGGCCCGCGACCACCGACAGCAGCCCCGCCGAGGCGAAGATGCCGGTGCCGACGACGCGGGCCTCGGGGAACGTCCACAGCATCGCGGCCACCGTGAGCAGCGCGATGACCAGCAGCGCGATCCGGCGCAGGAAGATGATCTGGGTGCGGACGCGGCGGGCGTGCCGGTTGTCGGCGACGTCGACGCGGAACCGCTCCAGCAGCAGGTCCTCCGCGACCATCACCACCTTGGCCAGCAGCCATCCGACGCAGGCGATGACCGCGAGCAGCACGACGGTGCGCACCACGGCGACCCACGCGTCGCTCGCGGAGGAGCGCACGAAGACCTGCTGGACCGCGATGGTGACGAGGATCCAGCGGAAGGGGTCCTTGAGGCGGTCGGAGACCACCCGCGCGACGGTGGAGCGACGCCCCAGGCGCAGCACCACCGCGTGGACGACGACGGCGACCACCAGGGCGACCACCGCCGCCCCCGCCGCGACGGCCACGAGCTGCAGGGCCTGGACGCCCGTGAGGGGTTCGGAGGCTGCGGCAGCGTCAGCGGTGAGGAGGTCGTCGACGATGGCGGAGAGAGCAGCGGTCACGGTTGAGGGAGGCCTCCGGGTCGGGGGGCGGGCGGTGCAGGCGGTGTCTCCACTGTCGCAGAAGACACCGCGGTGATGCACGCTCGCTGGGTGGCACCTCGACGACGCCTGGCGCTGCTGGTGCTGGCGGCCCTCGCGCTCGTCGCGGTGGTCGCCGGAGCGCTGCTGGTGCGGGGTCCCTCGGCCGGCTCGTCGGGTCCCGGGGGCTCGGGGGGCGCAGCGCCCGCTGTCGACCAGGCGGAGCAGGGCGTCGTCCTGCTCGTGCCGGGGTACGGCGGCGGCACCGACGGACTGCGGGTGCTCGCCGCAGCGCTGGTCGCCGCGGGCCGGGACGCGCGTGTCGTCGGCGTCGCCGGTGACGGCACCGGTGACCTCGCCGACCAGGCGGACGAGCTGCAGACCGCCGCCGCCGCGGCGGTGGCGGGTGGTGCGCCGTCGGTCGACGTCGTGGGCTACTCCGCCGGTGGCGTCGTCGCCCGGCTGTGGCTCGCCGGGGCCGGTTCCGGGGAGCCCGTCCGCCGCGTGGTCACCCTCGGCTCCCCCCACCAGGGCACCGACCTCGCGGCGTTCGCCGCCCGCGACGCCCCGCAGCAGTGCCCGCTGGCGTGCCAGCAGCTGGAGCCCGGCAGCGAGCTGCTCACCGGGCTCGCCGCGGTGCCCGGTGCCGCCGACGGCGTCCGCTGGACCAGCGTCTGGAGCGCGAGCGACGAGGTGGTCGTGCCCCCGGCGGACGCCTCCTCGCTGCGCGGGGCCGTCGACGTCGAGCTGCAGCAGGTCTGCTCCGGCGTCCAGGTCAGCCACGGGCAGCTGGTGACCTCCGCGCTCGCCGTCGGCGTCGTCGACGCCGCCCTGGACGGCTCCCCGCTCACCGCCGCGCCCGGAGCCTCCGACTGCGACGCCCTGACCGCCCGCGGGCAGCAGCTGCTCGGCTGAGCCCCACCGCTCGGCCGGAGATCAGCCGGAGATCAGCTGGTGACGTCGCGGGTGGTGAACGCCGCCCACGCCGCCGCGAGCAGCCCGCCCGCCCAGCACAGCTGCACGACGACGCCGCGGCGCACGTCGGTCCACAGCACCGGGTCGCGGAACAGGTCGACCCACGCCAGCCAGTAGCGGGTGGGCAGCAGGTCGTGGATGGACCCCGCGGCGTCCAGACCCACCAGGACCGTGCTCGCCACCAGCAGCGCCAGCCCGCCCAGCGCGGCGACCAGCGGCGAGTCGACCAGCGTCGACAGCAGCAGCGCCAGCGCCGCCACCCCCAGCATCGAGACCGAGACGTACAGCATCACCAGCAGCGTCCTGCCGAACAGCTCGGCAGTGCTCAGGGACGTCCCGGACAGCGACGCCGTCGTGGAACCCAGCGCGTCCGGCACCGTCCCGAGCAGCTGCGTGCCGGCCACCAGGGACACGACGGCGACGGCGACGACGGCGGTCAGCGTGAACGCCATCACCGCCACGAGCTTGGCCACCAGCAGCCGGGTGCGACCCACGGGCCGCGCGAGCAGGTAGCGCAGCGTGCCGGCCTGGGCCTCCCCCGCCACCGCGTCGCCGGCGACGACGCACACCGCCACCGGCAGGAAGATCGGCACGATGATGCCGAGGGCCGCCGCAGGGTAGAGCTGCCCGTTGCCGAGCACCGCCGACAGGAACGCCGGGCCCTGGCCGGGCCGCGGCGCCAGGTCGCTGGTGCCCAGGAAGAGGGCGACCACCACCGGCAGGGCGCACAGCAGCCCGATGGAGGTCCAGGTGCGGGGCCGCAGCGCGAGCTTGTGCAGCTCGACGCCGACCAGGGACAGCAGCTTCACCGGTCCACCTCCGAGCCCACCGCTCTCACGGCGCTCACTCCCCCACGGCCGTGGTCCGGGCCAGCACGACGTCAGTGAGGGTGCGGCGCTCGACCACGGCCTCGCGGACGACGACGCCGGCGCGCACGAGGTCTCCGACGACGTCGCCGCGGTCGGCGACCACCAGCGCGTCGCCCGCGGGCGGCTCGAGCAGGCGGGTCCCCACCGCGCGGGCAGCGGCCTCGCCGCCCGCACCGCCGGCGAGCGTCACGAGCAGCCGCCCGGTGGGCGCCCGCAGCGCCGCGACGTCGTCCTGCACCACCAGCCGGCCCCGGTCCATCACGCCCACGCGGGTGCAGAGGTGCTCGACCTCGGACAGGAGGTGGCTGGAGACGAACAGGGTGGTGCCCTCCGTGGACAGGCGCAGCAGCAGGTCGGTGACCAGGGCGATGCCCTGCGGGTCGAGGCCGTTGGTGGGCTCGTCGAGCACCAGCAGGCGGGGTCGGCGCACGAGCGCGGCCGCCAGCCCGAGGCGCTGGCGCATCCCGAGGGAGTACGCCCGCACCGGACGCCGTCCCACGCGGGCCAGGCCGACGGCCTCCAGCGCCTCCTCGACGCGGGCGCGGCGCGCGCGGCGCCCCCCGGGGGTCGGGACGGCGGCGTCGAGCAGCGCCAGGTTGCTGCGCCCGGACAGGTGCCCGATCGCCGCGGGCCCCTCGACCATGGCACCGACGTGCGGCAGCACCCGGGGCAGCTCGCCCGGCACCCTCCCGCCGAGGACGCGGGCCTCCCCCGAGGTGGGCAGCACCAGCCCCAGCAGCATCCGCACCGTCGTCGTCTTGCCCGAGCCGTTGGGCCCGAGGAAGCCGTAGCGGTCTCCCTCGGCGACGTCGAGGTCGACGTCGGTGACCGCCGTCACCGCGCCGAACCGCTTGGTCAGACCCCGGGTCTGCACGGCGGCGCTCACGAGCGCCTCCCCGGCGGGTCGGCGACCAGCTCCGCGGCGGCCCGCGCGAGCAACGACGGCTCGACAGCGCCGGACAGCAGGAACGACTGGCCGCGGGAGACGAGGACCGCCCCGGTCAGGGCGCCGGCCCGGACCAGCCCCGCGTCGGCGCCCGCTCCGGGGGCGGGGTCGAGCGGCACGGCGCCGCTGGCCTCCGCGGCCCGGAGGGCCTGGTACCCCTGGCGGGTCTGCAGCGGCACGACGGCGATGCGCACCAGCCCGGTGCCGTAGGCGACGACGCCGCTGGTGCGCGGGTCCTGCAGCGCGGGCAGCCCCGCGAGCTCCTCCGGGAGCAGCCAGGGGGCGTCGGCCCCGGCGGAGGCCGCGAGGTCGGCGGCGGCGGAGCGGACGCTGGCCCCGGGCGGGTCCGGGACGCGCAGGGCCACCGGGTCGGGGGCGCCGAGGGTGACGGCGTCGAAGGCGCTGCTGAGCACCGGGCCGCCGACGACGTCGACGACGTCGACCGCCAGCGGCAGGCCCGTGGCGCGGTCGAGCCAGAGGTCGGCGTGGTCGAGGGTGGTCAGCGCCGCCTGGGTGGCGTCGATGGGGCGCAGGCGGACGCCGTCGACGGTGCGCCCGGCGACCACGCGGGCCCCCAGCAGCTCCGTCCGGCCGACGTCCGCACCGTCGCTGCCGACAGCGACGTCGCTGCCGGCCAGCAGGGAGCGGGCCAGCGCCGGCGGCAGCAGGTCGGCGGCGCGCGGCAGCCGGGCGCCCGCGACGGGAGCGCCGACCGTGACGGCCTCGCGCTCGTAGTCCCACGCGGTCGCGGACCCGTCGGAGGCGTAGAGGCCGTCCTCCCCGGTGGAGGTCAGGACGTCGGTGCGCCAGGTGCTCTCGTCGCTCCACCAGGTGCGGGTGCGCGTCGACTCCCCCGCGAGCGCCGCCACGTCGCCCAGGCGCGGGAGGTCGGGCAGGCCGAGGCCGCCGCTGCTGGTGGCGGTGCCGGTGAACGCGACGGTCGCGGACGCCGCGGCCCGGGCCAGCAGCTCCTGCGCGGTCGCGGGGGCCGCGTCACCGCGGGCCGCGGGCGGGCGGCCCAGGAGGACCCCGGTGACCAGCAGCGCCGCGCCCGCGAGCACCGCCGTCCACCGCAGGGCGGCCGCCCTGCGGTGGGGAGGGGCTGTCACCGGCTCATCACCGGGTCACGGTACGTGGGGTCGGCGCCTCAGGCGCCCGGGCGCCCGTCGGAGGGGCGCGAGTGGAGGGCGACCAGCGTCGCCAGCCGCTGGGCCTCGGCGGTGCCGCGGGCGCCGTCGGCGCGCTGCACGCCCATCACCGCGAGCACGTCGCCGTCGGCGAGGTCGAGCTGCACCCAGGGGCGACCGCCGCCGAAGGAGACCCCGACGACCTCCGCCCACGCCAGGTGCCGACGACGCAGGAGGTTGCGCACCGCGAGCCCGTGCTCGTCGGGGACGGCGCTGACCCGTGCCTGCATCTCGCAGAACGCGAGCAGGAGCAGGCCGACCACCACGAAGCCGACGCGGTCGGCGGCGGTCAGGCCGTAGACCAGGGTCGCCAGGCCGGCCGCCCACACCACGGCGACGACGCCGATCACCCGCGCCACGACGCGCCCCCGCACCGGGCGGAAGGGCGCGTGCAGGCGCGCCGCCTCGTCGCCGCCGGCGGGGGCGGCGTCGGAGGGCGGGGCGGGGGTCACAGGCGGCAGGCGTGGATGGTGGTGACGAGGATGGCGCGGGCGCCGAGGTCGTACAGCTCGTCCATGACGCGGTTCGTGCCCGTGCGCGGCACCATCGCGCGGACCGCGGCCCAGGCCGGGTCTGCCAGCGGTGCGACGGTCGGCGACTCCAGCCCCGGGGTCAGCGCGCACGCCGCGTCGAGGTGGGTGCGCGGCACGTCGTAGTCGACCATCACGTACTGGCGCGCGACCAGGACGCCCTGGATGCGGCGCAGCAGCACCTCCAGGCCCGGCGGGCGCTGCGGACCGCCGCTCGCGCCCGTCGACCGGCGGGTGATCACGACGGCCTCCGAGCGCAGGATCGGGTCTCCGAAGACGGCCAGCCCCGCCGAGCGCAGCGTGGAGCCGGTCTCGACGACGTCGGCGATGGCGTCGGCCACGCCCAGCTGCACCGCGGTCTCGACGGCGCCGTCCAGGCGCACGACGTCGGCGCGCACCCCCGCGGCCGCCAGGTGGTCCTCCACGAGGCCGGCGTAGCTGGTGGCGACGCGCTGGCCCTGCAGGCCGGTGACGCCCAGGCCCCGCTCGACGTCGCCCGCCGGACCGGCGAACCGGAACGTGGAGGCGCCGAAGCCCAGCGGCATGACCTCCTCGGCCTCCGCGCGGGAGTCGAGGAGCAGGTCGCGGCCGGTGACGCCGACGTCGAGGGTGCCGGAGCCGACGTACAGGGCGATGTCGCGCGGGCGCAGGAAGAAGAACTCCGCGCCGTTCTCGGGGTCGGAGAGGACCAGCTCCCGCCCCTCGCGGCGGGTGGCGTAGCCGGCCTCGCGCAGCAGGTTCGTCGCGGGCTCGGACAGCGACCCCTTGTTGGGGACCGCGATCCGCAGGGTGGTGGGGGTGCTCATCGGGGTGCTCACAGGTGCTCGTAGACGTCGTCGAGGCCCAGTCCGGAGGCGATCATGAGGACCTGGGCGTGGTAGAGCAGCTGGGAGATCTCCTCAGCGGCTCGCTGCGGCCCCTCGTGCTCGGCGGCCATCCACGACTCCGCGGCCTCCTCGACGAGCTTCTTGCCGATGGCGTGGACCCCGGCGTCGAGCTCGGCGACGGTGCGGGATCCCGCAGGACGGTCAGCGGCCTTGGCGGACAGCTCGGCGAAGAGCTGCTCGAACGACTTCACGAGCGGCCAGCCTACGGGGCTCCGGCGGAGCGCCCGTCCGGCCGGGTGGCCCGGGGACGGTCCGCCACCGGAAGTCGCCTCAGGGCCGAGCCCCCGCTGCCGCGTCGGCTGCCCTGATCTTGGCGGTCGCGGTGTTGAGACGCCGGCTTCTGCCCCGCCTCTCAGCCGCCGGCGAGCGTGAAGTCGGCGGGGTCGAAGCCCGGGGAGACCAGGCAGGTGACCAGGGCGTCGACGTCGGAGGGCAGCGTCCGCTGCCACACGTCCCCGGGCACGACCACCTGCACCTCGCCCCCGCGGGCCGGGGCGTCGAGGAGCCGGGTCCCGCAGGAATCGGGGGCGGCGTCGGGGGCGGTGACTGGGACCGGGCCGCTGCCTCCCAGCTCCAGGCGCACCGGGCCGAGCCCGTTCCAGACCCAGACCTCCGGTGAGGTGACGCGGTGCCACGCCGAGACCTCACCGGCGGGCAGCGCGAAGAGGATCACCGTGGCCGTCGGGCGCGCGCCCCGCCCGCCGGGAGCCGGCGCGGTCACGGGCGACGTCCACGTCCGCCGGTACCAGCCCCCCTCGGGGTGCGGCTGCAGGCCGAGGGCGGCGGCCAGGGGCGGCCGCCGGACCACCTCGATCAGCTCGCCGCCGAAGCTGCGCCGCTCGTGCAGGTCCCTGTCGGGCACCGCGCTCACGTCGAGGACGACGTCGTGCCGCGCGCGCCGCCCGTCCCGGCGGCGTCGCCGGCGCCGTTCCCGGCTCGCCGCAGGAGGGCGCCGACGTCGAGCCCCGTCGTCCGCTTCACCAGCTCGAGGGTCTCGGTGAGGTTGCTGGCGACGTTGCGGCTCAGCGCGCTGGCGCCGTCGGTGGAGATCACCGTCAGGTCCTTGATGGAGGCCATCGGCGCGGCGAGCTCGCGCGCCACCAGCGGCAGCGCCTCCACGACCATCTGCGTGGTCGCCGCCTGCCCGTAGCGCTCGAACGCCTCGGCGCGCAGGCGCTGGGTGTCGGCCTCGGCCTCACCGCGGGCGCGGATGGCCGCGGCGTCGGCCTCGCCCTCGGCGCGGACGGCGCTGGCGATCGAGGAGCGGCGGCTCAGCTCGCCCTCGCCCTCCAGGCGGGCACGGGCGGCGTCGGCGGAGGCTGCGAGCTTGGCGCGCTCGGAGTCGGCGACGGCGGACAGGCGGACCCGCTCGGCGTCGGCCTCCGCCGCGGCGATGGCGGTCGCCTTGGCGGCCTCGGCCTCGTAGATGTCGGCGTTGCGGCGGCCCTGCGCCTCCTGCTCGGCCTGGTACCGGGCGGCGTCGGCGGGCTTGCGGACCTGCGTGTCGAGCTGCCGCTCGGTCAGCGCCGCCTGGCGCTCCGCGACGCGCTCCTGGGAGGTCAGCACCTCCTGGTCTCGCTGCGCCTTGGCGAGCGAGCCCGCGGCGTCGGCGTCGGCGGCGGCGCGGTCGGTGTCGGCCTTGAAGCCGGAGCGGCGCAGGTCGAGGTCGCGCTGGGACTCCGAGATCGCCTCGTCGGCCTTCGCCTGGGCCTGGCTGGCCTCGCGGCGGGCGGCGGCCTCGGCGATGGCGGCGTTGCGGGCGGCGGCCGCGGCCTCGGGGCGGCCCAGGTCGCGCAGGTAGTTGCTGTCGTCGCTGACGTCCTGGATCTGGAAGGTGTCCAGCACCAGGCCCTGGTTCGACAGGGAGGCGATGGACTCCTCGGCGACCTGCGCGGCGAACGCGGCGCGGTCGCGGATGATCTCGTCGACCGTCAGCGTGCCGACGATGGAGCGCAGCGAGCCCGCGAGGACCTCCTGCGTGAACGACTCGATCTCGTCCTGCTGGTGCAGGAAGCGCTGCGCGGCGGCGCGCACGTTGTCCTCGGTGCCGCCGACCTTGACGATCGCGACGGCGTCGAGGTTCAGGCGGATGCCCTGCTTGGACACGGCACCGCCGATCTTCACCGAGATCCGCCGGCTCGACAGGCTCAGCGAGTGGACGCGCTCCACCAGCGGCTTCACGAAGACGCCGCCGCCCATCACCACGCGCTGGCCGGACAGGTCGGTGGACATCTGCCCGGTCTCGGGGTTCGTCACCGCCTTGCCCTTGCGCCCGGTCACGATGAACGCCTCGCTGGGGCTGGCGATCTCGTAGCGCCGGGCGATGGAGAGCACCACGAGGAGCAGGACCACGACGACGACGGCGATCGCCACGGCGGTGACCAGCGCAGGGGAGAGGGCATCCACGCCGGTGACCCTAGGGGCGGCGGCGGAGTCCGTCAGCCACCGTCCAGGGGGACTTCAGCCGCCGGCCAGCGCGCGCAGGTGCGCGATCGCGGCCGCCGGGTCGTCGGCGCCGTAGACGGCGGAGCCCGCGACGAAGACGTCGGCGCCCGCCTCGGCGCACCGCTCCACCGTCTCCGCGGAGACGCCGCCGTCGACCTGCAGGCGCACCTGCAGCCCGTGCTCGTCGACGGCGCGGCGCAGGCGGCGCAGCTTCGGCAGGCACCCGTCGAGGAAGCTCTGGCCGCCGAAGCCCGGCTCGACCGTCATCACCAGCACCATGTCGAACTCGCCCAGCCAGTCCAGGAACGGCTCGACGGGCGTGGCCGGGCTCAGCGCGAGCCCCGCCCTCGCCCCGCGCTCGCGCAGCTCGCGGGCCAGGCGCACCGGTGCGGCGGCGGACTCGGCGTGGAAGGTCACGCCCGCGGCGCCGGCCTCGGCGTACCCCGGTGCCCAGCGGTCCGGGTCGGCGACCATGAGGTGGCAGTCCAGCGGCACCGGGCTGACCTGCACGAGGCGCCGCACCACCGGCAGCCCGAGGGTGAGGTTGGGCACGAAGTGCGCGTCCATCACGTCGACGTGCGCCCAGTCGGCGGTCGCGATGCGCCCGAGCTCGCTCTCGAGGTTCGCGAAGTCGGCGGACAGGATGCTCGGGGCGATGGTCACGGCCACGGTCGACGACCCTAGGCGGTACCCCTGCCGGCCCCCGCCGGCTGACGGGTCAGAGGCGGCGCAGGAGGCTGACGCTCATCGCGTCGGTGCCGTGCAGGTGCGGCCACAGCTGCGCCCGCGGGCCGTCGCCGAGCCCCTCCAGCGCCGCCCCCGCGTGTCCGGCGGCGGCGCGGACCAGGGCGGGGGCGTCGAGCAGCTCCACCGCGACGCCGTCGCGGGCGGCGCGGCGCACGACGTCGTCGACGACGGCCTGCGTCTCCGCGGGGTGCGGGCTGCAGGTGACGTACGCGACGACGCCACCGGGGCGGACGGCGTCGAGCGCGGACCGCAGCAGGTCGCGCTGCAGCGGGGCGAGCTCGGCGACGTCGGCCGGGGTGCGGCGCCAGCGGGCCTCGGGGCGGCGGCGCAGCGCGCCGAGCCCGGTGCAGGGGGCGTCGACCAGCACCCGGTCGAACTCCCCGGGCCGCTCCGCGCCGACCGTCCGGCCGTCGCCGGTGACCACGTCGACGACGCCGCCGTCAGCAGCGGTGACCGCGGCGAGCGCCTGCTCCACCAGGCGCGCCCGGTGCGGGGCCACCTCGACGGCCGTCAGGTGCGCCCCTCGCTGCGCGGCGGTGGCGGCCAGCAGCGCCGCCTTGCCCCCGGGGCCGGCGCAGAGGTCGGCCCACCGGCCGTCGGACCCCTCCACCGGAGCGGCCAGGAGCGCCAGCGCGGCGAGCTGGCTGCCCTCGTCCTGCACCCGCGCGCGCGCCTCGCGCACCGCGGCGACCCCCGCCGGGTCTCCCTCGGGCAGCACCGCCGCCGCCGGTGACCATCGGCCCGGCTGCGCACCGGCGGCCAGCAGCTCGGCGACCTCGGCGCGCCCCGGCAGCGCCGCCAGGGCGACCAGGGGGCGGGCGTTGTCAGCGGCGAGCAGCGCCGGCAGCTCCTCGACCGGCCGGCCCGCCACCGCGAGCGCCTCCCGCAGGGCCCGCACGACCCACGCCGGGTGGCTCTCGCGGACCGCGAGCGCGCCGACCGGGTCGGCGCCGGGACCCTCCGAGGGCGGGGCGACCCGGTCGAGCCAGGTGGGCAGGTCGTGGGCGGCGACCTTGCGCAGCACCGCGTTCGCGAGCCCGCTGGCTCCGGTGCCGACGGCTCCGCGCACCAGGGCAACGGTCTCGCTGACCGCCGCGTGCTGGGCGACGCGCGTGGCCAGCAGCTGGTGCGCCCCGAGGCGCAGGGCGTCGAGCAGCGGCGGGTCGAGCTGCTCCAGGGGCCTGTCGACGCAGGCGGCCAGGACGGCGTCGTAGGTGCCGCGGCCGCGCAGCGCCCCGTAGGCGAGCTCGGTGGCGAACGCCGCGTCGCGGCCGCTGAGGCGGTGCTCGCGCAGGAGCCGGGGCAGCACGAGGTTGGCGTAGGCGTCCTGCTCCTCGACCGCGCGGAGCACCTCGAAGGCGACCTGGCGGGCGGGGTCGCCGGAGCGCGGCCTCGCCGAGGGGGCGCTGGCCGTCCACGGGCGCTGGCCGCGGGCCGGACCGCCCCCGGCGGGGCGCTGGCCGGTCCGCGGGCCGGGACCCTGGCCGGAGCCCTGGCCGGGACGGTTCGCGGGGCCGCGGCCGGGCCGCTGACCGCGCGCGGGGGGCTCGCTCACGCCAGCACCTCCCCGCCGACCAGGCGGGCGCCGCGGGCCCAGGCCGCCGCTGGCATCGCCCGCTTGCCCGCCGCCTGCACCTCACCGAGGCGCACGGGGGTGGTGGCGGTGCCGACGAGCAGCTGCTGGCCCGCCAGCCGCAGCTCGCCCGGCGCGAGGAGGGGCCCGCCGACGGCCGCGTCGTCGTCGTGGTCGAGGGGCTCGACGGGGCCGAGCTTGAGGCGCTCGACCTCGTCGCCGCGCCGCACGGTCGTCCAGGCGCCCGGGGCCGGGGTCACGCCGCGGACGCGCCGGTCGACGGCGAACGCGGGCTCCTCCCAGCGCACGCGGGCGTCCTCGACGGTCACCTTGGGGGCGAGGCTGACGCCGTCGGCGGGCTGCGGCGCCGGCACCAGCACCCCGGCCTCCAGCGCGTCGAGGGTCGCGACCAGCAGCTTCGCCCCGTCGGCGGCGAGGCGGACGAGCAGCTCACCGGCGGTCTCGCGCGGGCCGACGTCCGTCGTCGTCGTGCCCAGCACCGGGCCGGTGTCCATCCCCTCCTCCAGGAGGAAGGTGGTGGTGCCGCTGACGTCGTCGCCCGCCATCACCGCCCGCTGCACGGGCGCGGCGCCGCGCCAGGCGGGCAGCAGGGAGAAGTGCAGGTTCACCCAGCCGAGGCGGGGGACGTCGAGGGCCGCGCGGGGCAGGAGGTTCCCGTAGGCGACGACGGGGCAGCACTCGGGCTCCAGCTCCGCGAGGCCGGCGATGAACTCCGGGTCGCGCGCCGAGCGCGGCTGCAGCACGGGCAGGCCGGCGGCGATGGCGCGGACGGTGACGGGGCTCTGCACGGCACGGCGACCGCGCCCGGCGACCGCGTCGGGGCGGGAGACGACGCCGACGACCTCGTGGTCGGAGGCGAGCAGGGCTTCCAGCGCGGTCTCGGCGACCGCCGGGGTCCCGGCGAAGACGAGGCGCATCCGATCACCGTAGCCGCGGCGCCGACAGCCCCGGACCGCAGCACCGGCCAGCGGATCACGCGACGTGGTCGGGGTCGAGCTGCACGCGGACCGCGCCCGGCTCCTTGCGGGCGCTGCGCGTGGCGGCTGCGGTGCGCAGCGCGGTGGCCAGGGCCGCGCGCTCGGCCAGCGGCACGCGGACCAGGGCGCTGGCGCGGGGCGCGGCGTCGTCGTCGCCCTCGCGGGCGAGGGCGCGGGACCGGGCGTCGGGCTCCTCCGGCGTCGGCCCCAGGACCTCCGCGTGCTCCGGGAGCCCCGCGGCGAGAAGTGCGGCGAGCAGCGCGTCGACGGTGGTGGCGGGGCCGGACAGCCGGGCCATGGCCGCAGCGGGAGGCAGGCCCAGCTCTCGGCGCTCGGCGAGGTCGCGCGCCGCGTGCCAGGCCGGGTCCCAGCGCACCAGGGCCTCCACGGGCGCCACCCCCTGCGGAGCGAGCAGGACGACGACGCCGCCCTCCGCGGACGGGCGCGCCAGCGCCGCGGCGGCGGCCCAGCGGCGCAGCGCCTCCTCCCCCGCACGAAGGTCCTCGCGCTCCAGCAGCGCCCAGCCGTCCAGCAGCAGCACCGCGGCGTAGCCGCCCTCCGCGACCGGCTCCGCTCCGGGGGTGGAGATCACCAGGGCGGGCACGGCGTCGACGGTCGACAGCACCGCGCCGCCGGACCCGCCCCCGGAGGTGCGGACGGGGACGCCGGGGAACGCCCTGCCGAGCTCCTCGGCGGTGCGCCGGGCCCCGACGACGGCGGAGCGCAGCCGGTCGCCGTGGCACTGCGAGCAGGTCCAGCTGGTGTCGTCGCGGCCGCACCAGCGGCACGCGGGGTGGGAGTCGGAGCCCGTGAGCTGCAGCGGCCCGGAGCAGGTGCGGCACCGGGCGCGGGCGCGGCAGTGCTCGCAGCGCAGGGTGAGCAGGTAGCCGCGGCGCGGCACCTGCACCAGCACCGGGCCGGGCGAGCGCTGGCCGGGCAGGCGGCCCGCGAGCGCCTGCTGCGCGGTGCGGAAGGCCAGGGACGGCAGGCGCGCGGAGCGGGCGGCGGCGTCGCGCTCGGCCTCGACGTCGTCGCCGGGGAGCAGCACGCGGGGGGCTGCGGTGCGCACGACCTCCCGCGGTGCCTCGACGGCGCGCGCCCACCCGGACTCCACCCAGCGCTGAGCCTCCGCGGTGCGGCTGGTGGCGCCCACGAGCAGCGCGGCGCCGGTGCGCTCGGCGCGCAGGGCCAGCACCTCCCGCACGTGCGGGTAGGGGGCGTGGGGCTCGGAGTGCAGGTCGTCACCGTCGTCCCAGACCGCGAGCAGCCCGGGGTCGGCCAGCGGGGCGAGCGCCGCGGCGCGGGTGCCGACCACGACCTTCACCAGCCCCCGGCGCAGCGCCAGCCACGCGGCGTAGCGGGCGGCCGGGCCCTGGTCGGCGGTGAGGCGGACGTGCCGCGGCTGGCTCGGCGTCCCGCCCAGGGCGGCGGCGAGCGCGGAGTCGACTCGCTGGACGTCGCGGTGGTCCGGCACGACGATCAGCGCCCCCCGCCCCGCCGACGCCGTCGC
Organism: uncultured Actinomycetota bacterium; assembly: GCA_963781365.1. Lineage (GTDB taxonomy): Bacteria > Actinomycetota > Actinomycetes > Actinomycetales > Quadrisphaeraceae > Quadrisphaera. The sequence goes on along the minus strand of CAWAFR010000007.1, from coordinate 69,462 downwards.
CGCGGCGGCGACGGCCAGGGCCGCCGGCCAGTCCTGCGCCGGGGGCCGGCTCGGCAGCGCCGTCCACACCGCTCGCACCCCGCGCGTGGCGCTGCCCGCCCCCGCCGGCTCGGGCGCGGCGAGGCGCTCCAGCAGGGCCGGGCCCGCGGGGTAGACGGCCCAGGGCCCGGCGGGGTCGTGCGGGTCGGGGCGCGGCGCCGGGGTGCTCGCGGGCTTCGGCTCCCGTCCCTCGGTGGTGGCGTGGCGGCGCGGCACCGCCAGGCGCAGGACGTCGGCGAGGGTGCCGCCCCAGCGGTCCGCGACCGCCCGGCACAGGCCCAGCAGCTCGTCGTCCAGCACCGGCTCGGCGGAGACGACGGCGCGCAGCGGCGCCAGGCGACCGGTGTGCTCGGCGACAGCCTCCCGGGACAGGACGAAGCCCTCGACGTCCTGCCCCGCGAAACGGACCCGCACCCGCACCCCCGGGCGGGCGAGCTCGGCCAGCGACGCGGGGACTGCGTACTCGAAGGCGCGGTCGAGGTGGGCCAGCGGCACGTCGACGGCGACGCGCGCCACCGGCTCGACATCCGCGACCGGCTCCGGCGGCTTCGGCGCGCGCTTCACCCGGGCCTTTGCTGCGACGACGGCGGCGCGCCCGGTCGGCACGTCGAGCGCGAGCTCCTCCACACCCCCACCTTCGCAGGACCCGCCGACAGCCCGTGCCGGTGCGGCCCCAGGCCGCCCGCCGGTGACACCCGACGTGCAGAAGCCACCCTGGAGGCCCTCTTGAGCCCCGGCCGGGCACTTCGGCACGTCCGCCGTCACACGGGACGGGACGGGAGCGGTGGGGTCGTCGCGCGGGCCGGCGACCTGGAACGTCGGAGCGGCCCGACAGGCGTGCCGAAGTCAGCTCAACCCCGCCTCGGGGGTTCTCCTCGGCACTTCTGCACGCCGGTCGCGCCGGGAGGACCTCGGCGGGGTGAGCCGATGGCTTGACGCGATGCCGCACCTCTTCCCGCGGCAGCGGTGCGGAGTCCACCCCGGCGCGATGCGGAGGTGGCGGCGGTCGTGGTTCCAGCCGCCCCGGTGGCGGGTGCAGCTCGCCGCGATCGGTCTGGCGCTCAGGGCGGGACCGACCCCGACACCTGGTCCCTCACCGTCGTCGTCCTGGCCGGTTCCCTCGTGGCGGGGGCGGTCCAGCGACGCCGGGCCCGCTCGGCCTGGCGGGGCTTGCAGGTCACCTCGCCGGTGTCCGACGCCGAGCTGCTCGAGGCGGAGCGAGCCGTGCGCGACCGGGGTCGTCCCGGTCCTCCGAGCGCGTCCTGCGCGACGCCGTGCGCATCGCGGACCTGCGCCACGACCTCGAGCGCGGCGCCGTCCTGGTCGCCGTCGTCGGGACCGTGGCGACGCTCGAGGCACCTTCACCGTCACGATGCAGCCCGGCGCTCCCGAGGTGGACGGCGCGTCGCGCGCTTCGACCTGTCCAAGGACTTCACCGGTGACCTCGTGGGCTCCGGCCAGGGCCTGATGCTCTCCGGGGGCGACCCGATGGCCGGCGAGGCCGGGTACGTCGCGAGCGAGGTGGTGCGCGGGAGCCACGACGGGCGGGAGGGCGCCTTCCTGCTTCAGCAGCTCGGGTCGATGCACGCGGTGACCTGCAGCTGCGCGACGAGGTCGTCCCGGGCTCCGGCACCGGTGCGCAACCGCTGAACCGTCAGTCGACGGCGTCGACCAGCGCCGCGGTGGACGGCTGGGCGAGGAGCGCGTCCCGGCGGGCGGCGACGGTGGTCGGGTCCCAGCGGCGGTCGCCGTCGACCACGCGGTAGCCGTCGTGGACACCGCCTGCCGCGTCCACCCACCAGACCGAGGGCTCCTGCACCGACTCGTGCACGAAGTGGGCGCCGGGCACGAACGCGTCGGGCGTCGAGAAGAGGACGACGTCCATCGGCAGCCGGTGCCGCAGGCGCACCGCCTCCACCGCCGCCAGGTAGGGAGCCCGGGCCCGGCGCACCTCGGGGTTGGCGCCGGGACGCGGGTCGTCGGTGCTGGTGGCGAGGACCTCCCCCGCCATGCCGACCCAGTACCTCGGGTGCGACGGGTCGTCGAGGGACTCGACGTAGTGGGCACCGGGCACAGCGGGATCGGGGTGGGAGTCCAACGCGGCGTCAGGGGCGACGGAGTCGAGGGAGTGCACGGCGCTCAGCGCATGATCGGCCGTGTGCACCGCCAGCTGCGCTGGCGACGACGTGGTGGTGGGCACACCGAGGGTCTCGGCGGGGTCCGGGGTGGAGCTCTGGCGCGCGGCATCGCTCACGGTGATGACCGTAGGGACCCGTGAGGGTGGGCGGAAGGGCTTCAGCGCCTCCCTCGCGCGGCGCGCCACGGGTGGGCCGCGGCGCGCCGGTGCCCACCGCGAAAAGCGGTCGACGTCCCCGTCCGCGACGTCTGGCTTCGAGGCGTGCTCAGCTGAGACCGCCACCCGCCCCGCGTCCGCGGGCCCGCCCCGCCACTCTCGAGCGGCGCCGCAGGGACCCGGCGAGGACCCGCCTCTCCCCTGAGGACCTCGCGTGTCAGCCCCCAGCCCCAGCTCTGACCACCTCGACCACCGCCCTCGACCACCCCACCTCGACCACCGCTACCCGGACCGGGCGTGCTGCAGGACTTCAACCTGACCGTCCCGCCCGGGGCGCGCGTCGCGCTGGTCGGCGAGAACGGCTCCGGCAAGACCACCCTGCTGCGGGTGGCCGCCGGGGTCGACCTCCCCGACGCCGGCGACGCCGTCCGGCGCGGCACCCACCGCCTCCGGCACCAGCCCGTTACGGGCGGCGACGCGGTCCTCGCCGGCGGTGTCCTGCCCCCACCAGGACCAGCGCAGTCGCCCGTCGAAGTGGACGCTGCACGGAGCGCCGCGGGGTTCACCGGCAGGTTCACTCCCCCGTCGTCCCGTCGACCGCCTCTCGCAGCAGGTCCGCATGGCCGGCGTGACGCGCGTACTCCTCGACCAGGTGCACGAGCACCCACCGCACCGAGAACCGCTCCCCGCGCTTCGCCACGGCGCTGAGCCTGCTCAGGTCGTCGATCGGGAGCTCCGCGCGGGACCGCTCCACGGCGGTGCGCCACAGCGACCGCAGCTGCTCGGGGTCGTCCTCGGCCGCGGAGTGCCAGTCCCAGTCGACGTCGTCGTCCCACGGAGCGGTGTCCCAGGGTGGCGCCGGGTCGCGGCCGAGCACCACCTCGCCGACCCAGTGGTCCTCCACGTAGGCGAGGTGCTTGAGCATCCCGCCGAGCGTCATCGTCGACGGCGGGTGCGTGGCAGCGAGCCCGGCGGCGTCGAGCCCGTCGGTCTTCAGGGCGACCGTCTCGCGGAGGTAGTCGACGAAGCCGAGCAGGACGGCGGCCTCATCGCCGGACGTCGGCGGGTCGGTTCGAGTCATGCCGGGACGCTAGCGACGAGGCGGCCCGACGGGCGTGCAGGAGTCCGCCCGACCCCCAGCTGGAGGGCCAGGCGGTCACGGTCGCCAGCGCCTTCCTCGTCGGCGTGGCCTCCGTGATGCAGTCGCTGTTCCCGGACGTGTCGCTGCTGTCGAACGTCGTCGGTGCCTCCCCGGAGATCGCGCTGCACATCGGCGGGCCCACCTTCCAGGCGTTCTTCCTCGCCGGCTACCTGGTCGGGGTGCTCGGCTGCGGCGTCACGCAGCAGATGAGCGCCGCCCGGCTGCTGTACGCGATGGGGCGCGACGGCGTGCTGCCCGGGCGGTTCTTCGCCCGACAGTCACCGCGCAGCGGGGCCCGGTGGCCAGCACGCTGCTCGTGGCGCTGCTCGCGTGCTCGGCGGTGTTCATCGACCTGGTGCAGGCGGCCTCGGTGACCAGCTGACCCTCGACGGGTAGCGGCCGCCTGCACCGTGAGCTCAAGGGCCGCGACGGCCGACGCGCCGAAGTCCCCCGGGGCGGCCGGAAGGGGCCCGGCGGGACTTCGGCACGTGCGGCGTCACGCACCGGGCACCGGGCGCGGGAACGGAGGCCCGGCCGGGGTCAGGCCCCGGCGGCGGCCTTCAGCGCGACCGCGCGGTCGGTGCGCTCCCACGTGAACTCGGGCAGCTCCCGGCCGAAGTGGCCGTACGCGGCGGTCTTCGCGTAGACCGGCCTCAGCAGGTCGAGGTCGCGGACGATCGCGGCCGGCCGCAGGTCGAACACCTCGCGGATGGCGCGCTGCACCGAGGCCAGCGCGACCGTCTCGGTGCCGAAGCACTCCACGTACAGGCCCACGGGGCGCGCCGCGCCGATGGCGTACGCCACCTGCACCTCGCAGCGGCGCGCCAGGCCCGCTGCCACCACGTTCTTGGCCACCCACCGCATCGCGTACGCGGCCGACCTGTCGACCTTGGAGGGGTCCTTGCCGGAGAACGCGCCGCCGCCGTGGCGGGCCATGCCGCCGTAGGTGTCGACGATGATCTTGCGGCCGGTGAGGCCGGCGTCGCCCATCGGGCCGCCGATCTCGAACTTGCCGGTGGGGTTGACCAGCAGCCGGTGACCGGAGACGTCGAGGTCGACGCCCTCCAGGACCGGGACGACGACGAGCTCGCGGATCTGCTCCTGCAGGTCGGCGAGGTCCGTGCCCGGCGCGTGCTGGGTCGAGAGCACGACGGTGTCGAGGCTGACCGCGCGGTCGCCGTCGTAGCCGATGGTCACCTGCGTCTTGCCGTCCGGGCGCAGGTGCGGCAGCACGCCGTCCTTGCGGACGGCGCTGAGGCGCTCGGAGAGGCGGTGCGCCAGGTGGATCGGCAGCGGCATCAGCTCGGGGGTGTCGTCGCAGGCGTACCCGAACATCAGGCCCTGGTCACCCGCGCCCTGCGCGTCGAGCGGGTCTCCGAGCGCCACCCCGCCGGTGCGCTGCTCGTAGGCGGAGTCGACGCCCTGGGCGATGTCGCTGGACTGCGCACCGATGGAGATGGACACGCCGCAGGAGTGCCCGTCGAACCCCTTCTCGGAGGAGTCGTACCCGATCTCGAGGATGGTGTCGCGGACGATCTGCGGGGATCTCGACGTACCCGGCGGTCCGCACCTCCCCCGCCACGTGCACCTGCCCGGTGGTGACCATGGTCTCCACAGCGACCCGGCTCGTCGGGTCCTTCGCGAGCATCGCGTCGAGGATCCGGTCGCTGATCTGGTCGCAGATCTTGTCCGGGTGGCCCTCGGTCACCGACTCGGACGTGAACAGCCGCAGGTCGCTCACAGGTCTCCTCGGGCGTCCGACGGCGGAGCCGTCGGGGTCGGGCGGGACAGGCGCATCGCGACAGCGTCCCAGACGGCGTCGGCGACAGCCTCCTTGGGCGCCGGCCCGACCGCCAGCTCGCTGCCGTCGGCGGCGACGAGCACCGCGGTGCTGTCCGGCGCGCCGAAGCCGCGCCCGCCGCCGACCTCGTTGACCACCAGCAGGTCGGCGCCCTTGCGCCGCGCCTTGGCGCGCCCGTGCTCGAGGACGGAGGCGTCGGCGTCGCCGGTCTCCGCGGCGAAGCCGACCAGCACCGTCGTGGCGGCCAGCTCGCCGGTGCGGCGCAGAGCGACCAGGTCGGCGAGCACGTCGGGGTTGCGGACCAGCTCGACGACGAGCTCCGGGCCGCCGCCGGCAGCGCCGTCGTCGGTCTTCTTGATCTTGGTCTCGGACGGCGACGCGGGCCGGAAGTCGGCGACGGCCGCGGCCATGACGACGGCGTCGGCGCCCCCGCCGGAAGCAGCGGCGGCCAGGACCGCGTCGTGCAGCTGCTGCGCGGTGCTGACGGGCACGACGTCGACGCCCGCCGGGTCGGGCACCTCGGTGTGGGCGCGGACGTACGTGACCCGGGCGCCGCGGGCCAGCGCGCGGAGGGCGAGGGCGGCGCCCTGGCGGCCGGTGGAGGCGTTGCCGAGGAAGCGCACCGGGTCGAGCGGCTCGCGCGTCCCGCCCGAGGAGACGACGACGCGCCGCCCGGCGAGGTCGCTGCCCGCCGGCTCCGCACCGGACTCCGCGGTGGGCCCCGCGGCCAGCAGCTCCAGGGCCGCGGCGTGGATGCGCTCGGGCTCCGGGAGCCGGCCGGGCCCGGTGTCGGTGCCGGTGAGGCGGCCGCTGTCGGGCTCCAGCACGTGCACCCCGCGGCTGCGCAGCGCCGCGACGTTGGCGACGACAGCGGGGTGCTGCCACATCTCGGTGTGCATCGCGGGCGCCACCAGCACCGGGCAGCGGGCGGTGAGCAGGACGTTGGTCAGCAGGTCGTCCGCCAGGCCGTGGGCGGCGCGGCCCAGCAGGTCGGCGGTGGCGGGGGCGACGACGACGAGGTCGGCCTCGCGGCCCAGGCGCACGTGCGGGACCTCGTGGGCGTCGCTCCAGACGTCGGTGGCCACGGGCTGCCCGGACAGGGCCGCCCAGGTGGGCTCACCCACGAAGCGCAGCGCCGACGCCGTGGGGACCACCCGCACCGCGCGCCGCCCTCGGTGAGCAGGCGCAGCAGCAGGGCCGCCTTGTAGGCGGCGATGCCGCCGGCCACGCCGAGCACCACGCGCGGGCCGCGCGCCGGCCCCGGTCACCGGTGCTCAGAGCGCGGGCAGCGGCTCGGACAAGGTGCCGCTGACGGCGCCGGCGCCAGGCCTCGGCGGGTCTCCTCCGGGCCGACCCGGAGGTCAGCAGGCCGGCGTCGATCTCGCGCAGCGCCACCGACAGCGGCTTCTCCTGCACGTGCGTCTCCACCAGCGGGCCGACGTACTCCAGCAGGCCCTCGCCGAGCTGGGAGTAGTAGGCGTTGATCTGGCGCGCGCGCTTCGCGGCGTAGATCACCAGGCGCGTACTTGGAGTCCGCCGCGGCCTCGAGCAGGTCGTCGATGGGCGGGTTGGTGATGCCCTCGGGGGCGGCGACGGTTCCGGACACGATCGTCTCCTCGTCGCTCGGGGGTCGTGCGGGTGTGCGCTGCGCGGCTCGCGTGGTCGGTCCAGCGCCTGACGTCGCGCTCGCGGCGGCAGACCCATCCATGATACGAGCTCGTCGGCGGCCCGCTGACGTCGTCGTTGACGATGGTGACGTCGAACTCCGACTCGGCGGCCAGCTCCGTCGCGGGCGGTGGCCAGCCGCCGCTCCGCTCCGCGGCGTCCTCGGTGCCCCGGCCCGACCAGCCGGCGCTCCAGCTCGTCCCAGCTCGGCGGGGCCAGGAACACGAAGCTGCGCCTCGCGGCATGGCGGCCCGCACCTGGCGCGCGCCCTGCAGGTCGATCTCGAGCAGCACGCCGGCGTGCCGGCGGCCAGAGCCTCCTCCACGGGGCGGCGCGGCGTGCCCGTAGCGGTGGCGGCCGTGGACGACGGCCCACTCCAGCAGCTCGCCGCCGGCGACCATGCGTCGAACCGGCGTCGTCGACGAAGTGGTAGTGGACGCCGTCCACCTCGCCCGGGCGGGGCGGCCGGGTGGTGGCCGAGACCGACAGCCACACCTGCGGGTAGCGCGCGCGCACGTCGGCGGAGACCGTGCCCTTGCCGACGGCGGTCGGCCCGGCCAGGACGATCAGCCGCTGCAGCGTCGTCCGGCCGGCGCCGGGCAGGCTTCGCTGCAGCGCAGCCCGCAGCGCTCAGGGCTCAGCGGTCGAAGCGCTCGACGAGCGCCGCGATCTGGTTGGCGCCCAGGCCGCGGACGCCGGCGGGTCTCGGAGATCCCGATCTCCTCCATGATCTGCTTGGCGCGGACCTTGCCGACGCCCGGCAGGGCCTCCAGCAGGGCGGCGACCTTCATCTTGCCGACGACGTCGTTCGCCTGCGCCCTCGCTCGATCACGTCGGCGAGGGACACCCTGCGAGTACTTCAGGCGGTTCTTCACCTCGGCGCGCTCCCGGCGGGCGGCCGCGGCCTTCTCCAGGGCGGCGGCGCGCTGCTCGGGTGTCAGGTTGCGGCAGGGGCACGGACAGGTCACCTCATGAGCGGTCGTGGGACGCGGTCGGTGTCGATAACGTAGCCGTGTCGGCCGGCGGAGCAACGGCGACGGCGGTCGACCCTGCGTGAGCGAAGCGGCCGCCGGCAGGCATCCGCAGAGGCGTCCCGAGCGCCGCCCGCACCGCCCAGCGGCCGCGCCGGCGGCGCCGCGCAGACGGGACCTCGCCGGCTGGAGGACGCCGCAGGACGGCCGCCCGCGGCGGCAGCGCCGAAGACGCGCTCGCAGGTCGGCCGGCCCAGCGCCCTGGGCGCCGAGCCCCGGGGCCAGCAGCGGGCCGCCGACGGCCGCCAGGTCGACCCCGAGCCGGCCGCGGCGTCGCCGACGGTGGCCCCCACGACCAGCGCCCACGGAGCCCATCGGCTTCCCGGCGGCCGCGGGCGGCGTTGCGGCCGCCGCGGCGGCACGGTCGCCGACGACGGCCACGGCCGGCCTCGCGTCGCGGGCGTGCTGCACCGAGGCGCCCTCCGGGTTGGAGGTCAGGGCGAGCACGAAGACGCCCCGGCCGGTGCGCTCGGCGAGGTCGAGCAGCGGGTCGCAGCGAGCCGAACCCCAGGTAGGGGGAGGCGGTGACGGCGTCCCCGGCCAGCGGGGCGCCCTCAGCCGCGTAGGCGTCGGCGTAGGCCGCCATCGTCGAGCCGATGTCGCCGCGCTTGGCGTCGACGACGCACAGCAGGCCGGCGTCGCGGGCGTCGGCGACGACGCGCTCCAGCGCCGCGACGCCCGCGGGAGCCGTGCCGCTCGTAGAACGCCGCCTGCGGCTTCAGGGCAGCGCAGGCGCCCGCGACGGCCTCCACGACGGTCCGCGAGAAGCGCTCCAGGCCCGCGGCGTCGTCGGGGAGGTCCCAGGCGGCCAGCAGGGCCGGGGAGGGGTCGATGCCCACGCACAGGGGCCCGTGGGCCGCCATCGCGGCCGCCAGGCGGGTCCCGAAGGGCTGCTGGGTCTGCTGGCTCACGCGCGGGCTCCGCTCGCTGTTCCGCGGCCCGCCTCGTGGGCGATGCCGACCACGTCGGTGAGGCGCTGCACGCCCCGGCGGGCGAGCTCCTCGCCCAGCTCCCGGGCGACGCGGGCGGGCGCCGAGGGGTCGGCGAAGGTCGCCGTCCCCACCTGCACCGCGCACGCGCCGGCGGCGACCATCTGCAGCGCGTCGGCGCCGCTGGCCACACCACCGGCCCCGACGACGGGGACGTCGGGCAGCACGCCCGCCCGCTTCGCCGCCGTGAGCTGCCAGACGCAGCGCACCGCGATCGGGCGGATCGCCGGGCCGCTCGTGCCCCCGGTGACGCCGGCCAGCTGCGGGCGCAGGGTGACCGGGTCGATGACCATGCCGAGGGTGGTGTTGATGGCCGTGAGCCCCGTGGCGCCGCCGTCGGTGCAGGCCCGGGCCACGGCCACCAGGTCGGTGACGTCGGGGCTGAGCTTGGCGAGCACCGGCAGGTCCGGGCGCGACGATGCCGCGACGGCGCTGCTCACCGCGTCGAGCACCGCGCGGGAGGCGCCGGTGTCGCAGGCGAAGACGAGCCCGCGGTTCGCGACGTTCGGGCAGGAGATGTTGACCTCGATCGCGCTGACGGCGCTCTCGTCGGCCAGGCGGGCTGCGAGCTCGCCGAACTCGTCGGCGTCGCCCCCCGCGATGGAGACGACGGCGCGGGCGCCGAGCGCCGCGAGCGCGGGGAGGTCGTGGGCGATGAACGCCTCGACGCCGGGACCCTGCAGGCCGATGGAGTTGAGCATCCCCGAGGGGGTCTCGGCCATCCGCGGGGTGGCCCGGCCGGAGCGGGGCTCGCGCAGCACGCTCTTGGTGACGACGGCGCCGAGGGCCGCGAGGTCGAGGTAGGGCGCGAGCTCCGCGCCGGCCGCGGCGCAGCCGGAGGCGGTCATCGTCGGGCCGGGCAGGCGGAGGGGGCCGATCGCCGTGGACAGGTCGACCGCCGTGTGCCGGACTTCCTCGACCGTCGCGGAGGGGGTGGACGTCATCTCAGTGGCCTCCCTTCGGCTGCGGGGCGCCGACGGCGTCGGAGGGGACCACCGCACCACCCCTGAGCCGGGGGTCGGCGCCGATGGCGTCCCAGCGCAGGGCGTCGCCGTCGAAGACGGGACCGGCGGTGCAGGCGCGGAGCATCCGCGTCAGTCCGTCGGAGGGGTCGACGACCGGCAGCACGCAGGTCATGCAGACGCCGACGCCGCAGGCCATCGACTCCTCCACGGCGAGCCAGGTGCTGGCCCGCTCCCCCAGCTCGCGGCGGGTGGTCTCGTGGACGGCGCGCAGCATCGGCATCGGCCCGCAGGCGTACACGCTGGGCTCGCCGAGCTCGGACAGCTCGTGGAGCACCTCGGGGAGCGCGTCGGTGACCCGGCCGGGGGCGCCGAGGGACCCGTCGTCGGTGGTGACGACGACGGCGTCAGCGATGCCGTCGAGGGCGGTGGCCTGGTCGACCAGGGCCGTCCCGAGCAGCCGGTCGGCGCTGGCGGCGCCGACGATCCCCACCACGCGGCTCCCCCGGGCGACCATCTCGCGGGCCAGCCACGGCAGCGGCGCTGCGCCGTAGCCGCCGCCGATGACGACCGCGGGACGCGGTGCCGACGTCTGCTCCGTGAGCGGGAAGGGCCGGCCGAGCGGCGCGGTGGTGGCGACGACGTCGCCGACCCGGGCCGCGGCGAGAAGGCGGGTGCCGGGCCCCGCGGCGGCCACGACGACCTCGAGGGTGCCCGCCTCGGGGTCGGCGGCGTGCAGCGACAGCGACCGGCGCAGGAGCATCCCGGAGTCACCGACCCCGCAGGCCACGAACTGGCCGGGGCGGGCGCGCCGCGCGGCCTCGGGGGCGCGCAGCACCAGGTGCGTGTACGCCCCCACCGGCCGCGCGGAGACGACCTCCGCCCGCTCCTGCACGCCCGCCGGGACCTCCGGGGAGCCCGCGACGTCCGGGGAGCTCACCGAGCGGTCCGCAGGGAGGCGGCGTGCTCCTGCAGGGAGCGGACGCGCACCGGCTCCCCCGCTGCGCGGGCGGTGTGCGCGGTGTCGATGGCCGAGACCGCCGCTGCGAGCTGCTGGACCGTGGTGATGATCGGCACGTCCATGGCCGCCGTCGCGGCGCGGATCTCGTAGCCGTCGGCCCGCGCACCGGCAGCGGCGGCACCGCCGCCGGACGGGGTGTTGACCACGAGGTCGACCTCGGCGGCGAGGATCCGCTCGACCACGGTCGGCTCGCCGTCGGGCCCGGTGCCCAGGCTGTGCTTGCGCACGACCGTGCTCGCGATGCCGTGGCGACGCAGCGTGACCGCTGTCCCCTCGGTGGCGAGCACCTCGAAGCCGAGGTCGACGAGGCGCTTGACCGGGAAGATCATCGCGCGCTTGTCGGGGTCGGCGACGGAGACGAAGACGCGGCCGGACAGCGGAAGCCCGCCGTAGGCGGCGGCCTGGCTCTTCGCGAACGCCGAGGGGAAGTCGACGTCGATGCCCATCACCTCACCGGTGGAGCGCATCTCCGGGCCCAGCAGGCTGTCGACGACGAGCCCCTCGTGCGTCAGGAAGCGCTTGAAGGGCAGCACCGCCTCCTTCACCGAGACCGGGGAGTCGGCGGGCAGGTCGCCGCCGTCGCCCTCGGCGGGCAGCAGGCCCTCCACGCGCAGCTCGGCGATGGTGGTGCCGACCGCGATCCGCGCTGCCGCCTTCGCCAGGGCGACGCCGGTGGCCTTGGCGACGAACGGCACCGTGCGCGAGGCGCGGGGGTTGGCCTCCAGCACGTAGAGGACGTCGCTGGCGAGGGCGTACTGCACGTTGAGCAGGCCGCGGACGCCGACGCCGCGGGCGATCCCCTCGGTGGCCTCCCGCACCCGCTGCAGCACCGAGGCGCCCAGCGTGACCGGCGGCAGCACGCACGCGGAGTCACCGGAGTGGACCCCGGCCTCCTCGATGTGCTCCATGATCCCGCCGAGGTAGACGTCGGTGCCGTCGAAGAGGGCGTCGACGTCGATCTCCACGGCGTCGTCGAGGAACCTGTCGACGAGCACGGGGTGGTCCGGGCTCGCGATCGTGGCCCGCTCGACGTACTCCGCGAGCGTCGCCGCGTCGTAGACGATCTGCATGCCGCGCCCGCCGAGCACGTAGCGAGGGCGCACCAGCACCGGGTAGCCGATCTCCTCGGCGACGGCGGCGGCCTCGTCCACGCTCGTGGCGGTACCGAACTGCGGCGCCCGCAGCCCCGCCTCGGCGAGCACCCCGCCGAACTCCCCGCGGTCCTCCGCGAGGTCGATCGCCGCCGGTGAGTGCCGAGCGACCGGGACGCCCTCGGCCTCCAGCTGCGCCGCGAGCGCCAGCGGGGTCTGGCCGCCGAGGGTGGTCGATGACGCCGACGAGCTCGCCGGAGGCGGCCTCGGCGTGCAGGACCTCCAGCACGTCCTCCAGCGTCAGCGGCTCGAAGTAGAGGCGGTCGGAGGTGTCGTAGTCGGTGGAGACGGTCTCGGGGTTGCAGTTGACCATGCACCGCCTCGTAGCCGGCGTCGCGCAGGGCGAAGACGGCGTGGACGCAGGAGTAGTCGAACTCGACGCCCTGCCCGATGCGGTTCGGGCCGGAGCCGAGGACGACGACCTTGCGGCGGTCGGAGGGCGCCACCTCGTCTCGCGTCGCGCTCGTAGGCCGAGTAGTGGTACGGCGTCGTGGCGGCGAACTCCGCGGCGCAGGTGTCGACGGTCTTGAAGACCGGGCGGACCCCGAGGCGGTGGCGCAGGGCGCGGACCTGCGCCTCGCGTCGCGCCCAGGCCCCGCAGCTGCGCGAGCTGGGCGTCGGAGAAGCCGTGCGCGCTTGGCGGTGCGCGAGCAGCCTCGCGAGTCGAGCGTCGCCGGCGCGGCGGCCAGCTTCGCGGCCACCTCCTCGATGAGGAGCATCTGGTCGAGGAACCAGGGGTCGATCCCGGTGGCCTCGTGGAGCCGCTCCACGGTGGCGCCGCCGCGCAGCGCCTGCTGCACCGCGGCGATGCGCCCGTCGGTGGGGGTGCTTCGCCGGCTCGACGAACGCGTCGACCTGCCGGCCGTGCGCCCGGGCGGCGCCGTCCCAGGAGAAGCTCGCGCCGCGCTGCTCGACCGAGCGCAGCGCCTTCTGCAGCGCCTCGGGGAAGGACCGGCCGATCGCCATCGCCTCGCCGACGCTCTTCATCGTCGTCGTCAGGGAGGTGTCGGCGGCCGGGAACTTCTCGAAGGCGAACCGCGGCACCTTGACGACGACGTAGTCGAGCGTCGGCTCGAAGCTGGCGGGGGTCTTGCGCGGTGATGTCGTTGGCGACCTCGTCGAGGCGTGTACCCGACGGCCAGGCGCGCGGCGATCTTCGCGATCGGGAAGCCGGTGGCCTTGGACGCCAGCGCCGAGGACCGCGAGACGCGCGGGTTCATCTCGATGACGATGATGCGGCCGTCGTGCGGGTCGACGGCGAACTGGATGTTGCAGCCGCCGGTGTCGACGCCGACCTCGCGGATGACGGCGATGCCGACGTCGCGCATGCGCTGGTACTCGCGGTCCGTCAGCGTCATGGCGGGCGCGACGGTGATCGAGTCACCGGTGTGGACGCCCATCGGGTCGAAGTTCTCGATGGAGCAGACCACGACGACGTTGTCGTTGTGGTCGCGCATCAGCTCGAGCTCGTACTCCTTCCACCCGAGGATCGACTCCTCCAGGAGCACCTCGGTGGTGGGGCTGGCGTGCAGCCCGGCGCCGGCGATGCGGCGCAGCTCGGCCTCGTCGTGGGCGAAGCCGGAGCCGAGGCCGCCCATGGTGAACGAGGGCCGGACGACGACGGGGTAGCCGAGCTCGGCGGCCACCTCCAGGCACTCGTCCATGGTGTGAGCGGTGCGCGAGCGGGCGCTCTCGGCGCCGCAGCGCTCCACGACGCCCTTGAACTCCTGGCGGTCCTCGCCGAGCTGGATCGCCGCGACGTCGGCGCCGATCAGCTCGCAGCCGTACTTCTCCAGGATCCCGCCCTCGAACAGCGCGATGGCCGCGTTGAGCGCGGTCTGCCCGCCGAGGGTCGCCAGGACGGCGTCGGGCCGCTCCTTGGCGATGATCGCCTCGATGACCTCGGGAGTGATCGGCTCGACGTAGGTGGCGTCGGCGACGTCGGGGTCGGTCATGATCGTCGCGGGGTTGGAGTTCACCAGCACCACGCGCAGGCCCTCGGAGCGCAGCACGCGGCAGGCCTGGGTGCCGGAGTAGTCGAACTCCGCGGCCTGGCCGATGACGATCGGGCCGGACCCGATGACGAGGACGGAGTGCAGGTCGTCGCGGCGCGGCATCAGAGGACCTTCGGGACGGCGGACAGGGGCGGCAGGGGCGCGTCGGGCTCGGCCACGAGCGCGACGAACCGGTCGAACAGGTAGCCGGCGTCGTGCGGCCCGGCCGCGGCCTCCGGGTGGTACTGCACGGAGAAGGCGGGCATGCCGGTGCACGCGCAGGCCCTCGACCACGCCGTCGTTGAGGCCGACGTGGCTGACCTCGGCCAGCCCGAACGGCGTCTCGACGGGGCGGTCGATCGGCGCGTCGACGGCGAAGCCGTGGTTGTGCGCGGTGACCTCGACGCGGCCGGTGGCGCGGTCGAGCACCGGCTGGTTGACGCCGCGGTGGCCGTAGCGGAGCTTGTACGTGCCGAGCCCGAGGGCGCGGCCGAGCAGCTGGTTGCCGTAGCAGATCCCGAAGAAGGGGATCCTCCGCTCGAGCACCTCGCTGCAGCAGCTCGACCTCGTGACGGGCGGCGCTCGGGTCGCCCGGGCCGTTGGAGAAGAACACCGCGTCGGGACGCCGCGTGCGAGCACGTCGTCGAGGGTCGCCGATCGCGGGCAGCACGTGGACGTCGACACCGCGCTTCGGCGAGCTCGCGGGGGGTGTTGGACTTGATGCCGAGGTCGAGGGCGGCGACGGTGAGCCGCTTCTCCCCCCGCGCCGGCACGAGGTAGGCCTGCGGGGTGCTGACCTCGCCCGGCGAGGTCGGCGCCGAGCATCTGCTCGCCGCCGCGGACGCGCTCGAGCAGCTTGTCGACTGCTGGCCCCGTCCAGGGAGGGCCCGGAGAAGACGCCGACGCGCATCGCGCCGCGCTCGCGCAGGTGACGGGTCAGGGCGCGGGTGTCGACGCCGGAGATCCCGACCACGCCCTGCGCGGCCAGCTCGTCGGCCAGCTCGCGCTGGGAGCGCCAGCTGGAGGCGCGGCGGGCGGGGTCGCGGACCACGTACCCGGCGACCCAGATCCGCGAGGACTCGTCGTCCTCGTCGTTCCAGCCGGTGTTGCCGATGTGCGGGGCCGTCATGACGACCACCTGCCGGTGGTAGCTGGGGTCGGTGAGGGTCTCCTGGTAGCCGGTCATGGCGGTGCAGAACACCGCCTCGCCGACGGTCTCGCCGAGGGCGCCGTACGCGTCGCCGGCGAAGGTGCGGCCGTCCTCCAGGACGAGCAGGGCGGCGCTCACGCCGCCTCCCCCGCGCTGGCCGGGCCGGCGGGGCCCGCCGCGGGGCGGGCGGGCAGCGCCCGCTCCACCAGCGCCACCAGGCGCGGCGCGTCCTGCTGGGGCTTGGTGCGCACCGCCGTCTCCAGCTCGGTGCCGCCGAGCAGCCACGAGATCACCACGAGGTCCTCCTTGCCGAACATCACCTTGCCCGCCTGACCGCGGGCGCGGTGCACACCCAGCAGGTCACCGGCGGGACCGAGAACGAGGCGGCGCCGGGGCGGCGCAGCACGAGCCGCAGCGGGGCGCCCGGGGAGCCAGCGACCCCGGGCGCTCCAGGGCCACCTCCACGAGGCTGCGGGTGCCCAGCCCGTGCGCGACGACGCGCTCCAGGGGGCGGCCGGCCAGCACGGTGGAGACGTACGTGCCGGTCACCGTGGTCGCGGCGGCCTCCGGGGAGGCCTCCCCGTCCAGGCGGCGTCGGCGACACCGCCGGGGGCGGGCAGTCCGGACTGCGCCGGCTCGCGCCGCCGCCAGCCGCGCCACATCAGCCACCACAGCACGGGCACGAGCGCGAGCAGCGACGACGCCGGCGATCACCTGGTCCACGGGCGCCTCCCGGTCGCTCGCGGTGGGGCGCGCTGCAGCGACGCCGTCGAGCACGGTGGGGTGGCCCGCGCAGAACGTGGCGACGACCCGGCCGGGCAGCTCGCGCCCCGCGAACGGGCTGTTGCGGCCCTTCGTGGCCATCGCGGCCGGGTCGACGGCCCGGCGGGCCGCCGGGTCGACGAGCACGAGGTTCGCCGGCTCGCCGCCGCCGGCGAGCCGCCCTGGCCCCCGCCGCTCGCGCGGAGGCGGCCGATGCGCGCCGGGCGCCCGGGACATCACGCGCGCGACGCCCGCCCAGTCGAGCTGGCCGGTCTCGACGAGCGCCTGCTGCACCACCGACAGCGCCGTCTCCAGGCCGGTCATGCCCATCGCGGCGGCGGCCCACTCGCAGTCCTTGTCCTCCACCGGGTGCGGGGCGTGGTCGGTGGCGACGACGTCGATCGTGCCGTCGGCGAGCGCCGTCCCGCAGCGCGCGACGTCGTCGTCGGTGCGCAGCGGCGGGTTGACCTTGTAGACCGGGTCGTACCCGCGGACCAGCTCGTCGGTGAGGAGCAGGTGGTGGGGGGTGACCTCGGCGGTGACGTCGACGCCGCGGGCCTTGGCCCAGCGGACGATCTCCACGCGTGCCGGCCGTGGAGACGTGGCAGACGTGCAGCCGGGAGCCGACGTGCCCGGCGAGCAGCACGTCGCGGGCGATGACCGCCTCCTCGGCGACGGCGGGCCAGCCCGCGCAGCCCGAGCTCAGCCGAGACCACGCCCTCGTTCATCTGCGCGCCCTCGGTGAGCCGCGGCTCCTGGGCGTGCTGGGCGACGACGCCGTCGAAGGCCTTCACGTACTCCAGCGCCCGGCGCATCAGCACGGCGTCCCAGACGCACTTGCCGTCGTCGGAGAAGACCCGGACGCGCGGCGGCGGAGTCGGCCATCGCGCCGAGCTCGGCGAGCCGCTCGCCCTCCAGGCCGACGGTGACGGCGCCGACGGGGCGCACGTCGCCCCAGCCCGGCCTCCCGGCCCAGGCGCCAGACCTGCTCGACCACGCCGGCGGTGTCGGCGACGGGCGCGGTGTTGGCCATCGCGTGCACCGCGGTGAACCCGCCGCGCGCCGCGGCGCGGGTGCCGGTCTCGACGGTCTCGGCGTCCTCGCGGCCCGGCTCGCGCAGGTGCGTGTGCAGGTCGACCAGGCCGGGCAGGGCCACGAGCCCGGCGGCGTCGACGACCCGCGCGCCGGCGGCCTCGCAGGACCGCCCGGCGCGGCGACCTCGGCGATCAGCCCGTCGCGCAGCAGCAGGTCGGCGGGCCTCGCCGCCGAGCGGGCGCGCACCGCGGACAGGATGGTCGGTCACACGGTCCTCGGTCCTCTTCTCCGGCGAGCAGCAGGTACAGGGCCGCCATGCGCACGGCCACGCCGTTCGGACCTGCTCCACGATGCGCGGCGGGGGCCGTCGGCGGCCTCGGCGGTGATCTCCAGGCCGCGGTTCATCGGGCCGGGGTGCAGGAGCACCGCGTGGTCGGGCAGCCGGGCCAGGCGGGCGGCGTCGACGCCGTAGCGCCGCGAGTACTCCCGCGCGGAGGGGAAGTACGCGCGCGTCCATCCGCTCCAGCTGCACGCGCAGCACCATCACCGCGTCGGGCGGCCGTCGCCGAGCTCGGACGCGACGGCGTCGAGGTCGTAGGAGACCTCGCAGGGCCAGTGCTCGACGCCGACCGGCAGCAGCGTGGGCGGCGCGACCAGCGTGAGTGCGCGCGCCGAGGGTGTGCAGCAGGCAGCACGTTGGAGCGGGCCACCCGGCTGTGCAGCACGTCGCCGACGATCGACCACGTGCCGGCCGGCGAGGTCGGTGCCGTCGCGCGCGCCGCGGCGCCGACAGGTGGCGGCGCAGGGTGAACGCGTCGAGCAGCGCCTGGGTGGGGTGCTCGTGCGTGCCGTCACCGGCGTTCAGCACCGCGCCGCGTCGATCCACCCCGTGGCCGCCAGGCGGTGCGGGCGCCCCGGAGGAGGAGTGGCGGACGACGACGGCGTCGGCGCCCATCGCCTGCAGCGTCAGCGCGGTGTCCTTCAGGCTCTCGCCCTTGGAGACCCAGGAGCCCTTGGCGGAGAAGGTGATGACGTCGGCCGAGAGCCGCTTGGCGGCGGTCTCGAAGCGAGATCCGGGTGCGGGTGGAGTCCTCGAAGAAGAGGTTGACCACGGTGCGCCCGCGCAGCGCGGGAGCTTCTTGATCTCCCGCTGCTGGGTGGCGGCCATCTGCTCGGCGACGTCGAGCACGCCGACGGCCTCCGCGCGGGCGAGGTCGGCGGCGGAGAGCAGGTGCCTCATCCGGCGCCCCCGCTCTGCGGCGGCTCGATGCGGACGCGCGTCCTCCGCCGTCGGTCTCGTCGAGCGCACGTCGACCCGCTCGCCGCGGCGAGGTGGGCAGGTTCTTGCCGACGTGGTCGGCGCGGATCGGCAGCTCGCGGTGGCCGCGGTCGACGAGGACGGCGAGGCGCACGGCACGCGGGCGGCCGAGGTCGGAGAGCGCGTCGAGCGCGGCGCGGACGGTGCGGCCGGAGTACAGCACGTCGTCGACGAGGACGACGACCTTGTCGTCGATGCCGCCGGCGCGGCAGCGCCGGTGGGCTCGAGCGGCGCGCGTCGGGTGCCGGCGCAGGTCGTCGCGGTGCATCGTGACGTCGAGGGCGCCGACGAGGCACCGGCGTCGAGCCCGGCTCGATCGCCGGCAGGCGCTCCGCGAGCCGGCGCGCCAGCGTGCACGCCGCGCGCGGGACGCCCAGGAGCACCAGGCCGTCGGCGCCCTTGTTGCGCTCGAGCACCTCGTGCGCGATGCGGGTGAGGGCCCGGGAGATCTCGGCGGCGTCGGGTGGCCCGACGCGGCCGGGTCGACGGGGCGCGTCGGCGTGCGCAGCCATGCGGCGCTCCTTCCCCGCCTCACAGGACGGAGGTTGAAGGACGTCGGAACGCCACCGACCGTACTCCACCGCGCGGACACCCCGGTCCGCCCGGCGGGGCGCACGGCACCGCCGCGCCCAGCTCGGCACCGTGGGGGCCGGGCCGTCGTCCGTCGCCGACCGTGCCAACGGGTGCCCATGGTCACTCGGGTGAACAGTTACCGCCGGTGACGCCCTGGAGTTGACCTGAGGTCACTCACCGTGACGATCACAGACTGTTGATGGTCGTGCACGTGACGAGAGGGGACGTCGTGTCCGAGGAGGGTTCCGGGTACGCCAAGGCGCTCGGGGGCAGGCTGCGGGCGATCCGCACCCAGCAGGGTCTGTCCCTGCAGGGCGTGGAGCAGCGCTCCGACGGCCGCTGGAAGGCCGTGGTCGTCGGCTCCTACGAGCGCGGCGACCGCGCCGTGACGGTGCAGCGGCTCGCGGAGCTCGCCGACTTCTACGGGGTGCCGGTCTCGGCGCTGCTGCCCGACGGCGGCCCCGCCGGCCCAGCGAGCCGCCGCCGAAGCTGGTGCTCGACCTCGAGCGCCTGCAGTCGGTGCCGAGCGAGAAGGCGGGGCCGCTCGCCCGCTACGCCGCGACGATCCAGAGCCAGCGCGGCGACTACAACGGCAAGGTCCTCTCGATCCGCGCCGACGACCTGCGGGCGCTCGCGGTGATCTACGACCTCCCGCCGCCGACCTGGCCGAGGAGCTCATCGGGTGGGGCGTGCTCGACCCCGACGCGCGCCGCGCCGTCGCCGCCGGCGACCGAGCCCGCGCCCCGCAGACCGCGGACCCGTACGCCACCCACGGGCGGGCTGCGCGGCCGTGCGGAGCCGTCGCGCCGGCAGCGCAGCGAGTCGCTCGCGGTACTCCGACCGGTCGCGCCGCCCGGCAGGCGGGGCGCCGGCGGCGCGTCAGGCGACGAGGCGTCGGCTTCATCGACATCGCGGCCAGCAGGCCGTTGACGAAGGCCGGGGACTCGTCCGTGGACAGCTCCTGCGCCAGCTCGACGGCCTCGGCGACCGCCACGCGCGTCGGGACGTCGTCGTCCCACATCAGCTCGTAGGCGCCGATGCGCAGCAGGTCCCGGTCCACGGCCGGCATCCGGTCGAGCGACCAGCCGTGCGAGTACGTGCGCAGCAGCTCGTCGATGCGCTCCCGGTGGCGCTGCACGCCCTCGACCAGGTCGACGGCGTACTGCGGCACCGGCGGGTCGGCCGCCGCCAGCCGGTCGCGCGCGAGCGCGACCGGGTCGAGCCGCGCGCTGCTCGGCCTCGAAGAGGAGGTCGAGCGCGCGCTTGCGGGCCTTGGTGCGGGCGGCCACTCAGCGTTCACGCGGCCGAGGTAGTCCCCGGTGCGGGTGTCGACCTTGACCTTGGTGCCGGTCTCGAGGAACAGGGGCACCTGGATCTGGTAGCCGGTCTCGACGGTGGCGGGCTTGGTGCCGCCGGTCGAGCGGTCGCCCTGCAGGCCGGGCTCGGTGTAGGTGATCTCCAGGACCACGGAGGTCGGCAGCTCGATGTAGAGCGGCGTGCCCTCGTGCACGGCGACGACGGCCTGCGGGTTCTCCAGCAGGAAGTTCGCGGCGTCCCCGACGGTGGCGTCGGGGACGGGGCATCTGGTCGTAGGTGTCGGAGTCCATGAAGACGAAGTCCGCGCCGTCGCGGTAGAGGTACTGCATGTCGCGCTTGTCGACGGTGGCGGTCTCGACCTTGGTGCCCGCGTTGAACGTCCGGTCCACGACCTTGCCGGACAGCACGTTCTTCAGCTTGGTGCGGACGAACGCGCCGCCCTTGCCGGGCTTGACGTGCTGGAACTCGATCACGGACCACAGCTGCCCGTCGATGTTCAGCACGAGTGCCGTTCTTCAGGTCGTTCGTCGATGCCACGTGGGTCCGTTGCTACCGGGGCAGCCGGGCCGGACCCTCGGGCGCCGTCCGGCTGCTCTACCGGCTGATCGCGCTCAGGCGCTGACCTCCGCGTAGGCGGCCGCCAGCAGCGACGGGTCGGGCCCCTCCAGCCGCGCCCGGGCGGGCCAGGCCGTCCAGCACGACGAAGCGCAGCAGGTCGCCGCGGGTCTTCTTGTCGCGGCGCATCGCGTCCAGCAGCTGCGGCCACCGGTCCCCGCGGTAGGTCGCGGCAGCCCGAGCGAGCCCAGCACGCGGCGGTGGCGGTCGACGACGGCCTCGCCGAGGCGCCCGGCCAGCCGCGCCAGCTCCGCGGCGAAGACCATCCCGACGCTCACCGCGGCCCCGTGGCGCCACGCGTACCGCTCCACCAGCTCGATGGCGTGGCCGAGGGTGTGCCCGTAGTTGAGGACCTCCCGCAGGCCGGACTCCCGCAGGTCCTCGCCGACGACGTCGGCCTTGACCCGCACCGCGCGCTCCACGAGCTCCGCGCACGACCGGCGACGTCGGGGTCCGTCGCCGCCGCCGGGTCCGCCTCGATCAGCTCCAGGACGCGCGGGTCGGCGATGAAGCCGCACTTGACCACCTCGGCCATGCCCGCCACCAGGTCGTTGACGCGGCAGCGTGGCCAGCACGTCGAGGTCGCAGAGCACCCCGGCCGGGGGGTGGAACGCCCCGACGAGGTTCTTGCCCTCGGCGGTGTTGAGGCCGGTCTTGCCGCCGACGGCGGCGTCGACCATGGCCAGCAGCGTCGTGGGCACCTGCACCACCCGCACGCCGCGCAGCCAGGTGGCGGCGACGAAGCCCGCGAGGTCGGTGACCGCTCCCCCGCCCAGGCCGACGACGGCGTCCGTGCGCGTGAACCCGGACTGCCCGAGCACGCCCCAGCAGAAGGCGGCGACCTCGGCGCGCTTGGCGTCCTCCCCGTCGGGCACCTCGGCGAGGTACGCCTCGAAGCCGGCGGCGACGAGGTCCTCGCGCACCGCCTCGCCGGTGGCGGCCAGCGCGCGGGGGTGGACGACGAGCACCCGCTGCACCCGCTCGCCCAGCAGCCCGGGCAGCTCGCCCAGCAGCCCGGAGCCCACCAGGACGTCGTACGGGGCGTCACCCGCGACCGTGATCCGCGTGGTCTCGGGCGTCGACGGGGTCGGGGTGCTCACGGGCGCCGATCCTACGGACTCCCCCCACCCCGTCCGTGATCATGGGAGGTGCGCCGGCCGACCGCCCATGATCACGGGGAGAGGAGGGGGAGGACTGCGTCGGCCACCTCGCGGGCGGTGAGGCCGTCGGTGGCCACCGCGTGGTCGGCGACCTCGGCGTACAGGTGGCGGCGCGCGTCGGCGAGCGCTTCCCACCGCTGCTGCGCGAGGGCGGGGTCGGCCAGCAGCGGACGGGTGCCGACGTCGCCGACGCGGTGCCGCACGTCCTCCCAGCGCGCGGTGAGCAGCACCACCGGCGCGTGCGAGGCGGTCAGAGCGGCGCGGGTGGCGGCGTCGAGCACCGCTCCCCCGCCCAGCGCCAGGACGCCGTCGTGCTCGCGCAGGGCGTCCAGGACGGCGTCGCGCTCGCGCGCGCGGAACCCCGCCTCCCCCTCAGCGGCGAAGACCGCGGCCACCGGAGCTCCCGCGGCCGCCTCGACGTCGGCGTCCGTGTCCCGGAGCACGACGCCGAGGTCGACGGCCAGCAGCGCACCGACGGCGGACTTCCCCGAGCCCATCGGGCCCACGAGGACGACCCGCGGGGCCATCTCAGGCGCTGGAGCTGGGGGCGGAGCGCTGCAGCTCGGGGATGGCGTCGAGGTAGGCGCGGACGTTGCGGGCCGTCTCCGGCACCGAGTCTCCGCCGAACTTCTCCAGCAGCGCGTCGGCCAGCACGAGGGCCACCATCGCCTCGGCGACGACGCCCGCAGCGGGCACCGCGCACACGTCGGAGCGCTGGTGGTTGGCCTGGACCGCCTCGCCGGTGGCGACGTCGACGGTGTCGAGCGCCTTCGGCACGGTCGCGATGGGCTTCATCCCCGCCCGCACCCGCAGCACGTCACCGGTGGTCATGCCGCCCTCGGTGCCGCCGGCGCGGCCGGTGCGGCGGTGGATGGCGCCGTCGGGGCCCGTCTCGATCTCGTCGTGCGCCGCCGAGCCGCGGCGCCGGGTCGTCTCGAAGCCGTCGCCGACCTCGACGCCCTTGATCGCCTGGATGCCCATGAGGGCCTGCGCGAGGCGCCCGTCGATGCGGCGGTCCCAGTGGGTGTGGCTGCCCAGGCCCGGCGGCAGGCCGTAGGCGAGGACCTCGACGACGCCGCCGAGGGTGTCGCCGTCCTTGTGGCAGGCGTCGACCTCCTCGACCATGAGCGCGCTCGTCACGGGGTCGTGGCAGCGCAGCGGGTCGGCGTCGAGGGCGGTCACGTCGTCGGGGGTGGGCAGCCCCAGCGACTCCCAGGTGCTGGAGGGCACGGCGACCGGCCCGAGCGCGACCGTGTGGGAGACGAGCCGGACGCCGGCGGCCTGCTCCAGGAACTTCGCGGCGACGGCGCCGAGGGCCACGCGGGTGGCGGTCTCGCGGGCGCTCGCGCGCTCCAGCACCGGCCGGGCCTCGTCGAAGCCGTGCTTCTGCATGCCGACGAGGTCGGCGTGCCCGGGCCGCGGCCGCGTGAGGGCGGCGTTGCGGCCCGTGGTCTTGAGCAGGGAGGGGTCGACCGGGTCGGCGGACATCACGGTCGACCACTTGGGCCACTCGGTGTTGCCGATGGTCACGGCGAACGGGCCGCCCTGCGTCAGACCGTGGCGCAGACCGCCGAGGACGGTGACCTCGTCCTGTTCGAACGCCATCCGCGCGCCCCGGCCGTAGCCGAGGCGACGGCGGGCGAGCGCCGCCCGCAGGTCGTCGGTGGTGACGGCGACCCCGGAGGGCAGGCCCTCGAGGACGCCCACCAGGGCGGGTCCGTGGGACTCCCCCGCGGTCAGCCAGCGCAGCACGGGCGCGATGGTCTCACGGCCGCGCGCCGGGACCCGCGCCGTGGGGCCGCCGACCCAGTCCGACGGGCGCCGGTCCGGCGCCCGCGCGACGACCGTCAGATGCCGGTCAGGCGCAGGAGGCGCGGACCGCAGCGTCCTTGGTGCCCTGGGCCGCTGCCTGGTCGGAGGTGGCGGCCGTCCCGGCGATGAGCTGGCTCCGCAGCGCCTCCGCGCCGCTGGCGGCGACGTCCAGGCGGGCGGACAGCGCGGCGTCGCTCGTCGCGCCGACGGTGCTGCGCAGCGCCGCCACCGGGGTGCGCAGCGCCGTCCCGGCGTCGGTGGCCGACGTGGTCCCCGCCGCGTTGGCCGCGAGCACCTGCTCGATGGTGCCCATCGGGTCGCTCGCCGCGGCGCAGACCTGGGCCGTGGTGCTGGCGGTCGGCGTCGCGGAAGCCGGGGCCGACGGCGCCGCGGAGGCCGCCGCCGACGCGCGCGGCGTGGTGGTCACGGTGACGGTGCTCTGCGGCACCGACACCGAGCCGTAGCCGGAGGTTCCGCCCAGCCCCGTCACGCCGGAGACGACCGAGACGTCGGTCAGACCCGTCGTCGTGCCGAGGGCCGACCCGCTGGTGGCCGTGCTCTCCGCACCGGCGCCCACGACGGCGGGGGCCGCGACGAGCGACGCGAACGGGTCGCGCTCGTTGGGTGTGAAGCCCGCGTCGGCGGTGGCGGCGGGAGCCGCCGTCGTGGAGCCGGCGGCCGAGGTCGCCGAGGCGCTGGGGGCCGCGGAGCTCGCGGGCGCCGACGCGACCGGGGTGGTGACGGTGGTCAGAGCGGTCGTGGCGTCGTCGCTGCCGGCGGCGCCCAGCGCGGCGAAGGCGGCGAGCGCCCCGGCCAGCACGGCGCCGCCCGCGAGGGCGACGGCGAGCACCGGGCTGACGCGCCGGCGGTTCGCAGCGGTGCTCGCACCGGCCCGACGCGCACCGCCGCCCGAGCCGCCCGCGTCGGTGGCCCCGTCGGGGTCAGCGAGGGCGGTGGGGACGGGAGGGGCGGCGGCGAACGCCGGTCCGGAGAGCGGCTCGCTCGCGGGGCGCGGGGCGGGCGGCGGGGTCCGCACGCCGAAGACGGCGTCGTCCGCGCCGGACGGGCCGGACGGCCCGCCGAAGTGGTCGGCGGAGGGGATCGCGTCGGGGACGGTCCCGAAGGGGCTCGTGGTCATCGCTGCTCCTGGGTCGGGACGGGTCAGTTGACGGAGGTGGTCGTCGACGCGGCAGCGGTCGTCGTCGTGCTGGCCGCCGTCGTGCCGGTGGTCGTGCTGGTCGCAGTGGTGGGCAGCACGAAGACCGCGCCGCCGACGCTGAGCTGCAGGCCGCCGTCGGTGGTCCCGCCGGGAGCGAGGTTCGTGGTCGAGACCAGGAGCAGACGGTCCTGCTGCTGCAGCGCCGCGAGGAAGCGCTCCAGCGAGGAGAACGAGCCCGTCGCGGTGAGGGCCAGGGGCACCTCCAGCAGCCCGCTGGACGCGGCGGTCGCCGGGGTGGTGGCGGGTGCGGCCGTCGCCGCGGAGGCGTCCGTCGTCGTGCTGGTGGTCGTCGTGGTCGTCGTGGTGCTCACCGCGGCGGGACCCGGCAGGGGCACGGGGGTGGACGGCACGAGGCTGGTCAGCTCGACCCCGCTGGCCGCGGCGGCGGCGCGCACCGCGCGCACGAGGTCGGGCAGGGCGGCGTCGGCGGGCATCTGCGTCCGCAGCGCTGCGAGCTGGGCCTGGTACTGGGGCAGGTCGGAGTGCTCCTGCTTCAGCTTCGCCACCTGGGTGTTCAGCGAGGCCGCCGTCGAGGTCGCCTGGTCGACCTGCGCGCGCAGGTCGGAGATCCCGGTGCGCTGGGGGGAGATGACGAGCAGCCAGGCGGCGACCACGAGCAGCACGACGGCGGCAGCGCCCCCGGCGAGCCACGGCGCGGGGCGGGGCACCACCACCGGCCGGGGCGGGGTGGTCAGCGAGGCAGCGGCGATGGACACGTCAGCCCACGCTCCCGTCGGTCGAGTCGAAGCGGTGCGAGAGGGCGTCGGGCGTGACGACGGCGGTCACCGAGAAGCTGACGACCGCGGTGCCCTGGGAGTCGTCCGAGGACGAGGTGGTCAGGTAGGCGCCCCAGACCCCGGGGAGGCGGTCCAGAGCGTCGAGGTAGGCGGCGACGTCGTCGTAGGACGTCGACTTCGCCGAGATCGTCACCGACCCGATCCCCGCGGCCGCGGTGCCCGCGGTCGTCGCTCCCGTGGTGGTCGCGCCGGCCGCGGCGGTGGCCGCGGTGGTGTCGAGCGCGGTCTGCACGCTCACCAGCCAGGCGCCCGCGGGCAGCGCCCGGGTGAGGGTGTCGACGTAGGAGTACCAGGCGACGTCCTGGGCCATCACCGTGGTCTGGGCGGCCCGGGCCGCCTGGAGCTGGGCGATGGTCTGGGGGGCGGCCGCGTACTCGGCCTGCTGGGCCTGCAGCGCCTGCACCCGGCCGTTCGCGGCGTCCAGGTCGGCCTGCGCGGAACCGGCGGCGCTGTGGCCGAGCAGCCAGACGGCGGCGACGCACACGGCGGCGGCGGCGGCTGCCACCGCGGTGCCGCGCTGCACGCGCCGCACGGCCCGCCGGCCGACCACCTCGGGGGGCAGCAGGTCGACGCGGGGCGCGGTCCAGCCCGCGACGGGTCCGGGGGTGGGCGCGGTGCCGAGCGCTTCGGTGATCACGGCGGTCATGCGGAGGCTCCCAGCGCGAGGCCGACGGCGACGGCCGCCGAGTCCGGGTGGACGGTCGTGGCGTGCTTGCCGAGGCGCACGCGGCGCTCGACCGAGCCGAGCTCGACGGGGAGGCCCGTGATGGCCGCGAGGCGGGGCGCCAGGCCGGAGAGCCGCGCGCCGCCGCCGGTGAGGACGATGCGCTCGGCGCGGTGGCCGCTGGTCGCCGCCGCGTAGTCGACGGTGCTGCGCACCTCCTCCAGGAAGCCCAGGGCAGCGGCCTCGACGGCGTGGCCGACGACCGTCGCGGCGCCCTGGCCGTCGCCCAGACCCAGCTCGCACTTGAGGCGGTCCGCCTCCACGAGGGTGACGCCGGCGCGCTCGGCGAGGGCCTCGGTGATGTCGTCGCCACCGGCCAGCAGGATGCGCACGAAGCGCGGCGACCCGCCGGTGTGGACGACGACCTGAGTGATGGTGGAGCCGATGTCGACGAGGGCCTCGGTCCGGGTGTCGGACCCCAGGCCGGAGCCGACTGCCCGCAGCACCGCGAAGGAGGCGAGGTCGACGGCGTCCGGGACGAGGCGGGCTCCCTCGACGGCGGTGATGAGGCCGGTGACGGTGTCGCGCCAGGCGGCGACGAGGAGGCCGCGCACGAGGGCGCCCGACCCCGTGCTCCGGACCTCGACGGGCAGGAAGTCCATCAGCGCGGAGTCGACGGGCATCGGCAGCACGTCCTGCACCTGGAACGGCAGCGCCTTCTTGAGGTCGGCGGGGGGCATCTGGGGCAGCTCGACCTCGCGGACGACGACGCGCTGGTTGGCGATGCCCACCGTGACGTGGCGGTGCGTGAACCCGCCGGCGCGCCACAGCTGCACCAGCGCCGTCGAGATGGCCCGCGGGTCCAGCACCTCGCCGTCGCGCATCGCGCCGTCCGGGAGGGGCACCTGGGCGCAGCGCTCGAGGACCACACCCGCGCGGGTGTAGGACAGCTCGGCCGCGCGGACCGAGTCCGAGCCGATGTCGAGCCCGATCGTCGTGCGTCGTGCCACGAACGTCCTCCCTGGTCTGACCGCAGCGGCATCGCCGGGGCGCCGACCGCGCCGTCCTGGCGCGCTCTACAGACCTGATCGGCCGTTCGGGGACGGACTTGAGCCCGCAGCGCCGACCATCGGTGGTCTCAGGCGGGGAGGATGCCGCTGACCTGCAGGTACCAGTGCGCGACGTCGCCGCCGACGACGACGCCGAGGGCCGCCCCGGCGAGCATGAACGGCCCGAACGGCAGGTGCCCGCGGCGCTGCAGGCGACCCACGACCAGCAGGGCGACGCCGACGGCACCGCCGAGGAGGAACGCGGCGGCGGTCCCGACCAGGAGCGCGGACCACCCGGCGTAGCCGAGGTGGGCCCCCAGGACACCGGCGAGCTTGACGTCGCCGAAGCCCATGCCGCCGGGCTTGGCCACGCAGAGCGCGAAGTACAGCAGCCACAGCGCCAGGCCGCCGGCGGCAGCGCGGACGAACGCCGCCGGGTCGTGGGACAGCGCGGCTGCCAGGGCGAGCAGCCCGGCGGTCACCGGGTAGGCGGGCAGCACGATCGCATCGGGCAGGCGGTGCACGTCGAGGTCGATGAGCGCCAGGGCCACGCCGATCGCCGCCAGGTAGAGCAGCGCCGGCAGAGCCGGCAGCTGGCCGACGGTCGCGGCCCAGGTGGTGGTGAGGGCGAAGAGCACTCCGGTGCCGAGCTCGACGAGGGGGTAGCGCTCGGGGATCGGCACCGCGCAGCTGCGGCACCGGCCGCGCAGCAGCAGCCAGGAGAGCACCGGAACGTTGTCCCGGGCCGCGATCGGGCTCCCGCAGCCCGGGCAGGCGCTGCGGGGTCGCACCACCGAGCAGCCCTGCGGCACGCGCCACACGACGACGTTGAGGAAGGACCCCACGGACAGGCCGAGCAGCCCGGCGAAGGCGGCCAGGAGCGTGGTGGACGCCGCGGCGGGGCCCACCTCAGCGCCCCGCCGGGGCGTCGACCATCGACTGCACGCCCCACGGCGACTTCACCGGCTTGATGAAGTACGGCGGCTGGAGCGAGGTGAAGCGGGAGTCGTAGACGTACTCCTTCAGGTACCCGGTGCTGGCTGTGGTCCCGTTGCCGGTGCCCACGGGCCCGCGGTACATCTGGGCGATCGCGCCGAGCACGTTGAGCTTGGTCTCGGGGGTGCCCGTGGAGAGCGCAGCCCCCTTGTTGTAGTTCTGGACGATGAAGCTGTGCTTGACGGACAGGATGCCGGCCTGGATCCGCGTCACGACGGCGCTGCCGCTCAGGAGGTTGCTCCCCGCGGCGCTCACCGGGTGGTAGACCCAGACCGAGCCGTTGGCGACCAGGCCGAGGACGTCGGTGCCCTTCCCGTTGTCGGCGTAGGTGGTGTCGCCCACCACGACGACGTCGTCGGCGCCGGCGACGGTGACCTGGCCGTCGAGGGTCCCCGAGACGAAGGCCGTGCCGCGGGTGCAGGCGTAGTTCGTCGTCAGCCCGCCGGTGGCCTCGAGGGCCATCGGGTAGCCGACGCGGGAGCACGCGCCGGTGGTGGCGGCGACGTAGATGACCGGCGGGATCGGCAGCCCGGACTGGGGCGCTGCGCGGTTGGCGGTGTTGAGGCAGGACGGCGGCGCGCTGGTGGTGTTGGGTGACCAGACCGTCATCGTGGAGCCCGTGAAGGTGATCTTCGTGGCCCCGCGGTAGAGGCATCCCTTGCGGTCGGTGTTGGGGTCGCTGTCGATCTTCGGCAGCACGTAGCGCAGCAGCTCGGAGTTGCCCGGGGGCATGTCGGTGGAGGTCAGGGAGGCCACCAGGGGATATCCCGGCTGGCCGGAGGTGCCGAGGCTGGGGGTTCCGCCCCCCCAGGACAGAGCGCTGGAGGCCGGCGCACCGGGGCCGGCGTAGACGGTGGTGTCGCTGTCGGCGAACAGGGGGCTCCCGCCGAGCTTGAGCAGGTCGTTGCTGTGCAGCGGCCCGCTGATCACGTCACCGGTGGTGAACTGGATGTCGCGGGTGCAGTACCCGCCGATGGTCGCGGTGCCGCTGGTGGTGCCGTTCCATCCGGGGATGCTGCCGGCGACCGCCCCCGTGCTCTTGTTGATCACGGTGGCCGGCACCGCCGCCGTGGCCGGGTAGCTCTTGGTGCGGCGGCCCTCCCAGTACTTCGCGCTGCAGTCCGTCCTCACCCGCGCCGCGCTGGCGCGGAAGGTGTAGACGGTGGTGCCGACCGTCACCTCCGCCTGGCCGTTGTACGTCGCGGTGGCCGTGTTCGCCCACAGGTCGGGGTCGGTGGCCTCGACCTCGCTGTAGTAGATGTAGTTGAGGAACCCCTTGATCTTCAGGGTCGCGATGATCGTCCGCGAGGTGCGGGCCCCGCTCGGGGCCGTCGACGTGCCCGCCACCTCCAGCTGGATCAGCCCGCTGCTGGCGATGTCGGCCGCGGAGTTGAGCACCGCGTACTTGTAGGTGGCCCCGGTCCCGGACGTGCCGGGCAGCGACCGGCCCGCCGCCGCGGGGAAGCCGGCCGGCGTGGTCAGGGCGGGGTTGGTCGCGTCAACGCCACCGTTGCCCCAGTAACCGTCGTTGGCGTTCAGGCGCGAGATGTACTCGTCGACGCCGGCCTGGGCGGCCGCCAGGGCGGTGGAGGCGTCCTGCGCGGTCCGCGCCCGGGGGGTGGCGGACAGGACCAGTGACAGCGCCGTGAGCGCCAGGGCGGTCACCACGCCCATCGTGCCGATGACGGTGATGAGGGCGACGCCCTCCTCCCCGTCGCGGCGCAGGCGGCCTGAGAGGCGGTCGGAGACGGTGTGTCGGCGCATCAGTCCGCCTTGCTCGCGAGGACGTTGACGAGGGTGACGCGGTCGGAGGTCCGGGTGCCGGGCACGCCCGGGGCTGCAGGGTCGACGACGAGCAGGTCGACGCCGACGCTGACCACGGAGCCGGCCTGGCCGGCCGTCAGGGGGGGGCCGTCGACGGCGGTGAGCGGCGCCGGCGTGGCCGCGCCGGAGGCGATCACCCCGCTGGTGAAGTAGGTGAAGGACGGCGCAGCGGTGGTGCGCGCGAGGCACTTCGTGCTCGTGGACGCGGCCGGCCACAGGTAGGGGGTCGCAGCTGCGTCGGCGCCGGTGTTCACGGTCGCCGGGGTCCTGGCCTCGGTGATGCAGCCGCGGGTGGTGTCCAGGGCGTAGGTGAGCAGCGTCGGCGGCGCCAGGGAGGCGCGCACGAGAGGAGCTGCGGTCGGCCCGGTGGTGGTGTAGGTGAGCGCGCTCCGCTGCAGGCTGGCGTAGAAGGTCACCGAGGTGGGGCTCGCCGCCACGAAGGGGCTGGATGCCGACGGTCCCGGCGGGGTCACCGCGACGCGCAGGCTCCGGCTGATCGCCTCCGTGGCGGTGCGGGCGTCCGCCTGCGTGCTCGTGCGCACCTGCGTGTCCCGGACGCTGCGCGTGGTGGAGACGAACACGGTGCCGACGGCGGCCAGCACCACGGTGGTGAGGACCATGACCACCAGCAGCTCCACGAGCGTGCTGCCCTGCTCGTCGCGCCGCTCGGTGGCGTGCAGCACACCCGGGTGCCGGTGCCGGCCGCTCACGGGGCGGCCACCGCGGCGACGGCGGTGGGCAGGCCGGCGGTCAGGGTCACCTGGGGGTCGGCCGGGGCCGGGGCTGACGGGGTCGCCGTGATGGTCCAGGTGCCGTACGGCAGCGCGGTCAGCAGCGGAAGCACCCCGCTGGTGCCCAGCGGGTAGACCTCCCCGGCCTGGCACTGGGTGCCGGCGACCTCGGAGGACTCCGGGGCGTGCACGGCGTACAGCGGGGTGCCTGAGGTGGGGGGACCGACGACCTGGACCCCGCCGAGGGGCACCCCGACCGTGCTGCCGCTGCCGGTGACGGGCGTGGCGTCGAAGGTCGCCGGTGAGGTGTCCTCAGCGTCGGAGCACGTCCCCGCCCACAGCGCGTAGGTGTCGGGGAAGAGGCTCTCCAGCTGGCCGGGGACCCCGGTGGCGCAGCTGCGCGTCGGCGACCCGCCGCAGCCGGGCACGACAAGGTCGGTCACGAAGGAGTCGCGCAGCACGATGCGCATCCCGGAGGGGACCGCGTACCCGCTCGGCGGTGCCAGCGCGAACGCCTGGGTCCGGGCGAGGTCGACGGACAGGGAGGCCCGCTGGACCCGGCCGGACGTGACGCTGAGGGTGGGGGTGCTCACGGCCTGGAAGCCCGTGGCGGCCACGCGCCCGACCTGGTCGACGGTGGCGCTGTAGGAGCCGGGCGTGAGCCCGGTGAAGACCGCACACCCGTCGGACCCGGTGGTCCGGGTGGTGCCGCCCGGGCTGAGGGTCACCACGGTGCCGGAGGCGGGGTCGGCGTTCGCCCCCTGGACCACGACGGCCAGGGACCCGGTGCCGGCCGCGAGCCCCTCGGTGCCCAGTCCCAGGGCGCGCAGGGTCCGGGCCGCCACCGGCCTGGTGGTGCCCATGGCCGGCCAGGTGACCTGCACCGCGACGAGCTTGTAGGCCAGGTTGTCGCCGGCGCCGACGCAGACGGCGCTGGTCGCGTCGGAGGCGACGTAGTTCGCGGTCTGGGAGATCGTGTACGTGGTGCCGCCGACGGCCTGGGTGCGGGTGGTGAGGCCGTCGGGGATGTCCAGGGCCCGCAGGCTGCGGGCCTGCTCCACCTGCGCGGAGGCGAGGTCGGCGGCCACCGTGCGGCGGTCGTTGTCCCCGGTGACGCGCAGGGCCCCGACCAGAACGGTGAAGACGGAGCCCGCGAGGACCGTGAAGACGGCCATGGCGATGACCACCTCGAGCATCGTGTGTCCCTCGTCGTCGCGCTGGTGGCACCTCATGACGTCCTCCTCCCGGGTCTGCTCGCTGCGGCTGGAGCACCTGCGCGCGGCGGTGCGCCGCGAGCGGTGAGCGGCCGGCCACCCGGGTCCTCGACCCGGGTGGCCGGCCGCGTGGTGCGACAGGTCAGGCTGCGGTGCAGGTGGCCGGCACCGAGGTGACCGTGGTGATGCCGGTCGAGGTCGCCTGGATGTACCCGTCGGCAGCGGTGCCGGTGCCCACGACGACGCAGAAGGTGCCGCCCGCGGCGGCGTTGCTGACCGAGGCGAGCGTGTTGTTCGGGCTCAGCTTGCCGCTGGCGACCGTCGCGTTGGAGCTGTCCTTCGCCGTGAAGGTGCCGTTGACACCCGCGCCGGTCGTGGAGGTGAACGTCAGGCTCGAGACGCCGTCGACGTAGTACGACGCGATCTCCTTGGAGATCGCGGACGCGTCGGCCTTGGCGGACGTCGTCCGGGCCTTCGCCCGCTGGGACAGGAACACCGGCACGGCGATCGCGGCCAGGATCCCGATGATGATCATGACGACGAGGAGCTCGATCAGGGTGAAGCCCTGGTCCTTCTCCTCCATGGACTTGCGGATGCGAGCCATCATGGCCGGCTCCCCCTTCTCGTGGTCCGACAGGGCCGCGCTGTTTGCGAGCCCCCCTTGCTCTTCCGGTATCGACGCGCCGGACGCCCGCTTGACGGGGGTGGCGCCGCGTCACCCGAACGCCGCAGGGCACCCCCCTCCTGGAGGGCGCCCTGCGGCAACAGCCCTGCTCAGCGCCTGGTGGACCGCTCAGTTGATGAGCGTGAACACCGAGAAGATCGGCATGTAGAGAGCGATGATCATGCCGCCGATGATGCTGCCGAGGAGGGCGATCATGAGTGGCTCGATGAGGCTCGTGAGGGCCTCGGAGGTCGCCTCGACCTCCTGGTCGTAGAACTGAGACACCTTCTCGAGCATGGTGTCCAGCGCTCCCGTGTCCTCACCGACCGCGAGCATCTGCGCGACCATCGCGGGGAACACGTCGTGCTGGGCCAGCGGCCCGGCCATCGACTCACCGCGGCGCACGCTGTCCTGCAGGTCGTCCGTGGCGCGCTCTAGCACCACGTTGCCGGCGGTCGCGCCCACGATCTCCAGCGCCTGCAGGATGGGCACCCCGGAGCGCATCATCATCCCGAGGTTGCGGGTGAACCGGGAGAGGGCGATCTTGGCGAACAGCGGCCCGAAGACGGGCACCCTGATCTTCAGCGGGTCGATGACGTCGCGGACCCTCGGGTGGTGCCGGTAGCGGCCCCAGAGCCCGGCGCCCAGGGCCCCCACCACGAGCAGGCCGGGCGCGGTGAAGCGCAGCCCGTCTGAGAGGAAGACCAGGACGCGCGTGGGCAGGGGCAGCGTTCCACCCAGCCCCGCGAACATGTTCGCGAAGATCGGCACGATGAAGAGCAGCATCCCGACCACCGCGACGATGGCGATGACGAAGACGACCACCGGGTAGGTCATGGCCGACTTGATCTTCGACCGGAGCTTGACCTCGGCCTCGAAGTTGTCGGCGACCTGCAGCAGCACCGCCTCCAGGAACCCGCCCACCTCCCCCGCCCGCGTCATGTTGATCATCAGGGGCGGGAAGACCCTGGGGTGCTTGGCCATGGCCACGCTCAGCGCCGAGCCGCCCTCGACGTCCGAGCGCACCGCCCCCAGCACCTTGGCCAGAGGTTTGCTCTCCGTCTGCTCCGCGAGGATGGACAGCGCCCGCAGCAGCGACAGACCCGAGCTGATCATCGTCGCGAACTGCCGGGCCATCACCGCGAGGTCCTTCAGGCCGACCCGGTTGCTGCCGGGCAGCGTGATCTCGCGGTTCAGGCCGGTGCCGGCGGCCTTCACGGTGATGGGGGCATGGCCCTGGGCCCTCAGCCGGCTGATGAGCGCTGAGGAGTCGGCGGCCTCCATCTTGCCGGTGACCAGCTTGCCGCCGGCGTCGCGGACGGTGTACTCGAACAGGGTGGCGGTCGCCATCAGGCGCTGCCGACCAGGCGGGCGAAGTCCTCGGGGCTGTTGGCCTTCTCGGTCGCCTCACCGCGGGTGACGCGGCCCCTGCGGACGAGGTCGGCCAGGTGCTGGTCGAGGGTGTGCATGCCGTGGGCGGCCCCCGCCTGCATCGCGGAGTAGATCTGGTGCGTCTTGCCCTCGCGGATGAGGTTGCGGATCGCCGGGGTGGCGACCATCACCTCGGTGGCCACGGCACGGCCCTGCCCGTCGGAGGTCTTGCACAGCGTCTGGCAGACGACGCCCTGGATGGCACCGGCCAGCTGGGCCCGCACCTGCTCCTGCTGCTCGGCGGGGAAGACGTCGATCATGCGGTCGATGGTCTTCGCGGCGTCCTGGGTGTGCAGCGTCGCGAACACGAGGTGGCCGGTCTCGGCGGCGGTCAGCGCCACGGAGATGGTCTCCAGGTCGCGGAGCTCGCCGACCAGGATGATGTCCGGGTCCTGGCGCAGCACGTGCTTGAGGGCGGCGGCGAAGGAGTGCGTGTCCTCCCCCACCTCGCGCTGGTTGACCAGGCACTTCTTGTGGCGGTGGAGGAACTCGATCGGGTCCTCGACCGTCATGATGTGGTCGCTGCGCGTGGAGTTCGCCAGGTCGATGAGCGCCGCGAGGGTGGTCGACTTGCCCGAGCCGGTGGGGCCGGTGACCAGCACCATGCCGCGGGGCAGCTCGGCGAAGCGGGCCACCGACGGCGGGACGCCGAGCTGGTCCAGCGGCCGGATCTCCGCGGGGATGACGCGGAAGGCAGCGCCGAGGGACTCGCGCTGGCGGTAGATGTTCACGCGGAATCGCCCGCGGCCCGGCAGGGAGTGCGCGAAGTCGAGCTCCAGCTCCTCCTCGAAGCGGGCCCGCTGCTTCTGGGTGAGCATCCCGAACAGGGCGCGCTGCAGCACCGCCGAGGAGAGGGTCCCGAAGCCGGCCAGCGGCTCCAGGTCGCCGTGGCGGCGCACGGTCGGCGGGGCGCCGGAGGTCAGGTGCAGGTCGGAGGAGCCCACCTCGAGCATGGCCAGCAGCACCCCGGTGATGTCGAGGTCGTCGCCCTCGGCGTCGCCACCGGTCATCGGGCGGGCCAGGACGGCGGCGGGCACCGGTGGTGCGGGGGTGGGCTCGACGGGCGCGTCGTCCTGCGGGGCCCAGCCGTGCTGCGCGGGCACCCGCGGCGGGGGAGGGACGTCGTCCTCGAGCGCGACGGCCTGCCACGGCGCCGGGCTGAGGTAGGGGTCCTGGGGCTCGTGGACCGGGGCCCCGCCGCCGTAGGTCGGCACGGCGTCCACCGGCACCGACCCGCTCCAGGTGATCCCGAAGTCGTCGCTGCCCTCGTCGCTCCAGCTGCCCACCGAACTCCTCCAGCTCACCGCGTCCGGCTCCCGCGCTGCGCGGACGCCGAGGAGGGCGCAGCCCTCCCGTTCCCCTGCCCCATCGGCGCCCGGTGGGGGCGCCTTGAGCGGGACTCGTCAGCGGGTGGTCGGTCGGTGGTCAGCAGCCGCTCAGCAGCCGGTCAGCAGGTGGTCAGGCGCGCGGCGAGCTCGGCCTCACCGGCGGCGCGCATCGCCGCCAGGGGCGCGGGGCGCCCGGTCATCAGCTCGACCTGGGCAGCCGCCTGGTGGACGAGCATCGCGAAGCCGCTCGCCGCGCGGGCCCCGGACGCGGTCCAGGCGCTGGCGAGCGCCGTCGGCCAGGGCGCGTAGACGACGTCGAGGAGCGCCCCGCGCGGCGCCGCAGCGCGGGCCGCCACGGCCTCCGCGACCACGTCGGCGGCCCCCGCGGGTGCTGTGGAGACGACGACGTCGGCGGCGCAGACCTCAGCGGCCACCGACGCCGCGTCGTCCCAGGGGGCCAGGTGCACCGCGGCGCCGCAGCGCGCACCGACCGCGACGAGCCCGGCGGCCCGCTCCGGGGAGCGGACGCGCACCACCGGCTCGCGGACGCCGAGGCGCGCCAGCGCCGCCACCGCGGACGCCGCCGTCGCCCCACCGCCGAGCACCACCGCGGAGCCCGCGCGCACGACGCCCACCTCGGCCAGCGCCGCCACGATGCCCGCGACGTCGGTGTTCTCGCCCCGCCAGGCCAGCGGGGACAGCGGGGATCCGGTGCGCCCCGGGCGCAGCGGCAGCACGGTGTTGACGGCGCCCACGGCCCGCGCCAGCGGCGAGACCTCCGCGAGCAGCGGCAGCACCGCTGCCTTCAGGGGCATCGTCAGGGACAGTCCGGCGACGTCGGGGCCGAGCGCGGCGACCGCCGCCGGCAGCGCGTCGGCCTCGACGTCGCGCAGGTCGTAGCGCCAGCCGAGCTCGAGAGCCGTGTAGGCGGCGCGGTGCAGGGCGGGTGAGAGGGAGTGCTCGATCGGCGAGCCCCAGACCCCTGCCCTCATCCCTGGGGGTTGGCCCGCAGCCACGCCTGGAACTTCCTCACGTTCTGGTTGTGCTCCTCCGCGGTGGCCGCGAAGGCGGTCTCCTTGGTGTCGGGGTTGACCACGACGAAGAACAGCCAGTCACCCGGCGTCGGGTTCAGGACGGCCTTGAGAGCGTCTTCCCCCGGGGAGTCGATGGGACCCGGCGGCAGCCCGGGGTGCAGGTAGGTGTTGTACGGCGAGTCGTTCGCGCGGTCCTGCGCCGTCGTGGTGATCCCGGTCTTGCCGTTGGCGTAGTTGACCGTCGTGTCGAGCTGGAGGTCCATCCCCAGCGCGATGCGGTTCTCCAGCACCCGCGCGACCTTCCCCATGTCCTCCACCGTGCCGGACTCGGCCTGCACCAGGCTCGCCTCGGTCAGCTGCCGGTGGCGCTCGGTCGGGTCGCTGGAAAGGCCCGCGGCGTCCATCGCCTGCGTGGAGCGCTCCACCATGGCTGCGAGCTGCTCGACGGGAGGGGTGCCCGGGTCGAAGTCGTACGTGGCGGGGAACAGGTAGCCCTCGATGGCACCGCCGGCGTCGGCGGGCAGCCCGACCGCGGGGTCCTGGGCGGCCGCCTGGTACTGCTCGACCGGGGTGCCGGTGGCCGTGGACAGGGCCGCGTAGACCTGCGCCGCGGTGAAGCCCTCGGGCACGGTGACCTTCAGGGACTCGCGGGAGGAGGGGTCGAGCAGCATCTGGATCGCCGAGGCCGCCGACATCTTCGAGTGGAGCTCGTACGTGCCGGGCTGGATGGACGTGGCGCCGCTGGCGGCGTCGGCCGCGGACAGGAAGGCCCCGGCGGTCTTCACGACCCCGGCGTCGGCCAGCACCTTGCCGATGGTGCGGCCCGACGCGCCGGAGGGGATCTTCACCTCGACGCTGCCGCTGCCGCTGCCCTCGTAGTCACCGGAGTCGGTGACGCTGGCCACCAGGGTGCGCACCTGCCCGCCCACCAGCACCGCGGCGCCGCCGAACAGGACTGCGCAGACAGCCAGGACGACGAGCGCCGTCGAGCGGCGGCGCCGCTTGCGCCGGTCCCGGTCCTCCCGCTCCGCAGTGCGCCGCGAGGACCGCGACGGCTCCTGGGAGTCCGGGGTGCCCGGCAGGTCGTGCAGCGACAGTCCGGCCACGCGCGAGCACCCGTCCCCTCCCCCCGCACCGCGCTCAGCCCGGTGCGGGCCCGGGGTCGACCCTCGACCCCGGTGGCCGGCCCGAGACGCGCTCAGCGTCCAGGGCCGTCTGCAGGATCAGCACCGCGGCGACCTGGTCGACCACCTCGCGGTGGCGGCGACCCGGCCGACCCGAGGCGGTCAGCGCCTGATGGGCGCTGACCGTGCTGAGCCGCTCGTCGACGAGGCGCACCTGCAGCGGTGCGATCCGTCCTGCCAGGTCAGCAGCGTAACCACGGACCGCTGCCGCTGCTGGGCCTTCCCGTCCCGAGAGGGAGACGGGCAGCCCCACCACCACCTCCACGGCCGCCCGATCGGCGGCCTCGGTGACGATCTGCTGCAGGTCGGAGCCTCCTGCGCGGTCGCGGCGCAGCGTCGCGACCGGGGAGGCGACCAGCCCGTCGGGGTCGCAGGCGGCGAGCCCGACGCGCACGGTGCCGACGTCGACGCCGAGGCGGACGCCCCTCCTCACCGCCGGCTCACGCGCCGGCGACCGCCGCGCGGACGGCGTCGCCCACCGCCGCGAGCGCCGCGGCCAGGGCGGAGGCGTCCGTGCCGCCGCCCTGGGCGACG
The DNA here is from genome assembly GCA_963781365.1 of uncultured Actinomycetota bacterium. Lineage (GTDB taxonomy): Bacteria > Actinomycetota > Actinomycetes > Actinomycetales > Quadrisphaeraceae > Quadrisphaera. The sequence continues at coordinate 30,964 of CAWAFR010000007.1, read as the reverse complement.
TCGTCCTTCCCGCCGCCTCCGCCGCCGAGGACGGTGGCCGCGACGCGGACGAGCGCGCCCGCCCTCAGCCCGGCGGCGCGCGCCGCGGGGCTGGTGGCGATGACGACGACGGGCCGCCCCTTGGCGACGCCGCCGACGGCCACGACCGACGCCGACTCCCCCAGCTTCCCGCGGACGTCGAGCGCCAGGGTGCGCAGGTCGTCGGCGGAAGCGACCTCGCCGGCGCTGGTGGCGACGAGGCGGACGGCGTCGGACCCGGGGCCCGCGCCGACGCCCTCCGCGCCCGCCGCGAGGGCACCGGCTCCCGCCAGCACCTCCTTGGCGCGGGCCGCGGCGATGGTGCGGTCCGCCTCGCGGAGCTGGTCGAGCAGCACGCCGACGCGGTCGGGCAGCTCCTCGCTGCGCACCTTCAGCAGCTGCGTCAGCTGGCTCACCAGCGCGCTCTCGCGCGCCAGGTGGGAGTGCGCGTCGGGGCCGACGAGGGCCTCCACGCGCCGGGTGCCGGAGCCGATGGAGGCCTCCCCCAGCAGCGCGACGACGCCGAGCTGCCCGGTGCGCTGCACGTGCGTGCCGCCGCAGAGCTCCTTGGACCACTCCCCGATGCCGACCATCCGCACCCGGTCGCCGTACTTGTCGCCGAAGAACGCCAGCGCCCCGGCGCGGCGCGCGGAGTCGGGGTCGGTGACGGTGGTGGTGACCACGAGGTCGTCGGCCAGGAACGTGTTGACCTCGGCCTCCACCTCGACCAGCTGCGCCGGCGAGGGAGCCGCCAGCGCGGTGTAGTCGAAGCGCAGCCGGCCCGGGGCGTTCTCCGACCCCGCCTGGCGGGTGCCGTCGGGGCCGAGCGCGTCGCGCAGCCCCTGGTGGACCAGGTGCGTGGCGGTGTGGGCGCGGGCGATCGCCAGGCGCCGCCCGGCGTCGACGACGGCCTCCACGGGGTCCCCGACGGCGACCTCCCCGGACACCACGGTGGCGTGGTGGACGTTGAGCCCGGGGATGGGGCGCTGCACGTCGTGGACGTCGACGACGGCGCGCACGCCGGCCGGGCCGGTGACGGTGAGCCGGCCGTGGTCGGCGAGCTGGCCGCCGCTCTCGGCGTAGAAGGGGGTGCGGTCCAGGACGAGCTCGACGTCGTCGCCGGCGAGCGCCACCGGGACGCTCACGCCGTCGCGCAGCAGCCCGGCGACGCGGCCCTCGGCGGCCAGGACCTCGTAGCCCACGAACTCCACGGCGTCACCGGAGCCGCCGAGACCGTCGGCGATCTGGCGGTAGCCGGAGGTGTCGGTGCGCCCGGCGCGCTTGGCGCGGGCGTCGTCGCGGGCGCGGGTGCGCTGCTCGGTCATGAGGCGGCGGAACCCGTCGGCGTCGACCGCCACGCCCTGCTCGGCGGCCATCTCCAGGGTCAGGTCGATGGGGAAGCCGAAGGTGTCGTGCAGCTCGAAGGCGCGCTCCCCGGAGATCGCCGCCGCCGGCGCTCCCGGCGTCGTCGCCGCCGCCTTCGCCTGGGAGACCGCGGTGTCCAGGATCGTCGTGCCGGCCACGAGGGTGCGGCGGAAGGCGTCCTCCTCGGCGTAGGCGACGGCGCTGATGCGCCCGAAGCCCTCGCGCAGCTCCGGGTAGGCCGGGGCCATGGCCTCCAGGGAGACCGGCAGCAGCTCCGGCAGCGTCGTGGTGTCGACGCCCAGCAGGCGCATCGCGCGCACGGCGCGGCGCACCAGGCGGCGCAGCACGTAGCCGCCGCCCTCGTTGCCGGGGGTGACGCCGTCTCCCATGAGCATCAGGGAGGCCCGGACGTGGTCGGCCACCACGCGCAGGCGCACGTCGGCCTCGCGGTCGGCGCCGTAGCGGATGCCGGCCATGGCGGCGGCGCGGTGCAGCACGGGGGCGACCTGGTCGATCTCGTACATGTTGTCGACGCCCTGCAGGAGCAGCGCGGTGCGCTCCAGGCCCATGCCGGTGTCGATGTTCTTCTTCGGCAGCTCGTGGAGGATCGGGAAGTCCTTGCCCTGTCCCTCCCCGCGCTGGAACTGCATGAAGACGAGGTTCCAGATCTCCAGGTACCGGTCACCGGCGGGGTCGTTCGCCGGGCCGCCGTCGGGCCCGTACGCCGGGCCGCGGTCGACGTAGATCTCCGAGCAGGGGCCCGCGGGACCGGGCTGGCCGGTGGACCAGTAGTTGTCCTCCATGCCGAGCCGCTGGATCCGCTCGGGCGGCAGCCCCGCCACCGTCTGCCAGAGGCGGTGCGCCTCGTCGTCGTCGGTGTAGACCGTCGACCCAGATCGTCTCGGGGTCGAAGCCGTACCCGCCGGCCGACTGCGGGGAGGTGACCAGCTCCCACGCGTACGCGATCGCCCCCTCCTTGAAGTAGTCGCCGAAGGAGAAGTTGCCGTTCATCTGGAAGAACGTGCCGTGGCGGGTGGTCTTGCCCACCTCCTCGATGTCGAGGGTGCGCACGCACTTCTGCACGCTCGTGGCCCGGTTGTAGGGGGGCGTCTGCTGCCCCGTCAGGTACGGGATGAACGGCACCATGCCGGCCACGGTGAACAGCAGCGTCGGGTCGGGGCTGATGAGCGACGCGCTCGGGACCACGGTGTGCCCGCGGTCCTCGAAGAACGTCAGCCAGCGCCGGCGGATCTCGGCGGTCTCCACGGGTCTCCCCTTCGGGGTGGTCTGTCGGGAAGCGCGTCAGGCGCGCGGGCGGGTCGGGTTCTCGAGCAGGTCGCGCGCGGTGGCCTCGTCGATCGTCCCGGTGTCGACGCCGAGCGCGATGCGCAGCTCCTCCTCGCGCTCGGCGGCACCGGCGCGCACGTCGGCGACGAACTGCCGCACGGACTCCTGCCAGCCCTCACCCTCGTGCGGCGAGGCAGCGCGCACGAGCCGGACGGCGCGCACCGCCCCCACGACGCCGACGACGGCGCCCACGCCGACCAGCAGCAGCCGGCCCACGGGTCAGGCCCCCCGGCCGGCGCGCCGGCCCACGCGGCCGGCGCCGGTGCGGCGCCCCGCGACGGCCTGGCGGACGCCGAACGTGAAGGCCGCCACGCGCACCACCGGCGAGCCGACGGTCGCGGCGAACAGCGCGGTCAGCGCCGAGGCGTTCGTCGTGATCTGGGCGGCGTTCGTGGTGATGGTGTCGATCTTCTCCATCTGCTCGTTGGCCTGGCCCACCGTGGTGGTCACCTCGCCGATGAGCGGGACGGTGGAGTCCGAGATGCCCTTGATGGCCGCACGGGCCTCGTCGAGCACCTGGCCCAGCTTGAGGATCGGGCGGGCGAGCAGGGCGACGAGGACGACGAACGCGAGGGCCGCGACCAGCCCTGCGACATCTCCGACGGACATGGGTCTCCTGACTCGTGGTGGCTGCCGGCGCCGCCGGCCGGGCTGCGGGACGTCCGGCGGCTCGGCGAGGGCCCGGTGACCTTATCGCGGCGTGCTCGTCCGGGTGCCCCGCAGCGCTGGGGCGCAAGCCCCGTGCCCGCCGGGCCGACGTCGAGGACGTGCCCCTCACCTCCGGACCGCGCCCGCGGCCGCACCGGCGCCGCCGCCGGAGCCGCGGCGGGGGCCGTCGCCGGGGGCGTCACCCTCGTGCACGTCGCGCAGCTGCTGGTGGTCCTGTGGACCGGGACGCCAGCCCGCACCGGGGTCATCGCCGCCACCGCCGTGCCGTGGGTCGCCACCGGGCTCTGGACGCTCGGGGCGCTGGTGCTCCGCGCGGGGGTCCGCCCGGGACCGGCGGCCGTCGCGCTCACCGCGGGTGCCCTCGGCGTCGCCGCCGTCGCCGACGTCCTGCGGTCGCAGTGCCGCGGCGACGACCTGGTGGTGCGCCTCGGTGGCGAGGAGCTCGCCTGGGTGGGCGCCTGAGACGACGTCGAGTCCGCCGCCGCGGCGGCCGACCGCCTGCGCCGGGCCGTCTCCGGCGTCGAGCTCCCCGGCGGGCTGCACGTCACCCTGAGCGGTGGTGTGGCGTTCTCCACCGACGCGACGCACGCGGCCCCCGCCGCGGAGGCGCTCTTCCGGCTGCTGGTGCGGGCTGACGCGGCGCTGTACCGCGCGAAGGCCGATGGCCGCGACCGCGTGACCGTCGCCGCCGCCGTCATGCCCTCCGGGATGGACCCCCACCACGACAGGGCCCCCGCCCCGCAGGTGCGGGACGGGGGCTCCGAGGTCAGCGCTGCCGGCGCCCGGGGCGCCGCAGACGCGGGTCAGCGGGCGTAGAACTCCACGACGCGCGAGACCTCGCACGTCACGGGGACCTCCTCGCGGAGGGGACGGCGCGCCAGGCGGACCTTCAGGTCGGCCAGCTGCACCTCGAGGTAGCCCGGCAGCGTCGGCAGCACGTCGCGGTGGGCGCCGGCGGCGGCGACCTGGAACGGCGTGGTCTGCGCGCTCTTGGCGTGCACGGAGATGATCTGACCGGGGCTCACCCGGAACGACGGCCGGTCGACGCGCTGGCCGTCGACGAGGATGTGGCGGTGCACCACGGCCTGGCGGGCCTGGGCGATGGTGCGGGCCAGGCCCGAGCGCAGGACGAGCGCGTCGAGGCGCATCTCCAGCAGCTCGACCAGCACGTCACCGGTGCGGCCCGGGGCGCGGCGCGCCTCGTCGAACGCGTTGCGCATCTGCGCCTCGCGGATGCCGTACTGGGCGCGCAGCAGCTGCTTCTGGCGCAGGCCGAGGGCGTACTCGGACTCGGTGCGGCGGCGGGCGCGGCCGTGCTCGCCCGGCGGGTAGGGGCGGACCTCGAAGTAGCGCGCGGCCTTCGGCGTGAGCGGCACCCCGAGGGCGCGGGACAGGCGGACCTGGCGGCGGTTGCGGCTGGAGTGGGACATGCGGGGTGGAGCTCCCTTTCGAAGGCGGGCACTCGTGGTCGGTGCCCCCGCCTCTCGGACCGAGCGGGACGACCAGCGAACGACGGCGGCCCGCTCACGCTCTCCGAGTTGGACCCGAGAGCGCGGCGACCACAGGGCGCAGCAGCGCCAGCCGACGATGTTACCGCAGACCTAACGGCCCCTGAGCAGCGCGCGGATGCGCTGGAGACGGGCGCTGATCTCGCGCTCGACCCCGCGGTCGGTGGGCCGGTAGTACTCGCGGCCGTCGAGGTCGTCGGGGGCGTACTGCTGCCCGGCGACGGCGTGGGGCGCGTCGTGCGCGTACTGGTAGCCCTTCCCGTGCCCGATCTTCTGGGCACCGGCGTAGTGGGCGTCGCGCAGGTGGGCGGGCACCGGACCGCCGCGGCCGGCGCGCACGTCGGCGACGGCGGCGTCGATGCCGAGGTGGGCGGCGTTGCTCTTGGGCGCGGTGGCCAGGTGGACCACGGCCTGCGCGAGCACGATCCGCGCCTCCGGCATCCCGATGAGCTGCACCGCCGTCGCTGCTGCCACCGCCGTCTGCAGCGCAGTGGGGTCGGCCATCCCGACGTCCTCGCTGGCGGAGATCACCAGGCGGCGGGCCACGAAGCGGGGGTCCTCCCCCGCCTCCAGCATCCGCGCCAGGTAGTGCAGGGCGGCGTCGACGTCGGAGCCGCGCAGGCTCTTGATGAGGGCGCTGGCGACGTCGTAGTGCTGGTCACCACCGCGGTCGTACCGGACGGCGGCGATGTCGACGGCGCGCTCGGCCATCGCCAGGTCGACCTGCGCGGGCTGCTCGCGGCTCGGCGCCCCGCCGTGGTGGGCGTCCAGCGCGACGCCGGCGGCCGCCTCCAGCGCGGTCAGAGCGCGCCTGGCGTCGCCGCCGGACAGGCGCACGAGGTGGGCCAGCGCGTCGTCGTCGAGCACCACCTGGCCGGCCAGGCCCCGGTCGTCGGCGGTGGCGCGCAGCAGCAGGGCGCGCACGTCGTCGTCGGTGAGCGGCGCCAGCCGCAGCAGCAGGGAGCGGCTCAGCAGCGGGGAGACCACCGAGAAGCTCGGGTTCTCCGTGGTGGCGGCGATGAGCACCACCCAGCGCTCCTCCACGCCCGGCAGCAGCGCGTCCTGCTGGGCCTTGGTGAAGCGGTGGATCTCGTCGAGGAAGAGCACGGTGCGCCGGTCGTGCAGGTCGCGGCCCGTCTTGGCGGCGTCGAGCACGCGGCGCACGTCCTTCACACCCGCGGTGACGGCGGACAGCTCCTCGAAGCGCCAGCCGGTGCCGCGCGCGACGACGTGAGCCAGCGTCGTCTTCCCCGTGCCCGGCGGGCCCCACAGCAGCACCGAGGCGGGGCCGGCGCGCCCGTCGCCGCCCTCGACGAGGCGGCGCAGCGGGGCGCCGGGGGTCAGCAGGTGCTGCTGCCCGGCGACCTCGTCCAGGGTGCGCGGGCGCATCCGCACGGCCAGGGGCGCGCGGACGGACCTCGCGCTGGGCACGCCGCCATCGGCGTCGTCGTCGTCCGAGCTGAAGAGGTCGGCGCTCACGCGCGGCTCACCGGGCGTGCTCCTTCAGGAACGCGACGGCGGCGGCCCACGCGGTGCGCGCGGCGTCGGCGTCGTAGCTGGGGCGCTCGTCGTTGACGAAGGCGTGGTCGGCCTCGTAGAAGCGGACGTCGGCCTGCACGCCCGACTGCTCGGCGATCTTCGCGGCGGTGGCCTCGACGGCCTCGCGGGTGATGCGGTCCCGGGTGGCGTAGTGGCCCTGCACCGCGGCGCGCAGCCCGGAGTAGTCGGTCGCGCCCGCGTCGGGCAGGCCGTAGAAGGGCACGGCGGCACTGACCCGCTCGCCCTGCTGGGCGGCGAGGGTGAGCACGAAGGCGCCGCCCATGCAGAACCCGACGACGCCGACGGCCGTCGAGGTGGTGGCGGGCAGGGACAGCAGGTGGTCGACGGCGCCGGCGAGGTCACGGGCAGCGCGGTCGACCGGCAGCTCCTGCATGAGGCGCATCGCCTCGGCGCCGTCGTGCGTGGTGGCGCCGCCGTAGAGGTCGGGCGCCAGCGCCACGAACCCCTCGGCGGCGAAGCGGAGGGTGAGGTCGGCGACGTGCGTGGTCAGCCCCCACCACTCCTGGATGACGACGAGGCCCGGGCCGCTGCCGCCCGGGGGCAGCTCGAGGTAGCCGTGCGCCGTGCCCTCACCGCTGGGGAACTCGACGTTCTGCTGCGCCCGCTGCTCTGCCTGCTCATCGCTCACACCCCCATCCCAGCACGCGCCGCCGGCAGCCCGCCCGAGGAGCGCGCAGGGGACGATCCGGACGTAGCGTGAGGAGGTGACACGAGACGCGACGACGTCGCCGTCCACCCCGTCCCCCTCCAGCCACGTGCGCCCGGTCCCCCCCGACGGTCTGCCCGCCACGCTCGGCGCCCTGCGCACCAGCGGGCTGCCCGGCGCCGAGCCCCGCTCGGTGAAGGCCGAGCTTCGCGAGAACCTCGTCGCCGCCATGCGCGCCGGCACCCCGCGCTTCCCCGGCGTCGTCGGCTTCGACGACACCGTGCTGCCCGAGCGTCGAGCGGGCCCTGCTCGCCGGCCACGACCTGGTCCTGCTCGGCGAGCGCGGCCAGGGCAAGACCCGCCTCATCCGCTCCCTGGTCGCGCTGCTCGACGAGTGGACGCCCGTCATCACCGGATCCGAGCTCGGCGAGCACCCTCTCGACCCGATCACCCCGGCCTCGCTCCGCCGGGTCGCCGAGCTCGGCGACGAGCTGCCGGTCAGCTGGCGGCACCGCTCCGAGCGCTACGCCGAGAAGCTGGCGACGCCGGACACGAGCGTCGGCGACCTCATCGGCGACGTCGACCCGGTGCGCATCGCCGAGGGCCGCAGCCTGGGCGACCCCGACACCATCCACTACGGCCTGGTTCCCCGCACCCACCGCGGGATCTTCGCGATCAACGAGCTGCCCGACCTCGCCGAGCGGATCCAGGTCTCGCTGCTCAACGTGCTCGAGGAGCGCGACGTGCAGGTCCGCGGCTACGTGCTGCGCCTGCCGCTCGACCTGCTCGTCGTCGCCAGCGCCAACCCCGAGGACTACACCAACCGCGGGCGGATCATCACGCCGCTGAAGGACCGCTTCGGAGCGGAGGTGCGCACGCACTACCCGCTCGACGTCGAGCTGGAGGTCCAGCTCGTCGCGCAGGAGGCGCAGCTCGTGGCGGAGGTCCCCCAGCACCTGCTGGAGGTCGTGGCGCGCTTCACGCGGGCGGTGCGCGACTCGCCGTCGGTCGACGCCCGGTCCGGGGTCTCGGCGCGGTTCGCAGTGGCGGCGGCGGAGACGCTGTCCGGGGCGGCGCTGCGGCGCGCGGCGCTGACCGGCGACGAGCCGGTGGCGCGCGTCGGCGACGCGTACGGCGTGGTCCCGACGCTGCGCGGCAAGGTCGAGTTCGAGTCCGGTGAGGAGGGGCGCGAGGAGGAGGTCCTCGACGCACCTGCTGCGCACCGCCGTCGCCGAGGTCTTCCGGGCCCGCCTGGGCGGTGCCGACCTGACCGGCTTCACCTCGCTGGTGGCCGAGGGCGGCACCGTGTTCACCGGGGAGCTCGTCACCGGGGCCGAGCTGCTCGCGCAGGTCGGACGGATCGACGGCCTGGCGCGCGTGCTGTCCCGGCTGGGGATGCCGGAGGCGCCGTCGCCGGGCCAGGCGGCCTCGGGCGTCGAGCTGGTGCTCGAGGGGATGCACCTCACCCGGCGGCTGGCCAAGGACGTCGAGGCCAGCTCCGACGGCAACGGCGACCGCGCCGTCTACGGCGGCTGAGGACGGGATGAGCAGGGCCTACCGCTACGGGGCGTGGGACGGCGGCGCCGACCCGCTCGCCCCGCCGTACGACGTCCGCGCCGCCGTCGACGCCCTCGGGCGGGACGTCATGGAGGGCCGCAGCCTGCGCGAGGCGATGCGCGACCTCCTGCGCCGAGGCGCCCCGACGGACCGCGGCGAGCGGGGCGAGCGTGACGGCGGGCTCGACGCGCTGCGGGAGCGGGTCCGCCGCCGCCGCGAGCAGCTGCGGGCCTCCGGTGACCTGGCCGGTTCGTTGGACCGGGCGCGGGAGCGCCTCGAGCAGGCGATCACCACGGAGCGGGCTGCGCTCGACCAGAAGGCGGCGGAGGCCGCCGAGCGGGGCCGGGACGCTCAGGGCGCCGACGGCGATCCGGCGCTCAGGACGCTCGGGACGGCGACGCCGGTGACAGCGCCCCCGGGCAGGACGCCGCGCGGAGGCGGCCCTGGCCCAGGCCCAGCTCGACGCGCTCCCCCGGCGCACCGCGGCGGCGGTGCGCGAGCTCGCCGACTACTACTGGACCTCCCCGGCCGCCGAGCAGACCTACCGCGAGCTGCTCGAGGAGCTGCGGCACCAGGCGCTGCGGGCGCAGCTCCCGGGCCTCGGCCAGATGGGGCAGCCGGGCCAGCAGGGCGAGGGCGGCCAGCAGGGCCAGGGGATGGAGGGCGTCAAGGAGCTGCTCGGCGACCTCAACGCCCTCCTCGCCGCCCACGAGCGCGGTGAGGACACCACCGAGCAGTTCGCCGAGTTCATGGCGAAGCACGGCGACGCCTTCCCCGAGCAGCCGAAGGACGTCGAGGAGCTGCTCGACTCCCTCGCCCAGCGGGCCGCCGCGATGCAGCGCCTCATGCGCTCGCTGTCCAAGGAGGAGCGCAGCCAGCTGCAGCAGCTGATGGCGCAGGCGATGGCCGACGCCGGGCTCGAGTCCGAGGTCAGCGCGCTCAACCAGCACCTGCAGGGCCTGCGGCCGGGGGCCTTCGTGCGCGGGCGGCGGCGCGAGTCGTTCACGGGCTCGGAGCCGCTCGGCCTCGACGAGGCCACCGGCGCCCTGGCGGAGCTGGCCGACCTCGACGCCCTCGACGACCAGCTCTCGATGGACTCCGCCGGCGCGGGCCTGGACGACGTCGACGTCGAGGCCGTCGAGCGCCAGCTCGGGCCGGGGCGGCCGCCCAGCTGCGACGCCTCGCCGAGCTGGAGCGCGAGCTGAAGCGGCAGGGCTGGCTGACCGGGCCCGCGTCGCAGCTCACGCTGTCACCCAAGGCGCTGCGGCGGCTGGGCCAGACCGCGCTGCGCCGCGTCTTCGCCGACCTGGAGGCCACGCGGCGCGGCAACCACGACGAGCGCTCCGCCGGGGCGGCCGGCGAGGCGACCGGGGTCTGGCGGGCGTGGCGCTTCGGTGACGAGCAGCCGCTCGACGCCGTCGCGACCGTCCGGCAACGCGGTGATGCGGCCGGCGTCCGCGCCGGCCCGGGCACCTCCGGCGCGGTGCGGCTGCTGCCGGAGGACTTCGCGGTCGCCGAGACCGAGCGCGCGCTCGGCGCGGCGGTGGCGCTCTGCGTCGACCTGTCGTGCTCGATGTTCGCCGAGGACCGCTGGGCCCCGATGAAGCAGACCGCGCTGGCGCTGGCGCACCTGGTCGCCACCCAGTACCCCAGGACGCGCTGCAGATCATCGGCTTCGGCAGGTCCGCGCGGAGCGCTGACGCACGGCCGAGCTGGCCGCCGTCGAGCCGGCCCATGTGCAGGGCACCAACCTGCAGCACGCGCTGGCGCTGGCCCGCCGGCACCTGGGCCGGCACCCCGAGGCGCGAGCCGGTGGTGCTGGTGGTCACCGACGGCGAGCCGACCGCGCACCTCGACGACGACGGCGAGGCGTGGTTCGACTGGCCCACGTCGCCGGAGACGCTGCGGCGGACGCTGGAGGAGGTCGACGCGACTCACCCGCTCCCGGGTGGCGATCAACACTTCCTGCTGGGCGACGACCCGGGGCTGCGGCGCTTCGTCGACGCGGTGGCGCGGCGCAACGGCGGCCGGGTGTTCGCGCCGTCGCCGGACCGCCTGGGCGAGTACGTCGTGGCGGACTACCTGCGCGCGAGGTCCGGCGGGAGGGCGACCCGCCGAGCCTCCTGACCGTGATCATGGGCAGTAGGCCGCCCCACCCGGCCGTGATCATGGGCGGTAGGCCGCCTCACCACGTGCGGCGGCGGATCTTCGGCGCCATCCCCAGCAGCTCACCGAACGCGAGCTCCAGCTCCAGCTCCACCCCAGCACGTGCTCCCTGCGCGCCGACCAGAACCGCCACCCGAACTCCTCCTCGAGCCGCGTGCGCCGCGCCGCGTCCGCCACCTCCTGCTCCGGCCCGTGCACCTCCGCGCCGTCGTACTCCCCCGCCGTGGCCAGCTCCTCCCACCCCAGGTCCATCCGGAACACCTCGACCGACCCCTGCATCACCGGGATCTGCACCTGCGGGCGGGGGAAGCCCGCCTCCAGCAGCCGCAGCCGCAGCCAGGACTCCCCGAAGGACTCCGCGTCCGGCTCGGTGTTCACGATCAGGTACCGGGCCCGGCCCACCCAGCGGTCACCGCGGAACTCCTCGATCCGCACCAGCAGCACCTCCGGGTCCACCAGGCCCAGGCCAGCCATCCGGTCCAGCACCGCCAGCGCCATCGGCGGGGACAGGTAGTGGGCGCAGTCCAGCGCGGTGCGCTCCGGCGTCGTGACCAGCACGCCGCCGACCTCCATCACGTCGTGGGCGTCCAGCGGCGCTTCGAAGATCGACGCGCCGGCCCACTTCGGCACCCGGTTGCTGGTCGGGACCAGGCCGGTCATCGGCACCGGTGAGGGGTCGAAGGCCGGGCCGCGGGGGTCGATGCCGTGGATGATGAACGCCGCCAGCCCGCGGCAGGCGACCACGTGCGGCGGCAGCACCAGCGCCGCCGCGCGGGCGATCGCGAGGGGGTCACCGGTACGACGGGCGTCCAGGTGAGCGCCCCAGACGGGCTCGACGACGGCCCCGCGCTCGAGCAGTGCCCCGAGCGCGGGGCGCGAGAGGTCCACCTGATCGAGGGTGCGGCGCGTGAAAGGCGGGAGGACGCCGTCCGGGATGACGATCTCCGACACCGGTGCAGCGTGCCGGTGGTGGGAGCACCCGCGCTGGCGCTGTCCACAGGAACGAGCGTTCGAACTGCTCCTGGGCGCGATCATGGGCGGCAGGCGGCATACCGTCCATGATCACGGACGGAGGGGCGGCCCACCGTCCGCTGACACCACGGCCAGGGGAGGGGTCAGGCCTTCGGCTCGGGCTTCTTCGGCGGCCCGTCGACGCCCGCCTCGGCGCGCTGCGCCGCGGTGATCGGCGCCGGCGCCGCGGTCAGCGGGTCGTACCCGCCACCGGACTTGGGGAACGCGATCACCTCGCGGATCGAGTCCGAGCGGGTCAGCAGCGCCACGATGCGGTCCCACCCGAAGGCGATGCCGCCGTGCGGCGGCGCGCCGTAGCCGAACGCATCGAGCAGGAACCCGAACTTCTCGCGGGCCTCCTCCGGCGCCAGCCCCATCACCGCGAAGACGCGCTCCTGCACGTCGCGGCGGTGGATGCGGATGGAGCCGCCGCCGATCTCGTTGCCGTTGCAGACGATGTCGTAGGCGTACGCCAGCGCGTCGCCTGGCGCGGTGGGCGAGGCGTCGAAGGTGTCGAGGTGCTCCGGCTTCGGGGAGGTGAAGGCGTGGTGCACCGCCGTCCACACCCCGGCGCCGACGGCGACGTCGCCCGCGGCGACGGCGGCCGCGGCCGGCTCGAACAGCGGCGCGTCGACGACCCAGGTGAACGCCCACGACGACTCGTCGATGAGCTCGCACCGCTTGCCGATCTCCAGGCGCGTCGCCCCGAGCAGTGCCCGTGCGCCGGTGGCCGCGCCCGCGGCGAAGAACACGCAGTCACCCGGCACGGCGCCGACCTGCTGCGGCCAGCCCGGCGCGCTCGGTCTCGGACAGGTTCTTGGCGACGGGCCCGGCCAGCTCGCCGTCCTCGCCGACCAGCACGTACGCCAGCCCCCGGTGGCCGCGCTGCTTGGCCAACTCCTGCCACGCGTCGAGCTGCCGCCGCGCCTGCGAGGCTCCGCCGGGCATCACGACGGCACCGACGTACGGCGCCTGGAACACGCGGAACGGCGTCTCGGCGAAGTACGCGGTGCAGTCGACGAGCTCGAGGCCGAAGCGCAGGTCGGGCTTGTCGGAGCCGAAGCGGCGCCATCGCCTCGGGTAGGTGATCCGCGGGATCGGCAGGTCGACCTCGTACCCGATCAGCGACCACAGCCCGACGAGCGACCTCCTCGGCGAGGGCGATGACGTCGTCCTGCTCCACGAAGCCCATCTCGACGTCGAGCTGGGTGAACTCCGGCTGCCGGTCGGCGCGGAAGTCCTCGTCGCGGTAGCAGCGGGCGATCTGGAAGTACTGCTCCATCCCGGCGACCATGAGCAGCTGCTTGAACAGCTGCGGGCTCTGCGGCAGCGCGTACCAGGAGCCCGGGCGCAGGCGGGCGGGCACGAGGAAGTCGCGGGCGCCCTCGGGGGTGGAGCGCGTCAGGGTCGGCGTCTCGATCTCGGTGAAGCCGTCGTCGAGCAGCACCGAGCGCGCGGCCCGGTTGGCCTCGCTGCGCAGCTTCAGCGCGGCTGCGGGCCCGGGCGACGCAGGTCGAGGTAGCGGTAGCGCAGGCGCACCTCCTCGCCGGGACGCTGACGGTCTCGCCCGCGGCCTCGATCGGGAACGGCAGCGGCGCTGCCTCGTTGAGGACGACGAGCTCCTCCGTCACGACCTCGACCTCGCCGGTGGGCAGGGACGGGTTCTCGTTGCCGACCGGCCGCAGGCGCACCGTCGCCGCGGACCTGGACGACGAACTCGCTGCGCAGCGCGTGCGCCCCGGAGGAGTCGAGCACCTCGTCGCGGACGACCACCTGCACCACGCCGGAGGCGTCGCGCAGGTCGAGGAAGGCGACCCCGCCGTGGTCTCGCCGGCGGCCGACCCATCCGGCGAGGGTGACCTCGGCGCCGTCGTCGGCGGCGCGGAGGGTTCCTGCGGAGCGGGTGCGGAGCACGCGTGGCCTTCCTTCGTGAGTCGTGTGGGGTGGCGCCCCGGAGACCGAGGGCCGTGTCGAGCCTAGACCGGGCCCTCGATCGCCTTCGGCGCACGACCGCAGCTGACGACGTCGTCCCCCTCCCCGCCTGTGATCATGGACCTCCTGCGCAGGTGGACAGGAAGTCCATGCTCACGGGCGGGGAGGGGCGACCCGGTCGAGCCAGTCGTGGACGTGCGCCCAGTGGGGCGCGTCCGGGTCGATGAGTGCCATGTGGTCCAGCGACGCCGGCTCCACCAGCTCCACGGGCGCGCCGTCGGCGCGCGCGGCGGCCGCGTAGTCGCTGCTGTGCTCCACCGGCACGCGGGCGTCGTCGGTGCCGTGGACGACGAGCACCGGGCACGTCGGCCACGCCCGCTGACGCGGCGACGCGGCCGCGTACGCGGACGGGTCGGCGTCCGGCGAGCTGCCCATGAGCTCGGCCACCGCTCCGCCGCCGATCCCCTCGGCGTACCCGCGCACGAGGTCGGTCACCGGCGCCAGCCCGACGACGGCGTCGGCGGCGCCCGCGTGCAGCAGCGCCAGGTGCCCGCCGGCGGAGTGGCCGACCAGGACCAGCGGTCCGGCGCCGTCACCGGGCCAGGTGTCCCGGCCCGCCAGGGCTGCGCCGACGTCGTCGGCGGTCTCGGGCCAGCCGCCGCCCGTGCCGATCCTGCGGTACTCCGGGACGACGACGCGCCAGCCCCGCTCGACGAACGCCGGGACCAGGGGGTGCATCAGGTCGGCGGCCCACGGCGCGCGCCAGTAGCCGCCGTGGAGCAGCACCGCGGTGCCGCGGACCCCGTCCCCGCCCCCGCCCCCGGCGGACGCGGACCAGACCTCGACCCGCTGCTGCGGGTCGGGGCCGTGCGCGAGCACGGCGTCCGGGGTCACGCCCCCTCGACGCTGCCCGGCGGCAGGAAGTCGACGTCGTGCGCCGTCGACAGGCGCACCACCTCGTCGGGGTCGTCGAGCTCGTGCAGGGCGGCGAACAGCTGCGCGAGCCGCCCGGCGGGCGTCACCCAGAACAGCGACCTCGCGGCCTCGTCGCGCCGGTTGTAGTAGGCGTGCGGCAGGCCCTTCGGCATGCGGACCAGGTCACCGGGGCCGGCCTGCGTCCACCCGCCGTCGAGGTAGAGCGTGTAGACGCCGTCGAGCACGTAGATGAACTCGTCCTGCCCGGGGTGCACGTGGGGCGGCACCCCGGTGGCCGGCGGGTCGTGCGAGAGCCAGGCGTAGGTCTGCTCGCTCTCCACCTTGGTGACGTAGGTGTGCCCCAGCACCGACCAGGTGCGGTGGCCGAACGCCTCGTCGGAGGCGGTGATGCCGGCGGGCAGTCCCCCGGTGACGATCTCCTCGAACTGCGGGCCCATCGGTGCTCCTCGGTCGGTGCGGGGTCCGTCGGCGCTCAGCGGACGGCGGAGGCCAGCCTGCTGCCCGCGGGGGTGGCGGCGGAAGGGTCAGGAGGAGGGGACGTCCACCGGGTGGCGCCGGCCCTGCGCGGCGACCAGGGCCAGGCCGAGCCCGGTGGCGAAGGCCAGGAGGTGCCCGGCGTCGGTGAAGTCGGTGTCCACGCTGATGAGCACCACCAGCGCCACGAACCCGCCGACGACGTAGACCCACCGCCACCGCCGCGGCACCCCCGCGGCGAGCAGGCCGGCCATCCCGGCCAGCGCGTAGCTGACGCCGACGTCCGGCGTCGTGGTCACGCTGTGCGGCACGAACCCCCGGCGCACGCCAGCGGCGAGGAACGTCGCCACCAGCAGGGTGGCTCCGACGTGCCCGAACAGCGCCGCGACCACCGTGGACGCGCGGCCGGTGGTGCGGTTGCACAGCGTCATCACGACCGCCAGCGGGAGCAGGAGCAGCACCTCGCTGGAGTCGCGGACCACGAAGGCGCTCAGCAGCAGGACGGCCGCCGGGTCGTGGCGCAGGTTGGCGATGTTGGTGCTGGCGGAGAGCACCGCGCGCCGGTGGACGTCCTCGGGGACGACGGCGAGGACGACGGCCACCAGGAGCACCAGCACCGCGCAGGCGAGCGCCAGCTCACCGCCGCGGGCCCACCGCGGCCACCGGCGACGGGGCGCACCAGCCGGCCGGGCGGGACGGGCGTCGCC
Organism: uncultured Actinomycetota bacterium; assembly: GCA_963781365.1. Taxonomy (GTDB): domain Bacteria; phylum Actinomycetota; class Actinomycetes; order Actinomycetales; family Quadrisphaeraceae; genus Quadrisphaera. The sequence goes on along the minus strand of CAWAFR010000007.1, from coordinate 15,068 downwards.
GTCCTGCCCGGCCGGGGCGCGCCGACGGTGCTCACCAGCTGGTGTGCACGTGCTCGCGGATGCGGTCGTCGTAGATGCGCTCGAGCGCGGCCAGCACGTCCTCGCCGAGCGGCGCGACACCGGCAGCCGCAGCGTTGCCGCGGGCCTGCTCGGGGTTGCGCGCCCCGGGGATGGCCGCGGTCACGCCGGGCTGGTCGATGATCCATCGCAGCGCCAGCTGGGCGGTGGTGACGCCGTCGCCGGCCTCGCGCGCGAGGGCAGCGACCTCACGGGCCGCCGCCACCCCGACGTCGTAGGGGACGCCGGAGAACGTCTCGCCCTTGTCGAAGGCCTCGCCGTTCCGGTTGAAGCTGCGGTGGTCGTCCGCGCCGAAGGTCGAGCGCTCGTCGAACTTGCCGGTGAGCAGGCCGCTGGCCAGCGGCACGCGGGCGAGGATCCCGACGCCGGCCGCTGCGGCCGTCGGCAGCACCCGCTCCAGCGGCTTGCGCCGGAACGCGTTGAGGATGATCTGGACGCTCGCGACGCCGGGGCGCGCGATGGCGGTCAGCGCCTCGTCGACGGTCTCCACCGAGACGCCGTAGGCGGCGATCGCGCCGTCGGCGACGAGGGTGTCGAGCGCGTCGAAGACGGCGTCGTCGGAGTACACCGGGGTCGGCGGGCAGTGCAGCTGCACCAGGTCGAGCCGCTCGACGCCGAGGTTGCGCCGGCTGCGGTCGGTCCAGCCGCGGAGGTTCTCCAGCGTGAACGCCTCGGGCACGAACGGGTCGGCGAGGCGGCCGCACTTGGTGGCCACGAAAGGGCGGTCTGCCTCGGGGAGCTCGCGCAGGAAGCTGCCGATCAGCTGCTCGCTGCGACCGTCGCCGTACCCGTCGGCGGTGTCGAGGAGCGTCACGCCGCTCTCCAGCGCCGCGTGCAGCGTCGCCGTGGCGTCGGTGTCGCTGACGTCGCCCCAGCCGCCGCCGATCTGCCAGCAGCCCAGGCCCACGACGCTGACCTGCGCTCCCGTGCGGCCGAGCGTCCGGGTCTCCATCGACTGTCCTGCTGAGGTCATGCCCGCGACGCTACGTGCTCCGTGGGAGGGCTCTCAGAACAGGGTGCCCGGCTCGGGCGCCGCGACCCGTGCCGGTGCGACCTCGGGGAGGCTCCCGCGCGGCCAGGAGCCCTCCCGCTGCTCACCCCCGGACGACGCCGCGAGCCCGTGCCGCTCCAGCAGCGGCTCGAGCCGGGCCACGAGCGCCTCGCGGTACTCGCGCGGCAGGTAGGCGCCCCGGCGGTACAGCTCGCGGTAGGCCGGCACCAGCTCGGGCCGGTGCCGCCCGACCCAGCGGGCGAAGTGCTCCCGCGCGCCGGGGCGCAGGTGCAGCGGCAGCACCGTGACGCCCGTCGCCCCGGCAGCGGCGACGTCGGCGAGCGCTGCGTCGAGCTGCTCGACGGAGTCGGTGAGGTGAGGCAGCACCGGTGCGAGGAACACGCCACACGGCAGCCCCGCGTCCCGGGCGGCCCGCACGAGGTCGAGGCGGGCGCGCGGCGACGGCGTCCCCGGCTCCAGGGACCGGTGCAGCTGCTCGTCCCACACGGCGATGGACACCCCGAGCCCGACCGGGACGTCACGCGCGGCAGCGGCCAGCAGCGGCAGGTCGCGGCGCAGCAGCGTGCCCTTGGTGAGCACGGAGAACGGGGTTCCGGAGCGGTGCAGCGCCGCGATGACACCGGGCATCAGCCGGTAGCGGCCCTCGGCGCGCTGGTAGGGGTCGGTGTTGGTCCCGAGCGCGACGTGCTCGCGCTTCCACGAGGGCCTGGCCAGGTCGACGGCGAGGCGCTCGGCCACGTTGGTCTTGACGACCACCTGGCTGTCGAACCCGACGCCGGTGTCGAGCTCGAGGTAGCTGTGCGTGATACGGGCGTAGCAGTAGGTACACGAATGGGAGCAGCCCCGGTAGGGGTTCACCGTCCACCGGAACGGCATCGCGCTCGTCGCCGGCACCTGCGACAGCGCCGACTTCGCCAGCACCTCGTAGAACGTCATGCCCGCGAACTCCGGCGTCGTCGTCGTCCGCACGAGCCCCGGCACGGACGCTGCGGGCAGCAGCGCGCCGTCGTCCTGCTCCGCCACCGACTGCCCGCTCCAGCGCACATCACGACCGTACACCTGTTCGACGACGTTCCGCTGTGCCAGGCTGCCCGGCGTGGACCTCAAGCTCGAGCTGGTGCCTCTCCCCGTCTCCGACGTCGAGGTCGCCAAGGCGTTCTACGCCGACCTCCTCGGGTTCGCCGTCGACGTCGACGTCACCCCTGCGCCGGGCATCCGCGTCGTGCAGCTGACACCGCCCGGCTCCGCCTGCTCGATCGGCTTCGGCACCGGCCTGCCCGTCTACGGCGGGACGCCGGGGTCCGTGCGCGGGCTGCACCTCGTGGTCGCTGACATCGCCGCCGCCCGCACCGAGCTGGTCGGCCGCGGGGTGGACGTCGGTGAGGTCACCGACGCCGGCGGTGGCGTGCTCTACGCGGGCCTGCAGGACCCGGACGGCAACACCCTCGTGCTCCAGCAGATGCCTTGGCGCACGGGCGACGCTTACTGACCCGACGGACTGCGCACCGGGGTCAGCGGGCGGCGGGCGCCACCGCCGCGCCAGCGCCAGCGGCGTCGACCGGCGCCGCGAACTGCGCCTCGTACAGCCGCGCGTACGCCCCGCCGGCCTCCAGCAGCTCCGCGTGCGTGCCCTGCTCCACCAGCCGCCCCGCCTCCATGACGAGGATCAGGTCGGCGTCGCGGATCGTGGACAGGCGGTGGGCGATGACGAAGCTGGTGCGGTCCTTGCGCAGCTGCGCCATCGCCCGCTGCACGAGCAGCTCGGTGCGGGTGTCGACCGAGCTCGTCGCCTCGTCGAGGATCAGCAGCTTCGGCCGCCGCAGGAACGCCCGCGCGATGGTCAGCAGCTGCTTCTCCCCCGCCGAGAGGTTGGACCCCTCGTCGTCGAGGACGGTGTCGTACCCGTCGGGCAGGGAGCGCACGAAGGGGTCGACGTGCGCCTCTCGCGCGGCCTCGAGCACCTCCTCCTCGGTGGCCTCCGGGCGTCCGTACCGGATGTTGTCGCGGATCGTGCCGCCGAACAGCCAGGTGTCCTGGAGCACCATCCCGGTCGCGGAGCGCAGCTGCGCGCGGGTGAGGTCGCGGACGTCGACGCCGTCGAGGGTGATGCGCCCGCCGTCGACCTCGTAGAAGCGCATCACGAGGTTGACCAGCGTCGTCTTGCCCGCGCCGGTGGGCCCGACGATCGCCACGGTCGCTCCCGGCTCGGCGACCAGGGAGAGGTCGTCGATGAGCGGCTCGTCGGGGTCGTAGCGGAAGGAGACGTGCTCGAACGCCAGGCGGCCGGGCCCGTCGGCGGCGGGGACGGCGGGCGCGACGGGCGCGGCGGCACCCGCCGCAGCACCGGTGACCACGGCGTCCGGCGACTGCTCGGGCGCGTCGAGCAGCTCGAAGACCCGCTCCGCGCTCGCCACCCCCGACTGCAGCAGGTTCGCCATCGACCCCAGCTGGGCCAGCGGCTGCGTGAACTGCCGGGAGTACTGGACGAACGCCTGCACGTCGCCGATGCGCATCGAGCCGTTCGTCACCATGAGGCCGCCGACGACGGCGATGCCGACGTAGACGAGGTTCCCCACGAAGGTCAGCGCCGGCATGATCAGCCCGGAGGTGAACTGCGCCCCGAAGGAGGAGGCGTACAGCTCCTCGTTCGTGGCCGCGAAGCGCGCCGCCACCTCGCGGTGGCGGCCGAAGACCTTGACCAGCGCGTGGCCGGTGTACGCCTCCTCCACCTGCGCGTTGAGCCGCCCCGTGGTGGCCCACTGAGCCGTGAACAGCTTCTGGGAGCGCTTGGCGATCACCGCCGTCACGAACACCGTCAGCGGGATCGTCACCAGCGCGACGAGCGCCAGCAGCGGGGAGATCACGAGCATCATCACGATGACGCCGACCACCGTCAGCAGCGAGGTGACCAGCTGGCTGAGCGTCTGCTGGACGTCTGGGAGATGTTGTCGATGTCGTTGGTGACGCGGCTGAGCAGCTCGCCGCGGGGCGTGCGGTCCAGGTGCGCCAGCGGCAGCCGGTTGATCTTCGCCTCGACGTCCTCGCGCAGCCGGTAGACGGTGCGCTGGGTGACCCCCGCCAGCACCCACCCCTGCAGCCAGCCGAGCACGCTGGAGGCGACGTACAGCGCCAGGACCAGCAGCAGCAGCGCCTGCAGCGCCCCCAGGTCGATGCCCTCGCCCGGCGTGAAGGGGGTCCCGCGCAGGAAGTCGAGCTGGGAGGTCTGACCCGCCGCCTGCAGCTGCGCGAGGACCTGCGCCTTCGTCGTGCCCGCGGGGAACCGGGCCCCGACGACGCCGGCCACGATGAGGTCCGTGGCCCGCCCCAGCAGCTTCGGCCCCGCCACCGACAGGCCCACGGAGACGGTGCCCACCAGGACGACGACGGCGATCCACGCCCGCTCCGGCCGCAGCCGCGCCAGCAGCCGCTTCGCGCTGGGCCAGAACGCCTTCGAGCGCTCCACGGGCATCGCCATGCCCATCGGCCCGCCCATCCCCCGGGGCCGCGGCGGGCCCCCGGCGGCGGCCCGCCGGGAGGACTCCCGGGTGCACCGGACGCAGGGCCGGGCCGTGACGTCGTCGTGCTCATGCCAGGGCCTCCTCGGCGCTGATCTGGCTGGCCACGATCTCGGCGTACTCCGCGGACGTCTCGAGCAGCTCGGCGTGCGTGCCGCGCGCCACCACCCGTCCGTGCTCGAGGACGAGGATCTGGTCGGCTCCGACGATCGTGGAGACCCGCTGGGCGACGACGATGCGGGTGGCCCCGCCGACGGCCCGGTCCAGGGCCGCCCGCAGCCGGGCGTCGGTGGCGGTGTCGAGGGCGCTGAAGGCGTCGTCGAAGACGTACACCTCGGGGCGCTTCACCAGGGCCCGCGCGATGGCGAGGCGCTGGCGCTGCCCTCCGGAGACGCTCGTGCCGCCCTGGGTGACCGGCGCTTGCAGCTGCTCGGGCATCGCCCGCACGAAGTCGGCGGCCTGGGCGAGCTCGAGGGCCTCCCACAGCTCCTCGTCGGTGGCGTCGGGGCGCCCGTAGCGCAGGTTCGACGCGACGGTGCCGGCGAAGAGGAACCCGCGCTGCGGCACGAGACCGATGCGCCCCCACAGCAGGTCGGGGTCGAGCCGACGGACGTCGACGCCGTCGACGAGCACCGCTCCCCCGGTGACGTCGAACAGGCGCGGCAGCAGGTTGACCAGCGTCGTCTTCCCGCTGCCGGTGGACCCGACGAGCGCCGTCGTCGTCCCCGGCCGGGCGGTGAGGCTGACCTCGTGGAGCACCGGCTCCTCCGCCCCGGGGTAGCAGAAGGTCGCGGCGCGCAGCTCGACGAGGCCCAGCGCCGGCGTCCCGCCCTGGCGGGGCAGCGCGGGCAGCTCGGTGACGGGGTGCTCGGGGGGCGGGACGGAGGACGGCGTCTGGAGGACCTCGCCGATCCGGTCCGCCGAGACCGCTGCGCGGGGCAGCAGGAACGCGAGCATCGTCGCCATCGTCACGGCCATGAGGATCTGCATCAGGTAGGACAGGAAGGCCGTGAGCTGGCCGATCTGCAGGTCGCCGTCCTGGATCCGGTATGCGCCCAGCCAGATGACCGCGACGCTGGAGGCGTTGAGCACCAGCATGACGATCGGGAACATCAGCGCCATGAGGCGGCCGGCGCGCAGCGCGGTCTGCGTGAGGTCGCCACTGGCCGCGGCGAAGCGCTCGGTCTCCAGCGGCTCCCGGACGAAGGCGCGGACCACGCGGATGCCCGTGAGCTGCTCGCGCAGCACCCGGTTCACGACGTCGAGCCGGGCCTGCATGGCCCGGAACTGCGGCACCATCCGCACCACGACCAGACCGACGCTGACCAGCAGCACCGGGACGGCGACGACGAGCACCCAGCCCATCCCCACGTCCTGGTGCAGCGCGAGGACCACGCCGCCGACGGCCATGATCGGGCTCGTCACCAGCAGCGTCGTGCCCATCAGCACGAGCATCTGCACCTGCTGGACGTCGTTGGTGGTGCGCGTGATGAGGCTGGCGGCGCCGAAGCGGCTGACCTCGCGCTCGGACAGGTCGCCGACGTGCTCGAAGACCGCCAGGCGCACGTCGCGCCCGAAGGCCATCGCGGTGCGGGCGCCGAAGCAGACGGCGACGACGGTCGCCAGGACCTGACCCAGCGTGACGAGCAGCATCCACGCTCCGGTGACGAGCACGAAGCGGGTGTCGCCGGTGAGGACGCCGCGGTCGATGATCTCGGCGTTCAGCGTCGGGAGGTACAGCGAGGCGAGCGTCTGGGCGGTCTGGAAGACGACGACGCCGAGCAGCAGGGCCGCGTACGGGCGCAGGTGACGGACCAGGAGGCGGCCGAGCATCAGCGATCCCCGCGGCGGTGGTGGTCGACGGACTGGTTGCTCACGGCGACCAGTGTCCTCCGCCCTCAGCCCCGGCCGGTAGACCCGCAGGCGTGGCGCACCTCGGTGACGAGCTCCGCCGCCGCGTCGAGCGCCCGCTGCAGGTCGGCCGGCGACGCGCCGTGCCCGAAGACCGCGTGGGCCCGCTCCGCGAAGCCCGCCGGCGCCAGGTCCAGCCGGCCCGCGGCGGCCACCGCGCCCTTCTCGTTCACCACCCAGCGCCCCGCCGCCGCGTGGAGGGCGTGGGCGCACAGCAGCACGATGCGGAACAGGCAGCCGGCCAGGTACGCGGCGTCACCGCGGGGCACCGCCTTGCGCGCGCCGCCCAGCAGGAAGGTGGCCTCGCCGAGCCCGTGCTCCACCACCGCGGCGCTCAGCGCCGGCGGGTGGTGCCGCGCCGCGTCGTGCAGCGCGGTGAGCTCACCGGTGGGGTCGGCCAGGACGACGCCGAGCGCCGCCTCCCCGGCGTAGGCGAAGGACGGGAAGCCCAGCGGGTGCCCGGTCTGGACGTGCCAGGCCACCCGGCCGGCGACCGCATCGTCCCAGCTGGCGCGGACCCGGTCGAGGTCGCGGTAGATCCAGTCGACGGGCGTGCCGTTGACCTCGAGCCACCCGCCGCCGTCGACCCACGGACCCCACCCGCCGGGCTCGGTGACGTCGGCCGACGTGCCGGCGACCTCGCGGGCCAGCGCGCGCAGCGACGCGGTGTCCAGCGGCGGCCGGTAGTGGAGCCCGAGGTCGACGTCGGAGTCCGGGGCGTGGTCGCCGCGGGCGCGGCTGCCGCCGAGCGAGACGGCCACCACGCCGGGCACCTCCACCAGCCGGCCCGCGAGGCCGGTGAGCGCGTCGTCGTCCAGCACCGCACCAGCGTCCTCACGACGCCGGCACGCGGTCAACGGGATTCCCGCTCGCGACGCTGCGTGACCGTGGCTAGCGTCGTCGACGTCCGAGACCACCGACCCGAGGAGCACACCATGGTCGACTTCAAGGGGCTGGCCGACAAGGCCAAGGACCTCGCCGGCAAGCACCCGGACCAGGCCGACAAGGTCGTCGAGAAGGGCGGCGACGCCATCGACGCCCGCACCGGCGGCCAGCACGCGGCTCAGGTCGACAGCGCTCAGGAGAAGGCGAACAGCTTCCTGGACGGGCAGTCCGACACCACCGGCGGCGAGCCCCGCCGCTGACCTCCGCAGAGGTCCACACAGCGGGCGTCCCCCCAGGGGGCGCCCGCTCCGTCGTCCCGCTGCCCCTCCGCGACGATCGAGGACGTTCGGCTCACTCTCTGAGCCGGACTTCCTCGATCGTCGCGGGAGGCGGGGTCAGGGGGTCGAGACGACCCGGGGGTGCAGGTCGTCGGCCGGGGGCAGCCACGAGGTGGCGTCGGCCGGCACCTGCTCCCCGAGCGGATGTCCTTGACCTCGTCACCGCCCTCGGCACCGGCACCCGGGAACCACACGAACGGCACCCCGCGCCGGTCCGCGTAGCGGATCTGCTTGCCGAACTTCGCCGCCGTCGGCGAGACCTCGGTGGCCACGCCCCGCGAGCGCAGCGCCCGCGCGACCCGGTCGGCGTCCCGGCGGTGCGCCTCGTCGGCCACCGCGACGACGACGGCGGTCGGTGTCGGCCGGGAAGCGCGCAGCGCGCCCTTCCCGAGCAGCGGCACCAGCGCCCGCGTCACGCCGAGGGAGATGCCGACGCCGGGGAAGACGTCTCGCCCGTCGTCGGCGAGGGCGTCGTAGCGACCGCCGGAGCAGATCGAGCCGAGCGACTCCCAGCCGCGCATCCGCGTCTCGTAGACGGTGCCGGTGTAGTAGTCGAGGCCGCGGGCCACGGACAGGTCGGCGACCACCTGCACCCGCTCGGCCGGCAGGTCGTCGACGGCGGTGAGCACGGCGAGCAGCTCCTCCAGCCCCTGGTCGAGCAGCTCGTGGGTGACGCCGAGGGCGCGGACGCGCTCCACGAGGTCGCCGGCCCCGGCGCGGACCTGCGCCAGCCCGAGCGCGGCGTCGGCCTGCGCGGAGGTCAGCCCGGCGGCGGCGAGCAGGTCGGCCACCCCGCGAGCGCCGACCTTGTCGAGCTTGTCGACGGCGCGCATCGTGGCGCCGATGGACCCGGTCAGGACGTCGCCGTCGAGACCCAGCCCCCGGTAGAAGCCCTCCACCAGGCGCCGGTTGTTGACCTGCAGCACCACCCCGGGCAGCGGGAGGCGCGCGAGGGCCTCGCCCATGACGCGGGCCATGTCGGCGTCGTGGTGGACGGCGAGGGTGCCGCGGTCGACGACGTCGATGTCGGCCTGCGTGAACTCCCGGTAGCGGCCCTCCTGCGGGCGCTCCCCGCGCCACACCTTCTGCACCTGGTAGCGGCGGAAGGGGAACTGCAGGTGGCCGGAGTTCTCGGTGACGTACCGCGCGAAGGGCACGGTCAGGTCGAAGTGCAGCGCCAGCGCGTCGTCGGACGCGGCCGAGGCGTCGTCATCGCCCTGCAGCCGGCGCACGGCGTAGACCTCCTTGTCGATCTCCCCCTTGCGCAGCAGCACCGACAGCGGCTCGACGGCGCGGGTCTCCACGCTGGAGAACCCGTGCAGCTCGAACACCTCGCGCAGCACGTCGAGCGCGTGCTGCTCGACCAGGCGGTCGGCGGGCAGCAGCTCGGGGAAGCCGGACAGCGGGGTGGGGCGGGCCACGGGGGGTCTCCTTCAGCGGGGCAGGTAGGGGTTGGTGGCGCGCTCGCGCCCGATGGTCGTCGCCGGGCCGTGCCCGGGCAGCACGAGCCGGTCGTCGGGCATCGGGACGACGACGTCGCGCAGGGAGCGCTCCATCGCGGCGAGGTCGCCGCCGGGCAGGTCGCAGCGCCCGATGCTCCCGGCGAAGAGCACGTCACCGGACAGCAGCGTGGAGCTCGACGCCTCGGCGGCCGCCGCGAGCGCCGGCGACCCCGCCAGGGCTCCGCCGAACGCGGTCGGCGTGCCGTCGAGGGTGAAGACCGCGGAGCCCTCGGTGTGCCCGGGCGCGTGCTGCACCCGCAGGGAGAGCCCGGCGACCTCGAGCACCTGCTCGTCGGCGAGGTCGCGGACGTCGTCGGGCTCGTCCCAGCGCACGGAGGGGCCGAAGGCCTGCTGGAGCATCCCCAGCAGCGGCGCGGACAGCCCGGCGAGGGGGTCGGTGAGCCGGTAGCGGTCGCCGCCGTGCAGCAGCGCGGGCACCCCGGTGCCGCTCGAGCCGCCGGAGCGGCAGACCGGCGTCACGGACCAGACGTGGTCGGCGTGGCCGTGGGTGAGCAGGACGGCGGCGGGCCGCAGCCGCAGCTCCGCGAGCTGCTCGCGCAGGCGCGGCAGCACGTCGAACCCCGGGTCGACGACGAGGCACTCCTCGCCGCGGCCGGTGGCGACGACGTAGCAGTTGGTCCCCACCAGGGTGTCGGGGATGGCGGAGAACAGCACCCGGCGAGCCTAGCCAGACCGTCATTGCCGGGTCGGGGTGCTCCGGACGCGCTCCAGGCGCGGGGGCCTCCAGCGCGGCCGTCTCGACGTCGCCGTCGCCGCCCTCCACGACCAGGGTGCTCGCGATGGCGGACGCCAGCCGGAGCCCGTCGGCGCCGGCGCCCACGAGGTCGGCGGTGGCCAGGCGGAGCACCCCCGGCAGACCCCACCGCGCCAGCGGCAGGTCGCGCAGCACGAACGCGCAGGTCCGCGCGGGCAGATCCAGAACGACGTCGTCGCGGCCTGCGCTCCGCAGCGTCGCCGTCCCCGCGGCGTCGCCGAGGTTCGGCAGGCCCAGCAGCGTCCCGCCGCCGTCCAGGCGCAGCACCGACGGCGAGGAGCTGGTGGACAGCGCCGTCTCGACCGAGACGTCGGCCGGGTCGAGGGCGCCCGTCGTCGCGCGCGCCAGCGCCGCACCGAGGGTCCGGGTGACGGCGGACAGCACCCGCGCGTCGACGTCCTCCGGGCGCTGCTCGCCGACCGGGGAGAGGTACCCGCCGAAGTCGTAGTCATGGGTCGTGAAGGAGGCCGGGTCGCCCCAGTCGCCCACCGACGTGGTCCACCCGATGTCGTACCCGGACGCCTGCAGGTATGGGGCGATGACCGTCGCCCCGCTGACGAGCAGCCGCCGCAGCGTCGCGTGCTTCCGGTTCGTCTCGGTGACGAGGAGCGGCTGGCCGCACCCGGCGAGCAGGTCGGCGTAGCGGCGCAGCTCGGGCTCGACGTCGGGCGAGGCGTCGTCGGGGTAGGAGTTGACGGCGGGGACGACGCCCGCGACGCCGCCGGTGGCCCCGGCAGGTCGCCCTGGCCGGCGCACGCGACGAGCGGCACGGTGATGCCGTGCTCGCGGGCCATCGCCGCGAGCGCCCCCACGTAGCCGGGGCGGTCATCGCAGTCGAGGAAGTCGAGCTCGTTCTCCAGCTGGGCGGCGACGACGGCCCCGCCCGTGCCGGCGGTGGCGTGCTCGCCGTGCTGGCGGGAGGCCAGGACCGGGAGCACCTGGCCGAACCACCGCCGCACCTGCGCCAGGTAGCGCGGCTCGGCCTGCCGCACGCGCAGCTCGGGGTCGAGGGTGAGCCAGGCGGGCAGGGCCCCGCCGTCCCACTCCGAGCAGATGTAAGGGCCGGGCCGTGCCAGCACCTGCAGCCCGGCCTCGTGGGCGAGGTCGAGGAAGGCGCCGACGTCGCGGCGTCCGTCGCTCAGGTCCCACACCCCCGGGGCCGTCTCGTGGAGGTTCCACGGCACGTACACGTCGAGGAGGTCGTAGCCCGTCGCGCGCACCTGCACGAGCCGGGTGGCCCACAGCTCCCGGGGGATCCGGAAGGGGAACAGGGAGGCGCACAGGCGCACCCGCTCCTCGCCGTCGACGACGAGGTCGGACGGCCCCACCTGCACCACCACGCGCGCACCTCCGGAGAGCTCGGCGCCGCTCCGTCGCGACCGCCGCGGCTCCCTAGGACGCTGCCGGAGCACCACCGCGGACAGCTCGGCAGGTGACGCTGCAGGTGGCTCGACGGTGGCTCGACGGTGGCTCGACGGTGGCGCTGCGGGCGGCTCGACGGTGGCTCGACGGTGGCGCTGCGGGCGGCTGCGCGCTGCGGCTGACGGCGGCCCCGGAGGCGAGGGCGGGGCTCGCCGTAGACTCCGGGAGGCCCCGTGCGACGCGTCGGGCCCCCGGACCGGACCGGCGGAGGAGGAGCGGCGTGCCAGCGAGCAGGAGCGAGCGCGAGCGCGACTACGAGCGACGGCGCCACCAGGCCTGGCAGCGCCGGCAGGCCGAGAAGGCCGCCGAGCGGCGGCGTCGGCGCAACACCGGGCTGGCTGCGGGCGTCGTCGTCCTGGTCGTGGCAGCGCTCGTGGTGGGCGCGTTCTGGTTCACCGGCGTCACCGGCAGCGACGCCCCCGACTCCGCAGCAGCCGGCGCCACCGCCTCGACCACCGCCGACCCCGACGCGTGCCCCGCCCCCACCTCCACCCCGGCGGCGACGACGTCCGGCCTGACCACCGCGCCGGACGCCTCGCTCGCCCAGGCGCGCACCTGGACGGGACCATCGCCACCTCCTGCGGTGACATCGGCATCTCCCTGGACGGCGCGAAGGCTCCCCAGGCCGTGGCCTCGTTCATCACCCTCGCCGGTGACGGCTTCTTCGCGGGGACGCCGTGCCACCGCCTGACGACCACCGGCATCTACGTGCTGCAGTGCGGTGACCCGACGGGCACCGGCACGGGTGGTCCCGGCTACTCCTTCGGGCCGATCGAGAACGCCCCGACCGACGACGTCTACCCCGCCGGGACGATCGCGATGGCGCGCCAGGGCGGCAACGCCTCCAGCCAGGGCAGCCAGTTCTTCCTCGTCTACCAGGACTCGACCATCCCGTCCGACGCCGTCGGCGGGTACACCGTGCTCGGGACGATCACCAGCGGCCTCGACGTGGTGCAGCGCGTCGCGGACGCCGGTGACGACGACAGCAACGGCGCCGGAGACGGCAGACCGACAACTCCGATCAGCATCGAGCAGGTGACAGTCCAGTGAGCGACCAGACGACCCCCACCCACGACGTCGAGGCGGACGCCGAGACCGTCGAGGTCGAGGCCACCCCGGAGGCGCCCGTCGAGGCGACCTCCACCCCGCAGGAACCGGAGGCCCCCGAGCCCGCCCCGGAGGCACCGCAGCCGAGGCGCCCGAGCCCGCAGCCGAGGCCCGCCCACGCCGACGCCGAGAAGGTGCCCGCAGCCGACGCCGAGGTGCCCGCCAGCCCGACGCCGAGGCGCCCGAGCCCTGCAGCCGAGGCACCCGCAGCCGACGCGGAGGTGACCGGAGCCACCCCCGAGGTGTCCGCAGCAGGTGCCGAGGCCACGGAGGCCGCCCCCGAGGCGGCGACCGGGGCCGCACCCGAGGCCGCCCGCGAGGGCGCCGTCCCGACCCCGGTCCCGCCCCGGGGCCCAGTGCCGCGCCGCGTCCCTCCCCGGCCCGAAGGGGCGCCGCAGCCCCAAGCCGCACGCGCCGTCCGTGCGCCCGCCGTCCGTCCCCTCCGACCCCACCCCGTGGGGACGCATGGACGAGGGCGGCGTGGTCTGGGTCCGCACCCGTGACGGCTGAGCGCCAGGTGGGCACGGTGGTCGACGCCACCGAGTCCGCGGCCCTGGCCCACTACGGCACGGAGTTCGACGCGCTGGTCGCGCAGGTCGACATCGCCGAGCAGCGCCTGATGTCCGCCGAGGTCGCTCCCGGGGAGGTCGTCGGGCAGCTCCGGGCGCTGCGCGGGTCCTGGCCGAGGTGATGGCCGTCGGCGACCTGGAGGGCCTCGCGCAGCGCACCCGCGACCTCGAGGCCGTCGCCGCGGCGCGCCGCGAGGAGGCCGACGCCGCCCGGAACGCCGCCCGCGAGGCGCGGCTCGCCGCGCGCACGGCGATCGTGGAGGAGGCCGAGCAGATCGCGGCCAGCGACCCCGAGCGGATCCAGTGGCGCCCCAGCGGCGACCGCCTGCGCGAGCTCTTGGAGGAGTGGAAGGAGGCGCAGCGCTAGCTGCGCCTCGACAAGCGCTCCGAGGACGACCTGTGGAAGCGCTTCAGCCGCGCCCGCACGTCGTTCGACCAGGTGCCCGGCGGCACGCACTTCTCGGCGCTGGAGGACCGCAACGCGGACTCCAAGGCCGAGAAGGAGGCCATCGTGCCGAAGCGGAGAAGCTGTCCACCTCCACCGAGTGGCGCCGCACCTCCACCGCCTACCGCCAGCTGATGGACCGTGGAAGGCCTCCGGGCGCGGCTCGCGCAAGGACGACGACGCCCAGTGGGCGCGCTTCCGCGCCGCGCAGGACGTCTTCTTCGGCAACCGCACCGGCGCCAACGCGGCGGAGGACGAGGAGTTCCGCGGCAACCTGGTCGTCAAGGAGCAGCTGCTCGTCGAGGCCGAGAAGCTGCTGCCGGTCACCGACTTCCGTCCGGCGCGCCGGGCGCTGCGCGACCTGCAGGAGCGCTGGGAGGCGGCGGGCAAGGTGCCGCGCGCCGACCTGCAGCGCGTCGAGAAGCGGATGCGGGCCGTCGAGCAGGCCGTCAACGACGCCGAGCGCGCCACCTGGAAGCGCACGAACCCCGAGGTCAAGGCCCGGGCCGACAGCGCCGTCGAGCAGCTCGAGCGCGCCGTCGCCGCGCTGCAGGCCGACGTCGAGGCCGCTCGGGCCAAGGGCGACGCCCGCGCCGAGGCGCAGGCGGTGGCCTCCATCGAGGCCCGCCAGCTGTGGCTCGACGCCGCGCGCCGCACTGCCGAGGAGGCCTCCGGCTGACAGCGCCGCCTGTGGACGGCACGCCCACCGGCGCCGACGTCCGGGCAGGGTGGTGGCGTGGTCTCCCCCGCGCTCGCCTGGCTCCTCGACCCTCCTCCGCGCTCGTCGGGGTCGCTGGGGCCGGGCGGCGCGGGGGGCGCGCTGCCCGCCGGGCTGACGGCCCAGCAGCTGGGCGCGCTCGTGGCCGAGGGCCTCGTCGTCCCCGTGCCGGGTGGCCACCTGGCGGCCGACGCCGCCGCCTGCCCCGCGGCCAGGGCCGCTGCGCTCGCGCAGCACCTCGAGCCCGGTGAGGTCGTCGGCGGGGCCGCAGCGCTGTGGGTGCGGGGGGCCCTGGCGCGCTGCGGCGTCGTCGACGTCCTGGTCGCCCGCGGGCGCACCGGGGGCTCCCGCAGCGACCCGCCGTGGCGACGCACGCGCACCGCGGCGCTCCCCGCGGGACACGTGGAGGTGCTGAGCGGCCTGCGGGTCACCGGTCTGGACCGCACCGCCGCCGACGTCGTCCTGTGGCATCCCCCGCAGCGGGCGGAGGTGCTGGTGCGCGCCGCGGTGGCCGCGGCGCTGACCCGCGGCTGGCGCTGGAGGCGCTGTCGGGACCGCCGCGACCGGGTCAGCGGCTGGGGCGCCGGCAGCTGCTGGCGCTGCTCCCGCGGGTGCCGGCCGGCCGGGGCTCAGGCGTGCCGGCTGCCCGTGAGGCGGTAGACGTCGAACACCCCGTCGACGCGGCGCACCGCACCGAGCACGTGGCCCAGGTGGGTGGCGTCGGCCATCTCGAAGGTGAACCGTGACACCGCGACGCGGTCGCGGGACGTCGTGACCTGCGCCGACAGGAT
>CAWAFR010000006.1:0-130817 GCA_963781365.1 uncultured Actinomycetota bacterium | reverse complement strand
ACCGGGAGCACCGCCGTGCGTCCAGCCACCCCGGTCGGGATCCGCACCGCGGGGAACCACAGGTCGCACTGCACGACGTCGCCGGGTGCGTGCACGAGCCGGTCAGCGGGGTCCGGTCGCCGGTAGGGCGCGCGCAGCGGGGCAACGTGTTCGCGGAACCAGGTGATGGACCCGGTCCAGGCGACGCGTTCGGCCAGCACGGTGGCGGGCAGGTCGGGGTGTTCAGCCAGGAGCGCCCGCACTGCAGGTTCGTAGGCGGTGAAGGCGTTCGGGCCCGCTGCCCGCTGGTACTTCGGTGGCCCGGCTAATGCCACCGCCCGTGCCACCGTCGCGCGTGCGATGCCCAGGTCTTTGGCGACCTGTCGCTGCGGAACGCCGTCCGCTACCAGCCGCCTGATCAGCGCCCAGTCCTCCAAGGAGATCACCCCTCATGGTTCGGGATGGCCTCGTTTTCGTCCGTCGTCCTGGCCTACTTTTCAACCGTCGTCGACACCGATGGCACTCACCGACTACCGACAGCCACGCATGTCACCATCGGACGTGGACCCAGAGCACGACGCCGTCACAGCGACGTACGACCGCTACCTCACTCGATGCAACGAGCACCGCTTCGACGAGCTCGGTGACTTCGTGTCCGAGCACGTGACCGGGTCCGCACCGACAGACGGGCTGACCGCGTACATCGAGGGCGTCAGGGCTGTGTGCACGGCCTTTCCGGACTACCGCTGGGAACTGCAGGAACGCGTGGTCCAGGGAAACACGATCGCTGCCCGGCTGACGGGTCGCGGAACCCATACCGGTTCCTTCAGCGCCATCGCACCCACCGGGCGACGGATCGAGGTCCAAGAGCTGGTGATCTACCGTTTCGTCGACGCCAAGATCACGCACTGCTGGGGGGACCTCTTCCCGATCCTCCGAGACGCCCTCGAGGCCTCAGGGCCTCAGGAACGAGCGCGCTGACTGATCACCGCTGCGCTGTTCGGGTTGCTGGCTGACGACGCAGGGCTACCACCGAGTGCGGCACACAGGGGTACAGCCGCGCGCACGCCGAAGCCACCCACGCGAACGCCGCGAGAACCGCCACCCACAGCAGGGCGGTGCCTGATGAAGGGGTCCTCAGCTCGGCCCCCGCCAGGAAGCCGACCAGCACCACCACCCCCAGCACCGCTGAGCGCCGCGCCGCGAGCGCTCACCGATGCACGCGCGCCAGCGGCCCTCAGCGACCGCTCCGACCGCCAGTGCGAGCCGTCTGCGCCGGTGAGGACACTCGCTCCCAGGACTAGAGCGGCTGCCGGGTGTCAGATCTGTGCCACACGAGGTCATCTGGGGTCGTGCGGCGCCATCCACGATCAAGCCAAGAAGCCGTTGACCTGCACGAACGTCCCTTGCCGCACTCCCCCGCTCCCCCCGGGGGCATCTTCTCACCGATGGTCGCTGGTTCGAATCCAGCCGGGGGTGCCCCTGTCACCTGCGACGACGCGCTTCGGGCGGCGTCTCGAATGCTGGCACCTCTGCCGCACCTGTGCCAAGAGCTCCCGGGAGCGCCTGCCCACTCGGTTCGCAGCATCCGTCGCGAGCTCCGTGGCGACGTGGGAGCAGGTGCCCAGGGTCAAGCTGATCTGGGAGTGGCCCAGCACCCGCATGGCGACCCGCGCGGCAACGCCCGTGCTCAGGATCACGTCACTGCTGACTCCCCCTGACCTGTGAGAACCGCGGCCCTCGCCTGCACCAGCCGTTCGAGCGTCTCGCTCACCGTCCCCGGGCCGGGACGACGTCCACGTGGCCCTGCAGGACCAGCGCCAGCCCCTCCCCGTCACGGGCTCGCGCCAACCGGTTCCCACGCCGTGGACCGGTCCGACTCGGTGCTGGGGAAGCCGGCGCCGGCCGTGAGCGCCGGCAGGTCCATCCGCCACAGGTCGACGTCCAGCCCCAGCGACGTCAGCCCCTCAGCCAGCCCGTGTTGGACATCGGCCTCGGCGTCGGAGCCGCCGGCGCTGAGCGCCGCCAGCAAGTCGGTGAGCAGGAGCGCCGTGGACCGCCGGTGCTCGGCATCCAGCGGGCGGTCCCTGCGCGGCCGTCGCAGTGCGCATGGCCTCCTCGCCCGTCGGTGCCGCGACCGCAGGCGATGCCGCGGGTGGACCTCACGTCACCGAGGAATCCCCTCCACGGGTGCGGCTTGCCCTCACAGCCCCGCCAGCCGGGGGGCGACCTCGGTGCCGAGCAGCTCGATCCCGCGCAGCAGGTCCGGGTGGGACATGCGGGGGTTGGTCATCTGGATCGAGATGCGGTCAACACCGCCGAGCTGGTCAGCGACGCGGCGCAGCTTCGCGACGACTGCGTCGGGGTCCCCGACCATGAAGGCGCCGTCGGGGCCGCGGGTGGCCTCGAACTGGGCCCGGGTCGGGGGCGCGAAGCCGCGCTCACGCGACATCGCGGTGAAGGTCTGCAGCCAGCCCGGGTAGATCGTCTCGGCTGCCGACCGGTCGTCCTCGCCGACGTAGCCGAAGACGTGGACACCAACCCGCAGGGTCGCTGGGTCGTGGCCGGCGCGAGCGCCCGCCTGCCGGTAGAGCTGCACGAGGGGGGCGAAGCGGCGCGGCTCACCGCCGATGATCGCGACCATCAGCGGCAGCCCCAGGGCGCCGGCACGGACGAAGGACTGGGGTGACCCACCGACCCCGACCCAGATGGGCAGGGAGTCCTGGGCGGGACGGGGAAAGACGCCCTGACCGGTGAGCGAGGGCCGGTGCCGCCCGGACCAGGTGACTCGGGGGACTCGCGCAGCCGCAGCAGCAGGTCGAGCTTCTCGGTGAACAGGTCGTCGTAGTCGTGCAGGTCCAGGCCGAACAGCGGGAAGGCCTCGGTGAAGGACCCGCGGCCCACGACCAGGTCGACCCGTCCCTTCGCGATGAGGTCGAGGGTGGCGAACTGCTGGAAGAGCCGCACCGGGTCGTTGGCGCTGAGCACGGACACGGCGCTGCCCAGACGGATCCTCGTGGTCCGAGCCGCGGCAGCGCCCAGGATCACCGGGGGCGCGGAGTCGTAGAACTCCTCCCGGTGGTGCTCCCCGATGCCGAAGGAGTGCAGGCCGACGCGGTCGGCGAGCTCGATCTCCTCCAGCAGGTGCTCCAGGCGCTCCACGGCACCCACGACGTGGCCGGTGGTGGGGTCGGTGACCTGGGAGACGAAGCTGTCCACTCCGACGTGCACGAGGACTCCTGGGGGTGGACGGGCTGCGGGACGGGCGCCGGGACACCGGGCGCCCGGCAGTCCCTTTAACATTCAAGTGAAGTGCGGCATTCCGAGCCCGGTCGTCAAGGGTCCCAGCAGACGTCGTCGTCTCCCGCTGAGGGTGCTACCCGGACGGTGGACGGCGGGTCACCGCCGTCGCGGACCGGGGCCTTCAGGCCTCGCCGACGCCGGCGCGGGCGGGTGCCTCGGCGTGCAGCGTCGCCCAGGCCGCGTCCAGGGCCGCCTCCAGGGGCCACCTCGCCCGCTCCGGCTGGCTGAGGAGCAGCCCGCCCTGGATCGCCGCCAGCACTGAGGCCGCCAGGCGGTCGGGGTCGATGAGCCCGGCGGACTGCATCCTCCGGACACCGTCGGCCAGCTGCGTCCACCACGCCGTCCACGCCGTCCGCAGGAACTCCGCCGTCTCAGCGTCGGCGGCGGCCATCTGCGCGGTCAGCGACCCGATCGGGCACGCCCAGCGCCCCAGCCGCAGGTAGTAGTCCTCCAGCCTCCGCCGCCACGCGGCCCAGGACTCCCAGGTGGAGAGGTCGCTCAGGTGCGGCTCCTGCGCGGCCAGCAGCTGCTCGCCCTCCCACTGCGCCACCTCGCGCACCAGCTCGGCCTTGCCGCCGGGGAAGTGGTGGAAGAGCTGGCTCTTGGAGGTCAGCGTCGCCGCGCGGACGTCCAGGCACGTGCCGTCGATGCCGGCGTCCAGCACGCGAAGCGCCGTCGCCTCGACGGTCCGCTGGCGCGTGCGGCGCCCCTTCTCGGTCAGCCTGCCCGTCGGTTCCGCCACAGACGCCCTCGCCTCCCTCCCCCGCGACACCCGCCTCGCGGGCCGCACCGCGGTCGTCACCGGCTCCTCCAGCGGCATCGGTCAGGCCATCGCCCGTGTGCTGGCCGCTTCCGGCGCCGTCTGCGACTTCGCCGCCGAGGCGACCGCTGCGCTCGGCGGGCGGGTCGACGTCGTCGTCAGCGACGCCGGGATCTGCCCGGCGGCACCGACCGCAGTGACCTCCGACGCCGACCTGGAAGCGGTGTGGTCCCTGAACACCCGCGCCCCCCACGTCCTCGTCGCAGCCCTGGCCCCCGCCATGGCCGAGCGCGGCTCGGGTTCGATCGTGACCATCGGGTCCTGGATGGCCCGGACCGGAGTCCCCTTCGGGGCGATCTACACCGCGAGCAAGGCCGCGGCCGAGCAGTCCACCCGCACGTGGGCCGCGGAGTACGGGCAGCACGGGGTGCGCGTGAACACCGTCGCCCCGGGCGCCACCGCCACGCCCGGCCACGCCGGCTCGGAGGCGGCGCTGGCCGCGATGACCGCCACCACCCCGGCGGGCTCGCCGGTGCGCCAGGTCGACATCGCCTCCACCGTGCGCTGGCTGGTCAGCGACGAGGCAGCCTTCGTCCACGGCGCACTGCTCGACGTCGACGGCGCAGCCCGATGACGGAGGAGCCTCCACGGGGTCCCCCGCTCGGCACGAGGGGACGACGGCGACCCGTTCTTCCGGGAGCGGGTCGCCGCCCACACCGGCGAGGGAGCGGCGCAGGTCCTGAGCGCCACCGACCGGCTCCTGCGCACGCTGATGCTGGAGACCTCGACCACCTCGTGGACGGTCTCCTGGCCCGCCCGGTGGACGTCCGAGGTGACCGTGCCGACGACGACGTGGCGGTCATCGCCGCGGCTGCACCGCCAGGACCGGCCCCGGCCGGCGGCTGCCGGGCCGAACCGGGTTCCGCAGGACGTCCCGGCCGACCGCTGAACCCCCTCTCGAGCCGCCGACGCGCCGCACCCGCTCTCGCGGTGCGGGCCTCCCGTCTGGTTCGTCGGCGCAGCGCCGGCCGGCAGGTGGTTGGCTGGGCGCATGCGCATCCTCTTCACCGGCGGCAGCGGCAAGGCCGGTCACCACGTCGCCCCGTACCTGGCCTCCCAGGGCCACCAGGTCACCAACGCCGACCTCACCCCGCTGCGCCACCCCGACGTCACCGACCTGCGGGTCGACCTGACCGACGCCGGCCAGGTCTACTCCGCGATGGCGGGCACCCCCACGGGGGCCGACCTCGACGACCCGGCCGCTGCGCCCGGACGCGGGCAGAGCCTCGGCCTACGACGCCGTCGTCCACTTCGCCGCGATCCCCAGCGATGTTCATCGCACCGGACGCCACGACCTTCGCCACCAACATCCTGGCTCACTACAACGTCCTGGAGGCAGCGACCCGGCTCGGCATCCGCAAGGTGGTGTTCGCGTCCTCGGAGACCACCTACGGCATCTGCTTCGCCCAGGGCGAGCGCAAACCGCTGTACGTGCCCGTCGACGAGGAGCACCCGGTGGTCCCGGAGGACGCCTACGCGATCTCCAAGGTGGCCGGTGAGGTGGTAGCTCGCGCTCGTTCCACGTCCGCACCGGCGCGGACGTCTACGGCCTGCGGATCAACAACGTCATCGAGCCCCACGAGTACGCGGAGGACTTCCCGCCCTTCCTCGCGGACCCGTCCCTGCGGCGCCGCAACGTCTTCGCCTACATCGACACCCGCGACCTCGGACAGGTGGCCCTGCGCGCTCTGGAGACCGACGGGCTGGGTTTCCAGATCTTCAACGTCGCCAACGCCGACACGTCCGTCGCCGCGACCACGCAGGAGATCCTCGAGACCTTCTACGCCGGCGTCGAGGTGCGCCGCGAGATGGGCCGGAACGAGACCTTCTACAGCATCGACAAGGCCCGCGACCTGCTCGGCTACGCCCCGCAGCACTCCTGGCGCGACGTGCTGGAGGACCCCCGCGGCGGGGTCTGACCGCGGGAGGAGGGCGGCTCCCGGTCAGGTGAAGTAGAGCAGCCGCGCCTGCGGGAGGCGGTCGGCCAGCTCGCGCTCGAACCACGCGCGCACCGCCGCCATCGTGTCCCCGGCGTAGACGTGCTTGACCGCGCCGTACTTGCCGCGCTTGGTGGTGCGCTGGTCAGGGTCCATCTCCAGGCGGGTGCGCGGGTACCAGCCCAGCAGCACCTCCCGGCTCTTCGGGGAGAACCGGTGGGTGATGACCTCGGCGGTCAGGTCGAGGTCCGCGACGCCCGCCGTCGCGGCGACGACGCCGTCGAGCAGCTCGCCGTAGGCCTCCTCCCAGCCGGGCGCCGGGATCACCGGGGCGATCGTGAGGCCCACCGGGTAGCCCGCGAGCGCGAGGCGGCGCAGCGCTGCGAGCCGCTCCCGCACCCTGGCCGTGCCGCCCTCGAAGCGCTCCCCGCCGCTGGGGCCGGCGCTGTTCACGCTGAAGCGCACCCGCGTGCGCCGTCCGTGGGGCAGGTCCAGCAGGGGCGTGACGTCGTCGAACTTGGTGGTGAACCGCAGGCCCACCGGCCCGGCCCACGCGTGGGTGCCGACGTGGGTGATGGTGGCGGCGAGGGAGCCGGTGAGGTGCTCGATGCCGAGGGGGTCGGTGTAGCAGGAGGCCTCGAAGGTCGTCCCCTCGTCGTGGCGCTCGGTGCCGGTGGTGATCGAACCGCTCCCGACGTGGCGGTCCATCGCCGACAGCACCTCGGGGAGGTTCGCGAAGACGCGGGTCACCGGCGGGCCCGCGAGGGAGCCGGCGAGGTAGCAGTACTGGCAGTGCGCGGGGCAGCCCGTGGCCAGGTCCAGGCGCCAGTCGGCGCTGGGAGGGATGGGGACGAGCGTGCGCGCCGACGGCGGCGACGTCACGACCGCGAGGGTGGACTTCGCCAGGGCGTAGGTCGCGCGCTCGTCGTCGCCGCGCAGCGAGGGGAGGCGGTCGCCGCGCAGGAGCTGGACGTCGTCGACGCCGGCCGCCCGGACGCGGGCGATGATCCCCTGGCCGTGGGCGGTGTCAGCGGCGGAGGCGGTGACCAGCACCCGCTTCGGGAGCCACCGCCGGGGAGGCCGAGGGCCGGTGGGGAGCGCGTCGGTCACCTCCTCGGAGGTGGGTGCGCCCCGCAGACCCTCGTCGAGGTCCTCCGGCAGCTGCGGGGTCAGGTGCGGGGCGACCCGGGCCGAGGGCTCGGCGGCGGCATCGGGGGCTGCGGAGGACACGCTGGTCCCCTGCCCCGCGCGGGTGGCGTCAACCCGCAGCGCCGGCCCGCATCCCGGCGGGCGTCAGCAGCCACACCGCCACCGGCAGGCCGGTGCGCGAGGCGGGCGACCAACGCGCGGCGGCGGCGCCGATCGCCAGGGCGAGCAGGAGCGGCCCGGAGGCGACCCCGCCCACCGCTCCGGCCGCACACTGGAGGGGTGGGCGCGGAGCACGAGGCGGGCGCTCCCCCTCGGGAGCCGTGGGTGGCCCGCCACGGGCTGCTCGTCGGCGTCGTCCTCGCGGGCGCAGCGCTGCTGGGGACCGTGTCCGGTCCTGGCGACGGCGACGCTGCGAGCAGCCCCCGCGCGTCCGTCGAGCGGGGCACCGCGCCCTACGGGGTGGCCGGGTGCCGGCCGTCGTCGCGCGCGGCCGCCGTCGACGTCGCGGTGACCGGGCGGGCCCTCTCCGCGGGCGGTGGGCCCGCGTCCCGCCTGGCCGGCAGCGGACCCGCGGTCGGCGCGAGCGTGCGCGACCTCGCGGGGTACGCCGCCGAGGGGGTCGCGCCCTGCGACGTCGTGCAGGTCACCCTCAACCTGCACGACCCGTCCGGCGGGGGGTCGGTCGCGGGGACGCTGCAGGCGGTGCCGCACCTCGTGGCCGTCGCGGACGACGGCGGACGCGGGCAGCTGGTCGCCGTCGACTGGTCGACGTGGGCCGCCTCGCTGCCGGCTGGATCGGTCAGTGCCGACCAGGAGCAGCGGGCGGCCTGGTTCGTCACGCTCGTCGACCCCGTGCCGGGCACCTACCGGCTGACGGGTCGGGTCGCCGCCCAGACCGCGCCCACCGCCACCGGTGACGTGGAGGTGCTGGTGGAGGTCTCTGCCAGCCCTCCTCGCGGGTGACCGCCCACCGGGCCGGTGTCAGTGCGCCAGGGCGGCGCGGACGGCGCGCCGGGCCCGCTTCGCGGCGTACATCGCCGCGTCGGCGGCGCGCAGCAGCTCGTCGGCGGAGGCGTGGGAGGTGCTCAGCTCCGTCCCGATGCTGATGCCCACGCGGTGCTCGACGCCGTCGACGACGACCGGCGCGCCCACCGCCGCCGCGAGGCGGCGCGCGATGGCCTGGGCGGCCTGCGCGGTCGGCACCCCCGGGCACAGGACCACGAACTCGTCGCCGCCCAGGCGCGCCACCGTGTCGCGTCTGCTCACCGCACCGCTCAGACGGGCTGCGGTCTCGACCAGCACCGCGTCTCCGGCGGCGTGGCCGTGCGCGTCGTTGACCGCCTTGAAGCCGTCGAGGTCTCCGTAGAAGACCGCCAGCGGCTCCTGCGCCTCCTCCGACCCCGCGAAGGCTGCGTCGAGCCGGTCGACCAGCAGCCCGCGGTTGGGGAGCCCGGTCAGCACGTCGTGGGTGGCAGCCGTCCGCAGCCTGTCCTCCAGCGCGCGCTGCCGGGTCACGTCGGCCATCGCGACGAGGGCACCGAGCAGCCGTCCGTCGGCGTCGCGGATCGGGCCGCCCGTGCACTCCACGGTGCGCGACAGCTGCCCCAGAGGACGGATCACGATCTCGACCCCGCTGATGGAACCCTCGGAGATGACGCGCTGCAGCGGCACCCGCTCGGTGACCAGCGGTGTCTCGCCGTCGGGCTCGAACAGGTCGTAGGCGGCCGGCAGCGCCTCGGGGTCGAGGCTGTCGTCGGCCTCGGTGCCGTGCCAGCGGCGGGTGACGTCGTTGAACAGCTCGACGCGCCCGTCGGGGCCGGCGACGACGATCCCCACCGGCAGCGCCTCCAGCAGCGCGCGGTCGAAGGCGCGCCGCCGGACGACCTCGGCGTGCGCCTCCGTCAGCTCCGCGCGCGCCTCCTCGGCGCGGCGGCTGCTGCGGCGCCGCTCGAGCAGCTCCGCAGCCAGGGCGGCGAGGTCGGCCAGCTGCTGCTGCGCGAGCTCCCCCAGCGCCGGGCCGGGGTCGACGTCCAGCACGCACAGGGTGCCGACGACGGTGCCGTCGACCTCCAGGGGAGCCATCGCGTAGCGGCGCACTCTGCCCAGGCGGCCGTCGACCCAGGGCAGGTCCGCGAAGCGCGGGTCGGTGGCGCAGTCCCCTGAGACGACGACGCCGCCGCCGAGGCTCGCGCGGTGGCACAGCGACTCCTCGCGCACCATGTGCACCCGGTCGATGCCGACCCGGGAGAGCTGGCAGGCCTGCGCGGCCTGCAGCGCGTTCAGCATCGCCGTGGGGTACCCGGTGATCGAGGAGGCCAGGCGGGTGACGGCGTCGAGCTCGTCGTCGTCAGGAGCCTCGAGCAGGCCCAGGTCGGCCAGCAGGGCCTGCTGCACGGCGCGCAGGCCCGGGGGCTCGTCGAGCTCCGGCCGCACGGAGGTCACCGGTGCGTCCACGTCCAGAGCATCGGCGTTCCGGGCCCGGTCCTTGACCCCCGTGCGGCGGACGCACCGGACGGGTCAGGCGCCGCTGCCGCCGACCTGGGTGGAGATCCTGTTGATGAGGCTCTCCAGGGCCTCTTCGAACTCCTGCAGGGCGTGGTCCTCCCCCAGCAGCCCGGACAGGCGGCGCACCACGGGCGCGTCGTCGAGGCCGTCGGCGGGGACCTCCTCCTCGACCAGGTCGAGCGGCCCCACGGCGGCCCCGCGCTGGGAGACCTCCAGGAGGAGGTTGCCGAGCAGGAAGCTCGTGAAGGCCCGGTACACGGCCACCGCGTCCTCGTCGGAGAACCCCTCTGCGAGCAGGCCCGCCAGGAGCTTCTCGACCCACTCGATGCTCCGCAGCGGAGGCCGGAGCCAGGGGGCCTGGGGCGGTGTGGAGGCCACCAGGGGGAACGCCTTCGGGTGCGCGATGGCGAGGCGCCGCACGCCGTGCGCCATCCGCTGCAGGAAGTCCTGCCAACCGTGCTCGGGCAGGACCAGGACGTCGACGTCGTCGTCCAGGCCGGAGACCAGCGCGTCGACGACGCCGTCGATGAGCGCCTCCCGGCCCGGGACGTAGCGGTACAGGGACATCGCCTCGACGCCCAGGCGCGCCCCGAGGCGGCGCATCGTCAACGCCGCGATGCCGTCCTCGTCGATCGACTCCAGGGCGGCGGCCAGGATGCGCTCCCGGCTGAGCGGCACCCGCGCCGACGGCGGCTGATGGCCGTCGACGACGAGCTCGTCGACGTCGGGGAGGTCGCTCAGGTCGGGCGTCGACCTCGCCTGTGGGTCGTGGGCGTCGTCCTGCGGGGTTCCCGGCACTTCGCGAGGTTGGCACCGCCGCGCGGGCTCCGCCTCCCGGGGAGGCCAGCCGCCCTCGGCGGTGCTGCGCGCGCGGTGGGCGCGCTGCGCGAGCGCATCCCGGAGCGAGCACGAACCACTCCCAGGGCATCTCGGTGGAGGTCGGCGAGAAGCGGGCCGCCGTCGACATGACCTGGTGGCCGAGCACGGCGTCCCGATCGCCGACGTCGCCGCGAGCGTGCGTGCGCTGCAGCGTCATCTCCTCCGTCGAGCGCATGACCGGCCTGCAGGTCACCGAGGTCACCGTGTCCGTGAACGACGTGCACATCCCCCTCCGAGGACGACGAACCCGAGGCACCGGAGCGCCCGCCCTGGAGCAGCTGTGGCTGTTCATCGTCGCGCCGCTGGCCGGGCAGCATCGCCGGCGCTGCCTGCAAGGCGCTCTTCGGCAGGCTCGCCCGCTCCGCTCCTGAGAACGAGGGTTGATCGGCGACCCCGGCCTGATCCTCTGCTGATCTTGGCGACCGGTGGGTGCGTCAGCGCTGACACCCCGACCGATCTCCGAGATCAGCGCAGCTGGGGACCCGGGCCGGTCAGTCAGCCGGGCGGCTCAGCTGTCCGGCAGACCGGAGAAGGCTCGCCTGGCCCCGAGGTACCAGTCCATCGACTGCTTCGGGTGGCGCCACCGCCCCTTCATCGCGGCGCGCGCGGGCAGGTGCCCCGCGTCTCCGGCGCGCGCGGCGTCCCTGAGGTGGCGGTCCTGGGCCTTGATCACCTCGTCGGCGGTCTCCCCGCGGTGGTCCAGGTCGCAGGGACCTCCCAGCTGACGGCAGGACATCGTCTTCACAGCTCCTCCTCCGTGTGGGTGCGGCTCTGACCCACCTGACGGCGGGGAGCCCGCGGATGTGACAGGTGCGGTGGTGGTGCCGGGTCGGGGCCGTCCCGGCGGACGGTGTCCGCGAGGACCTCCGGGGCCGCCAGGAAGCTGATCCGCTGGACCCGTCCGTCGGCGACGTCGAAGGCGAAGACCACCTTCGCCGCGCCCCGGTGGAACCACGCGTAGGCGGGCTGCCCCCCGGAGAAGACAGCGAGAGCTGCGTGGGCGCTGCCGTGGAAGAAGCCGGCCACCTCGTCGCGGCCCCGCAGGCTCCGAGGCGTGCCCACCTGCGTCGCCGCCGCGTCGGCGGTGACGTCGGCGTCCGGGGCCAGGAGGCGCACCAGCCGGTCGAGGTCGCCGCCGCGGGCGGCGGCCATGAAGGCGTCGACGACCTCCCAGTCGGCCAGACCGCCGGGCGCCGGCGCCCGGGTGACCTTGGCGCGGGCCCGGGAGGCGAGCTGGCGCGCGGCGGCGGGCGTCGTCGTCAGGACCTCGGCGACGGCGGCGAAGTCGAACCCGAAGCTGTCGTGCAGGACGAACGCGACCCGCTCCCGCGGCGTGAGCCGGTCGAGCACCAGGTGCAGCGCCGTCCCCACCTCGTCAGCCAGCACGGCGACGGCCGCGGGGTCGGAGCCCTCCCCCTCGGTGGTCAAGTCCGCGCCGGCGTCCTCGACCGGCAGCGGGGTGCGCGCCCGCAGACGGTCCAGGCACAGCCGGGTGGTGACCGTGGTCAGCCAGGCCGGCAGGTTCGCGATCGGCGCCGGGACACCCGTTCCGGACTGCGCGCCGTGCAGCCGCAGCCAGGCCTGCTGCACCACGTCCTGCGCCTCCGCGGGGTCGGCGAGCACCCGGGTGGCCAGCGCCACCAGCCTCGGGCGCTCGGCCTCGAACGCCTGCGCCCCGAACGCCTGGTCCTCGGGCACGCGCCCACCTCCACCGGTCCGCAGCGACCCCACCGCAGGACGACGCACGGGACGCCGCGATCGTGACAGCACCCGGCGGTGTGACAGCGCCGCGGTGGTCGGCTCAGCGGCGTCCGAAGCCGAACGGGATCGGGATGCCGCCGCAGCAGCAGACCCCCTCGACCCGCTGCTGCGCGCTGAGCAGGGCGACCGCCTGGTAGCACGCAGCGAAGCGCACGACCGTGGGGATCAGGGACCGCGAGACCCCGCGGTCTCGCACCGACCGGCGCACCGCCTGCGAGCAGGAGTCACCGCCGTGGGCGACCCGGTGCGCGCACCCGTAGCCCTTGTGGGGCGATAGCCGCACCTGGTACCAGGCGATGACCCGGTCGGCCAGGCGCGCGGCACCACCGGGGGCCCTCACGCGCTCGACCCGGTCGCAGCCAGCGCGACAGGACTGGTAGGGCGGGACGGGCGCAGGCGCATCTCCTGATGGTGGGGGCCATCCCGCACCCGCGCCCGCTCAGAACCCCCGGGGACGACTCCGGCGTCGCGGCGTCGTCAGCCCGTCGACCCAGCACAGCAGTGCCGCGACCCCCATCAGCAGGGCCACGACGAGCACCCCGTTGAGCGCCACGCGCGGCCACCCGAGCGCCGCTACGTCGACGAAGGGGTAGGGGTACCAGCCCGTCAGCACCCCTCGCGCCGCGGTGCAGGCGACCCACGCGGCGGGGAAGACCAGCACCCACGCCAGGGAGCACGGGACCAGGCGCGGACGCGGGTCCAGGAGGAGGCACCCCAGCACCGCGCCCACCGGCACGACCTGGTGGACGACGACGTTCACGAGGGTCTCCGCCGGACCGTGCGGCTGGTGGACCAGCGCCAGGACCACGGCGTGCACGACGCCCATCACCGCGATCGCGGTCGGCGCCGTCAGCCGCAGGACGCGCCGGAACGCGCCGTCGCCCCCGGGCCGCACCACCATCACGGCTGACGTCACCGCGACCAGGACGTCGCTCTGGATGATGAAGAAGCTGAGCACGCGCACGACGCGGCCGGCGGTGCCCGTGCCTGGGAGCAGGCCGGTCGTCGTCCCGGGCGGCAGGGCCGGGCCTGCAGGGCGACCACCAGCTGCACCGCGAGCACCACCACCACGACCACGGTGACGGCCGCGCTGACCAGATGACCGCCCACCACAGCGAGGCTGATGAGACGAGCGCGGGCCACCGGTGTGCGCGGAGCCGCCGACGGTGGAGCACGATCGCCGCCGTGCCCCCCTCTCCTCCCGCTCCCCGCTCGCGCCGGCGCCGTCCGTCGGCCGTCGTGGCCATCCCGGACGCCGCCGTGCCGGTGCTCCTGCGCCTGACCAGGGCCAACCGGACCTTCGTCACCGCCGAGGGCGCCCACCGGCGCATCCGCGGGGCCAGCCTCCGCCCCGACCCGTTCGGGCCGCCGCGCCGGCTGCGCGGCGACGTGCGCGTCGACGTCGTCCAGGAGCGGCGGCTGGCCCGTGTACACGCTGACCCCCAGCGGCGGCGAGCGGGTGCGGGGCGCGCTGGTCTACGTGCACGGCGGCGGCTGGGTCAACGAGATCGCGCCCGCAGCACTGGCAGCTCGCGGCCGACGTCGCCGCCGACGCGGGCGTCGCGGTCACCATCCCGATCTACCCGCTGGTGCCCTTCGGCACCGCCGCGCAGACTCGCGACGCGTGGTCGCCGAGCTGGTCCGGGACCACTCGACGCACGGCGGCCGACCTGCCTGGCCGGGGACTCCGCCGGCGGCCAGATCGCGCTGTCGGCGGCGCTGCGCTGCGCGACGACGGCGTCGCGCCTGCCCATGACGCCTGATCTCCCCGGCGCTCGACCTCGACGTGGAGCAACCCCGAGATCCCGCGGGTGCAGCCCACCGACCCGTGGCTGGGCACCCCGGGCGGCAGGGTCCTCGCCGAGCCCTGGCGGGGCGACCTGCCGCTGCGTCGACCCGGCGGTGAGCCCGCTGTTCGGCAGCCTCGAGGGGCTCGGGCCGCTGACCGTGTTCAGCGGCACCCGGGACGTGCTCAACCCCGACGCGCACCTGCTGGTGAGCGGGCCGGGCGGCGGGGGTCGACGTCGTCCTCCACGAGGGGCACGGCCAGGTGCACGTCTACCCGCTGCTGCCCACCCGCGTCGGACGCGCGGCGGCCCGAGACGTCGTGGGGAGCATCAGCAGCGCCGTCTGAGCGGTGCGGGTCGGCCCGACGGGCGGGCCGACCCGCGCCAGCTGGCCGCGGGCAGGCCCTGGGCGTCGCTTCTGCACGCCGGTCGGGCCGGGTCGTGGCCGGGGTGGCCGGCGGTACCGTGCGGCGGTGCCCGACCTGCCCCGCGTCACGCTGCGTGCGCGCACCGCTGCCGACCTCGACGTCCTCTTCCGCATCGCCGCCGACCAGGACACCTGGGAGGAGCGGAACCCGCTGGCCCCGGCCCCTCTCACGCGGGCGCGGTTCGACGACTCGGATGGCCGGGGTCGAGAGCGGTCCGGCGTGGGCCGATGTCGAGTTCGTCATCGAGGCCGACGGCGCCGCCGTGGGCAGCGTCCTCGCTGTTCGGGTTCGACACGTTCGCCCACCACGCCGAGGCCGGCATCGGCCTCGCGGAGGACGCACGGGGGCGCGGCATCGGCACCGCGGCGATGGTGCAGCTCGTGGAGTTCGCGTTCGTGCGACGCAACCTGCGGCGGGTGCACGTGCAGGCGATCGCGTCGAACGCCGGCGCCGTCCGCTCCTACGAGAAGGCGGGCTTCGTCGTGGAGGGGCGCCGGCGCGAGCACGCCTGGGTCCGCGGTGCGTACGAGGACGTCGTGCTCATGGGGATCCTGCGCGCCGACCGGGTCCTCCGCCTGACGCAGCCCCCGCGGGGAGGCCGACGTGTCAGGACGACGCGGTGTGTCAGGCCCCTGAGGCCCGGTCCGGCCGCCACGACCTGACACACGGCGAGGGCCTGACACACGGCGAGGAGCTGACAGATCGCCCGGGGCCTGGCGGAACAGGAGCGGCTCAGGCGTCCAGCGGTCCGCCGCGGGCGGCGAGCAGGGTGCGCAGCACCGACAGCTCGCTGGTCTGCGACGACGCGACGGCGCGCGCGAGCGCCGCGACGGGCGGGTCGTCGGTGGCGGCCAGCGCGGCATCGGCCATCTCAACCCCCGCCTCGTGGTGGGGATCATCAGCTGCAGGTAGATCCGCTCGGCGTCGGTGCCGGTGGCGGCCTCCAGGCGCGCCAGGCCCTGGGCGTCGGCCATCCCCGGCATGTCGGCGGTGCCGGCGACGCCGTGGCCCATCCACCCCATGACCGGCTCCGAGCTGGTCTGCGGCAGGCCCCACACGTCGAGCCAGCCGTGCATCTGCCCGGCCTGCTGCTGCTGGGTGAGCAGGATGTCGCTGGCCAGGGAGTCGACCTCCGGGTCGTCCGTGCGCTCCAGCACCAGCAGCGACATCGTGACCGCCTGGCGGTGGTGCGCCTGCATGTCCCGCGCGAAGCCGGCCTCCTGCGACGTGTCCGACGGCGTCGCGGCGGCCGACCCGCCACCCCCGCTACCGCTCACGAGCAGCACCCCGAAGACGACTGCGGCGGCCAGAGAGACCGCGGCGAGGGCGGCGAGGGCGCAGCGAGGACCAGCGGGGAGCGCCTC
This sequence comes from uncultured Actinomycetota bacterium, assembly GCA_963781365.1. GTDB lineage: Bacteria > Actinomycetota > Actinomycetes > Actinomycetales > Quadrisphaeraceae > Quadrisphaera. Next base: position 114,905 of record CAWAFR010000006.1, on the reverse strand, counting down.
ACGACGTCGACGGCGTCCCGGTGCCGCCCGTGCACGGCGCCCCCGGCTCGGGGGTCTGCGGGCCCTGGACGTACTTCACCAGGAACGCGGCCAGGCGTGGGTCGCTCGCGTCGTCGAGGCGCAGCTGCTCGCCCCAGGCGCTCGCGACCACGGGGCTGGGGATGCCCGCGTAGGGGCTGAGGAGCGTGTAGTCGCTGCCGGAGACCGCGTCGACCAGCGTCGCGACGTCGGCCTGCGGCAGGGACGGGTCGTAGGTGACCCAGACGGCGCCGTGCTCCATCGAGTGCACGGCGTTGCGGTCGGCGACCTGCGCCTGGTCGGTGTAGACGCCGCAGTCCTGCCAGACCGCGTCGTGGTTCCCGCCGACCGGAGGCAGCGGGTCGTAGCTGACGGCGCCGGTGACGTGGTCGCGGCCGAGGTCGACCCCGTAGCGGCCGCCGTGCTCCACCACCCCGGCGATGGGCTGCTCCGCGGCGGCCTGCGCCGCGCGGTCGTCAGCGGTCTCGACGTAGATGACCGTGCCCACCGCCGCGACGGCGACGACGACGGCCGCGGAGACCAGGCCGATGACCAGGGTGCGCCGGCGTCGCTCACTGCGCTCCTGCGCCTGCCGCGCCGCCGCGGCCCGTGCCGCGCGCTCGGTCCGGCTGTCCTGCTCGCCCTTCGCCACGCAGCGGATCGTCCCACGGGCGGCTCGGTGGGAGTGCTGCTCAGCGCCGCTGCTGCGCCGTGACGAACGCCACCCCGGGGTCGCTGGCTCTCATGCCGCTGCTGCGCCCCGACGTCGTCAAGCTCGACCTCCGCCTGGTCCAGACGCGTCCGGGTCCGGCCGTCGCCAGATCATGAACGCCGTCAACGCCTACGCCGAGCGACAGCGGGGCGCTCGTGCTGGCCGAGGGCATCGAGACCGAGCGCCACCTGGCCTCGCGCTGGCCCTGGGCGCTCGCTGGGGCAGGGCTGGTACTTCGGCCGGCCCGCGGCCGCGCCGGCCCCGACTACCCGGCTGGGCGAGCTGGTGCGCCCGGCCGGCCCTGCGGCCCGCGGCGCGACCGGTCCCGGGCGCTCACCGTTCGCGTGCCTGCCCGCCGGCACCGTCGCTGCGCCGCGCGCCCAAGGCCTGCTGGTCGAGCTGAGCAAGCAGCTGGAGCGCGAGGCGCATGCGCCTGGGCGACACCTGCGTGGTGGCCTCCACCTTCCAGGAGGCGCAGCACTTCACCCCGGCCACCACGGCTCGCTACCGCGACCTGGTCGAGCGGACCGGCTTCGTGTGCGCCCTCGGTGCGGACCTCCCGCTGGAGCCCGTCCCCGGCCTGCGCGGCGCCACGCTGGCCCGGACGACCCGGTGCGCGGGGAGTGGGACGTCGTCGTGCTCGCCCCGCACTTCAGCGCCGCCCTCCTGGCCCGCGATCTCGGCGACCCGGCCCCGACATGGACCGCTGCTTCGAGTACGCCCTGACCTACGAGCGCGCCACCGTCGGCGGCCGCGCACGCGCCTGCTGCTCGCGGGTCGGTGCCCGGCCCTGCCCCCGGAGGCCGACATCCGCAGCACCGGCACTGCGCCGGAGCGTCCTGCCCGCCCGCGCCGCGCCGCGCCCGCCGGCGGGCGCCCGGGAGCCCGGGGACGGCGACGACGCCGCTCCTGCGCCGGCGCTGGCGGCGGCGACGAGTGGCGGCTGCATCGCCGACGTGGGCCGGCCCGACCAGCCGCTGGTCTACGTCATCAGCGCCTTCGAGCGGCTGACCGGCCTGCCGCGGCGCAGCTGCTCGGTCGGAACTGCCGCTTCCTGCAGGGGCCCGACAGCGACGCGGTGGTCGTCGGGGAGATCCGCGCGGCCGTCGCGGCGGGCCGCGAGTGGAACGGGTGCTGCTGAACCACCGCGGGGAGCATCGCGAGCCGTGGTGGAACGAGATCCACCTGGCACCGGTGCACGACGAGACCGGCCGGCCCGTGCAGTGCATCGGCGTGCAGACGGACGTCACCGACAGGGTCCGCGCCCAGCGCGACCTGGTGACCGAGCGCGACCGGAGCGCCGCCTACCTGGCGCGCATCGAGCACCTGGCCTTCACCGACCCCCTGACGGGCCTGGAGAACCGCCGCCGCTTCGAGGAGCGCGCCGAGACGGCCCTGTGAGACGCCCGCGCCACTGGCAGCGCCCTGGCGGTGGTGCTGCTGGACCTGGACGGGTTCAAGGTCGTCAACGACACGCACGGCCACGCGGTGGGTGACCAGCTGCTCGTCGCCCTGGCAGCCGACCAGCGGATGTTCGCCGCGAAGCGCGCCGCCGGCAGCGGTCAGCACGCCTCTGTGACGACGCCGCGGGGTCAGGTGGCCGCACCGGGGTAGGGGCACCGGGAGCCGCGTCGTCCCGCTGCGGCACCTGACCACGTCGCCGTCGTCGCGCGGCAGCTGGAGACCCCCATGCGCACCCCCGTCGCGACCCCGTCGAGCCCCCACCCCACCCGGTGACGGCCTTCGTCATCTTCACCCTCGCCGGGGTGAGCGCCCTGCTGGCGGCGGTCCTGCCGCGCCTGCTGGCGGGCCGGCCCCTGAGCCTCCCGATGGCGTTCCTGGCGCTGGGCGCGGTGATCGGCCTGGTCCCGGGCCTGCCGTCGGTCGACCCGGTGGAGCACGAGGCGGTCACCGAGCACCTCACCGAGGTGGTGGTGATCATCTCGCTGATGGGCGCCGGGCTCGCCATCGACCGGCCCGTCGGCTGGCGGCGGTGGCGCACCACGTGGCGGCTCCTGGCGGTGGCGATGCCGCTGACGATCGCGCTGGTCGCCCTCACCGGCAGCGCACTGGGCGGGCTTCCCCTGGCCGCCGCCGTGCTCCTGGGCGCGGCGCTGGCACCGACCGACCCGGTGCTCGCCGGTGACGTGCAGGTCGCGGAGCCGAGCGAGGAGAGCGACGAGGACGAGGTCCGCTTCGCCCTCACCAGCGAGGCGGGGCTGAACGACGGCGCGGCGTTCCCCGCCGTCTACCTCGCGATCGCCCTGGCCGTGAACGCGGGCGTCGCCGGCAGCTGGATCTGGGGCTGGGCCCTGGGCGACCTCCTGCTGCGGCTGGTGGTGGGGGTCGCCGTCGGGCTGGGCCTGGGCTGGGTGCTGGGCAGGGTCTTCTTCCGCTCCCGCCACGAGGCGCTGCGCCTGTCCGAGCAGGTGGAGGGGTTCACCGCGCTGGCGGTGACGTTCTCCGCCTACGGGGTCGCCCAGCTGCTGCACGGGTACGGGTTCGTGGCGGTCTTCGTCGCCGCGTGCGCCCTGCGGGCCGCGGAGCGCTCCCACGGCGCGCACCAGGTGGCGCACAGCTTCGTGGAGCAGACGGAGCGGATGCTGACGGCCTGGCTGCTGCTGCTGCTCGGGGCCGCGCTCACCGACGGGCTCCTCGGCGGGCTGACCTGGCAGCTGGCCCTGGTCGCCGTCCTGCTGGTCGTCGTGCTCCGACCCGCGGCCGGGATGGTCGCGACGATCGGCACCGACGCGGGGTGGCGCGAGCGGGCGGTCATCTCCTTCTTCGGGGTCCGGGGCATCGGGTCGCTCTACTACCTGGCCTACGCCACCTCGCACGCTGACTTCCCCGCGGAGGCGCTGTGGGCGGTCGTCGGCCTGGCGGTGGCCCTGTCCGTGGTCGTGCACGGGACGACGGCCACCCCGGTGATCGGGTGGCTGGACCGGCGTCGGTCGCAGCGCGGGCAGCGCGTGCACGGCAAGGACGCTGCTGACCCCTCGGTCGACGTCCACCTGTGACGGCGCTCCAGGCGCCGCCGCGTGGGAACCTGCGGCGGTGACGCCACCCGAGCCCGACGACGGCCGCGAGGTTCAGCGCTCACACCGTGATGTCGATCACAGCGGTGATCGACCAGGGGCCTGGGTGGGGCCCGCTGGCCACCACCCGACGCCCTCACCTGGGGGACGCTTCCCCAGGGCGGTCAGCCCTTCCAGATCTTCGTGTAGATGTCGCGGTAGCCGCTCGGCGGGTCGAAGACGTCGCCGGTGGGCACGTTCGCCTTGGTGATCAGACCCGGCGCGGCCACGAACCCCGACGGTCCTCCCCGGCCAGCGCGCGGTTGACCTCGTCGACGAGCTGCCAGCCCTGCAGGTCGATCGGCTCGGCGACCGTGGCGGCCTGGTAGTTGTCGCTGCGGATGCGCTGCATCTCCGCGGCGTCGCCGTCACCGGCGGCCACGGACTTCGGCGGTCCGTCGGCTTGCGCCGGCGTCGCGCAGGGCCGGTCGCGGCGCCGCCGAAGTAGTTGCCGTTGATGGCCATCAGGTAGCCCAGCTAGTCACCGTTCTGCTGGAGCAGGTTGGAGACCAGGCCGGGCATCCGCGAGTCGGCGTCGGCGATCGGGGAGTCCTCGAAGTGACAGCACCTTGCAGCCGGTGCAGGCCTTGACGTAGGCCTCCATCGCGCGGGCCTTGGTCACCGCGAGCTCGTACTGGCCGTCGGTGAAGATCGCGACGCCGGCCTTGCCGTCGGAGTCGGCCACGGCGTACGCGGCAGCGAGCTGGGCGACCTCCAGCGGGTCGGTGCTGACGTTGGTCACCATCCCGTTGCCGGGCCCGGTGAGCACGCCGGCGTGCCAGCCGATGACGGGGATGCCGGCGTCGGTCGCCTGCTTGATCGGGCTCGCCTGCTCGGTCGGGTCGAGGCCGCCGAGGATGATCGCCGCCGGGCCGGAGGTGATGGCCTGGTTCATCGCGTCGGTGTTGCCCTGCGGCGTGCCCTGGCCGTCGTAGACGTTGACCTTCCAGCCGATGACGCCGGCCGCCTCCTCGACGGCCTTGGACGACCGTGTTGTGCCCGCCGTTGGACAGGTCACCGGCCACGAAGGCGATGGTGGCGCCCGCCTTCTGCGCCGTCGGGCCGGTGGAGGGCGGGGTGAAGCCCTCCTTGCCCTCCAGGCTCTTCGCCACCAGGTCCTTGCTGAACTGCACCGGGTCACCGGTGGGCAGGATGGAGCTGAAGTCGGCGCTCGGCTCAGGCTGGACGACGCCGACGCGCTGCTGGACGCACCTCCGGCGGAGGTGCTCCCCCCGCTCTGCTCGGCGACGCTGCCGCTGGCGCACGAGGCCAGCAGCAGGGCGACGGGGACGGTCAGGGCTGCGAGGACGCGGCGGTGCGGCCTCCGGGTGCGGTTCATCGGGCGCTCCTGCTGGTGGTGGGGGTGGGGGGCTGGGGGTCTGCACGGCCCGGCCGTGGATCGCCGGGCGGGCCCTCGGAAGGGCCGTCGGGAGGTGGGCTGCCGCCGGCCGGGCCGTCCGCGCCCTCGGCGGGGGCGGTCGCGGCCGGTGCGGCGTCCGCCTGGGCCACCCGGCGGCGGCTGGCCAGGCTGGCGATGGTGATGGCGGCGACGAGGGTGAGGCCGTTGAACAGCGGCTCGAGGTAGAACCGCCGGGCAGCAGCTGCTGGAGCCCGGAGATGCCGATGGTGAGGATCGCGACGCCGACGATCGTGCCCCAGACGTTGACGCGGCCCGGGCGGATCGTGGTCGAGCCGAGGAAGGCGCCGTCAGGGCGGGCAGCAGGAACTCGAGCCCGATGTTGGCCTGGCCGACGCCGCCGGCGCGCGAGGCGACGAGCACGCCGGCGACGGCGGTCAGGACGCCGGAGGCGACGATCGCGCCGACCATGTAGCGCCGGAGCGGGATGCCGGTCAGCTCCGCGGCCCGGGGGTTGGCGCCGATGGCGTACAGGTAGCGGCCCGACCGGCAGGTACTCGAGCACGAGCCACAGCACGACGCCGAGCGCGAGGCGATGAGAACGGTCCGGGCACCGGGCCGAGCGACCAGCGGCGACAGGCCGTCGAAGGCCGCGGCCCGCGCCCGCCGGAGTCGGTGATCTGCCGGCCGCCGGTGTGCCAGAAGGCCACCGCGTAGAGCACCTGGCCGGTGCCGAGCGTGGCGATGAAGCGTCGACCTGCGCGACCTCGACGAGCAGCCCGTTGAGCAGGCCGACCACCGCCCCGCCGAGCAGGCAGAGCAGGATCGCGACCGGTAGGCCAGGCCCATCAGCTGCAAGCGACAGCGCCAGGATGTGCCACAGCACGACCCGTAGCCGACCGTCAGGTCGATCTTGCCGGCGACCATCGGCACCATCACGGCCAGCGCGAGGATCGCAGCATCGACTTGCGGCGACGATCGAGCAGCGGAAGTTCAGCAGCGTCGGGAAGGTCTGCGGGCAGGGCGATCGCGAAGACGGCGAACAGCACCACCGTCAGGACGACCAGGCCGTAGACGCGTGGACAGCTTGCGGTGCCACGGGGCGCCCGGTGGCGGCTCGAGCGCCGTCGAGCTGACCGGGACGTGGTCGTGCTCACAGGGCGCTCCGGTGCTGGTCGAGGGCACTGGCGGTCGATCCGGTGGCGGTGGTCAGGCGGTGTCGAGGCCGGCTGGCCGCAGCGACGAGGTTGGCGATCGTCAGGTCGGCGCCGGACAGCTCGGCGACCACCCGGCCGCGCTCGAACACCAGGGCGCGGTGGGAGATCTTCGCGACCTCCTCGATGTCGGTGGAGACGACCACGATGGCGATGCCCGCCGCGAGCGGCGTCGCGGAGCAGCGCGTAGATCTCGGCCTTGGCGCCGACGTCGACGCCGGCCGTCGGCTCCTCGAGCATGAGCAGCCCCGCCCGACGCCGAGCCAGCGGGCCGACCACGACCTTCTGCTGGTTGCCGCCGGAGAGGGTCTCGATCGGCAGCTCGGGGTCGTCGGGCCGGACGCCGAACTGCGCGCGAGCTGGGCGTCGCCTGGCGCGCCTCGGTCCGCGGCGCGAGCCGCGAAGGCGCCGCGCCCCGACGCGCGGGGTTGAGGAAGACGTTCTCCCGCACCGTCAGGCCGGGCGCGACCGACTCCTCTCCGCGGTCGGGGGCGAAGCCGATGCCGGCCTCGACCGCGTCGCGCGGGCGAGCGGACGGCCGGCGCGCGCGCCGTCGAGGCGTATCGCGCCGGCCTGGACGGCAGCGCGCCGCGAACGCGCGGCCGACCGCCTCCTGGCCGGCGCCGCGCAGGCCGCACAGGCCCGATCATCTCGCCGCGCGCGGACCGTCGAGGTCGACCGGGCCGGCGCCGGCGGCGCGACAGCCCGTCGACGAGCTGCACGCCGGACGCTCGCTCGCCTGGCGGCGTCGAAGGTCGGGCAGTCGGGCCTGGCGGCCGACGATCAGCCCGACCAGCTCGCCGTGCGCGGGCCCGCGACGGCCGCTCCGCCGACCACGCGCGCCGTCGCGCAGCACGACCACCGCGGTCGGCGATGCGGAACACCTCGTCGAGCCGGTGCGAGACGTAGATCATCCCGACGCCGCGTGTCGCGCAGCCGGCGCAGCACCGCGAAGAGCCGCTCGACCTCGTCGGCGGGCAGGCTCGCGGTCGGCTCGTCGAGCACGAGCAGCAGTCGCGTCGGCGACCAGCGCCCGCGCGATGGCCAGCAGGCTTCGCTCGGTGCGCGGCAGGTCGACGACGCGGGCGTCGCGGGTCGATGCCGCCGCCGACAGCGTCCAGCGCCCGCTCGGCCTGGCGCCGGCGCCGCCGTCGCGTCGATCAGCCCGGCGCGGCGGGGGTAGCCGAGCACCAGGGCGATGTTCTCGGCGACCGTCATCCAGTCGACCAGGCCGAGGTTCTGGTGGATGAAGGAGATCCGCTTGCGGGCGCTCGCCGGAGTCCAGGTCGGCGCCGCGCAGCAGACGCGCCCGGCGTCCGGCTTGTAGACCCCGGCGAGCATCTTGATCAGCGTGGACTTGCCGGCGCCGTTCTCCCCCAGCAGCGAGACGATCTCCCCGGCGCCGACGGCGAAGGTGACGTCGTCGGCGGCGCGGGTGGCGTAGAAGCTCTTCGACAGTCCCTCCACGCTCAGCAGCACCGGCGCGTCAGCAGCAGCGGGGGTGCTCACGACGCCTCCAGCTGGCCGAGCTTGCCGGCGAGCACGTGCAGCTCCCGCACCAGCTGCGTCCGCAGGTCGGGGGTGCTGCGGCGGCTCAGCAGCGTGGTGCTGACGGCGGTGGGCGTGAGCGCCCCGGGCACGGGGACGGCGAGGCAGATGACGCCGGGGACGCCCTCCTCCTCGTCGACGGCGTGGCCGCGGCGGCGGGAGGCCAGGAGGTCCTCGCGCAGCGCGGCGACGGTCCGGTGCGAGCGCGCGGTGGGCAGGGGCAGCTCGTCGATGAGCGCGAGGCGCGCGTCGAGGTCGTCGTCGGGGAGCGCCGACATCATCGCCTTCCCCAGCCCCGTGACCACCGCGGGGTTGCGGGAGCCGATGTCGTTGACGAACCGGATCGGCTGGTGCCCCTCGCTGCGGGCCACGTAGATCACCTCCAGGCCGTCCAGGACGGCGAGCAGCACCGTCTCGGCCCGCAGCGCGGGCAGGGCGGCGGCGCAGCGGCGGAACTCCGAGACCAGGTCCGTGCTCACCAGCAGCGAGCGGCTGAGCTCCAGGACCTTGTAGCCGAGCAGCCAGCCGCGGGCGCTGCGCCGGACCATGGCCGCCGCCTCCAGGCTCAGCAGCACGTTGGCCACCGACGACTTCGGCAGGTCCAGGCTCGCGGCGACCTCGGTGAGGGTCATCGCCTCCCGGCGCCGCGCGAGGGCCTCCAGCACCAGGGCCGCGCGGTAAGCGGCCGGGGAGGGCCCGGGGTCGCCGACGAGCTGCGCCGCCGTCGCGACGGGACTGCCGCCGTGCCCCGTCGCCTGCCCCGTCGACTGGCCCGTCGACTGGCCGGTCGACTGGTTGGTGGCGGCGCTCACCGGGCGCCCCCGCGCAGGGCCGCCGCGGCGTCGCGGGTGCCCGTGCGCAGCCGGTACACGCTCGTGGAGGCGGTGATGAGCAGGTCGGTGCCGTCGTCGCCGCCGAAGCAGCAGTTGGAGATGACCTCCGGCACGGGGATCCGCTCCAGCAGCGCACCGGAGGGGTCCAGGACGAGGATCGCGTCGGCGCTGGAGCACCACAGGCGCCCCTCGACGTCGACGCGGAAGCCGTCGACGACGCCGCGCTCGCAGACGTGCACCACCTCCCCGCCGACCAGCCGCGGCACACCGCCGCCCTCCGCCCCATCAGCGGGCGGGAGCACGCGGAAGGCCCGCACGTGGTGCGCCTGCTGCTCCGGGTCGGCGCTGGTGGCGCCGGTGTCGGCGATGTACAGGACGGACTCGTCGGGGCTGAAGGCCAGCCCGTTGGGCTGCTCGAAGTCGGTGGCGACGGCGTCCAGCCGGCCGTCCGGGGCGAGCCGGAAGACGTGGCGGCCGCCGTACTCCTCTTCCCCCGGGTGCCCCTCGACCTCGACGGTGATGCCGTAGGAGGGGTCGGTGAACCAGATCGCGCCGTCGGAGGAGACGACCAGGTCGTTGGGGCTGTTGAGCCGCACGCCCTGCCAGCTGTCGACGACGACGCGCACGTCGCCGTCGCGCTCCAGCTCGACCGCCCGCCGGCCGTGGCTGCACTGGTACCAGCCGCCGCCGGGCGCGGGGGTGCGCCCGTTGGTGAACTCCACCCCCGAGCGGCGGGTGCCGCTGGCACCCGTGCGCGGGTCCCAGACCGCGATCCGGTCGGCGGGGATGTCGCTCCAGACGAGCACGCCCTCCTCGGCGACCCAGCAGGGGCCCTCGAGCCAGGTGCCCCCGCCGGCGACGCGCTCCAGGGCGTGCCCCTGCGGCAGCACCCCTCGCGGCAGCCCCGGGAGGGCAGCTCCCTCGGTGTCGTGCGCAGCACCGGTGACGTCGTCGTCCACCGCGTCCTCCTTCGGATCGGCTGGCTGGAAGTGGAGCACCACCGCCCAGCGAGCACCTACGGCCCGTCCAGCCGGCTGGACGGGTGGGCCGGACTGTCCTCCTGCGCGGTCTCCCGGTCCAGCGGGCTGGCCCCCGAGAGGACGTGGGCGGCCGGGGCGCCTAGCGTCTGCGCCGGGACGGCACCGGAGCCGCCCCGACGCACAGGACGCCCAGGAGGTCTCAGGTGAGCGGTCCCCCGCTGGAGGTGGTGGGCAGCGCGCTCGCCCTGGCCCCCCAGCAGCCAGGAGCGGACCGGGCGGTCCGCGAGGGCGGCCCGCAGCTGTGGCGGCGCCAGCTGCGGCGGCTGCAGCGGGCGGGGTTCACCGCGCTCGACGTGCCCGACGGCTGGCTGCCCCTGGTGGAGATGACCTCGGCCGAGCGCGCCGACCTCGCCTCCGTGATGGACGAGCTGGGGCTGGTCGGGCGCGGGCTCAACGTGACGCGCTGCAGCGTGGTCGACCCGGTCTTCGGGGAGGCGAACACGCAGCGGCTGCTGGCGGCCGTCGACGTCGTCGCCGAGCTCGGCTGGGGCCTGCTGGGCGTGGGCTTCCACCCGAGGCTGCGCCCCGACCAGGGCTGGCCGCTGGTGTTCTGGGAGAGCCCCGCCACCCCCGACGACCTCGGGGAGGAGACCCGGGTGCTGGCCGCCGAGCGGCTGCGCCGGGTCGCCGCGCGCGCCGCGGAGGTGGGCGTGCAGGTCAGCGTGGAGATGTACGAGGAGACCCTCGCCGCCACCGGCGCCGACGCCGTCCGCCTGGTGCACGACGTCGGGGCGCCCAACCTCGGCATCAACCCCGACCTGGGCAACCTGCACCGCACGGCGCGGCCCGAGCGCGAGCACTGGCTCGACACGGTCCGCGCCGTGGCCCCGCACATGGACTACTGGCACCTCAAGGACTGCGTGCGCGCCCACGTCGCCGGCGGGCCCCCCGCGGTGGTGCCGACCCCGCTGGGCCAGGGGCAGGTCGACTACCGGCTGGCCATCACCGAGGCGGTCGCGGGCGGGTACCGCGGGGCGCTGGTGGTGGAGCACTACGGCGGTGACGCGGTGTGGGTGCAGGAGCTGGGGCGTCGCTACCTGGAGCGCCTGCTCGAGGACCTGGCGGACGAGGGAGTGCTGTGAGCGAGCAGACCGGACCAGCCGTGCACGTCGGGCCGAACCACGAGCCCGTGCTGGAGGACGCCGTGCGGGCCGGCGGGGGCCGCGTGGTGTCCCTGGAGGAGGCCGAGGGCCTGGTCTACCGGGGCAGCGACGAGCCCGACGAGGTGGTCGCGATGCTCCACGACCGCATCCGCTGGGTGCAGCTGTGCCACGCGGGGGTCGAGCGGTGGACGGCGAACGGCCTGGTCACCCGCGACCCGGTGTGGGCCAGCGCGGCGGGCGCCTACGCCCCGCAGGTGGCCGAGCACGCGCTGGCGCTGATGCTCGCCGCCGCCCGGGACCTGCCGGCCGCGGCGCGGGCGACGTCGTGGGGCGCGAAGCGCACCCGCTCCCTGGCCGGGTCGACCGTGGCGCTGGTCGGTGCCGGGGGGATCGCCCGCTCGCTGGCGGCGCTGCTGGAGCCGCTGGGCTGCACCCTCCTCGCGGTCAGCGACTCCGGCCCCTTCCCCGGCGCCGCCCGCACGGTGCCCCGGGCCGACTACCGCGACGTGCTGCCCGAGGCCGACCACGTGGTGATCTCCGCGCCGTCGACAGCGCAGACCCGGGGCATGATCGGCTCCGCGGAGCTGGCCCTCATGAAGCCGACGGCGTGGCTGGTCAACGTCGCGCGCGGCGACCTCGTGGTCACCGACGACCTGGTGGCGGCGCTGGAGGCGGGCGTCATCGCCGGTGCCGCGCTCGACGTCACCGACCCGGAGCCGCTCCCGGACGGGCACCCGCTGTGGGCCAGCCCGAGGGTGCTGGTCACCCCGCACTCGGCCAACCCCGAGGACGCGTACTGGCCGGCGCTGGCCGAGCGGGTGGCGGAGAACGTGCGGCGCTCCGGCGCCGGTGAGCCGCTGCTGGCGGTCATCGAGCCCGGCGGCTTCTGAGCGGCGCGGGGGCGAGGACGAGGACGACGCGGAGTCGACGCCTGGCCATGGCGTCCGGGCACGACCGCTGTGTGTGACCACCTGTCCCAGGCCACCCGACGAGCAGAGCAGGCGAACGGGCCGCCCCCCCGGGGGGCGGAGATCCCCGGAGGGCGGGCAGTGCCCGCATCCGGGCCGGGGCCTGTGGACAGACCGTCCACAGCCCCCGCGCTGGAACCGGGCAGTGCCCGCCTTCCCCGGGAGGAAGCCCCGCCCCGCCCGGTACAGCTCCCTGCTCGTCGACCTCGGACTCAGGCAGAGACCGGCAGGCAGGGGCGGCTCAGAGCCGGCGCAGAAGGTCCGGCCAGTACCGGCCCAGGTCAGGGGCGTCCTCTGGCGGCAGCGGTCACCGCCGGCGTCGTCGCCGGCCCGCCGGACGTAGGGACGCACCCATGCCCATGAGCACGAAGAAGAAGGTCGCCGCCGGCCTCGCCTCGGCAGCCGTCACCGGCCTGCTGGTGGTCGGTGGAGCCGCGCTGGCCGACGCCGCCTCGAACACCCCCGCTCCCAGCAGCTCCTCCTCGGCGACCGAGGGCGGCGGCCGCGGCGGGGGCGGCGGCACGCACACCGCCGTCACCGGTGACGAGGCGACGGAGGTCGGCGCCGCGGTCACCGCGCAGGACTCCGCCGTCACCGTCACGGGCGTCCAGAAGGACGAGGACGGCTCCTACGACGTCGACGGCACCAGGGCGGGTGCCGACGTCCGCTTCGACGTCAGCGCCGACCTGGCCACGGTCACCGAGCGCACCGGCGGCGGCCACGGCGGCGGCGGGGGCGGGGGCGGCTCGACCGACACCCCCGTCACCGGCGACGAGGCGGCGACGGCGTCGGCGGCGGTCACCGCGAAGGACTCCGCGGTCACCGTGACCAGCGTCCGCAAGGACCCCGACGGGTCCTACGACGTGCTCGGCACCAAGGCCGGCGCGGACGTCTCCTTCGACGTCAGCGCCGACCTGGCCACCGTCACCCAGGCCACCGGCCACGGCGGCGGGGGTGGCAGGGGCGGGCACGGCGGCGACGCCGGCGCCGCTGACGGGTCCACCGGGACGGGCAGCTCCAGCAGCACCCAGGAGAGCTCCTCCACCACCTGACCGGTCCACCGGTCGGAGGCACGGCCGGAGACGCAGCAGCCCCGCACCGGCTCGTCGCCGCTGCGGGGCTGCTTTGCCTCCCCCTCACCCGGAGCTGGCCGGCAGCTCAGGCGCGTCTCCCGACGAGGCGGGCTTCCTGCTCGTCGGCGCGGCGGCGCACCGGGGAGGGGAGTTCCTGTACGGCGGGCTGTGGGTGGACAGGCCTCCGCTGCTGGTGGGCCTGTTCGCGCTGGCAGCCTCGGCGGGCGGCCTGCCGGCCCTGCGCCTGCTGGGTGCGGTGGGCGGCCGTGCTCAGTGCCTCCCTCTGCTCCCTGCCCCTGCTCAGCGCCCCCACCGTGACGGGTGAGCTGCTGGCGCTGCCGTTCGTCGCCGCGTGCTGCGCCCTGGCGCTGGCAGCGGTGCTGGCCGAGGGCAGCACCACCCGGCGCTGCACGCTCCTGGTCCTCGCCGGTGCGGCGGGCGCCGCGGCGGTCCTGGTGAAGCAGAACCTCGCCGACGGGCTGGTCCTCGCGGCGGTCCTGGCCCTCCGCCCCCGGCCCTCGCCGCCCGGCCGCAGCCCCCGGGAGAGGAGCCCGGAGCGCTGGCGCGACCTCGCCCTGCTGGCGTGCGGCGCGGCAGTCCCCCTCGTGGCCGCGCTGGTCTGGGCGGCGTGGTGGACCGGGTCTCCCGTCGCGGGGGTGAGCGGCCTGTGGGACGCCGTGCTCGGCTTCCGCGCCCGGTCGCTGGGCGTGTTCGGCGCCAGGAGCAGCGCCGCGCAGACCGTGCGGGCGCTCCAGCTGGCCGGGGTGGCGGTCGTCAGCGGCATCGCGCCGCTCCTGCTGCTGGCCCTGCTGCCCCGCGCGGTGGACGCGTTCCGGGGCCGGGTGGTCCCGCCGGTGGCGGTGGCCACGGCGGCAGCCGCCGCGTGGGCGGTCCCCTCGGTCGGGCTCGGCGGGAGCTGCTGGACGCACTACCTGCTCGAGCTCGAGCTCGTCCCCGTCACCGCGCTCGCCGCCGCCCAGCTCTCGGGCGCCTCGCGCCGCCTGCGTCGTGCCGGGGCAGCGGTCGTGGCGTGCACGGCCGCGCTCAGCCTCGTGGCCACCGCCGTCGTGGCCGCGTCGGCGCGGGGCCCGGCGACCTGCGGGCACGGCCTGGGGGCCCAGAGGACGCGCGACGAGCTGGCGCTGCTCGCGGAGCCCGGCGACACGGCGGTCCTCGTGTACGGCGGCGCCAACACCCTGGTCGGGGTCCCGGTGACGGCCGCCTACCCGTACCTGTGGAGCCTCCCCGTCCGAGCACTGGACCCGCAGCTGACCGCCCTGCGGGCAGCGGTGACGGGACCCGACCGCGTGACGTGGGTGGTGGAGGGCCTGTCCCCCGGGGCGTGGGGGCTGGACGCGGACCACCGGCTGCGGCAGGCCCTGTCCACGTCCTACCGCCCCGCCGCGGAGGTCTGCGGGCGGAGGCTGATGCTGCGCTCCGACCTCATCCGCTGAGGTGTCAGCCGAGCACGACCGCCGCTGTCGACGCCGCGAGCCCTGCGGCGGTCACCCCGGCGCCCAGCAGCAGACCGCGCCGCGACGACGCCGCGAAGGCGCCCGAGAAGCGGAACGGCCGCTCGACGAGCACGGCGGTCAGCCACGCCAGTGCCCCGCCGACCACCAGCTCGACGGCCAGCAGGGCCGGCCAGGAGTGCACCCCGAGCTCCTCAGCGGCGTAGACCACCGGCGCGTGCCACAGGTACCAGACGTAGGAGAGCCGCCCCGCAGCCTGGACGGGACCCCACGAGAGCGCGCGCTGCAGCGCGCCCGGTGCCCCGGCTCCCGACGCGATCATCGCGACCGCTCCGACCGTCGGGACGACCGCCGCGGACCCCGGGTAGTCCACGCTCCCCGTCCAGTGAGCGCTGGTGAGCACGAGGACCAGACCGCCCAGCCCGCCGAGCGTCGCCGCGCGCGGCCACCACGCCCGGCGCGTCGCCGCGACCACCGCGGGGTTCCCCAGCGCCAGCAGCGCCCCCGCGGCGAGCTGCCACGCCCGGGTCGGCGTCACCAGGTACGCGACCGTGCCGGACAGGGGCGTGAGCACCACGGAGGCCGCCAGGGACACGAGCAGCAGCGCTGACGCGACGATGACGAGGGCCCGCCGGACGGAACCACCCCGGCCTCCCCGACGACGGACCACGATCGCCGTCAGCACCACGACCGGCGGCCACACCAGGTAGAACTGCTCCTCCACCGCCAGCGACCAGTAGTGCAGGAGCGGGCTGCCCACACCGACGGGGTTCATCCCGGCGAGGTCGGCGAGGGCGAAGCGCCAGTTCGCGACCTGCAGGGTCGCCCCCGCGGCGTCCAGCCCCACCCGGCGCAGCGTGGCCGGCGCCAGGAGCGCGGTGAGCACCAGCGCCACGACCGTGACGACCACGGCGCTGGGCAGGATGCGGCGCGCGCGGCGGGCGTAGAAGCGCGCGAGGTCGACCCGACCGGTCGCCTCCACCTCGCGGACCAGCAGACCCGTGATGAGGAAGCCCGAGATGACGAAGAAGACGTCGACACCGAGGCGGCCGCCCTCCGCCCCCGGGACGCCCGCGTGGAACAGCAGCACCAGCCCGAGGGCGAGGGCCCGCATCCCCTCGACGTCGGGGCGGAACCCGGGCCGCCCGGCGGGGTCCCGGGTGTCAGCCACGGACGGGACAGCCTGTGTCACGGGGCTTCCTGCTTCCTGTTGGCGGTGACTGCGCGCTCCAGGATCGCCGGGTGCAGTCCGTCCGCGACGACCCTGCTCACCCGTACGAGGGACCACTGCAACCGCCCGTGGTGCCCATCGGAGCCCAGGCAGTTCAAGCGGGTGCCAGCGCGCCTGTGCCGAGCGCCACCAGCAGGACGACGCCCAGCACCACCCGGTAGCCGACGAACACGGTGATCGGGTAGCTGGACACCAGGCGCAGCAGCCACGCGATCGAGACGTAGGCGACCACCAGCGACACGAGCGTCCCGACCGCGGTGACGCCCCAGCCGACGGTGGCCGACACGGCGCTCGCCTGGGAGAGGGCCTCGTAGGCGCCCGCCGCCACCAGCGCCGGCACCGAGAGGAAGAAGGACAGGCGCGTGGCCGTGACGCGCGTCAGGCCGCGCAGCAGGCCTGCGCTGATCGTCGCCCCGGACCGCGACACGCCCGGCACCAGCGCCACGCACTGCAGCACCCCCACCCACAGGGCGTCGCCCAGGGTGAGGTGCTCCTCGTCGCGGCGGTGCGGCAGCCGCGAGCTGACCCGCTCCGCCGCGACCATCACCGCGCTCCAGGCGATGAGCGCGACGGCGACCACCCACAGGCTGCGCAGCGACCCCGAGACGACGTCGCGGGCCAGGAACCCGACGACGCCGATCGGGACCGACCCGACGATGACGTACCACGCGAGCCGGTGGTCGGGGCTGGCGCGCGCTGCCGGGTCGCGCAGGCCGCGCAGCCACGCTCGGGCCAGGCGCACGACGTCGTCGCGGAAGTACACGAGCACCGCCGCGATCGCGCCCAGCTGCACGATCGCGGTGAACGCCGTGACGCCGGGGTCGTCGACGCGCAGCCCCAGCAGCTGCTCGGCGATGGTCAGGTGCCCGGTGCTGGAGACGGGCAGGAACTCCGTGAGGCCCTCCACCACCCCCAGGACGACGGCCTGCCACAGGTCCACCTCAGCCCTCCCGGCTGCGCAGGCGGGAGCGGCGTCGCAGCAGCGCCACGACCAGCAGCACGACGAGGGCGACCACGACGACGTTGCTGACGGTGCTGGCCCAGCTGCCCACGACGTCCCACTGCGTGCCCAGGCCGTAGCCCAGCCCGACGAGGATCGCGTTCCAGCTCAGGCTGCCCAGCGTCGTGCCGACGGTGAAGACGAGCGGTGACATGCGCTGGACCCCCGCGGGGATCGAGACGACGCTGCGGATGCCGGGCACGAAGCGGCCGAAGAAGACCGACCACGCGCCGTGGCGCTCGAACCAGTCCGAGGCGCGCTCCAGGTCGCCGCGGTCCACCAGGGGGATCCGCGCGAGCAGGTCGATCGACCGCCGCAGGCCGAGTGCGGCGCCGAGGGCGTAGAAGACCCAGGCCCCGACCACGGAGCCGACCGTGGAGGCGACGAGCACCCAGACCAGGGAGAGCTGGCCCTGCTGAGCCAGGAACCCCGACAGCGGCAGCACGACCTCGCTGGGCACCGGGGGGATGACGGTCTCCACGAAGGTGAGGACGCCCACGCCGGGTGCTCCGAGGGCGGTGATGAGGTCGGCGAACCAGCCGGTGACGCCCGTGAGGCCGGTCCCGTCGGCCGAGCCCGTCGCTGCGCCCGGCGCAGCGACGGCGAGCAGGCTGCTCACGGGTGCGTCCTGGTCCGGTCCGAGGCCGGCGTCTGGTCCCGGCGGGTCACCGTCAGGTAGGAGACGCAGGCGAGGATCACGGCGAGGAACACCATGCTCGTCCAGGTCGTGCCCAGCCCGAGGCCCCCGTCGGCGTGCGCCTGGGAGAAGCCGTCACCCAGGGAGGCACCCAGGGGGCGGGTCAGGATGTAGGCGATCCAGAAGCAGGCCACGGCGTTGGCGCGCAGCCCGAAGCGGGTGGCGGCCACCGCGGCGATGACGACGCCGATGAGCAGGGCGGTGGGCCAGTAGCCGAGTCCGACCTGCTCGGCGAGCAGGTCGCCGGCGGCGGTGCCCAGGGCGAAGGTCAGCAGCACCGCGAGCCAGTAGAAGAGCTCCCGCGGCGTCGTGGTCACGGCGTGGATGGACAGCGTCCGCTCCCGGGCGTACCAGATGCCGAACGTGGCGGCCAGGGCGATGGCGAAGACCACGGTGCTGACCGGCAGGGGCACGCCGAGGGTGTCCGTGAGGTTGTCCGTCAGCAGGGTGCCGACCACGGAGATGAGGACGACGGTGAGCCAGTAGACCGGCGCCCGGTACTGGCTCGTGCGCAGCTGGGCCGCAAGGGAGACGACGAGCACGACGGTCATCAGCGCGCTGGTGCCGCCGAGGCCCAGCCCGAGGTTGGTGGCCAGGAAGTCGGCGAAGGTCTCCCCCACCGTGGTGGCGAGGACCTTGATGATCCAGAACCAGGCCGTGACCTCCGGGACCTTGTTGAGCATCGTCCGCGCCGGGGTGCGGCGGCCGGCGGTGGTCTCGGGTGAGGTGGGAGTCGACATGGCCCCAGGGTGTCCCGGAGGACCTGTACACCGCCTGTACAGGTGAGCGAGACGCGGTCCCAGAGCGTCCTCAGAGGCCTGGCGCAGGTGCCGCCCGGCCGGCGGCGCGTAGATCGTCCCGTCCGGTCCCCTCCCAGCGGGACCCCAGACGGGAGTCGACCTCGTGTCCACCTCAGTGCTCACCCAGGCGATGACGACACTGCTCGCACTGTCCGGATGGCCGGTGTACGCCGTCGCCGGGGACGCGGCCGGCTTCTGGTCCGGCCGCCGGCTCGGGCCGCGGCTGCGCGGCAGCCGCCTCGGGCATCGGGTCGGTGAGGCGCGGTGGGACCGGGCAGGGGCCCTGCTGGGGCGCCGCGGACCGTGGGCGATCGTCCTGGGCCGCTGGGTCGGTGTGCTGCGGGCGCTGACGCCGACCGTCGCGGGCGCCTCGGGGATGCCCCTGCGCCGCTTCCTCCCGGCCAGCGCACTGGGCGCGGCCTCCTGGGCCACCACGGTGGTGCTCCTGGGGTGGTCCGCCGGCGCCACGCTGGCCCGGGCGCAGGCGGTCCTCGGCGCGCTCACCGGTGTAGCGCTGGGAGCCGGCGCCGTGGCGGTGCTCGTCGGCTGGGTGGTGGCGCGCCGACGCCGGGCCCGGGGCGCTGCCGCACCCCTCGGCGCTGCGGACGCCACCGGCGCCGAGACCTCGGACCCGCCGACCCGCGAGCTGGTGGCCGCGGCGACGGGTCATCCTGGGGTGTGAGCGTCGACCAGCTCCTCCGGCTGCTCCTCGGCGTCGCCGTCCTGCTCGCCCTGGCCACCACCGTCCTGCGCGTCGCCGGGGTCCGCCTCGGGGGCGCGCCGGCCCTCGCCGTCCTGCGCGGCGGGCTGCAGCTCGCGGCCATCGGCCTCGTCCTGCGCGGGGTCCTGGACCACGCCCCCGGTCTGGCGGCCCTGGTGCTCGTGGTCATGCTCGGCACCGCCGTCTGGACCGCGGGGCACCGCCTCGCCGACATCCAGGGACTGCGCGCGGCCCACCGCGCCGTCGCCGTGGCCTGCGCCACCGGCGCCCTGGCCGTGCTCACCGTCGTCTTCGCCCTCGGGGTGCTCCCCTTCACCGCCCGCTACGTCGTGGCCCTGGGCGGCATCGTCATGGGCGGCACCATGACCTCGGCCACCCTCGCCGGCCGCCACCTGCTCAGCGGGCTGCGCTCGCGACACGACGAGGTCGAGGCCTGGCTCTCCCTGGGCGCCACCCCGCGGCGGGCCGTCGTCGACGTCGCCCGCCGCGCGGTCGCCGAGTCCCTGGTCCCGGTGCTGGACCAGACCCGCACCACCGGCCTGGTCACCCTTCCCGGCGCCTTCATCGGTGCGCTGCTCGGCGGCGCCAGCCCGGTCCAGGCGGCCCGCTTCCAGCTCATCGTGCTGGCCGGCCTGATCGCGGCCGGCAGCGT
Source organism: uncultured Actinomycetota bacterium (assembly GCA_963781365.1). Taxonomy (GTDB): domain Bacteria; phylum Actinomycetota; class Actinomycetes; order Actinomycetales; family Quadrisphaeraceae; genus Quadrisphaera. The sequence goes on along the minus strand of CAWAFR010000006.1, from coordinate 95,392 downwards.
CGTCGCCGTCCTGGTCACCACCCAGCTGGGGGCGCCCACCCGCCTACCCGCCCCCGAGCGCGACCGGCGCTGAGGCGCCCCGCTCAGCCCTCCGCCGGCAGCCGCACCCTGAAGGCGCCGCCCGGCCCGGGGAGGAGCTGCAGCTCCCCGCCGTGCGCCTCCACGATGCTGCGGGCGATGGCCAGGCCCAGACCCGTGCTGCCCCGGCCGGGATGCTCGACCGACGCCGACGCCGACGCCGACGCCGACGTGCGGGACGTGTCGGCCCGGGTGAACCTGTCAAGACCGTCTCGCGCAGCTCCGCGGGGACACCGGGCCCGTCGTCGCGGACCACGACCTCGGCACACCGGCGGCTGCCCCGGCCTGTCAGGCGCAGCTCGGTCGTGACGGTCGTTCCCGCGGGGGTGTGCCGGGTGGCGTTGCCGAGCAGCCCGGCCACCACCTGGTGCAGCCGGTCGGAGTCCCCGGTGACGTCCACGGGCTCCTCCGGCAGGTCAGCGAGCCAGCGGCGGTCCCCGTCGGTGGCGCGGGCGTCGGCGACAGCCTCCAGGACGAGGCGGCTGAGCGGGACCGGGTCGTGCGCCAGACCCCGGCCCGCGTCGAGGTGGGCGAGCAGGAGCAGGTCCTCCACCAGGGAGGCCATGCGGGTGGCGGCGGCCCGGATGCGCACCAGGGCGTGCCGCGCAGCGCCGGGGTCGTCCTCGTCCGCGAGCAGCGCGCTCTCGACATGGGCCTGCACGACCGCGAGCGGCGTGCGCAGCTCGTGGCTCGCGTCGGCGACGAAGCGGCGGCGGCGATCCTCCTCGCGGTCGCGCGACTCCAGGGCCGCGCGCACGTGAACGACCATCCGGTCGACGGCGTCAGCGACCCGCTCGACCTCCACGGCTCTCCCAGACCTGGAGATCGGACCGGGGAGGCCCTCGCTGGTCCCCGCCAGCGGCAGCTGGGAGACGTGCAGGGCCGCGGCGGCGACGTCCTCCAGCGGGCTGAGCGCCCGACGGACCACCAGCGCCGTGGCCAGGCTCCCCAGGAGCGCCGCGAGCGCGCCCACCACGGCCTCCACCGAGACCAGCTGCGTGATCACCTCCGTGACGGGCTCGAGCGGCAGTCCGGTGACCTGGGTGCCCTGGGACGTGTGGACCGCCAGGACGCGGTAGTCGCCCGAGCGCCCCAGGTCGGCGGTCCCCGTGCCCTCGCCGGGCCGCAGGGCGCCGAGCGCGGCGACGTCGCGGCTCGACAGCTCCGCCGCCCCGGCCGTCCCGTCCGCGCGGACGACGGCCGACTGCACCACAGCCCCGTCGGTGAACAGGACCGCCAGGGTCCCCACCGACTGGCCGCGAGCGAGGGCCTGCAGCACGTCGTCGCTGGCGGACAGGGCGTCGCCGTCCTCCAGCGCCGCCGATGACCGCTCCGAGGAGCTGGCGAGCTGGCGGTCGAGGGCGTCGAGCAGGGAGGAGCGCAGCAGCAGCGCGGTGCTCAGCCCCGTCACCGCGGTGATGACCAGCACCAGCAGCACCAGCCCGGCGGTGATCCGTCCCCGCAGCGACCTCAGGCGCACGCCGGCGTCCCCGCGCGCCGCGCCGGGCTGGCATCACCGCTGCCGTGCCGCGGGCTCATGAGGTGGGCCTCAGCACGTAGCCGACGCCGCGCACGGTGTGGATCATCGGCGCCCGTCCTTGTCGATCTTCTTGCGCAGGTAGCTGATGTAGAGCTCCACGACGTGCGCCTCGACCCCGAAGTCGTAGCTCCACACCCGGTCCAGGATCTGCCTCTTCGACACCACCCGGCGGGGATTGCGCATCAGGAAGCGCAGCAACTCGAACTCGGTCGCCGTGAGCTCGACGACGTCCCCGCCGCGGGGGACCTCGTGCGCGTCCTCGTCCATCGCGAGATCACCCGACGACCAGCCGGCCGGTCGCCGGGCGCGGTCAGGCCCGCCCGGCGGACGAGCCCGCGCAGCCGGGCCAGCACCTCCTCCAGGTGGAACGGCTTGGTCAGGTAGTCGTCCCCGCCGGGCGATGCCCGCGACGCGGTCCTCGACGCAGTCGCGCGCCGTGAGGAACAGGACGCACACGGACCGGTTCGCCTCGCGCAGCTGGCGCAGCACCTCCCAGCCCGTCCAGGTCGGGCAGCATCACGTCGAGGATGACGGCGTCGGGGACGAAGTCCACCGCCGCGCTCACCGCCTGGGCGCCGGTCGCGGCGGTCCGCACGTCGTAGCCGGCGCTGCGCAGCACGCTGGCGAGGACGTCGAGCAGGTCGGTCTCGTCGTCCACGACCAGCACCCGGAGCCGTGAGCCGTCGCCGCGCAGCAGCGGAGGCTCGAGCGCGACCGGCGACGTGGCGTCAGCGGCCGGGCGCCGGCGCACCGGCGCGATCACCGCGCGCTCCCCGTGACAGCGAGCTCACGCGGCCGCGCGGCGTCGGCCGCGAGGGTGTCCGCGGGACCGGCGGAGAGCGGGCGCGAGCCCGACGCCGACCCCGCCCGCGACTCCGCCAGCGCCAGGGCCGGCCAGGTGACCAGGTGGCCCGCCGCCACCTGCGCCGTGACCTCCTTGACGAGGAGGGCGTCGGCCCCGAGCCCCGCACCGGCCGCCACGGCCAGCGCGAGGGGCCGGTGCCGCGGCGCCGTCAGCCGCTGGGTCGCCACCAGGTCGCCGAGCTCCACCACGGCGGGCCCGGTGCGCGCCGGACCCGTGCGGCGCAGATGCGCCCGCACGCGCGCCGAGAGGTCGGCCAGCCGGAACGGCTTGGTCAGGTAGTCGTCGGCGCCGGCGTCCAGGCCCAGCACCAGGTCCATCTCATCGGTGCGGGCGGTGAGCAGCACGATCACCGTGCCCGGGAGCACCGCCCGTATCCGCCGACAGACCTCGACGCCGTCCAGGTCCGGGAGGCCGAGGTCGAGCAGCACCAGGTCGAAGGTGCGCGCGGCGACCGCCGACAGGGCCGTGGAGGCGAGGTGGTGCACCGAGACCTGGTGCCCGTGCTGCCGCAGGCCTCCCGACAGCGCCGACGCGGTCGCCTCGTCGTCCTCCAGCACCAGCACGTCGGCCACGCGCAGACCGTAGCCGCCGGACGCCCACCCAGTCGTTGCTCTGCGGGTGCAGCGCCGGCCTGCACCGACGGGTCAGCGCGGTGCCCTGGCCGTGGCGCTGGGCTGGCGCGACGACGTCCACGAGCTGGTGCAGGACGCCGACGTGCTGGTGCACAACGCCGGGGGTGCTCCTTCACGGAGTCGCTCGTCGCGGGCCCTGCCCGCGCTCACCTACCGCGCCATCCCCGGCCACGGCCGGGCGGACGCCGCCGTCCTGGACCGCGCGGGCCTGGCACCGGGGTCGGCCTCACCGGCGTCCCTGGCCCGGGCGCTGGAGTCACGGCGCGGAGCGGGTCGCGGGGACCGGACGTGGCCCGACGCGGCGCATGCGGTCCGGGATCACGCCCGCCCCCTCGTCCAGAGCCGTTCCTGAGGGTGCGACCAGCCCGCGCCCACCCGGGTGGGCCACAGTCGTCACCCACCACCGCCACGACCGGAGGACGTGTGACCGCTCGAGGGATCCTGATGGCCGGGGGCTCCGGGTCTCGGCTCGGACCCCTGACGGCCGGGACGACGAAGCACCTGCTGCCCGTCCACGACAAGCCGATGATCTTCCACCCCCTGGCCCTGCTCATCGCGATGGGTGTGCGGGAGGTGCTGCTGGTCTCCGCGCCCGATGACGTCGACGCCTACCGCCGGCTCCTGGGCGACGGCTCGGCGTTCGGCATCGCGCTGCACGTCACCGTCCAGGAGCATCCCCGCGGGCTCGCCGAGGCGTTCCTGCTCGGGGAGGACTTCATCGACCACCAGCCGGTGGTCCTCGCGCTGGGCGACAACGTCCTGCACGTCCGCCACCCGGGCCGCCTGGCTGCGCACTGGGGCCGCGGCGCCGGGGCCCGCGTCTTCGCCACGGCGGTCCCCGACCCCTCGCGCTTCGGCGTCGTGGCGCTGGACGCCTCCGGGCGGCCGACCTCACTGGAGGAGAAGCCCGACCGTCCAGCGTCATCCCTCGCCGTCCCGGGGCTCTACCTGTACGACGAGCACGTCGTGGAGGTGGCCCGGACCGTCGAGCCCTCCGCGCGCGGCGAGCTGGAGATCACCACCGTCAACCGCGCCTACCTCGAGCGGGGCGGGCTGCAGGTGAGCCGCCTTCCCCGCAGCACGGTCTGGCACGACGCCGGAACCGTGGAGTCGCTGCGCACGGCGTCGGAGTGGGTCCGGGACGAGCAGGCCCGGACCGGCCGGTGGGTCGGCGTGCCGGAGGAGGCCGCGTGGCGGGTCGGCCTGCTCGACGACGACGCCCTGCGCGCTCGCGGAGGCGCCCTGCTGCCCTCCGCCTACGGGCAGCACCTGCTCGACCTGCCCGGCCGGGCAACCGGTGCGACCCGGCCCGCACCACCCGCCGACGGTCGGGTGGCTGTCGCCTGACTCCCAGACGGTGTTCAGAAGGTGGCGCCAGGGCTCCCCCAGCCTGGCTCGCCAGGGTGGGCACCGTCCCCATCGACCTCGATCGGCGCCGACGCTCCGCTCCCACGTCGTGCCCGCAGGCGCTGCCTGCCGACCCGAGTCCCGTCCGAGAGGAACCCCACCCATGTCCAGCGCCAGAGCCGCGACCGGCACGACGCGACCGACCGGCACCGCCGGCAGGGTCGGCTACGCGCTGACCAAGGTCTCCGAGGCCACGGCCACCTTCTGGGTCATCAAGATCATCACGACTGGGATGGGTGAGGTCGTCGCCGACGACGGCATGGGCCGCTTCGGCATCCCCCTCACCGCGTCGGTCTCCGGGGTCGCGATGGTCGCGGCGCTCGTGTGGCAGTTCCGCCAGGACCGCTACCGCGCCTGGCCCTACTGGACCGCCGCCGCGATGGTGAGCGTCTTCGGCACCACCGTCGGCGACGCACCGCGCAGGTACCTCGGCCTGAACTACATCGAGTCCTCCATCATCTTCGCCGCTGTCGTCGCGGTCATCCTCGGCGGCTGGTACGCGACCGAGCGCACGCTGTCGATCCACGCCATCACGTCGCGACGACGCGAGGGGTTCTACTGGGCCACCGTCGGCGCCACGTTCGCGCTGGGGACTGCTGCCGGGGACCTCGCAACAGCGCTGGGGTCGCCGTTCCTCGTGTCGGCGCTCGGCTTCGGTGCGCTCATGGCCGTCGCGTACCTCGGCCACCGGTTCACCGCGCTCAACGGCGTCCTCGCCTTCTGGTTCGCCTACGTCATGACCCGGCCGCTGGGTGCCTCGGTCGCAGACTGGACGTGGGTGCCGCCGCCCTACGGGGCCGGCCTCAGCAAGGGCCTGGTGGCGATCGTCTCGATCGTGGCGTTCCTGGCTCTCTGCACCTGGATCGCCAAGACCCGCAACGGCGAGCCCGAGACCCTCGAGGCCGAGGCTGCCCAGGTGCACTGAACGTTCGCCGAGCGATCGACCACCGCCGCCGTCGTCGCTGCCACCCCACATCCGGGGCGGCAGCGACGGAGCTCTCTCATCGCTCCGCGCGCCGTGCGGCGGACGCGGCGTACCGCTGCTCGACGGCGGCCTTGCGGGGCCGCCACCACGCCTCATGTTCGCGGTACCACTGCAGGGTCGCCGCCAGCCCGGCACGCAGGTCGGTGTGCTGCGGCCGCCAGCCGAGCTCGTCGCGCAGCGCCGAGGCGTCGATCGCGTAGCGCAGGTCGTGGCCCGGCCGGTCGGGCACGAGCTGGAAAGCGTCCGGGCTCTGCCCAGCGAGCTCCAGGAGCGTGCGCACCACCTCGAGGTTGCTCGCCTCGCCGTCCGCACCGATGAGGTAGGTCTCCCCGAGGCGGCCGCGGTCCAGCACGGCCCAGACCGCGGCGTTGTGGTCGTCGACGTGGATCCAGTCGCGGACGTTCGCGCCGGTCCCGTAGACCTGCGGCGGCACCCCGTCCAGGACGTTGGTGACCTGGCGCGGCACGAACTTCTCCACGTGCTGCCACGGGCCGTAGCTGTTCGAGCAGTTCGAGGTGGTGGCGCGCACCCCGAAGGAGCGCACCCACGCGCCCCACCAGCAGGTCCGAGGCGGCCTTCGTGGCCGAGTAGGGACTGGAGGGCCGCCGGGGCGACGCGGCCGTGAAGCGCTGCCGGCCGGGGTTGTCCGGCGGGTCGGCCAGGGGCAGGTCGCCGAAGACCTCGTCGGTGGACACGTGGTGCAGGCGCACGTCGTGGGCGCGCACCGCCTCCAGCACCGAGCAGGTGCCCACCACGTTGGTGTGCACGAACGGCCACGGGTCGTCCAGGGAGGTGTCGTTGTGGCTCTCCGCAGCGAAGTGGACGACGGCGCCGCCGTCCCCGAGCTCCCCCACGAGGCGGTGGACCAGCACGCGGTCGGCGACGTCGCCGTGGACGAACCGGACGTCACCCGCGCCGGCGCCGGCCGCTGCGACCGCCCCCTCCAGAGTGGTCCGGTCACCGGCGTCGGTGAGCGCGTCGAGGACGGTCACCTCGACGTCCGGGCGGCGGGACAGGGTCAGGGCCACGAACCCGGCGCCGATGAACCCGGCCCCACCGGTGACGAGGAGCCTCATGCGAGGCGCCCGCGGGGTGCGCGCAGCCAGCGGCGCAGGGCGACGAACCGGATGCTCGCCGCGACGAGCTGCGCGAGCACCAGCGCGGCCACCTCGCCCGCCCTGCTCCCCCCGAGCAGCCGCTGCTCGCCGGCCAGCACGGCCGCGGAGACGAGCAGGCCCACGAGCAGGAGCACCAGGGCGCTGCCGAGCAGGCGCGGCCACGGCGGACGGACCCCGAAGGTGACGCGGGCGTTCACCCACGTCGTCACGACGGCCACCAGCACCCGGGCCGCCGCGCTGGCGGACTGCGCTCCCAGGCCCACGCGCAGCACCAGGTCGACCCCCAGGTAGGCGAGCACGCCGAGCACGCCCACGGCGGCGAAGCGCAGGAGCTGGCCTCGCAGACCCGCGTCCGGCTCGGCGCGCCCCTGGCGCGGCGGGGCCGCGACGCGTGTGGTCTCCGTCACCCGAGAACCCTCCGTGAGTCCGCCGGGTGCCGGGTGCGTCCCACCTCTCAGCAGCCTCTCAACGAGGGCCCGACTCCGCAGAGCCGCCTCCCGGGAAGCGTCCAGACGGCGTTCAGAGGAACGCAGCAGCGTGCGCGCAGCCAGCCTCGCCAGAGTCCTGGTCGGCGCTCCCCGGAGGGCCGTCGTCGACATCGGAGGACTCCCGTGGCCCTGGACGCCCCACCCCACCGCCTGAACGCCGCACCCGCCACCGCTGGTCCTGCTGCCGCGCAGCTGCAGCTGCTGCTCTTCAGCGTCGACCCCGACGTCGTCGTCGAGGCGAGCGAGGCGGGCGTGGGCGGCTTCGTCGTCGACTGGGAGCGCCGCGGCAAGGCGCGGCGCCAAGCGGGCGAGGGCACGCAGATCAACCACCACACCCTCGCCGACCTCGTCGCGACGCGCGCCGCGACGCGCCAGCGGGTGGTCTGCCGCCTCAACACCGTCGGCCCCTGGACCGCCGGTGAGCTGGACCGCGCCGTCGACGCTGGCGCCGACGAGGTGCTGCTGCCGATGGTGCGCCGCCCCGCGGAGGTCGACCGGGCGCTGGACCTGCTGGGCGGGCGCTGCGGCCTGGGCATCCTGGTGGAGACGCAGGCCGCCGTCGACGCCGTGGAGGAGCTCGCCGCGCGTCCCCTGTCGCGGATCTACCTGGGCCTGAACGACCTGAGGATCGACCGCGGGGCGACGTCGCTGTTCACCCCGCTCGTCGACGGGACCGCCGACCGCGTCGCCGCGGCCTGCGCCGGGGCCACCCCGGGCGGCCGGCGCGGTGTCCCCTTCGGCGCCGCCGGCCTGACCCTCCCCGGCCGCGGCTGCCCCGTCCCGAGCAGCCTCATCGCTGCTGAGCTCTCGCGCCTGGGCGCGGGCTTCACCTTCCTGCGCCGGTCCTTCACGGCCGACACCGCGGGTCTCCCCCTCGCCCCCGCCGTCGCAGCCATCCACGGCCACCTCTCCCAGCTCGCCGACCGCGGCCCCGACCAGCGCGACGCCGACCGCCGCGCGCTGCGGGACGTCCTGGCCCCGGCGGCGCAGCGGTGCCCGGCATGAGCCGGCCGCAGGGGTCCGAGCCCCTGGCCGGCAGCCGCGTCCTCGTCACCGGGGCCGCGGGCTTCGTCGGCCGCCACCTCGTCCAGCGGCTGCGCGTGGCCGGTGCCGACGTCCGGGCGCTGACCCGCGCGCAGTGCGACCTGACCGACCAGCGGGCCGTGCGCGCCGCGGTGCAGGCAGCCTCTCCTGACGTCGCCTTCCACCTCGCCGCCGCGCGCGGCGCCGGCACGGCGCAGGAGCGGGCGACCAGCTCCGCCGTCAACACCCTCAGCGGCTCCTGGGTGGTCGACGCACTGCCGGGCTCCTGCCGCGCCGTCGTCCACCTCGGCTCCTCCACGGAGTACGCAGCGTCGTCGGCACCGATGGACGAGCGGACGCCTCTGCAGCCGCGTGGGTGGTTCGGGGCGACCAAGGCCGCGGGCTCCCTGCTGACCCGGGCCACCGCCGAGGCGCGCGGCATCCGCTGCAGCGTGCTGCGCGCGTTCCAGGTCTACGGCCCGGGCGACCACCAGCACCGGCTGGTACCCACCGTGGTCCGGGCCCTGCAGACCGGCGAGCCGCTCGCGCTCACGGCCCCGGGGATGCGCCGCGACTGGGTCTGGGTGGGGGACGTCGTCGAGGCGTGTGTCCTCGCCGCGACGCGCGAGGACCTGCCCGCCTCGACGCTGTTCAACATCGGCACCGGCGTGCAGACCAGCAACGAGGAGCTCGTGGACGCGCTGCGCCGCGTCAGCGGCCGCGACGTCGCCACCCGCACCGGTGAGCACCCCGGGCGCGGGTGGGACACGGCGGACTGGGTGGCCGACCCGCGGGCGGCGCGCGAGCAGCTCGGCTGGGCGCCCACCACCGACCTGGAGTCGGGGCTCGCCGTCACCTGGACGACCAGCACCGCGGACCGACGGGTGAGCGCGGCGTGACCGGCGACGTCCCCGCGGCCCGCGGCGCCGAGGCCGACGTCGTCGTGGTCGTCCCCGTCCACCGCAACGCCGACACCCTCGTGCCGCTGTTCGCCCGGCTCCGCTCCGCTCTGGACCCGGTGACCGGCGGGGCGTGGCGGCTGCGGCTGGTTCTGGACGCCTGCCCCGAGGGCAGCGCGATCGTCGCCCGGCGCCTCGCGGCGCTGGACCCCCGCGTGGCGGTGACCGAGCTGGACGTGAACGTCGGGCAGAACGCCGCCCTGGCGCTGGGCCTCCTCGCGGAGGAGGCGGGGCAGCGGTGGGTGGTGATGGACGCGGACCTGCAGGACCCCCCGGAGGCGGTCCCGGCGCTGCTGGAAGAGCTGGACCGGGGAGCCGTGGACGGTGTCTTCGGCGGACGCCGCGGTGACTACGAGCCCCCGCTGCGGCGCGCGACCGGGACCCTGCACCGGTGGGTGATGCGCCGCCTGACCGGTCTGCCCGCCGACGCCGGTGCCTTCTTCGCGATGGACGCCGCCCTGCGCGCGGCCGTGCTGGACGCCGTCGTGGAGCGTGACGCACCGAGCGTGGTGGCCGCCGCGGGCAGGAGCGGGCTGGCGCTGGCCAGCACCCCCGTGACCCGAGCCGTGCGCGCTGCCGGCACCTCCTCGTGGACCCACCGCGCCCGGGCGCGGCAGGCGCGGCGGACGCTCGCCTGGGCGTTCCGCGACCGCCTCCGGCACGACGCCGCACGCTGCGTCCAGCGCGCCGGGGGTGCCGTCGCGTCTGCGCGGAGGGTCGTCACGTGACGTCCGTGTCGCAGCCGCAGTCGGTGACGGAGCCGCTCGCGCCGCCGCCGGCGACGCCCGGCCGCTCGTCGACCGGCTGGGTCGTGAGGCCGGCGCTGGTGCGGCAGGTCCCCGCGATCGTGCTGCTCGCGCTGGGGATGGTGCAGCTGCTGCGGGACCAGGACCTCTGGTACGACGAGGCCTACAGCCACGTCATGGCCCAGCAGTCCTTCGGCGAGATCCTCTCGGCGATCGTGCAGCGCGTCGGGCCCACCGCGTACCTCGCCGACGTGCCCCCGTCGTTCAACGGTCCCTACTACCTGCTGCTGCACCTGTGGGCCGTCTTCGCCGGCACGAGCGCGTTCGCCCTGAGGCTTCCGTCCCTGGTCTGCGCCGCCCTGGCCTGCGCCGCCGTCGCCGAGCTCGTGCGCCGCACGGCGGGGCCGCGGGCCGGGCTGCTCGCCGGGCTGCTCGCCGCCACCGGCCCCCTGCTGTTCGACCAGGCGGTGCAGGCGCGCAGCTACGGCCCGGCGCTGCTGGCCACCGCGCTGTGCGTGCTGTGGCTGTGCGAGTGGCTCCGCGACGGCCGGGGCTTGCGCCGGGCAGCGGCCGCCGGCGCCGTGGGGGCGCTGCTGCACTGGTTCGTGCTGCCGGTCCTGCTCGGCCTCGCCGCCGCGGTGGCCGTCCGGCGGCGACGCGCCGGTCTCGGAGCCGCCGCGGCCCTGCTGGGCGCCGGGGTCCCCGCAGCCGCCCTCGTCGGGTGGGCCCTGCTGGGGGGCACCGCCGGCGCGCCGACTCCGACCGGCGTCGGCCTCGACCTCGCGCGGCGCGCCGTCGCCGCCTGGTCCGGGAGCACCCCGGTGCTCTCAGCGACGCTGTCCGTCGCCCTGGTGCTGGCCGCCGCGGTGGCGCTGCGCCGCTCCCCGCACCGGGGCCTGCTGGTCGGCTGGGTGGTCGTGCCGCTGGTCGTGGTCACCGCCATCGACCTGGTCCGGCCCACCTACTTCGCCAGGTACCTGCTCTTCGCGCTGCTCGGGCTCCCCGTCGCGGCGGCGCTCGGCACCGCGGCGCTGCGGCGGCGCTGGGCCCGGTGGGTCTGCGGGGCAGCGCTCCTGGCGATGTCGGTGGCCGCGGTCCTCCCCCGGCTCGACCAGCCGACCCGCGAGCCGGTCGCCGCGGCGGTGACCGCGCTGGCGCAGGAGCACGTCAGCGGGCAGCCCGTCATCGCCGCCGACGGGCGCACGGCCCTGGACCTGGAGACCTCCCTGCCGCTCGCTCCGCAGCTGGAGAGCGACCTCGTGCTGCCGCCCACCGAGTTCACCGACCAGACGACGTCGACGACGGTCTGGCTGGTGCGGATCGTGCTGCACCCCACGAGCGTCCCGGTGCTGCCCGCCCAGCAGCGGCTGGTGGACGCCGGGTGGACCCTGCAGGACAGCACGCAGCTGCCGGGCAGCAACGCCGACCTGCGCGTCGAGCGCTGGACGCGGTGAGGGTCCGGTAGCTCGGCGGGACGGCAGAGCAGCGGGGTGACGGCGGGGAGGGCGCGGCCTCCAGGCGGGTGCGGCTGAACAGCAGCAGCGACGGCATCGTCGAGGCCGACGCCCCGGCGCTGCAGCGGGGCTCGAGGTGGTCTACCCGCTCACCGACGAGGCGTGGGGCATCCGCCGCTCCTCCGTGCGCGACCCCACGGGCAGGACGGTGGACGTCGCGAGCACCGCGCCGCCGGGTGAGCCATCATCGGCGGGTGATCCCCTCCTCCGGCTCCACGGCGGCGGCCGGCATCCGCGCGGGCCTCGGCGTCGAGCGCGTCCCCGTCCTGGTCGTGGAGGACGACGTTCGGCTCCGGGCGGCGGTGGCCCGCGCCCTCGGCGAGGCCGGCGCGGTGGTGAGGGCGGTGGGCACCGGCAGCGAGGCGCTCGCCGCGGCCGGCCCCGGCCCCGGTTGCCCGTTCGCGGTGGTGGTGCTCGACATCGGCCTGCCCGACTCCGACGGGCGCGACGTGTGCCAGGCGCTGCGCAGCCGCGGCATCGTGGTCCCCGTGCTGTTCCTCACCGCCCGGGACCAGGTGGAGGACGTCGTCTCCGGCTTCGGGGCCGGCGGCGACGACTACCTGTCCAAGCCGTTCCGGACGCCGGAGCTGCTGGTGCGGGTGGGTGCCCTGGCCCACCGGGGAGACCGCGCCGACGGGGCCACCGGGGCCACCGGGGCCACCGGGGAGCGGGCTGGCGAGCTGCAGCTGGACCCGGTCGGGCACCGGCTCCTCGGCGTCGAGGAGCAGGCGCTGACCCCCACGGAGTTCCGGGTGCTGGCGGTGCTGCTGAACGCCCCCGGCGAGGTGGTCCGACGACGGGCGCTGGCCGCGGCGGGGTGGTCCTCGGGCGCCGTCGTCTCGGACAACACCCTCGACCAGTACCTCGCGCGGCTGCGCCGCAAGGTCACCGCCGCCAGCGGCGGGGAGCACCAGATCTCGACGGTGCACGGCGTCGGCTACCGCTACGCGTGACCACGCCGATGACGGGGCCGACGACGGGGCCGACGACCGGGTGGCGCGGGTGGCGGGCGCAGCGGGGCCCCGGGAGCCTGCGCAGCCGGGTGGCGTGGTCGGCCACCGCCGTGACCGCCGCGTGGGTGCTGGCCCTGGGGGTCGGGGCGAACCTGCTGGTGGCCGCGGCCCTGAGCGGCGGCGCCGACGACTCCCTGCTCGCGAGAGCCGAAGCGGCCTCCCTGACCGTCGCGGTGGGGGCGGACGGCGCCGTGGTGGTGACCGAGCCGACTGATGACAGGGCGCTCGACACGGGCACGTGGGTCGTGGACGCCCGCGGCGCCGTGGTGGAGGAGCCGGAGCGGGCGGGCGGGGAGACGACGTCGCGGGTGGTGGCCCTGGCGCGGGAGGCCCTCGTCCCCGCGAGCGCCGGGAGCGGCGGGAGTGACGGGGCTGTGAGCGGCACCTCGGGCGGCGTGGTCACCCGCACCGTCGACCTCGACGACCCGACGCGCCTGCTGGCCCTCCCGGTCAGCCGGGACGGGGCCGCGGTGGCCGTCGTCGTCACCAGCGCGTCCCTGAACCCCTACGCCGAGCTGCGCCGCCTGACGCTGGTGGGGAGCGCCGTCGTGGGGCTGCTGCTGGTGGTGGTGGTGCACCTCGTGCTGCGCGCGGGCCTGGCCCGCGCGCTGGCACCGGTCGCGCAGATGGGCGCCCAGGTCGACCGGTGGAGCACCGACGACCCCGAGCACCGCCTCGGGTCCCGTCCCCGCCCGCGGGAGCTGGCGGAGCTCGCCACCACCCTCGACGCGATGCTGGCGCGGATCGCCGCGGTGCTGCGCCACGAGCGGCTCCTCACCGCGGAGCTGTCGCACGAGCTGCGCACCCCGCTGGCGCAGCTGCAGGCGGAGCTGGACTGGCTGCGCGCCGCGGACCGCGACGCCGACGAGCGGGCCGAGTCCCTGGCGGCGCTGGACGCCTCGGCGGGCCGGATGCGCGGCGTCATCGACGCCCTGCTCGCCTCCGCGCGGACGAGCTCGGCGGTCCCCGGGCGCTGCGACGTGCGCGCGGCGCTGGAGGCCGCCCTCGGGGAGCTGGTCGGCCGCGCCAGCGGGACCTCGAGCGCGCCCGGTGCGCCCGGGGTCGAGCTCGTCGTCCCCGAGGGGCTCGCCGCCGGCGTCGAGGCGAGCGTGCTGGAGCGCGCCGTCGCCCCCGTCCTGGCCAACGCGCTGCGCCACGCCGCCGCCCGGGTGGAGGTCACCGCGCGCCGCGACGGGCCCGACGTCGTCGTCTCCGTCCGCGACGACGGCCCGGGCATCCCCGAGGCCCTGCTGGACCGGGTGCTGGAGCCGGGGTTCCGCGGCGACCCCGACGACGGTCACCCCGGAGCCGGGCTCGGCCTGGCCCTGGCGCGCCGCCTGGCGAGCGGGGCCGGCGGGGCTGTCGTCCCGCACGCCGCGGGCCCCGACGGAGGAGGGCTCGTCGAGCTGGTGCTGCCGGCCGGGTGAGCCGCTCAGGAGTCGTTCAGGTCTCGCGGTGCACGCTGTCCCCGACGGGCGTGTCGCGCGTCCCCGCAGCTGCCCCCGCCGTCCCCGACGGCCCCGCCGCCCCACCCGGAGACCGAGGTCATGACCACACCCCGCACCACGCCCATCGACCGCCCCGCTGCCGCCCGGACCGGCGGGGCCAGTCCCACCGGCTGCCGGCTGCCGGCGAAGGTCCCCGAGATCACCGCCGTGTTCTGGCTGGTCAAGGTCCTCACCACCGGGATGGGCGAGGCGGCCTCGGACTACCTCGCGCACACGACCCTCGTCCTCGGCGGTGCTGTCGGCGTCACCGCGCTGGTCGCCGCGCTGTGGTGGCAGCTCCGGGCGCGGGAGTACTCCACCGTGCGCTACTGGAGCGCGGTCAGCGCCGTCGCCGTCTTCGGGACCATGACCGCCGACATCACGCACGTCGTGACGGGCCTGTCCTACGCGATGACGACGGCGGGCTGGGCCCTCGTGGTGGCGCGCGCTGTTCACCGGTGGTGGCGCAGCGAGGGGACCCTGTCGATCCACGACGTCGACACCCCGCGCCGCGAGCGGTTCTACTGGGCGACGGTGCTGGCGACCTTCGCGCTCGGCACCGCCGCCGGGGACCTGACCGGTCTGGCGCTGGGCTGGGGCTTCCTGCCCTCGGGCGTGCTGTTCGGGGCGGCGATGCTGGTGCCGCTGGCGGCGTGGCGCCTCGGCCTCAGCCCGGTCGCGGCGTTCTGGGCCGCGTACGTCCTGACCCGGCCCTTCGGCGCCTCCTTCGCGGACTGGCTCGCGAAGCCCGCGGACATCGGTGGCGGTGTGGGTCTGGGTGGCGGCCCGGTGACGCTGGTGTCGCTGGCGGTGATCGCGGTGCTCGTCGCCGTCCTGGCCGTGACGGGGGCCGACGCGCAGCGGCCGCGTGCCGAGGGGGGCGCGGGCCTCGGCGAGGCGGTGGACGCGTGAGCCTCCTCGACCCGCAGCACCTGCTCGCCTCCTTCGGCGCGCTCGGGCTGCTCGTCATCCTCTTCGCCGAGACGGGCCTGCTCATCGGGTTCTTCCTGCCCGGAGACTCGCTGCTCTTCACCGCCGGGCTGCTGGCGGCCACCCCCGCCGCCAGTGCGGCGCACCTGCCGCTGGCGTGGGTGCTGGTGGCCGGTGCCGCGGGGGCCCTGCTCGGGGCCCAGGTGGGGTACGTCATCGGCCGGCGCGCGGGGCCGGCGCTGCTGGACCGCCCGGACAGGCCGCGCCTGCAGGCGGCGGTGCGGCGCGCCGAGGAGGTCCTGGAGCGGTACGGGCACGGCAAGGCGATCGTGCTGGCGCGGTTCATCCCGGTGGTGCGCACGCTGATGAACCCCCTGGCGGGCACGGTGGGCGTCCCCGCAGGGCGCTTCGCCCTGTGGCAGGTCGCCGGTGGCCTGGTCTGGTCGCTCGGCGTCACCCTGGCCGGGTACGTCCTGGGCTCCCGGATCCCGGGCATCGACGCGTACCTGCTGCCGATCATCGCGGGCGTGGTCGTGGTGTCGCTGGTCCCGGTGGCAGTGGAGCTGCTCAAGGCCCGCCGCTCGGGCTCCTCGCCCGGTCACCGCCGGTAGCGTCGGGCGGCGTGAGCGCCGACACCGCCGGCGCCCTGCTCGTCAACGGGACCGTCGGGTCCGGCACGTCGACCACCGCCGAGGAGGTCGGCCGGCTGCTGGCCGAGCGCGGCACGCCCCACGCCGTCGTCGACCTCGACGCCCTCCGCCGCGCCTGGCCCGCCCCGCCTGACGACCCCTTCCACGGCGAGCTGGAGCTGGCGAACCTCGCAGCGGTCGCCGCGGTCCACGGCGCGCGGGAGCACAGCGCCTCGTCCTGGCGGGCGTCCTGGAAGCGGCGGGGCGGCGGGCTCGCGGCGAGGCCGCGGTGGGGGTGCCGCTCGTCGTCGTCCGCCTGCGGGTCGACGTCGCGGCGGTGCGGGGCCGGCTCCACGAACGCCACGTCGACGACGACGGGCTCGCCTGGCACCTGGCCCGTCGCCGCCGGGTGAGACGGTCCCGCGCCCGCGGTGTGAGATCGAGGGGGCGTCGGGCCCGAGGGCGGGTCCGGTGACCTCGCGCCGTGGACCCGGGCAGTGCCCGCCTCCCGGGTCAGCCCTGTGGACGACACCCCGGCCCCCGTAGTCACCCGTCCACAGACGACACCCGCCCGCCCGGGCACTGCCCACCCTCGTCGGACGCTGTCCCCGAGGCGTGCGGGCTCAGGACGTCCGGGCCCCGTCGGACGGCGTGCGGCACTCGAGCCGGGTGACGAGCCACTCCCCTGCGAGGCGGGGGCGAACGGGCCCTCGCCGTCGCTGGCCACCGCGGCCGCGGGCCGCAGCGGGATGGTCGACGACGCAGCCCCCCACATCCCCCCGGCCGGGCCCGCGCAGCCGCCGAGCACCACCGCCGCGGAGCACGCCGCCCCCAGTGCGGCCGCGGACCGGAGCCGGCGCGTCGTCATCACCCCCCTGTGACGCGTCGACCACCGTCGCCGTGGCACCCGGAGCGGCTCCGCTGCGCGACGAAGACCATCTCCAGGCCCGCCCGGTCCGGCGCGTCCCGGACGTCGACGACGACGAACCCCGCCGCGCGCAGGTCCGCCTCCACCGTCAGCGGCTGCGGCCTCGGCGAGCCGCCGTCGTGGTCCCTGGCGATGCTGCCGCCGGCGGTGGCCGTGGCGTCGCTGCGCGTGGAGACCTGAGGAGACGCCGGGCCGCGCCGGGTCGGCGTGACCGGGGACGCTCCGTCCCAGCGGGGTCGCTCCCTCCCGCCCGGGAGCCCTGAGGGCGGGCACCTGTGACCCCGGTGGGACTGCGCGTCCCCGAGCAGCAGCCGCTGCTCGGGGGCGGGCCCGGGCGGGCCGGGGTGGGTCAGGGGACGAGGCGCTCGGCGCGGTAGCGGTCCACCAGGGCGAGCAGCGCGCGCTCGGTGCTGACGTACCCGGTCCAGCCGAGGAGGCGGCTGCGCGTCATGTCGGCGAAGACCTCCATCTCGCGGCCGAGGTCGGCGTCGGTGTGCCACCAGGAGGCGACGCGCGCGAGGTCCGGCTCCACCAGGCCGTGCTCCGCGACGAGCTCCGCCCACACCGGCTCCGCGTCCGCCATCTGCTGCTCCAGCGGCTGCGGCTGCGCCGTCGGGCCCTGCGGCTCGACGCCGAGGTGCTCCGCCAGGTGCGGCCACAGCCGGCGCCAGCGGACGACGTCGCCGTCGACGACGTTGAACGCGGTGTCCGCGGCGGCCGGCGTCGTCGCCGCCCAGACCTGGTGGTCGGAGAGCAGGTCGGCGTCGGTGAGGTCGACGACGCCGTCCCACTGCGCGAGCGACCCCGGGAAGACGAAGGGGCGGCCGAGGTGGCGCTGGACGCCGGCGTACGCGGCGAGGGTCGAGGCCATGTTCATCGCGTTGCCGACGGCGTGGCCGATGACGGTGTGGGAGCGGTGCACGCTCCAGGTGAAGCCGTGCGCGGCGGCCGCGGAGAACAGCTCGTCCTCCTGCGCGTAGTAGAAGTTGTCGACCGGCAGGCGCTCGGCGTCCTCCAGGAACGGGGTGTCCGGGAGGTCGCCCTGGCCGTAGGACTCGAACGGGCCGAGGTAGTGCTTCAGGCCGGTGACCAGCGCGACGTGCCGCAGCGAGCCCTGGGGCCCGAGGACGGCGAGCAGGTCGCGGACCATGCCGCCGTTGACGCGGATGTTCTCCACCTCGGTCTCCTGGCGCGACCAGGCGGTGATGAAGACGTGGGTGGGGCGGAGCTCGCCGAGGCCCTCGCGCAGGGAGTCCACCGAGCGCAGGTCGGCGGCGACGTGCTCGGCCGCGGACCCGGGGACCGGCGAGCGCGACAGGCCCGTCACGCGCCACCCGGCCCCGGTCAGCTGGCGCACCAGCGCCGAGCCGGTGATGCCGCTCGCACCGACGACGAGCGCGTGGGCGCCCTCCGGCGGCGTGCGGGTGGGCGTCGGCGCCCGGTCGGGCAGCGGCGCTCCACCGGTGGCGCGGGCGGGGGTCGGAGCGGAGTTCACGGGGGGCCTTCCGTCGGGGCGGCGCGGGGAACGGCACGGGAGCGGCGCGGAGAGCGCCACGGGGCCGGTGCAGCGCCAGCGGCGGCGGTGGTGTTCCTCACGTAGCGTCGCGGCGTGCGCATCGTGGTGCTGGACGACTACCAGGACGTCGCTCGTCGGTCCGCTGGCTGGGGCTCACTGCCCGGGTCGGTCGACGTCGAGACCGTCCAGCAGCACCTCACCGGAGCCGCGCTCCGGGGCGCGCTCGCCGGCGCGGAGGTGGTGGTGGCGATGCGGGAGCGCACGCCGTTCGACGCCGCCCTGCTGGCGGACCTGCCCGACCTGCGCCTGCTGGTGACCACCGGCCAGGTCAACGCCGCGATCGACCTCGCCGCGGCTGCGGAGCGCGGGGTGGTGGTCTGCGGCACGGGCATGGTCGAGGCGCCGACCGCGGAGCTGACGTGGGCGCTGCTGCTGGCGCTGGTGAAGGGCGTGCCGCGCCTGGAGGCCGGCGTCCGGGCCGGGGCGTGGCAGCAGCGGCTGGCGAGCGACGCCGGTGTCGGGGGCGACCTGTCCGGGGCGACCCTCGGCGTCATCGGGCTGGGCCGGCTGGGGCAGCGCGTGGCCCGGGTGGCGCTCGCCTTCGAGATGCACGTGCTGGCGTGGTCGCAGAACCTCGACCCCGCCCTGGCCGCGCGGCTCGGGGTGGAGGCCACGACCAAGGACGACCTGCTGGCCCGCTCCGACGCGGTCACCCTCCACCTGAAGCTGTCCGAGCGCAGCCGGGGAGTGGTCGGCGCGGCCGAGCTGGCCCGCATGAAGCCCGGCGCGCTGCTGGTGAACACCTCCCGCGGCCCGCTCGTCGACGAGCCCGCGCTGCTCGCCGCGCTGGCGTCCGGGCACCTCGGCGGGGCGGGCCTCGACGTGTACGACACGGAGCCGCTCCCCACCGACCACCCGCTGCGGACGGCGCCGCGCACGGTGCTCACCCCGCACGTCGGGTACGTCACCGAGGCGACCTACCGGCGCTTCTACGGCGACGCCGTCGAGGACGTCGCGGCGTGGATGGCCGGTGCGCCGGTGCGGGTGCTGACCTGAGAACCCGCCTGACGCCCCCGCCTCCCCCGTGACGATCGAGGAAGTTCGGCTCACCGCAGGGCTTTGGGCGCTGGGCGCCGGGCAGGCCTGGTGCTGGGCCGAACTTCCTTGATCGTCGCGGGTGGGGGGTCAGCAGCTCCGCGGTGCCCCCGGGCGGGCGCAGGGCCACGAAGCTGGTCGTGCGGCGCAGCCGGAAGCCCGAGCTGCTCGTAGAGGCGGATCGCACCGGTGTTGGAGGCCGAGGCGTGCAGGAACGGCAGCTCCCCCCGCTCACGGATCCCGTGGGCGACGGCCAGCACCAGCCGCCCCGCCAGCCCCTGTCCGCGGTGCGCCGGGTCGGTGCAGACGGCGCTGATCTCGGTGGCGCCGGTCGGGTGCATCCGCTCCCCCGCCATCGCCACGAGCCGGCCGCCGCGCCGGACGCCGAGGTAGGTGCCCAGCTCGATGGTCCGCTCCAGGAACGGCCCCGGCCTCGTGCGGGCGACGAGGTCGAGGACCTCCGGGACGTCGTCGGCGCCCAGCCGCACCGCCTCGGCGTCAGGCGCGGCGGCCACGCCGGCGTCGACGAGCTGCACGCCGGGCAGGTCCATGAGCACGGTCCAGTCCGGGGGCGGCGTCGGGACGTCCCCCGTGAGGATCGCCAGCCTGCCGGGTCCCAGGAGGGCCGCGGCGTCGTCCCAGTCCTGGCCGGTCGGGTCGGGAGGCAGCGCCGCGAAGCCCGCGACGTCGGCGGGGTACGCCGCCGCGCGGCCCACGCGCTCCGCGAAGGCGGCGTGCGGGCCGTTCAGGGCGTGCCACACGACGTGGTCGAGCACTCCACCGACGCTGTCCGTCATCGCCGCGCCCACTCCTGCGCCAGCAGCGCGTAGGAGCGGACGCGCGCCGCGTGGTCGTGCGTCGTCGTGGTGATGAGCAGCTCGTCGGCGCCGGTGACGTCGCGGAGGCGCTCGAGGCCGTCGGCCACCGCGGTCGCCGTCCCCACGAACCGCGTCTGGAGGCGGTCGCGCACGAGGGCCTCGTCGTCGGCGTCCCACGGCAGGGCCGCCGCCTCGGCGGGGGTCGGGTAGGGGATCGCCCCGGCGCCGGTGCGGATGCTGCGGACCCACGGCCCGTAGCCGGCGGCCAGCTCGCGGGCGGTGGCGTCGTCCTCGGCGACGACGACGTCGGCGGACACCGTCAGGTGCGGCCGGTCGAGGTGCACCGACGGGACGAACGCCTCCCGGTAGGCGCGCACGGCGTCGAGGACGCCCTGCGGGGCGACGTGGTAGTTCGCGCCGAACCGCAGGCCCCGCTCCCCCGCCACCGCGGCGGTGGTGCCGCCCGTGCTGCCGAACAGCCAGACCTGCAGGTCGGCGCCGGTGCCCGGGTGCACCTGCAGCGTGCACCCCCGTCGAGGAGCGCCACGTCCCGGCGAGGAGGGCGAGGACGACGTCGACCTGCGCCGCGAAGTCGGCGCTCGCCTCCAGCGGGGTGACGAGCTCGGGGATGACGGGGAACCGCTCCGAGGCGAGCAGCGCGGCCATCGGGAACGGAGCGGGCACCGTGAGCGCCTCCGACGACGCGCGCCGCGGCGGGGGGCCTCGCCCCGGGACCGGCAGCGGCGTCTCCTCCGGCCCACCCCGCCGCGGGCGGGGCGGACGCGGGCGCCGACGGCGCTCCGCTGCGCGGGCGCGGCGGACCGCCGGGCCGGCCCAGGCCGAGGTCGAGGCGTCCGGGGTGGACGGCGTCGAGCAGCGCGAAGTCCTCCACCAGCGACAGCACCGTGCGGTGCCCGGTCTGCAGCGCCGCGGAGCCCAGCCGGATGGTCCGGGTCCGCGAGGCCACCAGCGCCAGGACGACCGCGGGCGAGACGCCGACCACCCCGGGGTTGAGGTGGTGCTCGGCCACCCAGTAGCGGGCGTAGCCGAGGGCCTCGGCCTGCTCGGCGAGGTCGGCGCTGCGGGAGAGCGCCTCCGCGGCCGTGCTCCCGGAGGAGACGGGCACCAGGTCGAGGACCGCCAGCGGCGTGCTCACGAGGCCACCCCGCCGCCGCCGACCCGCGTCGAGCCGGTCTCGCGAGCCCGAGGTGCTCGCGCAGCGTGGTCCCGGAGTACTCGGTGCGGTGCACGCCGCGCTCCTGCAGGATCGGCACCACCCGGTCGACGAACGGGTCCAGGCCCCCGGGCGTCAGGTGCGGGACGAGGATGAAGCCGTCGGCGGCCTCGACGCTGCACCAGCTCCTCGACCTGCGTCGGCGACGGTGGCCGGGGAGCCGACGAACGTCTGGCGGGCGGTCTGCTCGATCATCAGCTCCCGGATCGAGAGGCCCTCGGCCTCGGCGCGCTCCCGCCACGCGGCGGCGACGGCCAGCGGGTCGCGGTGCATGCCGGACGCTGGCCCGCCCCTGGGAGAAGGTGTGCTCGCCGGGCACCGGGTCGACGTCGGGCAGCGGCCCGTCGGGGTCGTACGCGGACAGGTCGCGGTTCCACACCTGCTCGAGGAACACGATGGCGGTGGCACCGCTGACCTGCGCCCGCCGCACCTCGCGGGCGACGCTCCTCGGCCTCGGCGTCGGTGTCGCCGAGCGCGAACGTGGCCGCGGGCAGCACCAGCAGGTCGTCGCGCTCGCGCCCGAAGCGCGCCAGCCGCGCCTTGACGTCGGCGTAGAACGGCTGCCCGGCCTCGCGCGTCGCGTGACGGCTGAAGATCGCGTCGGCGTGCTCGGCGGCGAAGTCGCGGCCCTCGTCGGAGTCACCGGCCTGGAAGATGACGGGCCGGCCCTGCGGGGTGCGCGGGACGGTGGTGTGACCGCTGATGTCGAAGTGCGCGTCGTGGTGGGAGAACCCGCCCGGGTCCGGGCCGCCGCAGGAACTGCCCGCTGTGCGCGTCGGCGAGCACGGCGTCGTCGTCCCACGCGTCGAACAGCTCGGTCGCGGCGTCGAGGAAGGCGCGGGCCCGGTCGTAGCGCTCCTCGGGGCGCAGGAAGCCGCCGCGGCGGAAGTTCTCGCCGGTGAACGCGTCCCAGCTGGTCACGACGTTCCAGGCGGCCCGGCCGCCGGAGAGGTGGTCGAGGCTCGCGAACTGGCGGGCCACCTCGTACGGCTCGTTGAAGGTGGAGCTGATGGTGCCCGTCAGCCCCAGGTGCGTGGTGACGGCCGCCAGGGCCGCGAGCACGGTGAAGGTGTCGGGCCGCCCGACGACGTCGAGGTCGTAGATCCGCCCGCCGTGCTCGCGCAGCCGCAGCCCCTCGGCGAGGAACAGGAAGTCGAACCGGCCCCGCTCGGCGGTGGCGGCGAAGCGCACGAAGGACTCGAAGTCGATGTGGCTGCCCGCCGCGGGGTCGCTCCACACGGTGGTGTTGTTGACACCCGGGAAGTGGGCGGCCAGGTGCACCTGGCGGGAGGGCCGGTCGTCCGCCGGCCTGCTGGGGGTGGTCATGGGGTTCCTCTCAGGCACGCGCGTAGCGGTCGGCGGGGCGGGCCAGCCCCAGGCGGTCGCGCAGGGTCCGCTCGGCGTACCGCGTGCGGAACGCCCCGCGCCGCTGCAGCTCGGGCACCAGGGCGCGGGTGATGGCGCGCAGGTCGTCGGGCAGGACGGCCGGGCGCAGCCGCAGCCCGTCCAGACCCGCCTCGCGCCACTCCAGGGCCAGGTCGGCGAGCTCCGACGGCGTCCCCGCGAGGACGAGCGCGTCGGTGGGCACCGCCCCACCGGCCGCGGCGTCGAGGCGCGCCAGGCGCTCGGCCGCCGCTCCCGGGCGCTCGTCGAGGACGACGACGACGTCCCCCAGCAGCCGCAGCGGCTCCTCGCCGAGGCCGCGCTGCCTCGCGCTCGGAGCGCACCGCGGCGACCAGCGCCGCCGCGTCGTCGGTGCTGCGGGGGGTGAGGAGGCCGAGGTCTGCCGACGTCGCCACCAGCCGGTGCGCCACCGGGACGTGGCTCAGCGCCGCGACGACCGGCTGGCCCTGGGGCGGCCGCGGGGTGATCGACGGGCCGCGCACCGAGAACCTCTCGCTCGTGAAGTCGACGGTGTGCAGCTTCTCGCTGTCGACGAACCGGCCCGTGGCGACGTCACGGATCTCGGCGTCGTCCTCCCAGCTGTCCCAGAGGCGCCGCAGCACCTCCACCGCGTCGCGGGCCTCGCCGAAGACGTCGTCGACGAGCGCCGGGTCGAGGGTGCGCGGGTCGGCGCCCGGGCCGAGGGCAGCGAGCTCGGGCCGGCGCCCGAACTGCGCGGCCTCGTCGGGGCGCAGGGACACCTGCACCCGCACCCCCGCGCGGCCGCGGCTGACGTGGTCGAGCGTCGCGATGGCCGTCGACAGGTGGAACGGCTCGGTGTGCGTCACCGTCGCGCTCGCCACCAGGCCGATGCTGCGCGTCAGCGGCGCCACCCGCGCCGCGACGAGGACCGCGTCCAGGCGCCCCCGCACGCGGTCGGTGCGGGAGTCCGGGCGGCGGGGGTCGTCGGACTGCAGGCGCAGCGCGTCCTCGAACGTCACGAGGTCGAGCAGGCCCGCCTCGGCCTCTCGGACGAGGTCGGCCCAGTAGCCGGCGGTGAGCAGGTCGTGCGGGCGCGCGCTCGGCTCGCGCCACGCGGCGGGGTGCCAGCCGGCGCCGTCGAGGGCGACGGCCAGGTGCAGGTGCTGAGAGGGCTGCGATGGCACGGGAGGGCTCCCACGGGTGGTCGGGACGAGCGTGGTCGACGTCGGGGCCCCGGCCCGGGCGGCGCGCGTCAGCGCCGGTGGGACCAGGTCAGCGACGACAGCCCTGGGAGGCGGTGCGGCGCAGGTCGACGTGGCGCCTCCGCGTGAGGGGCGTGAGCGTCGTAGCGGCCGCGGTGAGCGTGCAGCCGTCCGTCATCGCACGCCCTCCTCGTCCCGCCGGCCACCGCGCAGTCCCTGCCCCGCGCTCACCACCCTAGGCAGCCGCTCCCCGCGCCGACGACCCGAGGCGGCCCGCGGATGATCGTGGTGAGGACTCCGCAACGAGCCCTCACCACGGACGTGACCAACCGGAAACACCGCGTCCGTTGACTCTCGGCATGCCAGGGGGCCGGTCGACGCGGGGCGGGGTGCACGACGCCCACCGCCACCTCGGCGTGCTGCCCGCCTTCCCCTTCTACGGCGGCCCGCCCGTCAACCCCGACACCACCGCGGTCCCCGACGTCGACGCCCTCCTCCGCGCGATGGACGACGAGGGCACCGAGCGGGCCCTCGTCATCCCCAACTACGGCGTCCCCGACGTCAGCGCGTCCTTCGCGCTGAACGACGTGGTCCTGGAGGCCGCTGCCCGCGACGACCGCGTCCGCGCCGGGCTGTGGGTCTCCCCCCGCCCGCAGGACGCCGACCTCACCGCCGCTGCGCTCGCGCAGGCCGGGGAGAGCGGCGTCGTCGCCCTGAAGACGTCGTTCCTGCTCGGCGGGCGCGCCTCGGACGAGGCGTGCGCCCCGCAGCTCGACGCGATCTTCGGGGCCGCCCGCGAGCACGGCCTCGTGGTGCACGTCCACACCAGCCCCGGCGGCGCGTCCGACGTCGACGAGGTCGGGCTGCTGGTCGACCGGTACGGCGACGACGTCGCCATCCACCTCGTCCACCTCGGCGGCGGGATGAGCGGCCACATCAAGCTCATCGGCTCCCGCTTCTTCGACTGGGTGGCCGCCGGCAAGCGCGTCTA
Organism: uncultured Actinomycetota bacterium; assembly: GCA_963781365.1. Taxonomy (GTDB): domain Bacteria; phylum Actinomycetota; class Actinomycetes; order Actinomycetales; family Quadrisphaeraceae; genus Quadrisphaera. The sequence goes on along the minus strand of CAWAFR010000006.1, from coordinate 70,829 downwards.
CACCGACACCTCCTGGGCGATCGGGTTCGCGCCGCGCTGGCTGGCGGCGGAGGTCGAGCGCCGCGGCATCGGCCACGACCGCGTCCTGTACGCCAGCGACGAGCCCTGGGGCGACGCCGCCGGGGAGCTCGCGCGCCTGTGCGGGGCCGCCGGCGACGGCGAGCTGGCCCGCCTGTGGCTCACCGAGAACTTCTCAGCCCTCTACGGCTGAGGGAGCACCACCCGCACCACCCGCACGGCCCGCCCGCTGCACCGACCGAGGAGCCCGACATGACCACCACCGCCGCCGCCACGTCCGACGAGACCGCCGCAGCCATCAAGGCCGCCGCGGAGAAGAGCGTCGCGGAGATCCCCCACCCGTCGCTGGCCAAGGGCAGCAACGTCTACGGCTCCACCAAGATCTTCCCGGACTACCAGGCCGAGCCCGGCGAGGCGTACCTGACGCTGGTGCACGGCATCGCGCACGAGTCGTCGGTGAGCTTCGTGGCGATCCTGCAGGCGACCCGCGCGCTGCGGAAGGGCTTCGAGTCCGTCCTGTACTTCTACGGCCCGGGCTCGATGAACTGCATGGCCACCCGCGGCTTCCCCACCACGGGCGACTCCGCGTTCCCGGGCGAGCAGAACATCAACGGCTCGATCGAGACGTTCATCGCCGAGGGCGGCACGGTGTACTGCTGCCGCTTCGGGCTGTCGCTGCACGGGCTGCGCGAGGAGGACCTCATCGACGGCGTCATCCCCTGCCACCCGCTCGACGTGCAGGACGCGCTGATCCACTACGCCCGCAAGGGCGCGATCGTCAACAGCACCTACATGGTCTGACATGAGCGCCGACAGCGCTCTGGAGACCCGGGTCGCCGTCGCCATCCGCGGCGTCCGGGTCGCTGCCCCGGTGCAGCGCCGCGGCGGCGCCGGCCCCAGCGACGACGGCCACGTGCGCCTCGACGGGCGGGGCGCCGCCCTGCCCGTCGACCCCACCAGCCCCTACCTGATCCGGGAGGGACGGCTGCTGCGCTCGACCGGGTGCGGCGACGGCGCCGACAGCACCGCACCCGGTGGCTCGGGCGCGCAGGAGCAGTGGGTCGACACCGGGCTGGACGCGGAGGCCGTCGCCCGGCCCCGCTTCTACGACCTGACGACGGCCGACGGCGTCCGGTACGACCAGCTCGCGCGGCTGCACGGCACCGACGTCCTGGCCACCACCGTGGTCCAGACCTGCATCCGCTACGCCGAGGACCAGCGCTGCCGGTTCTGCTCCATCGAGGAGTCGCTGCGCGCGGGGGCGACCACCGCGGTGAAGCGCCCCGAGGAGCTGGCGGAGGTCGCTGAGGCGGCGGTCCGGCTCGACGGCGTGCGGCAGGTGGTCATGACGACGGGGACGTCGAACGGGCGCGACCGCGGCGCCCGCCACGTGGCCCGCTGCGTGCGGGCGGTGAAGGAGGCGGTGCCGGGGCTGCCGGTGCAGGTGCAGGTGGAGCCGCCGGACGACCTCGGCGCCCTCGCCGAGCTGCGCGACGCCGGCGCCGACTCCCTCGGCATCCACGTCGAGTCCCTCGACGACGCCGTCCGGCGTCGCTGGATGCCGGGCAAGGCGACCGTCTCGCTGGAGCGCTACCGCGAGGCGTGGGCCGAGGGCGTCCGCCTGTTCGGGAGGAACCAGGTCTCGACGTACCTCATCGTCGGGCTCGGCGAGGACCCCGACGAGCTCGTCGCGGGCGCCGCGGAGCTCGCGGCGATGGGCGTCTACCCCTTCGTCGTCCCGTTCCGGCGGATCGCGGGGACGCTGGCCGTCGACGTGGACGGCGTCCGGGCCCCGGACGCCGCCGTCGTCGCCGACGTGACGGCGCGGGTGGCCGCCGACCTGCGGGCCCGCGGGATGCTCAGCACCGACCAGAAGGCCGGCTGCGCGGCGTGCGGGGCGTGCAGCGCGCTGCAGGCGGCGGGCGCCTGATGAGCGCTCACTCCATCGGCGGCGTCCTGCTGGGGGCGCTCCCCCAGCGGGCCCCCGCACCAGCCGCGCTGTGGCGGGTGGAGGTCGCCGACGCCGCCGGCGTCTCGGCCCACCGGCGGCTGCGCCGGGAGGTGTTCGTCGCCGAGCAGGGCCTGTTCGGCTCCGGCGCGGTGGAGGCGGACGCCGTCGACGACGACCCGCGGGCCCTGGTGCTGGTCGCCCGGGCGCTCGCCGGGTCGGACGCCGGCGAGGTGCTCGGCGGGGTGCGGCTCGCGCCGTCCGGACAGCACCTCACCGGCGGCGTCGACGTCGGCTGGTGGGCGGGCTCGCGGCTCGTCGTCACCGCCGGGGCCCGTCGCGGCGGCGGGTCGGTCGGCAGGGGCCTGGGCGCCGCGCTCGTGCGCGCCGCGTGCGCCCACGCCGAGGCCGCCGGGGCGCTGCGCTTCGACGCGGCGGTGCAGTCGGCGAACGAGCAGCTGTTCACCCGGATCGGGTGGGTCCGGGTGCGCGACGTCGAGGTCCCCGGTGCCGGTGGCGCCCCGCACGTGCTGATGCGCTGGCCGGTCGGCCGGGTGCAGGACCTGCTGGAGGCGACGAAGGCGCCCCTGGGGCAGCTGCTCGGCGGCCTCCTCACCGGCAGCGCCGGCGGGGCGTTCCTCGGCGACGACGCCGCGCCCGTGCCCGGCAGCGACCTCGTCGCCGCGTGCGACGCGATCGTCCCGTCGATGGTCGAACGCGACCCGGAGTGGGCCGGCTGGTGCGCCGCGCTCGTCAACGTCAACGACGTCGCCGCGATGGGCGCCGAGCCCGTCGGCCTGCTCGACGCCGTCGGCGCCCGCGACGCCTCCTTCGCCGCGCGGGTGCTGGCGGGGCTGCGCGCCGGTGCCGCGGCGCACGGCGTCCCGCTGCTCGGGGGTCACACGCAGCTCGGCGTCCCGGCCTCCCTCTCGGCCACCGCGCTGGGCCGGGTGCCGGGTGGGCTTCCGCCCGTCCCCGGCGGCGGCGGGCGGGCCGGGATGGCGGTGACCCTCGCGGTCGACACCGCCGGCGGGTGGCGCCGCGGCCACGCCGGGCGGCAGTGGGACTCCACCACCGCGCGCACGCCCGAGCAGCTGCGGGCCATCACGGGTGTGGTCGCGCGGGTCCGGCCGGCGGCCGCCAAGGACGTCTCGATGGCGGGAGTCGTCGGGACGCTGGCGATGCTCGCGGAGGCCAGCGGCGTCGCGGCGGTCCTCGACGTCGCCGCCGTCCCCCGCCCCAGCAGCGACGACGTCTCCACCGGCGACTGGCTCACCTGCTTCCCCGGCACCGGCTTCCTCCTTGCCGACGACGCCGCCCGCGACCTCGCGCTCGCCGCGCGGCTCCCCGGGACCGGCGTCACGGGCTTCGAGGTCGCCCGCTGCGGCGAGCTCGTCGACGCCGCCGACCCGCTCGCGGCCGGGTCCGCCGTCGTCCTGCGCTGGCCGGACGGCGAGACCACCGCCGCCACCGCCCCGGGCGCCGGCGCCACCGGCCTCGGCCCCGCCGCTGTTCGGGAAGTCCATGATCACGGCCGGGGAGACCGACCGTGATCATGGGCTTCCGCTGCGCTTCCCCCGCCGTCCCCCTGCTGGAGGTGCTCTCGTGAGCCTCACCGTCGCCGCCGTCTCCGCCGGCTTCACCCGCGACCTCGACGCCTGCTACGCCCAGATCACCCAGCTCGTCGCCGACGCCCGCGAGCGCGGCGTCGGGCTGCTCGCCCTGCCCGAGGCGACGGTCGGCGGCTACCTGTCGACGCTCGGCTCCAAGAGCGACGTGCCGGACCCGTCCCGGCCGTCGGGCTCGCAGCCGCCGGCACTGCGCCTCGACGGGCCGGAGGTGGGCCGGCTGCGCGCCCTGGCCGGTGACCTGGTGCTCTGCGTGGGCCTGTGCGAGCTCGCCGACGACGGCACCACCCGGTACAACACCGCGGTCTGCCTCACCGGCGACGCCGTGCTGGGGGTCTACCGCAAGGTCCACCAGCCGCTGGGCGAGCACCTGTCGTACGCGGCCGGTGACGGCTTCGCGGCCTTCGACACTCCGGTCGGGCGCCTGGGGATGCAGATCTGCTACGACAAGGCCTTCCCGGAGGCGGCCCGTGCGCTGGCCCTCGACGGGGCGCAGGTGGTGGTGAGCCTGTCGGCGTGGCCCGCCTCGCGCACCAACGCCGCCCCCGACCTCGCCGACGACCGCTGGACCCACCGCTTCGACCTCCTCGACCGGGCCCGGGCCCTGGACAACCAGCTGTTCTGGGTGGCGGCCAACCAGGCGGGCGCGTTCGGGTCGCTGCGGTACGTGGGGTCGGCGAAGGTCGTCGACCCCGGGGGGGCGGTGCTGGCGCACACCGGCACCGGACCGGGGACGGCGGTCGCCACCATCGACCTCGACCGCGAGCTGTCCGCGGCGCGCGGCGGGATGTACCACCTGCGCGACCGGCGCCCCGACGCCTACGGCGACGCCGTCTCCGCGGTCCCCGGGCCGCTGCCCGGGCCGGTCACCGCACCGGCGCTGCAGGAGGCGGCGTCCCGTGCCTGAGGCGACGTTCGTCGTGCGCTGGCCCGACGGCGCGCAGGAGGCGTGCTACTCCCCCAGCCTCGTCGTCCACGACCACCTCGCGCCCGGCCAGCGGTACACCCTCGGCGACTTCGTGGCCCGCGCGACCGCGGCGATGGACGAGGCCTCCGAGCGCGTCCGCGCGCGGTACGGGATGGCGTGCACCAGCGCGACGGCCACCGCCGCGGGCATCCGCGCCCGCGCCGCTCAGTACGCGGCGCACGACGCCGACGCCGTCGTCGACGTGCTGTCCATCCAGCCGCCGCTGCCCGGTGGGGCCCGATGAGCACGACGACGGCAGCACCGCCCACCGCTGGGACGGCTGGCGCCGATCTCGACGGGCGCCACCTGCGGGTCGTCGTGGTCGGGGGCGGGCAGGCCGGCCTGTCGCTGAGCTGGCACCTGGTGCAGCGCGGGCGTCGACCACGTCGTCCTGGAGCGCGACACCGCCGCCCACGACTGGGCCGACCGCCGCTGGGACGCGTTCACCCTGGTCACGCCCAACTGGCAGTGCCAGCTGCCCGGGCTACCTCTACTCCGGCGACGACCCCGACGGGTTCATGGCGCGCGACGAGGTGGTGACCTGGCTGCGCGGCTACCCGGCGAGCTTCGAGGCGCCGCTGGTGGAGGGCGTCACCGTGACCGCGCTGCGCGAGCTGCCGGCGACCGCGGGGGTGGTGGGCGGTACGAGGTCGATCACCACCGCGGGCCGCCTGACCGCGGAGCAGGTCGTCGTCGCCACCGGCGGCTACCACCTGCCGGTCGCTGCCCGCGGTCTCGCACGCGCCTGCCCGGCGACCTCGTCCAGCTGCACTCGGCGGGCTACAGCTACCCCGGGCGCTGCCCCGAGGGCGCGTGCTCGTCGTGGGCTCGGGGCAGTCCGGCGCGCAGATCGCCGAGGACCTGCACCTGGCCGGGCGCGAGGTGCACCTCGCCGCTCGGCAGCGCCCCGCGGGTGGCCCGCCGCTACCGCGGCCGCGACTGCGTGCGTGGCTGCACGACATGGGCGTCTACGACGTCGGCATCGAGGCCCACGCCGGCGGCCTGAGCAAGCGGGAGTCGACCAACCACTACGTCACCGGGCGCGGCGGCGGGCGTGACATCGACCTGCGGGCCTTCGCCGCGGAGGGCATGCACCTGCACGGCCGGCTCGCGTCCGTGGAGCGCTCCGGCGGTGAGGACGGGGCGCTCCTGCGCTTCACCCGCACCACCGGCGCGGCGCTGGACGCCGCCGACGCCGTCGCGGAGTCCATCAAGGACGACATCGACCGCTGGATCGAGCGGCAGGGGATCGACGCGCCGGCCGAGGCGCGCTACGTGCCGGTCTGGCAGCCGCCGTCCCCGCACGAGGAGGTCGTCGACCTGGACCTGCGCGACGCGGGCGTCACCTCCGTGGTCTGGGCCGTCGGCTTCCGGGCGGACTTCCGGTGGGTGCAGGTCGGCGTCTTCGACGGCACCGGCGCCCCCACCCACCGCCGGGGCACCACCTCGGCGCCGGGGCTGCACTTCCTGGGGCTGCCGTGGCTGCACACGTGGGGGTCGGGCCGCTTCGCCGGCATCGCCCGCGACGCGGAGCACCTCGCGGCGGCGGTGGTGGAGCGGGCGGGCGCGCGGAGCCGGCTCACCGGGTGAGCCGGGTCGAGGGCCGGGTCGAGGGCCGGGTCGTGGGCCGGGTGGTGACCCGGTGGTGACGGTGGACGGCGAGGTGGTGCTGGCGGCCGTGGCGGGTCACTTCGGCCGGGACGTCGAGCGGACCCTGCTGAAGCTCGACGGTGTCATCGGCGCGGCCCGCGCCGCGGGCGCGGACCTGCTGGTGCTCCCGGACGCGACGATCGGCGGGTACGTCGACGACCTCGCCGACCCGGTCGGTCCCGGCCGCGCGCTGCCGCCGGCCGTCCGCCTGGACGGGCCGGAGGTGGCCCGGGTCGCGGCGCTGGCCGGCGGCATGGTCGTGTGCTTCGGCGTCAGCGAGCTCGACGCCGACTCCGATGCCGGCGACGGCCCCGTCGCGGCGGCGGCGCGGCGCTGGAACACCGCCGTCTGCGTGCACGACGGCGCGGTGCTCGGCACCCACCGCAAGGTGCACCTGCCCCTGGGCGAGTCGCTCGCGTACCGGGCGGGCACCTCCTTCGCCGCCTTCGACACCCCGGTCGGCAGGCTCGGGATGATGGTCGACTTCGACAAGACCTTCCCGGAGTCGGCCCGCACCCTCGCCCTGGACGGCGCCGAGGTCCTGGCGTGCCTGTCGGCGTGGCCCGCGAGCGCCACCGACCGCGCCGACCGGATCCGGCTCGACCGGCAGGCGCGCCTGTTCGACCTCTACGACGCGGCGCGGGCCGCAGAGAACCAGGTGTGGCTGGTCTCGTCGAACCAGACCGGCCGGCAGGGCGGCCTGCGCTTCCTGGGGCAGGCGAAGGTGGTCGACCCGTCGGGGGACGTCGTCGCGCGCACCTGGACCCAGGGGGGCATGGCGTGCGCCCCGGCGCGGGTGGCTGACGGCGTCGCGCGGGCACGGCGGCGCGTCCACCACCTGCGGGACCGGGTGGTCAGCGCCTACGGCGCAGCGCCGTGAGGGTCGCGCTGCTGACGTACTCCACGAAGCCCCGCGGCGGCGTCGTCCACACCCTCGCCCTGGCGGAGGCCCTGGCCGGACGCGGCCACGACGTGACCGTCTGGACCCTCGGCCGGGGCGGCGACACCGCGTTCTTCCGCCCGGTCGACCCGCGGGTGCGGGTGGTCGCCGTCCCGTTCCCAGCGGTCGAGGGCGAGGACGTCGGGGCGCGCATCACCCGTTCCATCGCGGTCCTCGGCGCGGCCGCGCTTCTGGCTGAGGGACGGGCGGGCGGCGGCCGGCCCGAGGTGGTGCACGCCCAGGACTGCATCTCGGCGAGCGCCGTGGCCGGCCCGGCGCGGGCGGCGGGGATGCTGCTCGTGCGCACGGTGCACCACCTCGACGCGTTCACCACACCGGAGCTCGTCGCCTGCCACGACGCCGCGGTGCGCGACCCCGACGTCCGCGTCTGCGTCTCCGCGGCCGTGGCGCAGGAGGTGGCCGCCGCCTACGGGCTGGTGCCCACCGTGGTGCCCGGTGGTGTCGACGCCGCGCGCTTCGCGGCGGCCGCCGCGGACGGAGCGGACGACGACGGCGGCCCGCGCCGCCCGCCGGGCCTGGCAGCAGCGGCTGGGCCGGTACGTGCTCGCTGTCGGCGGCGTCGAGCCGCGCAAGGGCAGCACCGACCTGCTGGAGGCCTGGGGCCAGCTGCGGCGGCGCCGGGACCTGCGCGACGTCGCGCTCGTCGTCGCCGGCGGCGAGACCCTCTTCGACCACCGCGCCTACCGCGCGGACTTCGACGAGCGAGCGTCGGCGCTCGCCGCGGAGCTGGGCACCGCGCCCGTCCTCCTGGGCGCCGTGGACGACGACGCGCTGCCCGCCCTGGTCGCCGCTGCGTCAGCGATGGGGTTCCCCTCGGTCAAGGAGGGCTTCGGGATGGCGCCGCTGGAGGCGCTGGCGGCCGGGGTGCCCGTCGTGGCGCGGGACCTGCCCGTGCTGCGGGAGGTGCTCGGCGACGCGGTGCTCTTCGCTGCCGATGCGTCCTCCTTGTCCAGCGCCCTGGAGCGCGCCCTCGACGGCGGTGCTCCGCCGCCGGAGCGGGGGCGCGAGGTCGCCCGCTGCCACGGCTGGGAGGTCGCGGCCAGCAGCCACGAGCGCCTGTACGCGGCGGTGCTGCAGCGGGGAGGCGACGGTGGCGCCCCCGTCGACCTCGGCCACCCGGTCCCCTGACCGCCGGTGGGGGCGGGTCCGCCCGGTCATCGGCGCTCATCGGCCGCTCACCGGGCGCTCACCCCGTTGATCCACGAGGATGGGACGCTGCGAGTCCTCGTACCTGGACCCGCACAGACCAGCCGGCGCCCGCGCCGGACGCGCGAGGGACGGGTCGAGTCGCGCCGTCTCGCCAGGAGGCCTGCCGACCATGGCCGAGAACACTGCCAGGACCGCTCCCGCCCCGGGCGCCTCCGGTGACGTCAACAGCGAGGTCATCGACGCCTTCGTGTCCCTGGCAGACACCCTCGTCGCCGGGTACGACCCGGCAGACCTGCTCCAGCACCTCGCCGAGAGCGCCGTCCGCCTGCTCGGCCCCACCGCCGCCGGCATCCTCCTCGCCGACGGGTCGGGGCAGCTGCGTCTGGTGGCCTCCTCCAGCGAGGCGGTCAAGGACCTGGAGCTGCTCCAGCTGCAGAGCGACGTCGGCCCCTGCCTGGAGTGCTTCGCCACCGGAGCCACGGTCGTCGCCGTCGACCCCGGCGACGTCGAGGGCCGGTGGCCCGGCTTCGCCCCGGGGATGCGAGCCCACGGGCTGCTCGGGGTGGTCGCCGTCCCCCTGCGGCTGCGCGACCAGACGCTGGGGGCCCTCGGCATGTTCTCCGACCGGTGGCACGTGCCGGGTCCCGACGCGGTGCGGGTGGCCCAGGGCCTGGCGGACATCGCCACGATCGGCCTGCTGCAGGAGCGCGCCGCCAGCGATGCCCGGGCCCTGGCGTCCCATCTGCAGACGGCCCTCGACACCCGGGTGCTGATCGAGCAGGCGAAGGGCCTGATCGCGGCGCAGCTGGGGACCTCCGTCGCCGACGCCTTCCTCCTGCTGCGCAGCACCGCGCGCCGTCGTGGGACGAAGCTGCGGGACCTGTCGCTCGCCCTGGTGGAAGGCCGCACCGACGCGTTCCAGCTGAGCACCTGACCGAACGGCTGTCGCCTGACGAGCCGGGGGACCGACGGCGGTTCGGCTCGGCTTGCGGCGCGGTCCGCGACGGGTGAAAGTGACGAGCAGAAGCCCCCGACCTCGTTGCCCGGGACCCCGGTGACGCGCGCTGCCGCACGTCGCCGTTCAGATCCGCCCAGGATTCCACGGCTCGAGCGGGGCCAGCGCGAAGATGGTCTCCACGGCCCCGGTGTCCACCACCGCCGGGCCTCACCCGACCGGAGCCCCGATGAGCACCTCGACCCCCGACCGGTCGGCACACCCGCCCGGCTGATCACACCGCCCCCCGGCCGAGGTCGGGGGCCCGCACACCCCCGCGCTGCTGGCGACGTCCGCAGCTCCCAGCAACGCGGAGGACCCACCCAGCACCACCCCGCACCAGTCAGGCACCGCGCAGCAGGTCGGACCGCACCGCACCGACCACCCCGATCAGGAGGACCCCCGTGTCGACCACCACCCCCCCGCGCACCGGGGCGTCCCCCCGCGGCGCCGCGCCGGCTCCCGCCCGCCCGGCAAGCCCCCGCGAGCGGGCCACCAGCAGCTACGCCGAGCTCTCAGCGCTCGTGCGCGCCGCGGGTCTGATGGGCCGGCGCCGCACGTACTACGCGGTCCGGACCGCCGTCGCCGTCCTGGCCGCGGCGGGCGTCGTCACCGGCGTGGTGCTCGTCGGTGACTCCTGGTGGCAGCTCGCGCTGGCCGTCGCGGTCGGCGTGCTGGCGACGCAGTTCGCCTTCTTCGGCCATGACGGCGCGCACCGCCAGATCTTCGAGTCGGCGCGGCGCAACGACTGGGCCGCCCGCGTCTTCGCCGGGCTCTTCGCGGGCCTCAGCTACGGGTGGTGGATGCGCAAGCACTCCAAGCACCACGGGGCTCCCAACCAGCTCGGCAAGGACACCGACATCGAGTCGGCGTTCGTCGCCTTCCACGCCGAGGCGGCGACGTCGCGGCGCGGCCTGCGGGCGCGGGTCACGCGGTACCAGGGCTGGTTCTTCCTCCCCCTGCTGCTCGTGGCGGGCGCCAACCTGCACGTCTCCTCGGCGCGCGCCCTCGCGGCCCGCGGCGCCAAGGGCCGCTGGACCGACCTCGGGCTGCTCGCGGTCCACTGGGGCCTGTACCTCACCGGGCTGCTGCTGCTGATGTCGCCGGGGACCGCCGCGGCGTTCGTCGGCGTCCACCTCGCAGTCCTGGGCGTGTGCATGGCGGGTGCGTTCGCGCCCAACCACGTCGGCATGCCGATCATCGACCGCGGGAGCCGCATCGACTTCCTGCAGCGGCAGGTGCTCACCTCGCGCAACGTGTCCGGGGGCCCCTGGGTCGACTTCGCCATGGGCGGCCTGAACCGCCAGGTGGAGCACCACCTCTTCCCGAGCATGCCGCGCCCGAACCTGCGCCACGTGCAGCCGCTGGTCCGGGACTTCTGCGCCGAGCGCGGCATCCCCTACACCGAGGCGACGCTCGTCGGCTCCTACCGGGCGATCATCACCCACCTCAACCAGGTGGGCCTGAGGGCCGGCGACCCCTTCACGTGCCAGTCGGCAGCCCACCTGCGCGCGTAGCGGCACCCGCCACCCGCGGGACGTCAGGACGGCGCTGGTCCGCCGGTCTCCCGGAGCAGCACCACGGCGGGCAGGTCGCGGTCGACGACGGCGCGCGCCGTGTCGGCCAGCGGCCGGCCGCTGGCGCGCGCGTGGGAGCGCAGCCTGCCGAAGGCGGCGTCGACGGTCAGGGCACCGGTGTGCGCGATCACGCCCTTCGCCTGCTCGACCACCACCCGCGCGTCGAGCACCGCCCGCAGCCGCGCGGTCAGCGCGTCACCGTCCACGGCGGCCCCGGCCTGGAGCAGCGCCACGCTGGCGACGTCGGCGAGCGCCTGGGCCAGCCGCAGGTCGGCCTCGTCGAGCGCACCGGCACGGGAGCCGAACAGGCCCAGGGCACCCAGGGTGCGGCTGCGCAGGCGCATCGGCACGGCGTGCACCGAGGCGATCCCGAGCTGGGCCGCGACGGCGGAGAAGTCCGGCCACCGGCCGGCGGCGGCGGCCAGGTCGGGCACGGAGGACGGCGCCCCGGTGCGGTAGCAGTCCAGGCAGGGGCCCTGCCGGCGCTGGCTCTGGAACGCCTCGAGGTCGGCTGCCCGCTCCGAGGACGCCGCCATCACGTGGAGCACCCCGCGGTCGTCGGCGAGGAGCAGGCCGGCCGAGGCCACGTCGAGGAGCTCCGCGCAGTCCGACGTCAGCGTCGAGAGCAGGTCGACGACGTCAGACCCCGTCGCGAGGGCCGTCGCGAGCCCGACCAGCGCATCGGCGACCGGGCGCTCACGGTCCCTGGTCTGCACCATCACGCCTCCCCCGCCGACCGGCGCTCGTGCCACGCACCGCTGCGGTCAGCGCTGAGGCGTCGCTCCAGTATCTCCCGGGCGACCTCACTGGCCGTCTGCCCGGTGGTGAAGGCGCGTCCGCGCAGCCGCACCAGCGCCTCGGCCGGGCCCACGTCCAGCTGGGCGATGAGCATCCCCGTCGCCTGGTAGACCTCCACCCGCTCCAGCGAGGCCACCTCCTGCCAGGGGTCGGCCGTCCCGCCCTCCTCCACGCCGGCGCTCGCGCGGCGCTCGGCCTGCTCGGCGAGGTCCAGCACGGGCAGGCAGGCCAGCTGCGCCGCCACGAGGCCGCCGCGCAGGTCCTGCCCGCTCAGGCGGCCGGGCTCGACGCGGAAGAGGTCGAGGGCCCCGACGCCCTCGGCGGCGATGCTGATGGGCAGGGCGAAGACGGCGCGGACCCCCGCCTCGAGCATCGCCGCGGAGAAGGCCGGCCAGCGCACCTCGCGGGGGTCGTCGGCGTCGGGGACCAGCACGGGGAGTGAGGTGCGCGCCGCCTCCAGGCAGGGGCCCTCGCCGTACGTGAACTGGTAGGAGTCGAGGCGGCGGCTCAGCGGGCCCGAGGCGCCCAGCGTGCCCCGCGACTCACCGGCGTGGACCAGGGAGATGGCGGCGCCGTCGACGGCCAGCAGCTCGACGCAGACCTCGCAGATCCGGTCGGCGGCGTCCGGCCCGCTGGCGGCGCTGGACAGCCGCGCGCGCAGGGACTCGGCCCGCGTCACCGCACGGTCTCCCGTCGAGGTTCGGTGCTGACCGAGGAGGTGGACGTGGTCAACACTCCCCCGTCGGGTCCGCGGTGGCAGGACCGCCGGGTCCGGGGCAGCGCAGGGCTGGCGCCCTGGTGTGGATGGTATGCAGGCGGTGCCCCGCCCGCACCCCGGGAGCTGACTGCCCCACCGGCGCCGGCCTCAGGAGGACGACGACGGCCGCTTCGGGTCCGATGCCTCCGCGACGACTTCCGCGGCGAGGTCGCGCAGCTTGCGGTTGCTGTGCTGGGACGTCTCGCGGAGGCGGGCGAAGGCGGTCTCCGCGTCGATGCCGAAGCGCGCCATGAGCACGCCCTTGGCCTGCTCGATCACGGCCCGGCTCTCCATCATGGCGCGGGCGTTGGCGGCGTCCTCCACGGCGGCCGCGTAGGTGACGGCGGCCGCGAGGGCTGCTGCCGCCGTGGTCGCGAAGGCCTCGGCCCGGGTCAGCTCGTCACCACCCAGGGGGACCTCGCCGACGGTGTACAGGTTCAGCGCTCCGCGCACCGTCCCGGCGGGGCGCAGCGGCAGCGCCGCCACGCTGCGCACGCTCGTGCGCCGGGCCTCCCGGGCGAAGCCGTCGAAGGGACCCGCGTCGCCCGGCTGCACCGACGGCACGAGGACCCTCCGGCCGGTGCGGCAGGCCTCCAGGCAGGGCCCTGCGTCGGACTCGTACTGCCGCTCGTCGAGCGCCGCGGACGTCGGGCCGCTGAACGCCGCGGTGAGGGCTGCGCGCTCGCGGGAGATCGTCACGGAGGCCTCGTCAACGCCGTCGAGGACCTCGGCCGCCTCCACCGCGATCCGGTGCAGGGCCCGTCCCAGGCTCTCGTCGCCGGCGACGACGAGGCGCAGGTGGTGCAGCGACCGCTCGTACTGGTCCGCTGTCGCGCCGGGACCCGAGCCCTCGGACGGGTCGCGCAGGTCGAAGGGCTTCGTGGCGCTGGACATGGGCGGACCTCGTGCCGACGTGCGCGAGCCGTCCGCCGCCCGGGGTCAGGGGGGATCGGTCCAGGGGCCACGCTGACGATGCTGGTCACACCTCGGCGCGGTGCCACCAGCTGTTGGGGGGGCTGTGACGTCAACCCGACCGCCGACCCACGGGAGCCGATGGTGCGGCCGTGTAGGCGTCCCACAACCTTCCCAGTGTAGGGGGCGCTCGAGGAAGAGACTGCCGAGCCGGTGCCGCGGCACCCGCCGCTGACGCCCGCCCTCGTCGCTCAGGCGCTGCCGGGATCCCGCGCAGCGCCCTCGCGGAGCAGGACGGGCGCCGCCGCCGGTGCGCTGTGCGACCGCCAGAAGTGCGTCACGTCGTCCGGGTCCAGCGCCGGGGCGAACAGCCAGCCCTGGACGTGGCTGACGCCCAGCTCGTTCACCAGGGCCCACTGCTCGGGGGTCTCCACCCCCTCGGCCGTCACCTCCGCCCCCACGGTCCGGGCGAGGGCCACCGTCCCCGCCAGCAGCGCGCACGCCGACGGCGCACCGCTGGCCACGACGCGGTGCGGCCCCGGCAGGAGGCCGCGGTCGAGCTTGACCACCCCGACCGGCAGCCGCGCCAGCAGCCCCAGCCCGGCGTAGCCGCTGCCGAAGTCGTCGACGGCGATCGTGGTGCCGGCGTCGGCCAGCGCCTGGAGGCCGTCCAGGGCCGCCACGTCGAGGTCGAGCCGCTCGTGCTCGAGCACCTCCAGGACCAGGCGGTCGGCCCCCACCCCGGCGTTCGCGCACGCGGCGGCGACGACGTCCAGCAGGTCCGGGGCCAGCACGCTGGTGCGCCCGAGGTTGACGGCCACCCGGTGCACGTGGATGCCGGCGGCGTCCCAGCGCCGCACCTGGTGCAGCGCCCGCTGGAGCACCACCGCGTCGAGGGCGCCGCCGAGGCCGCGGGACTCCGCCGTCCCGACGAACTGGTCCGGCGGCACCTGCGAGCCGTCCGGGAGCTGCCAGCGGACCAGGGCCTCGACCGCGAGCGGCGTCGCGTCGGCGGCGGACACGACGGGCTGGTAGCGCACCACGAGGCTGCCGGCGCCGCGGGTCCCGGCGATCACGGCGCTGAGGTCCCGGACCGTCCAGGTGGGGGTCCGGCGCCGGCGGAACCCCGCCGTCCACCCGGGGGGGACCTCGTCGTGAGCCACGTCGCCACCTGCGCTGCTGGGGAGCGGTCGCGCCGGTTGCTGCAGCGCGCCGATCTCTGACCCGTGCTTCGTCGCGCGCGCCCGTCCCCTTGACGGCGCGCGGGGCGGGGTCCCCCGCCCGGAGCCCTCAGGGCCGCACGTCGGCGGCACCGCGGTGCACCGGCAGCCCGGCACGAGCTCGCGGGGCGCGGGGGCTCAAGGGTCGGCGCGCCCGTCCCGATCCTCCTGTGTCGGCCCCGGTGGACAGGGGCGCGCACCAGTACCGGAAGGACCCACCCCCATGACCACGATCAAGGCCACGTGCCCCGCCTGCGGCGACGTCGAGCTGACCCCGGCGCAGGTGCGCCTGGTCGTCTGCTCCGTGACCGCGTGGAGCTTCTACGCCTTCGACTGCGAGGGGTGCGTCGAGGAGGTGCGCAAGCACGCCAGCGAGGACGTGGTGCGTCTGCTCACCACCGGTGGCGTGTCATCGGAACCGTGGGAGGTGCCGGCCGAGGCCCTGGAGGAGCGCACCGGCGCCACCATCAGCTGGGACGACGTCCTGGACTTCACCCTCGCGCTGGACGAGCTCGACGTCGTGGCCGCCGCCACCGGAGCGGTCCTGCGCTCCCGCCACACCGCCTGAGACCCGCTCCCCACCACCGGGCCCCCGTCACACCGGCGGGCGCGGGACCCGGGCGCGCAGCTGGACGTCGGTCGTCCCGTCCGGGCCCCGCAGCACCTCGACGTCGACGACGTCCAGCCGCAGCGCGTCGTCGATCGTCGTGATCCCGAGGTCACCGACGGCGAGGGCCCCGGCGCCGAGCAGCGCCGGTGCCAGGTGCACCACCACGTCGTCGACGAGCCCCGCCCGCAGGAACGCCGCGGCCAGGGTCGGCCCCCCCTCCAGCAGCACGTGACGGCGCCCGAGGCCGAACAGCTCCGCCAGCGCGGCAGCGGGGTCCCGCGTGCGCAGCAGCACCGTCGGTGCCGCGTCGTCGAGCACCCGGTGGCGCCCGGTGAGCTCCCGCTCCCCCATCACGGCCCGCAGCGGCTGGTGCGGGGCGTCGAGCCCGCCAGCGCCCCGGACGGTGAGCTGCGGGTCGTCGTGGACGACGGTCCCGGTGCCGACCAGGACGACGTCGCACGCGGCGCGCAGGCGGTGCACGGCAGCGCGTGAGGCCGCGTTGGTGATCCAGCGGCTGGTGCCGTCGGCGGCGGCGCTGCGCCCGTCCAGGGTGGCCGCCGCCTTCCACGTCACCAGCGGACGGCCGTGCTCCAGGCCGTGCAGCCAGGCGCGGTCCACCGCCTCGGCCTCCTCGCGCAGCAGCCCCTCCTGCACCTCCACACCGGCGGCGCGCAGCGTCCGGGCGCCACCGGCGGCGACGGGGTTCGGGTCGGGCAGCGCGAAGACCACGCGCCGCACGCCCGCGGCGACCAGCGCCCGGGCGCAGGGCCCGGTGCGCCCGGTGTGGTCGCACGGCTCCAGGGTCACCACGGCGGTGGTGCCGCGGGCGCTCCCGCCCGCGGCGACCAGGACGGCGAGCGCGTCGGCCTCCGCGTGGGGGGTGCCCGCGCCGCGGTGGTGCCCCTCGGCGACGGTGGCGCCGGCCTCGTCGAGCAGGACGCACCCGACCCGCGGGTTCGGACCCAGCGGCACCCCCGGGGTCGCGGCGAGCTCCAGCGCGCGGAGCATCGCGGCGCGGACGGCGTCGTCGTCGGGGCCGGTCACGCCCCAGTGTCCCCCGGCGCCCACGAGGGGCACCGGGGGTCGCCGGGGGTCGCGGGTCAGCCGCCGCCCTCCCCCTCGGGCAGCAGGAGCGCACGGGGTGCCGGGGCCGCCGGGTCGGGCAGGGTGAGCCGCAGCGCGAAGCCGGGCACCGCCTCGACGGCGGACGGCAGCGGCGAGGGCAGCACCACCTCGAGGGCCTCGTCGGTGCGGTGGACCTCCAGCGGGGCCGGGTGCCCCAGCAGCCGCACCTCGCCGAGGTCGCGGACGGCCAGCGACGACGCGCCGCCGAGGGAGCGGACCCTCACCACGCCGTCGTCGGGGCGGACCATGCCCATCGCGTAGAGCGACGTCTGCCCCACCTCGGCGCGCTGCGTGAAGCGCAGGTCCGCAGGGGTGAACGGCAGCGACGCGGCGTCGGTGAACGACCCCTCGGGCACCGCCGTCGGGCCCTCGCCGGGCACGCGCCAGGGGCGCGTGCCGTACACGGCCTCCCCGTTCAGCTCCAGCCACGCGCCGAGGCCCTCCAGCAGCGCGGCCTCCTGCTCGGGGATCGTGCCGTCGGGCTTGGGCCCGATGTTCAGGAGCAGGCAGCCGTTCTTGGAGACGACGTCGACCAGCTCGCCGACGAGGTCCACGGGGGTCTTCCACTCGTGACCCTCGACCCAGCCCCAGGAGGTGCGGGAGACGGAGGTGTCGTTCTGCCAGGGCCGCTCCTGGATGGCGGCCATGCCGCCGCGCTCGATGTCGAGCACCGCGGTGCCCTCGCGGAACGCCTCCCACTTGTACTGGATGACGACGCCGCGGCCCCACTGCGCTGCCCGGTTGTAGTAGTACGCGGCGAGCAGGCGGCGGTACGGCTCGAAGGCGGGGTGCTCGATCCACCAGTCGAACCACAGCACCTGCGGGCGGTACCCGTCGATGATCCGCACGGTGCGCAGCAGCCAGTCCTCGAGGTAGGCCTGGCTCGGACCGGTGGCCTGCGGCATGGCGGGGCCGTAGAGGTCGGCGAAGTCGGCGTCGTCGCGGACGTCGGAGGCGAACGCGCGCCCGGGGTGGAAGAAGAACCAGTGCTCGGCGCGGTGGCTGGAGGCGCCGCGCACGATCCACTGGGCGTCGCAGGCGTCGAGGACGTCACCCAGCACGTCGCGCTGCGGGCCGACCTTCGTGGCGTTCCACCGCGTGCGGGGCTCGTCGTACATCGCGAAGCCGTCGTGGTGCTCGGCCACCGGGACGACGAACTGCGCGCCGGCCCGCCGGAACAGCTGCGCCATCCCTGCGGGGTCGAACCGCTCCATGGTGAAGCGGGGCAGGAAGTCCTTGTAGCCGACCTCGGCGTGGTCGCCGTGCACCTCGCGCGTGGTGGGCGTGCTCGGGCGTGCCCTGCTGGTACATGCCGGCGCGGGTACCACTCGTTGCCGAACGCGGGCACGGAGTAAGCGCCCCAGTGCATGAAGATCCCGAACTTGGCGTCGCGGAACCAGTCGCGGCACCTGGTAGCCGGCCAGCGACTCCCAGGTGTCGGTGAACGGCCCGGCATCGATGACGGCCCGCACGGCGGCGAGGGCCGCGTCGGTGTCGGGGACCTCGACGGGCGCCGGGACCCAGCTGCGGTCGATCATCGGGCGTCGACCAGGTCGAACGCGACGACCGCCGGGCCTGCCGGGCCGTCCGGGCCTGGCGCGGGCACCTCGACGACGACGGCGCCGTCAGCGGCGCGGGCGCTGACGGGGGTGCCGTCGAGCAGGCGGGCGCTGGAGACGTCGAGGCGGGTCGGGTCGGCGTCGAGCGCCACGCGGCCCTGACCGTCGACCACCGCGTTCGCGGTGGCGCCGCCTGCGCCGCCACCAGGGGCGGAGCGCGTCCACCGCACCCAGGCGGTGTCGGTGGCGGCGCCGTCACCGTCGGGGTCGCTGGGGCGGGCCACGGCGTTGTCGAGCACCGTCGTGCCGTGCACAGCGGCGCCGTTGACGGCCATCCAGTCGCCCAGGCCCTGCAGGCAGCGGCGCTGCAGCTCCGGGATCCGCCCGGAGGCGGTCGGGACCGACGTCGAGCAGGAGGTTGCCGCCGCGGGAGACGACGTCGAGCAGGTGCTTCACCGCTCCGGGGCCGTCGAGGTAGTGCTCGGGTCCCTCCACCTGGTTGTAGCCGAAGGAGAAGCCGATGCCGCGGCAGTTCTCCCACGCGCCGGACTCCAGGTCGCGGCCCTGCTGGTACTCGCTGGTGCGGAAGTCCCAGTGGGTGGCGCCGAACCGGTCGTTGACCACGCCCTCCGGGGCCGCGGCGTAGAACGCGTCGAGGACGCGGGCGAAGCTGAGCGGGCCGTCGGGCTTGCCGGCGTCGGGCCACTCGATGTCGCCCCACAGCACGTCGGGCGCGTAGCGCTCCACCAGGTCGAGCACGTGGGCGTTGGCGTAGGCGGTGTAGGTCTCGTCGACGGGGCGCTGCGGCTCGAAGTCGTGGTCGACGAGCGGGCCGAAGTCAGCGGCGTGCCAGTCGAGCCCGCCGGAGTAGTAGGTGCCGAAGCGCATCCCGGCGTCGCGGGTGGCGGCGGCGATCTCCCCCACGAGGTCGCGCTGCGGGCCGCGGGCCACGGTGTTGCGCCCGTCGGTGCCCGGCGCGTCCCACAGGCAGATGCCGTCGTGGTGCTTGGTGGTGGGGACGACGTAGCGGGCGCCGGCGCGGGCGAACAGCGAGGCCCAGGCGCCGGCGTCGAACTCCTCGGCCTTCCAGGCGTCGAGGAAGTCGTCGTAGGGAGCGCCGCCGTAGGTGGTGCGGTGGTGCTCCGCGGCGGGGGCGCCCTCGATGCGGATGGTGTTGAAGTACCACTCCGCGTAGGGGTTGTGGGCGAACCAGTAGCGCGGCTCGATGGTGCCGAGCTCGCCGATGGGCTCCGCCCAGGCGGGTACGGAGTAGGCGCCCCAGTGGATGAAGATGCCGAGCTTGGCGTCGGCGTACCAGGCGGGCAGGGGGCGCTCGAAGCGCTGGTAGGTCTCCGGGCGGGCGTCGTCGGCGAACACGGGAGCAGACCTCCGGGTCGGTGGGTCGTTCGGTGCGGGTGGAACGGGTGGGAGCTGAGGGGGGTCAGCGGCCGCCGAGCCCCGACAGGGCGATGCCCTTGACGAGGTAGCGCTGCAGCACGATGACCAGCAGGGCCGTCGGCGCCATCGAGATGGTCGCGGCGGCCATGAGCAGCTGCCACTGCTGGCCGTTCTGGCCGAGGAAGAGGTTCAGGCCCAGCGGCACCGTCGTCGTGGACGTGTCGTTGGTGACGATCAGCGGCCACAGGAAGCTGTTCCAGTAGGTGATGAACGTGAACACGGCCAGCACCGCGAACGCCGGGGCGGCGATCGGCGTGATGATCTGCGTGAGGATCCGCCAGTGCCCGGCGCCGTCGATGCGCGCCGACTCCTCCAGCTCGATCGGGATCGTGAGGAAGAACTGGCGCAGCAGGAACGTGCCGAAGGCGGTGAACGCCCAGGGGAGGATCAGCGCCTGGAAGGTGTTGATCCACCCGAGCTGGTTCATGATCAGGAACATCGGGACGACGACGACCTCCTGCGGCACCATGAGCGTGCCGAGGTAGACCAGGAACAGGGAGTCGCGTCCCCGGAACCGCAGCCGCGCGAAGGCGTACGCAGACAGCGCCGAGGTCACCAGGGTGATGACCGTGCCGGCGATCGCCACGAAGGCCGTGTTGAGCATGAACCTGCCGAACGGCAGGTAGTTCAGCGCGTCGCTGTAGTTCCCGAACTCGAGCGTCTCCCCGAACAGCTTCGGAGGGGTGGAGAAGATCTCCCCGCTGCTCTTCAGGCTCGACAGGACCATCCAGACCAGCGGCGCCAGGAAGCCCAGGAGCACCAGCGTGAGCAGGACCTGCGTGACCACCGGCGGGCGGTGGCGGCGCCGCGGGACGACGCCGCCGCTGCCGGCTCCGGTGGCCGTGTCGGCCAGTGTCGCCGACGGCCTCAGCGGGTCTGCCGCGACGCCGGCGGCCATGGCCGCCGGGGCGGTCCGGGGGGCGCTGACGGCGCGGGCCCCGGGAGTGATCGCCTCAGTCATAGTGGACCCACTTCTTCTGCCCGAGGAACTGGATGGCGGTGATCGCCATGATGATCACGAAGAGCACCCACGCGATCGCCGAGGCGAAGCCGAGCCGGAAGTTCTGGAAGCCGCTCTGGTACAGGTACATGACCAGGGTCGTCGTGCTGTTGCCCGGACCGCCGCCGGTGAGGATGTACGGCTGCACGAACACCTGGAACGAGCTGATGAGCGTCAGCACCGTGGCGAAGAACAGCGATGGGCTGAGCAGAGGCAGGACGACGCTGAAGAACTGCCGCACCGGGCCGGCGCCGTCGATGGCGGCGGCCTCGGTCAGGGACGGCGGCACCGCGTCGAGCGCGGCCGAGAAGACCAGCAGGTTGTAGCCGAAGCCCTGCCAGACCGACATGATCACCACGGCGGGCAGGGCCCAGGCGGTCGAGCCGAGGAAGTTCGGGGCGTGCGCCCCGAACACCGACATCGAGACGCTGTCGATGAGCCCGCGGGGCGTGTACAGCAGGCCGAAGACGACGGCGTTGCCGACCATCGGCGTCACCGCGGGGACGAAGAACAGCACGCGGTAGAAGCGGCGCCCGATGATGCGCGGGGAGATCCAGACCGCGAGGCTCATCGAGACCACGATGTTCACCGGCACGTACAGGACCACGAAGATCGCGGTGTTCAGCAGCGCGGTCTTGAAGACCGGGTCGGTGGTGAACAGCTCCACGTAGTTCTTGAACCCGACGAAGGTGTGGTCGCCCAGCACCGGCCAGTCGAAGAAGCTCATCACCAGCGAGGCGACGATCGGGAACATCGTGAAGGCGACGAACCCGATCGCCCCGGGGAGCAGGAAGGCCGAGGCTGCGCGGCCGTCGCCCCGCCGGGGCGCAGCCGACGCGGTCGGCTGCACCCCGGCGGCGTCGGTGATGCGGACGGCTCCGGTCAGCGCCACGGGACCCCCTCGGTCTGGTGCTCCCTCGGGAGCGCGGTGTGGTCCACGGTCGGTCCGGTGGTCGGCGCGGCGCGCCTCAGGCCTGCGCCTGGACGCTCTTGATGAAGTCGTCGATGGAGCTGTCGCCGTTGAACGCCGTCACCGCGTACTTGGCCCACTCGTTGTTGACCTGGGTCCACTTGGCGGTGGTCCGGTACGGCTCCGCGGCGGCGATCATGGCGTCCATGACCTCCTTGGCGTCACCGAGGTCGTTGTTGTCGTACCAGGCCGACTGCTGGGCGGTGCGCGCCGGGAAGGCGCGTCCCTGCTGGCCCAGGTAGGTCTCGGCGTCGACGCCGGTGAGGCCCGCGACGGCCTTCGCCGCGAGGTCGGGGTTCTTGGCCTTCGCCGAGACCCCGAAGCCGGAGCCCGCGCTGACCGTCTTGGACCCGCTGCCACCCACCGGCATCGGGGCGATGCCGACCTCGAACTTCGCGGTCGCCTTGGCGTTGATGAGGCTCCACGGCCCGTCGATGTTCATCGCGGCGTTGCCGGAGAGGAACTGGTTGGTGGAGGCGGCCTGGGAGCCGGCCGCCGGGATCGGCGCCGCGACCTTGTCCTTCGTGATGAGCCCCTGGTACCAGCTCAGGGTGTCGCGCCACTCGTCCGTGTCGATGTCGAGCTTCCCGTCCGAGGTGACCGCCTGCACGCCGTGCTGGCTCATCGCCCAGGGGATGATGCTGTCGGGCACGGCCCCGGCGAAGAAGCCGTACTGGTCGCCGGTGGTGAGCGCCTTCGCCGCCGTCGTGAAGTCGTCCTGCGTCCAGCCGGCGGCGGGCAGGTCGAGCCCGGCCGCCTGGAAGGCCGTCTTGTTGTAGAAGATGACCAGCGGGCCGAAGTCGTAGGGCAGCGCCAGGAGCTTCCCGTCGACCTTGCAGGCCTCCAGGATCCCCGGGTCGAAGTCGGACTCGCTGACGCCCATGTCGGACAGGCGGTCGCTCAGGTCGACGAACAGCTGGGCGAACTGCGGCGCGCGCAGCGACTGGATGCTCACCAGGTCGGCGGTCTGGCCGCTCGCGGCCTGGGAGGTCAGCTTGGTCCAGTAGTCGTTCCAGGCGGCGGTCTGGAAGCTGATGGTGGCGCCGGAGGACTTCCCGGCGATGTCGGCGACCTTCTTCCAGGCGTCGACCTCGGCGGTCGAGCCGCTCCACATGAACCAGCTCAGGTCCTTCGAGGTGGAGGAGCTGCCCGAGGACGAGCCTCCGCCGCAGGCGGAGAGGGCGAGCGCGGCGGCAGCGCCGCCGCCGAGGCCGAGCAGCTGCCGGCGCGAGAACTGAGGTGCCATCGAAGGCCTCCGGGACGACGTCGTCGAGTACGGGCGATGAGGTGCACTCGGTGAGGGCGTCTCCGGCACCAGCGCCGAGACCGCCATACATCCGATGACTGCGCACTCTCGTCTGCGCCCGGCGGCGATGTCAAGCGTTTCCGGCGTGTGACGTGCGAAGAGCCCTCCGCATCCACGCCTCGACGTTCGCGACGTGCAGCAGCGCCGCCGCGCGGGCGCGCTCCGCGTCACCGTCGCGGACCGCGTCGTGGATGGCCACGTGCTCGCTGATCGTGCGGTGGGAGGAGTCGGCCTCGGTCAGCGCCCGCCACACGCGCGCCCGCAGGGTGACCCCGGAGATGCCGCGCAGGATGGCCGCGAGCGCCGCGTTGCCGCTCGCCGCGGCGATCGCCGCGTGGAAGTCGGCGTCGTGGGCGATGAGGTCGGACTCGTCGGTGGCCTTCTCCATGAGGGACAGGTGGCCGGCGATGACGGTGAGGTCACTGGCCTCGGCGCGCACCGCCGCAAGGGCTGTGACCTGCGGTTCCACGACGCGACGGCACTCCATGAGCTCCAGCATGGAGTCGTCCTGCATGAGGTCGACGGCCTCGCCGATCCCGATGAAGAGCTGCTCGGGCGTCAGCGACGTCACGAAGGTGCCGTCGCCGCGGCGCACGTCGAGGACGCCGGCCGTGGCCAGCGCGCGCACGGCCTCGCGCAGGCTGCCGCGGCTCACCCCGAGCTGGGCGGACAGGGCGGCCTCGGCGGGCAGGCGCTGGCCGGGCTGCAGGTCACCGCCCCGGATCAGCTGGCGCACCTTCTCGATCGCCGCGTCCGTCAGCGGTGCTGCCACCTGGACACCTCCGGGTCGTCGTGCCCGCTTCGACCCGTTCTGGCCCCGGTCTGCGCGGTGCTGTCCGATCTACTCTGCCGGTCCGACGTTTCACCGTCTAGACATCGGATGGCTGTGTCATCTACCGTCAGCAGCGCGTCGAGGACGACGCCGCGCGGCCGACGCGTCCCGACAGCGCCGGCAGGGGGCGCGCCGCGCGCCCGCGACGGCGTCCCGCGCCCGCCCCGCTCCCGCCCTGGAGGACTCCGTGCCGCTGTCTCCCGTCCGCTTCACCGCGCTCGAGGTCCACGACGTCCGCTTCCCGACGTCCGAGCACCTCGACGGCTCTGACGCGATGAACCCCGAGCCTGACTACTCGGCCGCCTACGCGGTGCTGCGGACCGACGCCCCCGACGGCCTGGAGGGCCACGCGCTGGCGTTCACCACGGGGCGCGGCAACGACATCCAGGCCGCGGGCATCCGCGCGCTGGCCCCCTGGGTGGTCGGCCGCCGCGTCGACGAGGTGCTCGACGACCTCGGAGCCTTCTCGCGGGAGATGGTCCACGAGCCGCAGCTGCGCTGGCTGGGCCCGGAGAAGGGCGTGGTGCAGATGGCCGTCGGCGCCGTCCTCAACGCCGCGTGGGACCTGCGCGCCAAGCGCGCCGGGCAGCCGCTGTGGCAGCACCTGGCGCACCTGGACCCGGAGGAGCTGCTCGACCTGGTCGACTTCCGCTGGCTCACCGACGCGATGACCCGTGCCGAGGCCCTCGCCGTCCTGCGGCGCGCGCAGCCGGGCCGGGCCGAGCGCGAGGCGCTGCTGCTGGAGCGCGGCTACCCCGCCTACACGACCACCCCCGGCTGGCTGGGGTACTCCGACGACAAGCTGGAGCGCCTGGCCCGCGAGGCCGTGGCCGACGGTTTCACGCAGATCAAGCTGAAGGTCGGGGCCGACGTCACCGACGACGTGCGCCGCATGAAGGTGGCCCGCGCCGCCGTGGGCGACGACATCAGGATCGCTGTGGACGCCAACCAGCGCTGGGACGTCTCCGAGGCGATCTCGTGGATGCACGCGCTGGCCCCCTACGACCCCTACTGGATCGAGGAGCCCACCAGCCCGGACGACGTGCTGGGCCACGCCACGATCCGCCGCGCGGTGCACCCCATCAAGGTCGCCACCGGCGAGCACGTCGCGAACCGGGTGGTGTTCAAGCAGCTGCTGCAGGCCGGCGCCGTCGACGTCGTCCAGATCGACGCCGCGCGCGTCGCGGGCGTGAACGAGAACCTGGCGATCCTGCTGATGGCCGCCCACCACGGGGTGCCCGTGTGCCCGCACGCCGGCGGGGTGGGGCTGTGCGAGATGGTCCAGCACCTCTCGATGGTCGACTTCGTGTCGGTCTCGGGGACGTGGGAGGACCGCGTCGTGGAGCACGTCGACCACCTGCACGAGCACTTCGTGACCCCGGTGCAGCTGGAGCACGGCCGCTACCGCGCGCCGCTGAGCCCCGGCGGGGGCGGGGAGATGCACCGCGCCTCCGTCACCGACTTCACCTTCCCCACCGGCCCGCAGTGGAGGGCCCGTGGCGCCTCCTGAGGGCTCCCCCGTGCACCCCTCCGCCGGCTCGGCGACCTCCGCCGTGGACGCGCACCACCACCTGTGGGACCCCACCGACGCCGGCCAGGACTGGCTCGGCGCCGACGGGCACGAGGTGCTGCGCCGGCGCTTCACCGCCGACGACCTGCGCGACGCCGCGGCCGGCGGCGTCGACGGGCGCCCGGTGGGGGCCTCGGTCGTGGTCCAGTCCATCGCCGACGCCGCGGAGACTCTGCGCCTGCTCGCCGTGGCCGACACCGACCCGCTGGTGGCCGGCGTCGTCGGGTGGGTCGACCTCACCGGCGACGTCGTCGGCCAGCTCGACGCGCTCGCCGCGGCCCCCGGGGGCGACCGGCTCGTCGGGGTGCGGCACCTGGTGCAGGACGAACCCGACGCCTCCTGGCTGCTGCGCGCCGACGTGCTGCGGGGCCTGCGGGTGCTCGCCGCCCGCGGCCTCGCGTACGACCTGCTGGTCCGCACCCCCCAGCGCGGCACGGGCGTCGAGGCGGTGCGCCGCCTGCCCGGGCTGCGGGTGGTGCTCGACCACGCGGGCAAGCCCGACCTGACCCGCGGCGGCCGGGGCCCGTCGCAGGAGGCGCTGCCCGCCTGGGGCGCGCAGGTCCGCGCCCTGGCCGAGGTCGAGGGGACCGTCGCCAAGGTGTCCGGCCTCGTCACCGAGGCCGACCCCGACTGGCGCCCCGACGACCTGCGGCGCGCCTGGGACCTGCTGCTGGACGCGTTCGGACCGGACCGGCTCGCCTTCGGCTCCGACTGGCCGGTGTGCCTGCTCGCCGCGACCTGGCGGCGGTGGGCCGACGTCGCCGCCGACCTCGCGGGCGACCTCTCCCCCACCGAGCGCGACGCGCTCTTCGGCGGCACCGCCCGCACGGTCTACTCCCTCCCCGCCCGTCCCGACCTGCCCGCCGCACTCGCACCACACCTGGAGAACGCGTGATCGCCGGACGCCTCGTCCACCCCCCGCTGCTCGCCGCCCTCGCGTCCGCCGGCCACGGCGCGACCGTCCTGCTCTGCGACGGGCACTACCCCGCCACCACCGCCGCCGGCCGCCACGCGCAGCTGGTGCACCTGAACCTGACCCCGGGAGTTCTCGACGTGTCCGCGGTCCTCGACGTCCTCCTCGACGTCCTGCCCGTCGAGGCCGCCGCCGTGATGGTCCCGCCGGACGGCACCGACTCCGCGGCGGTGGGCGCCCACCGCGAGCGCCTGGCCCGTGACAGCTCCGCCGTCCCCGTCGCCGCCCTCGACCGGCACGCCTTCTACGACGCCGCCAAGAGCGACGACCTCGCCGTGGTGGTGGTCACCGCCGACGTGCGCCAGTACGCGAACCTCCTGCTCACCGTCGGGGTGCAGGGCGTCTCGGCCGCCGACTCCGCAGCGGGGACGGCGGTCCTGTGAGCACCCCGACGAGCACCCAGACGGCCACCACGGTGAGGGCCGCGCAGTACCGGGGCGACGGCGTCGTCGCCGCCGGTGACGTCGCGCGCCGCGCGCCCGGCCCGGGCGAGGTGGAGGTCGCACCCGCCTTCACCGGCATCTGCGGCACCGACCTGCACATCGCCGCCGGCCACATGGACGCCCGCGTCGCGCTGCCCGCCGTGATCGGGCACGAGACCGCCGGCCGCGTCAGCGCCGTCGGCGACGGCGTCACCGGCTGGGCGGTGGGCGACGCGGTGACCGTGGTGCCGCTGCGCGCCGACGGCACCTGCCCCGCGTGCCGCGCGGGCCACGGCCACGTCTGCGAGCACCTCGACTTCCTGGGCATCGACTCCCCCGGCGCGCTCGCGGAGCGCTGGACCGTGCCCGCCGACACCCTCGTGTCGCTGCCGGACGGCCTCGACCTGCGGACGGCGGCGCTGCTGGAGCCCACCGCTGTCGCCGTCCACGACGTGCGCCGCTCGCGGCTGGCGGCCGGTGAGCTGGCCGTCGTCGTCGGCGGGGGGCCGGTGGGGCTGCTCATCGCGATGGTCGCCGCGCGCGCCGGGGCGCGACGTGCTGCTCCTGGAGCTCGACGCCGCCCGCCGGGCGCTGGCCGCCGACCTCGGGCTGGCCGTCGCTCGACCCCCGGGAGGTCGACCCCGCCGAGCTGGCGCGGGAGCGCTCCGACGGCGCCGGCGCGGCCGTCGCCTTCGAGGTGTCCGGCTCCCAGCCGGGCCTGGAGACCGCGGTGTCGGTGCTCGCGGTGCGGGGGCGGCTGTGCCAGGTCGGCATCCACGCGGCGCCCCGCACGCTGGACCTGCACCGCTTCTTCTGGCGCGAGCTGGAGCTGCTCGGCGCCCGCCTGTACCAGCGCGAGGACTTCGCTCGGGCCGTGGAGCTGGTCGCCTCCGGGGACGTCCCGGCGCAGCGCCTCATCAGCGACGTGGTGCCGCTGGAGCGCGTCGGTCGAGGCCTTCGCCGCGCTGGCCGCCGGTGGTGCGGTGAAGGTGCTCGTCGCGTGCCAGCAGGACGCCGGGGACGACGCCGCGTGAGCTCGCCCTTCGACCTGACCGGGCGCACCGCAGCCGTCACCGGCGGCAGCCGCGGGATCGGGGCCGCCGCGGCGGTGGCACTGGCCCGCGCCGGAGCCGACGTCATCGGGGTCTCCACCCGCGGGCCGGGCGACGACGTCGCCGACGCCGTCCGCGCGTGCGGGCGCTCCTTCACCGCGCTGGCCTGCGACCTCGCCGACCGGGCGGCCACGGTGCAGCTCGGCGCCGACCTCGCCGCCCGCGGCGTCGACGCGCTGGTCGCCAACGGCGGCACGATCCGGCGCACACCCGCGGCGCAGCACTCCCTGGCGGACTGGGACCACGTCCTGGAGGTCGACCTGACCAGCCAGTTCGTGCTCGCGCAGGCCGTCGGGGGCGCCATGGTCGAGCGGGGCAGCGGCAGCGTCGTCTTCACCGCGTCCCTGCTGAGCTTCCAGGGCGGCATCACCGTGCCCGCCTACACCGCCGCCAAGCACGGCGTCGCCGGCATCACGAAGGCTCTGGCCAACGAGTGGGCGTCGCGCGGCGTCAACGTCAACGCGGTCGCGCCGGGCTACATCGCCACCGACAACACCCAGGCGCTGCGCGAGGACGCCGACCGCTCGCGGGCGATCCTCGAGCGGATCCCCGCCGGGCGGTGGGGCCGGGCCGACGACGTCGCCGGCGCCGTCGTGTACCTGTGCAGCCCCGCTGCGCGGTACGTGCACGGGGTGGTGCTCCCCGTCGACGGCGGGTGGCTGGGCAGATGACGCAGCAGATGACGGAGGCGGTGCCCCAGCGGGTGGGCGAGCTGCTGGACGCGCTCGCCGCGTGCCCCCTGCTGCCCGTGGTCGTCGTCGGTGACGACACCGACGGCGCGGCGCTGGGCGCTGTGCTCGTCGGCGCGGGCCTGACCGCCGCGGAGGTGGTGCTGCGGACGCCGTCGGCGCTGCGCGTCCTCGCCGAGCTGGCCCCGACCCCGGGCCTGCTGGTCGGCGCGGGCACCGTCGTGGAGCCGGAGCAGGTCGACGACGTCGTCGGCGCCGGCGCCGCCTTCGTGGTCAGCCCCGGGCACGACCCGGACGTCGTGGCCCGCGCCCGGTCGCGCGGCGTCCCGGCGGTGCCGGGCGTCGCGACCGCCACCGAGGTGCAGCTCGCCCGACGCGCCGGCCTGCGGCTGCTGAAGCTGTTCCCCGCCGGCGCCGTCGGAGGGACCGCGCTGCTGGCGGGCCTGGCGGGGCCGTTCCCCGACGTCGCCTTCGTGCCCACCGGCGGCATCGACGCCGCTGAGCTGCGCGCGTACCTCGCGCTGCGCTCGGTGGCGGCGGTCGGCGGCAGCTGGTGCGTCCCCGCGGACCTGGTGGCCGCCGTCACGTCGGCGTCCGGGGCTTCGTCACCGGCCGCGGTCCGCCTCGGAGAGCCTCGTGGCGGCGGCGGTGGCCGGGTGCCGGGAGGCGCGACCGTGACCCTCGACGTGCTGGCGCTGGGCGAGGTGATGCTGCGGCTCGACCCGGGTGAGGGGCGCATCGCCGCCGCCCGCTCGTTCACGGTGTGGGAGGGCGGCGGGGAGTACAACGCCGCCCGCGCCCTGGCGCGCACCTTCGGGCGCCGCGCCGGCGTGCTCACCGCGCTCGTCGACGACCCCCTCGGCCACCTCGTCGAGGGCCTCGTGCTGGCCGGGGGCGTCGACGCGTCGCGCGTGCGCTGGGTGCCCGCCGGTGACGGCGGTGACGGACCCGCCGGGCCGGTCCGCACCGGGCTGAACTTCGTCGAGCGGGGCTTCGGGGTGCGCGGCGCCCTCGGGGTCAGCGACCGCGCCGGGTCGGCGGCCTCGCGGCTGGCGGTCGGTGACGTCGGCTGGGACGCCGTCCTCGCGGGCGTCACCCAGCTGCACACCGGTGGCGTCCTCGCAGGGCTGTCGGCATCGACCACCGCGCTGGCGGAGGAGGGCCTGCGCGCCGCGCGCCGGCTCGGGGTCACCACCTCCTACGACGTCAACCACCGCCCCAGCCTGTGGCGCGCGCGGGGCGGGGCGGCGGCGGCCCGCGAGGTCGACCTGCGCCTGGCTGGCCTGGCCGACGTCGTCCTCGGTGCCCTGCAGCTCGCCGACCCGCACGTCCCGCCGGAAGGGCGGTCCGGAGGGGGTCGGGAACCGCACTTCCCGGGGGAAGCGCGAGATGGAGGGGGTCGAGCTCGCGTCGGTGGAGGCGGCCGCCGCGGTGCTCGCCGACCTGGGCGCCCGGTGGGCCGGTGACGACGGGCGAGAGCCCCCGCTGCTCGTCACCTCCTGGCGCCGCGTGGTCTCCGCCGGCGTCAACGACTGGGGCGCCGCGGCGTGGAGCCCGTCGGCAGGGCCCGTGGTCGGCCCGGTGCTGGAGGACGTCGCCGTCCTCGACCGGATCGGCAGCGGCGACGCCCTGGCCGCGGGCGTCCTGGACGGCCTGCTCACCGCGGGCAGCGCTGGGCTCGACGCCGCCCGGCTGCGGGAGGCCCTCGCGCTGGGGGTCGCGGCCGGCGCCCTCACCATGACCACCCCCGGCGACACCTGCGCCGCGACCCTCGCCGAGGTGCGCGCGCTGGCCGCCGGGGGCACCGCCCACGTGCAGCGATGACACCGGCAGACCCGGAGACGAGTGAGGACGACATGACGACACCCCAGACGGCACCGACGACGGGAGGCCGGCGGTGAGGCTCGTGCGCTTCGGCGAGGCCGGTGCGGAGGTGCCGGGCGTGCTCGACGCCGACGGCGCCCTGCGCGACGCCAGCTCCCTGGTGGCCGACTGGGCCGGCGTGGCCCTCGACCCCGCGCACCTCGCCGCGCTCGCGCCGCGCGTCGCAGGGCTGCCGCTGGTCGAGGGCGGGGTCGACGCCGTCAGGCTCGGCCCGCCCGTCGCGCGTCCCGGCAAGGTGGTCTGCATCGGCATCAACTACGCCGACCACGCCGCCGAGACGGGCGTCGAGGCGCCCCCGGAGCCGGTGGTGTTCCTCAAGGACCCGTGGACGGTCGTCGGCCACCGCGACACCGTCCTGGTGCCCCGCGGGTCGACCAAGACCGACTACGAGGTGGAGATGGCCGTCGTCATCGGCGCGACCGCCCGCTACCTCGACACCCCCGAGCAGGCGCTGGCGTGCGTGGCCGGGTACGCCACCAGCCACGACGTCTCCGAGCGGGCCCTGCAGCTGGAGGGGACGGGGCAGTGGGACAAGGGGAAGAGCTGCGAGACGTTCAACCCGCTCGGCCCGTGGGTGCTCACCGCCGACGAGGTGCCCGACCCGCAGGCCCTCGAGCTGTCCCTCAGCGTGAACGGCGAGCGGCGCCAGCACGGGTCGACCGCGCAGATGGTCTTCGGCGTCGCGGCCCTGGTGCAGTACCTGAGCACGGTGATGGTGCTGCACCCCGGTGATGTCATCAACAGCGGCACGCCCGCCGGCGTCGCCCTGGGCCACCCCGACCCCAAGCCGTACCTGCGCGAGGCTGACGTCGTGGAGTGCTCCATCTCCGGGCTGGGCAGCCAGCGCAGCGTGATGGGGCAGGCGTGAGCGCGGCGCCCGGCGAGCTCTCCGGGATGAGGGCGGTCGTCACCGGCGGGGCCAGCGGCATCGGCCGCGCCGTCGCCCGGGCCCTGGTCGAGCGCGGAGCTGCCGTCGCCTCCCTCGACCTCCGTCCGCTCCCCGACGACGCCCGGGAGCCCGGCATCGCGGAGGTGGCCTGCGACGTCGGCGACGACGCCTCCGTGCGCGCCGGCGTCGCCAGCGCGGTGGAGCTGCTCGGCGGCCTCGACGTCGTCGTCTCCAACGCCGGGATCGGCTCCACGGGCACGGTGGAGGACGTCGACGACGCCGAGTGGCACCGCGTGCTCGACGTCAACGTCGTCGGCACCGCCCGCCTGGTGCGCGCCGCCCTGCCGCACCTGCGCAGCGCTCCCGCCGGCCGGGCGGCCGTGGTCTGCACCGGCTCCATCGGCGGCTGGACCGGGCTGGTGCAGCGCGCCGCGTACAACGCCAGCAAGGGCGCGCTGCACGCGCTCGTCCTCGCCATGGCCGCCGACCTGGTCCGCGAGGGGATCCGCGTCAACGCCGTCGCCCCCGGCACCGCCGACACCCCGTGGGTGCGCCGGCTGATGGGAGCCGCCGACGATCCCGGTGCGGCGATGGCAGCGCTGAAGGCCCGCCAGCCCACCGGCCGCCTCGTCACCGCGGAGCAGGTCGCGCACGCCGTCTGCTACCTGGCCAGCCCGCTGGCGGGCGCCACCACCGGCACCGTGCTGCAGGTCGACGGCGGCTCCCACAGCCTCGTCCTGCCGCCCCTCGCGACCCCCGCCCCGACGCCGCAGGAGACCCCGTGACCAGCACCGACCCCACCGCCACAGGCGCCCCCACCGGCGCCCCGCTGCCGACGCGGGAGGTCCGCTCCACCGGGGTCCGCCTCACGACGCTGGGGTTCGGCGGCGCCGTCATCGGCAACCTCTACCGCGCCGTCGACGACGACACCGCCCGCGCGGCCGTCGACGCCGCCTGGGACGCGGGGGTCCGCTACTTCGACACCGCCCCCCACTACGGGCTGGGGCTGTCCGAGCGGCGCCTCGGCGCCGCGCTGCGGGACCGGCCCCGCGGCGAGCTCGTCGTCTCCTCCAAGGTCGGCCGGCTGCTGGTGCCGCGCGACGCACCGACCGAGCGCGACGACGAGGGCTTCGACGTGCCCGGCGACCTCACCCGCCGCCGCGACTACTCCCGCGACGGAGTGCTCCGCTCGATCGAGGAGACCCTGGAGCGCACCGGCCTGGACCGGATCGACGTCGTCTACGTCCACGACCCCGACGAGCACCTCGACCAGGCCCTCACCGAGGCGCTGCCCGCGCTCGTCGAGCTGCGCGAGCAGGGCGTGGTCGGCGCCGTCGGCGCCGGCATGAACCACTCGGCCCCGCTCGCGCGCGTGCTGGCCGAGACCGACGCCGACGTCGTCATGCTCGCGGGGCGCTACACGCTGCTGGAGCAGGGCGCGCTGGACGACGTCCTGCCGGTGGCGGCCGAGCTGGGGCGCGCGGTCGTGGCCGTCGGCGTCTTCAACTCGGGTCTGCTCGCCCGGGAGCAGGTGCCCGACGACGCCAACTGGAACTACGAGCAGGCACCGGCCGAGCTGATCGCCCGCGCCCGGCGGCTGGCCGCGGTCTGCGCCGATCACGGCACCACGCTGCCGGCGGCCGCGGTGGCGTTCCCGCTGCGCCA
Source organism: uncultured Actinomycetota bacterium (assembly GCA_963781365.1). Lineage (GTDB taxonomy): Bacteria > Actinomycetota > Actinomycetes > Actinomycetales > Quadrisphaeraceae > Quadrisphaera. The sequence goes on along the minus strand of CAWAFR010000006.1, from coordinate 38,186 downwards.
CCCCGCGGTGGTCGACGTCACGCTCGGGATGCGCACCGCCGAGCAGGTGGCGCGCAACGCCGTCCTCTTCGCGGCGCCGGTGCCGGAGGACCTGTGGACCGACCTGGAGGAGCAGGGCCTGGTCCGTCCCGTGTGACCACCCCTGCCCTGCCCTGCCCTGCCCTGCGCGGTGGGGCAGGGCGTGGCGGGGCGCGGTCCTGGCGGTGGGGGCGGTGGGTCAGGCCTCGTCGGTGGCGAACGCGAGCAGGACGACGTCGTCGTCGGCGTGGTGGTCGACGCGGTCGAGCAGCCAGTCGGCCAGCGACTGCGGGTCCAGGGCCCCGCCGCTCGCCGTCCCGTCGCTGCCCGCCGTCCCGCTGCCCCCGCCGGCGGCGGGCGCCGCGACCCAGCGGTCGACCTCCTCCACGAGCCAGTCGAGCCCGCGCTGCACGTGGACGCCGCGGCGCTCCACCAGGCCGTCGGTGTACAGCACCACCAAGGTGCCCGGAGCCAGGTGGACCTCGTGGTCGGCTCGACGGGCGCCGGGGTCGAAGCCCAGCAGCAGGTCCGACTCCGTCTCCAGCAGCACCGCACCGCGGCCGGGCCGCACCAGCAGGGGCGGCAGGTGCCCGGCGTTGGACCAGGTGAGGAGCCGCCCGGCCCCCCGCGGGACCCGGCCGCCGGCTCCACCGAGGCGAGCACCGCGGTGGCGAAGGCGCCCACCCCCAGGTCGCGCATCACCAGGTCGAGCCGCGCGAGCACCGCCGCGGGCGGCTCCCCGACGACGTGGCTCACCCCGCGGAGCAGGTTGCGCAGCTGGCCCATGACCGCCGCGGCCTGCTGGTCGTGGCCGGTGACGTCGCCCACCACCAGCGTGAGGGCTCCGGTGGGGACGACGAACGCGTCATACCAGTCACCGCCGACCTGCGCCTCGGCGCCGCTGGCGCGGTAGCGCGCCGCCACCCGCAGGCCCTCGGGCTGCGCGACGTCCGCGAGCAGGCTGCGCTGCAGCGCCTCGGCCATGGCCGCCTGCCGCGAGGCGCTGAGCCGCTCGGCGTCGCGCTCGCGGATCCGGGCCAGCGCCAGCGCGCACTGCGCGGCGAACGCTTCCAGCAGCTCCACCTCGTCGGCATCGAAGGCGCGCGCCTCGGCCCAGCCCGCGGACAGGACGCCCACCACCCGCCCCTCGACGACCATCGGCAGGCAGGCGAACGCCGACGCGCCCGTGGCCTCCACGACGGCCGCCATCTGCGGGAACGCCTCGCAGGCGGCGCGGTCGGGCAGCAGGACGGCTCGGCCCGTGCGCGCGACCACCCCGACCGGGAGCGGGCTGGTCAGGGGCAGGCGGCCGTACTGGTCGGCGCCGAGCCCCCCGAACGACCTCGACATCACCGACAGGATCACGTCCGGCTCGAGAGGGTCGAGGACGGCCACCGCTCCCCCGGCGCACCCGACGGCTGCCAGGCCCTGCTCGACCACGACCCGCATCAGGGCGGGGACGTCGAAGGTCCCGCCCAGCGCGAGCGCAGCCTGCGAGAGCGCCGCCAGCCGGGCCGCGCTGCCCTCCAGGGCCGTGCGGGCCCGGGTGAGGTCCTCCACCGTGCGGCGCAGCACCAGCTCGCTGGAGCACGCGGCCGCGAGGTCGGCGAGGGCGTCGAGCTCGGCGTCCGTCCACGCACGCACCCGGCCGTCGATCGCGCACAGCGAGCCGACGACCGCGCCGTCACCGTCGTGCAGGGGCATCCCGGCGTACGCGACGACGTGCAGGTCGCGGATGGCGGGGTTGTCCCGAGCAGCGGGTCGGCGCGGGCGTCGCTGACCACGAGGGGCTCTCCGCTGCGGACGACGTGCTGGCAGAAGGAGTGGCTCAGCGGCGTCTCGCGGGACCGCTGGTACGGCTCGGGAAGGCCCACGGCCCCGGGGAAGACCTGCCCCCAGCGGGTCACGAGGGTGACCAGCGCGGTGGGGACGCTGACGGCGGCCCGGACCATCCGCGCATAGCGGTCCATGACGGCATCGGCGCCGGGCGGCAGCACGGCCTCGTCCGGCAGTGCCCCGTCCGGCAGTGCCCGGTCGGTGCTGGGACCCGCGTCGCTCACAGCGCTCCTTCCGAGCCGCAGCGCTGCCAGGTCCTCTGACCGCGTCCGACGTCGCGGCATTCCACCACGGACCTGCGACGGAGCGGTCGCGGCGCTCAGCCCGCGTCCGCGAGGAGCACCCGCGCGGCGTCGTCGGCGCTCGCGCTCAGCGGCAGGGCGCGGTCGAGCCCGGTCAGCACGAAGAGCCGCTCCACGGGGCCGCGCAGCGCGGCGACCGCGAAGCTGCGCCCGGCGGCGCGGCTCCGCTTGTAGGCGTGGACGACCACGCCGAGGCCGTAGGAGTCCAGGAAGGCGACCCCGCCCAGGTCCAGCACGACGCCGACCTCCGTGGCCGCGAGCGCCCCGCGCAGGGCGTCGCGGAGGGCGTCGGCCGTGTAGAGGTCGACCTCCCCGTCGACGGTGACGACGGCGACGCCGTCGTCGCGGTGCTCGGTGCTGATGTCCATGCGGTGCCCCCGGTGACGATCGGCTCGTCGTCCGCCCGGTCGGGCCCTGCGAGACGCGCACCCCCCGGCACCCGCGTCGGTCCTCTACCCCGCCTCGGCCGACGTGAACCCGGCGGCGCGCAGCGGTCACCAGCCGGTGGTGAGCACGCGGTCGAGAGCGGCGACGAAGAAGTCGGCGGCCTGCGCGTCCAAGCACAGCGGCGGCTTGATCTTCAGCACGTTCTGGCGGTCGCCGGTCGGCTGCACGACGACGCCGAGCTCGAGCAGGCGGTCGCAGATCGCCGCGGTCTCCTGCGGTCGCGGGCTCGAGGGTCTCGCGGTCGCGGACGAGCTCGACGCCGAGGTAGAGCCCCTCGCCGTGCACGGCGCCGATGATCGGGTGCCGGTCGGCGAGCTCCTGCAGCCCCGCCTTCAGCCGGGCGCCGACCACGCGGGCGTTCTCCTGCAGGCCCTCGCTCGCGGATCACGTCGAGCACCGCGAGCGCCGACCACGCAGGACAGCCGGGCTGCCGCCGGTGGAGGAGAAGAACTACCCCTGCGTCGCGGTAGCGCGTCGGCGATCTCCGCGGTGGTGATCGACCGCGCCGACCGGGTGCCCGTTGCCGAGCGACTTCGCGACCGCGACGACGTCGGGGACGACGCCCTGCTGCTGGAAGCCCCAGAACCAGCGCGCCGAGCCGGCCGAAGCCGACCTGCACCTCGTCGGCGATCGCGAGCCCGCCGGCCGCGCGCACCGCGGCGTAGACCGTCGGCGAGGTAGCCCGTCGGGCAGCGGCGACGCCGCCGGCGTTGCCGAAGAACGCCTCGGCGATGAACGCCGGCCGGCGGCGTGCCCGGCCGCGGCGAGCGCGTCGATCGCGGCGGCGCCTCCGGCGCCGTAGCGTCGCCGCCGTCGGCGCCGCGGTGGCTGCCGCGGTAGGCGTTGGGCGCGTCGACGGTGTGCACCCAGGCGGGCCGGGTCCCGAGCGCGTTCGGGTTGTCGGCGACGGAGGTGGAGACGGCGTCGCTGGCGAGCGTCCACCCGTGGTACGCCTCCCCCACCGCGACGATGTCGCGGCCGGCCGGTCGCGGCCTGCGCGATCGCGGATCGCGAGGTCGGCGGCCTCCGAGCCGGAGTTCACGAGGAAGACCGTGTCGAGCGGGTCGGGCAGCGAGCGCGGCGAGCGCGCTCCGCGAGCTCGACGATCGGCCCGTAGTGGAAGCGGGAGTTCGTGTTCAGCAGCGCGAGCTGCCGGGCGGCGGCCGCGGCGACGCGCGGGTGCGCGTGGCCGACGCCGTCGACGTTGTTGACCATGTCGAGCAGCACGCGGCCGTCGGTGGTCGACGAGGTGGTGGCGCCAGCCGCGCTCGATCGCGCGGCGGGTCGGCGTAGTAGTGCTCCTGCACCTCGGCGAGCACCGCGTCGCGCCGGGCGAGGAGCGTCGCGTCGTCGTCCTCGCGGCGCGCGGCGCGGCGGCAGGCCGAGCAGCGGCGCGGGATCGGCGGCGAGCGCCAGCCAGCCGGGGGCCTCCGCGGCGGTCACGAGCAGCGGGACGCGCTCCGCCGCCCACCCGGAGCCGGCGCGGCGCACGAGGCGCTGCACCACCGCCCGCTCCCCCGGAGCCACCTCTGCGAGCGCGCGCCCGGCGCCGGTGGGTCCGTCCGCAGCGAGCGGCGGCAGCGCGCCGGCCCCCAGGTCCAGCACGAGGCGCCCCGGTGCGCCGTCGAGCACGAGGCCCGCGGTGGTGCGGCGGAGTGTCCCGGACCAGGGGGCCCGCAGCACCAGCGGCGCGGCGGGCCGGATCCTCCACGCCGGTCGCGGTGGTGGCCGGCGGGGCGGCGCTCAGCGCGGGGCTGCCCGCCAGGCGCGCCGTCCCCCAGCGCGTCACGACGGCGCGGGCCCCGGCGTCCAGGTGCCCGGCCGCCAGCTCCGCGACCACCCGGGGCGCAGGAAGGCGCCGCCGTCCAGGGCGTCGTCGTCCCACCCGAGGTCGAGGACGACGGCGTCGGACAGGTCGGCGAGCAGCCCCACGGGCCCCGCGGTCGGCGTCGTGACGGGCGCTGTGCCGAGCGAGGTGTGCAGCAGCGCCGTGACGACCTCCCCCGGCACCGCGGTCGCCTGCTCGAAGATGCGCCACTCGTTCTGCTCCAGGCGGGAGCTGGCGTAGTCGTTGGCGCCGTCGACGGCGACCTGGTGGCACCCGCTGGCCACCAGCACCGCGGCGCGCAGCACCACCAGCGGCCACAGGGTCTCGACCTCGGCGGGGCTGAGGGGACGGACCGCGTGGTAGGCGCGGACGGCGGGCAGCACCGCGCTCGGCCCGGCGTGCAGCACGCCGTCGTGGTGCAGCAGGGAGGACACCGTGATGGCCGGCTCGCACACCGTCCAGGTGCGCACGAGGTCGGAGACGTCGATGACGCCGTCCAGGACGGCGCTCGCGCGGGGCCCCGGGCCGTCGGACAGGACGAGGTTGTCGTCGGTGAGGTCCAGGTGCACCGCCTGCACGGGCAGCTGGTCGGCGACGGCCGCCACCCGCTCCCACGCCGCCCGGGCCGCGGCCAGGACGCCGTCGCGGCGCTCGGCCGGCAGCGCGGGCGCCAGCAGCTCCACCACCCGCAGCGCGTGCCGAGGGTCCCACTGCAGCACCCGGTCGAGCCCCGGGTGGTCCCAGCCCGCGAGGGCGACGTCGACGAGCGCGGCGACCTCGCCCATCCGCGCGACCGTCGAGGGGCGCAGGTACCCGTCGTCGACGGCGGTGCCGCCGGCCAGGTGGCGGATCAGGCGCGCGGTGACCGGCCCCGCGGGGCTGTCGACCACGTGCCGCTGGGGCGCGCCCGCCGCGTCGCGCAGGACCGTGGCGACCCGCAGCTGCGGGCAGCGGGCGGCGATGCGGTCGGCGGCGTCGTCGTGCGCCGCGACCTCCTCGGCGCTGAACGCGGGGTTGGTGACCTTCAGGACGGCGAGCACGCGTCCCTCAGCGCCGCCACCGCCGTCGGCGCCGTCAGGGCGGCTGGTCAGGAGGAAGTTGGCGTCCTGCTGGCTCCCGAGGGATCGCGCTGCGGCAGCGAGGCCGAAGCGCTCGAGGGCCACGCGCTCCGCCCACGCCGCGTCGAGGTGGAGCGGCGCGACGTCGTCGCGGAAGGAGTCGGTCCCGGGCACGGGCCGCAGCCTCACACCCCGGACCGTTGTGGATCAAGGCCGGCCCGGGTCACGGGCGGACGGCGCGCCCCGCCGTCCAGCTGAGCAGCCGCTCCAGCGGGCCGCGCCCGGCCAGCGGCACCCACAGCGGGCACAGCACCAGCGCGGTCCCCGCGAAGACCGCCCACAGCTGCCCGCTGCCGAGCAGCCGCTCCGGGGTGCCGACGGCGGCGGCGTGGGAGGTCACGCGAGCCCGAAGCCCCCGGGCCCGACCAGCTCCGGGGTGGTGCCGCTGTGGGCGCTGGCACCGAGGAGCTGGTCGACGGAGAGGTAGCTGGTGAAGCCGGTGGCGTCACCGCCGTCGGAGCCGTTCATCTGCGGGACGGTCTCCGGGGTGATCGGGTAGGGGCTGTCCGGCGACGCGCAGGAGCAGGTGCCCTCGCCGTCGTCCTGGCACCTGAAGCCGGTGAGGTCGACGTCGCCGCCGGCCACGTACGCGGCTCCTGGTGGGCCGGCTGCTCATCGGTGCCGGTCGTGTCCGAGGACCCGCTGGATGAGCTCGCGGCCGCGCGGGCCGGGTCGATGCCGGGCACCACCAGGCAGACGGCGCGCACCAGCAGCCGCAGCCGGGCGGCCACCAGCTCGTCACCCTCCGGCGGGGTGGTGCGGCCCGACATCAGCGCCCCCGCGCCGCGGAGTGCGGGTGGCGGGTCAGACCACGTCGGCGGCGCTGACCTCCAGCAGGCTCCGCCACGGGTCCTCGAAGCGCAGGGTGCGGCCGTCGTCGCGGACGTCGACGCGAGCCGCGCGCAGGCGCCCGGCGAGCGCGTCGAGGTCGCCGCGGGTGGGCAGCGCGATGGAGACCTGACCCAGCCCGATCGTGGCAGCGCGGGCGCCCGCGCCGCGGCTGGCCCAGGTGTTCATCGCCATGTGGTGGTGGTAGCCGCCGGCGGCCACGAACAGGGCGCCGTTCCACTCGGCCGTCACCTCGAAGCCGAGCGCGTCGACGTAGAAGGCGCGCGCGGTGGCGACGTCGCCGACCTTGAGGTGCACGTGCCCGACCTCGGCGCCGCTGCGGGCGGGCTGGTCGAGGGGAGCGCCGACGTGCTCCCGCAGGAAGGCGTTCGGGTCGAGCGCCTCGCTGCCCATCACCACCCGGCCGCCCTCGTGGCGCCACCGGTCGCGGGGGCGGTCCCAGTAGAGCTCGATCCCGTTGTCCTCGGGGTCGGTGAAGTAGAAGGCGTTGGAGACCAGGTGGTCGGCGGAGCCGACGTAGCGCGAGCTCGGGTGCTGCGCGGCGCGCGCGACGGCGTCGGCGAGGCCCGCGCGGTCGGGGAAGAGCAGCGCGGTGTGGAACAGCCCGGCCTCGCCGGCCTTCGGCGCGGGCAGCCCGGGGGTGTGGACGAGGACGACGAGGGTCGTGGCTCCCCGGCCCAGGTGCGTGCTGCCGTCTGGTGCGTCGAGCTCGACCAGGCCGAGGGCGTCGCGGTAGTAGGCGGTCATGCCGGGCAGGTCGGCGACGTGGAGCGTGACCGCGTCCATCGCCGTGGCGGCGGGGAGGAGGAGGTCGCTGGTGGAGCTGGTCTGGCTGGTCACGTGGGGTCCTCCAGGAGGGGCGGTGCCCGGGGGCAGGGTCAGAGCAGGCCGAGCACGGCTCCGCCGTCGACACCCACGGCGGAGCCGTTGACGAACGCGGCGGGCGCGGAGCAGAGGAAGGCGACGACCTTCCCGAAGTCCTCCGGCGTCCCGGCGCGGGCGCCGGCGGGCACCCCGCGCTCCAGGAGCCGGTCGGTGGTGTGCAGCCCGGGACAGGCCAGGTTCGCGGTCACGCCGTGCCCGGCGAGGTCGGCCGCCGCGGTCTTCGTCCAGGCCCACAGCGCGGCGCGGGCGGTGTTCGAGAGCGCCAGGTCGCGGATCGGCTGCTTGACGCTGGCGGAGGCGATGAAGCAGATCCGTCCCCAGCCCTGCTCCACGAGGTGCGGCACCGCGGCGCGCGCCAGGCGGATCGAGGCGAGCGCGTTGACGTCGAAGGCAGCGAGCAGCGCGGCGTCGTCGACGTCCAGCGCTCGGCCGGTGGGCGGTCCGCCGGCGTTGCCGACGACGACGTCGAGGCGGCCCCACCGCGCCAGCGCCGCGTCGACGAGCCGCTGCGCCAGCGCGGGGTCGGTGACGTCCCCGGGGACGGCGAGCGCCTGCCCACCGCCTGCCTCGACCTGCGCGACGAGCTCGTCGAGCAGCGTCGGCGTGCGCGCGGAGACGACGACGCGGGCACCCTCGGCGGCCAGCGCCAGCGCGCTCGCTCGGCCGAGGCCCTTGGAGGCCGCGGTGACGACGGCGACGCGGCCGTCCAGACCCAGGTCCATCAGGCGGCTCCGCTCACGTGGTCGGCGCCGAGCCGGTCGAGCCGGCGCTGCACCCAGGTGCTCAGGGGGGCGACGACGTCGGCGGTCAGCGCGTGCCCGCCGGGGGTGCGGACGGCGGTGACGTCGGCGCCGGACTCCTCGTGCAGGTACGCCCAGGTGCGCGCCTGCAGGGCGGGCGGGATGACGGTGTCGGCGTCACCCTGCGCGACGAGCACGGGCACGCCGGTCAGTCGCCCGGGCGTCGTGGGGACGCCGGCGTCGAACGGCAGCGTGGCGAACAGCGTCGCGAGCCCGGCGTAGCGCGACGGGTCGGCGAGCAGGGCGCCGCCGGCGAAGGTCGCTCCCCCGCTGAACCCGACCAGCAGCACGGGGCGGCCCGCGGGGGCGACGTCGTCGAGCCAGCGGGTGAACCACGCGGTGCTCTCGGCGAGGGAGGCCGGCAAGGGGCGTCCGATGCCGGCGTTGTGGAACCACGCGAAGCCGGCGCCCTCGGCGATCGGGGCGCGCAGGGCGGCGCACTCGGCCCCCCGCGGGAGGTGGTCGGCCAGGCCGACGACGTCGCGCTCGGTGGCGCCCCTGCCGTGCAGGAGGACGACGAGCGGGGCGTGCGGGTCACCGGACCCGGTGCCGGTCGCGATGACGACGTGCTCGCCCATGCACCCTCCTCAGTGGTTGTCGCTTCAACTTCTCGCCACGCTAGCACCCTTCAGTTGTTCCTACAAGCAATCTGCGGCACGATGGACGGGTGGACGTCCCCTGGCTCGACCGCACCCAGCTCGCGGCCTGGGTGCGGCTGGCCGCGCTGCTCGAGGTGCTCCCCGGGGCCCTCGACGGCCAGCTGCGCCGCGACGCCGACGTCACGCTCTTCGAGTACTTCGTCCTCGCGATGCTCTCCGAGGCCCCCACCGGCTCCCTGCGCATGAGCGAGCTCGCCGCCCAGACGAGCGCGACGCCGCCGCGCCTCTCGCACGTCGTGCGGCGGATGGAGGAGAGGTCCCTCCTGGAGCGGCGCCCGGATCCCGACGACGGCCGCGCGACCCTCGCCGTGCTCACCGACGCGGGTCGGCAGCGCATCGAGCAGGCGGCACCCGGGCACGTGGCGGCGGTCCGCGAGCACGTCGTCGACGTCCTGACGGCCGAGCAGGTGGGCCAGCTGACGGCCATCGCCGACGCGCTCCTGCAGCGGCTCGACACCACCGGTGCGATGGCGCCGATGTACCGCCGCTACGACGCGCCCTGAGGCCCGGCCACCGCCGGCGCCAGGTGAACACCAGGGAGACTCGCAGTTCAGAACAGGGTTGAACTCGCTCGGGCCCTCATCGATCGTCCTGTGACTGACAGCACCACCGCTGTCCAGACCACCGCGGTGCCCACCGACCGCGCCGGCATCAGCCGCCTCGTGGTCAGCCCGGGAGCAACCCCTCCTCGACGAGCCGCTCCCGGGCGGTTCCCGCGCCCTGCCACAGGTGGGCGCGCCACCCCCGTGACACCGCCGCCTCCACGTTGACGGGGCGGTCGTCGAAGAACACCAGCTCTTCACCGGCGAGCCCCAGCGCCCGCTCGACCGCGTCGTAGATCGCCGGCTCGGGCTTCGCGACGCGCAGCTCCGCCGAGAAGACCAGCACCTCGAAGGGCGCGGACCAAGCGGCGGCCCGGACCACCCGCGCCAGCGACAGCGGCGCGTTCGAGAGCACCGCCAGCCGCGGGCCGCCGTCGCGGGAGGCGGCGCTGACCTCGTCGAGCAGTGCCTGCGAGGCGGGGTCGACGGTCCCCCAGCGGCGCGCGTCGAGGTCGTCGAGGTCACGTCCGCGGGCCCCGGAGAGGTCGAGGCCCAGGATCGCGCCGACGGCCGCCCAGTAGTCCTCGCGTGCGCTGCCGCGGTCGTAGGCGTCGCGCGGGTCCCAGTAGGCCCCGGCGACGACGTCGAGCGGCAGCCCGAGCGCGGCAGCCACCTGCGGCACGGCACCCTCGGGAGCCGACAGCACTCCCCCGATGTCGAAGACGACGGCGCGGGCGGAGGAGCGGGGGCTGTCCACGCGGTGACCGTACGACGCCCGGCCGACAGCGGAGACGATGCCGGTCGGGAGCATCCTGGTCGCTCGGGACGGGGCTGCACGACGCCGCCGACCTCGCCGTCGTCGTCGCCCGTCACCCGCACGTGGTCCGGGTGCTGGCCGGGCACGTGCACCGGGTGCTGACCACGGGGTTCGCCGGGACGGTGGTGACGACGGCGGGCAGCACCCACCGCCAGAGCGCCCTCGACCTCGACGACCCCGGCCGCACGGGCTACCTCGACGAGCCGGCGACCCTGCTGCTGCACCAGGTCGACGAGCGCACCGGCGGGGCGTGCGTGACGCACGTCGTCCCCGTGCACGGGGCCGCGCCGCACCACCGGATCCCGCTCCGCTGACACCCGCCCACGTCCCTGCTCACGTCCCGCTGACGCTCACCCGGCCCGGCGCAGGGCGCGGGACAGCTCCCGCCGGCCGTGCACCAGCAGCACCAGGGCGACCGGCACCTCCACGACGAGGCTCGCCAGCGACCACGCCCGGTCGGTCCCGCTCGTGCTGACGGAGGTGTCGAACCAGGCGTCGGCGAGCAGCACCGCGCCGGCCGCCGTCGCCCACAGCGCCGCGCTCGGCCAGCGCCGCCGCGTGCTGACCGCCGTGCCCGCCAGCACCACCACCAGCACCGCGTCGAAGCCGAGCCAGGCACCGGCCCAGTCCGACGTCGTGTAGGTGCTGGGCAGCGTGAGGGAGAGGTAGGCGGTCCACGGCAGGAGCAGGACGGCGCCGGCCGCCGCCAGCCGCGCGGGGAGGTCGTGGTGGACGCCAGCGGGTGCGGGTGCGGGTGCCGCCCGGTCGGGTGTCCGGGTCTCGGTCGTCGTGCTCACAGCGGTCCCTCCGGTCGGGCAGGGCGTCGTGGTCCGCCCTCCGGTGCCACCGTGCCCGCCCGGCCCGCCCGCACACCCCGGGCGCCCTGGGCACCGGCTGCGAGTGCGCGTCAGCGGGCTGCGGCGCCCGCGAGCGCGCCCAGCGCCGACCGCTGGCGCAGGTGCGCCAGCGCAGCGGGGTCGTCGGCCAGCCGTGCGGCGACCTCGGCCATCGCCTGTCCCGCGCGGTGCGGCGCGACGTCGAGGACGCCGTCGAGCGCCTCCCACGCGGCGACGGACCGCCCGGGCGGTCGCCCGTGGGCCGCGGCGCGGCAGAGGTCGGCGACGCCGTCGAGCAGGTCGTCGCCGAGCCCGGTCGGGTCGGTGAGGCGCACGACCGCCTCGAGGACGTCGAGGTCGTCCTCGTCCCAGCCGGACCCGTCGCCGGCGTGGGCGCGGACCAGGTCGTGCAGGTCGACGTCACCCAGAGCGCCCGCCGCCTCCAGGACGAGGCGCGAGACCGCGCCGGCCGGCTGGGCGAGGGCGTCGCGGACGGCCGGGAGGGCCCGCGGGTCCGCGCGGTGGGCCAGGCCGAGGAGGGCCTCGTCGCGGACCTCGACGTCGTCGTCGCCGAGGCGGGCGGCGAGCGCGTCACGCACGGCGGGGCGGTCGAGGTCGCGCCACAGGGTGCCGAGGGCGAAGCACGCGGCCTCGCGGACGCGCACGTCGGCGTCGGCGCAGCGGTGCGCGACGGCGTCGACCAGCTCCGGAGCGGGCCCGGCCGGGCCGTGGGCCATGAGCGGGAGGCGCTGCACGAGGGTCGCGCGGACCTCGGCGTCAGGGTGCTCGGCAAGCGCGACGAGCGTGACGAGCGCGCCGGTGGCGCCCGGGTCCGACGGGCGCAGCGTGCGCAGCAGCGCGTCGAGCCGCCTCCCCGGGACGACGTCGGCCAGGGGCAGCTCCGGTGCACGCACGCCCGCATCGTCTCCCCCGTCACTCCTGTCCCAGCGGATCGCCACGCTGAGTGACCGGACCGAGCACCCGGCCCGACGGGCGTGCAGAACCCCGTCGCGACGCCTCCCAGTCCCGCCGGAGCGGACTTCGGCACGCCCGTCGGGCCACCCGAGCAACCTCCGCCCCCGCCGGGCGGCTGAGCCGGTGGAAGCCCGTGGGCAGGATGCCGCGCATGACCGACCAGGCAGACCAGGCCGGGGCCAGCGGGGCCGAGCGGGTGCGGCGCGTCGCCGTCGAGCTCGCCGCCCTGGCCCAGGACGGCGCCACCTTCGCCACCGACCCCTACGACGCCGTCCGCTACGCCCAGGCCTCGCGGCTGGCGGCGGAGCTGCTTTCTGTCCTCACCGACCGGCCCGCCGACGAGCTGCACCTGGAGCTGGGCCGTGACAGCGGGTACGCGACGCCGAAGGTCGACGTCCGCGGCGTCCTCTTCGACGACGCCGAGCGGGTGCTGCTGATGCGGGAGCGCTCCGACGGGTGCTGGGCCCTGCCCGGCGGCTGGGCCGACCCGGGTGACCGGCCCCGCGCCGCCGTGGAGCGGGAGGTCCGCGAGGAGACCGGGTACGCCGCGGAGGCGGTGCGCCTGGTCGCATGCCTCGACCGTGACGCCCAGGGCCACGAGCCGAAGCTCCCGGTGGCCGTCTACAAGCTGTTCTTCCTCTGCCGCGCCACCGGCGAGGTGGCCCCGGCGCAGGAGCTGGAGACCCTCGACGTCGGCTGGTTCGGCCTCGACGCGCTGCCGCCGCTGTCGACGAGCCGCGTCACGGAGCGCCAGCTGCACCGCGTGCTGGAGCACCACCGCGACCCGTCGCTGCCGGTCGACGTCGACTGAGGGCAGCCCGGCTCACCTGGCGGCGTCAGCCGCGGCGGAAGGGGCCGTCCCAGCCCTCGTCGTCGTCGCGGCGCTGCTCGGGCTGCGGCGGGGACGCCGGCGGCGGGTCGTTCCGTGCCGCGGCGACGGCGTCACGCAGGTGCTCCGCGTCGGCGACCGGTACCCCCGGCAGCTCGAGCCGCAGCAGCAGCCGCCGCTGGCGAGGTGTCGCCGCCTGGTCGCCCCGGTAGGTGCCGAGCCACGGCTCCACGTCGGGCACGGCTGGATCATCGTGCCCGGGCCGGACGACCTCCAGCGCTGCGTCACCCGGCCGGCGGGCCCGCCCGGCGGCGGGACGAGCGGAAGGGTCCGTCCATCGCGTCGTCGGCGGCGGGCTCGACCGCCGGGTCCGGGTCGACAGCGTCACCGACCAACCGGCGGGCGCGCTCCGCCGCGCGGTCATCGGCGTCGAGCCCGTGCTCCCGCGCGAGCTCGCGAACGGCCTCGACCGACATCCCGCGCAGCGGCACGACACCGCCGTCGCGGAGCTCGGCGCGGCTGCCGGGGTCGTAGGGCCCGGCGACCCGGACCGCGACGACGTCCTCCCAGCGGACCAGCGGCCCCCACCGCAGTCCCCGGCCGACGCGCAGCCCGTCGGCCTCGACCCGGGTCCCCGTCCGGCGGCGCACCGCCCCGCCGAGCAGGAGCACCGCCAGCACGACCGTCCAGACCGCTCCCCGCAGCCAGGCCCCGTCGATCAGCGCCGTGCCGGCGTTGTACGCGCCCAGCGCCACCGCGAGCCACCGGACGACCCTGACCACCGGCCCCTCCGGCACCACGTGGTCGTGCGCCGCGGGGTGCTCCGGCGGGCGGGTGGGATCCGTCACGGACGGCATCGTGCCAGCGCGGGCCGCGCGGGTCGCAACGCCGGATGACCTAGCGTGACGACGTGTTGACCCCGGCCCACGGCGCCCTCAGGGTGCTGCGCGCCGGTGTGCTCGCGGTGCTCGCCCTGGGCCTGTCGGCCGGGGGTCACGTGCTGGCCGGCGGCTCGCTGCCCGCGCCGGGCCCGATGGCCCTGCTCGTGCTGGCCGCTGTCGCCGCCTGCGCGGCGGTCACGCGCTGGCGGCTCTCGCTGCCGGCGGCCGCGGCGGTCCTGGGCGGGGGGCAGCTCGCGCTGCACGAGGCCTTCATGCACCTCGCGCCGGCCTCAGCGAACGCCATGGGCGGGATCACGATGGGGGCCGCGGCCGTCGGCAGCACTGCTCACCCCGCCGTCCACGCGACGGTCGCGCAGGGAGCAGGCAGTGACCTGGTGATGGCGCTCGCCCACGCGACGGCCGCGGTGACCCTCGCCCTGGTCTGCGCGCGCGGCGAGGACGCCCTGTGGGGCCTGTGGGCGTGGCTCGCGCCGCTCGCCGCCCTGGCCCTGGCGCTCCCCGCAGCTCCCGTCCGGCCGCTGCTGCGGCCCGCCGCGGTCCGCGCGGTGCTCCCCCGGACCCGCCCCGAGCTGCACGGGGCGCTGTGGCGGCGCGGACCTCCGCGCGCCGTCCCCGCGACCGCCTGACGTCCCGACCCCTCCGACCCCGAGCCGGACGGGCCGGGTGCGCTGCCGCGTCGTGGGTCGACAGCCACCACGCCCCAGCCAGCAGCCCCCGGAGGCTCCACCGTGCCCACCACCCGACCCCGCTCCCGACCCCGCTCCCGCGTCCTGGCCGCCGCCGGCGGGTACGCCCTGCTGGTCTTCCGGGTCCCGACCGAGTCCGACACCGCCAGCACCACCCAGGTGCAGGTGACGCTGCCCACGGACACCCCCCTCACCTACGCCGCCGTGCAGCCCGTCGCCGGCTGGACGGCGACCGTCGAGCGGCGCAGCTGCCCGAGCCCGTCGACGTCGACGGCACCACGATCACCGAGGCGCCCCGCACGATCATGTGGACCGCGCAGGCCCGCTCCGGGATCGCGCCGGGGCAGTTCCAGCAGTTCCCGGTCCTCGTGGGGCCGCTGCCCGCGGAGGGCACCACGCTCTTGCTGCCGGCCACGCAGACCTACTCCGACGGCTCCGTCGTCTCGTGGGACCAGCCCGCGACCGCCGGCGGCGAGGAGCCGGAGGACCCCGCGCCGCAGGTCGTCACCACCGCCGCCCAGAGCGACGACGACGCGGCCACGGCCACCGCCACCCCGAGCGCCTCGGCCAGCCCCACCGCCGTCGAGGCCGGGCTGGCGAGCGACGGCTCCGCGGGCGGTGGATCCGGCTCCAGCTCCAGCTCCGGCTCCCTGGGCGTCTGGCTCGGCGGCGCCGGCACCGCCCTCGGTGCGGCTGCGCTCGTCGTGGCGCTCGGGCGGCGCCGTCCGGTGAGCCGCGACGGGCTCGTGAGCACCGCCAGGACCCGCGCCGCCACCGCGACGAGCGCGCTCGCGGCGGCGGTCCTCGCCGTCGGGCTCCTGCTGGCGGGAGCGGGGCCTGCCGCCGCGCACGACCGGCTGGTGTCGACGGACCCCGCCGACGGCTCCACCGTCGCGGGGGCGCCGTCGGAGCTGGTGCTCACGTTCGACGAGCCGGCGATCGCGCTCGGCACGCAGGTCGTCGTCACCGGCCCGGACGGGTCCGTCGTGTCGCAGGGAGAGCCGCAGCTGGTCGACAGCACCGTCACCCAGGCCCTCGGCGGGGCCCTGCCTGCGGGTGCCTACCGGGTGCTCTGGCGCGTGACGTCGGCCGACGGCCACCCGATCTCCGGGGAGCTCGGCTTCACCGCCTCGGGCGCCGCAGGCACCACGACGGGAACGGCGTCCCCGACGGCGAGCGCCTCCGCCTCGACCTCCACCCCGACCGCTCCGGCCACCGGAGCGGCGACGGCGAGCGCGGTCCCCGCCGACACCGCGCCCGCGAGCGCCTCGGACGGGGGGCTGCCGCCCTGGCTGGTGGTGCTGCTCGTCGCGGCTGCCGGCGCCGGGGTCGGCGGGGTCGTGCTGGCGCTGGGCCGCGCTCGCCGTCGCCCCTGAGCGCCGGGGCGGTCGGCGCCGGGGTCAGCCCCCGGCGCCGACCGGCTCGGACCGCCCTAGCGGTCGAGGTCGGTGCCCATCGACACCTCGGCCCAGGCCAGCGTCTCCTCGTGGCGCCGCTCGGCGACCGCGCGGGCAGCCGACAGCGCGTCGGTGCCCAGGAGCAGCAGTGCCGGCGGCTCGGCGGCGGTCACCGCGGTGATGATCGCCTCGGCCGCCTTCACCGGGTCTCCGGGCTGGGTGCCGTGGGCGGTGTCGTTCTCCTTGCGGCGGGCCCCGACGACGTCCTCGTAGTCGGCGATCACCGTGGAGGTGCCGGTCAGGGAGCGCCCGGCGAAGTCGGTGCGGAAGCCGCCCGGCTCCACCGCGAGCGCCGTGATGCCCAGCGGGGCGAGCTCTGCGCGCAGGGATCCGGTGATGCCCTCCAGCGCCAGCTTGGTGGCCGCGTAGTACCCCGACCCGGGCGGGCAGATCTGCGCGCCGATGGAGGAGATGTTCACGACGGCGCCGGACCGCCGCTCGCGCATGCCCGGCAGCACGGCCTTCACCATCGCGACGGCGCCGTGGACGTTGGTGTCGAACAGGGCGCGGACGGCGTCGTCCTCGCCCTCCTCCACCGCCGAGCGGTAGCCGTAGCCGGCGTTGTTGACGAGGACGTCGACGGCGCCGAACCGGTCGGTCGCCGCGGCGACGGCTGCCCGCACCTGCTCGGCGTCGGTGACGTCCAGGGCGACGGCGAGCGCGGTGCCGGGGTGGGCGTCGGCGAGGTCCTGCACGGACTGCGGGTCGCGGGCCGTCACGACGGCGTTCCAGCCGCGCTGCAGCACGGCCTCCGCGAGAGCGCGCCCCAGGCCGGTGGAGCATCCGGTGATGAGCCAGGTCGTCATGCTCCCGATCCTCGCGCAGCCGCGCCGGCGGTGCTCCCGGAGGGGAGGGGTGAGCGGCGCGCCACCGGACCGCCGTCGGGATCGATCATGCAGCAGACCATGATCCTCCTCGGAAGGATCATGGTCTGCTGCATGATCCTTCTCGGCGAGGGCGGACGAGGGCGTGCGTGCTCAGGCCGCGACGCCCCCGACGAGGGTGCCGATGCCGTAGGTGACGGCCATCGCGACGGCTCCCCCGAGCACGGTGCGCAGCACCGCCCGGCGCGGGTCGGCGCCGCCGAGGCGGGCGCTCAGCGCACCGGTGAGGGCGAGCGCCGCGAGCACCGCCACCACGACCGCCACCACCTGCGCCGGGTGCGGCAGCAGCAGCGCCGCCAGCAGGGGCAGCAGCGCGCCCGCGGTGAAGGACACCATCGAGGCCCACGCCGCTTGCCACGGCTTCGCGACCTCGTCGGGGTCGAGGTTCAGCTCGGCCTCGGCGTGCGCGCGGAGCGCGTCGCGCTCGGTGAGGGCGACAGCCACCTGCTGGGCGAGGTCCGCGGGGATCCCCTTGGCCTCGTAGAGCGCCGCCAGCTCGGCGAGCTCCTCCTCCGGGGTCTCCTCCAGCTCGCGCCGCTCCAGCGCCAGCAGCGCCGCCTGGGTGTCCTTCTGGGTGCTGACGGAGACGTACTCCCCCACCGCCATCGACAGGGCACCGGCCACCAGGCCCGCCGACCCGGCGGTGACCAGGACGCCGCGGTCGGTGGTCGCGCCGAGGACGCCGAGCACGATGCCGGCCACCGAGACGATGCCGTCGTTCGCGCCGAGCACGCCGGCGCGCAGCCAGTTCAGGCGGTCACCGACGCCGCGGTGCAGCGCGGGCTCCGGGACGTCGGGGAGCACGGACGGCAGGGCCTGGCCGGGACGGGTCTCGCTCACCCCCCGATCCTCGCTCCTCCCCCCGCGAGCGCGGCTCGTGAGGGTCACCTGCCCGGCGCTGCTCGGCGCTGGTCGGTCTGGACGGCTCGCGGGTCGGCGACCTGCGGCACGGGGGGACGTCGTCCCGCGGACCCGGGCAGTGCCCGGTCGGGGGCCGCCGACCTGTGGACGGGTGGAGCCCGTCGGCGCCTCGTCCACAGGCCCGGAGCGCGCGGCCGGGCAGTGCCCACCCCGGGCGCGGAAGCACCCCGGGACCTCGGTCAGAGGCCGGTGCCGCTGCGGTCGCGGGACCGGCCGCGGTCCTCGGCACCGCCGCACCTGGGCACCGGCAAGACACCGGCTGGACGTCGGCGGCGAACGCGGGCGCTCGGCCACGGCGCGGTGCCGGGGCTGGAGGGGCCGGCGCCCCTACCGTCGGGGGGTGAGCGTGACGACCCTCTCCGCCGGACCTCGTGTCGCCGTGGTGGACGGCGGTCGCGCGGTGCTGGCCCCGCCCGTCCCCGCCCCGCGCGCGGCCCCCCGCCCCGTCCCCGAGCCGGCCCCGGCCCCCTCCGGCGACCTGCTGCTGACGCCCGTCCTGGCGCCCGCGCACCCCCGGTCGCAGCCGTCCGCGGGCGGCCGCGGGGGCGCCGAGGCGGTGTCCCGGGTGCTCGCGCGCCAGCTCGCCGAGACCTCCCGGTACGGGCTGCTGGCGGGCCAGGTCGGTGAGGCCGTCCCCGAGCGGGTGCGAGCCACCCTGCGCGACCTCATCGAGGCGGCCTTCCCGCACCTGCGCGCTGGCACCCCCGACTGGCGGGCCGCCGTCGACCTCGCGGCGACGCAGGCCGCCGACGTCCTCGGCCGCTACGCCGTCCCGCTCATCGGCCTGCCGTCCACGCGCGCGCCCGGCGCCCGCGAGGGCGTCGCGGCGCTCTCGGCCGGCATCGACGCGCTGCTGGTCGACGCCGGCGTCGGCGTGGTGCTGGACCTCGACGCGGGCACCGCGGCGTTCCGGGTGCAGACGCCGGCCGGGTCGACGCCGTCGTGCGGGCGCGCGGCGCTGCTGGCCACCTGCGTGGTGCTGCTGCACCTGCGGCTCACGCAGCCCCTGCTGCTGGCCTCGCTGGTCACCGAGGGCGGCACCTGGCTGCCGGTGTGGCGCGCCGCCCGCGACCTGTGGACCGTCGGCGGCTGACGCCGCCCTCCCGGCCGAGCGCTCAGCCGACCTGCGGCGCCGAGAACCCCCGCCGCAGCCGCCACATCGACTGCAGCCCCGCGAGCTCGGCCTGGGCGGCGTCGGCGGGCGCCGTCCCCCGCTCCATCCGGTCGCGCAGGAACGCGAGCTCGCTGGAGAGCTCCTGGAAGTCCCTCATCGCCCGACCGGCCGGCGGGCCGAGGGTGCGTCCCGCCCAGTCGCGGGCGCGGGCGCGCTCGGGCAGCGACGCGAGCATCCGCGCCTCCGCCGGCGTGAGCCACCCCGCCTGCGCGTACCCCTCCAGGTGGCGCCGCAGCACCCGGCCCTCCCGGGCCCTCGCGAGGACGGCGACGACGACGGCGAGCGCGAAGATCGGCACCTGCAGCACCACGTAGGTCCCGACGAAGCCCTGCAGCCCCTGGGAGGCGGTGGCGTTCCACAGCGCGTGCAGCCCGACGGCCACCACCCACCCCGCCACCGGCGCCACCACCCGCAGCAGCGGGTTCCGCCGCGAGGCCGCGATGCCGATGCCCACGCCGATCGCGGAGGTGAACAGGGGGTGCGCGAAGGGGCTGAAGACGCAGCGGACGACGAAGGTCACCGCGGCCACCCCGCCGCCGTCCTCGGCGTAGCTGCGCCCCAGGTAGAGGACGTTCTCCACGAACGCGAAGCCGACGCCGGCGAGCGCCGCGTAGACGATGCCGTCGACGACGCCGTCGAACTCCCGCCGCCGGAACAGGAAGATCAGCAGGACGACGAGACCCTTCGCCGACTCCTCCACCACCGGGGCCACGAGCACCGCCGCCGAGTCGGGGTCACCGCCGGCGGCCCGGATCAGCTCGGTGGAGGAGGTGTTGAGCACGAGCGCGACGAAGGTGGCCACGAACGCCCCCCACAGGAACGCGAGCAGCAGCAGCCGCACCGGCTCGTGCTCGTAGCGGTCGAGCCAGAGGATCGCGGCGACCACGGGCACGACGGGCAGGACGGCGAGCGCGGCACCCACCCCGAAGCCGGTGGCCCCGGTGTCGCCGGCGACCAGCAGCAGCACCAGCAGCGCGCAGACGGCGATGAGGACGACGAGCGCCACGCGCAGCAGCACCCTGCCCACCCGGGGCCGCCGGGGCCGCCGCTGAGGCAGGTGCAGCTGCGGCTCGCCGTCCCCGCGGGGCACGACGGCGGGCGAGGGTCCCCGTGCTTCCATCACCGTCGAACGCTAGCCGTGCGGGCGCCGCTCTAGAGTGTCGCCGTGCCGAGCTCATCAGCTGATCGCATCGTCTGGATCGACTGCGAGATGACGGGGCTCGACCTCGGGGTCGACGCGCTCGTCGAGGTGGCGGTGCTGGTCACCGACTCCGACCTCGTGGTCCTCGACGAGGGCATCGACGTCATCATCAAGCCGTCGGAGGAGTCGCTGGCGCAGATGCGCGACGTGGTGCGCACCATGCACACCACGTCCGGCCTGCTCGACGAGCTCGCCGGCGGGGTCTCGCTGGAGGAGGCGCAGACGACGGTCCTGGAGTACGTGCGCTCGCTGGTGCCCGAGGGCCGCAAGGCGCCGCTGGCCGGCAACTCCATCGGCACCGACCGCGGCTTCATCGCCCGTGACATGCCGGAGCTCGACGAGCACCTGCACTACCGGGTCATCGACGTCAGCTCGGTGAAGGAGCTCGCGCGCCGGTGGTACCCGCGGGCCTACTACGCGGCCCCGGCCAAGGCCGGGGGGCACCGGGCGCTGGCCGACATCCGCGAGAGCATCACCGAGCTGAAGTACTACCGCGAGGCCGTGTTCGTCCCGGCCCCGGGCCCCGACTCCGCCACCGCGAAGGCAGCCGCCCAGCGCGTGTCGTAGGATCTCCGACGGCTGCGTGCGCGCAGCCGTCGTGGTGGGTGTAGCTCAGCTGGTAGAGCGCCGCGTTGTGGTCGCGGATGTCGCGGGTTCAAGTCCCGTCACTCACCCCACCACCGACAGGCCCGGGCCGTGCGCCCGGGCCTGTCGCGCATCCGGGGGACGACCGAGAGGGTGGCCGCCCCCGGATGCCCCGCAAGGTCCGCCGGGCGCTGCCGATGTCCCCCGTGAACGAGAGACACCAGCACCGCACGGACGCGGACACCGGAGGGACGTCGATGCACCAGCCCCAGGACCTCGCAGTGGAGGACACGCCCGGCTCGACCGTGATGGGCCTGCTGCAGCGGGGCGTCCCGCTCTCGCTGCTGGTCGACCTGTGGCTGCCCGACGGCCCGGACTCCGAGGAGATCCTCGCCGCCGAGCGGTGGCAGGGCGAGGGCTCCTGGCTCGACCGGAGCTGACCCTCAGCGCAGCGCCGCCGCGAGCTGCCGGGCCAGCGCCACCGCCTCCTCGTGGGCGTGCGCCAGCTCGTCGGCCGCCCGCTGCGCCCCGTCGGCCAGGGCCGGCACCGACGCCGACAGCGTGGCGCTCGTGGTGATGACCGAGACGTCCATGCCGAGGGCGTCGCCGAGCACGATCCGCAGCGGCGGGACGGCGTGGTCCCAGTCCTGCGTGGGCGTGCCCTCGTCGTAGGTGCCGCCGCGGCTGGTGACGACCACCGCGGGGCGACCGGCCAGCGGCTGCGCCTCGTGGCCGGGGAACGGCGTCGTCGTCCCGGGCACGTGCACGTGGTCGACCCACGTCTTCAGCGTCGAGGGCAGCGAGTAGTTGTACATCGGGGCCCCGACCAGCAGGACGTCGGCGGCCAGCAGCTCCGCCAGCACCTCCGCCTGGACGGCCTCCGCCGCCGGGTCGGGCGCCGAGCCCTCGGGCCGCAGGGCCGGGGCCCAGTGCAGGGCGGGGTCGAGCAGGTGCGGCAGCGGCTCGGCGACCAGGTCGCGCCGGACGACCTCGTGGTCGGGCCCGGCGGCGCGCCACGCGTCGGCGAACGCGGCGGTCAGCTCCCGCGAGCGGGACCGGCCCGGGCCGGTCGCGGGGCCGATGGAGGAGTCCAGGTGCAGGAGGCGAGGCATCCGCCCATCCTGCACGGGCGCCGCCGGGGCTCCGCCCGCGCCCGTCGCGCGGTCAGAAGCCGGCGAGGTCCTGCAGCTCGGCGACGACGGCGGCGTCGACGGCCAGCGCCTCCCCGTCGAGCTCCCGCACCGCCACCGGCCCGCGGACGGCGCTGGTCAGCAGCACCGCGCGGGCCGCGCGCAGGTCGGCGGGGGTGCCGGTGCTCTCCGCGGTGCGCCACCCCGCCGACGCGGCGCGGGCGAAGAGCAGCTGCTGGGTGGTGCTGCCGAGGATGCCGTTCACGCCGGGGGCCACGGTGCGCAGCAGGCCGGGCTCCGGCACCCACAGCACCGCGGCGGTGGGCGCCTCCAGCAGGGACCCGTCGGCGGCCAGCAGCAGGGCGTCGTCGGCGCCGCGGCGCACCGCCTCGCGCTGGGCGGCGGTGTTCACCGCGTACGACAGCGTCTTCACCCCGCCGAGCAGCCACGGCGCGGCGGCGAAGGCGTCCGGGCCGTAGCCGCGGCTCATCGTGGCGACCCGCACGCCGTCCCGCCGGGCGGCGAGGGACGCGGCGTCCATCGACGTCACCGTCACGAGCGCCGTGGGCAGCGGCTCCACGCCGCGCGGCTGCGGACGGCCGCGCGTCAGGGACAGCTTCACCGCGGCCTCCTCCCCCGCGCCCCGCCCGGGCTCCGCCCACGCACCGGCGGCGAGGTCGAGCAGCGCCGCCCAGGGGGCCGGGTCGTCGGGGAGCTCCAGCGCGCGGGCGGACCGCTGCATCCGGGCCAGGTGCGCGCCGAGGTTGGGGACGACGACGCCGTCGGCCCCGCGCACGAGGCGCAGCCCCTCGAAGCAGCCGTCGCCACGGGTCAGGCCCAGGTCGTCGGCGGTGGCCACCGGGGCGTCGACGTCGACGAGGACGGCGGGGAGCCCGGAGCGGGAGACGGCGACGACGAGCAGCGGCACGGCGACGGACCCTACGTCCCCGGCTCCACGGGGTCGTCGGGGCTCACCACGCCGGCGCGGTAGGCCCACACCACCACCTGCACCCGGTCCCGCAGCCCGAGCTTGGCCAGCAGCCGGCCCACGTGCCCCTTCACGGTGGGCTCGGAGAGGTGCAGGCGCGCGGCGACCTCGCCGTTCGACCGGCCCCGGGCGACCTCGGCGAGCACGTCGCGCTCCCGCGGCGTCAGGCCGTCGAGCTGCTCGCGCAACCGGTCGTCGTGGCCGTCGCCGCCGGGGGCCTCCGGCGCACCGGGCAGCACCTCCTCGGCGGCCCGCAGGAGGTGCCGGGTCAGGCGGGGGGTCAGGACGGCGTCCCCGGCGGCCACCGCCCGCAGGGCCCGCACGAGCTCGTCGGGCTGGACGTCCTTGAGCAGGAAGCCGCTGGCCCCGGCGCGCAGCGCCGCGAAGGCGTGCTCGTCGAGGTCGAAGGTCGTCAGCACCAGCACCCGGGTCGCCCGTCCCGCGGCGGCGGCGGCGTCGACGACCTGCCGGGTGGCGCCGATCCCGTCGAGCACCGGCATCCGCACGTCCATGAGGACGACGTCGGGGTCGAGCGCCGCGGCCATCGTGACGGCGGCGCGACCGTCGGCGGCCTCCCCCACGACCTCCACGCCCCGGCCGCCGTCCTCGTAGCCGTCGAGCAGCATGCGGAAGCCGAGGCGGACCAGCGCCTGGTCGTCGGCGAGCAGGACCCGCAGCGGTCGCTCCTCGCTCACCGCAGCACCCTCATCGCAGGACCCTCACAGCGGGCCACCCTGCCCGACCGGCTCACCGGGTGGGCGCAGCGGGAGGACGGCGCGCACCCGCCACCCACCCCCGTCGCGCGGGCCGGCGTCGAGGTGGCCGCCGAGGGAGGCGGCGCGCTCGCGCATGCCGGGGACGCCGCGCCCCCGGCCGGGCGCGGGGTCGCCGGCGCCGACGGAGGGGACGCCCACGCCGACGCCGTCGTCCTCCACGACCACCTCCACGCTCCCGCCGCCGTCCCCCGTGCCGTCCCCGCCGCCGTCCACGCTGCGGACCAGCACCTCCGCGCGGGCGCCGAGGCCCGCGTGGTCGAGCACGTTGGTCAGCGCCTCGGTGGCGATGCGGTGCACCGCGAGGCTCATCGCGGGGCTCCAGCCGTCCTGCGCGCCGTGCCGGGTCAGGCGGACGGGCACCCCCGCGGCGCGGACGCCGGCGACGAGGGCGTCGAGGGCGTCCTGCCCGGAGGCGCTGGGGGTGCCGGGCAGCGGGGCGACGCCAGCGGCACCGTCGTCCCCGAGGACCCCCAGCAGGTGACGCATCTCCGCCAGGGCCTGCCGCGAGGTCGTGGTGACGGCGGCGAGCGCGACGGGGTCGGCGGGGGCGTGCGGCGAGCGGGCGGCGCGAGCGGCGAGGCCGTCGCCGAGCCGCACCACCACCGTCAGGGCGTGCGCTACGACGTCGTGGAGCTCGCGGGCGATGCGCGCCCGCTCGGCGGCGACGGCGATGAGCGCCCGCTGGTCCCGCTCGGCGCGCAGCCGCTCGGCGCGCTCCTCCAGCAGCCGCACGTGCTCGCGGCGGCCCTGCACCGTCGTCCCCAGCAGGACCACCGCCGCCACCAGCAGCCCGGTGACGACGGGCGCCGCCCACACCGACGTCGGCGGGGCCTGACCGCGCAGGGCGCGGTCGGTGGCGGCGAGGGAGACCATGACGACCGCGGAGACGACGACGCCGGCGCGCAGCTGGGGGCCCCGCCGGTCCAGGGCCAGCCCGAGCAGCGCGACGGCCACGAGGACCACGGGGTAGGCGGGTCTGCCGCCGCCGAGCAGCCCCCACGCCGGGGCGCTGAGCGCGGAGACCACCAGGAGCACCGCCAGGGGCGCGCGGCGGCGCCAGACGAGCGGCACCGCGGTGAGGGTGGCGGCCCAGGCGCCGGCGACCCCGGACTCCAGGTAGGCGTCCGGGGCGAGGGGCACCAGGCACACCAGCGCCCACCCCGCGTCGACGAGACGGGGGTGGGCTGCTGCGTGGTGGCTCAGCCGGGCGCTGAGCCGGTGGGGCAGGTTCAGGCGTCCCTCCGCTGCAGCACCACCACGCCGGCGATGACGGGCACGGCGGCCCAGCCGAGCAGGGTCAGCCACGCGGCGAGGTCGCTGATGGCGCCGGGCGCGCCCGTGGTCGACTGCAGCACGGTGGCCGCGGAGACGGGCAGGTGGTCGTTGATCGCCACGACCCAGTCCCACGTGACCAGGCCCAGCAGCGGCGGCGCGACGAAGACCACCGAGACGAGCACGGTGATCCCTGCGGCGGTGCTGCGCGTCAGGAGGCCGAGGCCCATGCCGAGCAGCGCGATCGCGGTGAGGTAGCCCGTGTTGCCGAGCACCGCGACGACGGTCTCGCCGGAGGTCCAGTCGATGGTCGCGGTGTCGCCGAAGACGACCTGCGCGATCCACAGGGCGCCCAGGGAGAGCACCAGGGCGAACGGCACGAGCACCGCCACCAGCACCGCGGTCTTCGCGACCACGAGGGGCCAGCGCCGCGGCAGGGCCATCAGGCTGGACGAGACGGATCCGGTGGCGTACTCCCCTGCCGAGACCAGGGTGCCGAGCACGCCGAGGACGAGCGCGGAGAAGCCGGTGCCGCCCAGGGCCACGGCGACCGGGTCCGCGAGGCCGATGGCACCGGGACCGCCCCTGGGCTGGGCGTTGTCGGGGTTGGAGATGACGGCGGCCAGCAGCGCGGCGAAGCCGATCGCCAGGGCGAGCGCGATGAGCAGGGTCCACCAGGTGGAGCGCAGCGAGCGGAGCTTGGTCCACTCGGCCATGACCGCTCGGGGCAGGGTCGCGCCCGAGCCGGCCGGCGCCGCGGAGCGCTCGGCGGCGTGCCTGTGGTGCTCGCGCTGGACCGGGACGTCCGGCGTCGTGGTGGTCATGCCGCCACCTCCTGCTGGGTCTGGTGGCCGGCCGGCGCGGAGCCGGAGCCGGAGCGGGGCTGGTCGTCGGTCGTGTACTCGCGGGAGTCACGGGTCAGGGTCATGTAGACCTGCTCCAGCGACGCCTTCTCGGTGTGCAGCTCGTGCAGCACGATGCCGCGCTCCGCGGCGACCTCCCCGATCCGCTCCGCGGTGGTGCCGGTGACGGACAGCTCGCCGACCTCGACGTCGGTCACGGCGGCGCCGGCGGTGACCAGCAGGCGGCCGAGCTCCCCGGCCTGCGGGGAGCGCACCAGGACCGGGCGGTCGGTGGCCGTGGCGACGAGCTCGTCGACCGTGGTGTCGGCGAGCAGGCGACCGCGGCCGACGACGATCAGCCGCTCGGCGGTCATCGCCATCTCGCTCATGAGGTGGCTGGAGACGAAGACCGTGCGGCCCTCCGCGGCCAGGCCGCGCAGGAGGGTGCGGATCCAGAGCACGCCGTCGGGGTCGAGGCCGTTGACGGGCTCGTCGAGGATGATCGTGGCCGGGTCGCCCAGCAGGGCCGAGGCGATGCCGAGACGCTGCCCCATCCCGAGGCTGAAGCCGCCGGCGCGCTTGCGGGCGACGTCGTGCAGCCCGACGAGGTCGATCACCTCCCCGACCCGCTTCCTGCCGATGCCCTGGGTCTGCGCGAGGGCGAGCAGGTGGTCGTGGGCGCTGCGGCCGCGGTGGACGGCCTTGGCCTCCAGCAGGGTGCCGACCTCCGCCAGCGGGGTGCGGTGCTCGGCGTACGGCCTGCCGTTGACGGTGACGCTGCCGCTGGTGGGGCGGTCCAGGCCGACGACCATCCGCATCGTGGTGGACTTCCCGGCGCCGTTGGGGCCGAGGAAGCCGGTGACGTGGCCGGGGGTCACGGTGAAGCTGAGGTCGTCGACGGCGGTCTTCGCGCCGTAGCGCTTGAGGAGGTTGCGGGCTTCGATCACGGCTCCGACGCTAGGCGCCCGACCAGCGCTCCCGCGCCCTCCGATGGGCTGGACCTGCGGCGCCGCGGGCCCCTCGACCCCCTCCCTGAGGCGGGGGTCACCCCCCCCCGGGCTGTGGTGCCACCGGACCGCCGAGACACCTTCCCCGTGGTCATGGACTTCGAAAGCGCTTCCCCGGCCGTGGTGTCAGCGGGGCTAGAGCGCCTCGAGCGGCCGCGCGTGGTGACGCGCCGCGACCAGCGCCACCGCCACCCCGCCGGCCGCCCAGGCGGCCACCACCAGCAGCGGGTGCGCGGTGCTGGCGCCGTCGAAGTAGGCGAAGCGGCGCACCGCGTCCGTGGCGGCGCCGTTGGGCAGCACCCCGGACAGCCACGCCCAGAACGGCGGCAGCACGCTCGGCTGGTAGGCGCCGCCCGCGGAGGGGTTGCCGAGGACGACGAACAGCAGGACGGCCAGGCCGATGCCGATCACCCCGAACAGCACCTGCAGCGCCATCGTGACCGCTGCGCTGGCGAGGACGACGAGGGCGCCGGCCAGGGACAGGGCGATGACCGTGCCGGCGTCGTCGGGCAGCGCCCCCAGGAGCGGCCCGACGACGAGGGCGCCGCCGAGGCCGGACAGCAGCGCGTAGGGCACCACGGCCCCGAGCCGGATCACCGCGCGCCGCAGGGTGGCGGGCCGGGAGCCGCGGGCGACGCCGAGCAGCGCGGCCAGCAGGTAGCCCCCGACGACCCAGCCGGTGACCAGGTAGAACCCGGACAGCCCGCGGGCGTCGCCACCGGCGGCGGGCACGACGTCCTGCACCGAGATCGTGCGCCCCTGGGTCGCCTCGGCCTGCGTCAGCACCGCCTCGACGGCGGTGGCGGTGGAGGCACCGCCGGCGGTCGCGACCAGGAGGGTGTCCGTGGTCGAGGTGGGGTCGACGACCAGGACGGCGCTGGTCGCGTCGGCGGCGAGCGCAGCCCGGGCCGCCGCCTCGCCGGTGGCGGGGGTGGCGGCCAGCGGCCTGCTCGGGGGCACCTCCCGCTCGCGGGGGACGATGCCGTCGAGCGCAGCGGCGGTCTGCTCGGCGACCTGCGACGTCGGGGCGACGACGGTGACCGGCACCTCGTGCGGCGTCGGGGCGTGGAAGGCGCCGACGTAGGACAGGACGAAGCCGAGCTGCAGCAGCAGGACGGCGACGACGAGGGCGACGGTGCGCGGCGAGACGGCGTCGCGCAGCTCCTCTCGCAGCGTCGGGCGGGCGGGCGCCGGCAGGCTGGTGGTGCTCATGGGGGTCTCCGGGGGTGAGGACGGCGTCGACGAGGCGGTCGCAGAGCGCGGGGGTGAGGGGCTCGCCGGTGACGAGCCGGCGGTAGAAGAGGGGCCCGACGAGGCGCGCGGCGACCTCGTCGAGGTCGGCGTCCGCGGGGAGGGCGCCGGCGTCGCGGGCGATGACGAGCAGCGCGCCCATCGGGGCGCGGTGGCGGGCCACGAGCTCGTCGCGGTGGGCCTCCAGCGCGGGGTCGCGGGCGACCAGCTCCAGCAGGGCCGGGAGCGCGCGGACCCAGGCGCCGGTGGCGAGCTGCTCGGCGAGGGCGCGCAGCCCGGCGAGCAGCGCCGCCCGCACCTGCGACGGGTCGGCCCCCGCCGCCCCCGCGACCATCGGCGGCGGAGGCAGGACGGCGTCGACGGCGGCCCGCAGCACGTCCGTGCTGGTCGGGAAGTGCCGGTAGATCGTCGAGCGCGCCACGCCGGTGCGCTGCACGACGGCGTCGACGGTCACGGCCGCCGGCCCCTCGGCCAGGAGCAGCTCGGCAGCTCCCTGCACGACGGCGGCGCGCGAGCGCAGGACCCGCGGGTCGGTGGTGGTCACGGCTCCCCCTTCAGTACGAGACAGTATCGTACTACAACTGTCTCGTGATCATGCAGTCCCGCCGCTCGGGTGGTGGGACTGCATGATCGCCGGGGGGGGGTGGGGCGGGGCTCGTCAGCCCGCGAGGAGCTGCGCGACGGCGCCGGCTGCGAGGCCGAGCGCCGCGCCGGCCACCACCTGGGCCCGGGTGTGCACCCGCAGCGCCAGCCGCGACCAGCACACCGCGACCACCAGCGGTGCCCCCGCGAGCGCCCACGGCCCCAGCGCGGACAGCAGCGCCACCAGCGAGGCGGTGGCCGCTGCCGCGTGCAGCGAGACCTTCCAGCGCGTCGACACCGCGGTCAGCACCGCCAGCAGTGCCGCCATCGCGGTCAGCAGCACGGCCAGCTCCCGCGGGGCGCCGGCCAGCACGAGCAGCGCCACTGCGGCGAGCACGCCCGCCAGCCCGGCGGCCAACACCCGCGGCCGGTCTCCCCGGCGGGGCAGGTGGTGGTCGACCACCCGTCCGCTGCGCACCAGCGCCACGACGACGGCCAGCCCCGGCCCGACGGCGACAGCGGCGGCCACCACCGCCAGACCCGCTCCGCGCCGACCGCCGGCGGCCGCTCCGACGACGACCGGCAGCAGGGCCGCCAGCACGGCCGGGGCCAGCGCCTCCGACGTCCAGACCGCCCACCGGGGCCCCGACGGCGCCGGCGGCCCCGGCGCCCCGGGTGTCTCGGCTGCCGGGCTCACACCTCGAGCGGGTCGGGCAGCACGGTGGGGCGGGGCACCTCGACCACGTCTCCGGCGAGGTCGCGCAGGCGCACCGACGTCGTCGTGACGGCCTGGACCGTCCAGGGCTGCCGCAGGTCGGAGCCCCGCGGGCCGGCGCGCACCACCGTGGCCCCCGGCGCCGGCAGGTGGCCCTCCACCCCGGCCGCGTGCACGACGTGCAGCGCCGTCGCCACCGCGGCGTCAGCGGCCAGGGCCGCAGCGTCCTCCGCGTCCGCGGCAGCGGGCACCACCAGGGTCAGCAGCACCGTCACCAGGCGCTCGCCGTCGCCCCGCGCGTCATCGACGTCCACCCGGACACCGTGCCACCCACCACCGACAGCGGCTCAGACCGCCGGCTGCACCCCGAAGGCGCGCGCCAGGTTCTCGATCTTGCGGGCACGGCCCAGGCGCGGGCAGGTCGCGGCCGTCGCGCACCACGCGGCCGCGGGCCTCGAAGTCGGCCAGGAAGTCCTGGGCCCAGGCGACGTCGGACGGCGTCGGGCTGATGACCTCGTTGATCACCGGCAGCTGCTCGGTCTGCAGGCACAGCTTGCCCGGTCAGCCCGAGCGCCACGGTGACGGCCGACTGCTCGCGCAGCACGGCGTGGCTGGTGCCGACGGTGGGGCCGTCGATGGGGCCGGGCAGGCCGCCGATGCGGCTGGCGACGACGAGGCGCGAGCGCGGGTAGGCCATCGCGAGGTCGTCGGCGCTGGTGCCGGTGTCGCGGCGGTAGTCGCCGCTGCCGAAGGCGAGGCGGAAGGCGCCGCGGGCGCGGGCGATCGCGCACCGCCTCCTCGATGCCGAGCGCCGACTCGACGAGGGCGATCACCGGCGTCGCGCCGCCCAGCCGGTCGAAGGTCTCGGTGACGTGCTCGGGGGCCTCGGTCTTGGCGAGCATGACGCCCTGCAGCCCGGCGCCGGCCGCGGCAGCGCGCGAGTCGCGACGTCGTCCGCCCAGAAGTCGGTCGTGCGGTCGTTGATGCGCACCCAGCGCGCTGCGCCGCCGCCCGTGAGCCAGTCGATGACGTCCTGCGCGGGCCTCGGCCTTGCGGCGCCGGGTCGACGGCGTCCTCGACGTCGAGGATCACCTGGTCGGCGCGGGAGGTGCTGGCGGGACCGAACTGCTCGGTGCGGCCGGCGTTGACCAGCAGCCACGAGCGGGCGATCTCGGCGTCCACGCCTCGGGTGGTGGGCATCGGTGGTGCTCCTGAGGTGGGGCGGCGGGGTCGGCGCGCCGGTCTGCCGCCCCGGGTGACCGGCGCGCCCCGCCAGGGCCGGCGCGCGCCGCCGCCCGGCATCCGAGCCGCCGGACCCGTCAGGCCCTGGCGCGGCTCCCCGCGCTCGCGGTCCACGCCCAGGCCGCCAGCCACACGATGCCGACGGTCGTGACGAGCGCGCCGGGCACGTGCACGGCGAGGCCCGCGTGGTCACCGGTCCACGCCTGCACGAAGGTCACGACGAAGACCACCACGGCGAGCGCCGAGGGCCAGACCGGTCCGCGCACGGCGCGGCGGTGCAGGACGGCGACGACGACCACCAGACCGGTCAGCACGTGCAGGACGATCGCGCTGGCGGCGTGGACCACGTCGGACGCGGGTGGGAGCTCGCCGTCGTCGGATCCCTATGGCCGGGACACCTCCGTGGCCACCGAAACATCGGCGGTGCCGACGGGTGATCGGCCGGCGACCAACGTCCCGATGGAGAAGCTCGAGCCCGGCCAGAAGGCCCCGCAGTTCATCATCTTCTCCTTCGACGGCGCCGGGTCGCACCAGCGCTGGAACGAGTTCATGGCCGCTGCCGAGGAGTCCAACTCGCGGTTCACCGGTTTCCTGTCCGGCATCTACCTGCTGGGTGACTCCGCCAAGGACGCCGGCGCCTACACCGGCCCTGGGCACGCAACCGGCAAGGCCTCCATCGGCTACGGCGGGCCCGAGGAGGAGATCGTCACCGAGGTGAACGACCTGAACCTGGCCTACTCCAAGGGTCATGAGATCGGCACGCACTACAACGGCCACTTCTGCGACGACAACCCGCCAGGCGGCAACCAGTGGACCACCGCCGACTGGGAGGACGAACTGGGGCAGTTCTTCACGTTCATGACGGATTGGAAGACGCTGAACGGATACACCGACGCCCCCGACCTGAATGTTCCCACCGACGCGATCAAGGGTGGTCGCACGCCGTGCCTGACCGGCTCGTTGGATGTGCTCACGCCGGCGTGGAAGAAGTTCGACATGACATACGACTCGTCGATGCCCTCGCCGTCCAACGGCATTTCCTGGCCCGTGAACATCGATGGGATCTGGGAGTTCTACATGCCGCAGGTCTATTCGCCAGGATTCGACAGCATGACGACCGCCATGGACTACAACTTCTGGGTCAAGTTCAACGGAGGCAAAGAGGAACCGGACACCGCGCCGGAACTTCGCGACATCGTCAAGGGCACCTACGAGTTCATGTACGACCAGGCCTACAACGGCAACCGCGCGCCGATTCTGATCGCCAATCACTTCAACAAGTGGAACGGTGACTCGTTCAACCCGCCGGCGATGGACTTCATGAAGGAGAAGTGCGGGCAGCCCGAAACCTATTGCGCCACTTACCAGGACGTCATCGCCTGGATGGAACTGCAGGACCCGGCCGTGCTCGAGCAGTTGCAGGCGCAGGAGGCCGTCGCGGACACCGCGCCCTGATCCCGTCGCGAGCGAAACGCAGAGAAATGCCCCCGCCGGTGGCGGGGGCATTGCGCTTCACTTCTCATCGACGGCATGCGCCGCATCAGGATCCGGCTGCCGTCGCCCGATCAGCGTTGGCAACGATGGCGTCCCGAAGCCATACCGCGAGACCCGGCGCGACGTCGTTGTAGGTCTTGGCGAAACGTTCGTCGGCGACGTACATCTCGCCAAGGCCGCGGTGCATCTCATACGAGCAGTCGTAGAAGACCTCGATGCTCGCCCGGTGCTCCTCGGCGAGCGCCGCTGCCTCCGGGCTGCCCGGAGCCGCCCCGCCGGTCATCAGGCGGCGAGCCGGCGGTTGAGGTCGTCACCGGCCTCCTTGACCTCGATCCACTGCTGTTTGCTGAAGTTTGCCGTTCTGGACTGGGACTGCGCCCAGGCGTCGGTGTTGCCCCAGCGCTGCTCGGCCTCGGTTTCGTAGTCCTCGCTGTAATTCGGACCGAAGATCTCGAACTTCTCTTCGGGGGTCAGTGGGATCCCCATGGTGAATGCCTCCATTTCTTTGTCGACGGCCGCGACCATGCTGTGCAGGCGAGTGATCCGGTTGTTCAGCAGCTCTCGTTGCCGGCGCAGGTGCGCCGCAGCTGTTGGCGCCCGGGTCACTCAGGATGGTCGCGATGTCGTCGAGGGAGAAGCCGAGTTCGCGGTAGAACAGGATGTGCTGCAGCCGTTGGAGATCGTCCTCGGAGTACCGGCGGTACCCAGCACCGCTGCGATCCTCCGGTTCCAGCAGGCCGATCCGGCCGTAGTGGTGCAACGTCCGGACCGTCACACCTGCCAGGTCGGCGACCTGCCCGACCGAGTAACTCATGCCTTGCTCTCCCTGTGCGATGGTGTCGGACCGGTTGGCCCGACTCATCGATCATGCAACCTGACGTTACGTCAGGGTCAAGCCCATAGGGAAATGTTCTCTGCAGGTCGTCAGTTCTTTCGCCAGCAGCCTTCGTGTCCCACCGCGACGAAACCCAACGCCTCGTTGACATCCAGCATGTGCCGGTTCTCCTCGGCATTGAAGGTGAAGATGCCGGCCGGGGTGGGCTGGAGTTCCTGTACTGCAAGCAGATTGGCAGCCTTGAGTGCCATGCCGATGCGATGGCCGCGATGCCCTTGCAGCACCAGGGTGTCGTGTTGATGGGCAGGACGGGAGCGGTCGTTCGGAATACCGAGTTCGCTGAACCCGACCAGTCGTCCGGTCGGGCCATGCCTGGCAGCGACTGTCAGCCGCAGCCCGCCGCCGGCCTCGGCCGCCGTGTCGTCGTGCCGGATCCGGGCCGCGTCCCACGGCTCCTCGTCCATGTCCAGACCGGCCGACGGTGCATCGGTACTCATCCGGGTCCGCAGCAGGATGAGATCGTTCAGCCACTCATCGGGGGTGCGACCGGCCCACGACACCAAGCTGTACTGACCGGCGGTGAGTCGTCCGGTCAATCGAGAGGCGTGCTCAGCAGGAGTTCGATCGGTGGGCAGCCGCAGGAAACTGATTCTCTCGATCTGTTCGAGGCGGTAGCCGCGTTGGGTGAGGAAGCGTGCCCCGGGATCGTTCGCCGGGACGTCCCCGAAACCGGTCGGCGACGGTAACCGCGCTCCGCCCGGCGTTGCAGCGTGCAGGGCCTGCGCCTGCAACGTCGGCCGGCCTGACGCGAGGGCCAGCTGCTCCATTCGGTGGTACATCGCCGAACCGATGCCGGCGCAACGAAACTGTTCGAGCACTTCGACGGCGATCCACTCGAGGTGGTGCCGAGGGCGATCGACCACTGCAGGATTGCCCGCCCGACGATCCGCCCGCCGACCCGGGCAACGAAGATTCTAAAAGGTTCATACTGTTCTGGCTGATATTCAGGCAATATCGGCCGGCGGAAGAGGTGGCTGCCGAGACTGGAGGTCGGCCCGCCCGGTGAGGCCGCCAGCGGCATCATGCCGACGGCGAGTACCGGAGGAAGGGAGAACGCGTGCGCCGAGGGCGAAACAGATCGCCCTCACAGGAGGAACTGCACAGAAGGCAATCAGGACCGCCTTGGGATGCCGGGCAATGCGGGCGAAATCGACGGGGGTGAGCGCCAGGCCGAACCCGAACATAATGATTCCGAGCGCGACGGGTAAACCGACGGTGGTCAACGATGAGCCCATGGTGTCAGCGTGCAGTCTGTCAGAGATCGGAATAGCTCGGATTTTCTGTTTCGACATCGTGAGCTGTGGCGGCATTGTCAGCGGTGCTCACGAGTCCCGGCGGTCAATGCCGCCGATGGTCCAAGCCTGGCGCCCGCGGCCCGAAGCGGGGTTTGCGAAATCCGCTCGATTCGATCAGCCGCATCACCCGATGCCGGTGGCCGCGCCACGGCTCCAGCAGTTCCAGCATGCCGTCGTCATCGACCGGCCGGCCGATCAGCGCCCACCCCACCAACGCCGCCAGGTGGTAGTCGCCGACGCTGACGTGTCCGGGTCGCCGTGCGCCCGCTGCACCGTCTCGGCGGCGGTCCAGACGCCGATGCCGGCGACTGTCCGCAGCGCCGAGGTCACCGCTGTCCGCCCCGGCCCGTTCGATGGTTCGCTGCAAACCGGCGGCGACCCGGACCGCCCGGCCGATCGTCGCCGCCCGGCCCGGGTCGACACCCGCGAGATGCCATTCCCAGGACGGGATCCGGCCCCATTCGCGGGGCGGACCACCCGCATCCCGGCCGGCGCGGGACCGGGGCCGGACTCCGAATTTGGTGACCAACTGGAGCCAGGACTGCCTGGCGTCGGCGCCGACCACCCGCTGCTCCAGCACGGCGGGCACCAGCGATTCGAAGACCAGGCGGTGCGGGGGATACGCAGGCCCGGCACCGCGCGGCGAGTCCGATGCAGCAGTGGCTGTGACGAGCTGTCCAATTCGGACCAGTCGTCACGGCGCCGAGCATTTCCGGCACCTGTGCGACCGCCCAGTCGGCGCCGGCCCCCAGGCGGTGGGTTCACCGAACCGCGGGTTCGCCCAGCTGGAGCGTGACCGGCCCGTCCGGGGTCAGCGATGTCCGCCAGATACCGGCGGCGTCGATCCGGAGTGTCGGGTCCAGCGACCCACGGCGAAGCGGCCGCAGCGTCCGGCGCATATCGACCGGGTGGGCCGGTGCCCAGATGCTGGTCAGCGCGGTCGGCGCGGGGGCGTCGCCATCGGTCACCCCACACTGTGCCATGGCAATCCGACGCCGGCGGCCGCTGATCGCCCCGGCGGGTCACGTCCGGCGAGCTGCCGCGCCCGCGCCGGTCGGCGCGGTCGGACCGCCGGACCCTCACGGGGGGGGCTTGCGGCAATTCGACGGTGAAGGTGGTCCGCCCGGGCCGGCTGGTCACCGACACCGAGCCGCCGTGCGCGGCGACCACCGCGACACGATGGCCAGCCCGAGCCCGGTCGATCCGGCGGCGCGCGACCGCGACGAATCGCCGCGGACGAACCGGTTGAAGATCTCCGGTTGCAGTGCCGCCGGGATGCCCGGTCCGTTGTCGGTCACCGTGACCACCGACCGGCCCGGTTCGGTCCGCAGCCCGCACCAGACGGTGGTGCCGGCCGGGGTGTGGGTCCGGGCGTTCGCCAGCAGGTTCGCCAGCACCTGATGCAGCCGGGCCGGGTCGCCGACCGTCGTCACCGGCTCCTCGGGCAGATCGAGCTGCCAGCGGTGGTGGGGCCGGCGACCTGGGCATCGGACACGGCGTCGACCACGACCAGGGTCAGGTCGACCTCCTCCGCGGACAGCGGCCGACCCGAATCCAGCCGGGCCAGCAGCAGCAGGTCGTCGACCAGGGTGGTCATCCGGGCGGATTCGGATTCCACCCGGCGCAGGGCATGCGCGACCCCCTCGGTGTCGTCCTCCTCGCGCCGGGCCAGTTCGGCGTAGCCGCGGATGGCCGCCAGCGGCGTGCGCAGCTCGTGCGAGGCATCGGCGACGAACTGCCGCACCCGCATCTCGGACGCCTGCCGGGCGACCAGCGCACTGGAGACGTGGCCGAGCATCTGGTTCAGCGCGGCACCGACCTGGCCGACCTCGGTGCGGGTGTCGGTGTCCCGTTCCGGAACCCGGACGCCGAGGTCGACCTCGCCGCGGTCCAGCGGCAGCGTGCTCACCTGACGGGCGGTCTGGACCACCCGATCCAGCGGCCGCAGCGATCGTCGGACGATCCAGAAAACGACGAAACCACCTGCCAGCAAGGCGATTCCGGTGACGATGCCCATGATGACGCCGAGCTGCACCAGGGATGCCTGACGCGGCCAGCGGCAGTCCGATGATCAGGATGGTCCGTCGCTCGCTCGGTGGCGGCTCCCGGTAGTCGCCGAAGCCGTCGATGGTGACCGTCTGCGGCCGGCCGTTGGTGGGCAGCGCCAGCAGCTCGGCGTCGGCCGAGTCGGGTACCGGGGTGCAGCCAGGACGGTCGCCGGTCGGGTCAGGATGCCGGAGGAGACGACCTCGCCGTCCTGGACGAACGCCGACATGCTCTTGAGGGTCTGATCGGGGCCGGACCGGCGCCGAAGCCGCCCGCGCAGGTCAGCCCGCGGCATCGGATCTGGCCGCCGCGTGGTCGCCGGGGCCGTTGCGCGGTTCTGCATTTCGGTGACCTGGTTGTCGACCTGCCGACCAGGTACCGGCTGAGGAAGATCTCCGTGGTCACCCCGATGACGGCGCACACCGCGGTGATCAGCGCGACGATCCCGACGATCAGCTTGGTGCGCAGGGTCAGCGGGCCGCGGCCTGCGCGGGGTCGTGCCGATGGCGGCTCGTGACGGCGCCACCGGCTGGGTGTCGGCCTGTCGGATCGCGCCGTCAGGTGGCGGGCTTGAGGACATAACCGAAGCCCCTCATGGTGTGGATCATCGGCTCCCGCCCCGCGTCGATCTTCTTGCGCAGGTAGGAAATGTACAGCTCGACGATGTTGGCCTGGCCGCCGAAATCGTAGTTCCACACCCGGTCCAGGATCTGCGCCTTGGACATCACCCGCTTGGGGTTGCGCATCAGGAAGCGCAGCAGTTCGAATTCGGTGGCCGTCAGGCTGATCAGGTCGTCGCCGCGCCGCACCTCGCGCGAGTCCTCGTCCAGCACCAGGTCGCCGACGACGATGGTCGCCGAGTCGGTGGTCAGCGCCAGGTGGGACCGGCGGAGCAGGGCGCGCAGCCGCAGCACCAGTTCCTCGATCGAGAACGGCTTGGTGACGTAGTCGTCGCCGCCGGCGGTCAGCCCGGCGATGCGGTCGCTGACGTCGTCGCGGGCGGTCAGGAACAGCACCGGCATCCGCTCGATGTCCGCGCGCAGCCGGCGCAGCACCTCCAGGCCGTCGATGTCGGGCAGCATCACGTCCAGCACGACCAGGTCGGGCCGGAAGTCGCGGGCCGCGGCGATGGCCGCCATGCCGTCGGCGGCGGTCCGCACCTCCCAGCCCTCGTATCGCAGCGCCAGGCCGACCAGCTCGGACAGGGTCTGCTCGTCGTCGACGACCAGCACCCGGATCGGTCGGCCGTCCGGGCCGCGCAGTGCGGCGCGGTCGACGGGTGCTCCGGCGCTGGACAGTGGGCTGCTGATGCTCATGAGCACTGATCCTGGGCGCCCGCTGTGTGCTGCGTCTAGGTCCTGGCTGTGCGGTTGCTGTGCAAGCCGCTCAGCTGCGCGGCTGTCCGCAGTGGGATCAGCTGGCATAGACCTGCCCACCGGAGACGGTCACCGCGAACTCGGCCAGCGGCGGCTGGGCGGGCGGGTTCTCCACCGCGCCGGTGGTGACGTTGAACCGGGACCGTGGCAGGGGCACGTGCCGCTGGCGGCGATGGTGCAGCCCTGATGGGTGCAGATGGCGGAGTGACCCACGACTGTGCCGCCGGACGCGGCCAGTACCACCGGGCCATCGGGACCGTCGGCGATCACCGCGCCGGCCGACTCGATGTCGGCGACCGAAGCCAAGGGTGTGCCGGTCGGAGCGGGCTCTGCGGCCGCGTCGGCGCAGCCGCCCGGCTTGGCGCGGCCGCGGTGGTCGAGGCCGACGTCGCCGCCGCCGATTGCGCTGGTGGCCGAAGCGGCGCTGGAAGCGGCGGCTGAGGTGCTCGCGAGCCGCAGATGAATGCTGGTCGTCGATGTGGTGCTCGAACTACAGGCGGCTGCGGCGGCGAGCACCGCGGTTCCGGAGGCAGCCAGGACGGTGCGGCGGGGCAAGGTGCGAGGCGCAGGGTCACAGCGGTCCTCCAGGATGGTTCGACCGGCGCGGCGGCCGATCGGCCGTCGGGGGTCTTGAGGGTAATTCGTTGCCAACGCCACAACGGTTCGGTCCGCGCAGGGAGTTGACCTGATCGACATCACCGCTGTGTGGTCGCGAACACGTGGT
>CAWAFR010000005.1:0-276797 GCA_963781365.1 uncultured Actinomycetota bacterium | reverse complement strand
GCCGGCATGATCCGGACGACCCGCGCCCGTCTCAGGCTGGCGCGTGACAGCCCCCAGACAACCGGACGCGACGGCTTCTTGTAGTCAAACGCCTTCAGCAGGTGGTCGTCCATCAGAGCGCGGCTGAACAGGTTCGTGCCCTTGGCGAAGACCCGCGGATAGAACGACACGAGCAGCTCGAGGGTCGCATCAGCCACGGCTCGCGACTTCTGGTCATACGCGAAGCGCTCGCGCTCGTAGGTGTCGAGCAGTTCTTCGAAGCCGGCGAAGTCGGCCGGCAGGTCCTTGATGCCCATCAATCGACCCATACGCTGGTAGTAGCGAACCGAGGCGACCTTCTCGCCCTCGGTCCCCCGGCGCCAGCCATAGTCGCGAATCCACCGTTGCGGGATCACGACGATGTACGAAGACTTGTCCCGCCTCTACATCGTCCCGAACGTCGGGACGTCCAGCTGGTCGAGCTGCGGGCGCACCACCTCGACCGCTTCTACGCGGCGATCACCATCGGGCGTCGCGGACGACCGTTGAGCCCCAGCACCATCCGTCGCATCCACGCCGTCCTGCGCTCGGCCTTCAACACCGCCGTCGACGACGGCTCTCCCGTTCAACCCGGCCGACCACATCGAGCTCGCCCCCGAGATCCCGAAGCGCCCAAGCCCTGGACCGCCGAAGAGTGCCTGGCTTCCTCGCCGCCATCCGCCGAGGACCGGCTCTACCCGCTCTACCGCCTCTACCTCTTCACCGGGCTGCGCCGCGGCGAGGGTCTCGGACTGCGCTGGGACGACGTCGACCTGGGCGAGAAGTTCATTGAGGTCGCTGCAGCAGATCACCGCGGTCGCCGGTAGGGCCACCGTCGGCTCGCCGAAGACGCGCCGCAGCGTGCGTCGCGTCGCCCTGGACGAGGCCACCGTCGAGATGCTGCGCCGCACGCCGAGCGCAGTCCGTCGAGCGCGCGTGGGGCACCTGCCTCCATCGACCCACGGCCGGGTCTTCACGCGCGAGGACGGCACCTCGTACCGTCCCGAGTACGTCACCCAGCACTTCGGCGATCTGCATCCGTCGCACCGGCATGCGCGCAATCCGGCTGCACGACCTGCGCCACACCAGCGCGAGCCTCGCGCTCAACGCCGGCATCCCCATGAAGGTCGTCTCCGACCGCCTTGGCCACTCCACGATCGCGATCACCGCGGACCTCTACACGCATGTCTAGCGACGATGTCGCGCACGAGCGGCAGCCGACCGCATCGCGGCGGTCCTGCATGCGCCTGCCACAGACGTGTCGCGATGCAGATGCGAGCGCATTGTGAGCGCAGGCACGCTGCAGCCGCCTCCGGGACGGCCCGGGGGCTCCTCCACGCAGAAGGCCCCCACCAACGTTTCCGCTGGTCAGGGGCCTCTGCGTCGCTGTCTCAACGAGCGCGCCCGGCAGGACTCGAACCTGCAACCTTCTGATCCGTAGTCAGATGCTCTATCCGTTGAGCTACGGGCGCCTGTGGTTCCTGTGGTGCCTCGAAGACACTACCCGACGCCCGCAGTCCCCCGCGACGGGCTTCACGCCGTCGGGCGCCCGGCCTGGCGGGACGGGCCGCGGTGGGCGAGGCTCGAGCGGTGCTCCAGCGCCGGACGCCCCTGGTCCTGGCGGCCGTCGCTGCGGCGTCGGCCGTCGCGCTCGCCGTCGCCGGGTGCACCGGGGGTGACGGCTCGCCGTCGACGTCGTCGACGCCGTCCAGTTCCAGCGCGGCCCCGACTCGCGCCGAGGAGCAGCCGCAGCTCGCCGACGCCGCGCAGCCGGCGCGGGCCAGCACCCTGGTGACCGGTTCCTCGGCCGACCAGCTCGCCGCGGGGGCCAGCAGCGCCCTGTTCACCAGCGCCAGCCGGGCCCTGGTCGCGGGCGCCGACGACGCCGGGGCCCAGTCCGCCGCCGCTGCCGACGCGGTGCGGCTGCACGTGCCGCTCCTGGTCAGCGGTGACGCCGCCGCCGCCGAGGTGCAGCGGCTGGGGGCGGAGGTGGTGCCTGTCGGCGACCAGGCCAGCACCTGGGCCGCGCAGGAGCAGCTGGTGGTGGCCGACGACGCCGGGACCCTGGCCCCCACCGCCAGCCCGAGCACCGGCGCCAGCCCGACCACGAGCGGCTCCGCGGCCTCGAGCCAGCAGCCCCCGACGTCCGTCGTCCTCGTCACCGGCGGCGCCGAGTCCGTCGCGGCGACGGCCACCGCGGAGGCTGCGGGCGCTGACGTCGTCGAGCTCCCCGGCGCCGACCCCCGCGGCGACGGCGACCTCGTCGACCTGCTGGGTGCGAGCCCGCAGATCCCCGTCGTCGCGCTCGGTGACGCCTTCGGACCGCAGGACCGGCTGGAGGAGCGGCTCGCCGTCGTTCGCACCGGCGTGCAGCTGCCCGGGCCGGACGGCCTGCGCGGGCAGCTGCCGCTCGCGGGGCGCCGGCTGGTCGCGCTGTACGGCCACCCAGGGACGCCGAGCCTGGGGGTGCTCGGCGAGCAGGACGCCGCAGCCACCGTGGCCCGCGCCCAGCAGGTGGCCCAGACCTACGCGGGCCTCGACGACCTGCCGCCCGCGCCGGCCCTGGAGGTCATCGCCACCACGGCCAGCAGCACCCCCGGGCCGGACGGCGACTACTCCACCGAGACGCCGGTGGCCGACCTGCTGCCGACCGTGCAGGCGGCGCTGGACGGCGGCCTGCAGGTGGTGCTGGACCTGCAGCCGGGCCGCTCGAGGTTCCTGGACCAGGCGAAGGACTACACGGACCTGCTGGCACTGCCCGGCGTGGGCCTCGCGCTGGACCCGGAATGGCGTCTCGGGCCCGGCCAGGTGCACCTGGAGCAGGTCGGGAGCGTCAGCGCCGCGGAGGTGAACGCGACGTCGGACTGGCTGGCCGGCCTGGTCCGCGAGCGCTCGCTGCCGCAGAAGGTGTTCCTGCTCCACCAGTTCCGCACGTCCATGATCACCGACCGGGGGTCGCTGGACACCGGCCACGACGAGCTCGCCGTGGTCATCCACGCCGACGGCGCCGGGGCGCCGGCCGAGAAGGAGGCCACCTACGCGGCGCTGGTCGCCGGGGCTCCCGCCGGGGTGTCGTGGGGGTGGAAGGACTTCTACGACGAGGACTCGCCCGTGTTCACGCCGCAGGAGACGGTCGCGGTGCAGCCGCGGCCCGTGTTCGTCAGCTACCAGTGACGCGCAGCGACCCGGTGACGCACGGAGGGCCCCGGCCGGGTGGCCGGGGCCCTCGAGGGCGGAGGTGGCGGGATTTGAACCCGCGATGGGCTTCAAGACCCAAACCCGCTTAGCAGGCGGGCGCCATAGACCGGACTAGGCGACACCTCCATCGCGCCACGGGAACGCGCGTCGCCGCGCAGCGCGCCCGTGAGCGCGCCACCACCCTACGCCGTCCCGGTCGGCGGCGTGCGGCAGTCCTCAGGTCGGGGTGTTCCAATGGTCCGGGCACGGGACCCCGCAGGTCAGCCGCCCGCGCCCCACGCGCACCACCAAGCACTCCGGAAGGACGGACCCCTGGACGCCAGGACGGGCTCGCACTCGGTGCCCGAGACCCGCCACGAGCACGGGCCGGAGCACCGGCACGCGCAGGGCTCCTTCGGTCGCGCCGCGGGGTGGACGGTGCTGGGCACCGCGGTGCCCGGCAGCGGGCTGCTCAACGCGGGCCGGCGGGTGCTGGGCTGGGTGGTGCTCCTGCCGTTCCTGGCGCTGGTCGGGGCGGCCGCGGTGCTGGGCGCGTCCGGGCGCGCCGTCGAGGTGTTCCGGCGGTACGCGTTCGACGCCGACGCCGTCCTGGTGATGGCCGTGGTCGTGGGGGTGCTCGGGCTCGCGTGGTGCGCCGTCGTCGTCGGCACCCACCTCGCGCAGCGGCGCCGGCGCGGCGTCCGCGGGCGTCGGGTGGCCTCCGGGCTGCTGGTGGTGGCGCTGCTCGCCGTCGTCGTGGTCCCCTCGGCGACGGCAGTCCGCTACGCGCTGTCGACGCGGTCGCTGCTGCTGAACGTCTTCGGCACCCAGGACGACCCCACGACCGCAGCCGCCGGTGACGACGCCGACCCGTGGGCGGGCACGCCGCGGGTGAACGTGCTGCTCGTGGGCGCCGACACCGGCGCCGACCGCATCGGCACCCGGCCCGACACCGTGATCGTCGCGAGCATCAACACCGCCACCGGTGACACGGTGATCTTCGGCCTCCCCCGGCAGCTGTCCGGCATCCCCTTCCCCGCGAGCTCCCCCGCCGCTGACCTGTGGCCGGACGCGTGCGCCGCCAACGGGACCGGCGGGTGCTGGCTCAACGCGGTCTACCTCTTCGGCACCCAGCACCCCGAGCTCTACCCGACCTCGGACGACCCGGGCCTGACGGCGACGGAGGAGGCCGCTGCGGGCATCACGGGCCTGGGCATCGACTACACCGCGATGGTCAACCTCAACGGCTTCCAGGACCTCATCGACGCGATGGGCGGCATCCGCCTGACCGTGGAGCGGCGGATCCCGATCGGCGGCGGCGAGCGGCTCAGCAGCACCGGACGGGTGGTCGGCACCTACCCGGTCACCGGCTACATCGAGCCGGGCGAGGACCAGCTCCTCGACGGGTACCACGCCGAGTGGTACGCCCGCTCACGCTGGCTGTCCGACAACAACGACCGCATGAACCGCCAGCGGTGCCTCATCAACGCTGCCGTGAAGCAGTACAGCGCCGTCGACCTCGCGCGGGCCTTCCCTGCGCTGGCCGCCTCGGCGGAGCGCGACGTCAGCACCGACATCCCTGCCAGCCGCCTCAACGCCTTCATCGACCTGGGCGCGAAGGTCAAGGGGGCGCCGCTGCGCACGCTGTCCTTCACCGAGCCGCTCGTCGACACCGGATCGCCCGACTACGACGCCGTGCACGCGCTGGTGCAGACGGCACTGGTGCCCCCGGTGCCCACCCCCATCACCTCCGCCACCCCGGCGCCGACCCCCAGCGACACCCCCACTGACACCGGCACCGGGAGCGCCCCGCCCTCCGGCGCCGGCGCCTCGGGCGCCACCCCGGGCACGACGGAGACCACCCCGAGCGGCGAGGCGGTCGCCGCCGACGACGTCTGCCCCTCCTGAGCGGCTCTGCGGCCGCAGCGCGTCGCACGGGAAACGCCCTTGCGCAAGGGCCCGCGGTGGTGCAATGGGCACTCCGCGTGCGGCTCTGGGCCGCACGAGCGCGAGGGGGTCGGGTGACCGTGACAGAGCCGGGGAGCTTCCCGAGGCGACGTGACGTCCGCGACGTCAAGGACGTCCGCGACATCAGGGACGTCAGGGACGTCAGGGACGTGCGCGACGGGCGGGGCACCGGTGGTCGCGGAGCGCACCCCTCAGGCGCTCCCGGGGGTGGCCGAGGTGGTGCCGCCACGGCGGTCCGCACGCCCCGCCGCGCACCTCCACCGACGGCCGGCCGGGTCAGTCCAGCCAGTCCAGCCAGCCCGGGCAGCGCGCCCGGGGTGCCGCGTCGGCGTCGGCGCCGGCCGCGGCCCCGCGTCCGGACCGGCGTCCCGACCGGCGTCCGCAGGAACCGTCCGACGGCGGCGGGAGCCACGACGCGGCGCCCCCCGCGGTGGTGGAGGACCCCCGGGGCCGGCACGCCAGCGGCACCGGCGAGGGCTTCACCCGCCTGGTGCTGCTGACCGTGCTCGGCGCCGCGGTGCCGGGCTCCGGCCTCATCGCCGCCGGGCGGCGGTTCTGGGGGTGGCTCGTCCTGCTGCCCGTGCTGGCGGCCCTCGGCGCCGCGCTCGCTGTCCTGGGCACGGGCCGCCTGGTGCCGCTGGCCCGAAGCGTGGTGTTCGAGCCGAAGGCGATGCTCGTGCTCGCCGTCGGCGCCGTCGTGCTCGCCCTGGTGTGGTGCCTGGTCATCACGACCAGCCACGCCAGCCTGCGCTCCGCGCGCGGAGACCGCCTGACCCGCGGCCAGCGCCTGGCGTCCCTGGTGCTGGTCACCGCGCTGATGGCCGTCGTCGTCGCCCCCTCGGCCACCGCCGCGCGCTACGCGCTGGCCAACCGGTCGCTGCTGACGAGCGTCTTCGGCTCCGCGAAGGACGGCACGGGCCCCGACACGGGCTCCGCGAACCCCTGGGCCGAC
Source organism: uncultured Actinomycetota bacterium (assembly GCA_963781365.1). Classification (GTDB taxonomy): domain Bacteria; phylum Actinomycetota; class Actinomycetes; order Actinomycetales; family Quadrisphaeraceae; genus Quadrisphaera. Next base: position 270,682 of record CAWAFR010000005.1, on the reverse strand, counting down.
ATCCCCCGCGTCAACGTGATGCTGCTGGGCGCCGACACCGGCTCCGACCGCGTGGGCACCCGGCCCGACACGATCATCGTCGCGAGCATCGACACCAAGACCGGCAACAGCACCCTGCTCAGCCTGCCCCGCCAGATGGAGCACGTGCCCTTCCCCGAGGGCAGCAAGGCCGCGAAGCTGTGGCCGGCGGCGTGCAAGGAGGACGGCGACGGCGGCTGCATGCTCAACGCCGTCTACCTGTTCGGCACCCAGCACGCCGACCTCTTCGGCGGCACCGCGAACGGCAACGACCCGGGCATCGAGGCCACCGAGCAGGCCGTGGGCACGGCCACCGGCCTGAAGATCGACTACCAGGTCACCATCGACCTCGAGGGGTTCCAGCAGCTCGTCGACGCCATGGGCGGGATCACCCTCAACGTGCCCCGCGACATCCCCATCGGCGGCGGCCACAACCTGGAGACCGGGGGCACTTACCCGATCACCGGCTGGATCAAGAAGGGCCAGGCGCAGGAGCTCGACGGGTACCACGCGCTGTGGTTCGCCCGCTCCCGCGAGGGCTCGGACAACAACGACCGCATGGCCCGCCAGCAGTGCGTCATCTCGGCCGCGGTGAAGCAGTACGACGTCGCGAAGCTCGCCGCCGCCTTCCCCGCCCTGGCGGCGACCGCGGAGAAGAACATCCAGACCGACATCCCCGCGGCGGAGCTCAACGCCTTCGTCGACCTGGGTCAGACGGTCAAGGGCGGTGACCTGCGGGCGCTGTCGTTCACCAGCGCCAACACCGACACCGGGAACCCCGACTACCCGGCGCTGCGCCAGCTGGTGCAGAACGCGCTCTACCCGGCTCCGGCGGCCCCCGCAGCGAGCGCGGCGCCGAGCTCGGCAGCGCCGTCCGTGGCTCCCGCCCCGAGCGCCAGCGCGACGGCCGACCCCGACGCGGCGATCGACCCCGGCGCCACCTGCTGAGCCGCCCTGTGAGCGATCGGTGAGCCGCCCGGCTCGCTGATCATGCAGAAGACCCGCACCCGGGACCCCCGGGTGCGGGTCTTCTGCATGATCAGCGGTGCCGCGGGTAGGGCACCCGCATGAGCACCCCCCTCGGCGGCGGACCCAGCGGCCCGGGCGGACCGGACGGCGGCCACGGCGACGTCGGCGCCGACCGCGAGCGCCCCGGCAGCTCCAGCGAGGTCACGGACCCCGACCCGGCGACCACCCCCGGCCTCGAGGCGGGCGGCGGCGTCCAGCCCGGTGACACCCCGCCCGCGGAGGCGGGGACGTCGGGCCTGTCCGCGCCGGAGCCGAAGCTGCCCGGCCGGCGCGCGAACCTGGTCATCCCGGTGGTGCTGCTGGTCCTCGTGCTGGCCGCCGCGCTGACGTTCTTCGTCGCACGCCTCTGACGCTGGGGCGCACTGGACCCGAACCGGACGGGGACGGCGTTCGGCGGCGCCCGGGCACTGCCCGGCTCCGCGGACTGCACCTGTGGACGGAGCACCGTCCATCCGCAGGCCGGTCGTCGTGGCCGGGCACTGACCGGGCGCTCTGCAGAAGACCTCCTGCCGCTGCGCGCTGGACGGGGGCCTGCCCGCGGTGGACCGCCGTGTGCTGAGGTGACCCGGTGACCACGCCGTCCCTCGGGCCGCACGCCGGGCGCGGAGCCCTGCCGTTCAACTCCTCCCCCCGCCCGACGCTGGGCGTGGAGTGGGAGGTCGCCCTGGTCGACCGCGACAGCGGTGACCTGGTGAGCCGGGCCTCGGAGGTGCTGGACGAGCTGCACGCCCGTCCGCCGCACCCCGACGGCCACACGCGCGTCACGCACGAGCTGCTGGCCAACACCGTGGAGCTGGTCTCCGGGGTGCACACGACCGTGGCGGGCGCCATCGACGACCTGGTCTCCACGCTGGCCGACGTGCGGGCCGTGACGGACCCCCTGGGCCTCGACCTGATGTGCAGCGGGACGCACCCGTACGCGCAGTGGAACGCCCAGCAGCTCACCGAGGGGCCCCGCTACGCCGAGCTCATCGAGCGCACCCAGTACTGGGGCCGCCAGATGCTCATCTGGGGCGTCCACGTCCACGTGGGGATGTCCAGCGCCCACAAGGTGCTGCCGGTGCTCGACGCGATGCTCACGTACGCGCCGCACCTGCAGGCGCTGTCGGCGTCGTCGCCGTACTGGGGGCGCGTCGACACCGGCTACGCGAGCAACCGGGCCCTGATGTTCCAGCAGCTGCCCACCGCGGGCCTGCCGTTCCAGTTCGCCCGCTGGGAGGAGCTGGAGGCCTACGTGGGAGACCTGCTGCACACCGGCGTCATCGACTCCTTCAAGGACGTCCGCTGGGACGTGCGCCCCTCCCCCGCGATCGGCACGCTGGAGGTCAGGGTCTGCGACGGCGTCCCGACGGTCGCGGAGCTGTCAGCGCTGACGGCGCTGGTCCACTGCCTCGTGGTCGACCTCGACGCGCGGCTGGAGGCCGGTGAGCAGCTGCCCGTGCTGCCGCCGTGGCACGTGCAGGAGAACAAGTGGCGGGCTGCCCGCTACGGGCTCGACGCGATCATCATCACCAGCGCCGCCGGCGACGAGCGCCTGGTCACCGACGACCTCGCCGACCTGCTCACGCGGCTGGAGCCCGTGGCCCATCAGCTGGGGTGCAGCGAGGAGCTGACCGCTGTGGCGCAGATCCCCGTGCGGGGCGCGAGCTACCAGCGGCAGCGCGCCGTGGCGCAGGCCTCCGGCGGTGACCTGCGCGCCGTCGTCGAGTCGCTGGTCAGGGAGCTGCGGGAGGGCTGACCGCGGGCGCCGCCACCGGGCCCGGCTGGCCCGGGCTGGGCATCGGCACGGGCTTGCGGCGCAGGCCGGCCAGCACGGCCGGGGACGGCGCTGCGGACGCCGCGGCCTCCAGGTTGGCGGCGCGCACGGCGTGGAAGACCTCCTCGCGGTGCACCTGCACCTCCCGGGGGGCGTCGACGCCGACCCTGACGACGTCGCCGCGGATCTCCAGGACCCGGACGGTGACATCGGAGCCGATCATGACGCTCTCACCGGCGCGGCGCGTGAGGACCAGCATCCCGTCACAGTAGCCGCCCGGATCGTCCCGCCGAGGGCGAAACGCCGGAGCGACCTGCGCCGGTCGCTCAGCGCTGGCGGGCGCGGCGCTGCCAGGCGAAGACGAGCCGCCGCAGGCTGTCGCTCTGCGGGGCGTCGTCGTGCAGCTGCACGACGACCTCGGTGGTCTCCGGCGCCTCGGGAAGCCTGCCGGCGCGCAGCACGGTGCCGAACAGCTCGTGCTCGACGACGTCGACGCCGCTGCCCACCCCGGAGCCGCCGGACGCGCCGCGCCCGGCCTCCTCGGCGATGCCCACCAGCGTCATCCGCACGGACACCCCGGCGCCCTCGGGCACCTCGGTGGCCCACCGGCCGTCCTCCGGCCCGGCACCCGGCGTCGCACCCGGCACGGCGCCCGCGGGGGGTCGCACGTGAGCGCGCAGCCCGCCCTCGGACAGGTCCGCGAGCTCACCGGCGGCGGTGCCGCGCTCCGGCACCTCCCACTCCAGCGACACCCGGACGGGGAACGGGGCGTCGACGGCGGCGCGCACGAAGCTGCGCCGCTGCTGCACCGCCACCGGGCCCACCGGCTCCAGCCACCACAGCGGCACCCGCTCGCGGACCCGCTCGCGCAGCACCACCGGCACCACGAGCAGACCCCGGTGGCCCGGCCAGGCCAGCTCGAAGGGGGCGCCGTCCAGCGGCGGCTCCAGCTCGCCCCGGCCCGCGCGGGGCACGGCGACGGCCAGGGCGCCGTCGGCGGTGTCGGCCACGCGCGTGGCGCGCGGGTCCTTCCCGGGCGCCGACAGGAGCACCCGGGAGCCCACCGCGGGCCACGGGACGGCGCTGACCGGCTCCCCGCCGCCGGGGGCGGGCTCACCGCGGCGCGGCGTCACCGCAGGTCCTGCTCGGCGAGGCGCCCGGCGAGCATCGAGACCCAGGCCTCGGGCGCCGCGGGGCGGTCACCCACCAGGACGACGGGAGCGGGCAGCGCGAGCGCCGCCGCGGGGGCGGAGGTGACGTCGGTGTTGGTGAGGGCGAGGGCGTCGACGCCCCGCTCGCCGGCGACCGCCGAGAGCCACGCGGCGGTGTCGTCGAGGCGGCGGGTCGCGTCGACCACGGCCCACACCTCGTCGGCGGCCAGGTGCCCCAGGGTGTCGGCGACGGCGGCCCGCGCGGGAGGCGCGGCGCCCACCGGAGCGGGCAGCACCACCACCAGCGACCGGCTCTCGGCGCGGGCGGCGGCGACCTCCGCCGCGACCTCCTGGCGCGAGGGCAGGCACCGCTGGGACGGCGCGCCGGGCGCGCGGCGGCCCATCACGACGACGCCGTCGACGTCCAGGCCCATCCCCGTGGCGAGGTGCTGGGCCACCGGCATCGCGTCCTCCAGGTCGGCCAGCACCACCACCACGGGCTCCGCGACCGGCACCGGACGGTGGCGGCGGGGTGCGGCCGCACCGGCGGCAGCGGCTGCCGCGATGCGCGCCGACAGCTCGCGCAGGGCCGCGGAACGGCCCTGCGGCAGGTCCCAGAGCCAGGCGGCGGGCACGCCCAGGGCGGCGAGGCGCTCGGACAGGTGCTGGTCGAGCGGGGAGCGGGCGGGCTCGCCGTCCCAGCCGCGGCGGGCCCGGCGGCCGCCGTCCCCGAGGTGGTCACCGGGGTGGTCGCCGTGGCTGAGCTGGTGGAAGAGGTGGTCCTCGCGGTCCGAGGTGTGGTGGGGGAAGGGAGCGTCGTGGGGGAACGCGGCGGCGTGACCCGGGTCGGGGTCGTGGCCGTACCCGTGGCCCTGGTGGTCGTGGGGCGGCGCGTCGTGACCCCAGGGGTCAGCGCCCCAGCCGTCGCCGGTCGGGCCGGGGGCGAGCAGGCCGCTCGCCGCCGTCGACGGCGCCGGGGGAACGGCAGCGCCCAGCGACGTCACGACGTGCGGCGCGCCCGGGCCCGCGGTGGCGAGCAGCGGACCCGACGGCGGGTGCAGCGCCGTGTCGGGCAGCCGCAGGACGGCGCTGCGCTGCAGCGAGTAGGCGGGGACCTCCGGCTGCGCCGACGGGACCGGGGCGAAGGAGCGGCCCACGCGCGGGGCCTGCTCCCCCGGCAGCGGCCCGACGACGGCGAGCCCCGACCCGTGGGCCGGTGCGGCGGCGGCCTGCTCGGCCCCGGCGGGGTCCGGTCCAGCCGGAGGCGACGAGGGCGACGACGGCGAGGACGCAGCGCCGGGCGCCGCGCGGTGCTCGGCGAGCAGCGCGGACAGGTGCTCGGGGCGCAGCACCGACGGCGCAGCCTCCGCCGCTGGTGCCGGGCCGTCCGAGCCCTCGGCGCTCGGGGCGCCGGAGTGCGCGGGCTCCCAGGGCGGCTGCCAGGCGGGGGCGTCGTCGTGCTCGTCGGAGCTGCCGGCCGGTCCGGAGACCAGGGGGGTCTCGGGCAGCACGGTCAGCGGGACGGTCGCGTCCTGGTCGGACGCGACGGGTCCGGCGGGGGCAGCGGGCTCGACGGGAGGAGCTGCGGGGGCGGCCTTCGGGGCGCTGGCGCGCGCGGGCAGCGGCCGCCGCGCCGGGCGCGAGTCGTCGGCGGGGGGGCCGTCGACCCAGGGGTCGTCGTCGTCGTCAGCGGGCGCGGGCGGCGTGCGACGGCCGGTGGCTGCGGGGACGGGCAGCCCCGCGGCCACGGAGCCGAAGATCGCGTCGAAGTCGTTGGCCGCCGGAGCGGGGGCCGCGGGACGGGCTGCAGGACGTGCTGCGGGGCGGGCGGCGGAGCCGGGCCGGCCGTCGCCCTGCTCGGCGGCGGCGAGGAGCGCCTCGATCCCCTGCGGCGGGGCGCTCGCCCGCGGCGTCGCCCGGGGGGCCTTCTGCGCCGGCGACGACGGTCCGGACGCCGCCGGGGAGGTGTTCGGCGCCGGCTCGGCCGGGTCGGGGATCTCGACCGTCACCTCGAACTGCTCGCGAGCGAAGAACCCCGCGACGCCGCCGACGCGGACGCGCTCCGCCTTGACGATCGTGACGTCGGGGCCGTGCTCGGCCCAGACCTTCTCGAGGAGCGGCTCGATCGCTGGCCCCTCAAGCAGCAACTGCCTCGGAGCCACTCACCACTCCCACCGTCTCGATGCCCAGCCCGGGGCCCGAGACCTCGGAGTAGGACAGGACCGCGACGCCCGGGGAGGTCAGCGCCACGACCCGGCGCAGCGGAGCCCGCAGCGCGGGCGCACACACCAGGACGGGCGACCACCCGGCGTCCTCGACAGCACGGACCCTACGTGCCACCTCGTCCACGATGCGCTCGACACGCGCAGGGTCCATCGCGAGCTGCGGTCCGGCGTCCGTCGGGCGCAGGGTCTCCACGAGCTGGTGCTCGAGCAGCGGGTCCAGGGTGAGCACCCGCAGCACCCCGTCCTGGGTGTGGGGAGCGACCACCGCGGGGCCGAGGGCGCCGCGGGCGGCCTCCACCAGGTCGTGGTGGGAGGCGCCGCCCTTGGCGCGCAGCGAGAGGCCCTCGTAGATCCGGCCGAGGTCGCGGACCGCGACGCCCTCCTCCAGCAGCGACTGCAGCACCCGCTGCACCTCCCCCAGCGAGAGCAGGGAGGGCACGAGCTCGTCGACGACGGCGGCGTCGGTGCTCTTCAGCGAGGTGGTGAGGGTCTTGACGTCCTCGCGGGAGATGAGGCGCGGCGCGTTCTTGCGCACGATCTCGGCGAGGTGGGTGACCAGCACCGAGGCGCGGTCGACCACGGTGGCGCCGGTGAGCTCCGCCTGGTGGCGCATCTCGGCGGGCACCCACTTGCCCTGCAGGCCGAACACCGGCTCGACGGTGACGACGCCGGGCAGCCCCTCCAGGTTGTCCCCCAGCGCGAGCACCTTGCCGGGGGGCGCCTGGCCGGCACCGACCTCGACGCCGGAGATCCGGACGGCGTAGGACGACAGCGGCAGGTCCAGGGAGTCGCGGGTGCGCACGGGCGGCAGCACGATGCCCAGCTCGAGGGCGATCTTGCGGCGCAGGGCGCGGACGCGGTCCAGGAGGTCGCCGCCGGCGGCGGCGTCGACCATGTCGACCAGGTCGGGGGCGAGCACGATCTCCAGCGGGTCGACGCGCATCTGCTGCATGAGCTGCTCGGGCGTCTCGGCGGCGGGGGCCAGCGCGTCGGCGTCCGCGGCGTCCGCGGTGACGGGGGCCTCCTCCTTCATGCGCTGCGCCAGCAGGAGCAGACCGCCGCCGACGACGAGGAACGGCAGCTTCGGCAGGCCGGGGACCAGGGCGATGGCGATGCCGCCGGCGCCGGCGATGCGCAGGGCCGTCCGGTTGCGGAGCAGCTGGATGGCGGCGTCGGTGCCGAGGTCGTTCTTCGTGGTGGCAGCGGGTGACGATGAGGCCGGTGGCGATGGACATCAGCAGCGCGGGGATCTGCGTGACGAGGCCGTCACCGACGCTCAGCATGCGAGTAGGTGTTCAGGGCGTCCGTGGCGGACATGCCCTTCTGCACCATGCCGATGACGAAGCCGCCGACCAGGTTGATGACGATGATGATGATGCCGGCGATCGCATCGCCCTTGACGAACTTCGCACCACCGTCCATCGCGCCGTAGAAGTCGGCCTCGGCGGTGACGTCGGCGCGGCGCTGGCGGGCGGTGTCCTCGTCGATGAGGCCCGAGGCGAGGTCGGCGTCGATCGCCATCTGCTTGCCGGGCATGGCCTCCAGGGTGAAGCGCGCCCCGACCTCGGCGACGCGCTCGGCGCCCTTCGTGATGACCATGAACTGGATCACCACGAGGATCAGTGAAGATCACCAGTCCGATGACGAGCGACCCGCCGACGACGAAGTCGCCGAAGGCGTGGATGACGTTGCCGGCGTGGCCGTCGCGCAGGATGAGCCGCGTGCTGGCCACGTTCAGGCCGAGCCGGAACAGCGTCGCGACCAGCAGCAGCGACGGGAAGATCGAGAAGTCGAGCGGCCGCTCGACGTACATCGCCGTCATCAGCACCAGCAGGCCGAGGACGATGTTGAAGGCGATGAGGAAGTCGAGCAGCACCGCCGGGAGCGGGACGACGAGCAGCAGGATGATGCCGATCACGCCCAGCGGCAGGGCGAGCATGGTCAGTCGTCGGAGTCCCACGAGGCTGCATCGGCATCGCGGGCAGATCCCTTGAGCCGAACGGGTGTCCCCCGTCCGGCCCAGCGGTCCGGCCTAGCGGATGGCCCCCGCGGGCGGGCCTCAGGAGGCGATGGCGGGGAGGCCCGGGATGTCGGGCACGGGTACCGGGACCGGCGCGGGGTTGGCGTGCAGGCCCGACGCGGCACCGCGCTTGCGCAGCGCCATGACGAACGCGAGCACCTGGGCGACGGCCACGTACAGGTGGGCCGGCACCTCCTGCTCCAGCTCGCACGCGGCGTACAGGGCGCGGGCCAGGGGGATGTCGGTGACCATGGGCACACCGGCCTCGGTGGCCTTCTCGCGGATCCTGGCGGCCACGTGCCCGGCGCCCTTGGCCACGACGCGGGGGGCGCCGCGGCTGGGGTCGTAGCGCAGGGCGACGGCGACGTGCGTCGGGTTGACCATGACGACGTCGGCGGTGGCGATGCCGGCCATCATGCGGTTGCGGCTGATGGCGCGCTGCTTGCCCTTGATCGCGGCCTTGACCTCCGGGTTGCCCTCGGAGTTCTTGTGCTCGTCCTTGACCTCCTGCTTCGTCATGCGCAGGTCCTTCGCGGTCTTCTGCTTCTGCACGGCGTAGTCGACGGCGGCCAGCACCAGGCCGGCGGCGACGGCGATCCGCACCAGGGTGGCGGTGCCCGACCGCGCCGACTCCAGCACCGAGGCCAGCGACAGGCCGCCGCCGGACATCAGGTGCGGCAGCAGACCGCTGATCGTGAAGTAGAGGACCCCGCCGATGACGGCGGACTTGACCAGGGACTTCGCGAGCTGCCACACCGAGTGGAACCCGACGAGGTTCTTCAGGCCCTTGAGGGGGTCGAGGCGGGAGAAGTTGGGCTTGGCGGCCTCCGTGGCCAGCACGAAGCCGCCCTGCGCCACCGAGGAGGCGACGGCGAGCACGATCGCGACGGCCAGCACCGGGGCCAGGACCGGCACCAGCGCCGCGCCGCCGGCGGAGAGCGCCGCGAGCATCCGCGCCGGCTCCGGGTCGGCTGCGACGTCGTCCAGGCTGGTGAGCAGCGGGGTCACGCGCTCGGCGGTGGCCCGCACGGTCATCGGGGCGATCGAGACGACGGCGCCCAGCGCCAGCCACGCGCCCAGGTCCGGGGTGCGGCCGACCTGGCCCTTCTTGCGCGCCTCGCCGAGGCGCTTGCCGGTCGGCTTCTCGGTCTTCTCCCCACCTCCCCCGCTCACGGGGCACCCGTGACAGCGGTCGCCCGGGTGGAGACGCCGGTGAGCGCGGTGGCTGCGGCAGCGGCGGCGTCACCGTCGGTGCCCGCGCTTGCGGTGGAGAAGACCAGGCCCGCGGAGTCCTCGGCCATGGAGGAGACCACGGACGGCAGCGCCGCCACCGCGGTGGTGGCCAGGGCCAGCGTGACCATGATCTTGAGGGGGAAGCCGAGCTGGAAGGCCTGCAGCGCGGGGGCGGCGCGGGTGAGCAGGCCCAGGCCCACGTCGGTGAGGAACAGGACGGCGATCAGCGGGCCGGCGATCTGCAGCGCGGAGACGAACATCTGGGTGGTGCCCTCGGTGACGACGCGGGCCAGGACGGCGGTGGAGATCGTGTCCTGGACCCCGAGCACGGAGAAGGTGGAGGTGAGGCCGTGGAAGACCACCAGGTAGCCGTCGGAGGCGAACAGCAGCACCACGGCGGTCATCTGGTAGAGCCGGCCGAAGACGGAGGCACCGCTCTGCATCTGCGGGTCGTAGGTGGTCGCGGCCTGGAAGCCGCCGAACAGGTCGAGGGCGTTGCCGGCGGCCTGCACCGCGGAGAAGACCAGGAAGCACAGGAACCCGAGCGAGGCGCCCACGAGGACCTGCTGCAGGACGGCGACGACGAGGTCGGCCGTCTGCAGGGACAGGGTGCTGAAGTCCATCGTCGAGCCGACCGCCAGGGAGGTCCCCAGGGACAGCATGACCTTGACCTTCGCGGGGATGGCCTTGTGGGAGAACGGCGGGGCCAGCACCATCCAGGCGGAGACGCGGACCATGACCAGCAGGTGGCCGGCCACCGTCGTCAGCGCGATCGCGGGGAGCTCCACGGCGGCCTCAGCCCATCGACAGGAGGTCGGGGATGCGGTCGAAGAGCCCGGTGGTGAAGTCGGACATCTCCGCGAGCATCCAGTGCCCGCCGACCACCAGGACGACGGCGACGCCGACGGCCTTCGGCACGAACGACAGCGTCGGCTCCTGGATCTGGGTGACCGACTGGAACAGCGAGACGATGAACCCGATCGAGAGGGCCACCAGCAGCAGCGGGGCCGCGAGCTTGGCGGAGATGACCATCGCCTGGACGGCGATGTCGATGACGGCGGCGTCGTCCATGGCTACTTGTAGCTCCCCACCAGGGCCGTGACGACCAGGCCCCATCCGTTGACCATGACGAACAGCAGCAGCTTGAAGGGCAGGGCCACGGTCACCGGCGGGAGCATCATCATGCCCATCGCCATCAGGCCGCTCGAGACGACGATGTCGATCACGAGGAACGGGATGTAGACGACGAACCCGATGATGAAGGCGGCGCGCAGCTCCGAGAGCACGAAGGCCGGGATGAGGGTGGTCAGCGGCACGTCGGCGGCGCTGGTCGGGTTGGCGCGGTCGGCGGCGCGGGTGATCAGCGCCAGGTCCTGGTCCCGCGTCTGGTGCAGCATGAAGGCCCGCAGCGGCTTGGTGGCCAGCTCGAAGGCGTCGGTCTGGGTGATGAGGCCGTGCAGGTAGGGCTGGACGGCCGTGGTGTTGATCTCGGTGATGACCGGGGCCATCACGAACAGCGACAGGAACAGCGCCAGGCCGGCGAGCACCTGGTTCGGCGGCACGCCCTGCAGGCCGAGGGCGTTGCGGGTGATGCTCAGCACCACGACGATCTTGGTGAACGCCGTCGTCATGAGCAGCAGGGCCGGCGCCACGGACAGCAGCGTGACGGCGAGGATCAGGACGATCGAGGTGCTCGGGGTGCCGTCGAGGCCGTTGACGGCCACGGTCAGGCTGCCACCGTTCGGTGCGGTCGGGCCCACGGGACCCGTGGGCCCCGTGGCGGCCGCTGCCGCCAGCAGGGCGGTGATCATCGCCGGGTCGTCCTCTCGCGCAGGACCTCGAGGGCGGAGGTCCAGGTGGCCGGGGAGAGCGCCGAGCCGGCCAGGGCGGCCCGCTGCTGGGGGACGCCGGTGACGGCGACCGTCGCGGTGGCGCGGCGGGGGGAGCTCGCGGGGGTGAAGCGCAGCGCCGGGGAGGCCGGGGTGTCTGACACGGGCTCCTCGGCGAGGTCGCGGGCGACCTCGCGGACGCTGACGACCTCGGAGGTGACCTCGGTGGAGGTCCCGGTGATGCTGTCCAGCGGCATGCGGGCCAGCAGCTGCACCGAGGCGTCGGTGACACCGACCACCAGAGCCTCGTCACCGAGGCGGAGCACGGTGACCCCCGCGGAGCGGGACAGCGACTGGCGGGCCACCACGGTGAAGCGGGAGGCGTCGACGGCCCGGCCGCCCATGCGACGGCGGGCGGCCCGGCTGAGCAGCCAGACCAGGCCGAGCACCGCGACCAGGGAGACCGCGACGCGGACGATGAGGGGGAGGAGGTCGGAGCCCATGATCGGTGGTCCTCTCCCTCAGTCTTCGGTGCCGGGCTCGACGATCTCGGTGATGCGCAGGCCGTAGTCCTCGTCCACGACGACGACCTCGCCGCGCGCCAGGAGGCGCCCGTTGACCAGCAGGTCGGCCGGGGAGCCCGCGGCGCGGTCCAGCTCGACGACCGAGCCGGGCGTCAGCGCCAGCAGCTCGCGCACCGACATGCGGGTGCGTCCCAGCTCGACGGTGACGACCATCTCGACGCCGCGCAGCAGCGACATGCCGGTGCGGCCGCCGAGGTCCTGCGCCGGGATCGCGTGGCCGGAGGGCGTACCGGAGGGCACGGCGGTCTGGGCGAGCAGCAGGCCCACCCACACCACCACCTCCTGCGCCTCCGAGGTCGCGTTCACCAGCGGCACCCACAGGGCGCCGGGGGTGTTCACGACGGTGAAGACGTCGACGGCCTGCACCGGGCCGGGCACCGAGGGGCCCATCGCGGAGACCGCGGCGCGCAGCGCCGGGGCGACGGCGTCGACCACGGGCAGCGCACCGCCCTCGGCGCCGGCCAGGGCCTCCTCCAGCGCCGGGTCGACGATGACGACCAGGGTGCCGGAGACGGCGCCGGTGAAGGCCGCCGACACGGCGGAGCCATCAGCGGTGGGGACCATGGAGCCGTCCGAGGGGCCGACCGCCAGGGGCGCACCCGCCGGCAGCTGGCCGGCGGCGGCCGCGGCTGCGGCGAGGAGGGCGGTGTGGGCGGCGGTACCGATCGTCGAGGTGGTCATCGCGTCTCCTCATCAGGGTTCACCACGAGGCAAGCCAGGCGGGTGCCGCTCGTGCCGGGGACGGCGCGGGCGAGGACGACGTCGTTGGTGACGACGTCCAGGGGGCGGGCGGTGGGGTGGGGCAGGTGGAGCACGTCGCCGACGGACAGCGCACTGACCGCGGCGACGGGGAGGGCCATGGGCGTCATGCGGGCGCAGACGTCTACCGGCAGCTCGGGGACGGTGCGCGACAGGACGTCGGCGGCCGAGGCCGCCGAGCGGCGCTGCTCCTCGGTGCGGTCGCCCTCGGTGGCCTGCTCGGCCAGGCGGGCCAGCACCGGGGCCAGCGGCAGCATGACCCTGAGCCCGGCGGGCTCCGCGTCCTCGCCGAGGGCGATGGTGAAGGAGGCGACGAGGACGACGTCGGCGGCGGAGGCCACGGTGATGAACTGGGTGGTCTGCTCGACGCCCGACAGCACCGGGGCCATGGGGACCACGCCGGAGAACGCGCTGGCGAAGTCGGCCAGGAGGCGCCCAGCGAGGCTCTCGATGAGGCGGCGGTCGATGTCGCTGACCTCGCGCTCCTCGTCGTCGAGGGCGGAGGGGTCGATCGTGCCTCGCCCGCCGAGCAGGAAGTCCAGGGCGGTGGCCGCGGTGCTGCTCTCCAGGGAGACCAGGCCGCTCTCGCCACCGGCCTCGGTGCGGAAGACGAAGAAGACGCCGCGGGCGGGCAGCTGGGCGAGGTGGTCCTCGTAGCTGCTCGCGGCGAGGCCCGTCAGCACCACCGTGCAGGTCTGGCGCAGGCGCGTCAGCAGCGTGGTGGAGAACTGGCGGGCGAAGGCCTCGCTGGCGACCTCGAGGGCGCGCGAGTGCTCGCGGGCCAGGGTGGTGGGGCGGGTGAAGTCGTACGGTGTCACGACGCCGCGGCGCCGCTTGCGGCGGCCGGTGCGGGCGCTGGTCTCGACGGTCACAGAGGAGTTGTCGGCAGGACGGGTGACGGGGTTGAGCCGATCGGGGGAACGAGTTCCAGCGGATCTCAGGAGCCGCTGCTCCCCGCTCCCCCGGCTGCCTCAGCGAGAGGGCGAGCGGGAGGTCACTGCATGACGTACTGGGTGAAGTACACGTCGAGGACCTCGTCCGGGTAGGCCTCCTTGACCTCCTTGACGAGCTCCTCCTTGGTGTCCTCACGGCCCTGCGGGGTGGAGATCTCGTCCATCGACTTGCCGCTGTACAGCGCGATCACGGTGTCGAGGGCCTTGCTGCCGTCGACGTCCTCGGACACCGAGGTGCTCTCCTGCAGCGCGATGCCGATCTTGAGGAAGTGCCCGTCGGCGAGGTTGATGCTGATCGGGTCGACGGTGACGACCTTGCCCAGCTTCGCCTCCTCGGCGGCCTTGGCCGCCTCGGCCTTCTCGGCGGCAGTCGGTGCGGAGTGCTTCGCGAAGACGAGGAAGTAGGCGGCTCCACCGCCGCCGAGCAGCACGACGAGCGCGACGAGGATGACGACGAGCTTGCCCTTGCCCTTCTTCTTCTCGGGCGCGTCGGCGGGGGCGGTCGCGGTGGCAGTGGCCATGGTCCTCGTCCTGTCTGCTGGTCGGGGGGCTGGTCGGGGGGGCTGGTCGGGGGGGGCTGGTCAGCGGGTGGGGATCGTGGGTGCCGCGTCGGCGCCGAGGGCGGGCGCGGCGTCCACGGAGATCGCGGGGGCGGCGCCTGCGGTCGCTGCTGCGGCCGCGGCCGGGACCAGCGCCTGGACGGCGTCGGACGCGTCCGTCCTCAGCACGATGTCGACGCGGCGGTTGCCCTCGACGGCGCGCGGGTCGGAGTCGGGGAACAGCGGGTGCTGGTCTCCGTAGCCGACGGACTCCAGCCGCGACCCGGCGACGCCGTCGGCGAGCAGTCGCAGGAGCACCTGCGTCGCGCGGGCGCCGGAGAGGTCCCAGTTGGTGGCGTACTGGCTGCCGGCGGACAGGGCGAGGTTGTTGGTGTGCCCCTCGACCCGCACATCGTTGGTGTGGCTGGCCACCACCGGCGCGATGGCGTCGATGACGGCGTCGCCCGCCGGCTCGATCGCGGCGCTGCCGTTGGCGAAGAAGATGTTGTTGGCGGCCACGCTGATGACCAGTCCGCGCTCGGTGATGGTGGTGGTCACCTGGTCCTGCAGGCCCTGGGCCTTCAGCTGCGCCTCGACCTGCGCCTGCAGCTCCTGCTGGGAGGAGACCTCCTGGGAGGCCTTCTGCTGGTCGGTGGCCGCGGCCGCCGTGGTCGTCACGGTGGCGGCGCCGGCGCTGTTCTGGTTCGTCCCGAGGTCGATGACCGAGTCGGTGGAGCCGCTCTCGATGCCGCTGCCGCCGTCGGAGGTGAGGGCCTCGTTGCCGAAGCCCTCCGCCAGGGAGGTGCGCAGCTCGAGGTACTTCGTCTTGTCGACGTTGCTCATGGCGAACAGCACGAGGAAGAGCGCCATCAGCACGGTCATCATGTCCGCGTAGGAGACGGCCCAGCGCTCGTGGTTCTCGTGCTCCTCCTCGTGGCCACCGCCGCGCCTCTTGCTCTTCCCGTGCGACATCAGGCGGCTTCCTTCTCCTTGGTCGCCGGCACGAGGCTGCGCAGGCGCTGCGCGACCAGGCGCGGGTTGGAGCCGGCCTGGACGGCCATCAGGCCCTCCACGACGAGCTCCATGTGCGCGCACTCCGTCTCGGAGAGCCGCTTCAGGCGCGCGGCCAGGGGCAGCGCGATGATGTTGGCGGTCAGCAGGCCCCAGAAGGTCGCGACGAGGGCGCCGGCGATCATGTGGCCGAGCTTGGTCGGGTCCGCGAGGTTCTCGAGCACGTGCACCAGCGACACGACGGTGCCGATGATGCCGACGGTGGGCGCGAAGCCGCCCGCGTTGGCCCAGAAGCCGGCGGCGATCTTGTCCGTTGCGCGCTTCGTGTCGATCTTGGAGTGGAGCATCTCCCGGAGGTCCTCGGGGTCAGCGCCGTCGATGGCCGCCTGCAGGCCGTCCTTGAGGAACTCGTCCTCGACGTCCTTGGAGGCGTCCTCCAGGGCCAGCAGGCCCTCGCGGCGGGCGGTCTCCGCCAGGGAGACCAGCACCTCGATCGTCCTGCCCGGGTTCACGGCCTTGCCGGTGAGCCCCTTGACGGTGCCCTGGACGACGAACGGCATGTCCGCGATCCGGGAGCCCGCCAGGGTGGCGCCGAGCGTGCCGACGATGACCAGGGTCATCGCGGGGATGAGGATGACGGACAGGGGGCTCGAGCCCTCGAGCACGATGGCGGCGATGATGCCGCCGACGGCGAGGGCGATGCCGATGAGGGTCGCGGGGTCCATCACACCTCCTGGGGTCGGCTGGAGCGGGACGGATGGGGTCGTCACCGGGCAGCGCGGCCACGCGCAGGCGCGGGACGACGTGCAGCTCGGGGGTCTGGGGCACGGGCGGGGCCGGGGGGCCCTCGCGGTGGGCGCGGGCGCTGGCGACGACGCTGGCGCGGTAGTCGCGGACCAGCTCGATGACGTCGGTCACGGACTCCGCGACGAGGTACTTGGTGCCGTCGATGAGGGTGAGCACGGTGTCCGGGGTCGCCTCCACCCGCTCGAGCAGGTCGGGGTTGACGGCGAACGCGGCACCGGTGAGGCGCGTGACGAGGATCATGGCGACCGTCCTTGAGGTTCTGCCGCAGCGCCCTTCCGTGGGCGCCGCCACCTGTTCCATCGGCCGGTGGGGCCGTTCGGTGAGGGGTCCGGGTGACGGGAGCGGAAGGATCCCCTCCCGCCACCCGGATGGGTGACCGGCGCACGCCGGGCGCGCGACCCTCACCCGTCGAAGCGTCAGCGCTTGAGGTTGACGAGCTCCTCGAGCATCGAGTCCGACGTCGTGATGACGCGGCTGGAGGCCTGGAAGCCGCGCTGCGCGACGATCAGGTTCGTGAACTCCTGCGCCAGGTCGACGTTGGACATCTCCAGCGCGCCGGAGACCAGGCCGCCGTGGGCGCCGTCACCGGGGGCGCCGATGTTGGGCTCCCCGGAGTTCGACGTCGCCTGGAAGTTCGAGCCGCCGAGCTTGTCCAGGCCCGAGGGGTTGTCGAACGTGGCGACGGCGATCTTGCCGAGCTCCTGACTGCGCCCGTTGTCGAAGGTGCCGACGATGGCGCCGTCGGGGCTCACCTTCCAGCTGGTCAGGTTGCCGGCGGTGTAGCCGTCCTGGGTGCTGTAGTGGACGTCGGAGATGTTCGTGTCGGAGCGGTTCGCGACGTTGACCCCTGAGAAGTCCAGGCTGATGTCGTCGGCGAAGGCGGCACCGTCGGAGCCCTTGAAGCCGGTCAGCTTGACCACCTGGCTGCCCGTGGTGGCCGTCCCCGCGGGTGTGGCGCCGGAGACCTTGCCGGCGTCGTCGATGGTGACGGTGGCGAGCGGGGTCGGCGGCGTGGCGGCGTTCGGGTCGTCGCCGTTCTGGTAGATGTTCACCGTCCACGACTTCACCAGGTAGCTGCCGTCGGCCTGCTGGACGGCAGCGCCGGGGCCAGCGGGCGTGGGGCCGGAGGGGACGATCACCATCTTCAGCGGCAGCGAGACGCCGCGGCTGTCGAAGACGTTGACGCTGGAGGCCTGCGTCGACTCCGCCACCAGACCGGTGCCCGCGACGTCCGCCGCGACGGTGTTGTCCAGACGGCCCGTCATCGTGACGCTGTGCGTCTGGTAGGCCGGGATGACCTGGGTGGTGGGGATCCGGACGTTGCCGGGGGTGGCGGCGATGTTCGTGTTGCCGGTGGGGCCGGCCATCCAGCCCTGCACCTTGGCCCCGCCGAGGCTGACCAGCGTGCCGGAGCCGTCGACGTTGAACGCGCCGGACCGGGTGTACTGGGTCTCGCCGTTGTTGTTGAGGACGAAGAACCCGTCGCCGTTGATCAGCATGTCGCTGTTGCGGCCCGTGGTCTGGGTGGCGCCCTGGGTGAAGTTGGTGGTGATGCCGGCGACGCGGACGCCCAGGCCCACCTGCGCGGCGTTCTGGCCGCCCTTGGCGCCCTGGGGCGCTGCGGCGTTGCCCAGGGTCTGGGACAGCGTGTCCTCGAAGATGGTGTTCGCAGACTTGTAGCCGGTGGTGTTGACGTTGGCGATGTTGTTGCCGGTGACGTCCATCATGGTCTGCATCGAGCGCATGCCGCTGATGCCGGTGTACAGGGAACGGAGCACGAGGCCTCCTGGGAAGGGGCGCCTAGCGGGTCGCTGGCGCGGTGCCGTGTGCCGTCCGTGGCCATGGGGCGTTCCGTCGGGTGGTGCTGTTCAGTTGTGGGTCTTCACTGCGCCGGGCGGCGCGGGGAGGTGCGTCAGCTGGAGCTGGACGCGCCCGTCGCCGTCGTGGACGTCGGGTCGGCGGAGGGCGTCGCGGACGCGGCGGCCGCAGCGGCCTTGGTGATGCCGCTGACCGCGTCGAGGGCCACCGAGGCGCTGCCGATCTGCAGCGTCGGGGTACCGGCCGCGAACGAGGCGCCGGTGACGAGACCCGACTGGGTCGTGCCCGCGGCGTCCGTGTAGCTCACGGTCTGCCCGACGAAGCCGGAGGCGCTCACGCGCATCTGCAGGGCGAACTGCTCCTGCTGCACGTCGATCATCTGCTGCATCGTCTGCGTGGACGACAGGGTCGCCGTCTGCTGCATGATCGCGTTGGAGTCCATCGGCGAGGACGGGTCCTGGTTCTGGAGCTGCTTGATGAGCAGCTGCAGGAAGTCCTTGTTGCCGAGGCTGGTCTTGTCGGTCGCGACGCCGGAGCCGGAGCTGAGGCTGTTGTAGACCGTGGCGGTGCCGGTGGTGCCGGTGACTGACGTCATCCGACCTCCTGGGTGGTGTCAGCGTTCCTCAGGGACGAGGAGCGCGGGTGCGCCCCTCATGCGAGGACATCGACACGTCCGGGCCCGACCTTGAGCCCGGTGGCGGGCAGCTCCACCTGCTGCTGCTCACGGCCACCCGAGAGGAAGCCGCGCGAGGTCCGCTCCTGGCGCGCGGCGGCGCCGCTGCCGGTGTCGGAGCTGCGCCCGGTGTCGCTGCTGACGTCCAGGGACGCGCTGGAGCCGGTAGCGGCCAGGTCGCGCTTGAGGTCGTCCAGGGACGCCTTCAGCGCCTCCTTGGCGGCTTCGGAGGCCCCGACGAGCTCGATCCGCACGCCCTCGGGTCGGATGTGCGCCACGACCGTGACGGACCCGATCGCCTCGGGCCTCACCTCGACGACCATCCGGTGGGTGCCGGCCTCGGCGCCCGCGAGCGCGACGATCCGCGGCGTCAGCTGCGCGGCGACGACGGCCGGCGGGACGAAGACGGGCGCCGCCGCGGGGGGCGGGCCCGCCAGGGGCGCCGTCGGGTTCTGGGCCGTCGGCGCGGTGACCTGCGCGGGAGTCCCCGCGGGAGCGGACGGGTCGGGAGCCGAGGCGCTGGGTGCCGGGAGGGCGGCGAGGGCCGCAGCGTCTGCCGGGGCGTCGGTCGGGGCTGCGGGGACGGTCGCGGATGCCGTCGCGGGAGCGTCTGCGGCGCCGGAGACGCCGCGGGGCTGGGCGGGGGCCGCGGGAGCCTCGACCGGGCCTGCGGCCGGGACCGGGACCGGGGTCGGGACGGACCCCTGGCCCGTGTCGCCGTCACCGCCCTGCGGGGCGCCCTGGGCCGCGCCCGGTGCGGGGGCGGCCGCGACCGCTCCCCCGGTGGTGGTGGCGGCTGCGGGCGTCGGAGCGGTGGCCGCGGCGGCAGGGCGGTCGGTCGAGGGAGCGCCGGCGCCCGGCGCGACGGACGCAGCGGCGACGGACGCCGCGGCGGGCTGGCCCGGGGGCACCGGGGCGCCCGCGGTGGCCGCAGCAGCCGCAGCGGCGGCGGGTGCCTCCGCGGCACCGGAGGACGGGGCGGTCTGCCCGGGAGCCTGCGGGACGGGTGCCGTCGCCGGCTGCGCACCGGTGGGAGCCGCGGGCACCCCGGCGGTGAGCGGTGAACCGCCCGTCCCGGCCGGGAGGACCCCGGGGGTCGCTGCGGTCGGGCCGGCCGGGTCGGTCGGAGCGGTCGGGCCCGTCGGAGCGGTCGGGGCGAGGACCGCAGCAGCTGCGGCGCCCGTCGCGGAGGTGCCCGTCGCGGAGGTGCCCGTCGCGGAGGTGCCCGTCGCGGAGATGCCCGTGGTCGCGACGACGCCGTCGGCCGCGGGCTGCGTCGTCTCGGCGGTGACGAACTGGCGCAGCGGCACCAGCACGGGTGCGGTCACCGGGGGCGTCACGGGTGCCACCGCAGCGGCGTCAGCGGCGGTCACAGCGGGCGGGGTGGTCGTGGCGGTCGCCGGGTCGGCGTCCTCGTCGGCCGCGTCCGTGCCACCGCCGGCGCCGCGGGCACCGACTGCACCGCCGGTTCCGGTGGCGCGGGTCGCCCGGGTCTCGCTGCCGCGGGCGGCGCGCGCCGGAGCCTCGCGGCCGGCCTCCAGCGCCTCGCGGTCGGCGGCTCGCTCGGCCAGGACGTCGGCGAACCCGCCGTCACCGTCGGAGCCCGCGGCCGAGGAGGGCGCGGCCGAGGAGGGCGCGGTGGGGACGAGGGGGGCTGCGGACACGGAGAGGGGCATCTCGGTCGCTCCAGTCGGGGCCGTGCTGCGGGTGGGGGGAGGTGCGGGGGTGCCAGTGGTGCGGGTGCCGGTCGCGTCAGGACATCGCGGCGGTGACCTTGCGGACGTAGGACTGCGTCTCGGCGAAGGGCGGCACGCCGCCGTACTTGGTGACGTTGCCCGGGCCGGCGTTGTAGGCGGCGAGGGCGAGCGGCAGCGAGCCGAACCGGTCGAGGTGCTTCGCGAGCAGGCGGGCGGCGCCGTCGACGGCCTGGGCCGGGTCGCCGGCGTCGACCCCGAGCTCGCGCGCGGTGCCCGGCATGAGCTGCATGAGGCCGCGGGCGCCGGCGCGGCTGACCGCTGCGGCGTCGTAGCCGGACTCGGTCTTCGCGACCGCCGACAGCAGCCCGTCGGGCAGGCCGTACTTCGCCTCGGCGGCGTCGAACAGGTCCTGGTAAGCCGCGGCACCGGTCGCCGACCCCGTCGAGGCGGTCGAGCCGGCCGACGCCGTCCCGAGCACGGCGCTCCGCAGCGAGGCTGCGAGGCTGGAGCCGGTGGCCGAGCCGGCCGTGGCGGCGGTGGCGTCGGCGGTGACCCTGCGGATCGTCATCGGCGTCTCCCAGACCTTGGAGATCTTGACGACGTCGCCGGCCTTGGGGGCGTGGATCATCTTGCCGTCGCCGACGTAGATGCCGATGTGGCGTGCCGCCCTCCAGGACCACGAGGTCACCGGGCCGCGCCTGGGCCAGGGAGGGCACCTCGGTGCCGACCTTCGCCTGCTCGGCGGCGGTCGCGGGGCAGGGTGACGCCGTTCTCGCCCATCGACGAGCTGGGTGAAGCCGGAGCAGTCCAGGCCCGTGTCGGGGTCGGTGCCGCCCCACTGGTAGGGCACACCGAGGTACTGCTTCGCGTCGGCGACGACGGCGTCCCCGGAGGGCCCCGTCGTCGTGCCGGTGGCCGAGGCCGAGCCCGCAGCGTCGAGCTGCGCCTGGACGAGCGCCGAGGGTGCCGGCGAACGTGGGGCTCGTCGTCGTGGTCGACGACGCGCTCGCGGTGGTGCCGGTGATCGCCGCGATGCGCTGCTGCAGCAGCTGCACGCGGGACTGGACGGCGCTCAGCGCGGCGCTCGGGGCCGCCATCACCTGGCGTGCCGCTCACTCCGCGCTCCCCGGCCGGTCTGCGGTCCGCTCCGCCGCGGGGACGGGGTCGGTCCCGTCGGTGCCGGCACCGAGGGAGGCCGGGCCGTCGACGGCGAAGGCGCGGCCCCGGGCGCGGCCGGCGTGCTCGTCGAGCACCGCCTGGTCGGCCTTGAGGTCCTCGGCGCGCACGGCGGCGGCGTGCCGCTCGGCGAGGCGCTCCAGGCCCTTGGCGCGTCCCTGCGCCGCGGCCCACACCGCCTGCGCGTCGCGGGCCGCCTCCTCGGCGCCCTCGGCGGCGGCGACGGCCTCGGCGTAGCGGCTGCTGCTGGCGCTGCGCGCCGCGACGACGGCGGCGAAGGTGGCGGCGTCGCCGTGGTTGGCGAGCTCTGGGATGCGGCCTCCTCCAGGAGGTCCTCGCTGCATGCCGCGGGCCACGACGGCGCGCGAGGCGGCGGCGCCCGCAGCGGCGGCGGCGACGTCGCGCTGCAGGTGGCGCACGCGCAGCACCTGCTCCAGGCGGAAGCGGCGCGTGGTGGGGCTCACCGGCGGGCCTCGGCGACCGGGTTGCGCGCCGACGACGCCGGCGAGGGCGCCCCAGGCGTCGTCGGTGCTGGTGCGGTCCTCCACGTCCTGGCGCAGGAACGCGTCGATGTCGCCGCGGGCGCCGATCGCGGCGTCGGTCAGGGGGTTCGACCCGGGCACGTACGCGCCGACGTCGACGAGGTCCTGCGCCTCGCGGCGCGCCGCCATCAGCTGGCGCACGTGCGTGGCCAGGGCCCGCTGCTCACGGCTGGTGACGCGGGGAGCGACGCGGGAGACCGAGCCGAGGACGTCGATGCTCGGGAAGTGGCCCGAGGTGGCCAGCGCGCGGTCGAGGACCACGTGGCCGTCGAGGATGGAGCGGGCGGCGTCCGCGACCGGTTCGTTGTGGTCGTCGCCGTCCACGAGCACGGTGTAGATCCCGGTGATGGAGCCGGTGGCGCTGGTGCCGGCGCGCTCCAGCAGACGCGGCAGGAGCGCGAAGGTGCTCGGCGGGTAGCCGCGGGTGGCCGGGGGCTCCCCCACCGACAGGCCGATCTCGCGCTGCGCCATGCAGAAGCGGGTGAGGCTGTCCATCATCAGCAGCGCGTCCATGCCGAGGTCGCGGAAGTGCTCGGCGATGGTGGTGGCCACCATCGCGGCGCGCAGGCGCACCAGCGGCGGCTGGTCGGAGGTCGCGACGACGACGACGGAGCGCGCGAGGCCCTCGGGGCCGAGGTCGTCCTCGAGGAACTCCCGGACCTCGCGGCCGCGCTCGCCGATGAGGGCGATGACGTTGACGTCGGCGGACGTGCCGCGGGCGATCATCGACAGCAGCGTCGACTTGCCCACGCCGGAACCGGCGAACAGGCCCAGGCGCTGGCCGCGGCCCACCGGGGTCATCGCGTCGAGAGCACGGACGCCCATCCCCATCGGGACGGTGATGCGCTCGCGGCTGATGGGGTCGGGGGCGGGGTTGTCGATCGGCACCCACGCGGTCGCCTGCGCGCGGCCCCGGCCGTCGATGGGGCGGCCGAGGCCGTCCAGGACGCGGCCGAGCAGGCCCACGCCGACGGGGATGCGCTGGCTGCGGCCGATCGCGAGCACCGGCTGGCCGGCACGCAGCCCCTGGCCGACGGGCGGCGTGCCCAGCGGCATGCAGGTGACGTGGTCGGGGGCGACGGCGACGACTTCGGCGTCGATGCCCTGACCCGTGGTGGTGAGGTCTCCGGTGAGGATCCGCACGATGTCGCCGACGGGGGCGCGCAGACCGGCGGCCTCGATGGTGAGGCCGACGACGCGGCGCACGGTGCCGGTGACCTGCGGGGCGCCGGCGGCGTGCGCGCGACGCATGATCGCGGGCAGGCCGACACCGGGCACACCCGCAGCGGCGGCCGCAGCGGGGTCGGTGCCCAGGCGCGGGTCGAGCGGGACCTCGTAGACCGAGCGGTCCTGGCCCGCGGCCACGGCGCTCACGCGAGCGCTCCGGGCGCCGGCGCGGGGCGGTTCGCGCCGCGCAGCTGCCCGCGGATGCGGGTGAGGGCGGTGTCGGTGCGGGCGTCGACGAGGCCGCCGGGGAACTCCGCGAACGCGTCACCGGGGGCCAGGCGCGCGTCCGGGAGCACGGTGACCTGCCCCTCGGCGAGGCCGCGGATGCCCTCCAGGCCGTGCAGGTCACCGAGGGCCGCGAGGTCGTCGGGGTTGAGGCGCACGGTGATGTCGGCGTGGCCGGGGGCGGCGTCCAGGGCGCGGCGCAGGGCGGTGAGGCCGCGCATCCCGTCGTCCTCGATCTCGCGGCCGATGACGACCTCGGCGAGGTCGAGCACGGACAGCGCGACGGCGTCGGCGACGGCGTCCAGCAGCGGGGCGCTGCGGGTGCGCAGGTCCTCGGCGGCGGCGGCCAGGGCGTCCAGGGCGCGGCTGACCTCCTCCTGCAGGGCTGCGCGCTCGGCGGCGGCGCTGGCGCGCAGCTCCGCGACGACGCGGCGCTCCTCCTCGGCGGCGGCGGCGACCCCCTGCGACCAGCCCGCGGCGTAGCCGGAGGCCAGGGAGGCACCGGTGCGGTCCTGGGTGTTGAAGCCGGGACCAGCAGAGCTGCCGCCGCCCCCTGGGGGTCGGCGGCGCGGCTGCCCGGCAGCGGTGTGAACACCGCCGCCGAGGCGCTAGGCGACCAGCTCATCATCGGACTCCCTCTGGATGGTGATCTGGCCGGACTCCTCGAGCTGGCGGATCGCGGCGACGACGGCGCTGCGGCCCTCCTCGGCCTGCGAGAGGCGCACGGGGCCCATGAGCTCCATCTCCTCGAGCAGGTTCTCCTTGGCGCGAGCGGAGACGTTGTCGAGCACCTTGTCGCGCAGCTCGTCGCGGACGCCCTTGAGGGCGACGGCGAGGGTGGCGGCCTCGATCTCCCGCAGCACCTGCTGCATCGAGCGGTCGTCGAGGCTGAGGATGTCGTCGAACGTGAACATGTGGGCGCGGACCAGGTCGGCCAGCTCCGGGTCGCGCTTGGCGAGCTCCTCGAGCAGCTGCTTGCTGGTGCCCGGGTCGGCGCGGTTGATGATGTCGACCAGGGGCTGGACGCCGCCGACGGAGCTGTCGACCTGCGGGGCCAGCACGGTGCCGGCCTTGCGGCGGATCGACTCCGCGACGATCGCCACGATGTCCGGTGAGGTCCGCTCCATCGTCGCGATGCGGTGAGCGACGTCGGCCTGCAGCTCGGTCGGGAAGGTGGTGAGCGCAGCGGAGGCCTGGTGGGCCTTGAGGTGCGCCAGCACCAGCGCGATGGTCTGCGGCATCTCCCCGTTGAGGAAGGAGATGAGCTGGCGGGTGTCGGCATCCTCCAGGAAGAGGAACGGCTGGGAGTCGTCGCCGCCGCGGAGGCGCTCGAGCATCTCCGAGGCCGCCTCGGAGCCCAGGGAGGCCTCCAGCATCGCCTTCGCGAAGCCTGGGCCGCCGGAGCCGAGGCCCGCAGGGCCGACCAGCTCGCCGAAGCCGGCGATGAGCACCTCGTCGGCCAGCTGCGGGTCGATGTCGCCGATCCGGACGACCTCGGCGGTGATGAGCTCGACCTCCTCGGCGTCCAGCTGGGCCATGAGGAGGGCGGAGCGCTCGGGGCCGAGCTGCACGAGCAGCACCGCGGCCTTCTGCGGGCCGGTGAGGCTGGCGAAGCTGCGCTGGGCGAGGCTGGTGGTGGCCATGGTGGTGGTCAGCCCTTCTTCGAGGCGGCGAGCCAGCCGCGCAGCAGGTTGGCGACCTCGGTCGGCTGGGCGTCGACGAGCTGGCCGAACTCCTGGCGGCGCAGGGCCTCGGGCTCGGGCTCGGGGGCGACCAGCTGGTAGCCGTCGGCCGGGGGTGCGGCGTAGCCGGCGATCGAGGCCGCGGCGCCTGCCGGGGCGAGCTGCACCGAGGCGCCCTCGGGGTAGAGGCGCTCCAGGGCGCCCAGGTCGACGGGCTGGCGGGCGCCCTTCTTCATCGCCCGGCGCCAGGCGACGAGCAGCACGATGAGGAGCACGAGGACGCCGAGGCCGATCGCGCCCTGCTTGATGAGGCTGACCTGCGCCTCCTGGGCCTGCTGGGCCTTGGCGGCCGCGAGGTCCTTGGCCGCGGCGTCCGCAGCGGTGGTGCTGAAGTTGGCGGGGGTGACGGTGACGACGTCGCCGCGGGTGGTGTCGGCGCCGGCGGCGCTGGCGACCATCGTCTTGAGGTTGTCGGCGCCGATGGCGGCCAGGGCGGTCTGGTCGACCACGACGGCGACGGACTGTCGCTCGACCTTGCCGGGGGCGGCGACGCGCTGCTCGACGGCGGTGTTCACGGCGTTGTCGACGACGTCGTTCTTCTTGACGTAGCCGTTGCCGGTCCCCGTGGTGGTGCCGCTGGCACCGGTGCAGGCGGCGCCGGTGGTGTCGGTGCCGAGGACGCCGTTGCAGCCGAGCGACCCGCCGGTGGTGCCCGTCCCGCTGCCGTTGAGGGTCTCGTTGCTGCTGCTGGAGTGCAGTGGCAGTGCGCCGCTGTTGGTGTACGTCGTCGTCGCGGTGGAGACCGCGTCGAAGTCGAGGGTGGCGTTGACGGTCGCCATGGACTTGCCGGTGCCGAGGACGGTGTCGAGCATCTTCTGGATGTTCGAGGCCTGATCGCTCTCGTAGCCGGCGGTCCGGTCGTCCTGGTTGCCGGTGGCGCCCTGGCCTGCAGAGGACAGCAGGCGGCCGGTGGAGTCCGAGACGGTGACCTGGTTCTTGGCGAGGTCGGGCACCGAGGAGGAGACGAGGCCGATGATCGTGTTGACCTGCTCGTCGGTGAGCTCCGTGCCGGACCGGGTGGAGACGAGCACGGAGGCGGTGGTGGTGCCCTTGGAGTCGGTGAAGACGGTCTGCTCGGGCACCGCGAGGTGGACCACGGCGGTGTCGACGCCGTCGATGCCCTCGATGGTGGAGGCGAGCTCGCCCTCGATGGCGCGCTGGTAGGTCACCTTCTGCTGGAACTGGGAGGACGTGACGCCCTCCGCGTCGAGCAGCGCGTACCCGCTCGCCTGGCCCTTGGGCAGTCCTGCGGCCGCGATGTCCAGGCGGGCCTGCTCCTTGTCGGCGGACGGGACCAGCACGGCACCGTCCTGCAGCTGCGTGGTGATGCCGGCACCGGTGAGCGCCTCGTTGATGGCGGACGCGTCGCTGTCGGAGCCGCCGCTGTAGACCGCCACGTAGTCGGGCTTCGAGGCCCACGTGAAGAAGGCGGACCCTCCGAGGAGGAGGACGCCGATGCCGATGACCGCCACGACCTTCTGACCGAGGGTCATGCCGTTGATCTGGGTGCCGGCCGCCTTGAGGCGGGCCATCATCTGCGGGGGCATCAGAACTGCATCCTCATGATCTCGTTGAAGGCGTCGAGCGCCTTGTTGCGGAGCGCCACGGTCACCTCGGTCGCCATCTGGGCCTGGGCCGCGGCGATCGTGTAGTCGTGGACGTCGTTGAGGTCACCGGTAGCGGCCTTGATCGCGAGGTCGGAGCTGCGGGACTGCAGCGCCTGCACCTGCTCCAGGCTGGAGGCCAGCGTGCCCGCGAAGCCGGGCTTTCCGGTGGAGGACACGCCCGAGAGGTCGGTCGCGCTGACGCCGGTGATGCCCGCGGCCGCGGTGGGGCCGGTGGTCGCCTGCGTCCCGGACAGGCCCGCCGCGGCCAGGGCGCCGGTGAGCGACGTGGCGCTCGTGGCGTCGCTCCCGTCGGTGCCGGCGGCGCCGGAGGCCGACAGCAGGGAGGCGTACTGGGAGAGCGCGGAGGTCCCGGCGCCGACGGGGAGGATGCCGGCCATCACTTCGCCCCGATCTGCAGGGCCGCCTCGTAGGTGGCGCGGGCGCGCTCGACGACGGCGGCGTTGGCCTGGTAGGCGCGCTGGCTGATGATGAGCTGGCCCATCTGGCTCGCCATGTCGATGTCGGTGCCCTTGACGTACCCGTCCTCGTCGGCGAGCACGTTGCCGGGGTCGTAGATGAGGCGGCCCTGGGCGCTGCCGAGGGCGACCCCGGCGACCTCCACGCCGCCGGAGCCGGCGTCGTGCTCGGTGCCGTAGTCCTTGGCCTGGGCGACGACGAAGCGCTGCTGGAAGGCGTCCTGGTCGGTGCGGACGACGTCGTTCGCGTTGGCGATGTTGTCGCCGACGGCGTCCATCCACTTGCGGGCGAGCGTCATGCCGGAGCCCGCTGCCCCGATCGCGCCGAAGAGTCCCACGGCGCTCAGCCCTTGACCGCTGCGGAGATCTGCGAGAGCTGGCTGCTCACGGCCTGCGACACGAGCTGGTAGCGCATCTGCGTGTCCACGTTGGAGAGCGTCTCGGTGTCGAGGTCGACGTTGTTGCCGTCCTCGCGCGTCGGGTCGCTCGAGCGGCTCTCGGTGGTGCCGGCGACGCCGCTGCCGCCCTCGACCGCGCTGCGGAGCGCGTCCTCGAAGTCGACGCGGGCCGCGAGGTAGTGCGGCGTGTTGATGTTGGCGATGTTGTCCGCGGTGGCGCGCTGGCGTGCCGCTAGCCCGTCGAGGGCCGAGCTCAGCGCGGCGGAGCTGACGGAGTCGAACACGGGTGCCTCCACGTCAAGCAGGCTGCTGCGCAGTCCTGCGAGGGGGGTGGCCGTGTCCGTGGCCGGGGGGTGAGCGATCCGTCGCTCAGAGGAGTCTTCGGCAGGCGCCCGCGAGACCTTTAGCCCGATCCGGTGACGCGTCAGCGCGTCCGGGTGCCGGAGGTCAGACGGAGAGCATCGCCGAGAGGCCCGCGGCCTCGGAGAGGGCGCGGGCGTAGGCGCGGCTCGCCTCCACCGGGGCCGGGGCGCCCTCGGGCGCCGGTGCCCCGGGGCTGGCCTCGGTGCTGAGCACCGCGGCCAGCGCGCTGCCCACCGGCCCCTCGAAGCGGGTGATGGCCCCACGCATCCGCTCGGGGACGTTCACCGTGGCCAGCAGCGCCTCGATGGACAGGCCCATCGCCTCGGCGGTGCCGGAGAGCAGGCCCGCGGTGTAGGCCTCCTGGGAGCGCTCGGTGGCGAGGCGCGCGCACGCGCCGGCGCGGGCGAGGACGAAGGTCAGGGCGGCGCGTCCCTGGCCGCCCAGGGCCTCGGAGGCGGAGCCGACGACGGCGAGGGCGGCCCACGAGGCGAGGGTGCGGCGTCCCACGAGCACCAGGGCGTGCCCCACGGAGCTGACGGGCGCGCGGGTGGCAGCGGCCGAGGAGCTGGCCAGGCGCAGCACCCGGAACGAGAGCGCGGGGTCGGCCAGCACGAGCCGCTCGACCTCGGAGGTGGGGGTCTCGGGGTCGCCCAGGGCCACGAGGAGCCGCAGCGCGGAGACCCGGGCCGGGTCCATCGAGGGGCTGGCGTGCACGACGGGCCGCTGCACCCAGTACCCCTGGAAGAGGTCGACGCCGAGGGCGCGGCAGCGCTGGAAGTCCTCCAGGCTCTCGACCTTCTCCACCACCACCATCGCGCCCGGCGCGTGGTGGCGCACCAGGGCGAGCAGGTGCTCGAGGTGGGCGAACCTGTCGACGCCGTCGGTCCGCTCGCCCTCCCCGGGCAGGACCAGCTTCACGAACTGCGCGAGGGGGAGCGTCGGGATCCGGTGCTCCTCACCCTCGAAGTCGTCGACGGCTACGGAGAAGCCCCGGTCGCGCAGCCGCTGGATCCCGGCCATGACCTCGTCGTCGACGAGGACGTCCTCGGTGACCTCCAGGACGACGTCCTCCAGGCCCGGGGCCAGCGGCAGCTCGCCGGTGACGAAGGCGCGGGTGAGGTTGACGAAGAAGCGCGAGCCGGTGGACAGCGTGCGGTCCCCGAAGTCGCCGAGGACGGCGGTGAGGACCTGCGAGGTCGCCGCGTCGTGGTCGGCCTGGCTCTGCAGGTCGGCGGCGTCACCCCCGCCGGAGCGGAACAGCAGCTCGTAGCCCACGAGGTTGAGCTCGCGGTCGACGATCGCCTGACGGCCGACCCTGACCTGGCTGCTCGGCTGGTGGGGCACGGCGCTCAGACCGCCGCGTCGACGTAGAAGGGAGAGGGGGTCGAGTAGGTGGTGGCGTCGAGCTGCGCGGCGAGGCGCTGCTGGCGGCGGTTGGCCACGAGGGCGCGGGTCAGCTGCTCGGCGGCGCGGCGGTGGCGCTCCAGGAGCGCGCTGGCCCGGTCGGCCAGGGGGGCGGGAAGCGGCTGGGCCGGCGCCGTCCACACCGGACGCGGCTGCGGCACCCAGGCGGCGTCAGCGTGCAGGCGCTCGATCATGGCCTCGGTGTCGGTGAGGTCGAGCTCGAGGGCGTCGAGGGCCTGCGCCCAGGAGGCGTCCCACCCCGGCGCCATCGGCCCGCCGCTCACCGCGGACCGCCGCTGCTGTGACCGGCGCCGGCGGCCGCGAGGGTGCGGGCGCGCAGCAGGGCGGCCGCGGCGACGGGACCGGCACCGAGGGTCCCGGCGCGCGCCGCGGGCAGCGGGCTGCGAGCGCCGTCGGCCACGGGACCGACCGGCTGCAGGAAGGCGGGGGCGGCGGGCTGCGGAGCGACGGCATGCGGGGCGGCGGGCGGGGCGACGACCTCGCTGACACCGCCGGTCAGGCTGGCCTGCGCCTCGTGCCAGGCGGAGCGCAGCGGCTCGACGACGCTGGAGCAGGCGCGGGTGCGGGTGGCGTCGCGGCCGGTGTTGGCGCGCACCATCTCCTGGATCAGCCACGTGTAGAGGGACTTGAGCCGCTCCGCGCCGTCCCACGCGTCCAGGTCGAGGGCCGTGGCGAGCGCGGAGACGATGGCCTGGCCGTGCTGCAGCAGCTGGTTCGCCGCGACGTGGTCGCCGGCGGTCTGCGCCTCGGCAGCGCGCTGCAGGTCCAGAGACAGACGGTCGTAGAGGCGGAGCAGGAGCACCTGGGGGCTGGCGGTGGCGAGCGCGGTGCCGGCGTAGCGGGCGCGCTGTGCGGAGGCAGTGGTCACGGGTGGTCCTTCGGGCGCGGCGACGGGGGGCGTGGGAGGCGCCAGGCGGCGCCCGGGCTCACGAGCTGGAGGTGCTCAGCAGGGACGAGAGCGCGCTGGCCTGGGAGCTGATCTTCGACAGCGCCGTCTCCAGGGCGGCGTACTGCGTCTTGAGCGCCGCCTGCCGTGCGGTCAGCCGGTCCGTCCAGACGTCGATGGCGTCGCTGAGGCCGCTGGCCTCGGACTTCTCCCCGGTGATCGACAGGCTGAGGCTGCCGCTGTAGGGGTCCGACGCCTGCTTCGCCGTCGTCGCCACCTCACCGGCCAGCGCGCTGACGATCCCCTGGGCCCGGGTCGGGTCGCTCGCGAGGAGCTTGCTGAAGACCGCGGAGTCGAAGGTGGCGTTGCCGTCGCGGTCGACGCTGATGCCCGCCGCCGCCGGGTTGAGGCCGCCCAGCGAGCCGGAGAGCTGGCTCAGCAGGGTGTTGCGCAGGCCCACCACGGTGCTCTGCCCGCTCAGCGGGCTGGTGACGGCGGCAGAGCCGGCGGCTGAGGGCTTCGCCTGGGTGTTCGTGGCGATGGTGCCGACGAGGGTGTTGAGCTGGTCGATGAGCGTCTGCACCGACTTGGTGACGCCGGTGGTGTCGGAGGTGACCCCGACGGTCGTGCCGGCCTCGACCTTGCTCACCGTGACATCCACACCGGTCATGAGGCTGGAGAAGGTGTTGGTCGCGGAGGTGACGTAGCTGCCGTCACCGAGCTGGAGCTTCGCGTCGTACCCCTGGGTGAGCGTGTCGCCGTAGTCGACGGGCCCGTTGCCGTCACCGGTGTCAACGGCGAGGCTGAACCTGGACGCGTCGCCGGAGGACGTGCTCGTCACCACGAGGCGGGAGTCGCCGTTGGAGCTGGTCACCACCGTCGCCGAGAGTCCGCTGGCGCTCCCGTTGATCGCCGCGGCGAGGTCGGCTGGCGAGTTCGACGCCGCGCTGAGGGGTGCGCCGCGGGCCGTGCCGTCGGCGTTCGTGATCGTCAGGATGGGGTTCGCCGTCGGCGAGGAGGCGGAGCTCCACGCCCCACCGATGAGGCTGTGCGCGGTGGCGAGCCGGGTGACGTCGAACGTCAGGGAGCCGGCGGTCGCGGTGGTGCCTGCCGTGGCGTTCGTGGACGTCGACGACGAGCTCGCGGTGAGCGCCGCGTAGGAGGAGGGCTTGGTGAGGGCGGTGGCCGTGGTGGCCAGTGTCGCGGCCTGCGTGTTGAGGGTCTGCAGCGCGGTCAGCGAGGCGTTCGTGGAGGCGAGCTTGGCCTTCAGGAGGGTCTGCGGACGCGCGGCGAGCTGCATCAGGCTGGTGATCAGGCTGTCGGTGTCGATGCCGCTGGCCAGGCCGCTGATGCTGGTCAGGCCGCTGGTGCTGGTGGCCACGGGACCCTCCTCGTTCGTGAGTGGGACGGGGCGGCTCTGCGCGGCGACGGCGCCGTGGCGCCGTCGCCGCGCAGAGCCGGTGATGCCGCAAGGCCCGGGTGAGCTTCCTCACCCGGGCCCTGCCGCACCGGTGGCGTCAGCCCTGCAGCAGCTGCAGGACGGACTGGGGGATGGACTTCGCCTGGGCGAGCATGGCCGTGCCGGCCTGCGACAGGATCTGACCGCGGGTGAACTTGGTCATCTCCATCGCCATGTCCGTGTCGCGGATCTTGCTCTCCGACGCGGTCAGGTTCTCGACCTCGGTGTTGAGGTTGTTCACCGTGTGCTCGAGGCGGTTCTGGTAGGCACCGAGCGTGGCGCGGGCGGTCGAGACCGTCGTGATGGCGTCCTGGACCGTGTCCGAGCTGGTGATGTTGGCCCCGGACACGTCCACGCCGCTGAACGCGACGGTGATCGAGTCGGCGTTCTTGTAGCCGACCTGGAAGCCCAGGGACACCGTCGCGGAGCCGTTGAAGAGGCTCACGCCGTTGAAGGACGTGTTGCTCTGGATGCGGCTGATCTCGCTGCTCAGCTGGTTGAACTCCAGCGACAGGGCGGCCTGCGACTGGGTGTTGTTGACCGAGCTGTTGTACTGCACGGCCAGCGTGTTCATGCGCTGCAGCATGGAGTGGATCTCGGTGAAGGCACCGTCAGCGGTCTGCACGACGTTGATGCCGTCCTGCGCGTTGCGGACGGCCTGGGTGAGGCCGCCGATCTGGCTGCGCAGGCCCTCGGAGATCGCCAGGCCGGCCGCGTCGTCCGCAGCGCGGTTGATGCGCAGGCCGCTGGACAGCTTCTCCAGCGACTTGCTCAGGTCGTTCTGGCTGACCGAGAGGTTGCGGTAGGCGTTGTAGGCAGCGACGTTGGTGTTGACGGAAAGCGCCATGGTGGGTCCTCCTTGAGGGGATGTGGTGCGACCGCCCGTCCGTGGGCGCTCACCCTCTCCATCGGCGTCCGGCCCCAGGACCTGAGGCTTTCTGCTGCTCCGAACGGGTGGTGGCGCCCCTCGCGGGCCCTGGGAGCGGTGCCTCAGGCCGTCGCCAGGGAGGCCGAGGAGGCCTCCACGGCGCGCAGCAGCACGTCGGTGACGGCGGGGACGAGTTCCGCCGCCGGGGCGACGACCTCGAGCAGCTGCTGCGGCGGCAGGGACGCGAGCAGGGACGCGAGCTCGACGCGGGCGTCTTCGTCCTCCGCGACCCCGGCGACCAGCGACCAGGCGAGGACGCGGTCGGCGGCGCTGCGGCGCGCGTCGGCGCCGATCGCCCGCAGCGGGCAGAAGGCTGCGAGGCCGAGCGGCCTGGCCGCTGAGGACCAGGTGACGGCCTCCTCCAGCCCGCCTCGAGCGCCGACCACGGTGCCGGCGACGACGACGTCGCGGTCCTGCGGGTCGCGGCGGTGCAGGCCCAGCAGCCACGCGTGGCCCTGGTGCTGCTGCAGCACGACAGCTTCCTGCGCGGAGCGGCCGACGAAGGTGTCGGGGACGCGCGCGGCGACCTCGGCGAGGTCGGCCCCGCAGGCGTCCGCTGCGGCGACCAGCGCCGCGAGCGCCCCGTGGTCGGGGTCGCGCTGCAGGGAGGCGAGCAGCAGCTCCAGGGCCTGCTCGCCCCGTCCGGCGCGCAGCGCCGCCTCGGCGCGCAGGTCGTCCAGGGCGACGGTCTTGAACGGCACGTTCCAGCGGTCGTGCAGCGGGGCGCGCTCGGCGGCGGCGAGGTGGCGCTCGACGGCGTCGAGGTCGCCGGCGGCGAAGGCGACGTGCGCGCGCCAGCCCTCCACGGCGGCGGGGGCCTCGCCGTGGGCGGCGAGCGCGGCGAGCCACCGGTCGGCGCGGGAGTACTCGCGCCGCTGGCGCATCGCGGACATCGCGGCGCGCCCGGACTGCACCACCGCGGAGGGGTTGGACTGCAGGTCGAGCACGTGGTCGAGGGCCGCCATGGCGTCGTCGTGGCGGCCGACGACGAACAGGGACCGCCCGTAGGCGTCCCACGCCATCGTCGGGTCCTCCCCGGAGGTGGGCAGCGCCGCCACGGCGGCCTCGGCGATCTCCAGGTTGCGCTGCGGCTTGTCGCGGTCGGAGAAGGTCAGGTACTGGTAGCCCGAGTGCGCCAGCCAGGCGCCCTCGGCGCTGGGAGCGTCGGTGACCGCGGGGGTGCCGGGCAGCAGCTCGAGGTACTCGTGCAGCGCGCCCTTCCACTCGAAGGCCCCCCGGCGGAACAGGCGCACCGGGTGGGAGTGCTGACCGTCCGCGGCGCCGCTCCAGCTGGTCGAGACGATCGGGATGCGCGCCAGGCCCTGGGCGGCGGCGGCGCAGGCGCGGCGCACGGCGGTGGCATCACCGGTGAGCACCTCGTCGGCGTCGACGGAGAGCACCCACTCCCCCGTCGCGTGGGCGAGGGCGCGGTTGCGGGCGTTGCCGAAGTGGTCGTCCCAGTGGCCCTGGACGACGAGGGCTCCGTGCTCGCGCGCGATGTCGGTGGTGCGGTCAGAGCTGCCGGTGTCGTAGACGACCACCTCGTCGACGGCGCCGCGCAGCGCCTCCAGGCAGGCCGCGAGCACGCGCTCCTCGTCCTTGACGATGAGCACCGCCGAGATCCGGCCGACGGGGCGCGGCGCGGGGGCGGCTGCGGCGAGAGCGGGGATGCTGAAGGCGGCATCGGGGGCGGTCGCCGTCTCGACGCCGGCCACCGCGGCCAGCGGGTGCTGCGGCGCTGCAGGGTCGAGCGGCCCGTCACCGGAGAGCAGCACCTCACCGCAGCGCCCGACGCCCCCGGACAGCGCGGCGGCGGCAGCGGCGGCGCCGTCCTCCCAGCCGTCGGCGAGCCGGGTGCGGGGAGTGGCCACGAGCACGACGCCGCGGCCGCCGAGCTCGGCGGCCGCGGCGGTGGTGACCTCGGCGGGGCGGCGGACCCTCACGACGCGGGTGCGGCGGGCGAGGGCGCCGGACAGGGCGCGCGGGTCGGCGGTGACCAGCACCAGGGAGGTCGCGGCGCGGGTGGTGGTCACCGCGCGCGCGAGGGCGCGCACGGCGCGGCCGTCGGACCGGTCGTCGGCGATGACCAGGGTGACGGTGGAGGCGAGCGTCGGCA
This sequence comes from uncultured Actinomycetota bacterium, assembly GCA_963781365.1. Taxonomy (GTDB): domain Bacteria; phylum Actinomycetota; class Actinomycetes; order Actinomycetales; family Quadrisphaeraceae; genus Quadrisphaera. The sequence goes on along the minus strand of CAWAFR010000005.1, from coordinate 236,010 downwards.
TGCGTCCTGCATCGGCGCGTTCAGCCCCCACCTTGAGCCGATCGGGTGACCGGCTCGTGCTCGCTCAGGCGGCGAGGCCCAGCTTGCTGGTCAGGAAGTCCGGGCGGTGCACCCGCAGCCACGCCAGGCCCTCGTCGAGCAGCTGCTGGCTGCTCTTCCCCTGCCCCGTGCCGCGCTGCCCGACGTGGTGCACGTAGGCCCGGGAGACGAAGTGCTGGTAGCCGGCGTTGGCCAGGTCCCAGCAGAAGACGTCGTCGGCGAACCAGTTGGTGGGGGGGAACCCGCCCACGGAGTCGAAGACGTCGTGGCGCACCAGCGCGGCCACCGGCACCACCATGTCGACGGCGATGATCGTCTGCTCGCTGTCGAAGGCCATGCCGTTCGCCTTGCCGCCGTTGGCGCTGCGGACGTTCTGCACGCCCTTGACGTAGTTGGAGCGGGCGCCCATCGCCCCGATCCTGATGGCCGGCGCGGTGCGCTCGACGAACGACCGGTCCTCGAGCAGGTGGGGCAGGGAGTCGGGGTGGAGCACGCAGTCGTCACCCAGGACCAGCAGGTCGTCGGCGTCGGTCTGGGTGGCGCACCAGTTCCACGCCTCGCTGCCGGTGGTGATGCCCGGCGCCTGGCGGACGAGGCGCACGTGCTCGTTGGCGGGCAGGCCGGCGGGCTCCTCGAGCCCGTTCCAGCCGACGACGACGTCGACACCGGGGGCGTACGCGGCGATGGAGGCCAGGGCGACGCGGAGGTCGCCCCAGCAGCTCTGCGCCTCGGCGGGGGTGGAGCGGCGGGCTGCGGGAAGCAGGATGCTCAGCACGGTGGTGTCCTCGGGCTCGGGGGTGGGTGCCGGGTCTGGGGCGGGCCGGCGTCAGGCCGGGGTGCCGACGAGGGCGCGCGCGGGGGGCACCACGGGAGCGGCGGCGGCCACCGGGACGGTGACGGGCGCCGGCGCGGCCGCCGGGTCCGCGGCCGGGGCCTCGGCACGCGCGGCGAGGGCCACCAGGTCCAGGCAGCCCAGCCAGGACGCCTCCGGCAGGCCCAGCAGCGGGACCGGCAGGCCGCGGAACCAGGGCTGCCCGGGGACCGCGGTGGCGACGTCGGCGTCCCGCCAGCGGGAGGCCGGCTCCGTGGAGGTGACGACCTCCAGGAACGGCAGTTCGGTGAGCGGGGTGCCCGCCGCTGCCAGGCGCGGGGCGAGGTGCTGGGCGAAGGCCCGCTCGTCGCCGTCGTCCGGGTCCAGGACGGCCACCACGCGCAGGGCGGTGGGGTCCAGCTCGCCGGAGCGTGCCTGGTGGGCGGCCTCGGCGAGCAGCGGCACGAGCCGCTCGTCGGCGGCGTCGACGGCCAGGGCCCACGGCCGCCCTGCGGCAGCGGCGCGGCGGACGGCGCTGACCGCGAGGTCGGCGGACGCGACGTGGGCCAGCAGGTCGCGGTGGACGACGGAGCGCACGACGTCGAGGCCCCGCTCCCCCGTGACCAGGCCCATCACCGACCAGCGCAGGGTCGGCTCGTCGACGGTGACCAGCTCGGCGAGCAGGCGGGACGAGTCGCCGCCGAGGTGGCTCCAGTGGACGAGGTGGGCGGCGCGCGCGTCGTCGTCCTCGGGGGCGGCCAGCGCCCCGGCGGTGAGGGCGGCGAGCACCGCGGCGCTGCGCTCCGCGTCGAGGGAGGTGGTGGGCGCCGCCTCGTGCGTGGGGGCGGGGAGGCGCTGGGCGCCGGCGAGCCGCTCCAGGACGAGGGCGGCGGTCCTCGCGGTCCCCAGGCCCGCCGACGCGGCGAGCCCGGCCAGCGCCGCGCTCGGCGCGCTGGCGCGGTCGCCCGACGCGGTGCCGCGCCCGGCGCCCTGGACCGCGGAGTCCAGGACGTCCAGCACTGCCGCCAGCGGTGCCCGTGCGGCGCTGACGACGACGCCGCCCGCGCTGCCGGCTCCGCGGCGCGCGGCCTCCAGGTCGGAGGCGCGGCGGTGGTCGGCGACGCACCACGGCGTCGCGAGGTCGCCGGCCTCCAGGAGCAGCACGCGGTCGTGGCGAGCGGCGGCCGCCGCCTCGGCGAGACCCGCCGGCCCGGCGCCGGCGGGCACCACGACGACCTCACCGGCAGCGGTGAGGCCCTGCTGGTCGGCCAGGGACGCGAGCAGGGGCGCCGGGTCGACGCCGTCGCGGCCCAGGACCACGACGGTCAGGGGCTCCACGGGCGGGAGCCCCGCCAGGGACGCGACCTCAGCGAGGTCCGCGACGTCGAGCCCCTCGACCACCGGGGCCCCGGGGGCCGCGTCGGCCAGCTGCTGCGCCACGACCGCGTCGTCGCACACGAGGGCGGCGCTCGCGGCGGCGATCGCGCGCCGCTGCAGCGCGCACGCCTCACAGCGGCCCACCGCGGCGAGGGCCTGCGGGTCGAGCCGGTGGTGGCAGGCGAGGACGGCGGCCGCGACGCGGACGACGACCACCGCGCCGGCGGAAGCGCCGCGCTCGACGGCGCGCTCGAGGGTGTCGGCGTCGTCGCCCGCCACGTCGAGCGCGCGGACGGGGTGGCGCTCGGCAGCTGCCAGCGCGAGGGGGAGGTCGGCCTCCGTGACGGCGACGGCGCTCCAGCCGGCTGCCTTCCACACCGCGGCCCGTGCCGACGCCCCGGCGCCGACGAGCAGGACGACGGGCGCCCCGTGGGCAGCCCCCGCGAGGTCGGTCTGCGCGAGGTGGAACCGCGCGCCGGCGTCCGGCACGGTCATCGCGGTGGCCGGGCGCTGGACGGCGTCCAGGGGGGCGGGCCGCACGCCGCGGGCGCGGTCGTCGGCGCGCCGCTGCAGGAACCGGGCGTAGAGGTCCCACGCGGGGACCCCCTGCACCGTCGGGACGGGCAGGTGCGCGAGCACCAGGGCCTCGGCGTCGGCGCCGCGCACGTAGCGGCCCTCGACGTCGAGCACCTCGAAGACCTCGCTGGCCGTCGGCGTCGGCATGCCGTGGGCGCGCGCCACCCGGGCGCCCTCCCGGGCGGGGGTCTCCTCCATGCCGTCGTAGAGGCTGCCGGTGCCCAGAGGCCGGGTGTGCGTCACGGTGAGGCAGTCGAAGATCGCCGACCTCAGGCCCAGGCCCGGCAGCAGCGCCTGCCAGACCAGGTCGAGGCCGAACCCGGAGCGTGACTCGGCGAACGTCTCCCAGCACGCCGCGAGCGCCTCGCGGCTGAACATCGGGACCATCACCTCCACGAAGTTCGTCACGCGCACCGCGAGGCCGGGGTGGGCGAGCGTCAAGAGGTGGGTGAAGTAGGAGTCGGCGGTCAGCGCCGGCTGGCTCAGGCCCGTGCCGAGCTCGTCGTGCAGGGCGAAGGCCGCGGAGATGGTCTCGGCGTCGGTGGCGATGTCGTCGTCGGGGAACCAGACGGCGTCGTAGTCGGTGACGAAGCGGGGGTGCGCGCTCAGCACGGCGTGCAGGCCCTGCCACTTGGAGCCCTTGGACTCCAGCACCAGGTCGGCGGTCCCGGCCCACTTCCCGGGGGTGTCGCCGTAGTAGTCGACGACGAGGTCGAAGCTGCGCTCGCCCTGCACCCAGGTCGGGTGCAGGAGGCGGTCGCCCACGCGGACGACCACGAGGTGGCGCCTGTGGTCGTCCGACCGGTCGGTGTGCAGCATGCGGGTCCTCTCGACGCGCCGGGCCGAACGCCCGGGAGCTCTCCCACCGGATCGGCTGGAGCGGGCCGGACCTTGAGCCACCCGACCGGCTCAAGGTCGACCACCCGATCGGCCGATGCAGGGGCGTGCAGCTTCTCCCCCTCCCCCGTGCGCGACGCGGTCCTGGCCGTGCACGACCACGCCGACCTCGCGGCGTGGCGACGCCACGGCGGGTACGACGTCGTCGTGCTCCCCGCAGGCGGACGCGGCCGGTGGGCGGCGGCCGCGGACGCCCTCGAGCGGCTGGGCCCGGTGCGCGCGGTGTGGCTGCCGGCCCCGGACGTGCGCGCCGACGCCGACCTGGTGGCCGTGCTCCTCGCGCTGCACCACGAGCTGGGCACCGGGCTGACGCAGCCGGCCCTGAGCACCGGCAGCCCCGCCGGGAGCGCCGCGGAGCTGCAGCACACCGGGCTCGCCGTGCGCTTCGTCGACCCGGTCGGCCTCAGTGCGCCGGTGCTGTCGGCCGCCGTCCTGCCCGCTGCCGCGACGGCGATGCGCGCCGCTGCCGACGGCGGCGGGCTCCCCGAGCTGCTGCACGCCGCGCTGGAGGCGCAGGGCCTGACCAGCGCGGTCGCCGACTGCGTCCCGGTGCGGCGCACCGCCTCGCCCGCCGTCCCCGCCCTCGTCGACGGCTGCCACCCCGGCGCTGCGGCGATGGCCCTGGCGACGCGCTGGGGCGTCCCGGTGCCGCGCCCGCCGGCCGTCCACGGAGGCCTGGACTCCGGCTTCCGCCACCTCGCGCGCCGGGAGGCGCTGAAGCGGGTGCTCGCGGGGTGGCCGGACGGCGCGATGCCCCTGCACGCCGACGACCGCTGGCGGGACGTGGTCGAGGCAGACCTGCGGGCCCTGGGTGGACCTCTCACCACCTCGACGGGAGCCCTCCGGTGATCACCGTCCCCCCCTCGTGGGCGCCGATCGCCCCCGCGACCAGCGCAGCGTCGTCCACCGCCACCGCGCTCCTCGACCGACCCTCGTGGCCGCACGCCGTCGTGGCGCCGGCCGGCGCCGGCCCCGCCCTGTCAGCCCGGCTCGACGACCTGCGGCGCGCCGGGTGGGACCCGCGCGTCATCGCCACCACGACCGCGCCGGGTGGAGCCGCCACCTGGCGGGACGCCGCGCAGGAGGCGGACCGGCTGCTGGAGGCCGTCACCGCCTCGGCCGCCACGGACGTCGACGTCTGGGCGCAGGACCCCCTCCTGCTCCTCTCGCTCGTCGAGCAGCTGTGGCACCACGGTGTCAGGACGCGCGTCGTGGTCGACCCCTCGGTCGCCCACCCCCGCGTGCTCGCGGCCCTGGCCTCCGGGACGGGTGCCCTCACGCCGGACGCCTCCGCCGTCCTGGACGCCTGCGCCCACGCCGACGCCGTCGTCCTCACCCGCCCGCTGGCGACGCCGCTGCTGGCGCGGTACGCGGGCCCGTTCGGGAGCATCGAGCCGGTCGGGTCCGGGCACCCCGCCGCGGTGCCCGCTCCGCCGCGCCCGGTGGTGCTGGACGGCGGCCTGCAGCTGTCGGTGCTGGTGACCACGCACGACCGCGAGGACGTGCTCGAGAGCTGCCTGCTGGCCCTCTGCGAGCAGACCCTGCCGAGGAGCGCCTTCGAGGTCGTCGTCGTCGACGACGGCTCCCCCCGCCCTCCGCACGCGGTGGTGGAGCGCTTCGCCGACCGCCTCGCCGTGCGGCTCGTGGCGCTGCCGGAGAACCTCGGCCCCGGCGGTGCGCGCACCGAGGGCCTGGCTCACGTCCTGGCCCCCGTCACCCTCCTGCTGGACGACGACGACCTGCCGACGCCGCGCTGTCTGGAGGAGCACCTCCTCACCCACCAGGAGCACCCGGAGGAGTCCGTCGCCGTGCTGGGGGCGACCTCGGTGGTCCCCGGCGGGCGCGTCACCGCCCTGTCGCGCCACGTCATGACGGTGGGGCGGCAGTACTTCGCCTACCCGTCCGTCAGCCGCGGCGACGTCCACCCCTGGAAGGCGTTCTGGTGCGGGCGCAGCAGCGCCAAGACGTCGCTGCTGCGCCGCCGCGCCTTCCTCGCGCCGCTCATGGAGGACGCCGACTTCGCCTTCCGCGCCCGCCAGGACGGCCTGCGCGTGGTCTTCGCCCGCCGGGCCCTGCAGGTGGTCACCGACCGCCTCGAGCTGCGGCACTTCCACCGGCGCCAGAACCGCATCGGCCAGGCGATGCTCGACCTCGCCGAGCGCTGCGCCGACGACGAGGTGTGGACCTGGGCCGGGCTGCGGCCGGTGATGGCGAACCTGGAGCGGTGGGTCGCCCAGCGGGACGTGGTGCGCGAGGTGGCCGGCGGTCTCCTCGACCAGCCGCTCGGCGTGCTGCGCGACGCCCCCCACGCGAGCGGGTCGGTGCTGCAGCTGCTCGACTCCGCCCTGTTTGTCGAGCTGGACGCCCACTACGCGGCGGGCATGCTCGCCGGTCTGGCTCGGCGCCGAGCCGACGCCGCGGGACGGCCGCTGCGGGTCGCCGCCCTCGCCACCGACCCCGGCGCCGTCGACCTCGTCGACCGGCTCGCCTCCAGCGGCGCGGCGCGCGGGCTGGACGGGGTGGTCCTGGCTCCCACCGCGGAGGCCGCGGAGGCCTTCGTCGCCGAGGTCGTCGCGCGCTGCGGCGCCGACGTCGCCGCGGTCGCACCGGTGGAGGTCCGCGTCGGCGCGCTCGACCCGGCGCTGCACGACGACGTCGACGTCGTCCTGCCCGGCTCGCTCGGTGCCGCGTGGCGACCCGGCCAGCCCACACCGCTCATCGGCCAGGACACCGCGTCCTGGCTCCACCAGCTGGCTGGTGCCGGCGGACCTGCAGGGAGCCTGCGATGACCGACCCCTCCCCCGACCCCCGGCTCGACCCCCGGCTCGTCGCGCACCTGCGGGCCACCCGCGGGCCCGTGCCGGCGGCCGGCGCGGGCCGGCCCGCCGCGGTCACCCTCGTGGTGTCCACCGCCGGCGGCCACGACGCCCTCCTGGCCTGCCTGCGCAGCGTCGAGGCGGCGCAGGCGGCGCAGCAGCACCCCGTCGGCACTGGTGCTCGTCGACGTCAGCGGCGACGACGCCGACGGCCGCGCGACCCGGGCGCTCCTGGACGCCGTCACCGGTGACGTCGCCGTCCGGCGGGCCCACCCGGACGACGCGCCGTCGGCGGCGGTCCGCAGCGCCGCTGCGGACGCGGACACGGACCTCGTCGTGGTGCTCGACGCGACCACCACCGTCCGCGGGCCGTGGCTCGACGCGCTCATCGAGCGCTCCCGCGCCGAGCGGGCCGCCACCACCTGGACCCTGGGCAGCGCGGTGCGGCCCGACGGGGCGTCCGCGCCCGGCGCGCTGCTGCTGCGGCGCGCCGACGTCGCCGGCCGCACCCCGGACGCCGTCCCGACCGCTGTCGACGACGCCGCCCGACGGCCGCGCGTGCTGCTGGTCCCGAACGCCTACGCGCCGTCGTCGCGGGGCGGGGTCGAGACCTACGTGGCGCTGCTCGCGTCGGCACTGCAGCGGCAGGGCCGCGAGGTGCTCGTGCTGCACCCCCACCGCGACCGCTCCCGCCCCGACTACGAGGTCGAGCGCGACGTCGTCGAGGGCGTCCCCGTGGTGCGGGTCAACCGGCCCGTCAACCTGTGGCACCAGGAGCACGGCGACGAGCGCTTCGAGCGGCTCTTCGCCGACCTCGTGCGCGAGGAGCGCATCGACGTCGTCCACTTCCACCACCTCTGCGACGGCCTGTCGCCCTCACTGGTGCAGGTCGCCCGCGGCGCCGGCGCGGCCACGGCGGTCACGCTCCACGACGGCTACACCACCTGCGCCAAGGGGCACGCCGTCGACGCCGACGGCCGTCCCTGCTCCGGGGCGACGTCCCTGGCGAAGTGCGTCTCGTGCGTGGTGCGCAGCTCCACGGAGCTCGCCCCGACCGCCGAGACCCGGATCGCGCTCCGCGACCGCGCGATGGAGGCGTGCCTGCGCGGCGCCGACCTGGTGACCGCACCGAGCCGCTACATCGCCGACCTGACCGCCGCCGCCCCCTGGTCGACGGGCATCGAGGTCCGGGTCCGCCCGCTGGGCCTGGACGTCGACGCCCTCGGCGCGCGCGTCGCGGCCGCACCCCGGGCGCCGGGGGAGCGGCTGCGCGTCGTCGTCCTCGGCAACGTCCGCACCCACCCCTCCGGCACCGACACCAAGGGCGGCCGCCTGGTGGCGGCCGCCGCGCGAGCCCTCCCGGGCGTCGACGTCGCCGTGCACGGCAGCACCGACGCCGCGTTCGACGCCGCCCTCTCGGGCCTGCCGAACCTCACCGCCCACGGCCCCTACCTGCCGTCCCAGCGCGGCGACCTGCTGCGCTCTGCGCACGTCCTGGTGGTCGCCTCTCCCGTGGAGAGCTTCTGCTTCGTGGCCCGCGAGGCGCTCGCGGTGGGCGTCCCCGTGGTCTCCAGCGACGGCGGGGCGCTGCCCGAGGCGGTGCGCCACGAGACCGACGGCCTCCTCTTCGCCGCCGGCGACGCCGCCTCGCTGGTCTCCGCCCTGGCGCGCCTCGACGGTGACGACGCTCTGCGGGTGCGCCTCGCCGCCGCCGAGGTGCCGCTGCTCGGCATCGACGAGGACGCCGCCGGCTGGGCCACCACCTACGACGAGCTCGCCGCGGTCAACGCCGCAGCCCCGGCTGCCGGCGAGCCCTCGATCAGCGTGGTCCTGGCGGCGACGGGCCCGGCCCTGGCCCGCTGCGCGGAGGCGCTGGACGCGCAGACGCTGCCCGCGAGCGCCGTCGAGGTCCTCGCCGTCGACACCGCCGGGTCCCCGGACGACACCGCCGGGCAGCCGGTCTGGGCGGCCGCCGCGCACCGCGCGCGGGGACGGCTGGTGTTGGTGCTGGACGGGACCCTGGTGCCCTCGCCGCAGCTGCTCGCCGAGCACGTCGCCGGCCACGCCGCGGCCGCCGGCGCCGAGACGGCGGTGGTGGGCCCGACGGGTGGCGTCACCGCGGTGCTGCACGACCCGGCGGCGCGGGCGTGGCTGCGCGCGGTGGACGCCGACCCGGACGCCACGGGGGCGCGGGCCGATGGCACCGCCCCCGCCTCGCGCGCGGTGCCGGGGGTCGCCTCCCTGCCCCGCGAGGTGCTGCTGGACCTGCTGGACGCCGGTGCCTGCGTCCACCCCGGCCTGTTCGCCGCGGCGCTCGAGCAGCGCGGCGTGCGGGTGCACCACCAGCGGCGCGCGCTCCTGGTGGCGGAGTCGGTGCCCGACGAGGGCGTCCGGCGCGGGTCGCAGCGGGCCCGCGGGGCGCTGGCCGGGCAGCTCGCCGTCCTGGCCCCCGAGCTGGCGCCGCTCTTCGCCGTCGACGACCTCGCGGGCCGGCTCGCGCACGTCGAGGCGCGGGAGCAGCTCGCGAGCAGCGTCGTGTCGCAGCTCGGCGGCTCGCCGCTGTCGCAGCTGCGGGCGGTGCCCGCCGCGGTGGACGGCGGGGACCAGGTCCCGGCCGACCAGCTGCTGGCCTGGGCCCTCGACCTCCTGCTCGAGCGGGAGCGGCTCCTCGGCGCGGCCGCCTCGGCGCCGCCGGCCGTCACCCGGTCGGCCTAAAGGTCCGCCCCCGCGGCGCCGATGACCTCCGCATGACGCCGTCCGGCACGCGTGCCTCCGCGCCCCTCGTCAGCGTGATCATGCCCGTGCACGACGGCGAGGCCCACCTCGAGGCGGCGATGCGCAGCATCCTCGGGCAGACCGCGGCCGACCTGGAGCTGCTCGTCGTCGACGACGGCTCCACGGACGGCTCGGCGGACCTGGCCGAGGCGGTGGGCGACGCGCGGACCCGCGTGGTGCGCGCCGCGCACGCCGGCGAGGGCGCGGCGCGCAACCGCGGTCTCGACGCGGCGCGGGGCCGCTTGGGTCGCCTGGCACGACGCCGACGACGTCGCGCTCCCCCACCGCCTGCAGGCGCTGCTCGGTGCCGTCGCGGGCGGCGCGGACTACGCCCACCACGACATGCTCTTCGTCGACGGCGAGGAGCGGCCCACCGGCTACCTGAGGTCCAGCGCGGTGCCCGCCCACCACGTGCTGCCGCACCTGCTGCGTGAGGGCACCCCCTTCAACAACCCGACCATGCTGGTGCGACGGGCGCTGCTGGACGCGGTGCGCTGCGACGAGGACCTCGTCATCGGCGTCGACACCGACCTCGTCCGCCGCTTCGCGCCGTACGCGACCGGGGTCCACGTCCCCGAGCCGCTGACGCTGTACCGCCGCCACACCGGGAGCATCAGCCTGGGCGCCGGGACGGCGGACCTGTGGCCGCACGTGCAGCGCCTCGTCGACGACGAGCCGCTGCACGCGCTGGTGCCCGAGGCGTTCCGGTCCGCGACCGCGTCCCCGGAGGCCGTCGCCCGCGCGCTGGTCGGCCTGTGCCTGTTCCGGCGCGGCTTCGAGGCGGGCGCCTCCCACCAGTTCGACCTCGCGACCCGCGGCCCCGTCGACGCCAAGGCCTCCACCCTGGTCGCCGCCTCCATCGACCTGGCCTGCGGTGACCACCGCGCTGCGCTGGGACGGCTCGCTCCAATGACGGGCAGCGCGCTCGGCCACGCCCTGCGCGGCGACGCCCACGCCGGCACCGGCGACCTGCTCGCGGCCGTCGACGCCTACCGCAGCGCCCTGTCCGTCGACCCCGACTGCTACGACGCGGTCGCCGGCATCCGCGCCGCCGGGGAGTCGCTGGGCCTGCGCGTCGTCGACGACCCGCGCCGGCGCCTGCTGGGCACCGGCCACTGACGGCCCGCCGCTCGTCGGCGTGTCGCGCGGTCTCCGCCGGGGGCCGCTGGGACGCTGCTGGTGACCAGGACCGCCGCGGTGCGGCCGGTCCGACCAGCGCCGCCGAGGAGGACCCGTGGCCGGCCCCGGTGCCTCCCCGGACGCGTTCTGGGTCGCCCTGCCCCCCTCGGACCGCGGTCCCCTCGGGGCAGACGACGACGCGGCGCTGCTCGACGTCCTCATCGCGTTCGCCGCGGCGACCCGCGACGGCGACGGCGCCACCCTCGTGCTGGCCGCCCACCCGCAGGACGGCGACGGGGACGCCGCCGAGGAGGCCGCGGCCCACGCGGTCCTGAGGGCCCTCGGTGACCGGCGCGACGTGCTGGACGGCGCGGCCGCCGTCCTCGTGCGGGCTGGCGGCCCCCCCGCCGACCTGCCCGCCAGCGCCCTGCTCCTCGACCTGGCGGCTCCTGCGGACCGCCCCGGCACCGGCCGGCGGACCCGCCTCGACGCGCTGCACGACCGGCGAGAGGCGTCTGTCGCGGCTGGTGGCCCTGACCCCCGTCAAGGACCGCGCCGCCTGGGCGGGGGCTTCAGCCCCGTGCGCGGCTACCACCACCTCGTGGTGGACAACGCCTCCGACGACGGCACGCCCGACCTGCTCGCCGGCCGCGGGGCCGAGGTGGTGCGCCACCGCACCCCGGTCAGCCGCACCGCCAGCTGGGCGCGGGCTCTCGCCGAGGCGGGGGCCCGCGCCGACGGGCGCTGGGTGAAGTGGCTGTTCGCGGGTGACGAGCTGGAGCGGGGGTCCGCCGCCGCGCTGGGCGCCGCCCTCGACGCGGCCCCCCAGGTGGGCCTCGTCGTGGCGGAGTACGTCATCGACTCCGGGGACGGCCGCACGGAGCGGTGGACGGCTCGCTGCCCGAGACGGCGCTCGTCTCGCCGCAGGAGGCGCTGCGCCTCAGCGCGGAGCGCGGCAACTGGTTCGGCTCCCCCGTCGGCCACCTCTTCAGCCCGGCGGGCCTGGAGGTCCTGGAGGTCGGCACGTCGCCGTACGTCGCCGACTGGCACGCGTGCCTGTCCGTCGCGAGCGCGCTGCCGACGCTGTACCTGAAGCACGTCGTCGGCACGTTCTCAGGACCCAGCCGCCAGCACTGGCGCACCGCCGGTGACGGGCTGCACGCCCGGGTGCAGGAGCTGGAGGTGCGCCTGCGGTCCGCGACGGCCCTCGGGCCGGCGGGGACGGACCTCCTGGCGACCGTGGAGCGCGACGCACCGGCGCTGCTCGGCCTCCACCGGGCCGGCCCCGCACCGGCGGCACCCGCCCCGCGCGCCACGACCACCGCGCAGCCCGACTCAGCGCAGCCCGACTCAGCGCAGCCCGTCTCAGAGCAGCCCTTCCCCGCGAGCCCGCCCGCGCCCCTCCCTCAGCCTCCGGCCGTGACCGCGCCGCCGACCGCGCGGCCGGCCTCTCCGCCGACCGCGGTGGTGGCGGTGCAGCAGCCCCGCCTGGTCGGCGGGGCGCGCGACTACCACGGCTACGCGACGGTGTTCACCCGCGGAGCGCAGCTCGCCTACCTGCCGCAGCTCGCCGCGGACCCCGGGCTGGCTCCCGAGCTGGGTGTCGTCGACGGCGTCCTGCGCGGCGGCGGAGCGGTGCTGGAGGTGGTCACGACCCCTCGGGAGCTGCAGCAGCGCGCCGACGTCCTGGTGTGCTTCGAGGGCCGCCCCGACCTGCCCGACCTCGCGCCGCCGGCGGCGTTCACGGGGCTCAAGGCGTACCACGTGATGGACTTCGTGTTCCACGCCGCGCGGGCTGCGGAGTCCCTGCGGACCGGCGGTGCCGACCTCCTCCTCGGCTACGCCCGCCACGACGTCCACTCGCCGTTCTTCGCCGACGTCTACCGGGGCTTCGAGGGGCGGGTGCAGACGGTGCCGTTCGGCTTCGGCGAGCGGTTCGCCCCGCGCACCCCGTTCCGGCAGCGCCTCGCGCGCGTCGTCGGCCTCGGAGCGGTGAACCCCGTGGACGACCCGCTCTGCCCGCCCGGCGAGCTCGACGACTACGTCGCCTTCCACCGCGGCGTCCGCTGGACGCACGCGTGGCGGCGCCGCCTGGCCGAGGAGGCCGGCGCCCTGACCGATGTGCTCGACAGCCGCTTCCCGCTCTGGCCGGAGACCAAGGACCCCGCGTCAGACGCTCCGGCGCTGCTCGACGCGCACCAGATGTTCGCCAACGACGTCGGCCTCATGGCCTTCCCCCCGGTGCGCACCTACGAGGGTGCGGCGAGCGGCGCGGTGCTCGTCGCCCCGGACCACCCCGCGTACGGGGAGCTCGGCTTCCGGCACGGCGTGAACGCGCTCTTCCACCGCGACCAGGACGTCGACGACTTCCGGCGGACGGTCCGCGAGGCGCTCGCCGACCAGGACCGGCTCGCCGCGGTCGCGGCAGCCGGCACGGCGCTGGTGCGGGAGCGCTACACGCACGAGCGGGTCGCCGCCGAGCTGCTGGAGGTGCTGCTCGCCGCCGCTGCCTACACCCCCGCCCGGGCGGAGCTGGCCGGCGTCTGACCTGAGCCCGCGCTCGGGGGACCACCCGGTCAGCCGTCGCTCAAGTGGAGCAGTCGCGCTGCCGATGCAGCACTGAGCACTGCTGGCAGCTGAGGGAGAGCGCGTGGAGATCATCGCCCACCGGGGGTCCTGGACCCGCGCCGAGGAGCACAACACCCTGGTCGCCTTCCGCCGCGCCTGGGCCGCCGGCGCAGGTGTCGAGACCGACCTGCGCGACCTCGACGGCGACGTCGTCGTCAGCCACGACATGCCCCGCACCTGCCCGGAGCCGATGACCCTCGCCGGTCTGCTCACGGCCTGGGACGCGGCCGGGCGCCGCGGGCGGCTCGCCCTGAACATCAAGGCCGACGGCCTCGCCGCCCCCGTGGCCGCGGCGCTGATCGCCGCCGGCGCCGCGGGGAGCTCCTTCGTCTTCGACATGTCCGTCCCCGACCAGCTCGCCCACGCGCGCACCGCCACGCCGGTGATGGCCCGGTGGTCCGACCTGGAGGCACCGGTCCTCACCGGTGGCGAGGTCGGCCTGTGGCTGGACGCCTTCCACGACGACTCCTGGTGGGACGCCGACGCCGTGCGCCACCACCTCGCGACGGGGCTGCAGGTGGTCCTCGTCTCCCCCGAGCTGCACCACCGGCCGCACCTGCCGACCTGGCAGCGCCTGCGCGCCGAGGGCCTGGACGCCGTCCCCGGCTTCGCGCTGTGCACCGACCACGTGGCGCAGGCGCAGGCGTTCTTCGCCGCCCCCGCGCACGCGGACCAGCACCTCCAGGAGGTCTCCGCATGAGCGTCGAGGCAGTGGTCTTCGACATGGACGGGGTCCTCATCGACGCCCGCGAGTGGCACTACGAGGCGCTCAACCGCGCGCTGGAGCACTTCGGCCTGGCGATCTCCCGGTTCGACCACCTGGTGACCTACGACGGCCTGCCGACCCGCACCAAGCTGGAGATGCTGTCGCGCGAGCACGGCCTCCCGGCTGAGCTGCACGGCTTCGTCAACCAGCTCAAGCAGGACTTCACGCTCGAGACGGTGGCCCGCGAGTGCCGCCCGACCTTCACCCACGAGTACGCCCTGGCGCGGCTCAAGCGCGACGGGTACGCGCTCGGGGTGGCCAGCAACTCGGTGCGTCGCAGCATCACGGAGATGCTCGGCCGCGCGCGGCTGCTGCACCTGATGGACGTCGTGGTCTCCGCCGAGGAGGTCGAGCAGGGCAAGCCCCACCCGGCGATCTACCAGCGCGCCGTCGACCACCTCGGGCTGCGGCCCGACCAGGTGCTGGTCGTGGAGGACAACGAGAAGGGCGTCGCGGCGGCCCGCGCCGCCGGCTGCCACGTGCTGCAGGTGGCGGACCCCCGCGGCGTCGTCCACGAGCGCATCGCCGCCGCCATCGCCGAGGTGGACGCCCTCGACAGCACCCGGCACGACGCCGTCCGCACCACCCGTGAGAACGAGGGGGTCCCCGCGTGAACACCCTGCTCCTGGCGGCCGGCAGCAGCCGCGCCTACGTCGACGCCGGTCACCACTGGCCCAAGAACCTCACGGAGGTCGCCGGGCGGCCCCTCCTGCAGCACGTCGTGGAGTCCCTGGGCTCCCTGGCGCAGGACGGCCGCCTGGTGACGGTGCTGCGCGCCGACGAGGCGGCCCAGCACCGCACCGATCGCGTCCTGGGCCTGATCGAGCCCACCTCCCGCGTGGTGCGCGTCGGCGACACCCGCGGGGCCGCGTGCTCGGCGCTGATGGCGTGCGAGCTGCTCGACGCCTCCGCCCCGCTCGTGGTCGCCAGCGGCGACGCGCTCCTGCACGCCGACCTGCCCGCCGTCGTCGCCTCCTTCGACGAACGAGGCCTCGACGCCGGAGCCGTCGTCTTCGACGCCGTGCACCCCCGATGGTCCTTCGTGCGCCTGGAGGACGGCCTCGTCGTGGAGGCCAGCGAGAAGGACCCCATCAGCCGCTCCGCCACCGCGGGCCTCTACTGGTTCCGCACCGCCGGCGCCTTCCTGGCTGCGACGATGCGGATGGTGGAGAAGGGCGCCTCCGTGGGCGGCCAGTACTACGTCTGCCCCGTCCTGAACGAGCTGGTCCTCGACGGCGCCCGGATCGGCGTCGAGCGGGTCGACCGGTCCGCCTACTTCTCCTTCCGCGACCCCGCCGAGCTGGCCCTCTTCGAGGAGCACCTCAGCCACGCGGGGGGCTCCCGGTGACCGCGCCCACGACCGCCCTGCCGACGGCCCCGGCGGTCGAGCACCATCGGCTGGAGGACATGGTCGGCGGCTGGTTCGTCGGCGCCTTCTCCCCCGCGGCCCTGCGCACCGATGCCGCGGAGGTAGCCGTCAAGACCTACCCCGCGGGGACGGTCGAGGACTCCCACGAGCACCGCGTCGCCACCGAGGTGACGCTGCTGCTGCACGGGCGCGCGGTGATGTGCGGGCGCGAGGTCGTCGCCGGCGACGTCCTCGTCCTCCCGCCGGGCACCGCCACCGCGTTCGTCGCGCTCGAGGACTGCACCACCGTCGTCGTCAAGACCCCGTCGGTGCTCGGTGACAAGCACGACGCCCCCGACCCCCACCGGACCCTCGAGGCCGCCGCCCACGCGGCCCTCCGCACCCCTGGAGACGCGCTGTGACCCTGCCTGCGAACCCGCCCCTGGAGATCGTCGTCCCGATGGCCGGGCGCGGCAGCCGGTTCGCCGACGCCGGCTGGGCCGACCCCAAGCCCCTCATCCCGATGCCCGACGGGCGGCGGATGATCGAGCTCGTCGTCGACGACCTGCGCCCCCGCCGCGCCCACCGCTTCAGCTTCGTGGTGCGCGCGGAGCACCGCGGCGCCTACGGCCTGGACGCGCTGCTGCGCTCCGCCGCTCCGGACTGCCGGATCCTCGAGGTCGGCGCCACCACGCAGGGCGCCGCGGAGACCGTGGCGATCGCGCTCGCGGGCCTCGACGGCGACGCCCCGCTCATGGTCGCGAACTCCGACCAGCACCTCGCGCTGGACATCGACGCCTACCTCGCCGCCACCGACGTCCCCGGCGTCGACGGCGTGATCATGACGATGAGGGCCGACCACCCGAAGTGGAGCTACGCCTCGGTCGACGCGCGGGGCTGGGTCGACCGCGTCGTGGAGAAGCAGGTGATCTCCCGCGACGCGACGGTCGGCGTCTACAACTTCGCCCGCCTCGGCGCCTTCCTCGACGGGTACGCCGCGATGGTCGCGGCCGACCGGCGCACCAACGGCGAGTTCTACGTCGCCCCCGTCTACAACGAGCTCGTCGCCGCCGGCCAGCGCTTCTCGCTGGTCGACGTCGCCGCGCTCGGCGGGTCGATGCACGGTCTGGGCACGCCGGAGGACCTCCTCGCCTGGCGCCGTCTGCTCGACGCCTGAGCGCTGCGAGGGTGCCCGCGGCGGCGTCCCTCACCCGTTCGGCCCGCCGGGCCCTCAACTCCCCTCCCCCACCGCCGACAACACGGTGGTAGACCCCCGGCAGGAGGCCGGGAGCCGAGGACCACGGAGGGGACCTCATGATCACCAGCGTGACGGGTGTCACCCGCAGCGGCGGGACAGACCTGCCCACACCGGCGGTGCGCACCGCCACCGCCTCGCGGGAGGCGTCCAGCGGCGGGCGATCACCCGCGTCGGCAGCCGGCTCGGCGGGCCCGACCGACGCCGCCGGCGCGCCCGGCATCCGTCGGCACCGCGAAGCCGGCAGCTGCGGAGCAGCACGAGGCGGAGTCCCAGCGGGACGCCGACGGGGGCATGGCGGCAGCGGCCACGAGCCGTTACCTCGCCGAGCTGCTGACGGCGCGGGTCATCGGCGGCGGAGCCCCCACGGGGCGTCCATCGCAGATCACCCCGGAGCGGCTCTCGTCCCTGATCTCCTACCTGGAGACCGACCTGGCCCCGGCCGGGACGTCGACGGCGTCGGGGACCGCGGGCGGGGCGACGTCGAAGCCGGCCTCGGGGTCGGTCGACGTCACCGGCTGAGGGACCGGCAGCACCACGACGAGGGCCCCCGCGCTGCTGCGCGGGGGCCCTCGTCGTGGTCGTGGTGCGGGTTGGTCCCCGCCACCGCCCGGGTGGGGAAGTCACCGGGCGGCGGCGGAGGGGTCTGGGGTGCGCCTCAGGCGAGGGCCGCGAAGCCCTCGCCGGCCCGCGGGGCAGGCGGGGCGGCGGGAGCGAGCTCGGCCGCCGCGGTGTGCGCCGCAGCCGTCGGGCTGGCCGCCGCGTGGGCGGCGACGGCGGCGAAGTAGGCCTGGCGGCGGCGGTCGACGACGCCCCCCGGCCGCTCGACGGGAGCCACGAGCGTGGGCTCCAGGGAGGCGTTCATCCCGTCCTTCATGAGCACGAGGGCTTCGCTGCGGAGCTGGCTGATGCGCGACTCAGTGACGCCGAGCTCCTCGGCGAGGGCGACGACCGAGCGGTCCTCCAGGTACAGTCCCGCGACGACGACGCGCAGCCGCTCCGGCAGCGCCTGCACCGCCGCGTGCAGGTAGCGGACCTGCTCGCCCTGCAGCACGTGCTCCTCGGGACCGATGCCCCGCTGCGGCAGGACGTCACCCAGGGCGCCGTCGTACGCCTCGATGCTGACGAGGTTGCGGACGGCGTCGCCGCGGACGGCGTCGACCTCCGCGGGGGCGCAGCCCAGGGCCGCGGCGAGCTCGTCGCGGGTGGGGCGGCGGCCGAGGTCGGAGGTGAGGCGCTCCTCCACGCCGTCCACGGCGCGGGCGCGGGCCCGGGCGCCGCGGGGGGCCCAGTCCATGCTGCGCAGCTCGTCGAGCAGCGCTCCCCGGATGCGGAGGGTGGCGTAGCGGGCGAAGGGGACGCCGGTGGCGGCGTCGTAGCCGGCGGCGGCCGCGGCGAGCGCCGCCATGCCCGCGGAGACGAGGTCGTCGCGCAGCACGTGGCCGGGCAGGCGCACGAGCATCTCGTTCACCTGGTACCCCACGATCGGCAGGTGGGAGGTCACGAGCTCCTCCACGGCGCTGCGGCTGCGGAGGCCTCGGACCTGCGACGACGGGCTGGTTGCGGTCACGGATGGTGCTTCGGCCGATCAGCGGCATCCCTTGAGCCGATGGGGTCCGACCCGGGTGCTCGTGCTCAGGGTGCAGCGCTCGGAGACGGCCCGGGGGCCCGGTGCTCCAGCCGGGTGACGCCCGGCTGTGCGACGGCTGGGAACGCTCAAGGCGCAACTGCTCAGGACCGTTCCCCTCGTGCCGATGGAGTGGTGTCGGACCGCGCCACCCGGTGGCGGTCCCGAGGCCCGCGAGGGGCTCGTCGACCGGTCGGAGGGAGTGCGCGTGGGCGCTGCGGAGGTCTGCAACGTGCTCTGGCGCGAGCGGGAGCAGCTGGAGCTGCTGCTGTTCAAGCTCGAGGAGGAGCGGCTGGTGCTCACCAGCGGCCGCACCCGCTGGGTGGCGCACGCCTCCCACGAGGTGCAGGTGATCCTCGACCAGGTCCGTGACACCGAGCTGCTGCGGGCCGTCGAGGTCGACGCGTACGCGGCGCTCATCGGCCTCCCGCCGGCGCCCAGCCTGAAGGACCTCGCGGTCGCCTCCGGCAGCCCCTGGGGCGACCTGCTGACCTCCCACCGCGACGCGCTGGTGGAGCTCACCGCCGAGATCTCCCGCGTCGCGGCGCAGAACCGCGAGGCGCTGGCGATCGCCCAGCGGGCCACGCGGGAGACCCTCCTCAGCCTCACCGGCACCCTCGAGACCTACGCCCCCACGGGCCGCGCCACCTCCCCCGCACCGTCCCACCTCATCGACCGGGCCCTCTGAGGGCCTCCGCACCCGACACGAAGGAGACGAGACGCCATGAGCAGCACGTTCTCAGGCATCAGCACCGCCCTGTCGGCGCTGCAGTCGCACCGCAAGACGATGGACGTCATCGGCCAGAACATCGCCAACGCGAACACCCCCGGGTACACGCGGCAGCGGGCCGAGCTGCAGAGCGTCGCCGCGACCGGGGCGACGTCGCTGTTCTCCTCCGGCACGCGCACCCCGGGCGACGGGGTGGCCGTCACGACCGTGTCCCGCGCCTACGACGCGCTGATGGGTGCGCGGGTCGACTCGCGCACGGCCGACAACGCGCTGCTCTCCGGCCGCGCCGACACCCTCTCCCGCCTGGAGGGCGTCACCAACGAGCCGGGTGACACCGGCCTGTCAGCACAGCTGAACGCGATGTGGTCGGCCTGGAGCACCGCCGGTGACAACGCCGGGAAGGGCCAGACCACTGACCAGGGTGCCGACGGTGCCTCCCGCGCCGTCGTCATCGGCAGGTCACAGACCGTCGCGGACTCCCTGCGCACCGCGTGGACGAACGTGCAGCAGCTGTGGACGACGACCGGGACGCAGGCGCAGGCCGACGTCCTGGAGGCCAACACCGCGGCCTCCGACATCGCCAAGCTCAACGAGGCGATCCAGAAGGGCGTCGTCACCGGCGGCGGGGCCAACGAGCTGATGGACCAGCGCGACCAGCTGGTGACCCGCCTCGCGGAGATCACCGGTTCGACCAGCGAGCCCGGCCCCAACGGCCAGGTCAACGTCTTCATCGGCGGCACGCCCCTGGTGCAGGGGAACCGGTCGCAGGCGCTGAAGCTCACCCTCGACTCCAGCGCCACCGTCAGCACCGCCACGGCGTCCTCCGTCGGGCTCACCTTCGCCGACGGCACGAAGGCGTACCCGCCCAGCGGGTCGCTCGCCGCGCAGGTCGAGGCCCTCACCACCACGCTGCCCGGCGCCGCGAAGGTCTACGACCAGATCGCGCTCTCGGTGATCACCAAGGTCAACGCCGGGCAGGCGGCCGGCGTGAAGGGCGACGGCACCACCGCCGGCCCGGCGCTGTTCGCCGGCACGTCGGCCGCGAACATCACCCTGACCTCGGCCACCGGTGCCGACCTGGCCCTCGCGGCGCCCGGCAAGGGCGTCAGCGACGGCACCAACGCCGCCGCGATCGCCACCACCGGTACCGCCGCGGGCAGCCCGGACGGGGCCTGGAGCTCCTACGTGGCGGGGCTCGGCGCCTCCAGCGCCTCCGCCGCGCAGCGCTCCACGGCGGCTCAGCAGACGCTCACCTCCGCGGTCTCCGACCAGCAGGGCCAGAGCGGGGTCTCCCTGGACGAGGAGACCGCCAACCTCATCTCGGCGCAGCGGGCCTACCAGGGCGCGGCCAAGGTGCTGAACGCCCTCGACCAGATGATGGACGTCCTCATGAGCATCGGGAGGTGATGGCATGACCACGCGCGTGACCCACCGCTCCATCCAGGAGTCGACCATGGCCCGTCTGCAGGGCAACCTGCAGGCCATCAGCAAGCTGCAGGGCCAGGTGTCCAGCGGCAAGAAGATCGCCGTCCCCTCGGACGACCCGTCCGGCACCGTGACCGCTCTGGCGGTGCGCCAGCAGGTGCGCCTCAACGAGCAGTACGAGCGCGCCGGCCAGGACGGCCAGAGCTGGCTCGCGGTGCAGGACACGGCGCTGCAGACGACGTCGTCCCAGCTGCGCGCCGCGCGCAACCTCGTCGTCGCCGCCCTGAACACCGGGACGGCGAACGACGGCACGCGCACCGCGCAGGCGGTCGAGGTCGACGGCATCACCGCGACCGTGAAGTCGCTCATGAACAGCCAGTACCTCGGCCGCAACGTCTTCGCCGGCACCTCCGGTGTCGGCGCGGCCGTGGTGGACACCACCACCGGCTCGACGACGACGCACTCCTTCGCCGCCACCGGCACGGGGACGGTCACCCGCCAGGTCGACGGCGCCAGCAGCGTGCGGGTCGACTCCGACGGCCGCCAGCTGTTCGGCGACGACAGCGCCAGCGGCACCTACGGCCAGTCGGTGCTGACGCTGCTGTCGAACATCAGCGCCGAGATCAAGACGCCGGGATCGACCGGCACCTCCCTGTCGACGATGCTCGGCCAGCTCGACGACCGCGTCGGGAAGGTCCTGGAGGGCCTCGCCGACGTCGGAGCCCGGACCAACCGCATCGAGCAGGCGCAGAGCGTCGCCTCCTCGAACAAGGTGGTCCTGGCCCAGCAGCTCTCCGACGCCGAGGACACCGACATCCCCTCGGCGATGGTGAGCCTGTCCCTGCAGTCGACCGCCTACCAGGCGGCCCTCAAGGCGAACGCCAAGGTGCTGCAGATCTCGCTGATGGACTTCCTCAACTGATGCACCCGGACGGACGGAGCGACGTGACGATCACCGCGGAGAGTACGGTCGCCCTCGTGGAGACCCCGGTCCCGTCGAGCGAGCTGCCCGAGGTGCGCTTCGTGGCACCGCTTCTCGGCCTGGAGCACCTGAGCCGCTTCACCCTCGCCGAGCTCGACCCGGACAGCCCCCTGCTGTCCCTGCAGAGCCTCGAGGACGACGGCGTGCGCCTGCTGGTGCTCGACCCCGCGGTCGTCGTCGACGGCTACGCGCCGGCGATGGACGCCGTGGCCCGCGCCGCCGTCGGCCTGGTCCCCGGTCAGGAGGGGCGCCTGCTCGCCGTGGTCAGCCCCGGCGCGTCCCTGGAGGACTCCACGCTGAACCTGCTCGCCCCGGTGCTGGTGAACCCCGCCACGGGCGCTGCTGCCCAGGTGGTGCTGACGGGCACCGACTACCCGCTCCGCCAGCCGCTCGCGGCCTGACCGGGTCCGCGGCACCGCCCGACACCGCCCAGCACCGCACGACACCGCGCTAGCGAGCGGCCGGCACCCCCACGGGGTGCCGGCCTCGTCGTCGCCCCGCCACCCTCTCCCCGCGGGCCAGCAGGCGTCGTGCGGGGCGGTGCCCCGGGTGACACTGGCGAGCAGCCTCCGCGGCCCGGAGCCTGCTCCAGCGCCACCAGGTCGGCGACGACGTCGAGCAGCTCCCGGGAGGTCCGCGACCGACCCTCGGCGGTGGGGGCGGATCGCCCCTCCACCGCACGAGCGACGTTCGCCTGCAGGGCGTGGATGCGGCTGATGGTCCGGCTGATCTCCCGGTCGCCGCGCGCGCGGCTCCGGGCTGGGGGAAGTCCGGCTCGAACCCGCCGGCCGTCCCTGCCGCCGTCCTCGCCGCTCCCCCTCCGACCGAGTCCTGCACCCCTTCGACGGTCCGCGGCTCAACCCCGCGGCCCGTCGTGCCGATGGGCTGTCATGACCGCCACCGCACCGACCTGGGCCCCGGGGTCCTCCGAACCGCGCCCCCGCTGGAACCTCGCCCGCACCGCGGGCGCCGGGCTCGGCGCGGTCTACCTGCTCGTCGGGACTGTCGGCGCCGTGCTGACCGGCATCACCGACTGGTCCATGGCCAACAGCGCCACCCTGGTGTTCTTCCAGGTCAACCCCGTCCACAACGTCGCGCACCTCGGCCTGGGGGCCGCGCTGCTCGTCGGCGCGCTGATGGGCGAGGAGTCGGCGCGCAGCATCGACCGCCTGGTCGGCGTGGTGTTCGCGCTGCTGAGCCTGGTCGGGCCGTTCGTGATGGGCAGCCACATGGACCCGCTGTCCCTGAACTCCCCCGACCACGCCCTGCACCTCGGCACCGCCGCCGTGCTGCTGGTCTCCGCCTGGGTGTCGAGGGAGCGCGGCGGGCGCTCCGACGTCTGACGCCGTGCGCGACCTCCTGAGCCGCCTCGTCGGCTACCTGGACGCGCAGACCCCGGTCATCGTCAAGGTGGGCGGGCCGGTCCTGGCCGTCAGCCTCGGCATGGCGCTCTACCTCGAGGGGGCGCTGTCCCCCGAGGACTGCGACACCGTCGCCTGCCGGCAGCTGGGCGAGCACGTCTCCCTGGTCACCACCGACGGCACCGCGCTGCTGCTGGTCGTGCTGTGGCTGGTGTTCGTGCTCTTCGTGGGCCGCCGCGCCCGCGCCCTGGCCGACGTCGCGCGCCGCGTCGCGGAGGGCGACCTCTCCGCGCGCGTGTCGCCCGCCGGGTCCGCCCGCGCTGACCGGCCCCGCGACGAGCTGCTGCTCGTCGGCGGTCAGTTCGACAGGATGCTGGACGCGCTCGTCAGCGAGCAGGACCGCCTGCGCGCCCTCACCGCCGCGCTCGAGCACCAGGCCACCCACGACGCCCTCACCGGGCTGGGGAACCGCCAGCTGCTGGTGGCGCGCGTCGTCAGCGCCCTCGAGGCCCCCGGCTGCGGCCCGATGGCCGTGGTGAAGGTCGAGCTGGACGACTTCACCACCATCGACGCCACCCTCGGGCACGCCGTCAGCGACCTCGTGCTCACCACCACCGCGCTGCGCCTGTCCGCCGCCGTGCGCGGCGGCGAGCTCGTGGTGCGCTCGGAGGGCACGGGCTTCGCCGTCCTCGTCGAGGCGGTCACCGACCCCGCCGACGCCGTCGCCCTCGCCCGCCGCCTGCTCGACGCGGTGAGCCGGCCGGTGGAGGTGGAGAGCACCACGATCGTCCTGCGCGCCTGCGCCGGCGCCGTGCTGCACCGCCCCGACGGCGAGAGCACCGCCGACGACGTCCTGCGGGACGCCTCCCTCGCCCTGCGCGCCGCCCAGAGCGCCCCCGTCGACGAGGCGGTCGTCGGGCGCACCGCGCTCTTCGTCCCCCGGATGCGCGAGGAGGTCGCGGAGCGCCGCCAGACCGCCGACGAGCTGCGCACCGCGCTGCGCACCGGAGAGCTCGAGGTCCACTACCAGCCCTTCGCGCAGCTCGACGACGCCGCGACCGTCACCGGGTTCGAGGCGCTCGTGCGCTGGCGGCACCCCCAGCGCGGCCTGGTGTCCCCGGTCGAGTTCGTGCCGCTGGCCGAGGAGGAGGGGCTGATCGGCCCCCTCGGCGCGTGGGTGCTGGAGCAGGCCGCCGTCAGCGCCGCCGCCTGGCACGCGATGGCACCGGACCGCCCCCTGGTCATGAACGTGAACCTCTCGCCCCAGCAGCTGCTGGACGCCGACCTCGTCCAGCGCGTCGCCGACGTCCTCGAGCGCACCCAGCTGCCGCCGCACCTGCTGGTGCTGGAGCTGACCGAGACCGCGATGATGCTCGACCTGGACGGCGCCGCCCGCCGCCTGCAGGCGCTGCGCGACCTCGGGGTGGGCATCGCCATCGACGACTTCGGCACCGGCTCCTCCTCCCTGGCCTACCTGCACCGGCTGCCCGTCGACATCGTCAAGGTCGACCGCGCCTTCGTCTCCCGGCTGGAGGAGGACCCGACGGCGCTCGCGATGGTGCGCGCCGTGCTCGACATCGCCTCCTCGCTGGGCCTGACGACCGTCGCCGAGGGCATCGAGACCGCCGGGCAGCTGCGGATCCTCGCGGGCCTCGGCTGCGACAAGGCGCAGGGCTACCTGCTGTCCCGGCCGGTGGAGCAGCGCGTCGCGCAGGAGCTGCTGCTGGGCACCCGCGCGCTCGGGACGGCGACACCCACCGCGCCGGCTGCAGCGTCGGTGGCGCGGTGAAGGGCCGGCTGAGCACCAGCCGCTGGGCGCGGCGCTGGGACAGCACCCCGGCCACCGGCCTGGGGGTCATCGGGCTGCTCTCGGCGGGCTTCGTGCTGGCCTCGACCTTCACCCCCAGCCTCAGCGCCGACCGCGACGCGGTCCGCCTGGTGGCCCTGGCCACCGCCCTGCTCGCGGGGCTGATGTTCCTGCCGGCGTGGCGCCGGGTGCCGGCGCGGGCGACCCTCGTGATGGTGCCGGTGGCGCTGCTGCTGATCGCCGTCCACAACGCCACCAGCGGCGAGGACCCGTACCGCTACGGGGTCTTCTACCTGCTCCTCTTCGTCTGGGTCGGTGCCTACCACCCGCGGTGGACGTCCCTGGCGGCGCTGCCGCTGGCCGCCCTGTCCTACACGGTCCCGCTGGCGCTGTTGCACGACGTCGGAGCGGTCTGGACCGCGGTGTACGCCGTGCCCGTCTTCGTGGTCGTCGGGGAGGTGATCGCTGCCCGGTCGCAGGCGCTCCTCACCGCGAACGTGGAGCTCCAGCGCCTGGCGCACACCGACCCGCTCACGGGCCTGCTGGACCGGCGGGCGTTCACCACGCGCACCGAGGCCCTGCACGCCGCCGGCGAGCCGTCGCTGGTCGTGGTCTTCCTCGACCTCGACGGGTTCAAGGCTGTCAACGACACCCTCGGCCACGCCGCCGGTGACTCCCTGCTCCAGCGGATCGCCGCCTACCTGACCGCCGACCTGCGCTCCGGGGACCTCCTGGGCCGCCTCGGCGGTGACGAGTTCGCCGTCCTGCTGCGCGACACCTCCCCCGACGACGAGCCGGTGGTGCTCGCGCGGCTGCGCGCCGCCGTCGCCGAGGCCGTCGGCGCCGACTCCCCGGTGCCGGTCGGGGTCAGCGCCGGGCTGGTGCGCCTGGACGACCACCCCGACCTCGAGGCGGCCCTGCGCGCCGCCGACGACGCCATGTACGCCGCGAAGCGCAGCGCCCGCGCCGCCCGCTAGGTGCACCGTCCGGGGACTCCGCGGTGCGGTGCCCCCGGCTCGGCCCCGGGGGCCAGGACCACCTCGTCAGCGGTGAGGGGGTCGTCGCCGTCGAGGCGGAGGTCCCTGTCGAAGACCCGGCGGACCGAGTTGCCGGCGAGGTCCTCCAGCGCAGCGTCGACGCGGAGCCGCACCCCCGCGTGCGTCCAGGTGGACCGCGGGCTGAAGGTCCACCGGACCCCGCCCTGCCCGAGGGCCGCGCTCCCCGGGACCTCCGCACCGTCACCGTCGACGACGACGAGGCAGCGCAGCGCGAGGACGTGGTCGAGCGGGCGGTCGAAGACGACGACGAGGTCGTCCTGCGACCCCGGGGCCGGCCAGGACGTGCTCCAGCGAGACGGGTCGACCCGGGACCGGACCGGCGGTCCCACGCGGTAAGTGCGCCGGGCACCCGCGGCCAGGGGTGCGCCGGTCGCGTCGCGGACCCCGGCGTCGACGACGACGTCGAACGCGGCGAGACCCGCCAGCGGGGCGCCCAGCTGGGTGTGCGGGACGAGCCCGCGCTTGGTGCGCCCGGGCTCGAGCAGCACGGTCAGCCGGCGGCCCCGCCGGTCCCAGAGCTCCGGTGGCATCGGGAGCAGCGCCTGGGGGACCTCGTGGCCGGCGGGGTCCTCCAGGCGGACGCGGCCCGCGGCGCTGCCCTCCTCCATCGGGGCCGAGGAGGTCAGCGAGAGACGGAGGAGGTTCTCGGGGACCTCGTCGACGTCCGGATGGACCGCGAGCACCGCCGCGCTGGGCGCGGTGCTGGCACCGGGCCGCTGCAGGCGGGCCAGCTCGACCCAGCCGGGCGCTGCCGACCGGACGAGGACGTAGGTGGTACCGCGCGCGAACGGCAGGCTCGGGGTGAAGCGGAGGGCGTCGCCGTCGCGGTCCCAGCGGCCCGCCATCGGCACGACGGCGCTCGGCACGGCTAGGGCGCCGGCCGGCACGACGGCGAGCCCGGACCCCTCGCCGTCGGCCCCGTCAGCGGCCCCGTCAGCAGCCCCGTCAGCGGCCCCGTCAGCGGCGGTGACGAGGCCGGTGACGAGGAGGGCGGACACCCCGCCCCCGCCGCCGGCCCACGCCAGCTCCGGGAGGGTCAGAGCTCGGCCGTCTGCAGCGTGCGCAGGCGGCTGCGGTCGCCGTCGCGCTGGACGACCACGACCTGGCTGCGGTCGAGGTTCGCCATCCACGTGACGCCCTCGGGGCCGACGGCCTCCCGCGGGACGCCGACGGGCTCGAGCTTCTCCGTCAGCGGCGCCTGGCCCGCCACGGAGGCCGCCGGGATCCGCAGCAGCGGGTGCCGCGTCCCGGAGACCAGCAGGTGCTCCTCGCCGTCGAGCTCGTAGGTGAGCAGGCCGAGGGGCTGGTTCATCGGGCCGAGCTCCGCCACGGTGCGGCCCCGCACCAGCGCGTCCGGCACGAGGTCGGCGACCGGGAAGTGCACCACCGGCGTGCACGTGTAGGTCGCCAGGACGCTGCGGCCCCCGTCGAAGGGGACCAGCGCCCGGATCGGCGACGCGGTCTCGTACTGGCCGTGGTCGACGTGGTAGATCTCGAGCGACGTCCCCTCGGCGGCGGGCCCGAAGGGGAAGGGGATCCGCCGCAGCCGCGAGGTGAACTCCTCGTTGCTGGTGCCGGCCACGAGCAGAGCGCCGTCGACCCACGCCATGTCGGTGATCGTGGATCGGCCGAGGGGCACCCGGGAGAGCTGCAGGCCGACCCCGGCGATCTCCATGACCTCGCTGTCCTCGGCGGAGCCGTCGAGCCAGACGTCCAGGCGGTCGTCGTCGGGCGCGGGGGCGTCGTCGAGAGCGGCCCGCGAGAACGGCGCGTCGCTCAGGTCGACGAGCTCCAGACCGCCCTCGGCCGTGGTCCGGACCAGCGCCGGGACGGCGTCGGCGCCGCGGCCGCGCGCCACGGAGAGGTGGACGGCGCGGGAGCCGGGGTGCACGGCCATGCCGCGGACCGCGACGTCCTCGCGCTCGACCCCGAGCAGGGAGGCGAGCCGCGCGTCGAGGTGGTCGACCTCGACGGGTGCGACGGGGTCGTGCACCGCGACCTCGGGGAGGTCGATGGCGTAGACGGCGGCCGCGCTGACGTCAGCGGCGAAGAGGGTCCCGTCGGGGTGGAAGAGGAGGGGACCCGCGGACCGCAGCTCGGGCC
The DNA here is from genome assembly GCA_963781365.1 of uncultured Actinomycetota bacterium. GTDB lineage: Bacteria > Actinomycetota > Actinomycetes > Actinomycetales > Quadrisphaeraceae > Quadrisphaera. The sequence goes on along the minus strand of CAWAFR010000005.1, from coordinate 208,510 downwards.
CAGTGGTGGAGGGTTCGAGGCTCGGCACGTGACTGCTCCTTCGCCGACGGCGCCCGCGCACGGAGCTCCGCAGCGGGCGTCGTCGTGAACGCGACCCGACGGGCGCGTGTTCCTCCCCCGCTGTCGGTGCCTCGCGCCAGGATCCGGCTCGGAGCAGGTGAGACGCACCTGAGCGATCATGGATGAGGCGATGGACAAGTACGAGCGGCGCCTGTGGGAGCGGATCGACATCCCCTCTGAAGAGTCCTGCTGGTTGTGGACTGCCGGGTGCAACCGCGGCGGCTACGGCCAGCTGTCGTGGGACGGCCGGATGGTCGTCGTCCACCGGAAGGTCTACGAGCTGATGGTGGGGGAGATCCCACCCGGGTTGGTCGTCGATCACCTGTGCCGGGTGAGGCACTGCTGCAACCCGGACCACCTCGAGGTGGTGACCTTCCGGGAGAACGTGCTCCGAGGTGGAGCACCCACAGCGGCGAACGCGCAGAAGACGCACTGCCCCCGTGGCCATCGCTACGACGGGCGGGCGGAGGGCGGGCGTGAGCGCTTCTGCCGCACCTGCCGCAGAACCCACCAAGCCGCGTACGACGCGAAGCGCCGTGGAAAACCGATCCCGGGCCCTCAACTCTTTGCGGAGGCGGTGGGAGTCGAACCCACAAGCCCTTTCGGGCCAGCCGCTTTCAAGGCGGGGTACCACGCCGATGGCAGCGCCTCCAGGCTGTGAGGGTAGCGCTGCCAGGGCGACGGGGACCGTCCGGTCGAGGGTCAGAAGCCCGTGCCGTACTGGGGCTCCCGCTCCCCCGCCAGCGCCGCGCCGAGCCGAGCCAGGGCCGCCGGGTCGTCGGCCTCCACGCGCCCCGCCCGAGCCAGGACGCCGAGCCGGGTGCCGCCCAGGTGCGCCGCGCCCAGGGCTGCGACGCCGAGGCGGACGTCGGCGACGGCGTCGGTGCGCTCGCAGGTCGCGCCGTCCGGGCCGCCGCGCAGGCGGACCCGCGCGGCGGCGTCGACGCCGTCCAGCAGCCCACCGTCGCGGACGTCGATGACGACGTCGACCTCGCAGGAGTACCGGCGGGCGGCGAGCGCCGCGGGGACGTCGAGCAGGCGGACCCACACGCCGTCTTCGACCGCCGTCGTGGCGACGGCGGCGTACTCGGTGAGCAGGAGCGGCAGCGGGTCGTCCAGGGGCACGGCCCGCGCCGAGGTGATGTCGGTCACCAGGTCGAGGGCGAGCAGGGCGCGCCAGAGGGCGGCGTGGGCGGCCGGCGCCGCGGCCGTCACCTCGATCACCCGGGCCGTGTGCTCGTCGTGGACCCGGTAGAGCGCGTACCCGTCGGCGTGCACCAGGGCGAAGAGCTCCGAGGCGCCGCCGCGCCGGGTGGGGGTGTCGGCGAGCAGCCAGTCCCACCAGGCGCTGCTGCGGGTGAGGGCGCCGGGGGTCACGGCGCACCACCGCTCGTGGACGGAGGCGAGGTGGGCGCGGGCCGCCGTCGGGCTCGCCGGCCGCGCCGGGACCGGCCCCGCCAGGGCCTCCGCGCTCGCGCTGAGGCGGGCCCGGCGGCGGTCGAGCTTCACGGACCGGTTCGTGGTGGCGTGGCCGTACCCGAACCGGCCGTAGATCCCGCCCTCGCTGGCGGTGAGCACCGCCAGCGCCGCCCCCTCGTCGACCAGGTCGCGGTGCAGGCGCCCGAACATGCGTCGCAGCAGCCCGCGGCGTCGCTGGTGGAGCGCGACGGCGACCCAGGTGACGCCGGGGACGGCGAGGCGCGGGCCGCCGGGCAGCGTCATCGTGAAGGGGTAGGAGCCGGCGCTGCCGACCAGCGCGTCAGGGCCCTGCACACCGGGCTCGACGGCCACGAGGAAGCGCTCGGGCTCGACGATCCGCTCGAAGCCGGCGAAGTCGTCCTCCTCCCAGGTGGCGTTGAAGGCGCGGGCGTCGAGCACCTGCAGCGCCGCGAGGTCCTCGCGGCGCATCACGCGCAGCTCCGGCTCGGCCGGCTCGCGGGCGAGGAGGGCGGCGAGGGCTGCAGGGTCGGGCTGGTCCGGCTGGTCGGTCACGCCGGGCAGTCTGGCCGGGGTCCACCGGCGGGCGCCACGGACTTTCCCCGGGTGCCCCCGTCTCCGGGTGGTCCAGAACCCGGGGACGCAGGCTCGGGGACGGGGAGTCCCACCGGGGTCGCTCGCTCCCGGGCGGAGCCGGTCGGGGCGGGACGCTGCGACCCCACCGGGAGGGAGCGCCCCCAGCCGCAGCCCAACCGCCCGACGCCGCGGGATGGATCACCGGCGCCCCGGCGTTGACACCCAGGAGTGGACGAAGGAGGGGCCGTGCTGGCACCGGAGGACCTGTACGAGGTGGTCGCCGAGGCGACCGCCGTCACCGACCCCGCCGAGGGCACCGCGACGGCCGGGGGGCCGGTCCTGGTGCACGCGCTGACCGGCTTCGTCGACGCCGGCTCGGCGTCGGAGCTGCTCGCCTCGCACCTGCTGGCGAACCTGGACTCGCGGGTGCTGGCCCGCTTCGACACCGACCTGCTGCACGACTACCGGGGGCGCCGTCCCCCGATGGCGTTCCGCGGTGACCGCTTCGACTCCGTCGAGCTGCCGGAGCTGGTGCTCCACGAGCTGCGCGACGAGGCGGGCACCCCGTTCCTGCTGCTCGCCGGTTCCGAGCCCGACCTGCACTGGCAGCGGTTCGCCGCCGCCGTCCGCCAGCTCACCCGCCGCTGGGGGGTGCGGGTGGCGGTGTCGGTCCAGGGGATCCCGTGGGCCGTCCCCCACACGCGCCCCGCGGCGCTGACCGCCCACGCCAGCGACCGCGCGCTCATCGCGGGCCGGCCGCGCTGGTTCGGCGACGTCGTGGTGCCGGGCCACGCGGGGGCGTTCCTGGAGCTGTCGCTGGCGCAGGCCGACCTGCCCTCGATGGGCTTCTCGGTGCACGTCCCGCACTACCTGGGGGGCACCGCGTTCCCGCCGTCGGCGGTGGCGCTGCTGGAGGCGCTGTCGCAGGCCACGAGCCTGCGACTGGACGAGGCGCAGACGGCGCTGTCGGCGGTGGGGGCCGACGTGCTCTCCCAGGTCGACGAGCAGGTCGCCGCCAGCGCGGAGACCCGCACCGCCGTCGTCGCGCTCGAGGCGCAGTACGACGCGGTGCTCGCCGGGCGCGGGCTCCAGGGGGCCGACGGCTCGCTGCTGGGCTCGCCCCGACTCCCGGACGACGAGGTCGCCGACGGCGACGAGCTGGCCGCCCAGCTGGAGGCGTTCCTGCGCTCCCAGGACGGCACCCAGGGCTGAGCCCCCTGGGTGCTCAGGAGGGCTCGGCCGACGGCTGGGCCCTCCTGAGCAGCACGCGCGCTGGCACCCCGACGGCGGTCGCGCCGTCCGGGACGTCGACGAGGACGACGGCGCCCGCCCCCACGCGCGCGCCGTCGCCGACGCGGACAGCGCCCAGGACGGTGGCTCCCGCCCCGAGGACGACGCCGTCGCCGAGCTCCGGGTGCCGCCGCCCCTGCTGCTCGACCCGGCCGCCGAGCGTCGTCCCGTGGTACATCAGCACGTCGTCGCCGACCACCGCGGTCTCGCCGATGACGACGCCCATGCCGTGGTCGATGACGAGGCGGCGCCCGACGCGCGCGGCCGGGTGGATCTCCACGCCGGTGCGGCGGCGCGCCCAGTGCGCAAGCACCCGGGCGGGCAGGTGCGCACCGCGGACCCACAGGGCGTGCGCGACGCGGTGCGCCCACAGCGCGTGCAGGCCGGGCGAGGCCAGGAGCACCTCGAGGCGGGAGCGGGCCGCGGGGTCGCGCAGCATCACGGCGTCGACGTCCTCGCGGACGCGCTCGCGCCAGGAGGGCGGCGCGTCCGCGGCCGGGCTCGCTGCACGGCTCACTGCATGAGGTCGCTGTACAGCACGGTGGAGAGGTAGCGCTCGCCGAAGGACGGGATGATCACGACGACGAGCTTCCCGTCCATGCCCTCGCGGCTCGCGACCTCCACCGCTGCCTTCAGCGCGGCGCCGGAGGACAGCCCCGCGAGGATGCCCTCCTCGCGGGCGGCGCGGCGGGCCCACTCCGACGGAGGTGTCGACGTCGACGTCGACGACCTCGTCGTAGATCGACGTGTCGAGGATCTCGGGCACGAAGTTGGGGCCGATGCCCTGGATCTTGTGCGGGCCGGGCTGCCCGCCGTTGAGGATCGGGCTCTCCGCGGGCTCCACCGCGACCACCCGCAGGCCGGGCTTGCGCTCCTTGAGGACCTGCCCGACGCCGGTGATGGTGCCGCCGGTGCCGATGCCGGCGACCACGACGTCGACGGCGCCGTCGGTGTCGTCCCAGATCTCCTCGGCGGTGGTGCGGCGGTGGACCTCGGGGTTGGCGGCGTTGGCGAACTGGCGCACCTGCACGGCGCCCCGCTCCGTCGCCGACCTCCACGGCGCGGGCGACGGCGCCCTTCATGCCCTCCGAGCCCGGCGTGAGGACGACCTCGGCGCCGTAGGCCCGCAGCAGCGCCCGGCGCTCGATGCTCATCGTCTCCGGCATCGTCAGGACGACGGAGTACCCGCGCGCGGCGCCGGCCATGGCCAGGCCGATGCCGGTGTTGCCGCTGGTGGCCTCCACGACCGTGCCCCCGGGCCGCAGGTCCCCGGAGGCCTCGGCGGCGTCGAGCATCGCGACGGCGATGCGGTCCTTGACGCTCGCGGAGGGGTTGTAGAACTCCAGCTTGGCGACCACCTGCGCGCGCGCCCCCGCGGCGAGGCGGTTCAGCCTCACCAGCGGGGTGCGGCCCACCAGCTGCGTGACGTCGTCGTAGATGCGCATGGAGTCATCGAACACCCAGCGGGCCGCCGACGGCGCCGGGGATCCCCCCGGACGGCGGTGCCTCAGCCGGCGAGCTGCGCGACGGCCAGCTGCACGAGCGTGACGAGCGCCTGCTTGGTGGCGGCCGGGTGCGGGCGTCGGTGTAGAGGACCGGCACGTGCTCGGGCACGGCGAGCGCCTCGCGGACGTCGTCGAGCTCGTGCCGGGCGACGCCGTCGAAGCAGTTCACGGCCACCACGAAGGGGATCCCGCGGCTCTCGAAGTAGTCGACGGCCGGGAAGCACTGGTCGAGGCGCTCGGTGTCGACGAGGACGACGGCGCCGATGGCGCCGCGGACCAGGTCGTCCCACATGAAGAGGAACCGGTCCTGGCCCGGGGTGCCGAACAGGTACAGCCACAGGTTGCCCGGCAGCGCGATGCGGCCGAAGTCCATGGCCACCGTGGTGGTGGTCTTGCGGTCGGAGACGCCGCCGGCGTCGTCGACGCCCACGGAGTGCTCCGTCATGGCGGCCTCGGTGCTCAGCGGCTCGATGTCGGACATCGAGCCGATGAACGTGGTCTTGCCGACCGCGAACCCGCCGGCCACGACGATCTTGACCGTGGTGGGGGCCGCGCTGCCTCGAGGGTGCTGTGCCACGCGGACGCTCCGGCTCCGGCAGGCTGCGCGGCGAGCGTGGGCATGCCATCGCCGCGCTCGTCCGGGACGCTGAGGTCGTCGACCGGGGGGAGGACGGAGCGTCTGTGCACCCGGACGGCACCGGCGCGCTGCAGGTCGCCGATGACGACCCGGACGACCGCACCGGCAGGCGCACGTGCGCGGAGAGTTCGGCCACCGACAGCCAGCCGGTGGCCGTGAGTTCGAGGATGCTGCGGCTCTCGCGGGTCATGCCGACGGCGGGGCCCGTCGCAGGGCCTGCACGAGCGCCTCCAGCGGCAGCTCGCGGCGTGGGCGCGGCTCCGGCCACCGGTGACGGCGTACGGGCGGACGGTGGAGCTCCTCGCCGTCGACGTCGTCGTCGGCCCGTGAGGTCCGCCGTCTGACCGGGTGGTCACGCCTCGTCCTCACCGAGCGGCCGGCGCGACCGGGGCCGTGGTGGGCAGGCCGCCCGCATCTCGGCCACCAGCTGCGGGGTCAGGGCGGCGTCGGCGCGCTGGACCAGCATCGCCATCTCGTAGCCGACGAGCCCGACGTCGCAGCCGGCCTCGGCGACACCGCCAGGACGGACCCGTCCGAGACGCTCACCAGGAAGAAGAAGAGGTCGTCCATCTCGATGATGGCCTGGCGCACCTCCCCGCCGCCGCAGCTGGCGGGCGGCGCCCCGGGCCAGGCTGGACATGCCGGCGACGATCGCGGCGAGCTGGTCGCCGCTCGGTGCGGTCGAGTTGTCCGACATCGCCATCAGCAGCCCGTCGGCGGAGACGCGAGGGTGTGGGGGCGCCGGGGACGCGGCGCACGAAGTCGTCGAGCAGCCAGCTGAACCCCGCCGCCGTGGTCTGCGGCCCCTGGCCGGTCTGTGCGGTCACCGCTCCTCCTGGGAGTCCGGGGCGTGGGTCTGGCCGTGGGTCTGGCCGAGCGTGGGGCCGTGGGTCGTGGTGCGGCGGGCGCGGCTGACGCCGGAGGTGTACCCGGCGAGCATGCTGCGCACCTCGGAGGGCTCGCGGCGGCGCGGCGGGTGCTGGCTGCCGCCAGCGCGCCCGGCGCCCGGGGCCAGCACCGCCGGGGCGCGCCGGGCCAGGGGCGCCGACCCCGCGGCGACGCTCGCGGGGGCGTAGGCCTCGCGGGGCACCGGCCCGGTGTCGAAGGCGGCACCGAGCGCCAGGGGCCGTCCGCCCCCCGCTGCCGGCGGCATCTTGGGCAGCGGTCGCAGGGGCGCGGCCCGCTGGGCGAGCCACCCGGAGCGGTCACCCGCGGCCGCGACGTCGCGCGGTCGGGGCGTCGGCGGCAGCGGCGTCTCCGGTCGGCGCGCCGCCGCCGGCTGCAGCGGGGGCTGCGGGGTCGGGCCCGGTGCGGGAGGGCTGACGGTGACGACGCCGCGGCGGGCACCGGGCGGACGGCGTCTCCAGGGCCCCCGTCGTCACCGCAGCGCGGACGGCGGCCGCTCGACGGCACCGGCCCCACCACCGCGGGCTGCGGCACGAGCGGAGGCGCTGCCGGTGGCGCCGCGGCCGCTGGCTGCGGCGTCGGTGCGGCGGCGGGCGGCCTGACGGCGCCCGGTCGCGGAGCCCGCGCACCGCGGACAGCTGGCCGCTGGCCTCCAGCGCGCGCAGCTCCGCGGCGGGTCATCGGGCGGACCCCGGAGGCCGCCACCGGCGCTGCGGCCGCTGCCGGGACCGCAGGCTGCTGCCCGGTCGAGCCCGCCGGGCGTCGGGCGAAGAGGCCGCGCTTGGGGCCGGCGTGGACGCCGCGCGACCGGTCCTCCTCGCGCGCGGGCAGCGGGTCGCCGCTGCCGAGCTCGGTGGCGGCGGGCACGTAGGCGGCGTCGTCCTCCACCGCGGGCAGCACGGGCACCGCGGGCGTGCTGCGCGCCACCTCCGGCCCCAGGACGGGGCTGCCGGCGGCGAGGGGAGCGCGGATCGCCGTGAGGTCGATGTCGACGGCGGGGTCGGCTGCCGCCGTGGGCTCCAGCGGGCCGCGGCGCGCGGCGAAGGTGCGGAAGACCGCGCTGCGCCGGGCCACCGACGGGTCGTCGGCCGGGGCCCCGCCCGGGACGCCCGCGGGGACGCGGGACGGCACCGGTGCTGCTGCTGACGTCGCTGCAGGTGCAGCTGCGGGGAGGACCGGACCGGGCCGGGCGGCGCGCGGGACCCGGCGCGGGAGGCCGCCGCCGTCCGGTGACGGGACGGCGGCCCTGGCGGCGACGGGGCGTTCAGCGGGGCGCGGTGCGGGCGCGACCGGCGCGGGCCCGACGAGGCGCGTCTCGGGGAGGCGGACCACCGGCATCACCCCGGTGGCCGTCGCTCGGACCGGGAGCGCCGGCTGCGGCGCCGACGCCTCGGGCGCGACCGCCTCGACCGAACCGGCGAACACGGCGGCGGGCAGGGCCACGGCGACCACCGTGCCGCGCACCGCTCCCGCGTGGACCTCCACCTGCGCTCCCAGGCGCCGGGCGATCCGCCCCACCACGAAGAAGCCCAGCTCCGAGGCGCCGACCGCCGCCGTCGCGGAGGGGTCGGCGAGGCGGGCGGCTACCTCCTCGCGCTGCTGCGGGCTCATCCCGATGCCGTCGTCGGTGACGGTGAGGAGCACCCCGGACGGGAGCGCCGCGGTCGCCACGCGCACGCGGGTGACAGGGTCGGAGGAGCGGGTGGCGTTCTCCGAGCAGCTCCGCCAGCAGGTGGGCAGCGGGCAGCGCCAGGTGCCCGAGGACCGCGGGGTCGGCGCCCAGCGCCAGGTCGACCCGGTCGGTAGTCCTCGATCTCGCTGGAGGCGGTGCGGACGACGTCGGACAGCGGCATCGGGGCGCGCAGGCGGCGCCCGCCGTCGATGCCCGCCAGCACCAGCAGCGACTCGGCGTTGCGCCGCATCCGGGTGGCGAGGTGGTCGAGGGTGAAGAGGTCCTCCAGGATCGGCGGGGTCCTCCTCGGCGCGCTCGAGGGTGTCGATGAAGGAGAGCTGGCGGTTCAGCAGCGCCTGGTCGCGCCGGGCGACGGTCACGAAGGAGCTCGCGATCGCGGCGCGCAGCGCCGCCTGCTCCCGCGCCACGCGGACGCTGGTGGCGTTCACCTCGTTGAAGGCAGCGGCGAGGCGGCCCACCTCGTCGTGGGAGCGGACGGGGATCGGCTGCAGGTCGGCGTCGGCGTCCTGCCCCCTGCCGGCCTCGCCGTGCGCCGCCTCCACCAGCCGCGGGAGCCGCGCGCGCACGTCACCGGCGGCGCGGGTGAGGGCCCGCAGGGGCTCGGTGATGCCGCGGGCGATGAGCAGGGCGATCACGAGCGGGACGAGGACGGCGGCCAGCGCGCCGCCGGCCACGGCCAGCGCGGTGGTGCGGGCGGCGGCGGCCTCGCGGGCGACGCCGTCGGAGCCGGCGGCGGCGAGGGACTCCGCCGACGGGGCCAGCGCCGCTGATCTCCGCGTTCAGCGCGGCCCGCCAGGACTCCACCGACGGCAGGGCGAAGCCCGCGCCCGGGTCGCCCTCGACGGAGGCGCGCAGCTGCGCGACGGCGACGCCGGGCGGCGGGACCTGCACCCCGGCGCTGCGCGCCATGCGCACCGACTCCGAGCGGGTGCTGGAGATCTGCGCGGCGATGCCCACCAGGGAGGTGCGCTCGGCGGAGTCGACGCCCCCGCCGGACTGCAGGGCGCGGGTGCCGACGTCGCGCTCGTCGGCGAGCAGGCCGACGAGCTGCTGCAGGGAGGTCGAGGCGCGCAGCGCGTCGCTGGTGGTGCCGGAGGCGTCGGCGGACAGCGCGGCGGGCAGGTCGCTGACGGCCCCGATCGCGGTCTCGTAGGTCGCCGAGACCAGCGTGGCGCTCTGGCTGCCCTGGTCGACCACCGCGCGCACGTCACTGACCTGGCGGACGCTGCGCTGCGCGGCGGCGACGGCCTGGGCGGCCTCGGGGGCGAGGCGTGAGGTGTCGACCTCGGCGAGGGAGCCGGTGGCCTCGCCGAGCAGGGCGTCGGTGCGCGTGCGGGTCGAGGCGAGGTCGCTCGCGGCGGCGGTGTCGCCGTCCAGGACCTCCGTGGACGCCGTGCGCTCGGCGTCGAGGGCCGAGACGAGGGCGGGCAGCCCGCGGCTCGCCTGCACGGCGCGCTGCAGCTGGGTCGCGTCGCGGGCCGAGGCGTAGCTGCTCCAGGAGAAGACGGCGGCGGCCGCCACGAGCACCAGCACCGGGAGGGCCAGGACGGCCAGGATCCGGGACCGGATGCTGAGGTTGCGGACCATGTCCACCCTTCGTCTCGTCTGCCCCGTCACTGCGTGAAGGGCGGAGCAGCACCGGCGACGGGCTGCTCACGGCGAGCGAGACCGTCCCCCGGACGGCCCACCCGGCGCACATCCTCCCCCAGGGAAGGGCTCGCGTCGACGGCCAGTCCCTCACCGGTGGTGATCCGTCATGATCCGTGCGTGGCGGAGGGCGGCGGGGACGGGGTCGGGAGCACGTGCGTCGTGGTGCCCGCCGGGGGCGGGGCGCGGCGGCTGGGCGGGATCGACAAGCCCTCCGCACCCCTCGCGGGTCGCCCCCTGCTGGAGCACCTGCTGGCGGGTCTGACCGGGCCGGGCGGGCTGCCGGCGGGGGTTGCGGTGGCCGTCGTGGGCCCGGCACGGACGGCGGCCGCGGAGTGCACCGTGCTCCCCTGCCGCGAGGAGCCGCCGGGCGGCGGGCCCGCTGCCGCCGTCGGCGCCGGCGTCGCGGCGCTGGAGGCGGACGGGCTGCTCGCCGGCGTCGTGGTGGTGCTGCCGGGGGACGCCCCGTGGTCCCCGGCAGCGGTCCCGGTCCTGCTGGAGGCCCTGCGCGGCCACCCGGGGGCGGCCACGGCCGTCGCCGTCGACGCCGGTGGCCGGCGCCAGGTGCTCGTGGCGGCGCACCGCACCGGCCCGCTGCAGCAGCGGCTCGCGCGCCTGCGGGCCGGCGGCGGCGGGCTGGTGGGGGTGCCCGCCTCCCGGCTGCTCCCCGCGGACGCCGAGCTCGTGGAGGTGCCGGTCGAGGCGGCGGTGGTCGCCGACGTCGACACCCCGCAGGACCTGGCAGCCGCGCGAGCAGCAGCAGCGGCGCGGGAGGCGCGCCCGGGCGGGCCTGCATAGGGTCGTGGGGTGCGTGCGGTGCTGGTCCGCGAGCCCGGCGGGCCCGAGGTCCTCGAGCTCGGAGAGGTGCCCGACCCCGTCGTCGGGCCCGGTGAGGTGCTCGTGCGGGTGGCCGCCTCCGGCGTGAACCGCGCCGACCTCGCCCAGCGGGCGGGCTCCTACCCCCCTCCCCCGGGGGCGAGCGACGTGCTGGGCCTGGAGGTCTCCGGCGTCGTGGTCGCCGTCGGCGAGGGCGTCGAGGAGGGCCAGCACGGCTGGCAGCCCGGAGACGAGGTCTGCGCCCTGCTGTCCGGCGGCGGGTACGCCGAGCTCGTCGCCGTGCCCGCCGGGCAGGTGATGCCCGTCCCCGCGGGGGTCGGGCTGGTCGACGCCGCGGCGCTGCCGGAGGCCGCGGCCACGGTCTGGTCGACGGTCTTCATGGCGGCCGGTCTGCGCCCCGGGGAGGTGCTCCTCGTGCACGGCGGCGCCAGCGGGATCGGGACGACGGCGGTGCAGCTGGCGCGCCAGGCGGGCGCCGTCGTGGCCGTCACCGCCGGCAGCGCCCGCAAGCTCGCCGCGTGCGCCGACCTGGGCGCGACCGTCCTGGTGGACCACACCTCGGGAGACTTCGTGGCCGAGGTGCTCGCGCAGACGGACGGCCACGGGGCCGACGTCGTGCTCGACGTCGTCGGCGGCCCCTACCTGGAGCGCAACACGGCGGTGATGGCCACCGGCGGGCGGCTGGTCCAGCTGGGCCTGCTCGGCGGCTCCCGCGCGGAGGTCGACCTCGGGGTGCTGATGAGCAAGCGGCTGAGCGTGCTGGGCAGCACCCTGAGGTCGCGCCCGGCCGCCGACAAGGCGGGGATCTGCGAGAGCGTCGTGGAGCACGTCTGGCCCCTGCTGGCGGAGGGCCGGGTGCGCCCGGTGGTCTCCGAGCGGGTGCCGGTCGCCGAGGTGGCCCGGGCGCACGCGGCGCTGGCCGCGGCGGAGCACATCGGCAAGGTGGTCCTGACGTGGTGAGCGACGTGGTGAGCGACGGGGTGAGCGCTGTGACGAGCGGCCGGGAAGGCCGAGGGGTGGTGCGGCGGTGAGCGAGCAGCAGGACGAGCCCGTGGTGGTCGTGTCCGGGAGGGCGCTGGCGGCGGGCGGCGGAGAGGGCTCCGACGCCGCCCGCGCGCTCAGCAGCGTCGAGCAGCCGGCCAAGGTGATGCGGATCGGCAGCATGGTCAAGCAGCTGCTGGAGGAGGTGCGCGGCGCCCCGCTCGACGACGCGGGCCGCGCCCGGCTGCGCGCAGATCCACGAGCGCTCCATCACGGAGCTCGAGGACGGGCTGGCGCCGGAGCTGGTCGCGGAGCTGCGAGCGCATCATCGCTGCCGTTCGGCGACAGGGGACACCCGACGGACGCCGAGCTGCGGATCGCCCAGGCGCAGCTGGTGGGCTGGCTGGAGGGCCTCTTCCACGGCATCCAGACCGCGCTGGTGGCGCAGCAGATGGCGGCGCGCGCGCAGCTGGAGCAGATGCGCGCCCTCCCGGCGGGCCCGGGCGCGGGTCACCCCAGCGGGCCGGGCACCGTCGGCACCGGACCGGAGCGGCCGGCACCCGGCCAGTACCTCTGACGGGGCGCACGACGGTGCGGCGACGGCTGCGCGACGTCCTCGCGCGGCGCTCCCCCGACGACCTCGAGCTGGGCTCGGGGATCTGGCGCCGCGCCCACGACCGCTTCCGGCGCGCCGTCGACCGCTTCCACCAGGTGCTGGAGGGGGTTCCGGCCGGAGCGCTGCACGACGCCCTGGAGATCTGCGGCGCACGGCTCGCGGCCTGCCTGGACCTCGTGCGCGCCGACTGCGCCGCGGAGCAGGCGGCGTCCCCCAGCAGCGGGCTGGAGGTCCCCGGCGGTGACGCCGGCCGCCACCACTCCCGCCTGTCGCGGTCCGCGACGCTCGCGGCCCAGGCCGCCGAGGCGGCCACGATGGCGCGGGTGCGTGCCCGGGCCGACGCGGGCGTGCTCGCCGACGCCGGTGCTGCCGCTGCAGCGGAGCGCGCGGTGGCGCAGGTGGAGGCCCTGGTCAGGGGCTGACGGCGGCTCCTCGGCCCGACTCCGGCGGGCAGGGGGTGACGGCCTCGGTGGACGACCCGGTCAGTGCCCGGGGGCGCCGGCTCCCACCCCTGCGCGCTCCGGCCAGCGGCTGGTCAGGCGGGTGCGGCGAGCAGGCGCTCCAGCACCCGGGCGACGCCGTCGTCGGCGCACGCGGAGGCCGTTCCCGTCGCCGCGGCGATGACGTCGGGGTGCCCGTCGCCCATCGCGTAGGAGCGGCCCGCCCAGCGCAGCATCGCCAGGTCGTTCGGCATGTCGCCGAAGGCCACGACGTCGGCAGCGTCGACGCCGAGCCCCGCGGCCAGCTCCGCGAGCGCGCTGGCCTTGCTCACCCCCCGCGCGGAGACCTCCACCAGCCCGTCCATGCCGGAGTGGGTGGGCTCCACGAGGTCGCCCGCGGCGCGCTGCACGGCCTCGAGCACCGCGTCGGCGGGCACGGAGCCGTCGCGCAGCAGCAGCTTGACCACGCCCGGGTCGGAGGCCACCAGGTCCTCCAGCGGGGCGACCCGCACCTCGCGGCGGGCGTCGAAGCGCGGGACGTACGCCGGCTCGTGGCAGAAGCCGTCGAGGGTCTCCATCGCCGCGCTGACCCCCGGGAGCACGGCCCTGACCGCGGCGACGGCCTCCAGCACCGTGCCCGGCGCGATGGTGCGAGCGCTCAGCACGGTCTGCGTGGCCAGGTCGTACGTGATGGCGCCGTTCGCGCAGACGACCGTCACGGGACCGAACACGTCGACCAGGTCGACCACCCACCGCGGCGGGCGGCCCGTGACCGCGACGACGTGCACGCCCGCGGCGCGGCAGGCGTCGAAGGCGTCGCGGGTGCGCGCCGAGACGGTGCCGTCGGTGCGGACCACCGTGCCGTCGAGGTCGGTGGCGACCAGCCGCAGCGCCGGCCCGGCCGGCGCTGTCGCGGGAACGGTCACGGGGTGGTCTGCGGGGTGGTCAGCTGCGTGGTCCGCTGCGTCGTCGGAGGGGCCAGCAGCCCCTCCAGGACGTCGGCCAGGCCGTCGTCGTCGACGGACGCCGCGACCTCGCCGGCAGCGGCCAGCACCTCCGCGGGGCCCTGCCCCATCGCGACGCCCCGCGCGGCCCACCGCAGCATCTCGACGTCGTTGCGCCCGTCGCCCACCGCCAGCGTCGCCTCCGGGGCGACCCCGAGGCGCTCGCGGACCAGCTCCAGCGCGCTGGCCTTGGTGACGCCCTGCGGCGCGAGGTCGAGCCAGGCGGTCCAGCCGACGGCGTAGTTGACGCCCGCCAGCCCGACGCGCCCGACCAGCTCCAGGAAGTCCTGGGGGGTGTGCTCGGGGCTGCGGACGACGACGCGGGTGGCGGCGAGGCCGGCCAGCTCGGCGAACTCCACCGGCCGCAGGCCCCCAGGACCGCCGCTGAGCTCCCCCTCCGGGAACGAGCCGGCGACCAGGACGCCGCCGTCGGCGACCTCCACCGCGAAGGCGGCGTCCGGCAGCTCGGCGCGCAGCAGCTCGAGCGCCGCGGAGGGGTCGAAGGTGACGACGTCGACCTGCTCGTGCCCGCCCGGCAGGTCCGGTCCGATCCGCTCGGTGACCGCGCCGTTGCTGCAGACCACGTAGCCGCTGACCAGCCCCAGGGCGTCGAGCACCGGCCGCGTGGAGACCAGGGAGCGGCCGGTGGCGATGACGACGTGGTGGCCCGCTGCCGCGACGGCGCGGACGGCGTCGCGCACCCGGTCGGTCAGGCCGAGGTCGTGGTCGACGATCGTCCCGTCGACGTCGAGCGCCACCAGCAGGGGGGCGGGAGCGCCGGGTCCAGGGGGTCTCGGCACGCCACTCACCCTACGTTCCGCCGTCCTTGCCGCCATCAGCCCACTCTTGGCGAGTCCGGCCCCCCCCGTGTGCGCCATCAGCCCGCTCTTGGCGGACAGTGGGCCCCTCGATGGCGCCATCAGCCCGCTCTTGGCCCCGGCGCGGGGGACGAAGGCGGGACGACGCGGGTCGCCCACAGGCCGCGCGCTCGCGCTCACCGTCCACAGCGCGCCTCCGGGCCGCCACGACGATGGACGTCCGGCGTCCAACCTCGCCCGGTGGCCCACCGCGCGCAGACCGTCGCCCTCCCGGAGCTCTTCCTCGGCGGGCAGGCCCTGCGCGAGGGGGCCCTGACGCGCGCCCGGCTGCGGAGCCCGGAGTTCGTGAGGGTGGTCCGGGGCGTCTACGCCCGCGCCGGCACCCGCGTCACCCACGGGCTTCGCGCCCGGGCCACCGGCCTGCTCCTGCCTCCGGGAGCGGTGCTGACGGGACGCTCGGCCGCGGCGTTGCACGGGGTCGCGCTGGCGTGGGACGAGGACCCGGTGGAGGTGCTGGTCCACGAGGCGTCGCGCCGCAGGCTGCCGCACGGCACGACGGTCCGCCGGTCAGCGCGGCCGGTCGAGCGCGACGAGCGGTGGTTCGCACCGCCGGTGGCGACGCCGCTGCGGATCGCCTTCGACCTGTCCGCGAGGTGGCCGGTCGAGAGGGGCACGGCCCACCTCGACGCCGTCGCGCGCCAGGGCCTGGTCGACCTCGACGTGCTCCGGTCCTGGTCCGCGGGCCTCCACGACCGCGACGTGGTGCCGGTGCGCCGCGCGGCATCGCTGGCCGACGTCCGGGCGGAGTCGCTGCCGGAGTCCGAGGTGCGGGTCCACCTGGTACTGGCGGGCATCGCCGTCGTCCCGCAGGTGCCCGTCCACGACGGCCGTGGCTTCGTCCTGCGGGCGGACCTCGTCGTGGAGGGGCTGCGGGTCGCGGTGCTTACGACGGCGCCCTGCACGCGCTGCGCACCCAGCTCGAGCGCGACCGAGAGCAGCTGAGGCGGCTCGCTGAGGCGGGGTGGCAGGTCGTGCACGTGACCGCGGCGCAGCTGAGGAACCCGGAGGACGTCGTCCTGGCGGTGCGGAGCGCCATCGCGAGGGTTGCGCGGGTGACCCTCCCCGACCATCAGCCCGCTTCTGGCGCTCGAGACGGGTGTCGAGAGCGCCAGAAGCGGGCTGATGGCGTTGAGGGAGGGGCGGGACTACTTCACCGCGCCCAGGGACAGGCCCTGGACCAGCTTGTCCTGCGCCGCGAAGCCGGCGATGAGCACCGGCAGGGAGATCACGACGGCGGCCGCGCACACCTGCGCCAGGAACAGGCCCTGGCTGGTGGCGAAGCTGGTGAGGAACACCGGGGAGGTGCTCGCCACCGTGGAGGTCAGCGTCCTCGCCAGCAGCAGCTCGTTCCAGCTGAAGATGAAGCAGATCAGCGAGGTGGCCGCGATCCCCGGCAGCGCCACCGGCGCCACCACCGAGCGCAGCATGGTGATGAGCCCGGCGCCGTCCAGCTGGGCGGCCTCCATCATCTCCACCGGCACCTCGGCGAGGAAGCTGCGCATCATCCACACCGCGATCGGCAGGTTCATCGAGGTGTAGAGCAGCACCAGCAGGTGATGTTGTCGAGCAGGCCGGTCTTGCTGGCGAACAGGTACAGCGGCAGCAGCCCGGCCACGATGGGTAGGAACTTCGTCGACAGGAAGAAGAAGAGGACGTCCGTCCACTTCTCGACCGGCTTGATGCTCAGCGCGTAGGCGGCGGGCACCGACAGCACCAGCACCAGCAGGGTGGAGACCACCGAGGCGGTCAGGGAGTTGATCAGCGGCGGCCACGGCTGCCCGGCGCCGAAGAAGGAGCGGTAGCCGTCCAGCGTCAGCGGGGCCAAGAGCGACGGCGGGTTGGTGGCCGCGTCGGTCTCGCGTGGAAGGAGGTCAGGAACATGAACAGGACGGGAGAGACGAACAGCAGCCCGACGGCCCAGGCCGCGACGCCCCACGCCGGGTTCGACTTCCCCTCCACGCTGCGCTTCTTCGTGCGCGGCCCCTTGAAGGACGTGGAGGCGACGGCGGTGTTGGTGTGGGTGCTCATCGGCCGGTCTCCTCGTCGAACAGGCTGGACACGGTGCGCAGCGCGAAGGTCGCGATGATGATCGTGCCGATCACCACGACGACGCCCTGGGCCGACGCCAGGCCGTAGTTCTGCTGCTGGAAGAACGTCGCGTAGATCGTGTAGGGCAGGTTCGCGGTGCCCAGTGCACCGGCGGTGATGATGAAGACGGAGTCGAACGCCTGCACGATGTAGATCGACCCCAGCAGGCCGCCCAGCTCCAGGTAGCGGCGCAGGTGCGGGAACGTGATGTAGCGGAAGATCTGGAACGCGCTGGCGCCGTCCATGCGGGCGGCCTCGACGACGTCGCCGGGCTTGGACTGCAGGCCCGCCAGCAGGATCAGCATCATGAACGGCGTCCACTGCCAGATCAGCGAGAGCTCGATCGAGAGCAGCGGGTAGTCGCTCAGCCACGCGGGCTGGGGCGGGGTGCTGGAGCCGAACAGCGACCACACCCAGGTGATGACGCCGTTGATGAGGCCGTAGCCGGAGTTGAGGATGCCGTGCTTCCACAGCAGCGCGGCGGCCACCGGGACGACGAGGAACGGCGCGATCATCATCGTGCGCACCGCGCCGCGGCCCAGGAACTTGCGGTCGAGCAGGAGGGCGATGCCGGTGCCCAGGACCAGGCTGACGATGACGACGGTGGCCGTCAGCAGGATCGTGGTGAGCACCGCCTGGCGGATCGCCGCGTTGGTGAAGACCTGGACGTAGTTGTCGAAGCCGGTGAAGCCGCGCTGGTCGGGCCGCAGGGCCCGGTAGTCCATGAACGAGATGACGATGGTCACCAGGAACGGCAGCTGCGTCGCGGCGATCGTGAACACCAGGGCCGGCAGCAGGGGGATCCGCGGCGGCGGGCCTCGCGCTTGTCGCGGGCTGCCTGGCCCTGGGGGCTCTGGTAGGTGGTGCGCTGGTCGGTGGTCAGGTCATCCGCGTGACCGGTGCTGGCTGGTGCGGAGGCGGTGCTCATCGGGGTCCTTCTTCCGCCGGGCGTGCGTGGGGGCGCGACCCGGGCCCGCGGAGGCGGTCCGCGGGCCCGGGTCGCGCCGGTGGACTACTTGTTGGCGTCGCCCGCGGCCTGCGCGAGCGGCTGCCCGGCGTCGAGGGCCTGCTGGACGCTCTGCTGACCGGCGATCGCTGCGCTCACGCCCTGCGACACCTGGGTCGCCATACCCGCGAACTCGGGGATCGCGACGAACTGGATGCCCGGGGCCGGGCGCTTCTGCACACCCGGGTTGTTCGGGTCAGCGGCGTTGATCGCGTCCTCGGTCGCCTGGTAGAAGGCCTGCGCCGACGCCTGGTAGTCGGTGTTGGCGTAGGTGGAGGCGCGCTTGCCAGCCGGCACGGAGGACCAGCCGACGTCCTTGCCCACCAGCTCCTCGTACTGCTGGCTCGTGGCCCAGGAGATGAACTTCCAGGCGGCGTCCTTCTTCTGCGAGGACTCCTGCGTGGCGAACGCCCAGCTGTACAGCCACCCCGAGGACTTGGTCTCCTTCACCGGGGCCGCGACGTAGCCATCTTGCCCTTCACCGGGGAGTCGTCGGCCTCCAGCGAGCCCGCGGCGGAGGTCGCGTCGTACCACATGGCCACGCCGCCCTGGGTCATGGCGTTGAGGCACTCGGTGAAGCCGGCGTTGGCCGCGTCGGGCTCGCCGTGCTTCTGGACCAGGTCGACGTAGAAGTTCGTCGCCTCCACGAACGGCGCGGCGTTGACCTGCGCGTCGAAGTTCTCGTCGAACCACGTGCCGCCGAAGGTGTTGACCACGGTGGTCAGGGGGGCGAAGACCTGGCCCCACCCGGCCTGCCCGCGCAGGCAGATGCCGCGCATCTTGCCCGCTCGCCCCCGTCGGCCTGCGCCGCGAGCTGCGCGACCTGGTCCCAGGTCGGGTTGGCCGGCATCGTCAGGCCCTTGGCCTCGAAGACGTCCTTGCGGTACATGAGGAAGGAGGTCTCGCCGTAGAAGGGCTCGGCGTACTGCTAGCCGTCGGCGCCCTTGAGCCCGTCGGCGATCGGCGTGAGGATGTCGTCCTGCTTGAACGCGCTGTCGGCGGCGATGTTCTCGTCGAGGTTGGCGATCCACTTGTTGGCCGAGAAGAACGGCACCTCGTAGTTGGAGATGGTGGCGACGTCGTACTGGCCCGACTGCTGGGAGAAGTCGGTCTGGATCGTGTCGCGGGCGTCGTTCTCCGGGAGCACCTTGTAGTTGACGGTGATGCCGGTGTCCTTGGTGAAGTTGTCCGCGGTCAGCTTCTGCAGGTCGACCATCTGCGGGTTGTTGACCATCACCACGTTGATCGAGGTGGAGCCGCCGTCACTGGCGTCACCGCCCCCTCCGCCGCCGCCACCGGCGCCGGAGCAGCCGGCGGTGAGCACCGCGAGGCTGGCCGCCGCGGCGATGGAGGCGATGACACGTCGTCGTGCTGCCATGCGTTGTTCCTCTTCTTTCATGGTTCCCGGATGCCGACCGCACCCGGAGCTGGTTGGTCTGGTGGAGCGGTCTGGTGCGGTCAGGTGGCCGCGAGGGCGCCGCGGGGGCGCAGCTCGCCGGAGCCGCGCTCGAGGAGACGCAGCGGCACCAGCTCGTGCACGGGCGGGCCGTCCCAGCCGTCGATCCGCGCGAACAGCAGGTGAGCAGCGCGGGCGGCGATCGCCTCGACGTCCTGCTCGAGCACGGTCAGGGGCGGGTTGAAGGCGTCGGCGCCCGCCAGGTCGTCGACGGCGGCGAAGGCGAGGTCGTGGCGGTCGAGCCGGGCGATGGCCGAGGCCAGGCCCATCGTGACTCGGGCCACGCCGGAGAGCACCGCGGTGACGCCGTCGGGCCCCGCCAGCTCGGACAGGGCGGCGACGGCGCGGTCGGCGGACTCCGACGGCAGGTAGCCGAGCATCACGGACCGGGGCTCGAGGCCCGCCGAGCGCATCGCGCCCTCGTAGCCGCGGCGGCGCAGCTCGACCGTGGTGGCCGCGGGCCCGGAGCCGGCGAAGAGGATGCGCTGGTGCCCGCGGGCCAGCAGGTGCTCGGTGAGCCGGCGGCCGGCTCCCTCGTTGTCGATGCCCACCGCGTCGGTGGAGGTGCTGGCGCCCGGCGCGTCGATCTGCACCACCGGCAGCTCGGTGGCGACCTCCGCGAGGTAGCCCTGGGGGGCGCCCGCGGTGCCGGTCGACACGACGATCCCCGCGACGCTGCGGGACAGGAGCGGCTCGACCGCCTCCTCCTCCGAGCGCCCCGACCCGGCGCAGGCGATGACGACGCCGTAGCCGCGCTCGTGCGCCGCCTGCTCGACGACGGCGACGACGCGGCCGAAGAAGGGGATCGTGAAGTCCTCCACGGCGAGACCGATGGCGGTGTCCTTGCCGCGCCGCAGGGAGCGTGCCTGGCGGTTCACCGAGTAGCCCAGGTCGCTGGCGGCGCGGCGCACGCGGGCCGCGAGGTCGTCCGTGACGCCGGCTCCCCCGTGCAGCACGCGGGATGCGGTGGAGGCGCTGGTGCCGGCTGCTGTCGCGACGTCGCTGAGGGTGGCGCGGCCCTTGGTGGGGATCATGGGTGGAGCCTCCTCTCGACGTCGTCGTCCGGGTGAGAGGAGTCTCGCGAGGATCTGCAATCGTTGTCAACGGACCGCAGGTCACGATCAGGTCACAGGAGACCCACAGGCTGTCGACAGCCTCCCGACGGGAGACGCGTGCTAGCGGAGCTGCTCGAGGGCGGCCCGCGCACCGCGCTCGTGCAGGGTGTCGAGCGCCGTCCGGTAGGCCTCCGTGAAGCGCTCGTCTTCGACCAGGTCGCCGAAGAGCTCCCGGTCCCGCAGGAAGGAGAGCGGGTCGACGTCGTCGCCGTCCCCGGCGCCCTCCCCGCGGGCGACCTGCCGAGCGGCGGCAGCCATCACGCGGTCCTTGCGGCGGTCGACGACCGTGATCGGGTGCCCGTGCTCGTCGACGCCCTCGGCGTAGCGGGCCCAGCTCGCCACGATCGCGGCGGCGCGCTGCACCGGCCCCCCGGAGGCGAGGTTCTCGCGCACCACGGGCACCAGCCACTTCGGGATGCGGTCGGAGCTCTCCGCGCCGAGGCGGGCCGTCGTGTCACGGACGTGGGGGTTGCCGAACCGCTCCATGAGCGTGTCCTTGTACTCCTCCAGGTCGACGCCGGGCACCGGGCTCAGCGTCGGCGTCGCCTCGGCGTCCATGTACGCCCGCACGAACGGCGCCAGCGCCGGGTCGGTGGCGGCGGCGTCGACCAGCTCGTGGTCGAGCAGGCGACCGAAGTAGGCGAGCCCCTGGTGGCTGGCGTTGAGCAGCCGCAGCTTCATGAGCTCGTAGGGCTCGACGTCGGGCACCACCTGCACCCCGACCTCCTCCAGCGCCGGGCGGCCCGCGCCGAAGGCGTCCTCCAGCGCCCACTGCGTGAACGGCTCGCACACCACCGGCCAGGTGTCGGCGATGCCGAACTCCCGCGCGACCAGCTCGACGTCGTCAGCGGTGGTGGCCGGGGTGATCCGGTCGACCATCGAGTTGGGGAAGCGGACCTGCTCGCGCACCCACGCCCCCAGCGACTCCTCGCGCTGCGCCGCGAACGCCGAGAACGCCGTCTGCGCCAGGTGCCCGTTGCCCTGCAGGTTGTCGCAGCTCATGATCGTGAAGGGGTCCAGACCGCGGTCGCGGCGGCGCACCAGGGCCTCCACGACGAGGCCGAAGACCGTGGTGAGCCGGCTGGCGTCGCTGCCGGCCGCCGCGTCGGCGGCGACCGCGGGGGTGTCTGCCACGAACTCGCCGGTGATGTCGTCGAGGTTGTACCCGCCCTCGGTGACGGTCAGGGAGACGATCCGCGTGGTGGGCGCCGCCATCTTCTCCACGACGGCCTCCGGGTCGTCCGGGGCGAAGAGGTACTCCACCACCGAGCCGATGACGCGCGGCTCGAGGCTGCCGTCCGGGTGCTTCAGCACCAGCGTGTACAGGCGGTCCTGCGCGGCCATCGCGTCCCGCATGCGCGCGTCGCCGGGCAGGACGCCGACCCCGCAGATGCCGTAGTCCTTCGCCGCCTCGAAGTCCTCGGTGAGGAGGCGGTCGAGGTACATCGCCTGGTGGGCGCGGTGGAAGCCGCCGACACCGAAGTGCACGACACCCGCGGTGACCGCGGAGCGGTCGTACGCCGGGACCGGCACCCGCTCCCCGACGGCGGCCAGGTTCTGGGAGTTCAGCGGGGTGGCCTCGGCGGGCATCGTCGCCTCCTGAGCGGTTCTCGGCGGACTGCAGAGCTTCGTCGGGCAGGCACAGCGCCGCCCAGGAGCACCCTAGGACCCGTCGTCCACGGCGAGGTCGGGCAGCAGGGGGGTCGCGCGGCGGTGGTGGACCCGGCCCAGGGGGCTGGTCCAGGTGAAGCTGCCCGGGGACGGCTGCTGCAGGAGCCACCCGCCGTGGGTCTTGGCGGTGTGGGAGCGCTGGCACAGGCAACCCAGGTTCCCGCTCTCGGTGATCCCCCCGCGGGTGCGGGTGGGCGTGGGCGGACCGAAGGCGCGGGTGTGGTCCAGCTGGATCCCCCCGGAGCGGGCTGCGTGGTGACAGGCAGGGCCGATGCAGGTGGCGTCGCGGGCGCGCACGTGGGCGGCCATCACCGAGGTGGGCCGGTGGGTCAGCGTCGGGCCCGGCGGCGCTTCCTCGGGCAGGGCCCGCAGCCGGGTCAGGCGCTCGCGCAGGTCAGCACGGACCTGCTCCGGTGGGTGCTCGTGAGCTGGTGACGGCGCCGGTGACGGCACTGGCGGTGACTGTGGTGGTGGGAGCAGCCAGCGGGAGCGGGTCAGCAGGGTCCCGGTGGCGGCGTCAGCGCTGAGGCGTCGCCAGGGGGCGCGGGCCAGGACGGTGCGGGTGGTCTCGGGGTCGAGGCGTCCCACGCCGGGGACGTACCCGAAGGGCCCGAACCCGGCCAGTGCCCGCCCCGCGCGCCTCCGCCGGGTCTGCTCGGACTGTGCGGATCGCCCGGCTGCCGGTGGTGCGGCTGCGGCTCGTGCGGGTCGTGGCTCGCCGCGGCGCCGGCTCGTGGCGACGCCGTGGGGACCCGGCCCCCCGGACCCGTCACCGCCCTCCGGGTCCTCCGGGTCCTCCGGGTCCTCGGGGTCAGTCGGGTCGTCGCCGATGAGGTCGTCGATGTCGTCCTCCAGGACCACCACGTGCACCTCCGCCAGGCGGGCGCGGTGCTCGGGGGTGGGGATGGGCACCGGGGCACGGGTGTCCACCACCGGCCGCAGCTCCTCCTGCCCGAGACTGTCGGCGTCGTCGGCGTCGTCCTGGTCGCCGGCGCCGTCAGCACCCGGAGCGCTGTCGGCAGCGGCGTCAGCGGCGACGCTGGCCGCTGTCGGGGAGAAGTCCCCCACCAGGACGCTGACCAGTGCATCAGCGCGCAGCTGCGCCAGGAGGCGCTCCTCCACCGACCCCGGATCCTCCTGCGCTGGGTCAGCCTCCTTGGCCAGGGTGGCCATCGCGTTGATCACCTGCCACGCCGCGGTCCCGTCCAACCGCTCCAGGTCAGCGACCAACCGCACGCACCCCGGCACCGGGGACCGCCGCAGCTGCACGTCACGATCGGCGATGCCGGCTGCGGTGCGCCGCGCCGCGTACCCCGGGTCAGCCTGGACGGCGGCTTCTTCGACCGCCTCAGCCAGCTGGGAGCGGACCGTCGTGATGGCCTTGCGCACCGCGACCTCCTCCACCGCCCGCGCCGCCGCCGGCGGCAGGTGCTTGACCGCAGCAGCCAGCACCTTCAGCTGCGCCAGCGTCATGGCCCCTTCCGCGAGGGCCTGCGCGGCCAGGGGCAGGTCCTCCTCGACCTGCCGGGCCAGGCCAACCAGGGCTGAGGCGGCACCCGGGGAGGTCTTCAGCGCGGGAGCGAGGTCGTCAGCGGCCAGGCGTCGGGTGTCGCGGGCGGCGGCGCGGGTGGGGTTCTCGGCCAGGCGGGCGCGGTCCAGGGCGGCGACGGCGGACAAGGTGGCGGCTGCGGTGCAGGAGGTGCAGCGGTCCAGAGCGCAGGTCAGCTCCAGCCACTCCCTCCCGGACAGCTCCACCTCACCCACCCCACCTGAGGCGGTGCTGGTCTGGCTGAGCGCGAGGGTCATCAGCTCATCGGCCGCGGCGAGCAGGTCCGGCCCGGGCGGGCCGGCCAGGTGGGCCGTGACGGCGGGCCGCAGGCGGTCCTTGTGCAGGATCGGATCGCCCAGGGGGTCATCCAGCAGCGCCTCCCGCAGGTCCTGGGAGACGGCTGCAGAGCTGCCGGGGCGCGGCAGGGGCGCCCAGCCGGCGCCGTCGCCGGCGGTGCCCTCTGTCCTCACACCGCTGACGCTAGAGGCGACCACAGACAGTCGAACGAGTGTGCAGAAGACCTGCACAGGACCATGATCGGCGCGATCTGAGGTTCACCCGTTCGGAGCAACGGGCCCGTGGCGGGGCGGGGTGAACCGGACTTCCTTGATCGTCGCGGGAGGGGGCGAGGAGGGTCAGAGGCGCGCCAGCGCTGCGATGTCCTCCTCGAAGGCCGCGGCGGCGTCGTCGGAGACCGTGGCGCGGGTGCTGGCCACGGCGTCGAGGTAGTCGCGGGTCGAGGGGCCCTGCGCGCCGTCGTCATCGAGGGGGTTGGAGCCGGCGGACATCGCGTGCTCCATCGCGGCCTGCGAGGCGCGGCGGGCGGCGAACTCGATGTCCGCCGGGGAGAAGCCCTCGCTGCGCGCGACGACCTCCTCCAGGTCGACGCTCCCCGCACCGCGGCCGGCAGGTACCCCTCCCAGATCGCCCGTCGCGCGGACGCGTCCGGCAGGCCGATCGGCAGGACGTAGTCGAACCGGCCGTGGCGCAGGAAGGCGCCGTCGATGGCGCGGATGAAGTTCGTCGCGCACAGCAGCAGGCGCCCGGGCTGCTCCCGGAACGCCGGGATGAGCTTGAGCAGCTCGTTGGTCACGCCCTGCAGCGGCGACGGCGGCTCCCCGCCGCGCTTGCCCGCGATCTCCTCCACCTCGTCGATGAAGACGACGACGTGCTCCAGCGCCGAGATCCGCGCGAACGTCTCCCGCAGCGCCCCCGCCAGACCCGCGGGGTCAGCCGCCAGACGGGAGGGGAAGACCTCCACGAACGGCCAGTCCAGCCGCGAGGCGACCGCCTTGGCGAACGTCGTCTTGCCGGTGCCGGGCGGCCCGAACAGCACCACGGCCCGCGGCGGGGCGACGCCGAAGCGGTCGGCGACGTCGGGGTGCGCCAGCGGGATCACCAGGCGCCGCTCGAGCAGCTGCTTCTCGGTGTGCATCCCGCCGATGGCGTCCCACAGGTCGCGCTGCAGCATCCGGCCGCCGAGCTCGCCCAGCAGGGCCACCTCGGCGCGCTGCAGGGGCAGGTCGCGCTCGAGGTAGTGCAGGTCCTGCTGCGTGCGGAAGCCCTGGCGGTGGAAGGCGGCCAGGGCCGCGGCGTCGTCGGTGAGCAGCGCCGACAGCTTGGTGAGCCCGGTACCGGTCAGCTCCCGCTCCAGCGCCGCGAGCAGCCGCGGCCCGAGGTCGGCGTGCTCGGGGGCGGCGGCGAGGAAGACCACCCACCCCTGAGCGTGCGCCGCGCGGCCGACGACGGCGCCGACCACGCGGCCGCCCTCGTGGGCGATGACGGCGTGGTCCTTCTCGCAGGAGGCCAGCACCTCCGCCAGGCCGTAGACGGGCTCGCCGCCGGTGCGCCGGGCGGCCTCCCACAGGGCGAGGACACCCTCGACGTCGTCGGCGTGGAAGGCGCGCAGCACGACGCGGCTCACGACCCGGGCCTCACGCGCTCGCGCGGGCACGGGCCGCCGCGACGCCGTCGCGCAGGGCGCCCAGCTGGAAGCGGGAGACCGCCTCGGCGTCCTCGTCCTCCGCGAAGACGCTGGAGCACATCACGGTGTCGTCGCGCTGGTCGAAGCCGAGGCGCACGAGGCCGTCGAAGAAGGCGTCGAAGTCGACGTCGCCGTCGCCGACCCGCAGGTGGCTGTGCACCCGGACCGGGTTGCCCGGAGGGTTGGTGATGTAGCGCAGCCCGTGGGAGCGGGTGTGGTCGAAGGTGTCGGAGACGTGCACGAGCTGCAGCAGGTCGCCGGCGGCGTCCATGACGACGTCGGCGGGGTGGCCGTGGTGGAACGTGTGGCTGGAGACGTAGACGAAGCCGACGTTCGGGCTGTTCAGGCCCCGGATGACGCGCAGGGCCTCGAGCGCGTCCTCGACGAAGTCGTCGGGGTGGGGGTCGACCAGCACCCGCACGCCCTCGCGCTCGATGACCGGCAGCAGCTCCTCCATCGACTGGTAGAAGGCGGCGTCGGAGCGCTCTGCGGCCTCGGGGCGCCCGGAGAACTCGGTGCCGATGACGTCGACGCCGAGGTCGACGGTGATCTGGATGACGCGCTTCCACGCGCGGACGGCGGCCTCGCGGTCGACCTCGTCGGGCCCGGACCAGCGCAGCACCGGCAGGACGGAGGCGATGCCGACGCCGGCGGCGTCGCACGCTGCCCGGAACCGCTTCACGAGGGCGTCGTCGGCGCGGGGGTGGCGGAAGAAGGGGATGAAGTCGCGGTGCGGGGTGAGCTGGAGGTGCTCGAAGCCGAGGTCGGCCGCCAGGCGCGGGAACTCCAGCAGGGAGTGGCTGTGGTGGAACGGGGTGGGGTCCAGGGCGATCTTCACGGGTGCCTCCTCGGGCTGGGACCGGGCCGGTGCTTCGTGACGGCGGGGTGGAACGCCGGACGGGGACGGCCCTGGTGGGCCGCCCCCGTCGGACGTTCAGCGGGTGGTCAGCGCGTCAGCGCAGTCCCTCCTTGGCGAAGCCCTCGACCGCCTCGACGTTGGTGCTGTCGATGAAGGCCGGGCCGGTCAGCACCGACTGGCCACCGCCGAGGACGATGCCGGCGTTCTTGTGCATCCACAGGGAGTCCACGGCGAGGTAGCCCTGGGCGTAGGGCTGCTGGTCGATCGCCCAGTCCACCGACTTGTCCTTGATGGCGCTCACGAGGTCAGCGCTGGTGTCGAAGGTGACGATCTTCGTCTGGCTGGAGGCGTCGGACTTGGCCTTGACCGCGGCGAGCGCGAACTGCGCGCCCAGCGTGATCACGTGGTCGATGCTCGGGTCCTGCTGCAGCTTGGAGGAGATCGTCGACTGCGTGGAGGGGAGGTCGGTGCCGTTGACGTAGAGGCGCTCGACATCGGCACCCAGGCCCTTGGAGACGCCGTCGCAGCGCGCCTCGAGCTGGCTCTGGCCCTGCGCCTGGATGACGCAGAGGACCTTGGAGGCGCCATCCTCCTTGAGCCGGGCGCCAGCGGCCTCACCGGCGATGGCCTCGTCCTGGCCGAAGTAGCTGAGCGCGCCGAGGCTCTGCCAGTCACCGGCGCCGGCGTTGAACTCCACGACGGGGATGCCCGCCGCGATGGCGGCCTTGATGGGGGCGCCCAGTGCACCGGTGTTCGGGTCGGTGACGGCGATCGCGTCGACCTTCTGGTCGATGGCGTTCTGGATCAGCGTCGCCTGGTTGGTCGCGTCGCCGTCGGAGGTGTAGTTGAGCTTGACGCCGTCGTTCGCTGCGGCGGCCTCGGCACCCTTGCGGATGGTGTCCCAGAAGGTGTCGCCCGCCGCACCGTGGGTGATCATCGCGACCGTCATCGTGGTCGCCTTGTCACCACCGCCGCCAGCGGCAGCGGTGCTGTCGTCCTGCGCGCCGCCGGTGCTCGAGCAGGCGGCGAGGCCGCCGGCCAGGACGAGGGCGGAGACGAGGGTTGCGGTGCGGCGGCCGCGGCGGCCGAACTTCGTGATCGACATCTTTGTGGGTCCCATCTGTCGTCGTCGCCAGAGTGGTGCTGGAGGAGCTGGGAGCGCTGGTCGGCGTCCTCGCCGCGCCCCACTGATGAGGAGCATCGCCCATGTCCTGACATCAAGTCAATAACGTTCTGATCACGGCTCAGGGCCGCCGCGCGCGAGCGCGTCGGCCCTGAGTGCCGCGCGGCGGTCAGCCCACGTGGAGCGCCTGGCCCGACTCCATCTGCGAGACCGAGGCCCCGAGCTCGTGGCCGAGCGCCTCGAGCTCCGCCCCGCCGGCCATCTCGTTGGTGAGCCGCTCCAGGCTGATCTCCGCCCGCGAGCCGTCCAGGGACACGCGCCCGCGGTTGAGGATGACGAAGTGGTTGCCCACGAGGTACGCGTGGTGCGGGTTGTGGGTGATGAAGACGACGCCGAGGCCGGCGTCGCGCGCCCGGGCCACGTACTTCAGCACCACGCCGGACTGCTTGACGCCGAGCGCCGCCGTCGGCTCGTCGAGGATGAGCACCTTCGCACCGAAGTACACGGCGCGGGCGATGGCGATGCACTGGCGCTGACCGCCGGAGAGGCCGCCCACGGGCCGGTCGAGGTCGGGCACGTCGATGCCCATCTTGAAGAGCTCCTCGGCGACGACGGTCTTCATCCGCGCCACGTCGAGCTTGCGCAGCGCCCCGGTGCGCAGCTCGGCGCCCATGAAGAAGTTGCGCCAGATGCTCATCAGCGGCACCAGGGCGAGGTCCTGGTAGACCGTCGCGATGCCCCTCTCCAGGGACTCGCGGGGCGAGGAGAAGGTCACCGGCTCACCGTTGATGACCACCTGGCCCTCGGAGTGGGCGTGAAGGCCGGCGAGGATCTTGATGAGCGTCGACTTGCCAGCGCCGTTGTCGCCGAGGACGCAGGTCACCTCTCCCTGGCGGACCACGAGGGAGACGCCGCGCAGGGCGTGGACGTTGCCGTAGCTCTTCCCGACCTCCCGCAGGGAGACGATCTCGCTGACGGGGCTGGTGGGCTCCACGATCGTGGCGCTGGGGGACACCGCCATCACCTCTTCTCGGCCTGGTTCTTGACGACGAGGTTGACGATGGTCGCGAGCAGGAGCATCACGCCGAGGAAGAGCTTGAACCAGTCGGGGTTCCAGTTCGCGTAGACGATGCCGTTCACCGTCATGCCGAAGATGAACGCGCCGACCGCCGCCCCGATGGTGGAGCCGTAGCCGCCCGTCATGAGGCAGCCGCCGACCACCGCGGCGATGATGTAGAGGAACTCGTTGCCGACGCCCTGGCCGGACTGCACCACGTTGAAGTTGAAGAGCACGTGCATGCCGACGAACCAGGCCGTGAAGCCGACGAACATGAACAGGCCGATCTTGGTCTTCTTCACCGGCACGCCCACCGCCCGGGCCGCCTTGGCGTCACCGCCGACGGCGAAGACCCAGTTGCCGGCGCGGGTGCGCAGCAGGAACCAGGTGGACGCCGCCACCAGCAGCAGCCACCAGAACACGGTGATCTGGATGTTGACGCCACCGATCCTGAAGACGTGGGCGAAGACCGCCTGAGCGGAGGAGAAGCCCTGCATGTCGGAGATGTTCTGGGTGCTCACGCCGTTGGCCACGAACCGCGTGACGCCGAGGTTGAGGCCCGTGAGCATGAAGAAGGTGCCCAGCGTGATGATGAAGCTGGGCAGGCCGGTCTTCATGAGCAGCCACCCGTTGAAGGCCCCGATGCCCACGGAGACCACCAGGGCGATGAGGACGCCCACCCAGACGTTCAGGCCCAGCTGGAACGCCGTCATCGAGGCCGTCAGGCCGCTGCTGGTGACCGCGACGCCGGCCGACAGGTCGAACTCCCCGCCGATCATCAGCAGCGCCACCGAGACGGCCATGATGCCGATCGTGGAGCTCGTGTAGAGCACGGTGCCCTGCGCGGCCGGGTTGCGGAACGTCGGGGCGACCACGAGGAACAGGATGAAGATCACGACCGCCCCGAGGACGGACCCGACCTCGGGGCGGGAGAGCAGGGTAGCGACCAGCGGTCGCTTGCTGACGCGGTCGTCGCGGGTCGCCGGAGGCGGAGTGCCTCCGGATCCGGCGACACCCGCCGTGGCGGGCGAGGGGGTGGTGGTGGCCATGGGAGACGCTCCTGACGCGTGTGCCTCGACA
Organism: uncultured Actinomycetota bacterium; assembly: GCA_963781365.1. GTDB lineage: Bacteria > Actinomycetota > Actinomycetes > Actinomycetales > Quadrisphaeraceae > Quadrisphaera. Next base: position 179,015 of record CAWAFR010000005.1, on the reverse strand, counting down.
GTGAGTGCTGTTCAGAGCGGCGGACGCCGCCATCGGCGTCCGGAGCAGCAGGAGCCTCGCCCACGCCGCACCCCGGTGTCAACCCTTTGTCCTGACATCAGAACGGCAGACGGTCGCCGGGTCCCTCCGAGGAGAGACCCGGCGACCGTCGTCCGCGGGGTCGGCGCTGGTCAGGAACGCTCGTCGAGCTCCACCTCGACGCGGCGGCCCGTGCGGAGCGCCTCGACCCCGGCGGTCGTGACCGCCGTCGCCGCGTACCCGTCCCACGCCGTCGGGCCGGTCGCGGTGCCGCGGCGCGCGGCGTCGGCCCAGGCCTGGAACTCCAGGTCGTAGGCCTGCTCGAAGCGCTCCTTGAAGCTCGGGGGCACGCTCCGGCCCCGAACCGCGGAACCAGAGGTGCCGGTGGCCACCAGGGGACCGGTCTCCAGGCCGATCATCGCCGTCCCTCGCTCGGCGACGAGCTCGGTGCGCACCTCGTAGCCCAGGCCGGTGGCGACGTTGACCTCGACGTCGACCAGCGCGCCGCTGGAGGTCTCCAGCAGGGCGAACGTCGGGTCCGACAGCCCCTCCGGCGCGCCGCTGCGCGAGCGCGGGTGCATCACCGTGATCGCGGTGATCTCCTCCCCGAGGAGGAAGCGCGTGCAGTCGACCTCGTGGACGAGCGAGTCGAGCACCACCATCTCCGAGGTGAAGTACGGCGGCACGGAGGCGTTGCGGTGCGCGCAGTGCAGCATCAGCGGCCGGCCCAGCGCGTCCGTCTCGACGAGGCGCCGCAGCCCGGCGTACTCCGGGTCGAAGCGCCGCATGAAGCCCACCTGCACCAGCCGCCGGCCGGTGGCGCGCTCGGCCTCCACCAGCCGCAGCGAGCTCTCGACGTCGGTGGTCAGCGGCTTCTCGCACAGCACCGGCTTACCGCGCTCCAGGCAGGCCAGCACCAGCTCCTCGTGCGTGCCTCCCGGGGTCGCGATGACGACGGCGTCGACCTCGTCGTCGCCGATCGCGGCCAGCGGGTCGGTGGCCACCCGCAGGCCCGGCCAGGCGGCCGCCACCCTCTCCGCCGTGGCGGGGAAGGCGTCGGCCACCACCACCGGACGCGCGCCGGCGGTGCGGGTGGACAGGCGCCGCACGTGGTCGGCGCCCATCATCCCGACACCGACGACGGCGACCCGCAGCTCGGCGAGCTCATCGCTCATCTCAGGCGTTGGTCGGGAAGCCGAGGTTCAGCCCCGCGTGGCTCGGGTCGAGCCAGCGGGTGGTGACGACCTTGCCACGCGTGAAGAAGTGCACGCCCTCGGCCCCGTGGGCGTGGGTGTCGCCGAACAGGGAGTTCTTCCACCCGCCGAAGGAGTAGTACGCCATCGGCACCGGGACCGGCACGTTCACGCCGATCATGCCGACCTGCACCTCGTTGGCGAAGCGCCGCGCGGCGCCGCCGTCGTTGGTGAAGATCGCCACGCCGTTGCCGTACGGGTTGGCGTTGATCATGTCGACGGCGTCGGTGTAGGAGTCGACCCGCAGCACGGACAGCACCGGGCCGAAGATCTCCTCGGTGTACGCGCGGCTGCTGGTCGGCACGCGGTCGAGCAGGGTGGGGCCGAGGAAGAAGCCGGAGCCGTCGGCGTCCGGGGTGATCGTGCGGCCGTCGACGACGACGTCGGCGCCGTCAGCGGCAGCCACGTCGATGTAGGAGGCCACCTTGTCGCGGTGCACCTTCGTGACCAGCGGGCCCATGTCGCAGGAGCGGCGGCCGTCACCGGTGCGGATCTTGCCGGCGCGGTCGGCGATCTTGGCGACGAGCTCGTCGCCGATCCCGCCCACGGCCACCAGCGCGGAGACGGCCATGCAGCGCTCCCCCGCGGAGCCGAAGCCGGCGTTGACGGCGGCGTCGGCGGCGAGGTCGAGGTCGGCGTCGGGCAGCACCACCATGTGGTTCTTCGCGCCGCCCAGGGCCTGGACGCGCTTGCCGTGCGCCGTGCCGGTCTCGTAGACGTACCTCGCGATCGGGGTGGAGCCCACGAAGGAGATCGAGGCGACGTCGGGGTGCGTCAGCAGCCCGTCGACGGCGACCTTGTCGCCCTGCAGCACGGTGAAGACGCCGTCGGGCAGACCGGCCTCCTTCCACAGCTGCGCGATGAACAGCGATGCCGACGGGTCCTTCTCGGACGGCTTGAGGATGACGGTGTTGCCGGTGGCGATCGCGACGGGGAAGAACCACATCGGGACCATCGCCGGGAAGTTGAACGGGCTGATGATGCCCACCACGCCGAGCGGCTGGCGCACGGAGTGCACGTCGACGCTGGTGGAGGCGTTCTCTGTGAAGCCGCCCTTGACCAGGTGCGGGATGCCGCAGGCGAACTCCACGACCTCCTGGCCGCGGGCGACCTCGCCGGCGGCGTCGGAGACGACCTTGCCGTGCTCGGAGGTGATGATCTCGGCCAGCTCCGGGGCGCGCTGGTTGAGCAGCTCCCGGAACCTGAAGAGCACCTGGGTGCGCTTGGCCAGGGAGGTGTCGCGCCAGCCGGGGAACGCGGCCTTGGCGGAGGCGACGGCGGCCTGCACGTCGGACGGCTCGGCCAGCAGCACGGTGCGGGAGACCTCGCCGGTGGCGGGGTCGAAGACGTCGGCGGTGCGGGTGGAGGAGCCGCTGGTGGCGGCCCCGTCGATCCAGTGGGTGACCTGCTCGTCGCTCATGGTCTGACTCCTCAGTTCGTCGTCTCGGAGGGCTTCAGGAAGGGGCGCTGCCGCGCCTTGTGCTGGTCGTAGACCGCGCGGGCCCGCTGCGTGCTCTCCAGCGCGGAGACCTCGCTCACGGGCACGTCCCACCAGCTCTCGCTGGAGGGGGCGTCGACGAAGGGGTCGGTCTCGACGTGGATGACCGTCGAGTCCGGCGACGCCTTCGCGTCGAGGATCGCCGCCTCGAGCTCCTTGCGGGTGCTCGTGCGCACGACGTGCATGCCCAGGCTCGCGGCGTTCGCGGCGAGGTCGACGGGCAGGAAGTCGCCGTCGAGGCGACCGGAGGCGGAGCGGGAGCGGTACCGGGTGCCGAACCGCTGGCTGCCGAGCTGCTCGGACAGCGAGCCGATGGAGGCGTACCCGTGGTTCTGCACCAGGACGATGATGACCTTGATGCCCTCCTGGACGGCGGTCACCAGCTCGGTCGCCATCATGAGGTAGGAGCCGTCGCCGACCATGACGAAGACGTCGCGCGGCGCCTCCCCGTGGCGCTCGGCGTCGAGGGCCGCCATCGCGACACCGATCCCGCCGGCCACCTCGTAGCCCATGCAGGAGTACCCGTACTCGACGTGGTACCCCTTCGCGTCGCGCACCTGCCAGAGCTTGTGCAGGTCACCGGGCATGGAGCCGGCGGCGCACACGACGACGTCGCGCGGGTCGGACAGCTCGTTGACGGCGCCGAGCACCTGGTTCTGGTCGGGCTGGACGTCCAGGTCGCCGGAGTCCCTCGCGTAGACGGACGCGACCGTGGCGTCCCAGGTGGCCTTGAGCTCGGCGGTCTCGGAGCGGTGCGCGTCGCCGACGTCGTAGCCGTCCAGCGCACCCAGGAGCGCCTCGAGGCCCTCGCGAGCGTCGGCGACGACGGACACCGCGGAGTGCTTCGCGGCGTCGAGCGCCGCGACGTTGAGCGTCACGAACCGCACGCCCTCGGCGCCGAAGGCCGTGCGCGACGCCGTCGTGAAGTCCTGGAAGCGGGTGCCGACGCCGATGACGACGTCGGCGTCTCGGGCGAGCGCGTTCGCCGCCGTCGTCCCCGTGGAGCCGATGGCGCCGACGGACTGCGGGTGGTCGAACGAGAGCGCGCCCTTGCCGGCCTGGCTCTGGCCGACGGGGATGCCCGTGGCCTCGGCGAGCGCCTGCAGCTGCGACTGGGCGCGCGAGTAGTGGACCCCGCCGCCGGCGACGATGAGCGGCCTCTTCGCCGACCGGATCACCTCGACGGCGCGGGCCAGCGCGGCGCGCTCCGGCAGCGGACGGCCGACGTGCCAGGTGCGCTCGGCGAACAGGTCCTCGTCCCAGTCGTGGGCCTCGGCCTGCACGTCCTGCGGGAAGCAGACCGTGACGGCGCCGGTCTCGGCCGGGTCGGTGAGCACGCGCATCGCGCCCAGCAGCGCGCCGGGCAGCTGCTCGGGGCGCCACACCCGGTCGAAGTACCGCGACAGCGGCCGGAACGCGTCGTTGACGGTGACGTCGCCGGAGGCCGGCAGCTCCAGCTCCTGCAGCAGCGGCCCCGCGGAGCGGGTGGCGAAGGTGTCGGCGGGCAGCAGCAGCACCGGGAGCCGGTTGATGGTGGCCAGCGCCGCGCCGGTGAGCATGTTGGTGGAGCCGGGACCGACGGACGCGGTGATCGCCCAGGTCTGCAGCCGGTCCTTGGCGCGGGCGTAGGCGACGGCGGTGTGCACCATCGCCTGCTCGTTGCGGCCCAGCACGTACGGCAGGGCCTGCGGGCCCTCGTGGCCGAACTCGAGCTCGTTCTGCAGCAGCGCCTGGCCCAGGCCGGCGACGTTGCCGTGCCCGAAGATGCCGAGCGCACCGGCGAAGAGCTTGGTGCGCTCGCCGTCGCGCTCGACGTGCTGGTTCGCGAGGAACCTGACGGTCGCCTGGGCGACCGTGAGCCTGACCGTGCGGCCAGGGGTGGTGCTCGTCATCGGGCGTCTCCGAGGGGCAGCCGGGGGTCGGTGGGCTGGTCGGCCCAGGTGCCGCGCACCCAGGCGTGGGAGGGATCGTCGACGATGCGCCAGGCGCGGTCGTCGGCGGGGCCCGCCATCGCGTTGAGGTAGTACAGGTGGTTGCCCGGCGAGGCCATGCACGGGCCGTGCCAGCCGTGGGGCACGAGCACGGTGTCGCGGTCACGGACCTCGACGAGCACGTCGATCTGCCGCTCCGGCCGGTCGGAGGTGCTGTACGTCCGGTGGTACCCGACGCCCGGCTCGCCGGACGGCCCGGGAGCGACCTCGTAGTAGTAGACCTCCTCGAGCTCGCTCTCGTGGGCGGTGGTCTCGTCGTGCTTGTGCGGCGGGTACGAGCTCCAGTTGCCGCCCGGCGTGATCACCTCGACCGCCACGAGCTTGCTGGCGACGTCGACGTCCGCCGAGGCGAAGTTGCGCACCTCGCGGGTGCAGCTGCCGGCGCCGCGCAGCTCGACGGCGACGTCGGCGGCCGGCACGTGCCGCACCGGCTTGCGGACGCCGTCGGGCAGCACCCCCGTCTTCGCGGCCGGGAGGGCGACGCGCGCGCCGTCGCCGTCCGGGGACGTCGTCATCACCGCCTTCGAGCCCGCCGGGAGGTAGAGGACGTCGGTCGGCCCGGCCCACACGGACGCGCGGCCCGCGAGCTGCACGACGTCGTCGTGCCCCCCCACGGCGACGGTCAGGGCTCCGCGCAGGGGGACGACGACGACCTCGTCGTCGCCGGTCTCCACGTGGACCTCCTGGCCGGGGGCGAGGTCGCCGACGCGCAGCGACGTCCACCCCCAGCCGGCGACCTCCGGGGTGACCCTGACGTCCCAGACGCCGTCGGCGCTGGCTCCGGCCCTCAGGTGGAGCTCGCTCACGCCGGCACCAGCACGTCGCGCACGATCGCGTCGAGCTGGGCGTCGGCCTCGAGGAACTGGCGCAGCGTCTTGCGGGTCGCGCCGAACTCCTCGAACTCCTCGACCGTCATGCCGTCGACGTCGTAGGCCCGGTGCCACTCGGGGATGGCCGCGAGCGCCTCGAGGTGCTCGGCGGCCACGGGCTCGTCGATCGCGTTCGGGTTCACGGCGATGCGGTTCTCGTTGATGCGCGCCTGCCAGTCGAACGGCGGGGAGACCACGAGGTCGCCGCCCTGCAGCTCGCTCCACTGGAGGGAGTTGCGGAAGGCGGCCGAGAGGATGCGCACGCGGTAACCGCGCTCGACGAAGACGTGGTGGGCCTTCTTCAGCGCCGCGACGCCGGCCCACTCCAGGTGGCCCGGGTCGAGCAGGAGGCGGTTCTTGGCCACGTACGCCTTCATCCAGTCGTCCAGGCGGCCGCCCATGATCGTGCAGACGTGGCCGAACTCCGGCATGGGCAGACCCTCGGCCTCGCGGCGCTGCATGCCCCGCTCGATGGCCTCGGCCACCGCGATCGCCTGCGGCACGGTGAAGGAGACGGTCGCGTTGAGGGAGACACCGCGGTAGGCGGCCTCCTCCATGGCCTCGATGCCGGTCTTGGTGGCGGGGATCTTGACGATGATGTTCTTCGCGAGCTTCGAGAAGCGCTCGGCCTGGTCGGCCAGAGCGGCGGCGTCGCGGTGGAAGCGGGGGTCGGTCTGCATCGACAGGCGCCCGTTGCGACCGCCGGAGGCCTCGAAGGCCGGCTCGAGCAGCTTCGCCGCCTCGATGGAGAGCTCCTCGACGACCATCCAGCCCAGCGCGGACTCCCCCGCGGTGGGGTTCTCGGCGGCCAGCTCGCGCAGGCGGGCGGTCCAGCGCGGCTTGTCAGCGCTGATCGCGGCGAGCGCGATGACGGGGTTGCAGGTGGCGCCCACGGCGCCCCAGGCGATGGACTTCGTGAGCTCGCCGATCTCGGCGGAGTCGTTCCACAGCGCGGTGGGCGTGGTGCGGGCGGCGAGAGCGGTGGGGAGCTCGGTCTCGGTGGCCTGGGTGCCCGTGGCGGCGTCGGTGCCGGCGGGGGCAGAGGTCGGTGCTGAGGCGGTGGTGGTCACGGGGTTTCCTCCTGGGTGTGGAAGGTCAGCGGACGAGGGAGACGGCGGTGTCGACGGCGCCGGCGACGTCGTCGTCGGGCGGGAACAGCAGGGCGCGGCCGACGACCAGGCCGCGGACGGCGGGCAGCGAGAGCGCCCTCCGCCAGGTCTCGTAGGTCGCCTCGGGGGCGGCCACGGGGTCGCCGCCGAGGATGAGGGTGGGCAGCGTCGTGGCCTCCATGACGCGCTCCATCTCCTCGACCACCGGCAGCTTCAGCCAGGTCCGCGCCGAGGAGGCGCCGATGCCCTGCCCGACGTGGATGGAGGTGATGACGCCCTCCGGGGAGAGGTCGTTGACGACCCTCCCGCCGGGCTGGCGGTTGCTCATGAACGGCTCGACCATCGCGATCTTGCCGGCGCCGGTTGAGGTCGGTGACGGCGCGCGCGCAGGCCTCCATGGTGGCCACGGTGCCCGCGTCGTCGCGGTCGATGCGCAGCAGCATCTTCCCGGCGTCGAAGCCGGACTCCACGACGCCGGGGACGTCGTAGGCGGTCATCCGGTCGTCGAGCTCGAAGACCGATCCGGCCAGGCCGCCGCGGTTCATGGAGGCGATGACCACCTTGTCCTCCAGCGCACCGAGCAGCAGGAGGTCCTCGGCGATGTCGGCGGTGGCGAGCAGCCCGTCGACGCCCGGGCGGGCCAGCGCCGCCCGGAGGCGGTCGAGCAGCTCGGTGCGGCTGGCCATGGCGTCGCTGCGCCCCCGGGCGGAGAGGGCCCCGCGGGCGGGGTGGTCGGCGGCGACGACCATGAGCCGGCCGTCCTCCGGCACGAAGGTGGGCGGCGGACGCGGTCGGCCAGCGCGGCGGCGATCGCCTCGGGGTGGCGGGCGCGCAGCTCGGCCACCTCGGCGTAGGTGCGCGCCCGGGGGGCCGGGCGCGCGGGCGGGCGGGGGGCCTGCGCGGGCAGGGTCGGCGTCTCAAGCACGGGTGGGCTCCTGCGCGGCGGCGTGGGTGAGCAGGTGGGCGGTGATCTCGTCGGAGGTCGGCATCGCCGTCGAGCACTCCAGCCGCGAGGCGACGATGGCGCCGGCCGCGTTGCACCGCGCCAGGAGCCGGTCAGCGGCCGGCCGGCCAGCAGCCCGTCGATGAGGGAGCCGCCGAAGGAGTCACCGGCGCCGAGGCCGTTGACCACCTCCACCGGCGTCGCGGGGACGACGACGCGCTCGTCGCGGGTGGCGCCGAGCACCCCGGCCGGGCCCTGCTTGACGATGGCGAGCTCCACGCCGAGGGCGAGCAGCGCGTCGGCGGCGGCGTCGGCGTCGACCTCCCCCGTGGCCACGCGGCACTCCTCGCGGTTGCCGACGGCCACGGTGACGCCGCGCAGGGCGCGCTGCGCCTGCCCGCGGGCCTCGTCGGGGTCGGGCCAGAAGTCGGGCCGGAAGTCGAGGTCGAGCACCGTGTGCCGCCGGCTCCCCCGGGCGTCCCGGGCTGCGTCCCGCGCGGCGAGCGCCGCGTGGTGGGCGCTGCGGCTGGGCTCCTCGGACAGGCCGGTGAGGGTGACCCAGAACAGGTCGGCGCCGGTGACGGCGTCGAGGTCGAAGTCGGCCACGGCGAGCTGCAGGTCCGGGGCGGTGGGCCGGCGGTAGAACCAGATCGGGAAGTCGTCCGGGGGGAAGATCTCGCAGAAGGTGACCGGCGTGAGGTGGTCGGCGTCGGTGACGACGAAGCGGTCGTCGACGCCGAGGTCGCGCAGGGCGCGGCGCACGTAGCGGCCGAACGGGTCGTCGCCGACGCCGGACAGCAGCGCGGGCGAGCGGCCGAGGCGGGCGGCGGCCACCGCGACGTTCGCGGCGCTGCCGCCGAGGAACTTGCCGAACGTCTCCACGTCCTCCAGGCCCACTCCGGTCTGGAGGGGGTAGATGTCGACGCCGCAGCGACCGGCGACGAGCACGTCGGGGGCAGCGCTCACGGAGACCTCCACGTCGTCGTGCGGGCTTCGGGGGGACGGCGGGCGGCCTGCGCCGCCGGGTCCGACCCTGCTCCAGGTGCCCCACCGGTGTCAAGTGTTGTCCTGACATACGGTCGTCAGGTCCGCACGGGTGGCGCGCGCACTGCAGCTCTGGCCCGCGGGGGCTCCCACCTGCCATGATGGGCCGATGAGCACGACCGCCGCGCCCGACCTCGGGTCGCTGCTGGCACGGGGCATCGAAAGGTCGAGCCCGGTGCCCCTCTACCACCAGCTCGCGGAGCTGCTGCGCGGCGCCATCTCCGACGGGACCCTGCCCCCCGGGACCCGCCTGGAGAACGAGGTGGCGCTCGCGGAGCGCCTGGGCCTGTCGCGGCCCACGATGCGCCAGGCGCTGCAGGAGCTGGTCGACAAGGGCCTCCTGGTCCGGCGCCGCGGCGTCGGCACCCAGGTCGTGCACCCGCACGTCAACCGCTCGATGGCGCTGACCAGCCTGCACGACGACCTCGCGCGCGCCGGCCGCACCTCCGGCACCCGGGTCCTCGACTACGTCTCCGCCCCCGCCCCCCACGAGCTCGCCGAGGCCCTGGGCGTGGCGCCCGGGACGCCGGTGGTCACGGTGCGCCGGCTGCGCAGCGCCGACGGCGAGCCGCTGGCGATCCTCACCAACCGCCTGCCCGCCGCCACCGCCCCGACGCAGGAGCAGCTGGAGACCGACGGGCTCTACGAGGTGCTCCGCGCCCGCGGCGTGCAGTCCCGGGTGGCGCGGCAGAGCGTCGGAGCTCGCCTGGCGACGGCCGCCGAGGCCCGGCTGCTCTCGGAGCGGCCCCGCGCGGCGCTGGTGACGATGCAGCGGACGGCCTACGACGACGCCGGCACCGTGATCGAGATCGGTGACCACATCTACCGCGCGTCGCGGTACGCCTTCGAGACCACGCTCGTCGACCGCTGACGCCGGCCGCGCCTCGCGACGACCGAGGAGCGGGGCGCCGCACGGCCACAGCCAGCCTCATCGTGGCCACCCCTCCGTCGCGTCCTCCGCCGTGATCATGCAGTTCCGCCACCCCGGGGCGGTCCCGTCGTGCCCCGCACCACGAGCCGCGGCGCGATGACGACGTCGACCCGCTCCGCGCGCCCGCCGTCGAGCCGCTCCACCGCCGTCCGGACCGCCGCGGCGGCGAGCCCCGGCGGGTCCTGGCTCACCGACGTCAGCCGCAGGTGCCCCAGCCGGGCCAGGGGCGAGTCGTCGTAGCCCGCCACCGACAGCCCGCCGGGGACGGCGACCCCCTCCCGCAGCAGCGCGTCGAGCAGGCCCACGGCCGCCCGGTCGTTGGCCGCGAGCACCCCCGTGGCCCCGCTGCGGAGCACCGCGCCGGTCGCCGCCGCGCCGGCGTCCTCACCGAAGGCGCCCTCCACCACCGACGCCGCGACGCCCCGGGCCGCGGCGGCGGCGAGGAAGCCGTCGCGGCGCTCGCGGGCGACCTCGCCGTCGCCGCCGCTGACGTGCACGAGCGCGCGGTGGCCCAGCCCGGCGAGGTGCTCGACCACCAGCGCGGTGCCCACCCGCTCGTCGGCGCGCACGACGTCGACGCCCGGGGCGCGGCGCCCGACCAGCACCACCGGGTGGTGGACGTCGATCCCCGCGAGCTGCGACGACGGCAGCTCGGTGCCCAGGAGCAGCAGCGCCTCGCAGCGGGAGTCGAGGAGGACGTCGACGGCGGCGGGCTCTCCGCCCGCGCGCCGTGACGGGGTGCAGCAGGAGCTGGTACCCGGCGTCCTCGGCGGCGTCCTGCAGGGCCTCGGCGAGCTCGGCGTGGAAGGTGTTGCGGATGCTGAGCGTCGCGCCGAGGAGCCGCGTGCGCCGGGCCGCGAGGCGGCTGGCGGTGCGGTCGGCGCGGTAGCCGAGGGCGGCGGCGGCCGCCATCACGCGCTCTGCGGAGGCGGCGCTCGGGCCGGCGGCACCGCGCAGGGCCAGGGAGGCGGTGCCGGGCGAGACGCCGGCGCGGCGGGCGACGTCGGCCAGCGTCGGACGGCGCTGCCCCTCGACCACGCCGACCACCCCCCGCCCTTGACGCCGTCGTCGGCGCCGGCTCATGCTAGCGGTGTCTTAAAGCGCTTTAAAACGCTGAGGCGCAGACCTGGAACACCGTGCAGAGAGGCACCCCGCATGTCGTCCTCCACCCCCACCTCCGACTCGAGCTCCGGCCGGTCCATCGGCGTCGCCGTCATCGGTGCCGGCATGGCCGGCCGCGCGCACATCGCCGGCTACCGCACCGCCAGCTCCCTGTACGGCGGCGGGCTGCCCGAGGTCCGCCTCGTCGCCGTCGCCGACGCGCACGCCCCCTTCGCCGAGGGCGCCGCCCGCCGCTGGGGCTACGCGAAGGCCGTCACCAGCTGGCAGGAGGTGGCGGAGGACCCGGAGGTCGACGCCGTCAGCGTCGTCGTCGCCAACTCCCTGCACCGCGAGGTGGTCGAGGGCCTGCTCGCCGCGGGCAAGCACGTGCTCTGCGAGAAGCCGCTGGCGCCGTCCGTCGAGGACGCGGAGGCCATGGTCGCCGCCGCCGAGCGCGCCGCCGCCGAGCACGGCTCGGTCTCCGGCGTGGGCTTCACGTTCCGCCGCTCCCCCGCCATCGGCGCGGTCCAGCGGCTGGTGGCCGACGGCTCCATCGGCGCCCTGCGGCACGTCGACGGCCGCTACTGGTGCGACTACGCCGTCTCCCCCGAGGCCCCGATGAGCTGGCGCTACCAGGGCGGGCCCGGTTCGGGCGCGCTCGCCGACATCGGCAGCCACCTCGTCGACCTCGCGGAGTTCCTCGGCGGCGACGTCACCTCCGTGCGCGGGACCACGTTCACCACCGTGCACACCTCGCGCCCTGAGCCGGTCGGCGTCGTCATGGGGCACGCCAGAGGCGAGGTCTCCGAGCAGCGCGCACCGGTGGAGAACGAGGACCTCGGCAGCTTCACCGCCACCCTGGCCTCCGGCGCGACGGCGACGCTCACCGCCTCCCGCATCTCCCACGGCCACGCGAACGGGCTGGGCCTCACGGTGTTCTGCGACCGCGGCGCCGCGGTGTTCGACCTCGAGCGGGCCGCTGAGCTGCTCGTCTCCGACGACTCCGCGCCGACGGGCCTGAACGGCTACCGCCAGGTGCTCGTCGGCCCCGAGCACCCCTACCTCGCCGGCGGGCTGGCGATGGACTTCCCGAGCGTCGGGCACGGGCAGAACGACTTCTTCACGTTCCAGTGCCGCGCGTTCCTGGAGCAGATCGCCGGCGGCTCGTCGGCGGGGTCTCAGGTGCCCCCGCTGCTCCCGCTCTCCCACGGCCTGCACAACCTGCGCGTCCTGGACGCCGTGACGCGGGCCGCGCAGCAGCCCGGCACCGACGTCCCCGTCCGCTGACCCCGACCGACCCGAAGGGCTGACCACCATGAAGATCGGCGTCTACACCGCCGTCCTGCACGACCGCGACCTCCCCGCCGCCCTGAGGACGGCGAAGGAGCTCGGTCTGGACGGGGTCGAGATCAACGCCGGCGGCTTCGTCGGCACACCGCACCTGCCCGTCGACGCCGTCCTGGCCTCCGACGACGCCCGCGACGAGTACCTCGGCCTCTTCGAGCAGGCCGGCGTCGCGCTGGCCGGGCTCAACGTCAACGGCAACGCGATGCACGTGAACCCCGCGGTGCGCGCCAAGCACACCGGTGACCTCATCCGCTCCATCGCGCTCGCCGAGCGCCTGGGGCAGCACCGCGTGGTCTGCATGTCCGGGCTGCCCGGCGGGGCGCCGGGCGCGACGGCCCCCACGTGGATCGTCAACCCCTGGGACTCCTCCTGGCTCGACGCCCTGGAGCACCAGTGGTCCGTGGCGGTGCCGTTCTGGAAGGAGCTCGACCAGCGCGCCGCGGCCGCCGACGTGCACCTGTGCATCGAGATGCACCCGCAGAACCTCGTCTTCAACCCCTCGACGCTCGAGCGCCTGGTGGAGCAGACCGGGGCCACGCACGTCGGCGCCGAGATGGACCCCTCGCACCTGTTCTGGCAGCAGATCGACCCGGTCGCGGCGATCCGCCACCTCGGGCCGCTGGTGCGCCACGCCGCGGCGAAGGACGTGCGGATCAACCCGGCCGCCGCCATCCACGGCGTCCTGGACGACCGCTTCCGGCGCCTGCGCCCCGACGAGGCGCGGGTCGGGCTCGGCACCGGGCCCGGCACCGACGGCGACCACTACGTCAACGAGTGGCCGCAGGACTCCGCGTGGGACTTCGTGGCCGTCGGCAACGGCCACGGCGTGGAGTTCTGGACGGAGTTCCTGCGCGCGCTGCACGAGGTCGACCCCGACATGGCGGTCAACATCGAGCACGAGGACACCTCGCTGGGCCGCATCGAGGGCCTGCAGGTCGCCGCCGGCACCCTGGCGCAGGCCCGCGCCGCCGCCGGGGTCTGACCCGGGTGCTCCCCCACCCCTCCCCCGTCTCCGTGACGATCGAGGAGGTCCGGCTCATCAGGCGCGCCGGACCTCCTCGATCGTCGCGAAGAGGGAGGGTCAGGCGGCGTAGCGCGGCAGCTCGAAGGCGTCGGCGGGCGGGGTGAACAGCCCGCTCCCCAGCCCTCCGAGGCGGCGCGCCACGGGGCTCGCCGCCACGCGCAGCGCCGTCCACAGCGCCGTGCGCCCCGCGCGGGAGCGGGGGTTGGCGACGCCGGGTGTGCCCGGCGGCAGCTTCTGCGCCGCAGCGACGTACGGCCGCATCCGCGCCTCGTAGGCGGCGAAGGCCGCCCGGTGGTCACCGCCCGCGGCCCACGCCGTCGCCAGCTCCCCGGCCAGGACGTACGCGCCGACCAGGCCGAGCGTCGTCCCCATCCCGCTGACCGGGGAGGCGCAGTGCGCGGCGTCACCGGCCAGCGCGATGCGCCCGCGGCTCCACGCGGGTTGGCGCACCTGCACGACGTCCTCGAAGTAGAACGGCGCGTCGTCGAGCGCGGCGAGCACCCGCGGGGCCTCCCACCCGACGCCCGCGAACACCGACCGCAGCACGCTCACCTGCCCGGCGCGCTCGAGGTGGTCGAGGCCGCGGGTGTCGGACATGAAGCTCAGCAGCGCCCGCGTGGTGCCTTTCGCGTCGGGGCGCAGGTTGACGCTGCGCCCCCCGAGGGCGGTGTACCAGCGCCAGCGGCGATCGTCGTCGGCCGTGCGCGGCACGGCCAGGTACGCGGTGTACATCCCGAGATGGCGGAGGTCGGCGCCCGGCAGCACGAGGTCGCGGGTCCGGGACCGGGCGCCCTCCGCGACGAGGACGGCGTCGAAGCGGCGCTGCGCGCCCGACGCGAAGGTGACGTCGACGCCGTCGCCGTCGTCGTCCAGAGCCGAGACGCTGTCGCCGAAGACCCGCTCCACCCCGTCACCGGCGCTCTCGTCGAGGAGCCGGGCGAGGTCGCCGCGGAGCACCTCCATCTCGGCGGTGGCGCCGCTGGTGTCGTCGTCGGACTTCGGGAAGACCGCGACGGGCCGCCCGTCGTCGTCGACGAACGCGGTGCCCTCCTCGGTGGTGCCCGCCGCGAGGACGGCGTCCTCCAGGCCCATCCGGCGGACCACCTCGCGGCCCGCGCCGCGGACGTCGACGTTCTGGCCCTCCTCCCGCAGGGAGGCGGCGCGCTCGACGACGGTGACGTCGACCCCGCTCCTGGTCAGCCAGTGGGCGAGCGCCGGGCCGGTGACGCTGGCACCGGAGACGAGGACGGATCGACGGGTCACCGCCCCATCGCAGCGCCGCGCGGGGGAACCGGCGACCCGGGGCGCGCGGCGGGGACGGCGGTGGACGGCGGTGGACGGCGGTGGACGAGTCTGGCGGGCGTGGGACTCGGACGGATCGCGCTGCTGGGGCTCTTCGTCCTGCTCGCCGCTTCGTCGCCGCCGACGTCGTCGCCTGCGCCGCCTGGGCCGGGATCCGCGTCGCGCTCGGCGCCGCCGGCGGCCGCCTCACCGGGCACCCGCTGCTCGGCGTCGCGGTGGCGGTGGCCTGCGCGGTCGTCCTCGGGCTCGTCGTCTCCGCCGTGGTGCGCGCCCCGAGCGCCGCTCCGCCGCGCGGGAGCCTGCACCCACGCACCCCTGACCGCTGCCGGGCCGCAGGGGCTCAGCGCAGCGGGACGTTGTACCGCGTCACCACCTGCACCGGGGCCGGCCAGGACCGCGCCGGGCCGGGCAGCGCGCCGCGGGCCTGCAGCAGCACCCGCGCGGCGCGGCGCAGGTGGGTGCGCAGGTCGTGGTGCAGGACGACGTCGACCCGCCCCTCGCGCAGCAGCGCCAGGTGCTCGGCGGCGAGGTCGTGGACGACGACGACGCGCGGCTCCTGCCCGGCGTCGACCAACGCGTCGAGCACACGAGCGATGCCACCGGCGCCCGCGTACATGGCGTAGACCGCCGCGACCCGGACGCCGCCCGCGAGGGCCGCGCGGACGCCGTCGACGACGGTGCCGGGACGGGCCTCGTCGTCGACCACCTCGTGCACCCGGCGAGTGCTGCGCGTCGTCTGCAGGACCTCGGCGAAGCCGACGGCGCGCTCGTCCTCACCGAGGTCGGCGCCGCGGCTGCGGACGACGAGCAGCGCGCCGTCGTCGTCGCCCAGCCACTGGTCGACCAGGTGCGCCGCCGTCGCCCCCGCGCCGCGGTTGTCGAGGCCGACGTAGGCCAGGCGGTCCGACCCGGGCAGGTCGGTGACGAGCGTGACCACCGGCACCCCCGCCGCGCGCAGCCGGGAGACCGCGGCGCCGACCTCCGGCACGTCGGGGGCCTTCAGGACGACGCCGTCGGAGCGGGAGCGCGCGGCCTTCTCCAGGGCCGCCACGACGGGCTCGGGCCCAGCGCCGTCGAGCAGGTGGAACCGCGCCCGCAGGACCGCGGGCCGCAGCGCCGGGAGCTCCGCCTCCAGCGCGGTGCGGACCTCGACCGAGAAGCGCAGGGGGGCCTGGACGACGACGTCGAGCACCCAGGTCCGCCCGCCGAGCTGCACCTGGTCGGCCTGGCGGTGCAGGTCGGCGATGGCGCGCTCGACCTGGCGGGCGGTGCTGGGGCGGACGCCCTCGCGTCCGTGGAGGGCGCGGTCGACGGTGGCCTCGGACAGGCCGGCCTGGGCGGCGATCTCGCGCACGCGGAACGGGTGGCGCACCCGCCCAGCATGCACCTCCTGCTGAGGGCTTTCTGAGGGGTTCACCGCTGCCGCGGACCCCGTCGGCCACCTAACGTCGTCAGCACACGGACCGCAGCACCCGCACCACCCCGCACCGACCGCCCGTCCCGCTCGACGACGAGAGAAGGCCCGCGATGACCGCCACCCCGCTCCGCCCCACCGCTCCGAAGGCCACCACGGCCCCGACCGGCTGGTACACCCCCGCCGACTGCTCCCTGGACGACTTCCGCGCCCTCGTCGAGGGCGGCCTCGCCTCGACGGACCTGGCCGACTACCCCTACGCCGACGCGATCGAGCAGGGCGTGCTCGTCTACGGCGCCCGTCTGAGCGAGCACACCACCACCGTCGAGGGCCGCCGCGACGTGCAGGCCGAGCTGGCCCGTGCGCTCGATCGACGGCCCCGGCATCGTGGTGTTCCAGGGCGCGTTCGAGGCCGGCGTCGTCGACCGCGCCACCGCGGTCTTCGCCGAGATGATCGCCGAGCAGAAGGCGGCCGGCACGCGTCGGCGGCGACCACTTCGCCAAGCCCGGCGCCAACGACCGGATCTGGGGCGCGCTGGACAAGTTCGCCGTCCGCGACCCGGAGACGTTCGCCGCGCTACTACGCCAACGACGTCCTCGCGCTGGTCTCCGAGGCCTGGCTCGGCTCCGGCTACCAGGTCACCTCGCAGGTCAACGTGGTCAACCCCGGCGGCCAGGCGCAGGTCGCGCACCGCGACTACCACCTGGGCTTCATGTCGCCAGGAGCAGGCCGTCGCGCTACCCGGCGCACGTGCACGCCCTGTCCCCGGTGCTGACGCTGCAGGGCGCGGTCGCGCACGTCGACATGCCGGTGGAGACCGGACCGACGCTGTACCTGCCGCACTCCCAGAAGTACCCGGCCGGCTACATCGCCTTCCACCAGGCCGAGTTCACCGGCGTACTTCGACGCGAACTCCGTGCAGCTGCCGCTGGCCAAGGGCGACGCCGCGTTCTTCAACCCGGCGCTGTTCCACGGCGCGGGCACCAACCGCAGCGCCGACGTGCGCCGCATGGCCAACCTGCTGCAGGTCTCCTCCGCGCTTCGGCCGGGCGATGGAGGTCGTCGACCGGACGGCGATGACGAAGGCCCTCTTCCCGGCCCTGACCGCCCAGAAGGCGTCAGGCGCCGACGAGCGGTCACTGCGCAACGTCGTCGCCGCATCCGCGGAGGGCTACGCCTTCCCGACCAACCTCGACCGCGACCAGCCGATCGGCGGCCTCGCACCGCAGACGCAGGCCGAGCTGGTGTGGCAGGCGCTGTCGGAGGACTGGACCGCGCAGGCCCTCACCGAGGTGCTCACCGCCGCCGAGGAGCGCCGCCGCTCGGCCGTCTGACCCCCACCCCGTCCGTGATCATGGGCGGTGGGCCGCACCCCGGCCTACTGCCCATGATCACGGTGGGGAGTTGACGGGATGACCTGACATCTCGCTAGCATCACCGCGCGCCTTCGCGCACCACTCGACGACGAGGAGCACTCCCGGTGACCACCCCCGCCTCCCCCACCGCCCGCGTGAGGGTCGCCCTCGTCGGCAGCGGCCGCATCGGCCAGGTGCACGCGCTGAGCGTCCACCGCTCCGAGGGCGCGGTGCTCCAGGTGGTCGCCGACCCGTTCGTGTCCGGCGCCGAGGCGCTCGTCGCGAAGTTCGGCGGCCGCGCCACCACCGACGCGCTCGCCGCGATCACGGCTGACGACGTCGACGCCGTCGTCATCGCCTCCCCCACCGCGACGCACGTCGACCTCATCGCCGCCTGCCTCGACGCCGGCAAGCCCGTGCTCTGCGAGAAGCCGATCGACCTCGACATCGCCCGCGTCGACGGCCTGCGCGCCCGCGCCGCGGCCGCCAGCGTCCCGGTGGCGCTGGGCTTCAACCGCCGCTTCGACCCGCACTTCGCCGAGCTGCACCGCCGCGTCACGAACGGTGAGGTCGGCCCGCTGGAACAGCTGACGATCATCAGCCGCGACCCGTCGCCGGCCCCCGAGGACTACATCGCGGTCTCCGGCGGCATCTTCCGCGACATGACCATCCACGACTTCGACACGGCGCGCTGGTTCGTGCCGGACGTCGTCGCCGTGACCGCCGTCGGCCTGCGCCAGTTCTCCGACGTCATCGCGAAGCACGACGACTTCGACGGCGCCGTCGTCACCCTCGTCGGGGCGGGAGGTCAGTCCGTGACCATCACCAACTCCCGCCACTGCGCCGCCGGCTACGACCAGCGCCTGGAGGCCACCGGCCCGCTCGGCACGCTGAGCGTCGGCAACGTCACCGACACCCTGGTCCGCTCCTCCAACGGCACCTCCGGAGACTCCGGCGCGCCGTTCCAGGTCTTCTTCCTCGAGCGGTACAGCCAGGCGTACGCCGCCGAGCTCGAGGCGTTCCTGGCCGCCGTGCGCGGCGGGACGATGAGCAACCCGGGTTTCGAGGACGGGCGCGCCGCCCTCGTGCTCGCCGACGCCGCGGGGGTCTCCGCCCGTGAGGGCCGGACCGTGCGCGTCGACCTGTCCGTCTAGTGGGTCCCGACCTCGTCGCCACCTGCTGGACCTCCGCCGGCGACGTGCTGCCGGCGAGCGGCGACGAGCGCAGCCCCTTCGGCCTCGCCGAGCGCGTGAGCGCCGTCGCCGCCGGCGGCTGGGCGGGCCTCGGCCTGCTGCACGCCGACCTCGACGGGCTGGGCGCCAGCGGCCTCGCGGACCTGGCGGCGCAGGTCCGCGGGGCCGGCCTGCGCCACGTCGAGGTCGAGCTGCTGGACTCCTGGTGGGAGCACGACGACGCCTGGCGTCCTCGGTGGGAGCTGCTCCTGGCTGCCGCGAGCGCCCTCGGCACGGCGTTCGTCAAGGCCACCCCGCCCCCGGCCGGGCACCTGAGCGCCACCGACCCGGCAGCCCTCGTCGACGTCCTGCGCCGGCTCGCCGAGGAGGCCGCGGCCGCCGGGACCCGCCTCGCGCTGGAGCCGCTGCCGTGGACCGCCGTCGCGAGCATCCCTGCGGGCGCCGACCTGGCGCGCGCCGTCGACCACCCGGCGTTCGGCCTCGTCGTCGACGCTTGGCACGTCTTCCGGGCCGGCACCCCGCTGGACGAGCTCGCCGCGTCCCTGGCCCCCGGCGGCCGGTCCGTCGTGCTAGGGGTCGAGCTCGACGACGCCGAAGCCGTCCCGGTCGGCACCCTCTTCGAGGACACCCGCGACCGCCGCCGCTACCCCGGCGAGGGGAGCTTCGACCTCGTCGGGCTCGTCCGCGTGCTGCGCGGGGCCGGCTTCGACGGCCCGTGGGGTGTGGAGGCGCTGTCCGACGCGCACCGCGCCCTCCCCCTCGTCGAGGCCCTCGACCGGGCCCGCGATGCTGCTCTCGGCGTCCTGGCTCCCCACTCGCCCAGCCCGACCCAGACCCCGGAGGACCCCTCATGACCGACCTCAAGATCGCCGGAGCCCCCATCACCTGGGGCGTGTGCGAGGTGCCCGGCTGGGGCGCGCAGCTGCCCGTGGAGCGCGTGCTCCGCGAGATGGCCGGCCTCGGCCTCACCGCCACGGAGTTCGGGCCCGAGGGCTTCCTGCCCGTCGACCCCGCCGAGCGGGCCGCGGTCCTCAGCGACCTCGGCATGACCGCTGTCGGCGGGTTCGTCCCGCTCGTCCTGCACGACGCGGCGCGCGACCCGCTGCCCGCGCTGCGCACCGAGCTGGAGGCGTTCGTGGCCGCCGGCGCCGGCGTCGTCGTGCTGTCCGCCGACTCCGGCCTGTCCGGGTACGACGAGCGCGTCGAGCTCGACGACACCGGCTGGGCGACGCTGCTGACCAACCTCGGCCGCGCGCGCGACGCCGCCGCGGAGGTCGGGGTGCTCGCGGTGCTGCACCCGCACGTCGGGACGCTGGTGGAGTCGCGCGCCGACGTCGACCGCGTGCTCACCGGGTCCGACATCGGCCTCTGCCTGGACTCCGGGCACCTGCTCATCGGCGGCACCGACCCGGTCGAGCTGGCCCGCGACCACGCGGCGCGGATCCGGCACGTGCACCTCAAGGACGTCGACCTGCCCACCGCGCAGCGCGTCCGCGACGGCGGGATCACCTACTACGAGGGCGTGCAGGAGGGGCTGTACCGCCCGCTCGGGCAGGGCGACGTCGACGTCCGCGCGCTCGTCGGCTCCCTGCTCGACGCCGGGTACGACGGCTGGTTCGTGCTGGAGCAGGACACCGTGCTGCAGCTGCAGCCCGACGAGGGCGAGGGGCCGGTCGCGGACGCCGGCGCCAGCGCTGAGCACCTGCGCGCCGTCGCCGCCGAGCTCGACGCCGCTCGCCCCGCAGCGCAGGCCTGAGCGTGCGAGTCGGCGTCGTCGGGCTGGGCCGCGTCGGGGTGGTCCACGCCCGCAACGCGGCCCAGCACCCCGACGTCGACGGCGTCCTGCTGCTCGGCCGCGACGACTCGCGCCTCGCCGTCGGGCGCGACGCCGTCGTCGCGGCGGGTGCCGAGCCGGGCGGGATCTGGCGCGACCTGGCCGTGCACGACCTCGACCTGCTGCCGTGGCTGCTGGGCGACCCCGTCGTCGCCGTCACCGCCTTCGCCGCGGTGCTGGAGCAGCCGGAGCTGGCGGCCCTCGGTGACCACGACACCGCGACCGCCGTCCTGCAGCACGCCTCCGGAGCGCTCTCGACGGTGACCGCCGCGCGCAGCAACGGCGCCGGTCAGGACGTGCGGCTGGAGGTCAGCGGCTCGAGGGCCAGCGCGTCGCTGAGCGCCGACACCGGCGTCGCGCCGCCCTACGCAGACTTCACGGAGCGGTTCGCGGCGTCGTTCCGCGCCGAGCTGGACCACGTGCTGCGCCAGGCGCGCGGCGAGGCGGAGCCCCTGACGCCGCCGAGCGCGGGGGTGGCGGCGCTGCGGCTCGCCGTCGCCGCGGAGGAGTCCGTCCGGACGGGACGCACCGTCCGCCTCTGACCCCCACTCCCGTGACGATCAAGGAAGTGCGGCCCCGGTCACAGCCAGACGGACCTCGCACCGCAGCCCTGAGGCTCGCGCCAGCCGGGCGTCGGCAGTCACCAGAGGACAGCCGAGGTGCTCCGCGAGCGCCACGTACGCGGCGTCGTACCCGCTGAGGTTGTTGCGCAGCTGCCACATCCGCGGCAGGTGCGGTGCCACGGGGACCAGGTCGACGGCAGCCTCCCGCAGCGCCGCGAGCGCTGCCTCGGTGCGCTGATCGCTGACCCGCCCACCCAGCCAGCGCCCTCGCAGCGCCGAGAAGACCTCGACGACGAGGTGTTCCGGAGCAGCCCAGTGGACATCGGAGGCCAGGTGGTCTCGCGCGGCGCGGCCGAGGTCGCCGTCGTCCGTGAGCGCGTGGGCGAGCACCGAAGCGTCGACGACGATCACCGCGGCTCGGCACCCGCCTGCAGCTGCCCCTCATGCTCGGCGCGGGCGCTGTCGAGGAGGTGCTGCGCCTCTGCGGCGCTCAGGAGGGAACCGTCATCACGGCCGCTGAAGCGCTGCAGCAGCGCCGTGTTGCGAGTGCGGTGCGCCTCCTCCGTCACGAGCGCGAGCAGGAAGGCCTGCAGGGACTGGCCGGCCGCCGCCGCACGGTCAGCCAGGGTTCGGCGGACGTCGTCAGGAACGTCGCGGATCTGCAGCGCCACCATGCATGCACTTTACCTGCAATGGACAGCGCGATGACGCCCAGCTCCTCGGCGTGGGCGGTCCCCGCCGGGCGCTCGCGGTGCGACCCTGGTGCAGCACGCGCACTCGCGCGGCCACCACCGGGGAAGCGGGCGCCATGTCCTGGGACGAGCAGCGGAGGCAGGCCGGCCGGGTGCTGCGCGAGGAGCAGCGGC
Source organism: uncultured Actinomycetota bacterium (assembly GCA_963781365.1). Lineage (GTDB taxonomy): Bacteria > Actinomycetota > Actinomycetes > Actinomycetales > Quadrisphaeraceae > Quadrisphaera. Next base: position 157,359 of record CAWAFR010000005.1, on the reverse strand, counting down.
GCGACGACGACCGCCGGCGCCACGACGAGCAGCGGGTGCTCGCCGAGGAGCGCCAGGGCCGCGACGAGCAGCACCGGCTCCGCCACCTCGCCGAGGACGAGGAGCGACGACGGCGCAAGGTGCTGGACCTGTCCCTGGGCCGCGTCCGGACGGCGACCTACCGCGCGCGGATCGACGCGCACCGCGAGCCCGACCTGGTGCGGGCGCGCGCCGAGGCCGAGGAGGCCGAGCGGCAGTGGAAGCAGGCCGACGACGAGCGCCGTCGCTGGCCCTCCGCCTGGCCCTGGTGACGGGTCAGGTGGGGCGCGACGCCTGCTGCCGGACGGCCTCGACGTCGACGACCGACTCGATCGCCGCGATCCGACCGTCGCGGAGCTCGTAGAAGACGTGCTCGGCGAAGCCGACGCGCCGGCCGCCGGTGTCGACGCCGCGGAAGGGCCGCCGCGGTGTGCACGAGAACCAGAGCCGCGCGGCCAGGTCGGCGCCGTCGACGACCAGCCGGCGCAGCTCGTAGTGCAGGTCGGGGATCGTGGCGACGTCCTCGCGCAGCAGGTCGGCGAACTCCCCGCGGGACAGGTCCCGGCCGTTGTGGGTCACCCGGTCGTGGACCACCTGGTCCAGGTCCTCGAAGCGCCGGTCGTTGAGGACGTCGAGGTAGCGGGCGTAGACGTCACCCGCGGGGGTGGTGGGCATCCCAGCACTCTGCCGGAGCCTCGGACGCTGGGCCGCCGGACGCAGGGCCGCGACCGACGAGTCCGGCGCAGGCGCCGGTCTCCCCCTCGACCAGCACGCGCGCCGCGCGCGGAACCACCACCCAGGAGCAGGCATGGGCATCATCCAGATCGAGCTGTTCACCACCCTCGACCTCGTCGGGCAGGCGCCCGGCGGTCCGGAGGAGGACCCAGAGGGGTTCTCCCACGGCGGCTGGCAGGTCCCGCTGCTCGACGAGGCCTCCGGGGCGCAGGTCGACGCCGCCTACGAGCACACGGACGCCCTGCTGCTCGGCCGGCGCACCCACGACATCTTCAGCGCGTACTGGCCGACGGCGGGCGACGAGGGCGGCGGCTTCGCCGAGCTCTTCAACCGCATCCCCAAGTACGTGGCGTCGCGGGGCGAGGTCGACCTGAGCTGGGCCGGGTCGCAGCAGCTCGGGCCCGACCTGCCCGCCGCGGTCCGGGAGGTCCGGGAGCGGCACGAGCACGTCACGGTCGTGGGGAGCCTCGACCTGGTGCAGACGCTGCTGCGCGAGAAGCTCTTCGACGTCCTCGACCTCTGGGTGCACCCGATCGTGCTGGGGTCCGGCAAGACGGTGTTCGCCGGCGGCGCCGTGCCGACGAACCTCACGCTCCTGGAGCCGCCGGCCGCCAGCACGAAGGGCATCGTGCTGCTGCGCTACGGCCTCGCCGACGGCGTCCCCGGGACGGGCGACATGACGCAGCTCGAGCCGGGCGCCTGAGCCCCGCGGGGCTCAGGCGCCGAGCCGGGCTCCGGCGCCGAGCCGGGCTCCGGCGCCGAGCCGGGCTCAGCCGACGGCCACCGGGACGCCGAGCGCGCGGCCGGCCTCACGGGCCGCCGACAGCGCCTCGCGGTGCAGCTCCGCCGCCTGGTCGGTGAAGGCGTCGAGCGCGGGGTTCACCCCGACCAGGGTGAACTCGCGCTCGACGACGGTGAGGTCGGCGCCCCACACGTCGGCGAGGATGCGGCGCAGGTAGCCGGTGGAGTGGTCCCACCCCTCGCGCGGGGTCCCGGCGCTGTAGTTGCCGCCGCGCACGGTGGCCAGCACGGTCGGCGTGCCCTCGAGCAGCTTCGTGCCCGGCGTGCTGCCGGCGATGACGAGGTCGACCCAGGCCTTGACGTGCTGGGAGACCCCGAAGTTGTACAGGGGCACGGCCAGCAGGACGGCGTCGGCGGAGGTCAGCTCGTCGACCAGCTCCGACGCCAGGGCCAGCGCGGCGCGCTGCTCCGGGCTGCGCGACCCCTCGGGCGTCATGGACCCGCCGACGGCGTCGCCCCAGGTGGTGGCGGCGAGGGGCTCGGTGCCCACGTGGCGGCGCACGACGGCGTCGCCGGGGTGGGCCTCCCGCCACTCGGCCTCGACGGCGTCGGCCAGCTCGCGGCTGGCGGACCCCTCGACGCGGATGCTGGCGTCCAGGCGGAACAGGCTCACGGCGTTCTCCTCGATCAGTGCTTTACTTCACGTGTGAAGTATCAGGACACCATGACTTCACGCGTGGAGTCAATGCGGCGCGCGGCGCGGCGCTACCGTCGACCGCATGGATCCGTCAGCACCCGAGGGCGGCTGGCTCGCGACCGACGAGCAGGAGGCGTGGAAGGCCGTCGTCGCCATCGCCTCCCTGCTGCCCGGGCCCCTCGACGCACAGCTGCAGCGCGACGCCGGCCTCAGCCTCTTCGAGTACCTCGTGCTCAGCTCCCTGTCGATGCAGCCGGACCGCAGGGCCCGGATGAGCTCGCTGGCGCGCCTGGCCAGCGGCTCCCTCTCCCGGCTGTCGAACGTCGTCAAGCGCCTCGAGGCGCGCGGCCTGGTGCACCGCTGCACCGACCCGGACGACGGCCGCTTCACCGTCGCCACCCTCACCGACGCGGGCTGGGACGTGGTCACCGCGGCAGCTCCCGGGCACGTCGAGGCCGTCCGCCGGCACGTGGTCGCCCCCCTCGACGCCGGGCAGCTGCAGGCGCTGGTCGACGTCGCAGCGCGTCTGACCACCGCTCCGACCAGCCAGGAGACGTGTTGACCACCCCACCGCCGCTCGACGGCGTCACCGGCCCCTTCTTCCACGGCACGGGTGCCGAGCTCGCCGCGGGGCAGGAGCTGGTGCCCGGCCACCGCTCCCACTTCCGCCCCGACCGACCGCTGGCGCACGTCTACTTCACCGCGCTGGTCGAGACGGCCGCCTGGGGCGCGGAGCTGGCAGCGGCGCTGGCCGGCCAGCAGGACGACGGGGCGCGCGGACGGATCTACGTCGTCGAGCCGCTGGGCCCCTTCGAGGACGACCCGAACGTCACCGACAGGAAGTTCCCCGGGAACCCCACGCAGTCCTACCGCACGCAGCACCCGCTGCGCGTCGTGTCCGAGCTGGAGCACTGGGAGGGCCACGCCCCGGAGGTGCTGGCGGGGATGCTCGCGAACCTGGCGCGCCTGCGCGAGCAGGGCCTCGACGTCATCGTCGACTGACGCCACTGACGACGTCGCGGACGTCGAGGGCCGGCCTGGGGCACACTCCGGTCCCATGGCCGGGACCCCCACGATCCGCGACGTCGCGGCGCGCGCCGGGGTCTCCAAGTCGCTGGTCTCCCTGGTCATCAACGGCTCACCGCTGGTGCGCGACGACAAGCGCGCAGCGGTGCTGGCCGCCGTCGAGGAGCTGGGCTTCCGCCCCAGCGCCACCGCGCGCAACCTCAGCTCGCGCCGCACCGGTGCCGTCGGCGTGCTGGTCACCGACCTGCGCGACCCCTGGTACGCCGACGCCCTCGACGCCGTCCACGCCCGGCTCCACGCGGCCGGCGCCACGATGCTGCTCGGTGACGCGCGGCTCGACGCCGCCGCCGACGAGCGGGTGCTGCACACCTTCGTCGACCTGCGCCTCGACGGGCTGGTGCTGGTCGGCTCCCTGGATCCGACGCCCGCGGTGCTGGACGCGGCGCAGCGGCTGCCGACCGTGGTGGCGGGGGCCCGCGACGTCGACCTGCCCGGCGTCGACGTCAGCGTGCAGGACGACGGTGCCGGCGCCCGGCTCGCCACCGAGCACCTGCTCGCGCTGGGTCACCGCCGCCTCGCGCACCTGGCGGGCAGCACCGGCGCGGTGATGCGGGTGCGGGAGGCGAGCTTCCGCGCGGCCGTCGGGGGCGCTCGGGGCGCTGGGGCCGTCGGCGAGGTGGTCCGGACCACGATGACCGAGGACGGCGGCTACCTGGCGGCGCTGGAGCTCCTGGGCCGTGACGCCGCCCACCGTCCGACCGCGGTCTTCGCCGCCGCGGACTCGGCGGCGCTCGGGGCGCTGAGGGCGGCAGCGCAGCGGGGGCTGAGGGTGCCGGACGACGTGTCGGTGGTCGGGTTCGACGACGTGCCCCTCGCCCGGCTGCCCGGGACCGCGCTGACCACCGTCGACGCGAGCGCGACCGCCGTCGGCACCACCGCCGTCGAGCTGCTGCTGGACCGGGTCGCCGACCCGGAGCGGGAGCGGCGCACGGTGGTGGCGCCCACGTCCTTGATCGTCCGGGGGACGACGGCGCCTCCCCCGCGTGCGGAACTGCCTTGATCGTCGCGGGGTGGAGGACTGGCCCACCTCCCCGCGACGATCGAGGAAGGACGGCTACGTCCGTTGACGCGGTGGTTCGTGGTGCCCCACGATGGATGCTGTTTGGACCGGTCCAAAGGAGTCGATGATGACTGAAGCAACAGCCGCGCCCGATCGGGGTGGCCGTGGTCGGGTTCGGGTGGATGGGGCGGGTCCACACCCAGTCCTACGCCCGGGTGACCCACCACTTCCCCGACCTGCCCGTCCGCCCCGAGCTGGTGGTGGTGGCCGACGAGGTGCCCGGCCGCGCCGAGGCCGCCGCGGCCCAGTACGGCTTCGCCAGCGCCGTCACGCGACTGGCGCGAGGCCCTGGCCGACCCCCGCGTGGAGGCCGTCAGCGTCACGGCCCCCAACTTCCTCCACCGCGAGATCGGCACCGCCGTCGCCGCTGCCGGGAAGCACCTGTGGATCGAGAAGCCCGTCGGCCTGTCCGCCGCTGACGCCACGGCGGTGCGCGACGCCGTCGACGCCGCGGGCGTGCGCGCCGCCGTCGGCTTCAACTACCGCTGGGCGCCCGCCGTCCAGCTGCTGCGCACGATGCTCGCCGACGGCGCTGTCGGTGAGGTCGAGAGCGTCCGCGTGCGCCTGCTGTCCGACTACGCCGCCGACCCCGCCGGCGCCCTGAGCTGGCGCTACTCCCGCGAGCGCGGCGGCGCCGGGGTGCTGGGAGACCTCGCGTCCCACGGCGTCGACCTGGCCCGCTACCTCGTGGGCGACCTCGCGTCCGTCGTCGCCGACACCGCGGTGTTCATCCCCCAGCGCGCCGTCCCCACGGGGGCGACGGCGGGTCACCAGCGGGTCGCCGCCGGAGCGGACGTGGTGATGGGCCACGTCGAGAACGAGGACGCCGTCACCGCCCTGGTCCGCTTCGCCTCCGGCGCGCGCGGGGTGCTGGAGTCCAGCCGCGTGGCCGTCGGGGAGCAGAACAGCTACGGCGTCGAGGTCGCGGCACCCGCGGGGTGCTGCGCTGGGACTTCCGGCGGATGGGCGAGCTCGAGCATCCGTCGGGGGACGCCGGCACCCCTTCCAGGACGCCCCGACCCAGACCCTCTTCGTCGGCCCCGGCGCCGGTGACTACGCCGCCTTCCAGCCCGGCGCTGCCACCTCCATGAGCTACGACGACCTCAAGGTGGTCGAGGCGGCGCGCTTCCTGCGCTCGGCGGCCGACCCGTCGCTGCCCGCCGACGCCGGCCCGGCCACGCTCGCCGACGCCGTCGCCAGCGCGCAGGCGCTCGACGCCATGAGCCGCTCGGTCGTCTCCGGGGCGTGGGAGCGCGTCGGATGAGCCGCGGGTCGCTGCGGGTCGGCGTCGTCGGCACCGGCGTCATGGGCACCGACCACGCCCGCCTCCTGGCGCGCTCGGTCTCCGGAGCGGTGCTCACGCGGGTCACCGACCTCGACGCCTCCCGCGCCGCGGCGCTCGCCGAGGAGCTGGGCGCCGAGACCTCCCCCGACGGTGCTGCGCTCGTCGACGACGTCGAGGTCGACGCCGTCGTCGTCGCCTCCGCGGACGCCACCCACGCCGCCCTGGTGCTCGCCGCGGCCGGCGCCGGCAAACCGGTGCTGTGCGAGAAACCGCTGGCACCGACCCTCGCCCAGGCGCGGGACGTGGTGGCGACGCTCGAGCGCGACGGCACCGACCACCTGGTCACCCTCGGCTTCATGCGCCGCGTCGACCCCGCGCACACCGAGCTCCGCGAGGCGCTGCGCAGCGGGGCCGTGGGCGCCCCGCTCGTCGTCCACTGCGCCAGCCGCGGGGTCTCCGCCGGGCCCGGCGCCACGAGCGCGTCCAGCATCACCGGGTCGTTCGTCCACGAGGCCGACTCCGTGCCCTGGCTGCTGGGCTCTCCCGTCACCGGCGTCAGCTGGCAGGCGCCGCGGCGCAGCAGCGAGGCCGGTCCGCGGCTGCAGGACCCCCAGCAGCTGCTCCTGCGGACGGCGGACGGGGTGCTCACCACGGTCGAGGTCTTCCTCAACGCCCGCTACGGCTACGTCATCCGGTGCGAGGTGGTGGGCGAGCGCGGTGCCGTCTCGCTGGTCGACCCCGCCGCGGGCACGGTGCTCAGCAGTGGGCTGACCTCGTCGACGGCCCACCCGGCCGACTGGCGCCCCCGCTTCGCCGACGCCTACCGGCTCGAGCTGCAGGCCTGGGTCGACGGCGTGCGCGGGCTACCCGCACCGGCACTCGCCACCGCCCGCGACGGCCTCGTCGCCGCCGCCGTCTGCGACGCGGCGGTCCGCTCGATGGAGGCCGCCGCGCGCACCAGCGACGGCGCGGGGCCCTGGACCGCCGTCGAGGTGCCCGCATGAGCGCCTCGACCTCGCCGCTGACCAGCCTCCCCGAGCCGCGCACCCCCGACCCGCTCAGCGCGCCCGCGCTGCGCTGGGGCGTCATGGGCACCGGGTGGATCGTCGAGCGCTTCGTCGCCACCGTCGCGGCGCACACCGGGCAGCGGTTCACCGCGATCGGGTCCCGCAGCGGTGACCGCGCCCGCGCCGCCGCCGACCGGCTCGGCGTCGAGCGCTCCCACGGCAGCTGGGCCGAGCTCGTGGCCGACCCGCAGGTCGACGTCGTCTACGTCGCCACCGGCCACGCCGACCACCTCGCCGGTGCCCTGGCCGCGATCGAGGCCGGCAAGGCGGTGCTGGTGGAGAAGCCGCTGGCCCTGGACGCCACGGAGGGTCAGCGGATCGCCGACGCCGCCCGCGCCGCCGGCGTGTTCTGCGCCGAGGCGCTGTGGAGCGCGTACCTGCCGCGCTGGGACGTGGTGCGCCAGCTGCTCGAGGACGGCGCGCTGGGCGCGGTCAGCGCCGTCGACGCCGACCTCGGCGAGCACTTCGACCCCGGCCACCGCGTCTTCGACCCCGCGCAGCACGGCGGCCCGCTGCTCGACCTGGCGACCTACCCGCTGGCGCTGGCCACGTGGGTGCTGGGCGAGGCGACCAGCGCCGTCGCGACCGGTGTCCCCCACCCGAGCGGGGTGCTCGGCCAGGTCGGCGCGGTGCTGACGCACGGGTCAGCCCTGTCGACGGTCCACACCACACTGCTCGGCGACACCCCGACGGCGGCCCACGTCGTCGGAGAGCGCGCGACGCTGCGCCTGCCCGGGCCGTTCTACGCCTCGGGCGACGTCGTCGTCGTCCCCGCGGGGGGCACCGGCGCCACGCCGACACCCGTCGTCCGCAGCGAGCCCGCCACCGGGCACGCGGGCCTGTTCTGGCAGGCCGCGGAGGTCGCGCGCTGCGTGGCGGCCGGCCTCACCGAGACGGCCCTGCGGCCGCTCGAGCAGTCCCTGTCCACCCTGCGCGCGCTCGACGCCGTGAGCGCCGCCGTCCAGACCACTCCCGAGGAGCACCCGTGACAAGCCCCGACCTCTCCCGCCTCGTCCTCGGAACCGCGCCCGACTCCTGGGGGGTCTGGTTCGCCGACGACGCCCACCAGGTCGGCTGGCGGACCTACCTCGACGAGATCGCGCCGCGCCGGGTACCGGCACACCGAGCTCGGCCCGCAGGGCTTCATGCCGCAGGACCCCGCGCAGCTGCGCGAGGAGCTGGGGCAGCGCGGGCTGACCGCCGTCGGCGGCACCGTCTTCGCCGGCCTCCACCGGGGCCCCGAGGCGCTGGCGGAGGCGAAGGAGTCGTTCGGGCGCGAGGCGCGGCTGCTCTCCGCGCTCGGGGCGAAGCACCTGGTGCACCTGCCGGAGCAGTGGACCGACATGCACACCGGGGCCGCGGTGCAGGCCGCCGACGTCGACCCGGAGGGCTGGCGCAACCTCGTGCGCGGCACCGACGAGCTGGCGCGGTACCTGCTGGAGGAGTTCGGCGTGGAGCTGGTCTTCCACCCGCACGCCGACACGCACGTCGACACCCAGGAGCGCATCGAGGCGTTCCTCACCGACACCGACTCCTCAGCGGTCAACCTCTGCCTCGACACCGGGCACGTCTCCTACTGCGGCGGTGACAACCTGCAGCTCGTGGAGCTGTTCGGGGAGCGCGTGACGTACGTGCACCTGAAGTCGGTCGACCCGGAGGTCCGCGCCGAGGTGGCCGCGCAGCAGCTCTCGCTGGCCGAGGCCGTGAAGCTCGGCGTCATGTGCGAGCCGTGGGCCGGCGAGCCGGCGATGCCGCCGTTCCTGGCGGCCCTGGGAGAGCTGACCGCGGCACACGACCGCGACGTCTTCTGCGTCGTGGAGCAGGACCTCTACCCCGTCACCCCCGACGTCCCGCTGCCCGTCGGGGCCCGCACGGCGGGGTACTACGCCGGCTGCGGGCTGGGCCCGGTGCGGCGCTGGACGGGCTCGCGCCCGTCGTAGGGCTCACCGTCCCGGCCGTGGGGCGCCGGCCGGCCGTCCTCCCCCAGGTGCACGAAGACGATCTCGTCGATCGTGACGATCGGCTCGCGCGTGACCATGTTGCGCACCTCGGCGCGCATCGTCAGCGACGTGCGCCCGAACCGGACCACGTGCAGGCCCAGCTCGACGAGGTCGCCCAGGCGCGCAGAGGCCACGAACTCCACCGACGACATGAACTTCGTGACCACGCGCTGCTGGCCCAGCTGCAGGATCGCGTGGATGGCTGCCTCCTCGTCGACCCACCGCAGCACGCTTCCGCCGAACAGGGTGTCGTTGGCGTTGAGGTCCTCCGGACGCACCCACTTCCGGGTCCGGAAGTCCATCTCGCCGACCTCGCCCATGACCCGGCTTTGTCCTGACATGAAGCGAGGCTAGCGGTCCGGGGGCGGCGCCGGAAGGGCTCTGGGGCCGCGTGTCAGGGACGGTGGCGGGGGGCCATGCCGAAGGCCGCCTCGGGGGCGGGCTGGTGACGCGGCACCCGGTCACGCGCGTAGGTGACCTCGGTGTACCCGTGGGGAGCGGGCCGCCCGTCCTCACCGAGGTTCACGAAGACGATCTCGTCGATCGTGACGATCGGCTCGCGCGTCACCATGTTGCGCACCTCCGCCCGCATCGTCAGCGACGTGGTGCCGAAGCGCGCGGCGCGCAGCCCGAGCTCGATGAGGTCTCCGAGGCGGGCGGGCGCCTCGAACACCGCTGAGGAGATGAGCTTGGTGACCGCGCGGTGCGTGCCGAGCTGCAGGACGGCGTAGATCGCCGCCTCCTCGTCGACCCAGCGCAGGATGCTGCCCGCCGACGTCGTGCCGTTCGCGTTCAGGTGCTCCGGGCGCACCCACGTGCGGGTGCGGAAGCTGATCGGAGCCTCGTCAGCCGAGCCGGGGGCGATCATGGTGCCGACGCTACCCCGGCCCCGTGAACGCTCACTGACGGCGCTGTCAGTGCGTGGGGTCGTCCCGGCCGTCCGGCGTGCAGACGCAGATCCGGTTGCCGTCCTCGTCGGTGAGCACCGTGAACGCCGGGGCGCTGCCGGTGTCGACGGCGGCACCGGCCGCCGCGCCGCGCGCCACGACGCCGGCGGCGACCTCGCTCGCCACCGACACGTCGAGGTGCAGCCGGTTCTGGGCGGGCGCGGGTGTGACCTGGAACCAGACGGCCGGCCCGCGGTCGAGGGGGTCGTGGAGGGCGCCGTCGTCACCGGGCCGCTCGACGTAGCCGAGCGCCTCGCGCCACACCCCGCGGACGCGGTCGGGGTCCTCCACGTCGAGGGCGATCTCCAGCTCGCGCGGCAGCGCCGGCTCGGCCGCCGCGCCGAGCCCCGCCGCGGCCAGCGAGGTGCGCCGGGCGGCCTCGACGTCGAGCCTGGTGACGCGCCACCCCGCGGAGTGCGTGGTCCAGGAGACGACGACGACGTCGTAGCGCCAGTCCAGGCTCGGGTGGTGGTCGAGCTCCTCCGCGAGCGCGCCGACGGCGGCCACCAGCTCGAGCGCGACGGCGGACGACGGCGCGCGGAACGCCGTCCGCAGCGCGCCGAGGCGGCCGCGCCAGTCGGGCAGCGCCGCGAGGGCCGTCCGGGCGGCGGCGGGGTCGAGCGGGGTCCTGCTCGGGGTCGCCATGCCCGCGACGCTATCGGGGCGGGCTCAGGCGACCGGGGTGAGCACCTCGAGGCCGCCCATGAACGGGCGCAGCGCCGCCGGCACCACCACGGAGCCGTCGGGCTGCTGGTGGTTCTCCAGGATCGCGACCAGCCAGCGCGTCGTCGCCAGGGTCCCGTTCAGGGTCGCCACCGGACGCGTCCCGCCGTCGTCGCCGCGCTCGCGGATCGCCAGGCGGCGGGCCTGGAAGGTGGTGCAGTTCGACGTCGAGGTCAGCTCCCGGTAGCGGCCCTGCGAGGGCACCCACCCCTCGCAGTCGAACTTGCGGGCCGCGGAGGTTCCCAGGTCGCCGGCGGCGACGTCGATGACGCGGTAGGGCACCTCGACGGCCTGGAGCACCTCCTCCTCCCAGCCGAGGAGGCGCTCGTGCTCGGCGGCGGCGTCCTCGGGGCGGGCGAAGCTGAACATCTCCACCTTGTGGAACTGGTGGACGCGGATGATGCCGCGGGTGTCGCGGCCGTGGCTGCCGGCCTCGCGGCGGTAGCAGGCAGACCAGCCCGCGTACCGTCTCGGCCCGGCGGACAGGTCGAGGATCTCGTCGCTGTGGTACCCGGCGAGGGCGACCTCGGAGGTGCCGACGAGGTACAGGTCGTCGGCGGCGAGGCGGTACACCTCGTCGGCGTGCTCGCCGAGGAAGCCGGTGCCGGCCATGATCTCCGGCTTCACGAGCGTCGGGGTGATCATGGGCGTGAAGCCGTGGCCGACGGCGCGGTCGACGGCGAGGTTCAGCAGCGCCAGCTCCAGGCGGGCGCCGACGCCGGTGAGGAAGTAGAACCTCGAGCCGGAGACCTTCGCCCCGCGCTCGACGTCGATGGCGCCGAGCAGCTCGCCGAGCTGCAGGTGGTCCTTCGGGGCCTCCAGCGCCGGCTTCTCGCCCACCTCGCGCAGGACGACGTAGTCGTCCTCACCGCCGGGAGGGGCACCGGCGACGACGTTGGGCAGCGCCCGGATCAGGCGGTCGTACTCCGCGCCCTGCGCCTCGGACTCCGCAGCGGCCGCCCTCGCCTGCTCGGCGAGCTCCTTGGCGCGCCCCAGCAGGACGGCCTTCTCCTCGCCCTTCGCCTGCGCGACCTGCTTGCCGAGGGCCTTCTGCTCCGCGCGCAGACCCTCCGCGCTCGTCATCGCGGCGCGGCGCGCGGTGTCGGCGGAGAGCACGGCGTCGACCAGCCCCTCGTCCGCTCCGCGGGCGCGCTGGCTGGCGCGCACCGCCTCCGGGTCGTCCCGCAGCAGCCGCACGTCGATCACGATCGTCGAGCCTAGCCACGGTCGGGTGCGCACGGCGCGGCGCGCGGTCGCCGTTACCGTTCGCGGGTGACGGCCACCGAGATCATCGCCCTGGCCATCGCGGTCCTCGCCCTGGTGATGGCCGTGATCTCGACGACCATCGCCGTCCAGCTGCGCCGCAGCATCGCCGAGCGCGTCGCCCAGCGCACCGCGTCGCTGGAGCGGTCGGCGCCGGACCGGCGCCCGCTGGCCGCCGTCGTCGTCAACCCGACCAAGGTCAGCGACATCGGGCCGGTGCGCACCGCGCTCGACCGCGCCTGCCGCGACCTGGAGTGGCGCGAGCCGCTGTGGCTGGAGACCACGGCGGAGGACCCGGGGACGGGCCAGGCGCGGCGGGCGCTGGCCGCCGGCGCCGACGTCGTCGTCGCCTACGGCGGCGACGGCACGGTGCGGCGCGTCGGCCGGTGCTGGCCGGCACGGGCACGCCGCTGGGCCTGGTGCCCGCGGGCACCGGCAACCTGCTGGCCCGCAACCTCGACGTCGTGACCTCGCGCGCGGCGGAGATCGCCCCCGACGACGTCGAGGCCGCGATGCGCGTGGCGCTCTCCGGCGTCGACCGGCGCATCGACGTCGGCTGGATCAGCGTGGAGCGGCCCGGCTCCGACCCCGCCGCGGACCCCGCCGCCGAGGAGTGCTTCCTCGTGATGGCCGGGATGGGCTTCGACGCGGAGATCATGGCCGAGCCCCCGAGGCCCTGAAAGCCAGGGTCGGGCCCGCCGGCGTACTTCGTCTCCGGGCTGCAGCGCTTCAACGGCGACCGGGTGCGGATGGACATCACCGTCGACGGCGTCCCGCACCGGCGCCGCGTGCGCACCGTGGTGGTCGGCAACGTGGGCCGCGTCCAGGGCGGCCTGACGCTGATGCCGGACGCCGAGGTCGACGACGGCTACCTCGACCTGCTCGCCATCGGCCCCCGGGGCGTCGTCGGCTGGCTCGACGTCGCCGGCCGGGTCCTCACGCGCCGCACCTGGGGCGACCAGCGGCTCGCGCACTGGCGGGGCCAGCGCATCGACCTCGTCGCGGAGCACGCCCAGGAGGCCCAGATCGACGGCGACCCGATCGGCGAGGCGGTGGCCCTGCGGGTGCGCGTCGACGAGCAGGCGCTGGTCGTGCGAGTGGCCAGCCGGGCCGTGCGGCGCCCGTCGCGGGCCCGCGCGCGCGTCAGGCGCGCTGCGCGTCGCTGAGGTCTCCCGCCGCCCCACCAGCGAGCGGCTCACCACCGACCGGCTCGCCGCCGACCGGCTCGCCGCCGGCCAGCAGCTCGCCCAGCCAGGCGCGGGCGGTGGTGAAGTCGCTGTCGGCGGTGCCCTGCTGGCGGCACCGGTGCGAGGCCGTCGGCGCGCGGGTAGGAGCCCAGGTAGCGCACCTGCGGGCAGACGCGGTGCAGGCCCATCAGCGCCTCGCCGACCCGCGGGTCGGCCACGTGGCCCTCGCAGTCCATCGAGAACGAGTACCGCCCCAGGGCCGTCCCGATGGGCCGCGACTCGATCCGCGTGAGGTTCACCCCGCGGGTGGCGAACTGCTCCAGCAGCTCCAGCAGGGCCCCGGACCGGTCCTGCGCGAGGTGCGCGACCACCGTGGTCTTGTCCGTCCCGGTGGGCGCCGGCGGCGGCGCCGGACGGCTCACGGCGACGAACCGGGTGACAGCACCGGCGTTGTCGGCGACGTCGTCGGCGAGCACCACCAGGCCCGCGGCCTCCGCGGCCGGCCGGGCGCACAGCGCCGCGTCGAAGGGCGCCGCGCCGTCGGGGACGCCGGCCGCGAGGGCCTGCGCGGCGGCCGCCGTCGAGAGCGCGGGCACCGTCACGGCCCCCGGCAGGTGGGCCGCCACCCAGCCGCGGCACTGCGCGAGGGCGTGGGGGTGGCTGCCGACGCGGCGGACGTCCGCGAGCGCGGTGCCGGGACGCGCGGCGAGGACGAAGGCCACCGCCACCAGCACCTCCGCCCGGATGGACAGCGGCCGGCCCGCCGCGAGGGCGTCGAGCGTGGAGGTCACCCCGCCCTCGACGGAGTTCTCGATGGGCACGACGGCGAGGTCGGCGTCGCCGGCGCGCACGGACGCCAGGGCGGCGTCGACGCTGCCGCAGGCCACCAGCTCCGCGCCCTCGGCTCCCGGCGCCCGGGAGGCGGCCATCTGCGTGAAGGTGCCGGCCGGTCCGAGGAAGGCCACGCGGCGGGGGTGGGCGGGCGCGGTCACCCGCGCACGCTACCCAGGCTCACGCGACGGCCAGGACCGCCCACACGGTCCGGCGGCCCTCGGTGTCGAGGGAGGTGCCCCAGCGGCGGGCCAGCGTGTCGACGATGCGCAGGCCGCGCCCGGAGGTGTCGAGCGGGTCGGCGTCCCGGGCGACGACCTCGCGGTGGTGCTCCGGGCCCCCACCGCCGTCGACCACCTCGACGGTGACCTCGTCGCCCCGCACGCGCCAGCGCACCAGGAGGCCGCCGTCGAGGGGCGACCCGTGGCGGACGGCGTTGCCGACCAGCTCGCTGGTGACGACGGCGACGTCGTCGGCGACGGCGGTGGTCAGCGGGTTCGCGAGGAGCTCGCCGTGCATCGTGCGGCGCACCACCGACACCTCAGCGGGCTCGTGGCGCACCCTGAGGCAGCGCAGGGTGCTGGCGGGCACCTCGATGGTGACCGGCACGGACCCTCCCCGCATCGACGCACTGCTGATCAGGTCATTGATACCCCCCGCCGCGGCGGTCAAACGGCCCGGTGCTCCGGTCGGGGCACCGCTCACGCGCTCGCGTCGACGAGCACCTTCCCCACGGCCCCGCCCTCGACCGCCGCGTGCGCCTGCGCGGTGGCGGCCAGCGGCAGCACGGTCAGCGGCAGGCCGGCCTCGCGGCCCGTCCGGACGGCGCCCTCGGCGACGGCGCGGCTGACGTCGTCGACCGCCACCGCCTTGGCCGCCGCCGGCGCGGTGTAGACGAGCACGAAGTGCCACTGGGCGTTCAGGGCCATCTGCTCGCGCAGCGGCACGGTGAGGCTCTCCCCCGCGTCCCGGCGTACAGCGCGACAGCTCCGTGGTGCGCCAGCACCGCGGCGTCGACGGAGGCGTTGGCGCCGGAGACCTCCACGACGACGTCGACGCCCCCCGGGGCCACGGCCCGCACGCGGGCCACCACGTCGTCGCGGCGGTAGTCGATGACGTCGTGGGCGCCGGCAGCCGCCGCGAGCTGCGCCTTCTCCGGCCCGGAGACCGTGGCGAGCACGCGCGCGCCGGCCCAGGACGCCAGCTGCACCGCGGCGTTCCCGACCGCCCCGGCACCGCCCTGCACCAGCACCGTGCGCCCCTCGAAGGTGCCCGGCGCCACCCGCGAGGGCGCCGACTCCCCCAGGGTCAGGCAGCGGTGCGCGGTCATGAAGGGGATGCCGAGCGCGGCCCCGAGCTCCAGGGGGGCGCTGTCGGGCAGCGGCACCACGTGGCTGGCCAGCACCAGCACGGCCTCGGCGGCGGTGCCCCAGGGGCGGCCGTGCGCGGCCTCCCACACCCAGGCGCGGCGCCCGAGCAGGGCCGCGTCGACACCCTCCCCGACGGCCTCGACCACGCCCGCGCCGTCCTGGTCGGGCACCTGCCACCCGGCCGGGGGCGCGGTGGTGGACCGCGACTTCCAGTCCGTCGGGTTCACCCCCGAGAACGCCACCCGCAGCAGCACCTCACCGGGCCCGGGGACGGGGACCTCCCGCTCCACCAGCTGCAGCACCTCGGGCCCACCGGCCCGCTCGTAGACCACGGCTCTCACGGCCACCATCCTGCTCCGCGTCCTGCTCGGTGTCCCGCGCGGCGCACAGCGGACGTCCAGCCGGAGGCGCGATGATGCCCCCCGTGACGGACGGTGCGGCGGGTGGGGCGGCGGACGGTGGTGCTGACCGCGGCACCGGGTCGATCACCACGCAGGTGCGCGTCAGCGTGATGCCCCTGACGTGCGCCCGCTGCCGCCTGCCGGTCCCCGCGGGCCAGCGGCACCTGCGGCACGTCGACACCCGGGGCGTCCCGGTGGTGCGCTTCGTGGAGTGCGCCGACTGCGCGCGCCGGGCCGGCCGGGCCGGCCCGCTGGACGCCCACCCCGCCGACCGCCGGGGCTGAGGCGCCTCAGGTCTGGGGGGCGGTCCAGTCCTCCCACGACAGCACCCAGTCGCCGAGGCCGTTCGTCAGCTCCATCGGGCGGTCGGTGCCGGTGATGTCGACGACGTCGCCGCGCTGGGAGATGCCGTAGAACCACTTCGCGTTCTCGTCGGAGACGTTGAGGCAGCCGTGGCTGACGTTCCGCTCGCCCTGTGACGGCACCGACCACGGAGCCCCGTGGACGAACTCACCGCTGTTGGCGATGCGGGTGGCCCACTTGACCTGCGTCGCGTAGTCCTGCCCGACGGTGCGGCCGTCCATCAGGTAGTCCTCGTGCTTCTCCAGCACCAGGTGCACGCCGGACCGGGTCACGAACGCCGGGTCGGAGTCCTCCCGGCCGGCGGAGATCGGGATCACCTTCGCGACTGCGCCGTTGATCGCCACCGACATCTGGTCGGTCTTCGTGTCCGCGGCGGAGATGTGGGAGTCACCGATGGTGAAGGAGACGTCGCGGTCGGCGGCGCCCCACCGGCCGTCGACCTGCATCGACGTGAGCGGAACCTTGACGTTGACCTTCGTGCCCGTGGGCCAGTACTCCTTGGGCCGCCAGTGGACGCGGTCGTCGCCGATCCAGCGCCACGCCCCCTCGACGCCCCCGGTGTCGAGCCGGATCGCGTCCGTCAGCGCCTGGCGCTCGGCCTGCGGCACCTCGGTGGTGAGGATGACGACGACCGGCATGCCCACACCGACGACCTCCCCGTCGAGCGGCATCATCTTCGCCCTCACGGCGCCGTCCTCGGCCACCACGGTGAAGGGGAGGTCGGCGGTGGCCGCCACCTGGTCGGCGTTCACCGCGGTGGCCACGGCCGTGTAGCTGGCGCCGAGCTCGAGCGGGTCGGTGGGGCTCCACGAGCCGTCCTGGGCCCCGGAGCCGGTGATCTCCACGCCGTCGGCACCGGTGACGACCACGCCCTGCAGGGTCCCGTCGGTGACGGTCGGCCGCAGCACCGGGCGCGGGGACAGCGGCTGGTCGGCGGAGGCGCCGTCGGCGACGAGGGCGACCTGCGCGTCAGGGGCCTTCGTCGGCGTGGGCGTCCCGGCGGGAGCGGCGGCGTCGGACGACGGTCCGCAGCCGGCCAGCAGACCGCCCAGCCCGACGGCGCCACCGGCCACCGCGACCAGGAACGCCCGCCGGCTCGAGCCCGCCACCCCCGTGTGGTCCACCCCACCAGGGTAGGGCGGACCGCCCCGTGGTCCGGTGGCTTTCGCCACTTCGAGCCGCCTCACGAGGCCACGACGGGGTCCACCACCAGGAGGACGACGGACGTCGCGGAGCACCCGGTGAGCCCGTCGACGGCCACGAACGCCGACGCCGTCTGGTCCGGCGGGTACACGCGCAGCCCGCGCACCGCGGTCGGCCCGCACTGCCCGGAGTCGTGGTTCCCGGCCTGCGCCACGGACAGGGCGGCCTGCGCCGTCGCCCCCGGCGCGAGGCGGACGGCGGCTGGCGGCCCCTCGCGAGAGGCCGCGGCGCCGACCTGGTCCGGTCGGCTCGGAGGTCTAGAGGACCCGGGGGTCCTGGCCGCCGTCGGCGACGACGGGGCGCCCGGCGTCCTGCCACGCCCCCATGCCGCCGTCGACGACGACCGCGTCGTAGCCGTTGGCCTGCAGCCAGTCGGCGGCGCGGGCCGCGCGGCCGCCGGCGCGGCACAGGACCTGCAGCTCGGCGTCGTCCGGCAGCTCGGCGAGGCGCGAGGGCAGCTCGCCCAGCGGCACGTGGATCGCGCCGGGCGCGTGGCCGGCGTCCCACTCGTCCTGCTCGCGCACGTCGAGCAGGACGGCGCCCTCGGGCACCTCCGCGACGGGGACGACCGGTGCCTGCTCGCTCACGCGCTGCTCCTCTGCTGATCTGACCGCTGACCTGACCGCTGACCTGACTGCTGACCTGACTGCTGACCTGACCGCTGACCCGACTGCTGCTCCGACGGCTCGCCGGACGAGGCCCCAGCCTCCTCCACCCCGCCGTCGGCCCGCTCGAGAGGCTCCACCCGCAGCCGCGAGGGCCGCCGCCCGTCGACCTCCACGACGGTGAAGCGGTGCCCGAGGTCGGCGACCTCGCCGCCCAGGCCCGGCAGGCGCCCCAGCGCGGTCATGACGAAGCCCGCGAGCGTCTCGTAGGGGCCGCCGGGCAGAGCTGGACGCCGGTGGCCTCCAGCACCTCGTCGCGGTGCAGCAGGCCGTCCAGCTCCACCGGTCCGCTCGCGGAGCCGGACCAGCGGGGCTCCGCGGAGCGGGGGTCGTGCTCGTCCTCGATCTCCCCGACGAGCTCCTCCACGAGGTCCTCCAGGGTGACGATGCCGTCGGTGCCGCCGTACTCGTCGACGACGACGGCGAGGTGCCGGCCGCTGCGGCGCATCTCCGACAGCGCCGGCAGCAGGGTCTTGCTGCCCGGCAGCAGCGCCACGGGCCGCAGGACGTCGCGCACGGTGATCCCGGAGGCGGGACCGTCCGAGCGCCCGCGCACCATCAGGTCGCGGACGTGGACGAAGCCCAGGACGTCGTCGGCGGTGCCGTTGATGACGGGGTAGCGCGAGTGCGGCTGGTCCGCCAGCGCGCCGCCCACCAGCACCAGGACGAGGATCAGCACCACGATGAGCTGGGGGTCCACACCACGAGTGTGAGGCGAAGAGCAGGTCAAGACCCGCTGGAGTTGATCAGGCGGAGCAGCCCGAGCGGCCCCGGGGCCTCGTCAGCGCAGGAACCTCGACGTCGAGCGGTCGGCGAGCGGCTTCCCGCCGGTCTGGCACGTGGCGCAGTACTGCAGCGACCGGTCGGCGTAGGTCACCTCGCGCACCACGTCGCCGCAGACGGGACACTCCTGGCCCGTCCGCCCGTGCACGCGCATGCCGGCGCGCTTCGCGTCCTTCAGCTCCGCGGCGGGCTTGCCCGCGGCGCCGGCCACCGCGGCGCCCAGCACGCCCTTGAGGGCCGCGAAGAGGCGGTCGACCTGCTCGTCGTCGAGCTTGCCGGACACCGCGAACGGTGAGATCCGCGCCGCGTGCAGCACCTCGTCGCTGTAGGCGTTGCCGACGCCCGCCAGCACCGACTGCTCCCGCAGCAGTCCCTTGACCTGCTGGCGGGACCCCTCCAGGAGCCCGGCCAGGGCGTCGCGGTCGAAGGCGGCGTCCAGCGGCTCGGGCCCGAGGGAGGCGATGGCGGTGACCTGCGCGGGGTCGCGCACCAGGTGCACGGCGAGGCCCTTGCGGGTGCCCTGCTCGGTGAGGTCGAACCCGGGCCTGCCCTCACCGCCGTCGTCGAACAGCACGCGCAGGGCCAGCGGGCTCTTCCCCGGCCTCACCGGCCGGTCGGGCAGCTGCTCGGACCAGCGCAGCCAGCCGGCGCGGGCCAGGTGCACCACCAGGTGCAGGCCGTCGCAGTCCACGTCGATCCACTTGCCGCGGCGGGTGACGCCCGTGACCTGCAGGCCCGCGAGAGCGCTCGGCGGCGGGTCGTACGTCTTGAGCACGTTGATCGCCGCCACCTGCACGGAGACGACGACGGCCGGCCCGTCCTCGCGCTCCACCAGGCGCTGGCGCAGGAACCCCGCCAGCGCCTCGACCTCCGGGAGCTCGGGCACGCTCGCCAGGGTGGCAGAGTCGCGGGCGTGCCGGGCTCTGAAGAGGGCGGCGTCGCCCTCGGTTCACCCGGTGGGCGGGCCGTGCTGCTGGCCGCCGTGGGCGGCTCGAGCGTCGCGTTCCTCGACGCGCAGGTGGTCTCGGTGGCGCTGCCGACCATCGGGAGGGACCTGGACGCGGGCCTCGGCGTCCTGCAGTGGACCGTCAACGCGTACACGCTGACCCTCGCGGCGCTGATCCTGCTGGGGGGCGCGCTGGGTGACCGGTACGGGCGGCGGCGGGTGTTCTCCCTCGGGCTGGTGTGGTTCGCGCTCGCCTCGGCGGGGTGCGCACTGGCGCCCACCGCGGAGGTGCTGGTGGCGGCCCGGGCGCTGCAGGGCGTCGGCGGGGCGCTGCTCACCCCGATGTCGCTGGCGCTGCTGCAGACGGTGCTGCGCCGCGAGGACCGCGCCCGGGCGATCGGCGTGTGGTCCGGGGCGACGACGCTGGCCACGATCGCCGCCCCCGTGGTGGGCGGGGCTCTGGTGGCGCTCGACTGGCGGCTGGTGTTCGCCATCAACCTCCCCGTGGCGGCGGCGGCGGTGTGGCTGGCGCAGCGGCACGTGCCCGACACCCTCGACCCCTCCGCCCGCGGCCGCCGGCTCGACCTGCTGGGGTCTCGCTGGGCGCGGTCGCGCTGGGGGCGGGGACGTGGGCGCTCATCACCGGCGGGGAGGTGGGCGCGTCGCCCGGCGTGGTGGGCGCCGCGGCGGCCGCCGTGCTGCTCGCCGTCGCCTTCGTCCTGCGGGAGCGCCGCCTGGCCGCGCGCGGCGGGGCGCCGGTGGTGCCGCCGTCGCTGTTCGCCGACCGGACCTTCTCGGTGACCAACGGCTTCACGCTGCTCGTCTACGCCGGCCCGTCGGGGATGGGGCTGCTGCTGGCGCTGCAGCTGCAGATCTCCTTCGGGTACAGCCCGCTGCAGGCGGGGCTGGCCTCGCTGCCGTCGTCGCTGCTGCTGGGGCTGCTCTCGGGGCGGGCGGGCTCGCTCGGCCAGCGGGTCGGGGTTCGGCCGATGCTCGTCGGCGGGGCGGCGCTGGCGGCGCTGGGCCTGGCGCTGCTCGCGGGCGCCGCACCGGGTGACGCCTACGCCACCGCCGTCCTGCCGGGCGCGCTGGTGATGGGGCTGGGCTTCTCGGCGTTCGTGGCTCCCCTGACGGCCGGGGTGCTGGCCGCCGCGCCGCAGGAGCTGGCGGGGGCGGCGTCGGGGGTGAACAACGCCGTCGCGCGGACGGCGGGCCTGGTCGCCGTCGCCGCGCTCCCGGCGCTGGTGGGCCTGTCGGGGGAGGCGTACACCGACCCGGCGCTGCTCACGCCGGCGTTCCGCTCCGGGATGCTGCTGTGCGCGGGGGCGGTGGCGGCCGGGGCACTGCTGGCCGCGGTGGCGCTCCCGCGGCGGCCCCGACAGAGTTGACGGCATGGCTCTCGGCACCGGACTCGTCCGCCCCCGCAGCGGGAAGCTCATCGCCGGCGTGTGCGCCGGCCTGGCCCGCCGCTGGGGCACCAGCGTGACGCTGGTCCGGGTGCTGGCGGTGCTGTCGTGCCTCATCCCGGGCCCGCAGTTCATCGCCTACATCGCGCTCTGGATCATCATGCCCCAGGAGGGCAGCGGCCGGTCGCTCTGAGGTTGCCGACACCGCCCCCGCAGCGGTAGGACGGCCTCCATGCACCCCCGCGCCGGCCAGCAGGCCCGCCCCGAGGACCTCGTCGACGTCGACGCCCTCCTCGCCGCCTACACCGAGAAGCGGCCCGACCCGTCCGACCCCGGTCAGCGGGTGGTCTTCGGCACCTCCGGGCACCGGGGCTCCAGCCTCGACAGCGCATTCAACGAGGCGCACATCCTCGCGACGACGCAGGCCATCGTCGAGCACCGCGCAGCGCAGGGCGTGACGGGTCCGCTCCTGGTGGGTCGCGACACGCACGCGCTGTCCGAGCCGGCGTTCCGCTCCGCGCTGGAGGTGCTCGTCGCGGGCGGCGTCGACGTCCTGGTCGACTCGCGCGACGGTTACACCCCGACACCAGCGGTCTCCCACGCGATCCTGCGGCTCAACGGCCAGCAGGTCCCCGGTGGAGCTGACGGCATCGTCATCACGCCGTCGCACAACCCGCCCCGCGACGGCGGCTTCAAGTACAACCCGCCGTCCGGCGGCCCGGCCGGCTCCGAGGCCACCTCCGCGATCGCCGCCCGCGCCAACGAGCTGCTCGAGCGGAACCTCGACGGCGTGCAGCGGGTCCCCTACGACGCGGCCCGCGGCCGCGTCGGGGAGTACGACTTCCTGTCCCACTACGTCGACGACCTGCCCAGCGCGCTCGACCTGGAGGCCGTGCGCCGCGCCGGCGTGCGCATCGGCGCCGACCCGCTGGGCGGCGCGAGCGTCGGGTACTGGGGCGAGATCGGGCAGCGCCACGGCCTCGACCTCACCGTGGTCAACCCCGAGGTCGACCCGCAGTGGGCGTTCATGACCCTCGACACCGACGGCAAGATCCGGATGGACTGCTCATCGCCGTCGGCGATGGCCTCGCTGCGCGGGATCATGGCCGCCGGTGCGGGCGGGCGCGCTCCCTACGACATCGCGACCGGGAACGACGCCGACGCCGACCGCCACGGCATCGTCACCCCCGACGGCGGCCTGCTGAACCCCAACCACTACCTCGCGGTGGCCATCTCCTACCTGTTCTCCCACCGCTCCGGCTGGGACGCGGGGGCTGCCGTCGGCAAGACGCTCGTGTCGTCGTCGATGATCGACCGGGTCGTGGCCTCGCTCGGCAAGCGCCTGCTGGAGGTCCCCGTCGGCTTCAAGCACTTCGTGCCGGGCCTGCTCGACGGCTCCGTCGGCTTCGGCGGGGAGGAGTCCGCCGGCGCGTCGTTCCTGCGCCTCGACGGCACCACCTGGACCACCGACAAGGACGGGATCCTGCTCGCGCTGCTGGCCAGCGAGATCCAGGCGGTCACCGGTAAGAGCCCCAGCGAGCTGTACGCCGAGCTCGTGGCCCAGCACGGCGACCCGGCGTACGCACGCGTCGACGCCCCTGCCTCCCGCGAGGAGAAGGCGCGCCTGGCGAAGCTGTCGCCGTCGGACGTCACCGCCAGCTCCCTGGCCGGTGAGCCCATCACCGCCGTGCTCACCGAGGCCCCCGGCAACGGCGAGGCGATCGGCGGTCTCAAGGTGGTCACGGAGAACGCGTGGTTCGCGGCGCGCCCCTCCGGCACCGAGGACGTCTACAAGATCTACGCGGAGTCCTTCAAGGGCCCCGAGCACCTGGCGCAGGTGCAGGAGCAGGCCCGCGAGGTGGTGGGCACCGCCCTGGCCGGGTGAGGGGCGCGGCTGGCAGACTGCGGCGGTGGGCTCCCCCTCCGGTCGGCCCTCCCGCCCCGCGCGCTGGTGGGCGCCGCTGCTGCTCGGTGCCGCCATCGTGCTGCTCGACTGGCTGCAGGCCCCGCAGGTCCAGTACGCGGGGGTCCTGGTCGCCGTGCCGCTCCTGGCCGCGGCCCTCGGCGGGCCGTGGGCGACGGGCGGCGCCGGGCTGGCCGCGCTCGTCCTGGCCTCGGGCATCTCCTTCGCGGAGTCCACCCGGAGCGACGACGAGGCGTTCGGGATCACGGGGGTGGTCCGCCTCCTGATCATCGCGGCGATGACGGTGGTCGCCGTCGTCGCCGCCCACCACCGCAGCCGCAGCGAGCGGGTGGCGGGGCAGATCGCCGCCGTCGCCGACGCGGCGCAGCTCGCCATCCTGGAGCCGCCGCCCCGGACGGTCGGCGGTCTGCGCTGCGCCAGCGCCTACCGGTCCGCGACGCAGCTGGCCCGCATCGGCGGTGACCTGGTGGCGGTGGTCGAGACCCCTCAGGGCGTCCGGGCCCTGGTCGGAGACGTGCAGGGCAAGGGCCTGGACGCCGTCCGCCTGGCCGGGTACGTCCTGGGCAGCTTCCGTGAGCGCGCCCACGACGGGCTCGACCTGCCGGCCCTGGCCGAGGCGCTCGACCGCACGGTGCACCGCGCCTCCCTGGGGCAGGAGGTGTTCGTCACCGCCACGCTGGTGCAGGTCGACGGCGCCACCGGCGCCCTGCAGGCCCTCACCTGCGGGCACCCGCCGCCGTTCGTCGTGACCCGGGGGCCCGGGGGGGCTGACGGCGCTGACGGCGGCGGCACCCGCGCTCGCGCCGAGGAGCTGCCCGTCGTGCCCGGTCCCCCGCTGGGGCTGCTGGAGCTGACCGGGGTGCCCACCGTGCTGAGCACGCACCTGCGGGCGCAGGACCGGCTGGTGCTCGTCACGGACGGGCTGCTGGAGGCGCGGCGGCCGCGGCCTCTGTCACGTCGGCCGGCGGGGCCCTTCATCGACGCGCCGGCGCTCCTGGCGAGCAGCCTGGCGGAGGGGTCCCTGGCGGAGGGGCTCGACGGGGTGCTCCAGGGCGCCTCCCGCTGGGCGCGCGGGCGCCTTCGGGACGACCTCGCCCTCCTGGCGCTGGAACGTCCAGCGCCCGTCTCCGCTGGTCGGACCCGGGCGCCGATCCCGTCCGCGCCCTGAGGGGACCACCTTCCGGCCCGGCGACCGAGAGCGCTGGCGGGCCCGCCCGGCGGGCACGGTCGGACCGCCTGGCACGCTTGACCGGCCGCGCGGCAGGTGCCGGGGCGGGACGGCGGCAGGAGGAGGCGCGGTGAGCGGTCTGGCTCAGGAGACGGCGGGCGAGCAGCGGCGCGTCGACGAGCGGTACGCCCGGCTCGACCTCCTGAGGGCGTCCACCGAGGACCGGCTGCGCGAGGTGCGGGCCGCTGGCTCCTCGGGCACGCCCGCGGCCCGGATGGAGCGCGATGCGTTCGCCACCCTCTACGAGGACCGCCTGGTGCAGCTGCGCGCCGTGGAGGACCGGCTGGTCTTCGGCCGCCTCGACCTGCAGGACGCGACGGCTCCCCGGTACATCGGGCGCACCGGGCTGTCCGACGCGGCGCAGGAGCCGCTGCTGACGGACTGGCGGGCGCCCGCTGCCGAGCCGTTCTACCGCGCCACCTCCGCCGACCCCCTGGGTGTGGTCCGCCGCCGCCACCTCACGCTGTCCGGTCGCCGGGTGACCGCCCTGGAGGACGACGTGGTGGCCGACGGCGGGGCGCTGCCGGAGGGCATGGTCGTCGCCGGGGGCGGGGCGCTCATGGCCGCCGTGACCGCGGCGCGCACCGGGCGGATGCGCGACGTCGTCGCCACCCTGCAGTCGGAGCAGGACGCCGTCGTCCGCGCGCCGCTGCCGGGGGTGCTGGTGGTCCAGGGCGGGCCGGGCACCGGGAAGACCGCTGTCGCCCTCCACCGGGCCGCCTACCTGCTCTACGCCCACCGAGACCGGATCGCCCGCTCCGGCGTGCTCGTGGTCGGCCCGAACCGGGCGTTCCTGCGCTACATCGACCAGGTGCTCCCCGCGCTGGGTGAGACCGGCGTGGTGATGGCCAGCCTCGGTGAGCTGCACCCGGGCACCACCGCCACCGCTGTCGACGCCGACGCCGTCGCCGCGCTCAAGGGCGACGCGCGGATGGTGGAGCTGCTGGCGGCGGCGGTGCGGCAGCGCGAGCGCGTCCCGGACGCCCCGAAGCGCCTGGCGGTGGGCAGCAACCACGTGGTGCTGCGGCCGCGCTCGGTGCGCGTGGCCCGCGACGCCGCCCGCGACGCGCGCGGACCCCACAACGCCGCCCGCACGACGTTCGTGCGGCGGGTCATGAACGACCTGGTCCGCCAGCTCGCCCAGCAGTCCGGGGGGCTCTCGCGGGGGGAGGAGCTCGACGCCGACACCCGGCAGTCGCTCGACGCCGAGCTGCGGGAGTCACCGGACGTGCGTCGCGAGGTGAACCTCTGCTGGATGCCCCTGACCCCCGCGGGGGTCCTGCGGGACCTGTGGTCCAAGCCCGCGCAGCTCGCGGCCGCGGCCGCCGACGCCGCCGAGCGGGGCACGCGCTGGACGGCGCGGGAGCTGGCGCTCCTCGAGCGCGAGCGCACCTCGCCCCTGACCACGGCCGACGTGCCGCTGCTCGACGAGCTCGCCGAGCTGCTGGGCGACGACCCGGCGGCGGGGCGGGCCGAGCAGGCGCGCGCAGCCCGCGACCACGCCGACCTGGTCGCCCAGGCCCGCGGGGTGCTGGAGTCGGGCCTCGGCGACGGGATCCTCACTGCCGAGGGCTTCGCCGACCGCTGGGCGCTGGACGGGCCCCGCGGCAGCGTCGCGGAGCGCGCCGCCTCCGACCGGACCTGGACGTACGGCCACGTCGTCGTCGACGAGGCGCAGGAGCTCTCGGCGATGGCGTGGCGGGTCCTGGCCCGGCGCTGCCCCTCGCGGTCGATGACGGTGGTGGGTGACCTCGCGCAGACCTCCAGCGCCGCCGGCGCCCACGACTGGGCGCAGGCGCTGGCCCCGGTGCTGGGCACCGGGAGCCGCACCCGCAGCGGGCTCGACCTGTCGCGCACCTTCACCCTGGCGCGCCTCACGGTGAACTACCGCACCCCGCGGCAGGTGATGGACCTGGCGGGGCGGGTGCTGCGCGCGGCGGGGGTCGTCGAGGAGGTGCCGAGCTCCATCCGCGACGCGGAGGTGCCGCCGTCGGCGGTGGCGGCACCGGGGCCCGCCGGGGCACCGGAGTGGACGGCCGTCGTCGTGGCGGGCGTCCGCGCCGAGCTCGACGCCGTCGGGGCGGGCCGCCTCGCGGTGGTCGCCCCGGAGCCGCTGGTCCGGGGCCTGCGGACGGCGCTGGCCGACGCGCTGGGCGACGGGGTGGTGCGCGGCGTCGACGACTCCGGGGACGCCCCGGTGACGGTCTCCGGCGTGGCCGGGGTGAAGGGCCTGGAGTTCGACGGGGTGGTGCTGTGCGAGCCCGCCGCGGTGCTCGCGGCGTCGCCGCGCGGGGCGGGGGACCTCTACGTGGCCCTCACCCGCCCCACGCAGCGGCTGGTCGTGGTCTCCGCCGGCGCGCTGCCCGCGGGGATGGACTCGCTCAGCCGGCGCTGACCCGCTCCTCCGGGGGCGCGGTGACGCCGGCCTCCAGGCGCGCGGGCAGGCCGCAGCGCTCGAACAGGCCCCGGTCGGCGTCGAGGAAGAAGACCTGGTCACCCACCACGGCGCCGCTCGTCCCCGCGCGCACCCCGAGCAGCACCAGCGCCCAGGGGACGTGCCCGGCGGAGGGGTCTGCCGGGTCTGCCGGCTTGTACTGGGCCAGCCCGAGCTGGCCGTTGAGCCGCACCCGCAGCAGGCGCGACCCGGCGCAGGCGGCCCCCGGACCGGTCAGCCATGCGGCGACGTCGGCCGGGCCGCGCAGCCACAGCGCGTACGGCGGCATCGACATCGTGGCCTCACCGTGCAGCAGCGCCACGAGCGCGTCGACGTCGTACCGCTCGAACGCCTCCGCGTACCGCTCCAGGAGCTCGGCGTGCTCGTCGTCCAGCGGCTGGGTGGACGCCAGCCGCGTGTCACGGGCCGCGATCGTGGCGCGTGCGCGCTGCAGGAGGCTGTTCACCGAGGCGACGGAGGTGTCGAGCAGCTGCGCGACCTCGTCGGCGTGCCAGTGCAGCACCTCGCGCAGCACCAGGACCGCCCGCTGCCGCGGCGGGAGCAGCTGCAGGGCCGCCACCAGGGCCAGACGGACGGACTCGCGGCCCTCGACGACCTCCGCCGGGTCCAGCGCCGGAGCGCTGCCCAGCACCCGGGAGTCAGGAGCCGGCTCGACCCAGGAGCCCGCCTCCCGCGCCGCGCCCAGGGAGGAGGCGACCGGCGCCGATGGCGCCGGCGACATGTCGACGGGCAGGGCCCGCCGCTGGCGGCCCTGGAGGTGGTCGAAGCACACCCGGGTCGCGATGCGGTAGAGCCACCCGCGCTGGGCCTCCGGGTCTCGCAGGGAGCCGGCGTGGCGCCAGGCACGCACCATCGCGTCCTGCACCGCGTCCTCCGCGTCGGCCAGCGAGCCGAGCATCCGGTAGCAGTACCCGGTGAGCTCGCGGCGGTACCCGTCGAGCTGGAGCTCCAGGTCGACGCCGGCCAGGTCCTGCCCCGTCTGCAGAGCGGTCATGGGACGACCCTGGCAGAACCCACCGACAGGCGGGTCCCCCGATCGGCCCAGCGCGCCACGTACCGGCCCGGCCGGTCGTCCATGGCGGCGATGAGGTCGACCACCACCCCCAGCAGCGAGGCACCCACCAGCCGGGGAACCCACCACGAGCAGCCCGGCGGGCACCACGACGGCGTCGGGGGCCAGCCGCACGCAGCCCGCGCGCCATGCGAACCGCTCCTTCAGGTGGAAGGGCCGGTCCTGGAGGCAGGTCGAGGAGTGCTCGTGACCCCTGGGGTCACGGGTGCAGGACGACCTTCGTCCAGCCGTCCTCGCGGGCGTCGAAGTGCTGGTAGCCCTCAGCGGCCTCGGACAGCGGCAGCTCGTGGCTGACGATGAAGCCCGGGTTCGCCTTCCCGCGGGTGATGAGGTCGCGCAGCTGGCGGTTGTACTTCTTCACGTCGGCCTGGCCGGTGCCCAGCGTCAGGCCCTTGGTGAAGAGCTCCCCGAACGGGAAGCTCAGGCGCCCCTGCTTCATCAGCTCGTCGGTGCCGTTCGGGTCCTGCGGGGGGAAGACGCCGACGCCGCCGATGCCGCCGGTGGCGCGCACCACCTTCACGAGCGTGTCGTAGGTGCCGGCGGGCTGCTCGGTGCCGGAGTGGTCGTGCGCCTGCCAGCCGACGGCCTCCACCCCGCGGTCGACGCCGACGCCCTGCGTGGCCGCCATGATCTGCTCGACCGGGTCACCGGCGCTGAAGTCGATCGGCGTCGCGCCGGCCTGCTCGGCCAGGCGCAGGCGGTCGGCCTGCCGGTCGACGACGAAGACCTCGTCGGCGCCCTGGATCCGCGCGGACAGGGCCGCCATCAGGCCGACCGGCCCGGCACCCATGACGACGACGGACTCGCCCGGCTCCAGACCGGCGAGGCGCGTGCCGTGCCAGCCGGTGGGGAAGATGTCGGACAGCATGGTGTAGTCGAGCTCGTGCTCGGTGCCGCCGGGCAGGCGCAGCGCGTTGAAGTCCGCGAACGGCACCCGCAGGTGCTCCGCCTGACCGCCCTGGTAGGGGCCCATGTCGGCGTACCCGAAGGCACCGCCGGCGAAGCCGGGGTTGACCTCCAGGCAGAACGCGGTCTTGCCGCGGTTGCAGTTGCGGCAGTGGCCGCAGGCGATGTTGAAGGGCAGGGAGACGCGGTCGCCCTTCTTCAGGCGCACGACGCCGGAGCCGACCTCCTCGACGACGCCCATGTTCTCGTGGCCCAGGGTCTTGCCCTGCTCCACGTCGGTGCGCCCCTCGTACATGTGCAGGTCGGACCCGCAGATGTTCGCCGACGTGATCCTGACGATGACGTCGGTGGGGGCTTCGATGCGCGCGTCGGGGACGTCCGTGACAGCGACGTCGCGGGGGCCGTTGTAGACGAGGGCCTTCATGGCTCTCCTCTACCCCGCCGTGTCGGACCCATTCTCCCGGTACCAGGCGGCGACGCGGCGGAACCCCTCGTCGAGGTCGACGACGGGCCGCCAGCCCAGCACGCGCTGCGTCTCCCGCTGGTCGAACCAGTGCGCCGTGCCCAGCTGCTCCGCCAGGAACGACGTGAGCGGCGGCTCCTCGGACCCCGCGGGGTGGTGGACGAGCCGCAGGCAGCGCCACAGCGCCTCGACGGCGTGCCCGGCGGCGCTCGCCGCGGGCGTGGGGATCTGCCGAGTCGGCACGGGCGCCCCGCCGGCCAGCGCCATCTTCGCGAGCAGCTCCCCCACGGTGCGGGGCTGGGCGCTGCTCACCACGAAGGCGCGGCCGTGGGCGTCGTCGTGGGCGGCGGCGTTCAGGGCCGCGACCATCGCCGCTGCTGCGTCGTCGAGGTAGGTGGTGTCGATCAGCGCGGCGCCGTCACCGATGACCACCATCCTCCCGGCGTGGGACCGCTCCACGACGCGCCCGACCAGCTGGGTGTCACCAGGGCCCCAGACGATGTGGGGGCGGACCGCGACGACGGCGAAGCCGGGCGCGTCGGCGGCCAGCGCCAGCAGCTCGGCGGCGGCCTTGGTGCGGGCGTAGGGGCCCCGCGCGCGGACGGGGTCGGCGGGACCGGCGCCCTCCCCGACCAGGGACGCCCCGGTGTGGGCGACCGACGGCGACGAGACCTGCACGAAGCGGGTGGCGCCGGCCGCACGGGCAGCGGCCAGCAGGGCGCGGGTGCCCTCGACGTTGACCGCCTGGTACTCCTCCTCCGGGCCGGTCAGCGCGACCTTCGCGGCGAGGTGGACGACGGCGTCGACGCCCTCGCAGGCACGGCGCAGAGCGGCGGCGTCGGCGAGGTCGCCGCGGACGTCGTGGGCGCCCGCCACTCCGCTGGGGCGCCGCTGCAGGGTGGTGACGGTGTCGCCGCGGGCCACCAGGGCCGCGGCGGTGGTGGCGCCGAGCAGCCCGCTGGCGCCGGTGACCAGCACCCTGGCGCTCGAGCGCGGCGCGGGGCTCACCACGGCGCCCTCCCGGCGCGCGCCCGTCCTGCGAGCACGTCGTCGGCCCACGCGGCCACGCGGGTCCTGTCGACCTTGGAGCGGTGGCGCACGTCCGTGGGCAGCTCCGCCACGACCAGGACGGCGGCCACCGGAACCGGGGTGGGCGCTGCCGCGCGCACGGCGTCGACCAGGTCGACCGGCGCGGTGCCCGGGGCGGTGCCGCTGCCCGCGGCAGCCTCGAGCACGACCACGGGCTGCTGGGTGCCCACCGGTCCGACCCCCACGAGCGCGGCACGCGCCACCCCCGGCAGCTCCTGGACGCGCTGCTCCGGGCCGACCGGGGTCAGGGGGCCCGCGGCGGTGGTGACCACGTGCGCCAGGCGACCCTCGACCCACAGCCGACCGGCGTCGTCGAGGTGCCCGACGTCGCCCGTGCGGTGCCACCCGGGTTCGTCGGGGGTGTCGCGCCGGCTCTCGCGCTGCACGTCCCAGAGCTGGTCGTAGTGGTCCTTCATGAGCGGGGAGCGCACCACCACCTCGCCCGTCGGCCCGCCCGGCGCGTCCGTGAGGGCGCCGGTGGCCCGGCCGGCCGCGTCGAGCGGCGAGAGGAGGACGCGGGTGCCGGGCAGCGGTGACCCGACCAGCACGCCGTCACCGCTGCCGGCGGCCTCCAGCTCGTTCAGGGAGGTCTGGGCCACCAGCAGCCCCTCGGTCATGCCGTAGGGCGTGCGCGCGTCGGCGCCGCGCTCCAGGCCGAGGACCTCGGCGGCCGCGGCGAGCAGGTCGGTGCCCACCGGTGCCCCCGCCGACAGCAGCAGCCGCACCCGCGAGAGGGCGGCGCGCCCAGCGGCGTCCAGGCCGTGCTCGGCGTCGGCGGTGGCCACCACGCTGCGCAGCGCCGCGGGGGAGGCGAAGACGACGGGGCGGGCACCGCGGTCTCCGCCCTCCCCGTCAGCGACCGCCGCCACCGCGGCGGCCAGCGCGGCGGCGGTGAGGGTGTCGGGCTTCGTCACGTCGGTCTCGGGGACGGAGCAGGTGGCCCCCAGCAGCGGGGCGAGGATCGCGAACGGCGCGAACGCCGCCACCAGCGCTCCCCCCGGTCCGATGCCGCACGCGGCACCGGCGGTGTCCCGCAGCGCCTCCAGCGTTGCGTGGGTGTGCACGACGCCCTTGGCCGGCCCCGTCGAGCCGGAGGTGAAGAGCACGGCCCCCTGGTCGTGCGCCGAGGGCTCGGGGAGCGGCTCGTGGCCCCGAGCGGCGCGGCGCGCGCGCCCCGCCTCCTCCAGGTCGGCCAGGTGCTCCACGGGACCCAGCGCGCTCGCGCGCAGGCCCGAGGACGGTCCGGCGAGCACGCGGCGGCCGGGCCAGCCGAGCACCCGGGCGGCCAGCAGGGCCCGCTCGATCCCCACCACGACCACGGGCCCGGCACCGGCGACGGCGCGCGTCAGACCCCTGATCCCCAGGCCGGCGTCGGCGACGACGACCACCGCGCCGAGGCGCAGGCACGCGCTGAACAGGCAGGTCAGGTCGGGCCCGGGAGGCACCAGCAGCGCGACCCGGTCTCCGGGACGGACCCCGGAGGCCGCGAGGCCCTCGGCGAGGTCGTCGACGCGGCCGGCGAGCTCCCGCCACGTCAGGGTCAGCGCCGGAGCTCCCGGACGCAGCTGGGCGACGGCGACGGCGTCGTCCTCCGCCCGCTCGGCGAGGGCCGCCCACAGCGGGCGTCGCCCGTCGTCGTCGCGGGCCGCTGGAGAGCCGGCCGGGGCGCTCGAGCCGGCGCCGGCGGGTGCGGCGGGGAGCTGCTGCAGCCAGCGCACGACGGTGCCGGAGACCCCGCGCTCGCCGGCGGCGTCCTCGACCAGGAGGTGCCCGGTGCCCTCGAAGCGCTGGACGTCGCCCCGGGGCAGCCGGGCCCGCAGGTCGTGCAGGTAGCGCTGGCGGAACACCGGGTCGGCCGGGCCCCACACCAGCAGCGACGGGAGGCCGTCGGCACCGATCCGCGAGAGCCCGGCGGCCACGGCGTCGAGCGCGGGGCGGCTGGGGTGCTCGGGGGTGGCGGGGATGTCGGCGACGAACGCGCCGACCCCCACCCGCCGGGCGGCGCCGGAGCGACGGCCCCACCGCTCGCCCTGGTAGGGGGCCAGGTATGCGGCGGCCACGCCCGGGGCCAGGGGGCGGCGGGCGGTGGCGAGCGTGGCGCGCAGGAACCCCTCGGTGGCCACCGTGCCGGCGGCGTGCAGCCCGCGGGTGGTGAAGGGGACGAGGATCGGGGGCAGGGGCGCGTCGGCGGGCTGGTGCACCGCGGTGTTCAGGAGCACCACCCCGGCGAGGTCACCGGGGTGCTGGCGGTGCAGCTCCGACGCCCACCCGGAGGCGACGACGCCGCCCCAGTCGTGCCCGGCGGCGACCACGCGGACCCCGTCGGCGTCCGGGCCGGTGAGGCCGAGGGCGTCGGTGAGGCGGCCGAGGTCGTCGAGGCGGCGGGCCAGGCGGCGGCGGGTGCCGGTGCGCTCGGAGAAGCCCATGTCGAGCTGGTCGGGGGCCACCACCCGCCAGCCCGCGGCGGCGGCGGGGAGCACCAGTGAGCGCCACAGGTAGGACCAGGTGGGGTTCCCGTGCACGGCGAGCAGCACCCCGACCGGCGCGGCGCCGGTGGCCTCGCGCACGGCGTCGCCACCGTCGAGGAGGTGGACCGTGCGCTCCACCCCGTCGGCGTCGGGGAAGGAGACGAGACGGGACCACGCCGGGTCCAGGCCGGGGAGCCCGGCCGGGGGGAGCGCCGCGGGGGCGCGGGTCACCAGACGATCTCGCAGAACGCCGAGTTCAGCCCCGATCCGACACCCAGGCACAGCACGCGGTCACCGGGCTCCAGGGAGTCGGCCTCGCGGGCCAGCGTCAT
The DNA here is from genome assembly GCA_963781365.1 of uncultured Actinomycetota bacterium. Classification (GTDB taxonomy): domain Bacteria; phylum Actinomycetota; class Actinomycetes; order Actinomycetales; family Quadrisphaeraceae; genus Quadrisphaera. The sequence goes on along the minus strand of CAWAFR010000005.1, from coordinate 124,645 downwards.
CGGCAGGGACGCGGGGCCGACGTTGCCGAGCACCGGGTAGCTCTCCGGGACCTTCTCCCACGGCACGCCCGTGCGCTCGACGAGGGCGCGCATGTGGATCTTGGAGACCTGGTGGAAGACGTAGCGGGCGACGCCGGTGCTCCAGCCCCACTCCTCGTCGGCGGCGTCGAAGGCCTCGCCGACGAGGGCGACGCCGTGCTCCAGCAGCCCCCGCCCGTCGGCCACCATCTGCTCGGCGCTGGCCACGCAGAGCCCGTGGTGGGTGCTCCCGGAACGGGCGACGCCACCGCGGATGCGGTGTCCCTCCGGGTGCTCGTCGGCCCGGCCCAGCACCGCGGCGACGGCGCCCGACCCGAGGGTGAGGGAGGCGAACTCGTCGAGGTACTCCGCGCGCGTCACCGGGCTGTTGGCCAGCCGGTCCAGCGTCCGGTCGAACATCGGGGAGATGTCCTCCGCACCGACGACGACCGCGTAGCGGATCTGGCCGGAGTCGATCATCGCGGAGGCCACCTGCAGGCCGTTGACGAATCCCAGGCAGGCGTTGGTGATGTCGAAGTTCATGGCCGACGTCGGCAGGCCCATGGCCTCGTGGACCACCGTCGAGACGGCGGGCTCCAGGTGGTACCGCGTCACGGAGGTGTTGACGACGAGCCCGACGTCGCCGGGGTCGATGCCGGCCTCCGACAGCGCCTTCGACCCCGCCACGGCAGCGGCCTCGCCGCACGTGACGTCCGCCGGGTAGAGGCGCCGCTCGCGGATCCCCGTGACCCGCTCCAGCAGGCCGGAGCGGATCCCCAGGCGCGCCATGGTGCCGGCGAGGCGCTCGTCCAGCTCGTCCGAGGTCACGACGACCGGCGCCTCGATGGCGGTGATGGAGAGCAGGGCCGTGCTGGCCGACCGCCAGCTCGTGTTGCCGTTCACGGACACCTCGTTCCAGGGCTCAGGATGCATGAGGTTAACGGTCGCGGCGCGGTGCTGCCGCCTGCAGTGCACCCGTGCCCTGGCGCGGGCGGGCGACCCCGGACGTGGAGCAGGGCCCGGCCGCTGTGCGACCGGGCCCTGCTCGCTCACTGTGCGCGAGGGGGGACTTGAACCCCCACGCCCTTCCGAGCACACGGACCTGAACCGTGCGCGTCTGCCAATTCCGCCACTCGCGCGAGCACCAGAGAAGTTAGCACGGCGGGACTGCGCACCCGCGGGCAGCGGGTCGCCGCGCGGGCCGCCGCCGCACCGGGGCCAGGGCCGTCCCTGCGGATACCATCGGGCACCGCTGCGCCGACCGGGTGACTGATCGCGGGCAGCGTCACCGGGCGCCGGTGGGTCGCGTGAGGACGGGAGGAGGGGCCGTGGGAGTGCTCGACCGCTTCGAGCGCAGCGTCGAGCGCGTCGTCAACGGCGTCTTCGCCAAGGCCTTCAAGAGCGAGGTGCAGCCGGTGGAGCTGGCCAGCGCCCTGCGCCGCGAGGTCGACACGACCTCCGCCGTCGTGGGCCCCGGCCGCACGCTGGTGCCGAACGCCTTCACGATCGACCTCGGCGAGGCCGACCACGCGCGCCTGTCGTCCTGGGAGGACTCCCTCGCCGACGAGCTCACCACGGCGGTCACCGAGCACGCCCGCGCCCAGCGCTACTCCTTCGCAGGCCCGGTGAGCGTGCGCCTGCAGCGCGACGACGAGCTGGGCACCGGCGTCTTCCGGGTGCGCAGCGCGCGCGTGCGCGGCGGCATCGCGCCCGCCTCCTCGGCGGTGGCCACCCCCGCCCACCCCGTGCTCGAGGTCGACGGGCGCAGCTACCAGGTCACCGCCGAGCGGACCGTGATCGGCCGCGGCAGCGAGTGCGACGTCGTCGTCGACGACCCGGGCACCTCCCGACGCCACCTGGAGGTGGTGCGCGCCGACGGCCGCACCACGGTGCACGACCTGGGCTCGACGAACGGGACGACGGTCGACGGCCGCCGGCTCGACGACGCCGGGGGGCGCACCGCGGTGCTGCACGACGGGAGCCGGATCCAGCTCGGGCGCACCACCGTCCTCTTCCTCTCCGGCGAGGCCGCCGGAGAGGACGGGGAGTCCTGGTGAGCGGGGGCGTGGGGCGCGGATGAGCCAGCTCACCGTCACCGTGCTGCAGCTCGGCCTCCTGGTCCTGCTGTGGCTGTTCGTGCTGGGCGTCGTCGCCGTGCTGCGGCGGGACCTGTTCGGCTCGCGCGCCGCCGCGGCGGCAGCACCGGCGGCGGCACCCCCGGCGGGTGCTGCCTCCCCGCGGTCCGCTCCCGCACCGGAGCGGGCGCCGTCGCCCGCGCCGGTCGCACCCGCGGCGCCCCCGGCGCCGCCGCGCTCGGGGAGCGCCCCGCGGCGCCTCGTCGTCACCGAGGGCCCCCGCGCCGGCACCACCGTCGAGCTCACCGGGGAGGCCGTCCTGCTGGGCCGGGCCCCCGACTGCACGCTCGTGCTGGGCGACGACTACGCCTCGGGCCACCACGCGCGCCTCGTCCCAGCCGGCGGGGGCTCCTGGGCCCTGGAGGACCTGGGGTCCACCAACGGCACCAGCCTGGGCCGCGGCGCCGCCGCCGTGCCCGTGCGGGGCACCGTGCCCGTCCACGCGGGCAGCGTGGTCAGGATCGGCCGGACCACCCTGGAGCTGCGCCCGTGAGCCTCGCCTGGCGCGCGGCGGCGCGCTCCGACGTCGGCCTGGTCCGCTCCAGCAACCAGGACTCCGGGTTCGCCGGCACCCGCTTCCTCGTGGTTGCCGACGGCATGGGCGGCCACGCGGGGGGCGACGTCGCCTCCTCGGTCGCCGTCGCCGAGCTGGTGGGCCTGGACGACGAGTCGCACGGCGAGCAGGCGCCCCAGCACCTGGCCGGCGCGGTGGCGCGCGCCCAGGACGCGCTGCTGCGCCGGGTCGCGGCCGAGCCCGCGCTGGCCGGGATGGGCACCACGGTCACCGCGCTGCTGCGCGCCGGTGAGCGGCTGGTGCTCGCCCACCTCGGAGACTCGCGCGGATACCTGCTCCACGAGGGCCGGCTCACCCAGATCACCCGCGACCACACCTTCGTGCAGCGCCTCGTCGACGAGGGCCGCATCACCGCGGAGGAGGCCGAGCACCACCCGCAGCGCAACGTCATCCTCCGGGTGCTGGGCGACGTGCAGTCCTCCCCCGAGCCCGACCTGTCGGTGCGCGAGGCCCACCTCGGAGACCGCTGGCTGCTCTGCTCCGACGGCCTGCCGCGGGTGGTCTCGGACGACACGATCGGGCGCACCCTGCGCGAGGTCGACGACGTCGGCGAGTGCGCCGACCGCCTGGTGCAGCTGGCGCTGCGCGCCGGGGCGCCCGACAACGTCACCTGCGTGGTGGCCGACGTCGTGGAGGCCGACCCGGACGGCGCTCACCCGGAGCACGAGCTCGTGGGCGCGGCGAGCGACCAGCCAGGTCGCAGCGGACCGATCCCCACCAGCCCGGCCCTGCGGGCAGCGGTGCTGGGGCGCTCGGCAACGCTGACCGCCGCGGGGGGCGCGCCGGTCGCGCTCGCCGACCGCGCCGAGGAGATCCCGGCGCCGACGGAGGTCCCCGCCGGGGCGGGTGACGTCGGCGGTCCGCACCCCGAACCGCACCCCCCTGGGAGGACCGCCCGGGCGCGGTGGGGCCTGCGGGCCCTGGTGCTGCTCGCCGTCGCCGTCGTCCTGGCGGGCGGCGCCCTGGCCGGGTCGGCGTGGCTGGGGCGCCAGTACTACGTCGCCGACGACGACGGCCGGGTCGCCATCTTCCGCGGGCTCTCCCAGGACGTCGGTCCTCTCAGCCTGTCGTCCCTGGTCAGCCGGGACGGCCCTGACGTCTCCGCCCTGCCGCCGATCTGGCAGGAGCGGGTGGCCGCCTCGATCTCCGCGAGCAGCCTGACCGACGCCCAGCGGATCGTCACGGTCCTGCGCTCGGAGTCGGCAGCGGCCGCCGAGGCGGCTGAGCAGCCCTCTCCCACCACCGCCCCGAGCGACTCGGCGACCGCCACGGCGTCGACGCTCCCCGAGGCGCCTGCGGCCACGGCCTCCACCGCGCCGGCGGGGGTGGCTCCCTGATGGGCCCGCAGCGGACCCGCTGGGTCGAGCTGGGCCTGTCCGCCGTGGCCGTCGTCATCGCGATGGCGGCCTACGGCCTGGTGGGGGTGGCCACCGACGGCGCCTGGCCGGCGGGCCTGCTCGGCTACGGCGCCGGCCTGGGCGGGCTGGTCCTCGTCCTGCACCTGGTGGTCCGCTGGCGCGCGCCGTACGCCGACCCGCTGCTGGTGCCGGTGGCCACCCTGCTGAACGGCCTCGGGCTGGCCCTGATCCACCGCCTCGACGTGGCCCGCGACGGTGCCTTCGCCGAGCGCCAGCTGGTCTGGTCGGCGGTGGGGGTGCTGCTGGCCGCCGTCGTCGTCGCCCTCCTGCGCGACCACCGCCTCCTGCGCCGGTACACGTTCACGGCGATGGTGGCCGGCCTGGTGCTGCTGCTGCTGCCGCTGGTGCCCGGGCTGGGCACCCGCATCAACGGCGCGCAGATCTGGATCCGCCTGGGCCCGCTGGGCTTCCAGCCCGGCGAGCTCGCCAAGATCGTCCTGACCGTCTTCTTCGCCGGCTACCTGGTCACCGCGCGCGACAGCCTGTCGCTGGTCGGCCCCAGGGTCCTGTGGCTGCAGCTCCCCCGCGCCCGCGACCTCGGCCCCCTGGTGGTGGCGTGGGCGGCGAGCCTGGGCGTGCTGGTCCTGGAGCGGGACCTGGGGACCTCCCTGCTGTTCTTCGGCCTCTTCGTCGCGATGCTCTACGTGGCCACGCAGCGGTTCAGCTGGATCGCCATCGGCCTGGTCCTCTTCGTCGGCGGTGCGACGCTCGCCTGGAGCCTGTTCTCGCACGTGCAGGCCCGCGTGACGGCCTGGCTCGACCCCTACGACCCCGCCGTGTACGGCAGGGCCGCGGGCGGCAGCTACCAGCTGGTCCAGGGCCTGTTCGGCTTCGCCAACGGCGGCCTGGTGGGCACCGGGATCGGTCAGGGGCGGCCCCAGACGGTCCCCTACGCGGAGAGCGACTTCATCCTCGCCACCCTCGGTGAGGAGCTGGGCCTCGCCGGTCTGCTCGCGGTGCTGCTGGTGTACCTGGTGCTGGTCGAGCGCGGGCTGCGCACCGCCGTCGCCGTCCGCGACGGGTTCGGCAAGCTCCTCGCCGGCGGGCTCGCCTTCGCGGTGGCCCTGCAGTGCTTCGTGGTGGCCGGCGGCGTGCTGCGGGTCATCCCCCTGACGGGCCTGACGATGCCGTTCCTGGCGTACGGCGGCTCGAGCCTGGTGGCCAACTGGATGATCGTCGGGCTGCTGCTGCGGGTCTCCGACGCCGCCCGCCGCCCGGCCGCCGCCGTCGTCGTCGAGGGCCCCCCGGTGGTGGCCTCGGAGATGGACGCCGCCGCCACCCAGGTGGTGCGCCTGTGAACCCGCCCCTGCGCCGGCTGGCGCTCGTGGTCACCGCGATGTTCACCGTGCTGATGCTGGCCGGGACGTGGGTGCAGTACGTCGACGCCGGGAAGCTCCGGGACGACCCGCGCAACTCCCGCACCCTGTACGCCGAGCTCGGGCGCCAGCGCGGGGCGATCACCACGGCCGACGGCGTCGTCATCGCGCAGTCCGACCCCGTGGACGACCGCTACCGCTACCAGCGCACCTACCCCGAGGGTGAGCTGTACTCGACCGTCACCGGCACGTACTCGGTGACCACCGGGCCCAGCGGGCTGGAGGCCGCCGAGGACGGGCTGCTCTCGGGCACCTCCGACCGGCTCTTCTACCGCAAGATCTCCGACCTGCTCACCGGCACCGACCCGGCCGGCGCCGTGGTGGAGACCACGATCCTGTCGGCGGCGCAGAAGGCCGCCGCCGAGGGCCTGGGCGACCAGCGGGGCGCCGTCGTCGCCCTCGACCCGAAGACCGGCGCGGTGCTGGCCATGTACTCCTCCCCCGGCTGGGACCCGGACGACCTCGCCTCCCACGACACCTCGGAGGCCGCCGCGGCGCGCGCGTCCCTGGAGGACGCCGAGGGCGACCCGCTGGTCAGCAAGGCGACCGCCCAGACGTACCCGCCCGGCTCGACGTTCAAGCTGGTCACCACCGCCGCGGCGCTGGAGAGCGGGCAGTACACCGCCGACAGCCTCATCGACGCCCCCGCCACCCTGGACCTGCCCCAGACCACCGCGACGCTGTCCAACGACGACGGCCAGCCGTGCGGGACGGACGGGCGGACCACGCTCGCGAACGCGCTGCGGATCTCCTGCAACACCGCCTACGCCAACCTCGGCATCGCGCTGGGGCAGGACGCGCTGCGGAAGCAGGCCGAGGCCTTCGGGTTCGACCAGGCGCTCGACATCCCGACCCGGGTGGCCGCCAGCCGCTTCCCGGACGACCTCAACACCCCGCAGCTCGCCCAGTCGAGCATCGGGCAGTACGACGTGCGAGCCACGCCGATGCAGATGGCCATGGTCGCCGCGGCGATCGCGAACGGTGGAGTGGTGATGGAGCCGAACCTGGTGCGCACCGTGCGCGGCGCGGACCTGGAGGTCCTCGACGCGCCGGATCCGACCGAGCTGGGCCGCGCCGTGTCAGAGCAGACCGCGGCGTCCCTGACCTCCATGATGGTGGGCGTGGTGGAGTCCGGGACCGGCCAGAAGGCGCAGATCGACGGCATCCGGGTCGCGGGGAAGACCGGGACCGCGCAGAACGGCGGCACCGCGCCCCACGCGTGGTTCACGTCCTTCGCCCCCGCGGACGACCCGCAGGTGGCGGTGGCGGTGCTCGTGGAGGACGGCGGGCGACTCGGCAACGAGGCCTTCGGGGGCAGCGTCGCCGCCCCGATCGCCAAGGACGTCCTCCAGGCCGTGCTGAGCGCGTCGGCCTCCGGGAGCGCCGGGTGATCCGCGTCGACGCCGGGACCGTCCTGGGCGGCCGCTACCAGCTGACCGTGCCGATCGCCTCGGGGGGCATGGGGGAGGTCTGGGAGGCCCGCGACGAGCTGCTCGGGCGCACCGTGGCCGTCAAGGTGCTGCGCAGCGAGCTCGCCAGCGACCACGGCTTCCTCGCCCGCTTCCGCACCGAGGCGCGCAACAGCGCACGGCTCGTCCACCCGGCGATCGCGACCACGTACGACTACGGGGAGTCCGGCGGCAGCGCCTGGCTCGTCATGGAGCTCGTGCCGGGGGAGCCCCTCAGCGACCTGCTCGCCACGCAGGGGTCCGTGGAGCCACGCCGGGCGATGCAGATCATCTCCTCTGCCGCCTCGGGGCTCGCCGCCGCCCACGCCGCCGGGATCGTGCACCGCGACGTGAAGCCCGGCAACCTCATGGTGATGCCCAACGGCGGCGTCAAGGTGACCGACTTCGGCATCGCCCGCGCCGCGGCCGAGGCGCCGCTGACGGCCACCGGCCAGGTGATGGGGACGGCCGCGTACCTCTCCCCGGAGCAGGCCACGGGGCGGCGCGACCTGACCTCGGCCGTCGACGTCTACGCCCTGGGCGTCGTCGCGCACGAGATGCTGGCGGGCCAGCGGCCCTTCACGGGCGAGTCGCAGGTCGCGATCGCCCTGGCCCAGGTCAACGACCCGCCGCCGCCGCTGCCGGCGTCCGTCCCCGCGGGTGCGCGGGCGCTGGTCGACGCGTGCCTCGCGAAGGACCCCCGCTCCCGGCCCCGCGACGCCAGCGTCGTCGCGCACGTGGCGGGCCTGGTGGCCGACGGGGACGACCTGCACGCCCGCCAGGCGCTCCGCGCCGGTCTGGGCAGCGCCGGTGACGACGACGGCTCCACGGTCTCGCTCCCGCCCGCGATGGACGCCACCGGCGCCTACGACCAGGCGACCCGGGCGATGACGGGCGACCACGACCCGCTGCGCGACCCGGCCCCCGACGAGACCGTGCCGTGGCCCGAGCCCGCCCCCGGGACCCGCCGGTCCGCGCAGGCCGCCGCCGCGGCGGCCGCGTACGCGGCCCACGAGGCCGACGGGGCGCACGACGGCGGCGGGTCCCAGCCCGAGCCGACCGGGCAGCGCGGCGGCCGGGGCCGGATGACCGTGCCGCTGGTCGGGCTCATCGCCGTCCTGGTGGTGGTGCTCGCCGCGCTCGCCTACGCCCTGGTCACCGGGAACGACGACGCGCCCGTCACCCCGCCGACCCCGCTGAGCACCCCGGGCACCTCGGCCTCCGCGTCGTCCCCCACGGCTGACGCCTCCACCGCGACGCGGGAGAGCGCGAGCAGCTCCGCGCCCAGCGCGAGCACGCCGAGCGAGACCGCCTCGGCCAGCGAGACCGCGAGCGCCTCCGACACCGCGAGCGCGAGCGCCTCCGACCCGGCGTCGACGGCGCCGTCCGCCTCCGCGTCCGCGCCGTCGGCGTCCGCCTCCCCCACCGCGGCGGCCTCGGCCACCACGCCCGCCGCCGCCGGGGCCAGCGGATGAGCGCCGAGCCCCGACTCCTGGGGGGCCGCTACGAGCTCGGTGACGTGCTGGGCCGCGGCGGCATGGCCGAGGTGCACGCGGGGAAGGACCAGCGGCTGGGGCGCCGGGTCGCGGTCAAGCTGCTGCGCTCGGACATGGCCCGGGACCCGGTCTTCCAGGCGCGCTTCCGCCGCGAGGCGCAGTCGGCGGCGGGCCTGAACCACCCCTCGATCGTCGCGGTCTACGACAGCGGCGAGGACGTCGCCACCGACGCGGGCGGCTCCCAGGTCCGCACGCCGTACATCGTCATGGAGTACGTCGAGGGCCGCACCGTGCGGGAGCTCCTCGATGAGGCCGGTGGCGGGGGGCTGGGCACGCAGGAGGCCGTCTCGATCACCGCGGGGGTGCTGACGGCGCTGTCCGCCGCCCACGAGGCGGGGATCGTGCACCGCGACGTGAAGCCCGCGAACGTCATGGTCACCCGCGGCGGTGGCACCAAGGTGATGGACTTCGGCATCGCCCGCGCGGTGGCCGACTCCTCCGCGACGATGACCCAGACCAGCGCCGTCATCGGCACCGCGCAGTACCTCTCCCCGGAGCAGGCGCGCGGGGAGGTCGTCGACGCGCGCAGCGACCTGTACTCCACCGGGTGCCTGCTCTACGAGGCGCTCACCGGCCGGCCGCCGTTCATCGGCGACTCCCCGGTGGCCGTGGCCTACCAGCACGTGGGCGAGCTGCCGCAGCCGCCGAGCCGCTACAACCGCGCCGTCGACGACGAGCTCGACCGCGTGGTCCTGAAGGCCCTCGCCAAGGACCGCGACGACCGCTACGACGACGCCCTGCAGTTCCGCGACGACCTGCTGGCCGCCGAGGCGGGGATGCCCGTGCTCGCGCCGAGCGTGGCCGCGGCGCACGCGGCGGCCACGGCGCACCTGCCCACCACCACCGAGGCGACCCGCGCGGTGGCCGCCGGGGGGTACGTGAGCCGCCGCGCGCGCAGCGGGGCGACCGGGTCCACGACCGCCGTCGAGGGGCCGCCGGGCACCGGCTCGCTCCCCGTGCAGCCCGAGCCGCGGCGCACGAGCCGCGGCGTGGTGGGCCTGCTGGTGGCGCTGCTCGTGGTGGTTCTCGCCCTGGGCGCTTGGCTGCTGTGGCGGGCCGTGCAGGAGTCAAACCTGGTCGACGTCCCCCGCGTGGTCGGAGCCAGCCAGACCGACGCCACGAGCACCCTGGCCGGGCTCGGGCTGACCGTGAGCGGCACCACCCCGAAGGCCGACTCCTCGGTGGCCGGGACGGTCCTGGAGCAGGACCCGGAGCCGGGTGAGCGGGTCGAGCCGAAGTCGTCGGTGGCCCTGGTCGTCTCCAGCGGTCCGGGGTCCGTGGCGGTGCCGGACGTGATCGGGAAGACCGAGTCGCAGGCGGCCGGGGACCTGCGGGACGTGGGCCTGCAGGAGGGCACGGTCAGCTACCAGGACGTCGCGGGGATGGCCGCCAACGTCGTGCTGTCCACCGACCCCGTCAAGGACACCGCGGTCGCCTCGGGGTCGAAGGTCGTGTTCGTGCTGTCCAGCGGCAAGGTGCCGCTGACCGACCTCACCGGCGAGACGCAGGCGGCCGCGGAGAAGGCCCTGTCCGACCTCGGCCTGTCCCCGCTGCCGGTGCTCCAGACCAGCGACACCGTCCCCGCGGGCACCGTCATCAGCCAGACGCCCGGCGAGGGGTCCGTCGCCTCGGGCAGCAGCGTGCAGCTGGTCGTCTCCTCCGGGCCGGCTGCTACGCCGTCCCCGCCGCCGCCGCCCACCCCCGAGCCCAGCGAGTCGCCCTCGATCGAGCCGAGCCCGACGGGGTCGCCCAGCAGCAGCGGCTCCCCGAGCGCGACACCGACGTCCGGCACCACCCTGGTGCCGGGCGGAGACAGTCAGCTGACCCCGTCGCCGACGGGCTGACGGCCCGGGCTGCCGCCGGGCGTCCGACGGCTGGCGGTCCCGGAGGGTCAGCGGCGCACGAGCGGGGCCATCCCCGCGGACCGCGCCACCGCCCCCGGGTCGCCGCAGACGGCGAGCCAGTTGGCCAGCAGCCGGTGGCCGCCCTGCGTGAGCACCGACTCCGGGTGGAACTGCACCCCGTACAGGGGCAGCTCGCGGTGCTGCAGGGCCATCACGACGCCGCCGGCGGTGCGGCCGGTGACGACCAGCTCGTCCGGCACGGTGTCGGCCACGACCGCCAGGGAGTGGTACCGGGTGGCGGTGAAGGGCTGGGGGAGGCCCTCGAGCACGCCGTCGCCGTCGTGGACGACCTCGCTGGTCTTGCCGTGCAGCAGCTCCTCCGCGTGCGTCACGGTGGCGCCGTAGACCTCGCCGAGGGCCTGGTGCCCCAGGCACACCCCGAGCATCGGGGTGCCGCCGGTGGCGCAGCGGCGGATCAGGTCGGGGCTGGCACCGGCGAGGGCGGGGGTGCCGGGCCCGGGGGAGACGAGGATGCCGTCGACGCCGTCGACCAGCGCACCGGCGTCGTCACCGGTGAGGGCGGGGTCGTCGTTGCGCAGCACCCGGCAGACGGCGCCGAGCTGCTCCAGGTAACCGACGATCGTCCACACGAAGCTGTCGTAGTTGTCGACGACCAGCACGTCCGGGGCGGCGCTCATCGGTCCATCATCCCAGGAGCCGGCCGTGCCAGCCGCAGTCAGCCGGGCCTCAGGCGCCGTAGTACGAGCGGGCCCAGTCCGGGAACTCGCCGAGCAGCCGCTCGTAGAGCTCGCCGTCCTCCACCGCGTCGATGTCGTCGAGCGCGAAGAAGCCGACGTTGTCGTGGGCGCGGCCGGCCAGGTCGTCGAGCCGGGCGAGGATGCCGTAGTTCGAGCGCCCCAGGCCGACGAACTGCCAGAAGACCGGGTCGCGGTCGGCGGCGCGGATGGCCCGCTCCACCCCCCTGTCGTCCGTGACCCCGCCGTCGTGGAACCACAGCACCAGCGTCGGCGTGCTCCCGGGCTGCTCGGCCACCCAGCTCCGCACCGCCTCCAGCGCGGCGACCTCGTTGTTGGCGTACCCGGCGCCGGTGGCGCGGACGGCTCCGTAGCGCGCCAGCCACGCCGGCATCCCCGCCACGGTGAGGTCGGGGAGCTGCAGGGCCCGGCTGCCCATCGCCCACGCCTGCAGCTCGCCGTCGTCGTCGAGCTGCGCGGCAACGGGCACGACCCGCTCGACGGCGCGCGCGAAGACGCCCTTCTTGTACAGCTGCGCCGTGCTGCCGGACACGTCGAGCACGACGACCACGCGGGCGCGCAGGTCCTGCGCCCGGTGCCTCTCCAGGACCACGGCGACGGCGGCCTTGCGCAGGTTCAGCCTCTTGCGCAGGTCGACCGGCAGCTGGTCCTCGCCCTGGGTGAACCGGACCCGCGACGGGGCCGGCGACGGGGCAGGTGCAGGGGTGGAGGCGGTGGCCGGCTCGTCGTCCACGACGACGCCGAAGTCACGAGCGAGACCCGCCAGCCCGTCGCTGTACCCCTGGCCCACCGCCCGGACCTTCCAGGCCCCGTTCCGCTGGTAGACCTCCACCAGCACGAGCGCCGTCTCCGAAGTCAGCCGGCCGGGCTCGAACTCGTGCTGCTCGCGTCCGGCGACGACGGTCAGGCGCACGCCCGGGACGTCACCGAACACGGCCCCCTGGCGCGCCGGCGAGGCGACGATGGCCACGCGCTCCGCTCCCGGGCGCAGCACCGTCACGTCGAGCAGCAGCCGGGCGCCGTCCAGCCGCAGCCCGGGGGCGCTCGGCTGGTTGAAGAAGACCATGTCGGTGTCGCCGGAGACCTTCCCGTCCGCGGACAGGACGAGGGCGGTGAGGTCGACGTCGCCCGTGACCTCGATCGCGCAGACCTCCGCCCCCGTCGCTCCCAGGGGGGCGTTCTGGCCGGGTGCGAGCGTGCTCATGGGGCTCCTCGGTGGTGTCGGGGTCCGGCGCGTCGGTGGTGGTGCAGGTGGTCCCGCAGCGCGTCAGCGCGGGACGGTGGCGTGGGCGAGCTGCAGCGACCCGTCGTAGCCGGGGAGGCTGACGCGCTGCTCCGCCAGCTGCCACCCCAGGCCGACGCGGGCGGCGTCGGAGAGGTAGGCCCGCACGGCCGGAGACGCGTCGACGGCGGCCCGCAGGGCCGCGGGGTCACCGACGGCGCGCACCGTGTACGGCGGGGCGTACAGGCGCCCCTGCAGGCGCAGGACGTTGCCGACGCACCGGACGGCGGACGTGGAGACGATCCGCTGGTCCTGCAGCCCCACGGCGGTGGCTCCCCCGGCCCAGAGCGCGTTGACGACGGCCTGCAGGTCCTGCTGGTGGACGATCAGCGTGTCGGCGCTGACGCCCTGGGCGGAGGCGTCGGCGGCCCGGGGGGCGTCGTCCAGGGAGATCACCAGCCCGTCGCCGTCGACCGGGTCGAGGCCCGCGGGAGCCGCCAGCGCGTCGGCGCGCTGCTGCAGCCGCTGCGCCACCGGGTCTCCGACCTCCTCGCCGAGGTCCGCGACCTGCGCCTGCAGCCGCGCCAGCCGCTGGTCCGCGCCGGCGACGACGCGCTCCTGGGCCACGACCTGGCTGCGCAGGTCTCCCCCGTCGCCCCGCAGGTCCGTGCCGTCGGCGGTGCGGGCGCTGGTCGCGAAGAGGGCGCCGGCGAGGACGAGCACGGCGGCGACGCCGACGGTCCCGGCGGACGGGCGCCGCAGGCGGCGGGGCTGCTGACCCGGCGGACGGCCACTGCCCGCATCGACGGACGAGGGCGTGCTCCCGGGGGGCGCGTAGGACACGACGCCTCCCTCCCCGGCTCGGGCGACTACCGTTGGCCGGCGTACCGCCCCGCTGGAGGAGGATCCGTGCCCGAGTCGAGGATACGTCGCCGTCGCGCCTGGACGGCGCCCGCGCCGAAGAGCGCCGGCCCCCGCCCGAGCCCGCGCTGGTGGGTGCCGGTGATGCTGACCCTGATGGTGGTGGGGCTGGTCTGGATCGTCGTCTACTACATCAGCGGCGCGACGTACCCGGTGCCACAGCTGGAGGCCTGGAACCTTGCCGTCGGCTTCGGCGTCGTGCTGGTCGGCTTCGCGATGACGACGCGCTGGCGCTGACTCGCTAGAGAGCCCCGGCTGCCGCGAGCTCGACCGCGGCGGCCGCCACCAGGGCCGCGGCGACCGCGAGGACCCCAGCCACCTGGACGGGGGTGCGCGCCCTGCGCGGCGCGTACGCGATGACCGCACCGACGGCGGCGCCGGTGACCAGGCCACCCAGGTGCGCCTGCCAGGCGATGCCGGGCACCAGGAACCCGATCGCCCCGTTGATGGCGATGAGGACGACGACCTGCCCGAACCGCTGGTTCAGCCGCCGCTGGACGACCACGAGAGCGCCGAACAGACCGAAGACGGCACCCGAGGCGCCGACCGATCCCTGCACCCACGACGTCGACGTCGGTGAGGCCAGCAGCAAGGACCCCACGGACCCGCCGACGGCGCTGAGCAGGTACAGCGCGGCGAACCGGAGCCTGCCGAACGCGGCCTCCAGGTAGGGGCCGATGGTGAAGAGCACGTACATGTTGAAGGCGATGTGCAGCCAGCCGCCGTGCAGGAACGCCGCCGTCAGGAAGCGCCACGGCTCCGGGGCGGCCAGCACGGGAGCGAAGAGCAGGTCACCCGTCACGACGGAGGACGCCTGCTGCAGCAGGAACACCGCCGCGCACAGGCCGATCACGGTGAGCGTGACGACGGGGCGGCCCCGGCGCAGGGTGCCGCCGAACGCCGTCCGCGCCGACGGCGTCGAGCGAGCCGCCTCGCGGACGCAGTCGACGCAGTGGACGCCCACGGCCGCCGGCCGCTGGCACTCCGGGCAGGCGGGCCGCCCGCAGCGCTGGCAGCGGACGTAGGACTCCCGGTCGGGGTGCCGCGGGCACACGGGGGCCTGGCCACCTCCCTGGCCGCCAGGCCGCGCCCTCGACCCCCCCGACCGGTGAGCTCACCCGGTGCTCAGCCGGAGATCTCGACGGACTCCAGCACCACCGGCTCGACCGGGCGGTCCATGGCACCGGTTCGGACGGCGGCGATGGCGTCGACGACCTTGCGGCTCTCGTCGTCGGCGACCTCGCCGAAGATCGTGTGCTTGCCCTGCAGCCAGGTGGTCGCGGCGACGGTGATGAAGAACTGCGAGCCGTTCGTGCCCGAGCCGCCGCGCTTGCCGGCGTTCGCCATGGCGAGCAGGTACGGCTTGGTGAACGCGAGCTCGGGGTGGATCTCGTCGTCGAAGGTGTACCCGGGGCCGCCGGTGCCGTTGCCCACCGGGTCTCCGCCCTGGAGCATGAAGCCCGGGATGACGCGGTGGAAGGTCAGGCCGTCGAAGAACGGGTCCGTTGCGCTTCGCGCCGGTCTGCGGGTCGGTCCACTCCTTCTCGCCCGTCGCGAGGCCGGTGAAGTTGGCCACCGTCTTCGGAGCGTGGTCGGGGAACAGCACCACGCGGATGTCCCCGTGGTTGGTGTGCAGCGTCGCCTCCATGGCGCCATCCTCGCGCATCGCGGCGGCCCTCGCGTCGAGCGGGCCCCCTGACTGGGCACGAGGCACCCCACCCCGGCAGGATGGGATCACGGAGGTCCGGGAGCCGGGCCCGGGAGGAGGACGCGTGTTCGGGAGCAAGCACCGGGCCGAGCGGGCCGCCGCGGCGGTCAGCCACGCCAGCAGGGCGGCCGGGACGTCGATCGCCGGCACAGCCCAGGAGAAGGCCGCGAGAGCCGCCGGATCCGTCAAGGGCGCCACGAGGAAGGCACAGCTGTCCACGAAGTCGGCGGGCCACGCCGCTGCCGCCGGCACCGCGGCGCTGCAGGCGGGTGCCCTGACGGGCGCCGCCAAACTGGCGAAGCAGGCGGGTGAGCTGCGCGACCAGGCGGGTCCCGCCGCCGCCCAGGCCCGCGACGCCGCTGCGGGCTACGCCTCGCAGGCCCGCGACTGGGCGCAGCCGCGGGTGGGTGAGGCCTACGCGTGGGCGGCACCCAAGGTGGTCGACGCGCGTGAGCGCGGCATCCGCGCCGCGGCGCCGAAGGTCGAGCACGCCGCTGACGCGCTCGCCCCGCGGGTCGACAGCGCGCGGGACACCATCGTCGACGACTGGCTGCCCCGCGCGCTCGCCGCCGTGACCGCCGCAGCGGCCGCCGCTGCCGCGAAGGCCGGCGAGGCCACCGACGCGGCGGCTGCCGGCACCACGGGCCACCTCAGGGGCGTCAGCGCCAAGGCCGCGGCCACCCGCGAGCAGGCGAAGCGCTCGCGCTTCCGCACGCTGCGCCGGGTGGTGCTCTTCGGAGGCATCGCCGCCGCTGCCGGCGGCGCCGGCTACGCGGTGTGGAAGTCGCGCCAGCAGGCCGTGGTCGACCCGTGGGTTCCGGCGACGGCTCCCGGCACCGGCGTCACCGCAGCCCCGGCAGACCACAGCCGCCTGTCGTCCGCTGAGCCGGGCACCTCCGGCACCGCCGGCGGCTCCCTCGGCAGCGGTGGTCTCGCCAGCACCTCGGGCGACGTCGACACGCCCCCGGCCGACGGGGCGGGGAAGACCCAGGACGCCGCGTCGAAGGTCGCCTCCGCGGCTGGGTCGGTGAAGCCGTCGACGGCGCAGCCGCCCACGCGCTCCACCAGTGCCACCACCAGCGGTGACGCCGGCAGCGTGCTGGGCGACGTCACCAAGTCCGGTGGGAGCAGCGGCGGGGGCACCACCCCCACCCCGAAGCCGAAGCCGGGCACCACGGGGCTCTGAGCAACCCCGCCCACCCCGACACGACGAAGGGGCCGACCGCCTGGTGGCGGTCGGCCCCTTCGTGTCTGCGCCGGTGCGGGGCACGGCGCGCGATGCGTGGAGACGAGGGGACTCGAACCCCTAACCCCCTGCTTGCAAAGCAGGTGCGCTACCAATTGCGCCACGCCCCCGGAGCGGTGCGGGTGGGCCTAACAGGACTTGAACCTGTGACCTCTTCCTTATCAGGGAAGCGCTCTAACCAGCTGAGCTATAGGCCCGATCCGGACGCGCGTGCGCCCGATGCGGCGACAGTACCGCAGCCCCGCGTCAGTCGTCGCTGAGGGTCAGCCGTACGCCACCGACGAGACCCCCGGCAAGGTTGTAGAGCAGCGCGCCGATGGTGGTGACCAGGGTGATGAGGACGACGTCGACCACGGCGAGGAAGACCGTCACCGACAGCACCCGGGAGAGGCTGAAGATGTCGACGATGCGGAAGTTGCTCTCCGTGCCCACGACGTCCCGGACGACGCTGTCGAGCTGCGTGAAGACCCCCATCGCGTCGAGCACCGTCCACAGCAGGGCCACCGCGACGACCGCGATGATGCCCAGGGCCACAGACAGCAGGAACGTCAGGCGGGCCACCGACCACAGGTCGACGCGCGACAGGCTGAGCCGGACCCGGCGCGGGGCTGCCTCGGCAGCGGCCGGCGCCGGCTGGGCGTGCTGACCCGGCTCCGACGCGGACGACGCGGGCCGTGGCTGCTCACCGGGGCGCGCCGGGCGAGCGGCTGCTGACCCGACCGCTGACCCGACCGCCGCCGCTGTCGCGGCCGACGCCGCGGGGCGGGCAGGAGCCGGCCGCGGCGCCTGGGACGACGCAGTGGAGGCGGAGGGCCTCACCGCCTCCGGAGCAGCGGGTGCAGAGGCCGGGCGGGCGGGAGCACCGCCCCCGGGCGCACCGGGCCGGCCGCCCTGGCCCGGCTGGACGTACTGACCCTGCTGACCCAGCTGCCCCTGGGGGCGGGGGGTCTGCTGGGCGGGAGGCACTGCGGGCTGCGGGTTCCGGTCAGCCCCGGCGCCAGCTGCCTGCGGGCCCACCGTCGCGGACGCAGAGGGCTGCAGCGCGGTGCGCGCGGTGCCGGACGCGTCCGGCACCCCGTCATCGGCTGACGGCGTGCGGTCCGCCCCGGGGGCGGTGCGGGGCTCGGTCTTCTCCGTCGGGCTCACGCCCCACCTCCGGGCTCGGGATCGCCCGACGGTACGCCATCAGGACCCTGCGCGCCGGGGTTCGGCGCGTCGCTGGGCCGACCGGGTTCGAGGTCGTCGAGGGGCTCGGCGTCCTCGGTGATCTCCGCCTCGACGGCGCGCTCGACGTTGCGGGCCACCAGCAGGATCTGGTCGGTGGCGTCGACGCGCGCGAAGCTCACGCCCATCGTGTCGCGGCCCGTGGCCCGCACCTCCGCAGCGCGGCTGCGGACCACCTTGCCGCTGGCCATCACGACGAGCACCTCGTCCTCGTCACCGACGAGGAGCACGCCGGCGAGATCTCCACCGCGCTCGGAGGGCTTGGCCACGCGGACGCCGTAGCCTCCGCGCCCCTGCACCCGGTAGGCCTCCACGGGGGACCGCTTGGCCATCCCGGAGGCGAAGACGACGAAGACGTCCTCCGGGGTGGAGTCGCGGACGACGTCCATCGCCAGCAGCTCGTCGCCGTCGCGGAAGCGCATCCCGGTCACCCCGGAGGTGGCGCGGCCCATCGGGCGCAGCGCCTCGTCAGAGGCTGTGAAGCGCACCGACTGCCCCTGGCGGGAGACCAGCAGCAGGTCGTCCTCGTCGCCGACGAGGCGCGCCGAGACCAGCTCGTCGCTGTCGCGCAGGTTCACCGCGACGACCCCGCCGGAGCGGGGGGAGTCGTACTCCGTGAGCCGCGTCTTCTTCACCAGCCCGGACTTCGTGGCGAGCACGAGGAACGGAGCCTGCGCGTAGTCGCGCAGGTCCAGCACCTGGGCGATGGTCTCCCCCGGCTGGAAGGCCAGGAGGTTGGCGACGTGCTGCCCGCGGGCGTCGCGGCCGCCCTCGGGCAGCTCGTGGGCCTTGGCGCGGTACACGCGGCCGAAGTTCGTGAAGAACAGCAGCCAGTGGTGCGTCGTGGTGGTGAAGAACGACCCCACCACGTCGTCGGCGCGCAGCTGGGCGCCGCGGACGCCCTTGCCCCCGCGGCGCTGGGCCCGGTAGGCGTCGACGCGCGTCCGCTTCGCGTACCCGCCGGAGGTGATCGTGACGACCACGTCCTCCTCGGGGATGAGGTCCTCGATGCTCATGTCGCCCTCGAACGGGACGATCCGGGTGCGGCGCTCGTCGCCGTACTTCGCGACGATCTCGGCGAGCTCCTCCCCGACGATCGTCCGCTGGCGGCCGGGCCGGGCGAGGATGTCCTCGTAGTCGGTGATCATCGCCATCAGCGCGTCGTGCTCGTCGATGATCCGCTGGCGCTCCAGCGCCGCGAGGCGGCGCAGCTGCATCTCGAGGATGGCGTTGGCCTGCACCTCGTCGATGTCGAGCAGGCCCATCAGCCCGGTGCGCGCGTCGTCCGTCGTCGCCGAGGCGCGGATCAGCGCGATCACCGCGTCGAGGGCGTCGAGGGCCTTCAGCTGGCCGATGAGGATGTGCGCCCGCTGCTGCGCGCGGCGCAGCCGGTACTGGGTGCGCCGGACGATCACCTCGAGCTGGTGGGTGATCCAGTGCGTGACGAACGCGTTGATGGGCAGCGTGCGCGGCACGCCGTCGACGAGCGCGAGCATGTTGGCGCTGAAGTTGTCCTGCAGCGGCGTGTGCTTGTAGAGGTTGTTGAGGACGACCTTGGCGACGGCGTCGCGCTTGAGCACTACCACGAGGCGCTGCCCCGTCTTGCCGGAGCTCTCGTCACGGACGTCGGCGACGCCGGAGAGCCGGCCGTCGCGCACCAGGTCGGCGATCTTGGAGGCCAGGTTGTCGGGGTTGACCTGGTAGGGCAGCTCGGTGATGACGAGGCACTGCCGGTTCTGGATCTCCTCGACCTCCACGACCGCGCGCATCGTGATGCTGCCGCGGCCGGTGCGGTACGCGTCCTCGATCCCCGCGCGCCCCAGGATGGTGGCCGCCGTGGGGAAGTCGGGCCCCTGGACGCGCGCCAGGAGCGCGTCGAGGAGCTCCTCCTCGTTCGCGTCGGGGTGCGCCAGCGCCCACTGGACGCCGTCGGCGACCTCGCGCAGGTTGTGCGGGGGGATGTTCGTGGCCATGCCGACCGCGATGCCCGCGGAGCCGTTGACCAGCAGGTTCGGGAAGCGGGCGGGCAGGACGTCGGGCTCGAGCTCGCGGCCGTCGTAGTTGGGCGAGAAGTCGACGGTCTCCTCGTCGATGTCCCGCACCATCTCCAGCGCCAGCGGCGCCATCCGGCACTCGGTGTACCGGGGCGCGGCCGCCGGGTCGTTGCCGGGCGAGCCGAAGTTCCCCTGACCGGCGACGAGCGGGTAGCGCAGCGACCAGTCCTGGGCCAGGCGCACCAGGGCGTCGTAGATCGCCGTGTCGCCGTGCGGGTGGTAGTTGCCCATGACGTCGCCGACGACGCGCGCGCACTTGGAGTACGGGCGGTCGGGGCGGTAGCCGCCGTCGTACATCGCGTACAGCACGCGGCGGTGCACGGGCTTCAGGCCGTCGCGCACGTCCGGCAGCGCGCGGCTGACGATGACGGACATCGCGTAGTCGAGGTAGGACCGCTGCATCTCCAGCTGCAGGTCGATCTGCTCGACCCTGTCGCCGGGGTCGCCCCCGCTCCCGGACCCCGGGGCGACGGTCGTGGTGGGGGGCTCAGACATCGAGGAACCTCACGTCGTGGGCGTTGCGCTGGATGAAGGAGCGGCGCGAGTCGACGTCCTCCCCCATGAGCACCGAGAAGATGGTGTCGGCGGCGGCGGCGTCGTCGAGGGTGACCTGCCGCAGCGTGCGGTGGGCGCGGTCCATCGTGGTCAGGGACAGCTCGTCCCAGTTCATCTCGCCGAGGCCCTTGTAGCGCTGGACCGACCCCTCCTTGGGGAGGCGGCCGCCGTTCGCCTGGCCGTCGGCGATCACGGCGTCGCGCTCCCGGTCGGAGAAGACGAAGTCGTGCTCGCGGTTGCTCCACTTGACCCGGTACAGCGGGGGCTGCGCCAGGTAGACGTGGCCCGCCTCCACCAGCGGCCGCATGTACCGGAACAGCAGCGTCAGCAGCAGGGTGGTGATGTGCTGGCCGTCGACGTCGGCGTCGGCCATCAGCACGATCTTGTGGTACCTCAGCTTGGAGAGGTCGAACTCCTCCCCGATGCCGGTGCCGAAGGCCGTGATGAGCGCCTGGACCTCCAGGTTCCCCAGCGCCTTGTCCAGGCGCGCCTTCTCGACGTTGAGGATCTTGCCGCGGATCGGCAGGATCGCCTGCGTCTCCGGGTCGCGCCCCTTCGAGGCCGACCCGCCGGCGGAGTCCCCCTCGACGATGAAGACCTCGCAGCGCGACGGGTCGTTGCTCTGGCAGTCCTTGAGCTTGCCCGGCAGCCCGACGCCGTCGAGGAAGCCCTTGCGGCGGGTGGCCTCGCGGGCCTTGCGGGCCGCGAGGCGGGCCAGGCCCGCGCTGATGGCCTTGCGCACCACGGCGCGCGCGTCGGCGGGGCTGCGCTCGAACCAGTCGTTGAGGCGCTCGGTCATCTCGCGCTGCACGAAGCCCTTGACCTCGGTGTTGCCGAGCTTGGTCTTCGTCTGGCCCTCGAACTGCGGCTCGCCCAGCTTGACGCTGATGACGGCGGTCAGGCCCTCGCGGACGTCGTCGCCGGTGAGGTTCTCGTCCTTCTCCTTGAGGAGGTTGTTGGCGCGCGCGTAGCGGTTGACCAGGGCGGTCAGCGCGGCGCGGAAGCCCTCCTCGTGGGTGCCGCCCTCGTGGGTGTTGATGGTGTTGGCGTAGGTGTGGACGCTCTCGGAGTACCCGGTGGTCCACTGCATGGCCACCTCGATGCTCATCCGCCGCTCGGCGTCCTCCGCGTCGAAGGCGATGACGCTGTCGTGGACGGCCTCGCTGCGCTTCGGCGCTGTTGAGGTGCCTGACGTAGTCGACCAGGCCGCTCTCGTAGCGGTAGACCACCGAGCGCGAGGCCACCGACGCGTCGTAGTCCTCGCCCTCGCCCGTGCTGGTCGGCCGCTCGTCGGTGAGGGTGATCTCCAGCCCGCGGTTGAGGAACGCGTACTGCTGCAGGCGGGCCCGCAGCGTCTCGTAGTCGAAGACGACGGTCTCGAAGGTCTCCTCGCTGGGCCAGAACGTCATGGTGGTGCCGGTGGTGTCGTCGGCCTCGCCCTGCTCGCGACCGGCGCCTCGCGGGACGCCGTGGCGGTAGGCCTGGCGCCAGACGCGGCCCTGGCGGCGCACCTCGACCTCGACGCGCCGCGAGAGGGCGTTCACCACGGAGATGCCGACGCCGTGCAGGCCCGCCGGAGACGGCGTACCCGCCGCCGCCGAACTTGCCGCCCGCGTGGAGCACGGTCAGCACGACCTCGAGGGCCGGCTTGCCCTCCGACGGCACGACGTCGACCGGGATGCCGCGGCCGTCGTCGACGACGCGCACCCCGCCGTCGGCCAGGAGCGTCACGTCGATGGTGGTCGCGTGGCCGGCGAGGGCCTCGTCGACGGAGTTGTCGACCACCTCCCACACGAGGTGGTGCAGCCCGCGCTCCCCGGTCGAGCCGATGTACATGCCCGGGCGCTTGCGGACCGCCTCCAGACCCTCGAGGACCTGGATGTTGCTGGCGTCGTACGTCGGACGACGGTCGGAGTGCCCTGGGTGCGGGGCTCGGCTCGACCGTCTCCGGGGACCGGTTCGCCTCCTCGGGGGTCGGCACGGCGTCGCGTGGGGTCGGCCACGGTCCTCCTCGAACGGGAGCGCGCCCGAGGGCGCGCGCAGGCCCTCATCTTACGGGTGCCCTCCGACAGCCGGTCCCGGACGCGCCCCGGACGGACCCCCGGACCCCCGTCTGAGGGCCGTGGACGGTGCTCAGCGCCGGGCCGACCGGCCCCCGACGCCGTGCGCGCCGCGGTCGAGGCCCGCGCGGGCCGACCGGGGCCGCGTCGCGCGCCTCAGCCGTAGGTGTCCCGGGGGCCCCGGCCCCGCCGCGGAACGGCTCCCCGCGCGCCAGGACGGGCCCGCCGGGCCGCGCACCACGAGCCGCGTCACCACGCCCTCCCCGAGCTCCTCCCCGAGCCGGCGCAGCACCGACGCGGCGAGGAGCCGCACCTGCGTGGCCCACGCGGTGGAGTCGGCCCGCACGACCAGCTCGCCCTCCGCGAAGGTCTCCGGCGCGCAGTGCGCCGCGACCTCCGCGCCCACCACCTGGTCCCAGCGGCCCAGGACGCCGCCGACGGCCACCGGCGTGCGCCAGCCCCGCTCGCCCACCAGGCGCCCGATGCTGGAGCTCACCGTCTGCGGGTCGCGGGCGTCCGGGCGGGCGCCGCTGTGACCCGGCCCCGCGGTCGAGCCCGGGCGGCCGCCGCCCTCACGCGGTCCCGCACCCCGCGTCGGCGCCGGCAGGGAGCCGGGCCTGCCCGGCCGGGCGCCGCGGGCGCGGGCGGCGGCCCGCGCCCGGTGGAGCGCCGTGGCGGCGGCGTCGGGCTGCTCGACCGGCTCGACCGACCTGGCGGGCTCGACCGGCCCGGCGGGCCCGGTGGGCGGTCGGGGCGGCTCGGCGCCGGGAGGGTCGTCAGGCACCCGGGCCCTCCGCGGTCACCGTGCCGGCGCTGACGTGGAGGCGGCGCCCCGCGAGCTCGGGCGGGACGTCGGCGGCCACCGCGGCGGTGACCAGCACCTGCTCGGCCCCGGCCACGAGGCCCGCCAGGCGGGTGCGCCGGCCGGCGTCGAGCTCGGCGAAGACGTCGTCGAGCACCAGCACGGGCTCGGTCTGCGGGTCGGCCTCCCGCCTCGCCGCGCAGCAGCTCGTACAGGCCCAGGCGCAGCGCCAGGGCGTAGGACCACGACTCCCCGTGGCTCGCGTACCCGCGCGCCGGGAGCCCCGCCAGGTCGAGCACGAGGTCGTCGCGCTGCGGACCCACCAGCGTGGTCCCGCGCTCGAGCTCGTCGCGGCGCACCCGGGCGGCCTCCTCCAGCAGCGCCTGCGCGAGCTCGGCGCGGGGGGGCAGCGGCGCGTCGCCGGAGGCGAGGTCGAGGTCGGCCAGCAGCGGCAGGGCGCTGCGGTAGCCCAGCCGGGCCGCGCCGCCGCCCGCGAGCCCGCTGACCGCGGCGTAGGCGGCGTCGACGTGCGGCGCACAGCCGGCGCACCAGCAGCAGGCGCGCGGCGAGGAGCTCGGCCCCCGTGGTGGCCAGGTGGGTGTCCCAGACGTCGAGGGTGGACGCCTCGGCGGCCTCCGCGTCGTCCCAGCCGGCGCTCTCGCGCTCCCGCCGGGGACTCCCAGCGGCCCCGCCCCCCGGCGCCCCGGCCGCCGCGGCGGGCCGCCGCGGCCTGGCGCAGCAGGGCGCTGCGCTGGCGCAGCACCTTGTCGAGGTCGGAGCGCACGCCGGCCAGCCGGGGCGCGAGCGCCACCAGCGCGTCGTCCATGAACCGGCGCCGCCCCTCGGGGTCCCCCTTGACGAGGGCGAGGTCCTCCGGCGCGAACAGCACCGTGCGCAGCGACCCGAGCACGTCGCGGGCGCGCGGCAGCGGTGAGCGGTTCAGCCGGGCCCGGTTGGCGCGCCCGGGGGAGATCTCGACCTCCACGAGCGTGGAGCGACCGGCCCGGTCGACGCTGGCGCGCACCACCGCGCGCTCCGCGCCGGCGCGCACCAGCGGCGCGTCGGTCGCCGCGCGGTGGCTGCTCAGGCGTCGCCACGTAGCCGACCGCCTCCACGAGGTTGGTCTTGCCCTGCCCGTTGGGCCCGACCAGTGCGGTCGGGCCCGGGCCCAGCTCGACCTCCGCCTCGGCGTAGTTGCGGAAGTCGACCAGCGACAGGTGGGTGACGTGCACCCGGGGGCTCCTCGAGACCGGCCGGGCGGCCGGTCAGCTGGCCGGGGCGGAGGTGGCGCCCGAGCCGGAGCTCGGGCCGGCCTGGGCGGTCTGCGACTCCTGGGCGCCGGTGTTGTCCGGGGCCTTCGCGTCGTCGCCCCCGAGGGACTCCACCGCGTGGCCGCCGAACTGGTTGCGCAGCGCGGCGACCACCTTCATCGCCGGGGAGTCGTCCTGGCGGGAGGCGAAGCGGGCGAACAGGGCGGCGGTGATGGCCGGCATCGGCACCGACTCGTCGATGGCCTCCTCCACGGTCCAGCGGCCCTCGCCGGAGTCGTTCGACGTAGCCGCGGATGTCGCCCAGGCTCGTGCCCTCGGCCTCCAGGGCGCGCACCAGCAGGTCGAGCAGCCAGGAGCGCACGACGGTGCCGCGCGTCCACGCCTTGAAGGAGCCGGTGACGTCGGTGACGATGTCCTTGGACGTGAGCAGCTCGAAGCCCTCGGCGTAGGCCTGCATGAGGCCGTACTCGATGCCGTTGTGGACCATCTTCGCGTAGTGGCCCGGCGCCCACGGCGCCGGCGTGGACGAAGCCCTCCTCGCGGGGGCCCTCGGGACGCAGCGCGTCGAAGACCGGCATCAGCCGCTCGACGTGCTCGGCGTCGCCGCCGCACATCAGGCCGTAGCCGTTGTCCAGGCCCCAGACGCCGCCGGAGACGCCGCAGTCGACGAAGCCGATGCCGCCTCGGCCAGGGAGCGCCGCGTGCACGGCGTCCTCGGTGTACTTGGAGTTGCCGCCGTCGACGACGACGTCGCCCTCAGACAGCAGCCCCTTGAGCTGGTCGATGACGCTGCGCGTGATCGGGCCGGCGGGGACCATCACCCACACCGCGCGGGGCGCCGGGCAGCGCCTCGACGAGCGCGGCGAGGCTCTCGACGTCGCTGACGTCGGGGTTGTGGTCGAAGCCGGTGACCTCGACACCGCCGCGGCGCAGCCGCGTGCGCATGTTGCCGCCCATCTTGCCGAGTCCGACCAGGCCGATGTGCATGAGTTCCTCCGAGGGGGTCGCGTCGTGGGTGCAGTGGCCCGGGGGCCGGGGAGGGCTCAGCCGGCCATGCGCACGGGCATGAGCAGGTACCGGTAGTCGTCGGCGGGCTCGCCCTCGGCCTCGGTCTGGCCGGTGAGCACCGCGGGCTTGGTGGGCTGCGTGAAGGACAGGCGGACGAACGGCACGTTGCAGCGCGCCCAGGCCGTCCAGCAGGAACTGCGGGTTGAAGGCGATCGAGATGTCCTCGCCGAGCAGCTGCGCCTCGATCGCCTCGGACGCCTGCGCGTCCTCGCCGTCGCCGGCCTCGAGCACCACCTGGCCCTCGGTGAAGGACAGCCGGACCGGGCGTGTTGCGCTCGGCGACCAGCGCGACGCGCCGGACCGCCTCGACCAGCGCGCGGTCGCCGAGACGACCGCGTGGATCGGCGACTCCGGCCGGGAACAGCGCGCGGACCTTGGGGTAGTCCCCGTCGACGAGCAGCGAGGTGGTGCGCCGGCCGCCGGCCTCGAACCCGACCAGGCCCGCGGCGGACCGGGGACGGCCGGCGACGGCCTCCGCGTCCGGGGAGAGCGCCAGGACGACGTCGCCGCTGCCCATGGCGCGGGCGACCTCCGACAGCGTCCGGGCCCGCACCAGGGCGGCCGGAGGGCTGGCCGTCGTCGCCGGCGCTCCACGGCAGCGTGCGCACCGCGAGCCGGTACCGGTCGGTCGCCAGCAGGGTGACCTGGTCGCCCTCGATCTCGACCCGCACCCCCGTGAGGACGGGCAGCGTCTCGTCGCGGCTGGCCGCCACGACGACCTGGGCGACCGCGGCGGCGAAGACGTCGCCCGCGACGCTGCCGACCACGGCGGGCATCGCCGGCAGGGCCGGGTACTCCTCGACGGGCATCGTGAGGAGCGTGAAGCGGCTCGAGCCGCACGTGACCACCACGCGGGGCCCCTGCAGGGCCACCTGCACCGGCTGCGCCGGCAGGGAGCGGGCGATGTCGGCCAGCAGCCGGCCCGAGACCAGCACGCGGCCCGGCTCGTGCACCTCGGCCGGCGACCTCGACGTGCGCGGAGACCTCGTAGTCGAAGCTGGAGAGCTTCAGCACCCCCGGCTCGGAGGCCTCCAGGAGGACCCCCGACAGCACCGGCACGGGAGGGCGCGCCGGGCAGGGTCCGCGCCGTCCACCCGACGGCGTCGGCCAGGACGTCGCGCTCGACCCCGAACTTCACGGGTGCACCTTCCAGAGAGTCGTCCTCGGCCCAGGACGGGGGTCGAGACGGCGAGGGTACCGATCCGCGGCCCGGGCGTCGGTCATCACCCACAGGGGCGCGGTCGGGCCGGGCCGGGTAGATGGTGCGCCACGTCGATTCCGCTAGATGACTGGTTCCGTAGTCGTAGTAGGGCCTGTGGATACTGTGGACAACCCCCGTCGTCGCAGGTCAGCGGCCGTGCACACCTGTGGACGGACCTGTGGACGGAATGTGGACGCACGGGGCGCCCCTGTGGACGGCGAAAAGTTGTCCACACGCCGTCCACAGAACGACCCCCAGTTGTCCACAGGTTGTCCACAGATTCCGGGGGCTTTTCCACAGGGGTTGTGGAAACAGCTGTCCACAGGGGCTGTGGATGGAGCCCTCGCTGTCCTCACCTGTGCACAAGGCTGTGGACGACCGGCATCGCCGCAGGTCACAGCGGTGCACACGGTCACATGCGGTGCTGGCTCTTGATGCGGTTCGTGAGCTCGGTGACCTCGTTGTAGGTCTCGCGGCGCTCGGCGAGCTGGGTCGCGCACCTTCTTGTTGGCGTGCATCACCGTGGTGTGGTCCCGGCCCCCGAAGGCCTGCCCGATCTTGGGCAGGCTGAGCTCCGTGAGCTCGCGGCACAGGTACATCGCGACCTGCCGGGCGTTCACCACGGCCCGCGACCGGGCCGGGCCGCACAGGTCCTCGATGGTCACCTTGAAGTAGTCGGCGGTCTGCGCCATCACGGTCGCCAGCGAGACCTGGGCGGTCTCCCCCGTCAGGAGGTCCTTGAGGACCACCTCCGCCAGCGACAGGTCGACGGCGGCCCGGTTGAGGGCCGCGAAGGCGGTGACGCGGATGAGGGCGCCCTCGAGCTCGCGGATGTTCGTGGAGATCTGCGAGCCGATGAGCTCCAGCACGTCGTCCGGCACCGACAGCCGGTCGGCGATGGCCTTCTTGGACAGGATCGCGATCCGCGTCTCCAGGTCCGGCGGCTGGACGTCGGTGGTCAGGCCCCACTCGAAGCGCGAGCGCATCCGCTCCTCGAACCCGAACAGGTTCTTGGGCGGCTGGTCGGAGGTGATCACGACCTGCTTGTTGGCGTTGTGCAGCACGTTGAACGTGTGGAAGAACTCCTCCTGCGTCTGCACCTTGTTGGACAGGAACTGGATGTCGTCCACCAGGAGGAAGTCGACGTCGCGGTACCGGCGGTGGAACGAGTTCGCCTTGTCGTCCCGGATCGAGTTGATGAAGTCGTTGGTGAACTCCTCGGAGTTCACGTACCGGACCTTGGTGCCCGGGTAGGCGTGCTGGGCGTAGTGCCCGATCGCGTGCAGGAGGTGCGTCTTGCCGAGCCCGGAGTGCCCGTAGACGAACAACGGGTTGTACGCCCTGGCCGGGGTCTCGGCCACCGCCACCGCCGCGGCGTGGGCGAAGCGGTTGGACGAGCCGATGACGAAGGTGTCGAACGTGTACTTGGGGTTCAGGCGCGCCGGCTCGGCGTCGCGCCGGACCTCCGGGCCGCGGCGGCTGCGGGACGACGGCGACGGCCGGCCCACCCCGAAGAGGGCGCCGTCCTCGCCGGTGGCCAGCAGCTCCGCGCCGTCGTCGTCGAGGTCGTCGTCGGAGCCGTCCCGGGCCCCGCCGCGAGGGGCCTCGGGACGCTCGCCGCCGCCGTCGCCGTCCTGCACCGCGCCGGTGGCTGCGGGGGCGGCGCCGTCGACGGGGACCTCGGGCAGCGGCGGTGCGTCGGTGAGCGAGGTGTCGACAGCGACCGCGACGCGCACCTCGCGGCCCAGGCGACCCGACAGCGCCGCTGCCACGGGGTCGCGCAGCCGCTGCTCGATCATCTCCTTGGTCAGCTCGTTCGGCACCGACAGGAGCACCATGTCGTTGAGCAGCCCGAGGGGCCGCGTCAGGCGCAGGAACGCCAGCTGCTGGCGGGAGATCTTCGCGTCGGCGCCCAGCTCGGCGATGACGGCCGGCCAGGCGGACGGCAGGTCCTGGTCATCGGCCACCGCTCCACCCTGCCACGTCACGAAGGGGTGCGGCTCCCGCCGTCCACAGAGTTGTCCACAGCCTGTGGACAGAGGTGGGGACGCTGGTCACCGGGGACGCGACGTCGCGGGCCCCAGCGCGAGGAGCAGACGCTAGCGCCCCTGCCAGGCGGGGCACAAGGCGCCCCGCCGACCGTCCCGGTCGTCCCCGAGCATGCTCCAGGACACCCGCAGAACACCCGTCGGACACCCGCGGGCCGCTGTCCGGCCGGCCGCCGGGCACCCCCTCGGACGCGCCGCGTCGGGACGCCGTTTGACCCCCCAGCTCCACCGCCCGTACCGTGGAGCGATTGTGGCTGGCGCCCTCGCGCTGCTGGCCACCCTCGACACCGAGCTGATCTGCGACGTTTTGGAGTGACGGGCGTGACCAAGCGGACCTTCCAGCCGAACAACCGGCGCCGTGCCAAGGTGCACGGCTTCCGCCTGCGCATGCGCACCCGCGCCGGCAGGGCCATCCTCGCGGCGCGCCGCGGCAAGGGCCGCGAGAAGCTGTCCGCCTGAGGGGCTGACAGCAGCTGGCGCCGGCGTGCTCCCGGCTGCGCACCGCCTCCACCGCCCGGCCGACTTCTCGGCCGTGGTGAGGCGCGGGCGCCGTTCCGGGCGCCGGCACCTCGTGGTGCACCTGCTGCCGGCGGGTGCCGGCGCACCGGAGGGGACCCCCACCGGTGCGCCGGAGACGGGGCCCACGCCCGCCCGGGTCGGCTTCGTGGTGTCCCGCGCGATCGGGGGCTCGGTGGTCCGCAACCGGGTCGAGCGCCGGCTGCGGCACCTGGTGCGCGAGCACCTGGACGCCCTGCCGGCGGGCGTGCGCGTCGTCGTGCGGGCCAACCCGCCGGCGTCCGGAGCCACGCACGAGCAGCTCCGCTCCGACCTGGTGGCGGCGATGGCCTCGGCTGCCCGGCCCCGGGCTCGCCCGTGAGCCACGTGGTCACCGTCCTGCGGGTCGTGGACCGCGGCGCCGCCATGCTCCTGCTGCTCCTCGTCCGGGCCTACCAGCTCCTCGTCTCACCCCTGCTCGGGCCGGTCTGCCGGTACGCGCCGTCCTGCAGCTCGTACGGAGCCGGCGCCCTGCGCCAGCACGGTGCGGTGGTCGGCTCCTGGCTGACCGTGCGCCGCGTCCTGCGCTGCCACCCCTGGGCAGCGGGGGGCTGGGACCCGGTGCCCCCGCGCCGCGCCCGCCGCCAGGGCGGGGCACCCGCTGACAGGCAGCACACTGGACCCGTCGGAACCCTGCCCACGAGGACGCGATGAACTTCTTCGAGAGCCTGATCTACCCGCTCGAGTGGGTGGTCGCCTGGATCATGGTCGGCGCCCACCGGGGCCTGACCGCCCTCGGCATGCCCGAGGCGGGGGGCTGGACCTGGGCGCTGTCGATCGTCGCGCTGGTGGTGATCATCCGCATCGTCCTGATCCCGCTGTTCGTCAAGCAGATCAAGGCGAGCCGCGGCATGGCGCTGCTGCAGCCGGAGATGCGCAAGATCCAGCAGAAGTACAAGGGGAAGTCCGACCCCGCCAGCCGCGAGGCGATGAGCAAGGAGACGATGGAGCTCTACCGCTCCCACGGGACCAACCCGTTCTCCTCCTGCCTGCCGATCCTCCTGCAGGCGCCCATCTTCTTCGCCCTCTTCCGGGTGCTCAACTACGGGATCCGCAACGAGGAGGGCGTCGGCCCCCTGACCGCGGGCCTGGCCAAGCAGGCGGCGGAGTCGACGATCTTCGGCGCCCGCCTCACGGACACGTTCCTGGGCAGCGCCGACCTGAACGTGAAGATCCTCACCGCGGTGCTCATCGTCGTCATGAGCCTGACGACCTTCACCACGCAGCGGCAGCTGATGATCAAGAACATGCCCGCCTCGGCGCTGGACAACCCGTTCGCCCAGCAGCAGAAGCTGATCATGTACCTGTTCCCGATCATCTTCGCGGTCTCCGGCGTCAACTTCCCGATCGGCGTCCTCATCTACTGGTTCACCACGAACCTGTGGACGGGCGGTCAGCAGGCCTACGTCATCCGCCGCATGCCGGCACCGGGCTCCAAGGCCGAGGAGGCCCTCACGGCGCGCCGCGCCCGCAGGGCCGAGCGCCGCGGCGTCCCCGCGCCGGCCGGCTCCGCCGGCACCTCCGTCGTCGCCGGGGAGGTGCTGGAGGAGAAGCCGCTGCAGCGCCCCGGCCAGCGGGTGCAGCCCAAGCGCAAGGACCGCAGCCGCGGGTCCGCGGCCCGCCCCCAGATCTGACCGACACGCGCACCGACGAGGAGGCCGATGTGAGCACCGACCAGGCAGTGGACGAGACCGCCGGCGACGCCGCCGTCGCGGCGGACGCCCTGACCGCTCCGACCGCTCCGACCGCCCCGGAGGCGGTGGACGTCCCCGACGACGCAGGAGCCGACGAGACCCCGGCGTCCGCCGCCGACGTCGCGGCCCCCGCTGCCGACGACGCCGCGGACGACGCCGACGCGGACGACGCCGACGCGGGCGCTGAGCCCGGCGAGCGCCGCAGCCGCCTCGCGCGGCTCGAGGAGGAGGGGGAGGTCGCTGCCGACTACCTCGAGGAGCTCCTCGACATCGCCGACCTCGACGGAGACATCGACATCGACGTGGAGGACGGCCGGGCCGCCGTCTCGGTGGTGGCCGAGGGCGCCGACCTGGAGGCGCTACGCCGCCTCGCGGGCTCCCGCGGCGAGGTCCTCGAGGCGCTGCAGGACCTGACGCGCCTCGCGGTGCAGGCCCGCACGGGCGAGCGGAGCCGGCTGATGCTCGACGTCGCCGGGCACCGGGCGCGCCGCCGCACCGAGCTGCAGGGCCTCGCCGCCGAGGCCGCCGAGCAGGTGCGCCGCGACGGCGAGCCGGTGGCGCTGGAGCCGATGAACCCCTTCGAGCGCAAGGTCGTGCACGACGCCGTCGCCGCCGCCGGCCTGACCAGCGACTCCGAGGGCGAGGAGCCGCACCGCCGGGTCGTGGTCTCCGCAGCGTCCTGACCGCCCGTGGACGAGCCCCAGGAGCTGCGCAGCGCCGTCGCCACCGTCTTCGGTGACGGCGCCGCCCTGGCCCGGCGCTACGCCGGTCACCTGGCCACCAGCGCCGTCGAGCGCGGCCTGGTCGGGCCGCGCGAGGTGCCGCGGCTGTGGGAGCGCCACGTCCTGAACTGCGCCGTCGTGGGTGCGCTGCTGCCACCGGGCGCCTCGGTGGTCGACGTGGGCAGCGGTGCCGGTCTGCCGGGCCTGTGCCTGGCGCTGGCCCGTCCGGACGCCTCGGTGGTGCTGCTGGAGCCCCTGGAGCGGCGGGCGGTGTGGCTGGGCGAGGTCGTCGACGACCTCGGCCTCGGCGGCCGCGTGCGGGTGGTCAGGGCGCGCGCTGAGGACGCCGCGCCCGGGCGTCCTGATGCGCTGGAGCCGGCCGACGTCGTCACGGCCCGCGCCGTCGCGCCCCTGGAGCGGCTGGCCGGCTGGTGCCTGCCGCTGGCGCGCCGCGGGGGCCTGCTGCTGGCCCTGAAGGGGCGCAGCGCCGCGGAGGAGGTCGAGGCCTCCCGGGCGGCCCTGGCGCGGTCGGGGGCCCTCGACGTCCGGGTGCTGGAGGTCGGAGCGGGTGTCGTCCCCGTCCCGACGACCGTGGTGAGCGTTACTGTGGGTGCCGCCCCTCACCCGGACGGGGGTGCGCCCGGCCCCTCGCGCTCGGGCCGCGGAGCGCGAGGTGGAGAGGACGTCGGTGGCCGATCACGAGCAGCGCGCCAGCGCGCGCGGCAGCCACGCGGCTGACCGTCCGGTCGACGGGTCGCCGAGCCGCAGCGCGGACCGCGCCGCGAGCCCGGTGGGCGAGGACGAGGAGCTGCGGGCGCGCACCCTGCTCGCCCAGGCCATCCCCGACGCCGGAGACGACACCCCCCTGGCCCGGCAGGCCGCCGAGGACGCGCGCCGGCGTATCCGCCTGCGCGGCCGCACCCTGCCCAAGCCGGACCGGACGCGCGTGCTCACCGTCGCGAACCAGAAGGGCGGCGTCGGCAAGACCACCAGCGCCGTGAACCTGGCCGCCGCCCTGGCGCAGTGCGGCCTGCAGGTGCTGGTGCTCGACGTCGACCCCCAGGGGAACGCGTCCACCGCGCTGGGCGTCGCGCACGAGGACCGCACTCCGGGCACCTACGAGGTGCTCGTGGAGGACCTGCCGCTTTCTCGCGCCGTGCGCCCGTGCCCCGACGTCCGCGGCCTCGAGGTCTGCCCCGCCAGCATCGACCTCGCCGGTGCCGAGATGGAGCTGGCGCAGGAGCCCGACATGGTGGCCCGCGTGTCGCTGCTGAAGCGCGCGCTGGACGACTACGTGGCCGAGCGCGAGGCGGGCGGGCTGCCGCGCCTCGACTACGTGCTGCTCGACTGCCCCCCGAGCCTCGGCCTGATCACCCTGAACGCGCTGGTGGCGGCCCGCGAGGTGCTGATCCCGATCCAGTGCGAGTACTACGCGCTGGAGGGCCTGACGCAGCTGCAGGCGAACATCGGGCGGGTCCAGCAGTCCCTGAACCGGGACCTGCAGATCACCACGCTGCTGCTGACGATGTTCGACGCACGGACCCGGCTGGCGCGGGAGGTGGCCGAGGAGGTGCGCCGCGCCTTCACGGACCGGGTGCTCGACACCACGATCCCGCGGTCGGTGCGCATCTCCGAGGCTCCCAGCCACGGCGAGACGGTCATGACGTACGACGCGAGCAGCTCCGGCGCCCTGTCCTACCTCCAGGCGGCTCGGGAGATGGCCGAGGCGGCCCCGGCGCGCGCCGGTGAGCCGGTCGCGCAGCCGGCTGTGGTGGCGGAGCCGGCCGCCGCGCTCGAGGTCGCCCCTGGCGTTGAGCAGGAGGAGCCCGTGCTGCAGGAGGCCGCCGCAGCGGAGGCCGTCCCGGAGGCGCCGCAGGACGAGCCGGCTCAGGACGAGCCGGCTCAGGACGAGGTTGCGCAGGACGAGGCTGCTCCCGCCGCGCCGGCCGACGAGCCGACCGAGGACCCGGTGGAGGAGCCGTCCGAGGACGCGCCGGCTGACGACCCGACGGGCCGGGAGCCCGCCGGCGACGTCGTCGACCTGCGGACCGGGCCGCTGGACCTGCGCGGCGCCTGGACGCCGAACCGCACCGCCGGTCGGCGCCGCGCAGCGGAGCGACGCGCGTGAGCGAGCGCCGGCGCGGGTTGGGGAGGGGCCTGGGAGCCCTCATCCCCGACGCGGCGTCCCCGGAGGTCACCGGCCAGCTGCCGGTCGTCTCCCCGCAGGACGGAGCCCGCCCGGACGCGGTGCGGGACGAGCGTTCGTCGTCCGTCGACGTCATCGACCTGCGCGACGCCGCGCCGGCACCGGAGCGCGTCGTCGAGACCGCCGGCGCGCGCGGCGCCGCCCGATCCGGCGGCCCGGCCCAGGACGGCCTGCTGCCGATCCCCGGCACCTGGTACGCGGAGGTGCCCGTCGGGTCGGTCACGCCCAACCCCCGCCAGCCGCGCCTCGTCTTCGACGACGACGCGCACGCCGAGCTGGTGCACAGCGTCAAGGAGATCGGCGTCCTGCAGCCGGTCGTCGTGCGCCCCGTGCGTCGCACCGGCGCCGCCGACGGCGACGCCGAGCAGATGTCCTTCGAGCTCGTCATGGGCGAGCGGCGCTGGCGCGCCGCCGAGAGCGCCGGGCTCGCCACGGTGCCCGCCATCGTGCGCGACACCACCGACGAGGACATGCTGCGCGACGCGCTGCTGGAGAACCTCCACCGCGCCGACCTCAACCCGCTGGAGGAGGCCGCCGCCTACCAGCAGCTGCTGGACGACTTCGGGTGCACGCACGACTCCCTCGCGCAGCGCCTGGGGCGGTCCCGGCCGCAGATCTCGAACACGATCCGCCTGCTGCGCCTCCCCCCGTCGGTGGCACGGCGCGTGGCCGCGGGGGTGCTGTCCGCCGGGCACGCCCGCGCCCTGCTGGGCCTGCCCACCGGTGACGCGATGGAGCGCCTGGCGCAGCGGATCGTCGCCGAGGGCCTCTCGGTGCGCACGACCGAGGAGCTCGTCGCGCTCGGCGGGGTGGGTGCCGCGCGTCCGACCCGGCAGCAGTTCCGCTCCGCCGCCGGGCCCGTCCTGGACGACCTCGCGGCGCGCCTGTCCGACCGGTTCGACACCCGCGTCAGCGTCGCCATGGGCGCCCGCAAGGGCCGGCTCACGGTCGAGTTCGCCACCCTGGAGGACCTCGACCGGATCCTCGTGTCCCTGGCCCCCGAGGAGTCTGGGGTGGCCGCGGCCGGCGATCGGCCGGACGGCTCGTCCGACGACGACCGCGGCGTCCTCTGAGGCGGGCGGCGTGTCACGACGCGTCGCCCCGCTGACGCTGGAGGCGCTGGCCGACCTGCCCTCCCCGTGCCGCGGGTGCGTGGCCTGGGAGCTCGACCCGGTCTCCGCCGGCCGCGCCGTCGCGGCCGGGGGCACCGCCTTCGAGAAGGAGGCGTGGCTGTCCGAGGTGCTGCTCGGCTGGGGGACCGCGGGCCGGCTCGCCTACGTCGACGACGACCTCGCCGGCTTCGTCACCTACGCGCCGCCCGTGCACGTCCCCCGCGCCAGCGCCTTCCCCACCTCCCCCGTGAGCCCGGACGCCGTGCTGCTCATGACCGGGTGGGTGGAGCCGCGGCACCGCGGCGGTGGCATCGCGCGGATGCTCGTCCAGAGCGCCGCCAAGGACCTGACCCAGCGCGGTGTGCGGGCCCTGGAGGCCTTCGGAGTGGCCCGCGAGCTGCCGGAGCTGGGCGGCGAGGGCGACTGCATCGCCCCGGCGGCGTTCTACGAGGCGGTCGGGTTCACCGTGGTGCGCCAGCACCACCGGTACCCGCGGCTCCGCCTGGAGCTGCGGACGGCGCTGTCGTGGCGCGAGGACGTCGAGGCAGCTCTGGAGCGCATCCTGGGGCGCGCCCGGGTCCCGGTGCTCACCGGCGTCTGAGAACGCCGCCGCGGTCGCTCGAGCGGCCCGCCCAGGCCCGTCCCGAGACACCTCCAGACACGCAGGAGGCCCCCACCCGACCGGGTCGAGGGCCTCCTGCACGAGGCGCTGCGTCAGCCGATGAACTCGGCGAGCTCCCGCTCCAGGACCGGCTTCGGGCGCGCGCCGATGATCTGCTTCACCAGCTCACCGCCCTTGTAGACGTTGAGGGTCGGGATCGAGGTGATGCCGTACGCCGCGGACGTTCGCGGGTTCTCGTCGGTGTTCACCTTGACCACGTCGAGGGCCTCGGAGTGCTCGTTGGCGATCTCCTCGATGATCGGGGAGACCTGGCGGCACGGGCCGCACCAGGGGGCCCAGAAGTCCACCAGCACGGGCTTCTCGGACTGCAGGACCTCGGTGTCGAAGGTGGCGTCGGTGACGGCGCGAGCGGTCATGGGTGGAGCCTCTCTCTCGGGTGTCGGTGCTCGGGGGTGGTGCTGGACGGCTGGTCAGCCGACGGCGGTCGCCTCGGCGACCTCCTCGGCCTCCACGGCGGCGACCCGGGGCGAGCCGGTGTCGACGAGGGCGGCGAGGTAGCGCTCGGCGTCCAGGGCCGCCACGGTGCCGGAGGCGGCGGCGGTGATGGCCTGGCGGTACTCGTGGTCGACGACGTCGCCGCAGGCGAAGACGCCGGGGAGGTTGGTGCGCGAGGAGCGCCCCTCGACGGCGACGTAGCCCTTGTCGTCGAGGTCGACCTGGCCGCGGAACAGGTCGACCCGCGGGTCGTGCCCGATCGCGACGAAGACGCCGGAGACGTCCAGGTCCCGCTGCTCGCCCGTGACCGTGTCGCGCAGACGCAGCGCGGTGACCTTGTCCTCCCCCACCACGTCCTCCACGGCGCTGTTCCACGCGAAGCGCATCTTCGGGTCGTTCACGGCCCGGGTCTGCATGATCTTGGAGGCGCGCAGCTCGTCGCGGCGGTGCACCAGCGTCACCGAGTCGGCGAAGCGGGTGAGGAAGGTCGCCTCCTCCAGCGCGGAATCACCGCCGCCGACGACGGCGACGTCCTTCCCCTTGAAGAAGAACCCGTCGCAGGTGGCGCACCAGGAGACCCCGTGGCCCGACAGCCGCTTCTCGTTCGGCAGGCCGAGCTCGCGGTAGGCGGAGCCGGTGGCCAGCACGACCACGCGGGCGCGGTACGTCTCCCCCAGGCCGGTGCGGACGGTCTTCACGTCACCGGTGAGCTCGAGCTCGACGGCGTCGTCGTAGACCACCTCGGTGCCGAAGCGCTCGGCCTGCGCCTGCATCCGGTCCATGAGGTCGGGCCCCATGAGGCCCTCGGGGAAGCCCGGGAAGTTCTCGACCTCGGTGGTGTTCATCAGGGCGCCACCGACCGTGACGGAGCCCGCCACGACCACCGGCCGCAGGTCGGCGCGGGCGGCGTAGATGGCCGCCGTCCACCCAGCGGGCCCTGAACCCACGATCACCAGGTCGCGGACGTCGTCCGGCACGAGCACTCCCGTCGCTGCAGCCACCCGCCGGGGTCTCCCGGCGCGATCTCTGCAACGGATCGCAGGTGCGGCGTGTTCCCGGGCGCCCACGTCCGCCTCGCGGCGCCGGGGGCTGGGGTCAGCGGGCGCTGACCTCGTCGACGACGGCGCTGTAGCCGCCGTCGGACTGCGGCAGGGACGTGAACCACAGCAGCAGGTGCGTGGCCGTGACCGGCTCGTCGAGGGTGATCCCGCGGGGGCTGCCACCGGTGCCCGCGGCGGCGGTGGCCACCACCGAGCTGCCGTCGTAGCCGCCGTCGGGGCTGGTGCGGACCTCGACGGTGCCGCCGGAGCCCTGCGTGGTCAGCTCCAGCGCGCTCACGGTGGAGGGCGTGGTGCCGTCACCGAGGACGAGGGACAGGCCCACGCCGCGCTTGAGGCCGCCGAGTGCCGCCGTGGTGTACGTGCTGGACGACCACGCGGTCGCCGGGTCGCCGTCGACGGCGCGCTGCGCACCGCCGTCGTTCTCCGTGTCGTCGCCGAACGGGTCGGCGGCGGTCGCCGCGGTGACCTCTCCCGGCCCCGAGGCCGCGGCGGACGCGGAGGGCTCGTCGCTCGGGCCGCCGGCGACCGGTGCGGAACCGCTGCCCGCCGCGCCGTCGGTGGTGCCGGTCGCGGTGGTCGTGCTGGCGGGCGCGATGCCCAGCACCCCCCGCAGCTGCGCCAGGTGCGTCAGGGCGAGCGCCAGCAGCACCACGAGGGTGACCGCCACCACCGCCAGGAGGACGGCGGCGGTGCGGCGGGACCGGCGCGGCTCCTCGGCGGGAGCCCGCCGGGCTGAGCGCTGCACCGGCTCGGCCCCCGCGGGCGCGGAGCCCCACCCGGCGCTGACCCAGTCGGTGGCGTCGGTGTCGTCGAACGTCGAGGCGCCAGCCGCGGCGGGGCGGAGGACCGGCCGCCGGTCGGGCTGGTGGTCGTCCTGGTGGTCGTCCTGGACGGCGCCGGCGCGTCCGCGGCCGACCGCGACCGTCGGTGCGACGGCCCGGTGGTCGGTCCGGTCGTCACCGCGGTCGGCGGGAGCGGCGACCGCGGAGCGGGGGCCGGTCACGGGTCCGAGCAGCGCGTCGAACGCCTCGGCCGAGCCCGCGGCCTCCCGCTCGGCGCGGCGCTGGGCCGCCCTCCGCGAGGCGCGCGTGGGGTGCTCCGGCACCTCCTGGGAGGGCGTGAGCGTGCGGGAGCCGGCCGGCGCCGCGACGGTCGGTCGTCGCAGCACCCGGGTGCCGTCCCCGTCGGCGGGCTCCGGGGCCGCGGGCTCGGCAGCACGGGCAGCGTTCGGCGCGTCGACGGCGGCGGGACGGGGCTCCTCAGAGGCGTCCGACCCCGTGAAGCGGAGATCCGGGCCACCGCCCAGGCGGGCCCTCGCGGGGGCCGACGCCCAGCCGGCGGCAGCGCCCGCGGCGCCGGGGACGCCGTCGGCACCGTCCGCGCCGTCGGCACGGCGGGCGGGCCTGGCGGGCCGCAGCGCCGGGGTGACGGGGATGCCGAGACCGGTGCGGGTCACCGGGCCCGTGGAGCTCCCCCAGGGGGCCAGTGCGGAGGCGACCTCCGCCGGGGTCCGCGGGCCGTCGTCG
Organism: uncultured Actinomycetota bacterium; assembly: GCA_963781365.1. Classification (GTDB taxonomy): domain Bacteria; phylum Actinomycetota; class Actinomycetes; order Actinomycetales; family Quadrisphaeraceae; genus Quadrisphaera. The sequence continues at coordinate 86,127 of CAWAFR010000005.1, read as the reverse complement.
TAGGGGCCGAGCACCGCGGCGCACAGCGCGTCGAGGTCGGCGGGCACGCCCCCGGCGAGGTCTCCCGGGACCACCGGGGCGCCACCGCGGCCGGTGGGCGCAGCGCCCAGCGGCCCGCACCGGCCGGCGGGCCACAGCCCGGTCAGCGCGGCGTAGAGCAGGCGGGTCAGGCCGACAGCGTCCTCGCGGTCGGCGTCGGCAGCGGGCACCGCGGGCAGCCCGGCCGCGGCGGCCGCGACCTCCAGGCCCAGCACGGTGACGGCGCCGTCGGCGGTCAGCAGGACGGTGCTCGGGTCGAGGCGCCGGTGGTGCAGGCCGGACCGGCTGGCACGCGCCAGCACCGCGGCGGCCTCACCCACCAGCGCCCGCGCCCGGGCCGCGGGCAGAGGGGCCTCGCGCAGCAGGTCGGCCAGGGGACGTCCGGGGCAGCGCTCGGTGACCACCCACCCCAGGGCGGTGCCGTCGGCGGCCCGGTCGAGGCCGACGTCGAGCAGGTGGGGGAGCCGCTCGTCCTCCACGGCCGCCGAGCGGCGGGCGGCGTCGACGGCCTCCGCTGCGCTCGCCCCGGCGACCACGTGGAGCACGACGGGTCGCTGCAGCTGGTCGTCCTCACCGTCCCAGGTGGCGGCGGCACCGTCCTTGGTGCGGCGCTGCAGCAGCCGGTACCGCCCGTCCAGCAGCACGCCCACCGCACCGGTGGCGACCCGCGAGCGGGCAGCCGTGGAGTACGGCGCGGTGGAGGCCCCGGTCTCGGTGGAGACGACCGGACCGCCCGCGGACGGGTCTGCCTGGACCTCGCGCACGGACCGCCCTCCCCCGGACCGCCGCGGGGCGCCACGGGTCGTCCGGGGGCTCTGGCGGTCGCTTCCATGCTACGGGCCGAGACCCCCCGGAGCCCGGACCACGACGTCCGCACCGGCGCGCCGCGCGTCGCCCACGACGCGTCGCGGGCGTTATGGGTCGTTCGCGTACTTCGCCCCCCCGGGGCCCCGGGCCGGGGTGCGGGCGGCGTCCTGCGGTCAGCGACGGCGCAGCGGACCGGGGAGGCGGCGCAGCAGGGGCGCCACCTCCTCCACGTGCAGCACGCGGAGCCCCGCGGCGTAGACGAGGACGACGACGGCGCCGCCCACCGCCGCGAGCGCGACGGCCCCGGCGTAGCCGCGGTCCAGCAGCCCGCCCAGGGGCAGCGCCACCGCAAGACCGGCAGCGGCGGCGGCCAGCCCGATGACGAGCAGCCGCACGTGGGTGCGCAGCAGGCGCGCGCCGTCCAGCCCCCGGAGCCGGCGGCGCAGCAGCACCAGCCCCGTGGCGGCACCGGCCCACTGGGACACCGCCAGCGACGCGGCGACCCCGATGAGCCGGTCGTCGGCGGGGAGGGCGACCGAGGCCAGCGACCCGCTCACCCAGAGCGCCGTCGCGAGGCACTGCACGAAGAACGGGGTCCGGGCGTCCTCGAGCGCGTAGAAGCCGCGCTGCACGAGGTAGGTGGCGCTGAAGGGGACCAGGCCGAGCGCGGCCACCGCGACGATCCGGCCGAGCGCCCGCCCCTGGTCGGCGTCGCCGCCGCCGAGGAGCACGCCCGCAGCTCCCGCCGTCACGACGAGGCCGGCGGTGGCGAGCACCATCGCCACGCTCGTCGTGCGCAGCCCTCCGGACACGTCGCGGCGCAGGCCCGCCGTGTCGCCGGCGGCCGCTGCAGCGCTCATGCGCGTGAACAGCGCGGTGACGACCGAGACGGTCACCAGGGAGTGGGGGAGCATGAACAGCAGGAAGGTGAAGTTCCACGCGGCGTTGCCGGGCCCCCCCTGGTCGCTGGCGGAGGCGCTCACGTTGGAGATCACCAGCGCGGTGCCCTGGCTCAGCAGGAGGGCCCCGAAGGTCCACCCCGCGACGGTGCCGGCGCTGCGCAGACCCATGCCGCGCAGCCCCCAGCGGGGCCGCAGGCGCACCCCGGCCCGGCGCAGCGGCACCAGCAGCACGAACGCCTGGGCGACGACGCCCAGCGTCGACGTCCCGGCGAGGACGGCGACCTGCGCCGCCGTCCAGCCCTGCGGGGCCTGGTCGCTGGAGACCCGGCCGAAGGCGAGGAGGAACGCCGCCAGCCCCGCCAGGGCCACGAGGTTGTTCACCACGGGAGCCCACATGTACGCACCGAAGCGGCCCTTGGCGTTGAGCACCTGCCCGAGCAGCGTGTACAGCGCGTAGAAGAGGACCTGGGGCAGGCACCAGTACGCGAACCCGGTCGCCAGGTGCCGCTGCGCCGGGGAGTACTCGTTCGCGTAGGCCCGGATCACCAGCGGCGCCGCCACGGTCAGCACCGCGGTCACCGCGAGGAGCACCACCACCGCCGCGGTGACGAGGCGGTCGAGGTACTCCGCGCCCCCGTCCGGTCGCTTCATCGCCCGCACCACCTGCGGCACCAGGACGGCGTTGAGGACCCCGCCGGCGATGAGCAGGTAGAGGTTGTTCGGCACCGTGTTGGCGACGGCGAAGGCGTCGGTGCCGGCGCCGATGACGCCGATCACCGCAGCCAGGGCCGCCGCGCGGACGAAGCCGAGCGCGCGGGAGACCGCCGTCCCCGCCGCCATCACGGCGCTCGCGCGGCCCAGGGCAGCGGTGCCGGTGCCAGTGCCGGTGCCGGTGCGGGTCGGGGTGGCGGGCTCAGCCACGGTCGGCCTCCTCGGGGTCTCGGGACGGCGGCTGGGTCTCCCGCGCTCGGGGGCGCGGCGGGGCGTCACCGTCCGCCTCCTCCGCGCTGCGCACCACCGGGGCTCGAGGGCGCCGGCGCACGCGCACGACCGTCCGGACCACACCGCCCACCAGCACGAGCACTGCGGCGGCGGCCGCGGCGGCGACGCCGCGGCCCTCCCAGTCGGCCCGCACCCGCACCGTCAGGGCCGCGGGGACCCCCACGAGGCGGCCGTCGACGGGTGAGCGCAGCAGGACCGTGAGCGAGGAGTCACCGCTGGCCAGCGCGCGCACCGGGAGCTGGGCGGTGACCTGGGACCCGGCGGGGATGGTCACCTGCTCGGCGGCCCCGGGCAGCAGGCGGTAGCTGTTGGAGCGCAGCTGCACGGTGACCACGGCTTCCTGGGACAGCGAGTTCCGCACCGTCACGGGCAGGTTGACGCGCTTGTTGATGGCGAAGACGGGGCTGCCGGGGACGACGGCGACCGCGCTGCTCAGCCCCTGCGCCTCGGTGGACAGGCCTGTCAGCGCCACCCGCCAGGAGTCCTGCTGCGAGCGCCACCCCAGGGAGGCGGCGGCCACGGCGCTGCGCTGCACCGGGTCGAGCAGTGCCGACCGGTCCGTGACGAGGTCAGCAGCGGTCTGCGCCGTCGCGACCGCCGCTGACGCCGCCTGCAGACCGTCAGCGGGCAGCGCGTCGCCCGACGGGTCGACGGCAGCGGAGGGGTCGACCGCGAGGGACGGCGCGCTGCCCGCGGAGGCGAGCAGGTCGGCCAGGGGAGAGCTGCGCACCCACGGCGCGGAGCCGACGGGCCCCAGCGCCGTCGAGACCGCCGACGGGTCGGGGTCCCAGGCCCGGGGGAGCGCCAGCACCAGGGCGCTCCCCGTGGAGCCGGAGAGGGCGGCCACCGCGGTGTCGGCGAGCAGGCGCGCCGCCGTCGCCGCCGGTGACGTCACGTCCTGCCCCGTGGTGCTGGAGCCGTCGGTGGTGGAGGCCGACCCGCCGACGGTGGTGCTCTGCGCCAGCAGGGCGGAGTCGGTGCCGTCGGCCAGCACCGCCCGGACGCTCACCGCGCTCCCGTCACCCGCCGTGGTCGTGAGGCTCACCACGCCCGGCGCAGTCCCGGCGACACCGGCGGCCGCGGCCCCGGAGACCGAGTCGGCGTCCAGGAGGAGCACGGGTCCAGTGGCTCCGCTGTCGGCCGAACCGCTGGGTGACGTGCCCGCGGTGGCGGTGGCGGTCGCTGATCGCGTCGCTGGTCCGGTCACGGTCGCCGCGGCGGCCGCTGCGGTCTGCGCGGCGGAGACCACGAGCGGACCCGGAGCAGCGGTGCTGTCCGCGGGGCTCAGGACCACCGACGACGGCGCCGTCCCCGTCGTCTCCGTTGCGGAGGAGACGGCCTGGCCCACCGCCAGCTGCAGCAGGCCCGGGGTCTGCGCCGCGACCGTCCCCTGCACGTCGGTGTCGCCCCGGGGGAGCACCGCGACGCCCCCCGACGTGCGGCCCTCCAGCTGTGCGAGCCAGGTCTGGGTGGAGGCGGAGGTTTCCTCGGACCGCCCCTTGACGAGCTGTCCCGAGCCGGCCGCGCTCGTCGTCGGGCTGCTGCTGGCCGTCGTCGCGCCGCCCTGCCCGCCGGTGCCGTCGGTGGGCGCGGCCGGTGACGCCGACGATGACGCCGCGGACGCCGTTGACGCGGATGACGCGGATGACGACGCGCCGCTGGTCTGGGCGAACGGGCCGAGCAGCGCCGGGTCGAGCACGAGGGTCGCCGAGGGGACCGCCGTCGCCAGCAGCAGGCGGGAGAGCCGCCCGTCGGGTCCGGTGAGCGCGTCGACGGAGGCCTCGGGCAGCTGGCCGGTGGAGACGTCGAGGACGCCGCCGGTCACGGGCGCCAGCACCGTCAGGCCGGCCGTGGTCGCGGGCGCGCCCTGCGGCATCCACACGAGGAACGAGCGGAGCGCGTCGAGCCGCTGCAGCTGGCTGTCGAGGACGTCGACGGTGATGCCGCGGGGACCGAAGTCGCTGCCGAGGCGCAGCTCGTCAGCGTCGACGGAGAAGGAGACCTCGGTGCTGGCGCCGGGGGCGAGCGACCCGCTGAGGGGCTGCTCCGCGCCGCTGACCCCGGTGAACCGGTCACCGCCCTGCACCCCCTCGCCCGCTGCCCACGCGGTCACGGCCGACCGGTCGGCGAGGACGGGGGAGTCGACGAACAGCCGCGCCCGGACCCCGCTGACCGGAGCGTCGGTGAGGTTCTCCACACGCACCCGCACCAGCAGCTGCGACCCCGGAACCAGCGCCGCCGGACCCACCTGCTCCAGCTCGACCCGCACCCCGGAGGCGCTCGCGGCGACCACGGGAGCGGCAGCGGGTGCAGCGCCCCGGGCGCCGGCCCGCGCCGCTGACGGCTGCGGCGCGACCACCAGCGACAGCCCGAGCAGCACCACCGCGAGCAGCGCCACCGCCCGGCCGGTGGCCCGCCGGGCCGCGGCGCCCACCGGGGTGCTCACCCCCGGGTCACTCACCGCTCGCGAGCAGGTCGCTGGCGGTCTGGGCGATGCGGCGCTCATTGATGAACGCGAGCCGCTGGCGCAGCTGGGCGACCGGCACCCACGCCGCCTCCACGGCCTCGGCGTCAGGGTCCCCGTCGACGGTGATGTCGCCCCCGGTGGCCTCCAGGAGGAAGTGGTGGACGGTCTTGTGGATGCGGCGCCCCTCGGCGGAGAACCAGTACTCGATGGTGCCCAGCTCGCGGAGCACGCGGCCGGTGATGCCGGTCTCCTCGGCGACCTCCCGCACGGCCGCCTCCTCCGGCGTCTCCACGCCCTCCAGGTGGCCCTTCGGCAGGCACCACTCAAGGCGGCCGGCGCGGTTCAGGCGGGCGATGAGCGCCGCGCGGGCCTCTCCGGTGGAGGTCTCCACGACGATGCCGCCGGCCGAGACCTCCTCGACGGTGCGGCCCGTGGCCCGCCACGGGGAGCGGTCGCCGGGGCCGCGGCGCCGGCGTCCCGGGGCCGGCGGGCGCTCGCCTGGGGACATGCCCGCCACTGTAACGACGGGACCTCTGGCAGCCTTGCTGCTCGTGCCCGAGCCCTCCAGCGAGCCTCCTCCCGACGCCGTCCTCGCAGCGCGGCGCCGCGCCGTCGACGAGCTGGTCCGCGTGGCACCCGCCGTCAGCGAGCTCGGTGCGCGCTTCGCGGCGGCGGGCCACGAGCTCGCCCTCGTCGGCGGGTCCGTCCGCGACGCGCTGCTCGGACGCCTCGGTGGCGCGGGGGAGTTCGACCTCGACTTCGCCTCCTCGGCCCGTCCCGACGAGACCGAGCGCCTCCTGGGCGCATGGGGGAGCGCCACGTGGGACGCCGGCAGGGCGTTCGGGACGATCGGCGCACGCGCCCACCGGGTCCGCGGGGGGAGGGCAGCGCCGTCGTCGTGGAGGTCACCACCTACCGCTCCGACGTGTACGACCCCGCCACCCGCAAGCCGGTCGTGGAGTTCGGCGACACCCTCGAGAGTGACCTCGCGCGCCGCGACTTCACCGTCAACGCGATGGCCCTGCGCCTTCCCGACCTGGTCTTCGTCGACCCCTTCGGGGGGCTCGACGACCTCGCCGCCGGCTACCTGCGCACCCCCGTCGCGCCGGAGCGGTCCTTCGACGACGACCCGCTGCGGATGCTGCGAGGGGCCCGCTTCGCCGCGCAGCTCGGCTTCGACCTGGCCCCGGAGGCCCTCGCCGCCACCACCGCGATGGCGGAGCGCCTCTCCATCGTGTCCGCGGAGCGCGTCCAGGCGGAGCTGCTGAAGCTGCTGCGCGCGCCGGATCCGGTGCCGGGCCTGCGGGTGCTCGTGGACGCGGGGCTGGCCGCCGTCGTCCTGCCCGAGGTGCCCGCCCTGCAGCTGGAGGTCGACGAGCACCACCGCCACAAGGACGTCTACGAGCACTCGCTCACCGTGCTGCAGCAGGCGATCGCGCTCGAGGGCCGGTACGGGCTCGACGACGACGGCCCCGACGTCGTGCTGCGCCTCGCGGCGCTCCTCCACGACATCGGCAAGCCCGCCACCCGCCGCTTCGAGGCCGGGGGCGGTGTCAGCTTCCACCACCACGAGGTGGTCGGGGCGAAGCTGGCGACCCGCCGGCTCAAGGCGCTCAAGCTCGACAAGGACACGACGAAGGCCGTCTCGCGGCTGGTGGAGCTGCACCTGCGCTTCCACGGCTTCGGCAGCGGGCAGTGGACGGACTCCGCGGTGCGCCGCTACGTCGCCGACGCCGGGCCCCTGCTCCCCCGCCTCCACGCGCTGACCCGCTCCGACTCGACCACGCGGAACAAGCGGACCGCCGAGCGGCTGCAGCGCAGCTACGACGACCTCGAGGAGCGCATCGCCGCGCTCCGGGAGCAGGAGCAGCTCGACGCCGTGCGCCCCGAGCTCGACGGCGGTCAGATCATGCGCGTCCTCGGGCTGCGGCCCGGGCCGGTGGTGGGGCGCGCCTACCAGCACCTGCTGCAGGTGCGCCTCGACGCCGGCTCGGTGGGCGAGGAGCACGCTCAGGCGGAGCTGCTGCGGTGGTGGGCCGAGCAGCCGGAGTCGGCGGCTCCTCCCACCTGACCCCGCCCCGGCTCTGCGTCGGTGGGTTCCCCGTGGAACGGGTGCACCGGCGTGCCGAAGTCCTCGGTGAGGCCTGGAAACGGCCCTCAGGCAGACTTTCGCACGCCGGTGTCGCACGGCACAGCGCCTGCGTCTCGCGAAGCGCGTCGGCGACCCACCCCTGGTCGAACACGACCCGCTCCCACGCGGGACGGAGCACCGTCCACCCACCAGCGACCAGGTCGTCGTAGCGCCGGCAGTCGTCAGCCAGCGCCTCGCGCTTCCCGTGCCACTCGAAGCTGTACGGCGTCGGCCCCCACCAGCAGGTCGTCCGCGTGGAACAACCCCCGCCTGAGCGCTGAGTCGGCCACGGCCAGACCCTCGGGGAACGGCAGTGTGCGCGAGCAGTCGATGACGGTCCGGAGCGGTGTCGTGACCCTGCCCTCGACGTCGGAGTCCGGCAGGTCGACCCGGTGGCGCGTCACCCCGGGTGGAACAGGCGCCGACTGCGCCGCACCGTCACGTGGGGCCGCACCGGGGCCGTGACGAGGTCCAGCACCCAGTGCTGTGCGGCGCTGGTGTGGGACACCACTCCGCCCAGCTCCCCTGCGGCGACGAGCGCCGGCTGCTGGTCGCTCAGCGCGTACGTGCCCCTCCTGAGCCGGACCACCGCGCCGCTCGCCACCGCCAGCTCCATCGAGCGCTGGTCGACCCACAGGTCGCTCCACCGCGCGAGTCCCCCGAGCCAGATCCGGCGGCGCACCTCGTCGACGTCCCCCAGGTGAGGGTCGTGGCTGGGCGGCCGAGCTGTGGATCTCGTCCACAGACCTGGGACGCGGGTGCACCGGCGTGCCCAAGTGCAGCGCAGAGGGTCTGGAGGTTCCACGTGGAGAGTCCCGCACGCCGGTGCACCCGCCCCCTGAACGTCACTGGCTCCGCAGGGGTCGTCAGCGAGCGCGGCTGGCGGCGGCGCTGGCGGCCGCGACGGCCACCCACCACACCGCGAGCGCCGCGAGCACCGGCGCCGAGTAGCCGCTGACCGGCAGCACCAGCGCCGCCAGGCCAGCTGCCGCGACGGTGGCCGCGTTGGTCAGCACGTCGTAGAGGACGAAGACGCGGCCGCGGAACGCGTCGTCGACGCCGGTCTGCACCTGGGTGTCGACAGCGATCTTCACGCACTGGGCGGTCAGCCCCAGGACCCCCGCGGCGACCACGAGGACCGCCGGCGCGGGGGAGACGACGAGGGCCAGCGGCGCGAGCGCGGACGACGCGGCCGCCAGCTGCGCCCACCGCGGCTCCCCGAACCGCCGCGCCCCCAGCGGCGTCAGCACCGCTGCCAGCGCGAAGCCGGCGCCGCTGGCGAGTGCCACCGCCCCGACGAGGGCGCTCGCGGCCAGCAGTCCCCCGCCCTCGGCGACCGGCGTCCCGGCGGCGCTGCGCGCGTACAGCAGGGACGCCACCAGGGCCACGCCGTACCCGAGGCGGTGCGCCCCGATGGTCGCCAGCGCCGTCGCCGGTCCGCGGCGCGCGCGGAGGTGGCGCAGCGCGCCGGCCAGGTCGCGCTCGGGGCGGGCGGTCAGGGCCACCTCGTGGGCGTCGGGGCCGAGCTCCGCGGGCCCGATCCGCAGCGCCACCGCGCCGGCAGCAGCGCACAGCACCGCGGTGGCGGCGAGGAGCTGGGCGTCGCCGCTGTCCCCCGCGCCCACCCAGGGGCGCAGCGCCAGGGCGAGCGCTCCCGCTGCGAGGGCGACGGCGCTGCCCGCCGTGGGCACCACGGAGTTCGCGGCCACCAGGTCGCGGTCGGGCAGGACGCGCGGCAGGGACGCCGACAGCGCCGCCAGCAGCAGCCGGTTCACGGACAGGTACGCCAGCGCGACGACCAGGACGCCGGCCGGCGGGCCGAGCAGCACCGCGAGGGCCGCCGCCAGCGCCAGCACGGCGCGCGCCGCGGACGCCACCACGAGGACCTGGCGGCGCCGGAACCGGTCCAGGACGGTGGCTGCCCACGGCCCGACCACGGTGAACGGCAGCAGGAGCACCGCCAGCGCTCCGGCGACGGCGCCCGGGGAGGCTGCGCGCTCGGGTGAGAGGAGGACGAAGGAGGCGAGGGCCGCCTGCAGCACGCCGTCGCCGCCCTGCCCGAGCAGCCGCACGGCCACCAGCCGCCGCGCGCCGGGGGCGCGCAGCACCGCAGCCGCCCCGGCGAGCAGGCCAGAGGTGCGGGCGGGCGCTCCGGGGGCGGTTCCGGGGGTGGACCGGCGGACGGCCGACGGCCCGGCCCCGCAGGGGGGACCGGGCCGTCGGCGGGGTCAGCGGCGCGTGCCACGGACGGGCGCGAGCGCTCTGCCGGGGAGGTGCCTCAGCGCTCCAGGTCGCCGCGGATGAACGCCTCGACGTCGTCCTTGGCCTTGTCGTCGCGCTTCTGCTACCGGCGGCGACTTCATGAAGTACGACGACGGGCTGGTCAGCGGGCCGCCGATGCCGCGGTCCTGGGCGATCTTCGCGGCGCGCAGCGCGTCGATGATGACGCCGGCCGAGTTCGGGGAGTCCCAGACCTCGAGCTTGTACTCCATGTTCAGGGGCACGTCGCCGAAGCCGCGGGCCTCCATGCGCACGTAGGCCCACTTGCGGTCGTCGAGCCACTGCACGTAGTCGCTCGGGCCGATGTGGACGTTGCGCTTGCCGAGGTCGTGGTCGACGTTCGACGTGACGGCCTGCGTCTTGGAGATCTTCTTCGACTCCAGGCGGTCCCGCTCGAGCATGTTCTTGAAGTCCATGTTGCCGCCGACGTTCAGCTGGTAGGTCCGGTCGACGATGACGCCGCGGTCCTCGAACAGCCGCATCAGCGCGCGGTGCGTGATGGTGGCGCCGATCTGGCTCTTGATGTCGTCACCGACGATCGGCACGCCCGCGTCGGTGAACTTCTTCGCCCACACCGGGTCGGAGGCGATGAAGACCGGCAGCGCGTTGACGAAGGCGACCTTCGCGTCGATGGCGCACTGCGCGTAGAACTCCACGGCGTCCTCGGAGCCCACGGGCAGGTAGCAGACCAGGACGTCGACCTCCGCGGCCTTGAGCGCCGCGACCACGTCGACCGGCTCCGCGTCGGACTGCTCGATCGTCTCGAGGTAGTACTTGCCGAGCCCGTCGAGGGTGTGGCCGCGCTGCACGGGCACGCCGAGCGGCGGGACGTCGGCGATCTTGATGGTGTTGTTCTCGTGAGTTGAAGATCGCCTCGGAGAGGTCGAAGCCGACCTTCTTGGCGTCGACGTCGAACGCTGCGACGAACTCGATGTCGCTCACGTGGTACTCGCCGAAGCGCACGTGCATGAGGCCCGGCACCGCTGCGGTGGCGGAGGCGTCCCGGTAGTACTCGACACCCTGGATCAGGGACGCGGCGCAGTTGCCGACGCCCACGACGGCGACGCGGATGGAACCCATCCTCAACTCCTTCTACTGGTCTGGATCGACAGCTGGCCGGTCGGCTCGCTGGTGGTGCTGGCCCCCGGGACGGCGTCCGGTGCGGCGGGAGCCGCTGGGGACGCCGGAGGGGGCGGGGTCCTGGCCGGTCCGCTCGCGCTCGACGAGGCCGTCGAGCCAGCGGAGCTCGCGCTCCAGGGAGTCGGTGGTGTGGCGGTGCAGCTCCGCGGTCCAGCTGTCGGGCCGCGCCGCGGCGCGCGCGGTGCTCACCCGGTCCATCCGCTCCAGGACGCGCGTGCGGCGGCCCTCGAGGATGCGGATCCGGGTGGCGGGGTCGGTGCTGCCGAAGAACGCGAAGTGGACGTCGAACTGCTCGTCCTCCCACGTGGCGGGCCCGGAGGAGGCCAGCAGGGACCGCAGCTGGGCGCGGCCGGCGTCGGTCGGCTGGTAGACCACGCGGCTGCGCCGTCCGGCCAGCGCGGGGACCACCGTCGTCGGCGAGCTCTGCGTGATCCACCCGCGCTCCTCCAGGGAGCGCAGCGCGGGGTAGAGGCTGCCGAAGGAGATCCGGCGGCGCAGCGGGCCGATCACGAGGTCGATGCGCTTGCGCAGCTCGTACCCGTGCAGCGGCGCGTCGTCCAGGAGGCCCAGGACGGCGATGGTCAGGGCGTCGGAGCCTCGCGCCACGCGCCGACCTCCCCTGCTCCGTCCGCCGGAGCGGAGACTGATGTATCGAACCGATACATCATTCGACTGTAGCCGCTCGACCGTGGAGGGTCGAACCGCTGCTCCCCTGCTGCGCGGAACGCCCGTGAGCGGCAGGGCGCCGTCGCATACTGGGCCCCGACCGCGCACGCACAGACCTGATCGAGGGACGCAACCCGGTGGCTGCTCACACTCCGGCGCCGAGCCGGCGCCCCGCCCCTGCCTCACGCACCGCCGACCCCCGCTCCGGGGGTGGCGGTGGTCGCCCCGGCGGCCCCGGCGGTGGCGGGGGCGGGGGCGGGGGGCCGGCCACCCCGGCCCGCGCCCGCCGGCGCGCCGCAAGCGGCGCTGGCTGCCGACCTGGCGCGTCGTCGTCGGGGGTCTGCTCCTGCTGGTGCTCATGGTGGTGGGTGCCGGCGCCTTCGCCTACGCCACCACGCCGGTGCCGTCGTTGAACGCCGACGCCCTCGCAGCGACGACCACCGTGTACTTCTCCGACAAGACCACCGTCATGGGCAAGCTGAACAACGGCATCGACAGGAAGCCGCTGTCGGACGACCAGATGCCGAAGACCGCGAAGGACGCCGCCGTCGCGTCGGAGGACCGGACCTTCTACCAGAACAGCGGCGTCTCGGTCTCCGGCCTCGGCCGCGCCGTCTACGGCGTGCTCACAGGGAACCCCGACCTGGGCGGCGGCTCGACGATCACGCAGCAGTACGTCAAGAACATCACCGGCAACGACCAGCGCGCCTACACGCGCAAGGCCACCGAGGCGATCCAGGCCCTCAAGGTCGACCAGCGCTACTCCAAGGACCAGATCCTCACCGGCTACCTCAACACCGTGTACTTCGGGCGCGGGGCCTACGGGATCGGTGCGGCGTCCAAGGCGTACTTCGACCTCGACGACCCGACCCAGCTGTCCGCCCCCCAGGCGGCGCTGCTCATCGGCATCCTCCCCGCGCCCTCGGCGTGGGACCCCGCGACCGACCCCACCAACGCGCAGAAGCGCTACGCGTACGTCATGGACGCGATGCAGAAGACCGGCGCCATCTCCGCCGCCGACGTCACCGGGAACCCGACGATGCCCGGGGTGGTCCAGCAGTCCAAGCCCCAGTGGTTCAACGGCCCCAACGGCTACATCCTCGACGCCGTCGTCAAGGAGGTCGTCGACCTCGGCAAGACGCAGAACTTCACCGTGGCGACGCTCGACGGCGGCACCAAGACGATCGCCACCGCCGACGACGTCGAGACCGCGGGCCTCGACATCGTGTCCACCATCGACCCGGCGAAGCAGAAGGCCGCCGTCGACACGATGGGCGACAGCAGCGTCTACCCCACGAAGAACCGGCCCGCCACCGTGCGCGCAGGCCTGGTCTCCATCGACCCGGCCACCGGTGGTGTCGTCGCGATGTACAGCGGCGAGGACCCGAAGACCCAGTTCGACTCCGTCACCTACGGCGTGGCCCAGCCCGGCTCGACCTTCAAGCCCTTCACCCTGCTCGCGGCGCTGGAGTCGGGCAAGCACCAGCTCTCCGACACCTTCAGCGGCTCGAGCCCTCAGACCATCGACAAGTACAAGGTGTTCAACTACGGCAACGGCAACGGCGAGCAGTTCGGTGAGATCAACCTCGTCAAGGCCACCGCCGACTCGGTGAACACGGTCTACGTGCGGCTCAACAGCGAGATCACCCCCCAGGCGACCGCCGACGTGGCGAAGCGCCTCGGCGTCCCCGTGGCCGCCACCGAGGAGAGCGCGCTCTCCAACGTGCTGGGCACCGCGACCGTGAAGCCGATCCAGATGGCCCAGGCCTACGCGGCGCTGGCCAACGGCGGCACCCGGCACGACGCCCACTTCATCGCCAGCATCACGCAGGAGGGCACGGACCGGTACACGGAGGACACCCGCGCCAAGGAGACCTTCGACCCCGACGCCGTCGCGAACACGGTCTACGCCATGCAGGCCGTGACGAAGGGCGGCGGCACCGCCGCGAGCGTCGGGTCCGCCTTCGGCAAGCGGCCCATCGCCGGCAAGACCGGCACCACGAACGACAACAAGGCTGCCTGGTTCAACGGGTTCACCCCGCAGCTGGAGACCGCCGTCGTCCTCTACAACAGCGACACGGAGAACGGCGGGGCCCAGCTGTCCCTCGGCTCCTGGGGCGGTGTGAAGGAGATCACCGGCGGCACCATCCCGGCGAAGATCTGGACGGCGTACATGAAGCAGGCCCTCGACGGCACCGACGTCGAGCAGTTCCCGAAGCCGAGCGAGGCCGTCACCGCGAGCCCGTCGCCGACGAAGACCGCGACGCCCAGCGCGACGCCGACGGACACGTCGTCGCCGACGGACTCCCCGAGCGCCTCCGACAGCCCCAGCGACAGCCCGACCGATGGCGCCTCCCCGACGGACGGGGCCACGGACGGCGCCAGCGCCGACGCGCAGGCCGCTGGGCTCCCCCAGGGGTTGGTGCAGCGCATCGCCGGGCGCGCGGGCCAGGCCCGCGCCGGCAACGGGAACGGGAACGGGAAGGGGAACGGGAACGCGGCGGCGCCCACACCGCCGGCGGGCCCGGGTGGTGGACAGGGCTGACGCCGAGCGGTCGGGGAGCCGTCCGCGTGACCAGCCCGACGACCGCGCCCGCTGAGCCCACCGGTCCCGCCGTGGTGCCCAGCCGCACCGACCCGGTGGTCCGCGCCGCCAGCGGCGTGCTCGGCGGACCCGTCGGCGACCACGCCGGCGGGACCGCGGGCGGAGGCGCGGCGCGCGGCGGGCCGTGGCGCGCGGCACCGGTGCTGGCGCTGGCCGCGGTGGTGCCGGTCGCCCTCGCGGCGCTGACCCGGGCCCACTGCCGCAGCACCGGGTGGGCCTCGCCGGACCAGTTCGTCCACGCCTGCTACTCCGACGTCCCCGCGATGGTCGCCAACAGCGGCGCCAGCGGGCAGCCCCCGACCACCGCCGTCCTGCTGCGGGCCCTCGACCTGGCGGCCACCACACCGCGGGGGGCGTTCGACCTCGCCGTCCTGCTCGGGGCGCTCGCGATGGCGGTCGCGACCCTGTGCGTCGTCAGGACGCGCGAGCAGTCGCCGTGGGACGCCGCGCTCGTGGCCCTGAGCCCAGTGGTGGTCACCGCGGGGCTGGTCTCCGTCGACCTCGTGGCCGTGGCCCTCGTCGCGTCAGCTCTGCTGGCCCTGCACCGGCACCGTCCCGCCGTCGCCGGAGCGCTGCTGGGGCTCGCCGCGGGCGTGCGCCCCGCCGTCGCGCTGGTCCTGGTCGCGGTGTGGCTCGTCGTCCTGGTGGGTCGCCGCGAGCAGGCGCGAGCCGCAGCCCGTGACGCCGCCCGCGGCCCTGCGGGTGCGCCCGAGGGGGGACGCCGCGCGCTGGGCGTGCTCGACGCCCTCGCCGCCTCGGCCTCCGCCGTGCTCGCCGCAGGGCTCGTGACGCTGGCGGCGCGCGTCGGCACGCCCACCCAGACCGGAGGGTCGCGCTGGTGGGACGGCTCCGGCGGCGCCGGCTACGGAGCGGTGTGGCTGCTGCCCGGGCTGGACGGGAAGCTCCCCAGCGGGGCGCCGCTGCCGTGGAGCGCGCTCCCCGCGGGCGCGGTGTCGGCACTCGCCGCGGGGGGCCTCGTCGTCGTCCTGCTGCTCGGTGCCGCCGCAGCGGCGCGCACGGTGGGGCGCGAGCCGACGGCGCGTCTGGCCGCCGTAGCGCTCGTCCTGGTCGCGGGCGGGTTGGCGGTCTCGCCGTCGGTGCCGGTGCAGGCGACGCTCGTGGTGCTGCCGCTGGCCGCCGTGGCGGTCCCCCGCTGGCGCGACCACCTGCCCTGGGCCGTGGCCGAGTGCGCCTACGCCACCGGCACCTGGCTGTACCTGTACTCCACGAGCTCCGAGGACGGCCGTGGCCTGCCCGCCGGCGGGTACGGGGTGCTGCTGGTGCTGCGGCTGGCGACGCTCGCCTGGCTGGCCGTGCAGGGGGTCCGCTGGGCCGGCAGGCACGCACGGACCGAGCGGTGACCCCGGACCGGTAGAGTCATCGATCGGCCTGCTCGCCGCTCGGACCCCTCCCGGGTCCTGCGCTGCCCGCGGGTCGCCGCCGCTCCCGTCCCCGGACGTGCGCGGCACCTCCTGTCACGGAGAGACCGTGACCGCCTGAGTCCGCAGGAGGTGGGTCGCCGATGCGCGCCTACGAACTGATGGTCATCCTCGACGCCGAGCTCGAGGAGCGGACCGTCGCCCCGTCCCTCGACCGGTTCCTCAACGTCGTCCGCACCGACGGCGGCACCGTCGACGGCGTCGACATCTGGGGCCGTCGCCGCCTGGCCTACGACATCGACAAGAAGTCCGAGGGCATCTACGCGGTCGTCACCATGACCGCCGAGCCCGCTACGGCCAAGGAGCTGGACCGCCAGCTGAACCTCAACGAGGCAGTGCTGCGCACCAAGCTCATGAGGCCCGACGCACACTGACGCTGTCGGTCCCGGCTGCTAGACCGGACCGGTACCCGACGCGCGACACCCGTGCTGACGACGAGCTGCTGAGGAGCCCCTGATGGCCGGCGAGACGACGATCACCGTGATCGGCAACCTGACGAGCGACCCCGAGCTGCGCTTCACCCCCTCCGGGGCGGCTGTGGCCGGCTTCACCGTCGCCTCGACGCCCCGCACCTTCGACCGCCAGAGCAGCGAGTGGAAGGACGGGGAGACGCTGTTCATGCGCTGCTCCGTCTGGCGCGATGCCGCGGAGAACGTCGCGGAGTCGCTCACCCGCGGTTCGCGCGTCATCGTCTCCGGCCGCCTGGTGTCCCGCTCCTACGACACCAAGGAGGGGGAGAAGCGCACCGTCGTCGAGATGCAGGTCGACGAGGTGGGTCCCTCCCTGCGCTACGCCACGGCGAAGGTCAACAAGACCCAGCGCAGCGGCGGTGGCGGTGGCGGCGGCTTCGGCGGTGGGTCCGGCGGCGGCCAGAGCGGGGGCGGCTTCGGCGGCTCCTCCTCCGGCGGCTCGGGCGGGTCCTCCGGCGGCGGCCAGCAGTCCAACGACCCGTGGGCCACCGGCCCCTCGGGCGGTTCCAGCTCCTCCGGCTCCTCCTCGGGCGGCTCGTCCGGCGGCGGCAGCTGGGGCGGCGGCTCCTTCAGCGACGAGCCGCCCTTCTGACAGACCCCGGACGGCGGCACCCGCCGCCGTCCCCACCCATCCCGGCCCCTGCCAGCGGGGTCGGGCTTCGATCCAGGGAGCTCCACGATGGTCAAGCCCGCTGTGCGCAAGCCCAAGAAGAAGGTCAACCCGCTCAAGGCGGCGAAGATCACCACGGTCGACTACAAGGACACCGCGCTGCTGCGGAAGTTCATCTCCGACCGGGGGAAGATCCGCGCCCGCCGCGTGACCGGTGTGTCCGTCCAGGAGCAGCGCCAGATCGCCATCGCCGTGAAGAACGCGCGCGAGATGGCCCTGCTGCCCTACACCAGCTCGCCCCGCTGAGAGGACTGACGAGATGAAGCTCATCCTCACGCAGGAGGTCACCGGCCTCGGTGCCCCCGGCGACATCGTCGAGGTCAAGGACGGCTACGGCCGCAACTTCCTCGTGCCCCGCGGCCTGGCCACCGGCTGGACCAAGGGCGGCGAGAAGCAGGTGGCGTCGATCCGCGCCGCCCGCTCCAGCCGCGAGCTCGCCTCGCTCGACGAGGCGAAGGCCGTCAAGCAGCGCCTCGAGCAGGGCGCTGTGCGCCTCGCGGTGCGCACCGGCACCGGCGGCCGCCTGTTCGGCTCCGTGACCCCGGCGTCCATCGCCGGGGCCGTGAAGGCCGACAAGGGCACCGACATCGACCACCGCAAGGTCGAGATCGGCAACCCGATCCGCTCCACCGGCGAGTACACGGTGCAGGTCCGCCTGCACCCCGAGGTCTCGGCCTCGATCGATGTCCAGGTGGTCCCGGAGGCCTGAGGCCCCCGGCGGGCCGCGAGGCCCGCAGCAGCACTCAGAGCGCCGTCCGTCCCGCTGTCCGCGGGGCGGGCGGCGCTCCGTCGTCCCGGGGCGCGGCGGACCCCCGCGGGCGGCCTGAGGGCGCTCGCGCCGGGGCCGGGGTGCTCCTGTCAGGTCCTGGCCGATGTGCCAGGTCGTGGAGGCCGTACCCGGCCTCCCGGGCTCGACAGACCCCTCTGGGCCTGAGGGAGAGCCACCTGTCGGGGCCTCGTCGGTACGAGGGAGCCGTCCGCGGTCGCTGACCGTGAATGGCCGGTGACGCACGG
This sequence comes from uncultured Actinomycetota bacterium, assembly GCA_963781365.1. Taxonomy (GTDB): domain Bacteria; phylum Actinomycetota; class Actinomycetes; order Actinomycetales; family Quadrisphaeraceae; genus Quadrisphaera. Next base: position 68,495 of record CAWAFR010000005.1, on the reverse strand, counting down.
CGCGTCGGGCGCGACACGCCGGTGGAACGACACGCCGCAACCTGCGCGCCATCTTGTGGACAACTGCGTTTCCACATCCTGTGGGTGGACATCGGCGCTGGTCACAGGATCGATGACAATGATCGACAGCGAGTTATCCACAGTTGTCCACAGGTCTGTCCCCAGGTTGTGGATAACTCTGCGGGGCTGCGGTGCTGGTGGGGGCGGTGCCGCCGCCGTCCGTCCACAGGGCGCGGCGCGCCGGTCGGCGGGAGGTGGTCGGCAGCCGGGTCCCGGGCGCCTACCGTCAGCGGACGAGGCTCCTGACCACTGCGGCGGGTCGCCCCCTCCAGCCCCTCCCCCCGGCCCGGTGCTCCTCCGGCGGCGCGTGCCGCCGTCCAGCACCGGACTGTCGGTGGTGCGTGGCTTGATGGGGTCCTGCGCGCAGGTCGGCGCCCAGACCCGGCCGAGGGCCGGCCACGACGAGGAGCGGAGGGCGAACAGGGATGTCGCTCGCTGACCTGGAGCGCTACGAGTCCTCCGGTGGTCCCTCGGAGGAGCTGGGGCGCACCCCCCCGCAGGACGTGGCCGCCGAGATGAGCGTCCTCGGCGGCATGATGCTGAGCAAGGACGCCATCGCCGACGTCGTCGAGCAGATCCGCGGCACCGACTTCTACCGGCCCGCGCACGAGCTCGTGTACGACGCGATCATGGACCTGTACGGCCGCGGGGAGCCGGCTGACGCCATCACCGTCGCCGCCACGCTCACCCGCAAGGGCGAGATCGGCAGGGTCGGCGGCCAGGGGTACCTGCACACGCTGATCTCCGCGGTCCCGACCGCCGCCAACGCCGGCTACTACGCGCGGATCGTCAGGGAGCGCGCCGTGCTGCGGCGCCTCGTCGAGGCCGGCACCAAGATCGTGCAGCTGGGGTACGCAGCCGACGGCGGCGACGTCGACGCGCTGGTGAACACCGCGCAGGCAGAGGTCTACGCCGTGACCGAGCGGCGCACCACCGAGGACTACGTGCCCCTGGGCGCCACCATCGAGGCCACGATCGACGAGATCGAGGCGTCCAGCCACCGCGGCGACGGGATGATCGGCGTCCCCACCGGCTTCGCCGACCTCGACGCCCTGACCAACGGCCTGCACCCCGGCCAGATGATCGTCATCGCCGCACGTCCGGCAATTGGAAAATCTACAATAGGCCTAGATATACTCAGATCTGCGTCGATCAAGAACGGACTGACCTCGGTCGTGTTCTCGCTCGAGATGGGCAAGAACGAGATCACCATGCGCCTGCTCAGCGCCGAGGCGAAGATCCCCCTCCAGAACATGCGCAAGGGAACCATGCGCGAGGAGGACTGGACGCGCCTCGCCCGCACCATGGGTGCCGTCAGCGACGCGCCCCTGTTCATCGACGACAGCCCCAACATGACGCTGATGGAGATCCGCGCGAAGTGCCGACGTCTCAAGCAGCGGCACGACCTCAAGCTCGTCGTCATCGACTACCTGCAGCTCATGACCTCGGGCAAGCGCGTCGAGAGCCGCCAGCAGGAGGTCTCGGAGTTCTCCCGCGCCCTGAAGCTGCTCGCGAAGGAGCTGCAGGTCCCCGTGATCGCGATCTCGCAGCTCAACCGAGGTCCGGAGCAGCGCACCGACAAGAAGCCCGCGATGAGCGATCTCCGCGAGTCGGGGTGCCTGACAGCCGACACCAGGCTCATGCGGGCTGACACCGGCGCCGAGGTGTCCCTGGGCGAGCTCATGGCCAGCGGTGACCGTGACGTCCCCGTCTGGGCCCTCAACGAGCGGCTCCAGCTGGTCCCCCGCACGATGACGCACGCCTTCTCCAGCGGGGTGAAGGAGGCGTTCCGCATGCGGCTCGCCTCCGGGCGGGAGATCACCGCCACCGCCAACCACCCGTTCCTGACGTTCGACGGCTGGAAGCCGCTCGGGGAGCTCTCTCCCGGAGACCGGCTCGGCGTCGTCCGGCACGTCCCCCCACCCCTGAGCATCACGGCCTGGGACGACGACGAGGTGGTGCTGCTGGCGCACATGATCGGCGACGGGTCGATGGTTGCCCGCCAGCCGATCCGCTACGCCAGCGTCGACGAGGCCAACCTGTCCGCCGTCCAGGAGGCCGCTGCCCGCCGGTTCGGCATCACGGCGATCCGCGACGAGTACCCCGAAGCCCGCGTGACCACCCTCCGCCTGCCGGCTCCCTACCGGTTGGCGCGCGGCAAGCGGAACCCCGTGGCCGCCTGGCTCGACGGTCTGGGGCTCTTCGACAAGCGGAGCCACGAGAAGTTCGTCCCGGACGGAGTGTTCGGTCTCCCCAAGGCACAGGTCGCGCTCTTCCTGCGCCACCTCTGGGCCACGGACGGCTGCGTGCACTGGCACCGCAACCAGGACCGGGCGATCGTCTACTACGCCTCCACCAGTCGACGGCTCGCTGAGGACGTGGCGCGGCTCCTGCTGCGCTTCAACATCAACGCTCGCATCAAGACGACGAAGAAGTCCGGTTACCGCGACAGCTATCACGTGCATCTCATGGACGTCGACACCCAACGCCACTTCCTCACGGAGATCGGATCTCATGGGTCTCGAGGTGAGCTGGGCGTCGAGATCCTCGAGCGGCTCGGTGAGCGGAAGGGGCGTGTCCGCCGCGACACGGTTCCGGCCGAGGTGTGGGGCCGCATCGAGGCCGCCATGCAGGAGGCTGACGTCGAGCCCGAGGTGCTCTCGTCGGTCCTGAGGCGCAGTGGCATCGCCGTCAAGACGGGGGCCCCGATCAGCCGGGAGCGCCTCGCCCGGGTCGCCGAGGTGCTCGGTTCGGCAGACCTGGACGTCGTCGCGACGAACGACATCTACTGGGACGAGGTGGTCTCCATCGAGTCGCGGGGAATGCTGGAAGTCTTTGATGCGACGGTGATGGGACTTCACAACTTCATCGCCAATTCAGTTGCCTCACACAACAGCATCGAACAGGATGCGGACATGGTGATATTGCTTCACCGCGAAGATGCTTATGAAAGAGAGAGCCCTCGAGCTGGTGAGGCCGACCTCATCATCGCCAAGCACCGCAACGGCCCGACGGACACGATCGTCGTCGCCTTCCAGGGCCACTACTCGCGGTTCGTCGACATGGCCGCGGGCTGACCCGCGGCACGGCCCCGGCATGAGGACCTTCGACGAGCTCGTCGACGAGGCGGAGACCGCCGACGTCACCGGCTGGGACTTCGGCTGGCTCGACGGCCGCGCCAGCGAGCAGCGCCCGCCCTGGGGCTGTGCGCGGCTCCTGGGCGAGCGGCTCGCCAGCCCCGGTGTCACGGCGGCCCTCGACGTCGACACCGGCGGTGGCGAGGTGCTCGACGAGGCTCCCGTGCTCCCACCGCGGACGTGCGCCACCGAGTCCTGGCCCCCGAACGCCCGGCGCGCCCGTGAGCGCCTCGGCCCGCGGGGTGTCGACGTGCGCGAGACCGCGCCGGGCGCTCCGCTGCCCTTCCCGGACGCCTCGGTCGACCTCGTCACCGCCCGCCACCCGGTGGCTCCGGACTGGGGGGAGCTGCGCCGGGTGCTGGTGCCCGGTGGGCGCTACCTCGCCCAGCACGTGGGACCCGGGTCGGCGTTCGAGCTGGTCGAGCACTTCCTCGGTCGACAGTCGGAGGCCCGCCGCCACCGCGACCCGCACGAGGCGGTGGCAGCTGCACGGGCAGCCGGACTCTCCCTGGTCGACCTGCGCACGGCCCGGTGCCGGATGGAGCTGCACGACGTCGGCGCCGTGGTGTGGCTGCTGCGGCGGTGCGTGTGGTGGGTGCCGGACTTCACGGTCTCCCGGTACCGGGACCGGCTGCTCGCCCTCGACGCCGGGACGCGCTCGGGAGAGCCGTTCGTCGCCCACTCGACGCGGCACCTGATCGAGCTGCGCCGCTGAGGGAGGGCCGGCGGTGCGGCGCGACGGGCCTCAGGCGACGTCGGCGTCCATCGCGGTGATGAAGTCGCGCTTCACGGAGCGCCACGCCTCGTCCGTCATGGTGCGCCGCCAGTACGGCGAGCAGGACATGTCCGAGCGCTGCAGCCCGCGGTCGCCGAGCAGGTGGCGGCGCACCGCGCGCACCTCCTCCGCCTCCCCGTGGACGAAGGCGTGCACCTGTCCGGCGGGGAAGACCACCGCCCGGGTCGCGTCGGCGAGGAGCTCGACGTCGGACGGGTCACCGGTGCGGTGCAGCCACACCACGTCGACACCGCCGTCGCCGCCGGCCGCGGGAGCGAGCGGCACCTCGTGCTCCGGGCCGTCGCAGACCAGGCGCACCACGGCGCGGGCCCCGAGGGGCAGCGCCTCCAGGGATGCGGCGATCGCCGGCAGCGCCGACTCGTCGCCCAGCATGAGGTGCCAGGCCGCCTCGGGGTCGGGCCGGTAGCCGCAGGCCGGGCCCTCGAGGACCAGCACGTCACCGGGCTGCGCGGCCGCGGCCCAGGGCCCGGCGACGCCCTCGTCACCGTGGACGACGAAGTCGATCGCCAGCTCATGGGCCGCGGCGTCCCAGGAGCGCACGGTGTAGCGGCGCCGGACCGGCTGCAGCTCGCGCGCGACGCCGGACTCCCTCACGGCGCGGGGGTCGAAGACCGGCCCGTACGGGGCGCCCTCGGGCCGGAACGCCAGGTTGACGTAGGCGTCCGTGCCGTCGGCCGCGGCGTAGCCGTCGAGCCCCGCGCCGCCCAGCACCACCCTGACCAAGGAGGGAGTGAGCCGTTCCGTCCTGAGGACCTCAGCGTGCATCACGCCAGGCTACGCCGAGTTAGGCATGCCTAACCGTGGCGGCGATCAGGCCAGCAGCCACCGGGGGTCGGCGAGGAAGCGCCGAGCGCACTCCAGGGCTCCCGGCAGCTGGGCGTCGAACAGGCCCGGCGGCAGGGCGTCGGGGCGGTGCCCCGTCGTCCAGCCCAGCATCTGGACCCGCCGCAGCATCGACAGGGCGCACGCGTGCACCAGGTCGGCGTCGGTCAGGGGCGCCACCTCGCGGTAGCCCTCCACCCACGCCCGGGCCATCGCGGGGGCGTACGGCTCGTGCTCCACGAACGTGAGGGCCGCCGCGAAGTCGTAGAGGTAGTAGCCGAAGCCGCAGTCGTCGAAGTCGATGACGGTGAGCGACCCGTCGGGGGCGGCCATGATGTTCGAGGGCCGCAGGTCGGCGTGGATCAGCCCCCAGTGCTCCGGCGTCGTCGGCAGGTCGGCCAGCAGCCCCAGCGCCCGGTCCTGGGCCCGGCGCAGCAGCGCCGCGTCGTCGCCCGAGGCCACGGCGGGCTCCCACGGGCCCCAGCGGGCGGTGGGACCGACGACGTCGGCGAGGCTCCACGTGAACCGCTCGAAGCCGAACGGCAGCTCCCACGACCGCGCGTGCGCGTGGAAGCGCGCCGTCCAGCTGCCGATCGTCCAGTAGCACTCCGCCGGGTCGGCGGTGTCCTCCAGCGGCGCGCCGTCGACGAAGCGCGTGGACACGCACGCCCACCCGTGGCCCTGCGTGTCCTTGACGACGGCCGTGAAGCCCCCGCGGATCGTCGGCACCGGGTCGATGAGGCGGACCTCGTCGAGGGAGTGCAGCGCCCCGAGCCACGCCAGCTCGCTGGCGATGGCGGCGGGCCCGCCGACGTACCCGGGCTGGGAGACGCGGACGACGCCGACCGGCCGCCCGTCCAGGTCGAGGCGGAACGTGGCGTTCTCCGAGACCGTGATCAGGGGGACGTCGACCCGCGTCGGCTCCAGGCCCCACGCCGCGCAGACGCCGCGGTGCAGCCAGTACGGCGCCGGGGCGCCCCTGCCGAGCGCCGCGAAGGTGCTCAGCGAGACCTCGGTGCTCACCGTCACCTCGACGGCGTCGGCGTCGCCGGCGCCGTGGGGCGCCGGAGCCGGGGTGGCGCGGGCGCTCGTCGAGGTGCTCACACCGCCGATGATGGCGACAGCCCCGTCCCGCCCCCGCCACGAAACAGAGCGTTAACGCGCTTCGCCCAGACTCCGCCCGTGGCAGGACCCCAGACGACGAGCACGACGAGCGCGCCGACCCGCTCGACGATCATGGACACCAACAGCTTCCGCGCTGACGCGGCCGAGGGGGTCAGCGAGCGCACGCTCGCGATGGCCCGGCGGCGGGCCGGCCTGCTGGGCCCGGCGTACCGGCTCTTCTACCGCGACCCGGTGCACCTGGTCCGCGGCGTCGGATCGCACCTGTTCGACGCCGACGGCGAGCGCTACCTCGACGTCTACAACAACGTCGCCAGCGTCGGGCACTGCCACCCGCGGGTGGTCGCCGCGGTGCAGGCGCAGGTCGCCACGCTGAACACCCACACCCGCTACCTGCACGAGAAGCTCCTCGACTACGCCGAGGACCTCCTGGGCACGATGCCCGACGAGGTCGGCCAGCTGATGCTGCTGTGCACCGGCTCGGAGGCCAACGACCTCGCCGTCCGCGTCGCGCAGGCGCACACGGGCCAGCAGGGGATCGTCATCTCCGCCGAGGCGTACCACGGCAACACCGCCGTCGTCTCCGGGCTGTCCCCGGCGCTGGGGACGGCGCAGGAGGTGGCCCCGTGGGTGCGCACGGTCCCGGAGCCCGACGCCCGTCTGGCCGCTGCAGCCGGGTACACCGGGCCGGACGCGCTGGGCCGCTGGTTCGCCGCGGAGGTGGGGCGCGCCGCCGACGAGCTGGAGGCCGCCGGTCACGGCGTCGCCGGGTTCCTCGCCGACTCGATCTTCTCCTCCGACGGCGTCTTCCCCGACCCGGCCGGGTACCTCGCGCCCGCCGTCGACGTCGTCCACGACCGCGGCGGCGTGTTCATCGCCGACGAGGTGCAGCCGGGCTTCGCCCGCACCGGACGCTCCTTCTGGGGCTTCGCGGGCCACGGCGTCGTCCCCGACCTGGTCACCACCGGCAAGCCGATGGGCAACGGCATCCCGGTCTCGGGGATGGCGGCGCGCCCGGAGGTGCTGGCCTCCTTCGCCGAGCACCTCCCGTACTTCAACACCTTCGGCGGCAACCCCGTCTCCGTGGCCGCGGCGCAGGCGGTTCTCGACGTGATCCGCGACGAGGACCTGCAGGGCAACGCCCAGCGCGTCGGGACGGCGCTGCGCGACGACCTGCGGACGATGGCCGCCGGCGTCGACTGCTTCGGGGAGGTCCGGGGGGCGGGCTTCTACATCGGGCTGGAGGTGGTCGACCCCGCGGACGGGTCGCCGTCGAAGGCCATCGCCCTGGACGTGGTCGAGGCGCTGCGGGCCCGCCGGGTGCTGACGTCGGTCTGCGGCGCCGGCGGCAACGTGCTGAAGCTGCGCCCGCCGCTGGTCTTCACCGCCGCCGACGCGACCTGGCTCCTCACGGCGCTCGACGACGCCGTGCGCGCCGTCGCCCCCTGACCCCGAGAACCGCGACGACCACGGGAGTTCGACTCGTGCGCCGAGCCGGACTCCCGTGGTCGTCGCGGGAGGGGGTGGGTCAGACGGACAGGGTGGTGCCGACCCGGAGGCGGTCGGGGTCCGCACCGATGACGGCGGCGTTGGCGGCGTGCAGCGCCTGCCAGGTGGTGCCGTGCGCGGCGGCGATGCTGGAGAGCGTGTCGCCGGAGCGCACCACGTAGGAGCCGGCCTGAGCGGTGGACGCCGGCGCGGCTGCCGCGGTGCGGTCCGCGGACCGGGAGGCCGTCGACGCGGCCCGCGAGGCGGTGACCTCGGAGCTGGCGGCAGCGTCAGCGGAGGAGAGCCCGAGCTGCTTCGAGCAGGACGGCCAGGCGCCCCAGCCCTGCGCGGCGAGGACCTGCTCGGCGACGGCGATCTGCTGCCCGCGCGGTGCGAGGTCGGCCCGCGAGGCGTACTGCGCGCCCCCGAACCCCCGCCAGGTGGAGGTGGAGAACTGCAGTCCGCCGTAGTAGCCGTTGCCGCTGTTCACCGCCCAGTTCCCGGTGCTCTCGCACTGCGCGAGCCGGTCCCAGGTGCTGGGGGCGGCGGCCTGGGCGGCCACCCCGGTCAGGCCCACCAGCGGGGCCGTGAGGAGGGAGGCTGCGGCGGCACCGGCGAGGAGGCGGCGGAGGCGGCGGGGGGTCCGAGTGTGCTGAGTCATCGGGGCGAACCCTGACACACATCACCGAGAGTGTCTAAAACGGGACGAATCGCTGCTCTCGGTGATCACCGGGGCAGTCGGCCCCCCGACGGCCCCCCACCAGGGCCTCAGACGCTGAGGACCTGCCCCGTGAAGATCCGGTTCGGGTTGCTGCCGATGACGCCCTGGTTGGCCGACCAGATGGCCTGCCAGGTGGTGCCCCGCGCCGCGGCGATCGCGGCGAGCGTGTCACCGGGGCCCACGGTGTAGGTGCTGCCGGAGGCCGCCGCGGGCGCCGCTGCGGTGCGGTCGGCCGAGCGCGAGACCTCGGTGGTGCGGGTGGCGGTGACGTCGGACGAGGCGTTGGCGTCGGACGCGGTGAGCCCGAGCTTGCGCGAGCACGCGGGCCACGCGCCCCACCCCTGCGCGTCGAGCACCTTCTCGGCGACGGCGATCTGCTGCTCGCGGGAGGCGAGGTCGGCCCGGGAGGCGTACTGGCCGCCCCCGAAGCCCTTCCACGTGCTGGAGGAGAACTGCACCCCGCCGTAGTAGCCGTTGCCGCTGTTGATGGCCCAGTTCCCGGTGCTCTCGCACTGCGCGAGGCGGTCCCACGTGCTGCCGGTGGCGGCGGACGCCGGCGCGGCGAGCGCCACGACGGGCGCTGCGACGACCGCCGCGGTGGCGGCGACGCCGACCGCGCGGCGGGTGAGGCGGCTGGGCTGGGGCTGCGCGCGGTGGCGGGCGGTGCGAGCGCTCAAGGGGGTGACCTCCGTGTCGGAACTGCCCGGTCGGGCTCCTGTCCGGCCGCTCGGCCGGATGACCGCCCACAACCTACGGGCGCTCCTGCGTGACAGGGGGGGTTTCCTCAGATCTGTGGACGAGGTCACGCCGCTCAGCTGGTGACGTCGGTGCCCGACAGCCGCGCCCACGCCGCCGACAGCAGCACCGCGCACCACCCCGCCTGCACGCCCAGCGCCCGCACCACCCCGTCCAGCGCGAGGGGTGCGCGCAGGAGGTCGGCGTACGCGGTCCACCAGCTGGTGAACAGCCACGGGTGCAGCGGCGCGAGCTGCGGCACGGCGCCGAGGACCTGCACGAGCACGACGGCGACGGCGGTCGCCGCCATGGCCGCCACCGGCACCTCCGTCAGCGTCGAGGCGAGCACCCCCAGGCAGACGACGGTGGCGAGGGCCCCGGTGACGAACAGCACGACGAGCAGCAGCCGGCCCAGCCCGTCCGCGTAGCCGACGGGCGTCCCCGAGAGCAGCACCACCGGCCCGACCGGGAAGAGCACGAGCCCCACGACCACGCCGACGACGGCCACCAGCGCTGACGCCGCGAGCGCGAAGGCCAGCGCTCCGACGACCTTCACCGCCAGCACGCGGGTGCGGCCCGCGGGCACCACGAGGAGCTGGCGCAGGGTGCCGCTGCTCGCCTCGCTCGCCACGGACTCCCCCGCGACGACGGCCACGGCGAGCGGCAGGAAGACGGGCAGGCTCACCGCGAGCGCGGTGAGGGCGAGGAAGAGGCCGTTGTCGGTGACGGCGGACAGCAGCGGCGGGCCGCCGCCGTCGTCCCCACCCCCTGCCCGGCCGGACCAGCGCACTGCCGCCCCGATGAGGACGGGGACGAGGGCGAGGACGACGAGCAGCGCCTGGGTGCGCCGACGGGAGGCGATGAGGACCAGCTCGGAGGCGACCAGGCGCAGCGGCTCAGGCACGGACGTCGAACCCCTCCCCGGTGAGGGCCACGAAGAGGTCCTCCAGGCGGGCCCGCTCGACGGCGAAGCCGCGGACCCCCGCGCCGGAGGCCATCAGCGCTGCCAGGAGCTGCTCGGGGTCGGCGTCGCCGAGGTCGGCGCCGGCGCCGTCGTCGGCGGTGCGCACCGCGGTCAGGCCCCGCCCGGTGAGCACCCGCGCGGCGGCGGCGGGGTCGCGGCACTCCACACGGACGCGGGCTGCGGTGCCGCGCAGGACGGCGGCCAGGGTCCCCTCGGCCACCAGCCGTCCGGCGCTCATGACGCCCACGTGGGTGGCGACCTGCTCGACCTCGGAGAGCAGGTGCGTGGAGAACAGCACGGTGGTGCCCTCGGCGGCCACGGCGCGCACCAGGGCGCGGACCTCCCGGGTGCCCTGCGGGTCGAGGCCGTTGGTGGGCTCGTCCAGGACCAGCAGCTCGCGGGGCCGAAGCAGGGCCGCGGCCAGGGCGAGGCGCTGTCGCATGCCGAGGGAGTAGGCCCGGTAGTGCTTCGCGGCGGCGGCGCCCAGGCCCACCCGGTCCAGGGCGGCGGCGACGCGCGCGCGGGAGGCGGCCCGGCGCCGCTCGGGGGCGCGCAGGGTGGCGTCGGCGGCGTCGAGGCGGGCCAGGTTGGCCCGCCCGGACAGGTGCGGGTGGAACGCCGGGCCGTCGATGAGGGCGCCCACGCGCGGCAGCGAGCGTCCGAGCGCCCCGGGCGCCGCGGGGTGCAGGCGCTCGCCGAGCACCTCCACCGACCCGGCCGTCGGGCGCACCAGGGCCAGCAGCATCCGGATCGTCGTGGTCTTCCCCGAGCCGTTGGGCCCGAGGAAGCCGTAGACCGCGCCGCGGGGGACGTGCAGGTCGAGCCCGTCGACGGCGACCTGCCCGCCACGGAACCGCTTCGTCAGCCCGCTGGTGAGGACGGCGGCGCCGTCGGCCCCGCTCAGCGCTGGGCCGCCGCGGCCTCCAGGGCGGCCTCGGGCACGGCGCCCGCGAGGACGCGGCCGTCGTCGGTGAGCAGCACGGTCAGCAGCGGCGTCGACAGGACCCGTCCGCTCCCGAAGGAGCCGGTGACCTCCGTCGTCGCGGAGGCCAGGGCGGCGGGCAGCTCCGGGACGTCGGTGGCCGAGGAGCCGCCGGCCAGGACGGCGACGGCGGTCCAGCCGGACCCGACCACCTGCGCGCCGCCGGGGGCCCCGACACCGCTGGTCGCGCCGCCGGGCGCCGGCTTGGCCCCCTGCGCGGCCCCCTGCGCCGGGACCGGGACCTCCTCCACCGGGGCGTCGGAGGGCACGGCGGGGGTCAGGTCGGCGGCAGCCGGCTCGCCGAGGCGGACGTCGGTGAAGCCGACGGAGACCGCCGGGTCGGAGGCGCCGCGCGCGAAGACCTGCACGCGCAGCGGGGTCGAGGTCTCGGCGTCGACGGCCAGCACGACGCGTCCCACCAGCGTGTCCGCCGTCCGGGGCTGCACGACGAGCAGGCGGGCGGCGCGACCGGCGACGGTCGCGGTGCCCCCCAGGGAGACCGCGGTGTCGGCGTCGACGGCGGCCAGCACGCGCTCGGCGGCCTCCTGCGGCGTGAGGTCCTGCGGCAGCGCCGGCGATCCCGCCGCGGCGTCCCCGGCCGGTGCGGCCGGCAGCACGGCGTGCGTGGTGCCCCGCTGGGAGGAGCCGCCGGAGCGCCAGGTCCACAGGTCGCTGCCGGAGCGGACGACGGTGGTCTCGGAGAGCCCGTCGACCACCGAGACCCGGCTGCGCTCGGCGCCGTCGGTCCAGACCCGCGCCGTCGTCGTCCCGCCGAGCAGGCCCGTGAGGTCCTGCGACCCGCCCTGGGCCCCGGAGGCCCCGCCGGCGCCGGCGCTGGGCAGCTCGGGGAGCCCGAGGTCGGTGGTCAGCTGCACCGTCCCCGACAGCGCCTGCGGGGGAGCCGCGGCGACGTCGGCGAGCAGCTGCGCCGGGGTGGTGGGGGCCAGGTCGGGCGCTGCGGAGGCGACCGAGGGCGCCACCGCCGCGCCGCCGGCCACGACGACGGCGACGACAGCGGGCACTGCCCAGCGGGAACGGGGGTTCACGGGACCACTGTGCGCCTGCGGGGCGGCGCTGGGCCACCCGCGCGGGTGTGCTTACGGTCACCCGGTGGTGCGGGAGGCGGGGTCGGGCACCAGGACGGTGCTCCACGTGGACCTCGACGCGTTCTACGCCGCCGTCGAGCAGCGGGACAAGCCGTCGCTGCGCGGCAAGCCCGTCGTCGTCGGGGGCACCGCCTGGCGCGGCGTGGTGGCGACGGCGTCCTACGAGGCGCGGGCGTTCGGGGTCGGGTCGGCGATGCCCACGGCCGCCGCCCGCCGCGCCTGTCCCTGGGCCGCCTACCTGGCCCCGCGGTTCGCCGCCTACCGCACCGCGTCCTCGCAGGTGATGGCGCTGCTCGCCGACCTCGCCGGCGAGCCGGGACTGCTCGAGCCGCTCTCCCTGGACGAGGCCTACGTCGACCTCTCCGGGTCCTCCGACGGCCCGGAGGACCAGTCGGTGCTGGACCGGGCGGCGGCCTTCCGCGAGCTGGTGCGCGAGCGGGTCGGGCTCACCGCGTCGGTGGGCGTGGCGACCAGCAAGCTCATGGCCAAGGTCGCCTCCGACCTGCGCAAGCCCGACGCGCTGCTCGTGGTGCCCGCGGGGGCGGAGCGAGGGGTCCTGGCGCCGCTGGGGGTGCGGGCGCTGCCGGGGGTCGGGCCGGCGACCCAGGCGCGCCTGGCGGGGCTGGGCGTCACGACGGTCGGGCAGGTCGCCGACACCGACGCCCGCGAGCTGGTCTCCCTGCTCGGCCGGGCCGCCGGGACGGCGCTGCACACCGCGGCCCACGGCGTCGACCACCGCCCGGTGGTCCCGGAGCGGGAGGCCAAGTCCGTCTCGGCGGAGGAGACCTTCGCCACCGACCTCGTCGACCGCTCGCTCCTCGCCGCGGAGCTGCGGCGGATGGCCGAGCGCGTGGCGGAGCGCCTGCTCGCCTCCGGGGCCCGCGGGCGCACCGTGACGGTCAAGGCGCGCCGCTACGACTTCTCGATCCTCGCCCGGTCCGCGACGACGGCGGCCGGCGCCCCCGGGGTGGCCACCGCCGAGGAGATCACCGCCGCCGCGCTGCCGCTGCTCGCGGCGATCGACACCACCGGCGGCCTGCGCCTGCTCGGGGTGGGCGTCTCGAGCCTCGGCGACGCGACGGCCGGCCACGACGACCCGGTGCAGGAGGACCTGCTGGCGGCGCTCGCGGAGGCGGAGGCCGCCGTCGAGGGGGAGACCGGGACGACGGCCGAGCCGACCGAGCCCACGGCACCGCCCGAGCCCGCTGCGCCGGCAGCGCCGCCCGAGCACGCAGCACCGGCAGCGCCGCCCGAGCACGCAGCACCGGCAGCGCCGTCGTGGCGGCCGGGGCAGGACGCCGTCCACGCCGAGCACGGCCCCGGGTGGGTGCAGGGCTCGGGGGTCGGCCGGGTGACGGTCCGCTTCGAGGGACCGCACACCGGGATCGGGCGGGTGCGGACCTTCGCCGTCGACGACCCGGCGCTCGAGCCCGCCGACCCACCCACCTGGTGACCCGGGGACCGACGTGTCAGGCCCCCCGGCGTCCGTCAGGACGGGGAGGCCGGATCCGGGGTCTCCGTCCTGACGGCCTGCGCAGGCGCGGCTGTTCGAGGGGCAACCGTGAAACCCGTGAGGCGAGAGTTTCACGTGTGACGCGTGTGGCGTGTCGGGGAACTCCGGTGGACGGCGTAGGGCACACTGGGGACGCGCGGCAGCGCCCGGTCGACGAGCTCTCAGCTCGGACCCGGGCTGCCGACCCCCGATGTTCCTCCCGCGCCGCGCCGGCGTGACGCCCCGGCGGGAGGCCCAGCCGCTACGCGGCGCCCCCCCGCCCTGCAGGCCGCGCCCCGTGCGCCGCCGGAGGGCTCGAGATGACAGGACACCTGTGAACACTCCCTCCACCACGCCCGGCAGCAGCACGCCCGGAGCCCCCCGCCGCCACCGCGGCGGCCGCGGCCGCGGCGCCGGCGCGGGCTCCCCGCAGCAGCCCGCCGCCCAGCGCGAGCCGCGCGAGCCGCGCCCCGCGGCGGAGCGCCCGTCGCCCGCCGCTGTCGTCGCCCCCGCCCCGGCGCCCCTCACCGACGTCCCCGTCGGCGAGGGGCCGACCTTCACCGAGCTCGGCGTCCCCGCGCCCCTGGTGGCCGTGCTGGCCGCCCAGGGCAAGACGACCGCCTTCCCGATCCAGGCGGCGACGCTGCCCGACACCCTCGCCGGGCGCGACGTGCTCGGCCGCGGCCGCACCGGCTCCGGCAAGACCATCGCCTTCGCGCTGCCCCTGGTCGCCCGGGTCGCCGCGGGGTCGGCCACGCGCGCCCCCCGCCGCCCCCGCGGTCTGGTGCTCGCCCCCACCCGCGAGCTCGCCACGCAGATCGCCGCGACGATCGAGCCCATCGCGAAGGCCGCGGGCCTGCGCACCACGGTGATCTTCGGCGGTGTGCCGCAGGGCCGGCAGGTGACCGCGCTCGCCGGCGGCATCGACATCCTCATCGCCTGCCCCGGTCGCCTCGAGGACCTGCTCCGCCAGCGCGAGCTGTCGCTGGACGCCGTCGAGGTCACCGTCCTGGACGAGGCCGACCACATGGCCGACCTCGGCTTCCTGCCCGGCGTGCGGCGCCTGCTGGACGCCACCCCCCGCGGCGGGCAGCGCCTGCTGTTCTCCGCGACGCTGGACAACGGCGTCGACGTCCTGGTCAAGCGCTTCCTGGTCGACCCGCTGACCCACTCCGTCGACAGCGCCACCGCGCCGCCGCCGGCGATGACCCACCACGCCCTGCACGTGGCCGACGCCGGCGCGAAGACCGACGTCGTCCGCCACCTCGCCTCGGGCACGGGCCGCCGGGTGCTGTTCATGCGCACCAAGCACCAGGCCAAGAAGCTGGCCCGCCAGCTGACGGCCGCGGGCATCCCCGCCGTCGACCTGCACGGCAACCTCTCCCAGAACGCGCGGGTGCGGAACCTCGACGCCTTCACCTCCGGCGAGGTGCGGGTGATGGTGGCCACCGACATCGCCGCGCGCGGCATCCACGTCGACGACATCGAGCTCGTGGTGCACGTCGACCCGCCGACGGAGCACAAGGCGTACCTGCACCGCTCGGGGCGCACCGCGCGCGCCGGGTCGGGCGGCGACGTCGTGACCGTGGTGCTCCCGGAGGAGGCCCGCGAGGTCTCGGCGATGATGCGCCAGGCGCGCATCGCCGCGGCCCAGCACCAGCGGACGACGGCGGCCTCCGAGGTGGTCCACCAGCTCACCGGTGAGGTCGCCCCCCACGTCGAGCCCGGGCCGGTCGAGGTGCCCGAGCAGCAGCAGCGCCGCTCGGCGCGGCCCGCGCAGCGGACCGGCGCGCGCACGGCGCAGCGCGGCGGCCAGCAGCCCGCCTCCGGTGGCGGCGGCGGTGGGGGCGGCCGTCGCCCCGGCCAGGGCCGCTCGCGCGGCCCGAGCACGTACACCACCTCCTCCTACCGTTGAGGTGAGCCTCACCGAACTCCGCTGAGGGCAGCCTCACCGAATATCGGCAGCGGTTCTGCACATATCACGATCGGCCTCTGACCTGCGGTGTCGTGCTGGTGAACTCCCCTCGGAGCGGTTTATGGTGGGGCGAGGAAATGACCTCGCCCCACCCCCTGAGGAGAACTCCGTGGCCACTCTCGAGATGCCTGCCGTCAGCGAGTGCACCGTCGCCGGCTGCTCCTACAACCACGACGGGTGCCACGCCTTCGCGATCACCGTCAGCGGTGACACGGGGTCGGCCGACTGCGGGACGTTCATCCCGCTCGGCACCAAGGGCGGCCTCGACAAGGTCGTGGCCCAGGTGGGTGCCTGCCAGCGCACCGACTGCTCGTTCAACGCCGAGCTCGAGTGCACCGCGAGCTCCATCCGGGTGGGGGCCGGCGCCCGCGGCGCCGACACCGCCGCCTGCCTCACCTTCGCCGGGCGCTGACCCGGAGGGGACGCGCCGGGCGCGTCCCACCACCCGAGCCGTCGGCCGTCACCTCGCGTGACGACCGGCGGCTCGCGTCGTCCCGGGTGCGGGATGATCGACCCGTGATCGCCCGGTGAGCACCCCAGCGGTCCCGGCCGGCTCCGCGGCTGGCGCTCCGGCCGGCTCCTCGGCGGGATCGTCGGCGGGGCGCGCCTGGCTGGTGTGGGGCGTGGGGGTGGCGGCCTACGTCGTCGCCGTCCTCCAGCGGACCTCCTTCGGCGTCGCGGGCCTCGACGCCGTCGACCGCTTCGGCACCACGGCCAGCGCCGTCTCGGCCTTCACCGTGCTGCAGCTGCTGGTCTACGCGCTGCTGCAGGTGCCGGCCGGGGTGATGCTCGACAGGTTCGGCACCCGGCGCCTCGTCGTCGCCGGGGGGCTGGTGATGGCCGCCGGGCAGGTGGTGCTGGCCCTCGGCGCCGTGCTGCCGCTGGCGGTGCTGGGGCGGGTGCTCGTGGGGGCCGGCGACGCGCTGACGTTCATCAGCGTGCTGCGCCTGGTCGCGTGCGTGGTTCCCCGCCCGCAGGGCACCGGTGGTCACCCAGCTGACCGGCCTCCTGGGGCAGCTCGGGCAGGTGCTGTCCGCGGTGCCGCTGGTGGCGGTCCTGGCGGGGCCGGGGCTGGACGCCGGCGTTCCTGTCGGCTGCGGCGCTGGGCGTGCTGGCCGCGGTGCTGGCGGCTGGCCGTCATCCGCGACGCCCCGGGGGTGCGCACCACCGTCGGGGCGCCGCTGAGCTGGTCGAAGGCGGGGAGCGACCTGGTGCGCGCCTGGCGCCACCCCGGCACGCGGCTGGGCCTGTGGAGCCACTTCGCGACGCAGTTCCCGGGCACGGTCTTCGCGCTGATGTGGGGCTTCCCCTTCCTGGAGCGGGGCGAGGGGGTGCCCCAGGCCACGGTGAGCGCCCTGTTCCTGGCCTACGTCGTGGCCGGCCTGGTCGCGGGGCCCCTGCTCGGGGTGCTCGTGGCGCACCACCCGCTGCGGCGGTCCTGGCTGGTGCTGACCATCGTCGGGGCGAACGCCGCGGCGTGGACGGCGGTGATCGCCTGGCCCGGGCCGGCGCCGCTGTGGCTGCTCGTCCTCCTGGTGCTGGCGCTGGCCAGTGGTGGCCCGGGCTCGATGGTGGGCTTCGACTACGCCCGCACCTTCAACCCGGCAGACCGGCAGGGCACCGCCACGGGCATCGTCAACGTCGGCGGCTTCTTCGCCAGCCTCGTCACCGTCCTCGCCGTCGGCGTGGTCCTGGACGCCACGGGCGGCGACTACTCGCTGGACGACTTCCGCGCGGCGTTCTCGGTCCAGTACGTGGTCTGGGCCGTGGGCCTGGTGGGCGTCCTGGTGACCCGCAGGAAGGTGCGGGCGCAGCTGGCCCGCGAGGGCGTCGTCGTGCCCCCGATCCGCGTGGCGCTGGCGCAGCGCTACCCGCGCCGCAGCGTCAGGCGGGGGGAGCGACCCTGATGACGGGGATGATGCCCGTGGTCACCGGGTCGGGCGGGGCGATGTCGCTGGGACGCAGCCGGTACACGCGCAGGTGCAGGTCGTAGTACTTGTCCGTCTCCCCGACCCACTCCATGCCGAGGCGCCGCGCGATCCACTCGGCCCGCTCGTTGCCCGGGCGGACCACGGCGAAGACCTCCGCGGCCCCCTGGTCGAACGCCCACGCCGCGAGCCCGCGCGCACCCTCGCTGGCGTAGCTCTGCCCCCAGTGGTCGGGGGCCAGCTGCCAGGCGATCTCGATGTCCGCGTCGTGCGGCGGCATGGTGCGCAGCACGAGCGCACCGACGACGACGCCGTCGTCCTTGCGGGCCAGCGCCCATCGCCCGACGAACTGCTCGACGTCCTCGCTGCGGTGGGCGTGCTCGACCTCCCAGCGCTCGAACTGGGCGAGCATCGCCGCCTCGTCCGGCACGGGGCTCGTCGCGGGGGCCAGCCAGCGCGAGACGCGCTCGTCCCCGAAGACCGCGAGGGCGGCCGCCACGTCGGAGGGCTCCCAGTCGCGGACGACCAGGCGCTCGGTCGTCACCAGAGTGCTCACGGCCGACACCGTAGCGCCCGGCGCCCCGGCGGGTGGCAGCGGAAGATCCCCTGTGGATGAGCGACCATCGGACCGTGCTGGAGGGTGGAGGACGACCGGGCGCGACGGCGGCGGCCTCAGCGTCGACCGCGGACGCGGTGCTCCTGGGCGTCGGCGGCGCGGGCACGGCGGTGCTCCACCAGCTCGCGCTCGCCCTGCTCCGGAGCGGCGGCGCGGGGGAGGGTCCGCGGCGCCGCCCGCTGCGCGTCGTCGCCGTCGACCCGCTCGACCGCCTGGCCCAGCGCCCCGCCGACCGCACCTGGTGCTCCTGGGTGGCGCGCGGCGGCCGCGAGGAGGCGGAGCTGGCCGGCGCCGTGCACCGGTCCTGGCGCCGGGTGCACCTGGTGGACGCCGCCGGCACCGACAGCGCGCTGGACCTGGGGCCGCTGAGCTACGCGATGGTCCGCGGCGAGGACTGGTACGCCCACGTCGCGGCGGCCGTCGACGAGGCGCGCTCCCGGGGCCTCCTGGAGCTGGAGCACCGGGCCGTCGAGCTGCCGGCCGGCGCCCTGGTCGAGGATGCCGCCGGGGTGCGCGTCACCACCCCCGCGGGGGTGGTGACGGCGGGCTGCGTGCTCGACTCGCGGCCGGCGCGGCCGCTGGTGCCGGGGACGAGCACGCTGGTGCAGCACTTCCTCGGCGAGCGGGTCCGCACGCCGGTGGCCTCGGTCGACCCCGACCGCGCGGTGCTGATGGACTTCACGGTGCCCCAGCCCCCCGTGGGCCTGGCGTTCGGCTACTGCCTGCCCACCGACGCCTCCACCGCCCTGGTGGAGCACACGGCCTTCGTCCCGGCCCGCCTGCAGCGGCAGGAGCAGGAGGCGGCGCTCGCCGCCTACCGGCGTGCCGTCCTCGGCGACGGGGGCGTCGTGGAGCACACCGAGACCGGGGCCATCCCCATGACCGACGCCGTCTTCCCCCTGCGCCCGCCGCCGGCGGGGATGCGCCGCAGCCGGGTGCTGCGCCTCGGGACGGCGGGCGGCGCCGTGCGGCCCTCCACCGGGTACGCGTTCTCCGCGATGCAGCGCACCGCCCGCGCCCTGGCCCCCCAGCTGGTCGCGGGGGCGGGCGGCGGCGACGTCGAGCTGCCGCGGCCCTACCCGCGCCGCCACGCCGCGATGGACGCGCTCGTGCTGCGCGGCCTGCTCGCGGGGCCCGCCGCGGGCGGCCTCGACGGCCCCGCGTTCTTCGCGCGGCTCTTCGCCCGCAACCCCCCCGAGCGGGTGCTGCGCTTCCTCGACGGGCTGACCGGACCGGCGGAGGAGATCGCCCTGATGGCCACGGCGCCCCGGGGGCCGATGCTGCGCGCCGCCGGCCAGCACCTGGGTCATCAGCTGGGCCAGCGAGCGGGCCATCGGTGAGCGCCGGCACGCGGAGGCGGCTGCTCCTCGCCTCGGCGGTCCTCGTGGTCCTCGCGGTGGCCGTGGGCGCCGACGTCGTCCACGGCGGGCTGCTGACCGGCCTCGACACCTCCGCGCGCGCAGCCGGCGAGGCGTCACGCAGCGCCGGGCTGACGCCGGTGGTGGAGCTGGTCAGCGACCTGGGGACGACGCCGGTGCGCGTGGTGCTGGCCGCCGCTCTGGCGGTCCCCCTGGCGGCTCGCTGGCGGTCGTGGCGTCCTGTGGTGCTGGCCGCCCTCGCCGTGGCGCTCTCGCCGGCGGTGAGCGGGAGCGCCAAGCGGCTCGTCGGCCGCGCGCGCCCGCCGGCCGCCGCTGCGATCGAGGCGCCGGGCGACCCGTCCTTCCCCAGCGGTCACGCGACGGCGTCCGCCTGCCTGGCGACGGCGCTGGCCGCGCTGGCCCTGGCGGCCCTGCGCGCCGCCTGGGCGAGGGCGCTCACCGTCATCGGCGCCGCTGCCCTCGCTCTCGCCGTCGGTCTGAGCCGGGTGTACCTCGGGGCGCACTGGGCCACTGACGTCCTCGCGGGGTGGTGCACGGGCGCGGCGCTGGCGCTGCTGCTCGTGGCGCTGGTGCACCCGGCGCCGCCGCCGACGCGGATCAGGCCCGGCGCCCCAGCGTGCACCGCACCCGCTGGCTGAAGCGGATCGTGCCGGACGGTTCCTGGAAGGTCCGCGCCAGCTCGACCACCTCGCGCTCCAGCGCGGCACGACCGGGCGCGGGGACCGCCTCCCACATCGCCCGCTGGCCGGTGGACCAGGTGAACGCGACCAGGTGCTCGGCGTCGTGGAAGACCGCGTCGACGGTGCTCCCGACCGTCGCCACCTCCTCCAGGCCGGCGCCGCGCAGCAGCTCCTCCACCCCGGCGTCGGAGGCGAAGGGCCCGCTCCGTCCGCTGGTGCGGGCGTCCCGGAGCCCCGGCGGCAGGTGCGGGGCGAACAGGGCGTCGACCCGCTGCCAGCGGCGGTCCTGCTCCCCGAAGGTCGTCACGCCGAGGCGACCGCCGCTGGCCAGCAGCTGCGCCCAGCGCCCGACCGCGGCGGCGGGGTCGGGCAGGAAGAACAGGACGAGGGACGCGGCGACGACGTCGTAGGACGCGGCGGGTAGCTCGGGTGCTGCGGCGTCGCCGACCCGCACCTCCACCGCCGCCGCCGGGGGCCCGTCCCCGGCGGCCCGGGCCGCAGCGGCGGCTGCCCGCGCCACCATCCGCGGCGCCAGGTCGATGCCCAGGGCGCTGCCGGTGCTCCCCACGGCGAGCGCCAGCGGCAGCAGGGCCGCGCCGCTGCCGCAGCCCAGGTCCAGGGCGCGCTCGCCCGGCTGCGGGGCCAGTGCCGTCACGAGGGACTGCGCGATGGGTCCGAACCAGGGCACCCCGACGGCGTCGTAGGTGTCAGCCGCGCGGTCGAAGACGGCGGCGGGACCGGCGAGGGCTCGGGCGGGGGTCACGAGGCCACTATCCTCGTGGGCGGGAGCGCGTCAACCGCCGCCGACGTCCTGCAGGGCGTCAACCGGACTTGACGTCTCCCGAGGCGTCAAGCATCTTCGGCCCCGTGGAGCACGACGGCTCGGGAGGGGTGGACGCCTTGGCGGCACTGGTGGCGCGGGCCGGGGACGACGACCCCCTCCAGGCCCTGGAGGCGCTGGCCGCCGCGCGTCGAGAGCTGGAGCGGCTGGAGGAGGTCACCGTGCGGCGCGCCCGCGTGCGCTCGGCCAGCTGGGCCTCCATCGCGCTGGCCATGGGCGTGACCCGCCAGGCCGCCCACCAGCGCTTCCGCCTCTCCCGCTGGGGCGACCGCTGAGCGCCCGGAGAGCACCCAGCGGGGCGCACCGCGGGCCGGGAGCACCGGGCTGCGCACCCTGCTCCCGCACCTGCGCGAGCACACCGGGGCGCTGGTCGGCGCCGCCGCCCTCTCCCTGGTCGGTGCCGGGGCCTCGCTGGCGCAGCCGCTGCTGGTCAGCCGGGTGATCTCCACGGTGGAGGCGTCACGCCCCCTGGCGGGCGTGGTGGTGGCCGTCGTCGTCGTGCTCGTCGCCGGGTCCCTGCTCGGCGCCGCGCAGCAGTACCTCCTGCAGCGCACGGCCGAGGGCGTCGTCCTGTCCACCCGGCGCCGCCTGGTCGGTCGCCTGCTGCGCCTGCCGGTGGCCGAGCTCGACGCGCGCCGCGCCGGAGACCTCATCTCCCGCGTCGGCGCCGACACCACGCTCCTGCGCGCCGTGGTGACCTCCGGGCTGGTGGAGGTGGCCTCGTCCGTGGTCGTCGCCGTGGGCGCGGTGGTGGCGATGGCGCTGGTCGACCCGGTGCTGCTCGCGGTGACGCTGCTGTCGGTCTCGGTGGGGATGGTGGCCGGGGTGTCGGTGGGCCGCCGGCTGCGGCGCCTGGCCCGCGCCTCCCAGGAGCGCGTGGGGGCGATGACCGCCGCCGTGGAGCGGGCGCTGGGCGCCGTGCGGACCCTGCGCGCCTCCGGCGCCACGGACCGCGAGGTCGAGGCCGTGGGCGGCGCCGCGCGGCAGGCGTACGACGCCGGCGTCCGCGCCGCGGGCGTGCAGGCCGCCATCACCCCCCTGGTGGGGATCTCGGTGCAGGGCGCCTTCGTCGCCGTCCTCGGCGTCGGGGGCTACCGCGTGGCCAGCGGCGCCCTCGGCGTGGCCGACCTCGTCGCCTTCATCCTCTACCTCTTCCTGCTCGTGCTGCCCCTGGGCCAGCTCCTCGGCGCGTACTCCCAGCTGCAGCTCGGCCTCGGCGCGCTCGAGCGGATCGAGGAGGTCCTCGCCCTGCCGGAGGAGGACCCGGCGCCCCGCGCCGTCCCCGTCCCCCGCCGCGCCGGGGCCGGGGCCGGCGGAGGGGTCGCGCAGCCGCCGCTGCTGGAGCTCGACGACGTCCGCTTCAGCCACCGCGGCAGCGACCGGCCCGTGCTCGACGGCGTCAGCCTGAGCGCCGCCCGGGGCACGCGCACCGCCCTGGTCGGCCCCTCCGGCGCCGGGAAGTCGACGCTGCTGGGCCTGCTGGAGCGCTTCGACGACCCCACCTCCGGCAGCATCCGGCTCGACGGCACCGACCTGCGCGACCTGCCCCGCGCCGCGCTGCGCGCCCGCCTCGGGTACGTCGAGCAGGAGGCTCCCGTGCTCGCCGGGACGCTGCGCGAGAACCTCCTGCTCGCCGCGCCGCGGGCCACCGACGACGAGGTCGCCGACGTGCTCGCCGCCGTCGGGCTGTCCGCGCTCGCCACCCGCTCGCCGCTGGGCCTGGAGGCCCAGGTCGGGGAGGGCGGCGTGATGCTCTCCGGCGGCGAGCGCCAGCGGCTGGCGATCTGCCGGTCCCTGCTGGCGCGGCCCGAGCTGCTGCTCCTCGACGAGCCCACCGCCAGCCTCGACGCCCGCAACGAGGCGGCCCTGTCCGCCGCCCTGACCGCCGTCCAGCGCCACGGCGGCGGCACCACCCTCGTCGTGGTGGCGCACCGGCTGTCGACGGTCGTCGACGCCGACCAGATCGTCGTGCTCGACGCCGGGCGCGTGGTCGGCGTCGGCCGGCACGCCGAGCTGCTGGAGACCACCCCGCTGTACCGCGAGCTGGCCACCACGCAGCTGCTCGTGCCCAGGGCCTGACCCGCTGCCGGCGGGCTCCTGCCGCGCCGGATACCGGCCCGGCGGGCAGGCTCGGGGCGTGAGCACCCTGCCCCCCGACGACCGCTTCGCCCGGCCCTCGCCCGACGTCCCCCGCGAGACCGAGGGCGACGTGCTCGACGAGGCCACCGCTGCCCCGCCCCTGCGCGTGGTGCTCCTCGACGTCAACGGCACGCTCAGCGACACCTCCCGCCTCGCGGCCGCCTTCGAGGGCGCCGGCGCCCCCGGGTCCCTGGCCGCCACCTGGTTCGCCGGGGTCCTGCGCGACGGCTTCGCCCTGGCGCTGCACGGGGAGGGCCCGCGCTTCGCCGACGCCGCGCTCGCCGGAGCCCGGACCGCCCTGGCCGGCGCCGGGGTGCCCGCGGAGCGGCTGGAGGAGTCCTCCGTCGCCGTCGTCGAGGCGGTCGGGACGCTGCCGCTGCACCCCGACGTCGTGGTCGGTCTCGTGGCGCTGAGGGAGCGCGGCCTGCGCCTGGTGCCGCTGAGCCAGGGAGCCGCGGCCGTCACCGACCGGCTGCTGGCCGCGGGCGGCGCCGCTGACGCCGTCGAGCCGGCGCTGTCGGTCTCCGACGCGCCCGGCGGGCTGTGGAAGCCCGCGCCCTCGACCTACCGCTGGGCCCTCGACCAGGTCGGCGCCGCCCCCGAGGAGGCGCTGCTCGTCGCCGCGCACCCGTGGGACCTCGACGGCGCGGCGCGGGTGGGGATCAGCACCGCCTGGGTCGACCGCGCGGCGGCCCAGGGCCCCGGGACGCCGTGGCCCGCGGTGCTGGACGAGCCGGACCTCGTGGTGCCGGGCCTCGACGCGCTGGCGGACCTGCTGGGCTGAACCGTCAGCGGAGGTCCGTCAGCGCGGGCCCGTCAGCGCAGGCCGAGGGGCCCCGCCAGGTACTGGTAGCCGACGAAGGCGACGACGTCGAGCAGCGTGTGCGCCACCACCAGGGGCATCACCCGACGCGTCCGCCAGTAGACGGCCCCGAAGACCACGCCCATCACCGCGTTGCCGACCCCCGGCCCGTACCCCTGGTACAGGTGGTAGCTGCCGCGCAGCAGCGCCGCCGCGCCGATGACCCACACAGCCTTCCACGCCTGCGGTGACAGCCGGGGGGCGAGCCGCCCGACCCAGCGGGGCCGCGCCCAGCCCAGCCGCGGCAGGCGGTCCAGCAGGTAGGCGATGACCACCACCTCCTCCAGCACCGCGTTCTGCGCCGCGGAGAGCACGAGCACCGGCACCGTCCACCAGTCGCCTCCCAGCGCCGAGGCCTGGATGTCGGCGGTGAACCCGAACGCGCGCCCCAGCGCGTACAGCCCGAGCCCGGGGACGCCGATCAGCGCGGCCAGACCCACCCCCGCGAGCAGGTCGCGCCCCGGGCGGCGCAGGTCGAGGCCGATCCGGTGCACCGCTGCCCGCAGCGCCGGCAGGAGCGGCCCGCGGCCCGACGTCCCCCCCGCCAGCAGGAACAGGCACAGCGCGACGGGGACGAGCGCGAACCCGATGCCCAGCAGCTGGTAGGTCAGGTCGAGGTAGGGCCGCGGGCTGCGGGAGGGGTTCAGCGTCGCGGTGCCGCCGGCGACGCCGCCAGCGGCGGTGGCGAGGGCGACGAGCTGGACGACGGCGTAGACGCCGGAGCGGCCCAGCGAGAGGGCCGCCACGAGCAGCACCTCGCCGGCGACCCGCCCCGGTGCCAGCGGCTCCTGCTCAGCCGCGGCGCCGGACGCGTCCACCGACCGCTCCACCTGCGTCACGGCACCAGTGTCCGGCCGGAGTCTGGACGGCTGCTGGGAGCGGGGGGCGGGGGCGGGTCAGTGCTGGTCGGCGTCGACGAGCGTCGTCTCGTCGAACGGCAGGCGCCCCGCGAGCACCTCGGTCACCCGCTCGTGGTCGACCTGGTGGGTCCAGTGGCCCACCAGGACCGTCGCGACGGCGTTGCCGGCGAAGTTGGTCACCGCGCGCGCCTCGGACATGAACCTGTCGATGCCGACGATGAGGCCCACGCCGCCCACCAGCTCGCGGGCGGTGGCTCTGCAGGCCGGCGGCGAGGGTCGCCAGGCCGGCGCCGGTGACGCCCGCGGCCCCCTTCGAAGCGATGATCATGAAGACGAGCAGGCTGACCTGCTCGGGGATGCTCAGCGGCTGCCCCGTCGCCTCGGCGATGAAGATCGACGCCATCGTCAGGTAGATCGCCGTGCCGTCCAGGTTGAACGAGTACCCGGTCGGCACGACGATCCCGACCACGGGGCGGGCGACGCCCAGGTGCTCCATCTTGGCGATGAGGCGCGGCAGGGCCGTCTCGGAGCGACGACGTGGAGACGATGAGCAGGAACTCCCGGGCCAGGTACCGCAGCAGCCGCAGGATGTTGAGGCCGGTGACGACCCGCAGGACCGTGCCGAGGATCCACGAGGACGAAGATCGCGCAGGTCGCGTAGAAGCCCAGCATGATCCGCAGCAGGCCCAGCAGCGCGTCCCACCCGGTCTCGCCGACGACGCCGGCGATGGCGCCGAACGCGCCGATCGGCGCCACCCACATGATCATCGCGAGGACCTTGAAGACGACCTTCTGGAACACCCCGATGCCGCGCAGCGCCGACTCCCCGGCGCTGCCGCCCAGGGACTGGATCGCGAAGCCGATGAGCAGCGCCACGAACAGCGTCGACAGCACCTGCTCCTGCACCAGGGGCGAGACGAGCGTGGTGGGGATGAGGTTGAGCAGGAAGCCGCCGGCCTCCTCCCCGCCCGGCGGGCGCCTCGTACGTGCCGCTGACGTCGAGGCCCTCGCCGGGGTGGATGAAGTTGCCGACGACGAGGCCGATGGCCAGCGCGAAGGTCGACATCACGACGAAGTAGACGAGCGCCAGCACGCCGACCCTGCCGACCGTGGCGGCGGCGCGCACCGAGCCGATGCCCAGCACGATGGTGCAGAAGATGACCGGCGAGATCATCATCGTGATGAGGCGGACGAACGCGTCGCCGAGCACCGACAGGGACGACCCGAGCCCGTCGGGGCCGAAGCCGCCGACCAGCGCCCCGGACACCACCGCGACGATGACCGCGATGTAGAGCCAGTGCGAGCGGTCCTTCCGCCCCGCGGACCCCTCGGCGGACCCCTGGGCGGGGCGGGCAGCGGGTTCGCCGGCAGCAGCGGTGGTCTTCGTCGACACGCCGGGAGGCTAGACCCGTCCGGCCGGTCCGGCCGGTCCGGCCCGTCCAGCGCGTCGCTGCGGGTGGTGGGGACCCGCGCCCGGGAGACGTACCGTTGCCGGGTGAGCTCGGGCATCGTCGGCGTCGTGCTGTGGGGGACGATCATCGTCCTCGCCTTCTTCCTCCTGCTCGTCGGGCGGGAGGTGGCCAGGTCCCGCCGCGAGGGTCCCCGCGAGCACCTGCGCGAGCCGGTGCTGCGCGGGTGGGACGAGACCTCCCCGCCGAAGTCCGACGGCCAGCCGCGTTGACCCGGCCGCCGGCGGGGTAGGGGAGGAGCCATGAGCATCCCCACCACCGGCAGCACCACCGGCAGCGGCACCGCGACGGGCACCGGCACCGTCGAGCTCCCCGGCACCGGCATCGGCCTGCACCCCGTCTGCCTGGGCGGCAACGTCTTCGGCTGGACGGCGGACGAGGAGGCCTCCCACGCCGTCCTCGACGCCTACCGCGCCGCGGGCGGCAACATCGTCGACACCGCCGACGTGTACTCCGCCTGGGTCGAGGGCCACTCCGGCGGTGAGAGCGAGTCCGTCATCGGCCGCTGGCTCGCCGCCAGCGGCGGCGGGGAGGGTGGCGTGCACATCGCCACCAAGACGGGGGCGAAGGACCCGACGGACCTCTCACCCGCCGCGGTCTCGGCGTCCCTGGACGCCTCCCTGGAGCGCCTGCAGCTCGACGCCGTGACCCTCTTCTACGCCCACCGCGACGAGCCGGGCCGCGCTGTGGAGGAGGTCGTGGAGGCCTTCGCCGCCACCGTGGCAGACGGGCGGGCGCGGGCCTGGGCGGTCAGCAACTGGAGCGCCGAGCGGATCGAGGGCGCCGTCGCCGCCGCCGAGCGCGCGGGCGTGCCCGGGCCGGTGGCCGTCCAGAACGCCGGCAGCGCCGTGGTGCGCACCGACCCCGCCGTCGTGGAGGCCTGCCGCCGCCACGGCCTGCTGCAGATGCCCTACTCCACGCTCGCGTCCGGCTTCCTCACCGGCAAGTACTCCCGCGGTGGTGACCTGCCGGCGTCGGCGCGCGCCGAGGGCGTGCAGCGCAACCACGGCGACGAGCGCAGCTGGGCCGTTCTCGACACCGTCCGCGACGTCGCGCAGGGGCGCGGGGTCGAGCTCAGCACCGTCGCGCTGGCCTGGCTGCGCGCCCAGGGAGCGGTGCCGATCGCGTCGGCCAGCAGCCCCGAGCAGGTCCCGGCCCTGATGGCGGTCGTGGCAACCGAGCTGAGCGCCGACGAGGTCGAGGCCATCACCCGCGCCGCTCTCTGACGGTTCCGGCGCGGCGCCCGCTCCGCCCGGGGAGCCGGCGGGCTCGCCCGCTCCTCAGACGGAGCGGGCGAGCTCCGCGGCCAGGCCCGTGTAGGTCCCGGGGGTCAGCGCCAGCAGCCGGTCGCGGGCCTCGTCGGGCAGCCCGAGGCCGGCCACGAACGCGCGCATGCCCTCAGCGTCGACCCGGCGCCCGCGGGTGAGCTCCTTGAGGCGGGAGTAGGGGTCGTCCATCCCGGCGACGCCGGCGACCGAGGCGGCGCGCATCACCGACTGGACGGCCTCGCCCAGCACCTCCCAGTTGGCGTCGAGGTCCGCGGGCGAGGGCCGCGCGCGTCGACGTCGAGGCCCGCGAGCCCCGTCCGGACGTTGTCCAGCGCCAGCAGCGAGTGCCCGAAGGCGGTGCCGATGTTGCGCTGCATGGAGGAGTCGGTGAGGTCGCGCTGCAGCCGGGAGGTGACGAGCGTGGAGGCGAGGACGTCGAGCAGCGCGCAGGAGACCTCGAGGTTCGCCTCGGCGTTCTCGAAGCGGATCGGGTTCACCTTGTGCGGCATGGTGCTCGACCCCACGGTGCCCTGGCCCCGCACCTGCGCGAAGTAGCCCAGGGAGATGTAGCGTCCACACGTCGGTGCAGAGGTTGTGCAGCACCCGGTTGGACGCGGGCGACGTCGCTGTACAGCTCCGCCTGCCAGTCGTGGCGACTCGATCTGCGTGGTCAGCGGGTTCCAGACCAGCCCCAGGCCCTCGACGAACGCGCTGCGAGACGCCCTGCCAGTCCGTCGTCGGGCACGGCGACGACGTGCGCGGCGTAGGTGCCGGTGGCCCCGTTGAGCTTGCCGAGCGCCTCAGCGCCCTCGACGCGCGCGGAGCTGGCGGTCGAGCCGCGCGCGCGAGTGACCGCCAGCTCCTTGCCGAGCGTGGTGGGCGTCGCGGGCTGGCCGTGGGTGCGGGCGAGCATCGGCGGCGTCGGCGGCCGCGTGCGCCAGCTCCACCAGCTGGGCGTGCAGGGCCCGCGCGGCGGGCAGCCACACCTCGCGCACCGCGCCGCGCACCATGAGGGCGTAGGAGAGGTTGTTGACGTCCTCGCTGGTGAGGCAGAAGTGCACCAGCTCGGCCAGTCGGCTGCCGAGGTCGTGCCGCCAGGCGGCGGCGCAGCCACTACCTCGACGGCCTTGACGTCGTGCACCGTCTCGCGCTCGATCTCGGCCATCTCGGCGACGGTCTGCGGCGCCGAACCCGTCGACGAGGGCCCGCAGCTGCGCGGTCTCCTCGCTCGGTGAGGGCGCGCGCGCCCGGGCACCGCGCCGCGTGCGGTGAGGTGCACCAGCCACTCGACCTCCACGCGCAGCCGCTCGCGGTTCAGCGCCGCCTCCGAGAGGTGCTCCACGAGCGGGGCGACCGCGGCGCGGTAGCGGCCGTCGAGGGGCCCGAGGGCGTACCCGGCGTCGGCGAGGGGGGACGAGGAGGTGCTCACGGATCGCGATCCTCCCAGGTGCGCGAAGGCCCCCGCACCGAGCGGTGCGGGGGCCTTCGGCCGAGCTGGAGGCGGGTGCTGCGGTGAGTGCTGCGTCAGCGCCCTCGGGCGGCGCCGGTGACCAGCCGCACCGGCACGCCCGCGGCCATCCGCAGGTGGGGGGTGTCGACCAGCAGCAGCTGCGCCTGCGGCTCGGCCACGGCGCCCGAGCAGCCGACGGAGCCGACCACCTGGCCGGGCAGCACGCGGTCGCCGGGGGCCACGCACGCGGAGCGGCGCTGCAGGTGCGCCAGCACGGCGTACCTGCCCCCGCCGCAGTCGAGCACCACGTGGTTGCCGAGCACCGCCCGCGCCCCGAGCAGCTCGCGCCCGGCGTCCAGCAGGCCCCCGCCCAGGCGGGTCAGGCGGCTCGCGCGGCAGGCGTGGTCGCGGGCGCCGTCGACGACGCGCACCACCGTCGCGTCGGCGGGGGCGACCACCGGCTCCCCGAACGTCGCGGCGTCCCCGACCGGGAGCAGGCCCAGGCGGCGCGCCAGGGCGGCCCGGCGGCCCGGCACCGGCACGGCGGCCGGGTCGGGGACGGCGACGTCGAGCACGAGGCCGACGGCGTGCGCCCGCCCGTACGCGGCCGGCCCGGTGCTCCCGGGCTCCTCGACCTCCACGCAGCGCCCGGACAGCGGCGCTCCGAGCACCTCCACGGAGCTCCAGCGCCCGCGCGGCGCGAGAACCGACAGCAGCGCGGCCAGCGCCACGAGGGCGACGCCGGCCGTCCCGGCGGCGGTCGCGCCGTCGCCGGCGAGCTCGGGGTGCGGCAGCGGCAGCAGGTGCAGCGCGACGCTCGAGCCCACCAGGGCCACGCCGAGCACCGACGACGCGCCCCGCAGCCGGGCGCAGGCGCGCACGGCCAGCGGGACGGCGGCCGGAGCGGAGCCCACCGCTGCCAGCGGGCCGGTCGTCACGGCGAC
Organism: uncultured Actinomycetota bacterium; assembly: GCA_963781365.1. GTDB lineage: Bacteria > Actinomycetota > Actinomycetes > Actinomycetales > Quadrisphaeraceae > Quadrisphaera. Next base: position 38,659 of record CAWAFR010000005.1, on the reverse strand, counting down.
CTCGAGGGAGTCAGGGGTCCGGTGCAGCAGCTCCAGCTCGTCGAACAGGGAGCGGGAGGGCCGCGGGATCTCCGGCAGAGCGGTCACCACTGTCACGCTAGGTAGCCGGGGGTGAGGATCTGCGGCGACACGCCGGTGCTGCGCCGGGGGATCCCTGCGGGATCGGCCCGGCATCGGCGCGGGGATCGGCGCGGAGATCGGCGCGGTCCGGGTCAGGGGAGGGGACGACCGCCGCGGGGCAGGACGGCGTCGCCGGCGCGGGCGGCGTCCAGCGGGACCGGGGACAGCAGGACCGCCGGGCCCCGGACCAGCCGGCCCGACCCGAGCGGCTCGCAGCGCAGCCCGCTGCGGCCCCGCAGCGCCGGGTGGGCGCCGGGAGCGAGCACCCGGTCCATCCAGGCGCACGGCGCCGCGGGCCGCCGGCCCGCGAGGAGCACCGGGCCCTCGCCGCAGTCCAGGGCGAAGGCGCGGCCCCGCAGGGACTCGAGCTCAGCGCCCCGCAGGACGACGTTGCGCCGCGCCAGCAGCGGGTCGAACGGCGCCGCGCCGAGCTGCGCTGCGACGGCCTCGAGCGCCTCGACGGCGAGCAGGGTGACGGCGGCGTCCATGTGGGCCGCCTTCCCGTAGAACCGGTCGCCCACGATCCCGCGGTGCGCGACGACGTCGGCGCTGGCGCGGTCCTCCGAGGCCGGCCCGGCGTGGGCGTCGCTGTCGGTGTCGTCGGTGCCGAAGGGGAGGGGACCGTCCTTCGGGCGCCCGAAGTACCGGTGGACCGGGGAGACCAGCAGGTGCAGCACCTCGACGGGGACGCGGTGCACCAGGTCGTCGGGGAGCGCGACGGGCTCCGGCTGCGCCGCCGTCACCTGCGCCGCCCTCGCCGCCGCCCGGCTCCGCACAGCACGCCCACCTGGGCCAGCCGCCAGCCCGCCGCGGCCGCGGCGACCACGAGCTCCTCCGGGCCGGCGCCCTCGACGGTCAGCAGGAGCTGGCGCCGCGCCGCGACCACGCGCGCGACGTCGAGCAGCGCCAGGTCAGCACCCGTCCGCTCGTGCCGCAGGCGGTCCTGCGTCCTGCGGACGGCTGCTGCGTCGGCGAGGCGGCGGTGCGGCGGCCACGCGAGCAGGGACGCCGGGCCACGGCCCGGGCGCCGGGTGCCGAGGACGGCGTCGGCGCTGCCGCGGGCCACGGGCTCGGCGACCCGCTCCAGCTCGCGCGGGTCGACGCCGCACCGGCCGTCGACCAGCGCGACCACCGGCGCGGTCGAGGCCGCCAGCCCCTGCGCCCACGCGGCGCCGAGGCCCTCGTCGCCGCCGCGCAGGGTCACCGCGAGCGGCCGGTAGCCCTCCGGGAGGCGCCGCAGCACCCGCGCGGGGACCCCGTCGCGCACCACGGCGAGCACGACGTCGACCCGCGCCGTGCCGGGGGGCGGGGCGCAGGCGAAGACGGGCTCGACGGCGGGCTCCACGCGGGCGACGGTACGGGGCCGCCCTGACGGTCCGCGCCCCCGTCCGCCCGCTGTCCGTGCCCCGTCCGTGCCCCGTCCGTGCCGCTGTGCGCCCACAGGCGCCGACCGTCGCTCCGCCGTCCACAGGCGGCCTCGGCGGCCACCGCCCGGTGCCCGGTGCGGGGCCAGCCTCGTCGCGTGACCGTCCTCGCGCTCGGCGTCGTGCCCCCTCCAGGCGCCCCCCACGTCCAGCCCGTCGACCCCGTCGCCGAGGCAGCCCGGCGGACAGCGGCCGTGGAGGCGCTGACCGCGCTCGCGGCGCGCTCGCGCGGGGTCGCGGCGCAGGTGCAGGACCAGGTGGCGGCGCAGCGCGCGCTGCTGGACGTCGTCTGGCGCGGGTGGGCGGCCACGGCGTTCACCGACGCCGTCACCTCCGGGGCCGTCGAGCTGGCGGCCGTGGCCTCGGCTCTGGAGCAGCTCGCCGACGACGCCGTGCGCCGGGCCCACCTCGTCGACGGGTCCGGCTGGTGACCGGCGCCGACGGGCTGCGGGTCCGCGGCGGGGCGGGCGGCGTCACGGCAGCGCTCGACGACCTCGACCACGCGGTCACCCAGCTGCACCGCAGCGCGGCGCTGATCGGCGCGGCCCACGACGACCTGCAGTGGGGACGCAGCGCCCTGGACGCCGCAGCGGGCGGGCTGCAGCACGTGGGCAGCGCCGCGGCGCTGGAGGTCGACCTCCTGTCCGTGTCCGGTCGGCTGTGGGGGCAGCAGCTGCGCACCCACGACCTGGGCTCCGCGGTGCTCGACGCGGTGACGGCCTACCGGGAGGCCGACGCCGCGCAGCAGGCCGAGTGGTCGGCGCTGCTGGTGGGGGCGGCAGCCGCCGACCCGGTCGGCCGCTGGGCGCTGAGGGGTCTGGTCGACGTCCTCGTGAGGCGCTCCGACGGGCTGGCGCGGGCAGCGGAGGAGCACGGGGCCGACCCGGCACCGGCTCCGATGGCCGTCCCGGCCCCGCAGGTCGAGCCGGTCGCGTCGCTGTCCCCGCAGCTGCCGCCGCAGGTGCAGGCCCAGCTCGTCGACCCGGCGCAGGACAACGCCGCGGTGAGCGCGTTGGGACCGGTCTCGCAGCTGCAGCCCGGGCAGCAGCCGGAGCCGGCGCAGGTGCCGGGCTGGCTGCTCGCGGCCCGGTCGCACGCGGTGGAGGCGGGAGTCTCCGTCGTGGGTGCCGTCATCGCCGGCCCGGTGGCCGTCCTGCGGTGCCCGCACCGGTGCGCCCGCCGCCGCCTCGTACCTGGCTGCCCGGGCCCGCGCCCTGGGGGTGACGGGCGGCACCCGGACCACCGTCCGGCGGCTCCCGGTCACCGACGGCGCCGCCGACGGCCCCCCGCGCGGCACCGCGGACCTGCTGGGGCGCGTGGCGCAGACCGGTGACGGCCGCGGCGGCGAGCCCGGCCGCGTCCGCGTCGAGCGGGTGGTGACGGCCACCGGTCGACGCGCGGCGATCCTCTACCTGCCCGGCACGCAGACCTGGCGGACCTCCTCCAGCGCCAGCCCGCTCGACACGCAGACCGACCTGGAGGCGGTCGCGCAGGAGGCGACGGCGGTCTCCGACGCCTCCGTCCGGGCGCTGCACGCCGCCGGGGTCGGCCCTGACGAGGACCTGCTGCTGGTGGGGCACAGCCTGGGCGGTCTCGCCGGCGTCCAGATGGCGAGCGACCCGACCTTCCGGGAGCAGTTCCACCCGGTGGGCCTGGTGACCGCGGGCTCGCCCGTCGGGGGGTTCGACGTCCCTGCCGACGTCGAGGTCGTCGCGCTGGAGCACGCCGACGACTGGGTGCCGGTCCTGGACGGCAGCCCCAACCCCGACCGCCCGACCCTCACGACCGTCACCGCCCCGACCCCCTGGGGCCTCGGACCCCACGACCTCGCGGGGTACCAGCAGACGGCCGCCGCCGTCGACGCCAGCGACGACCCGTCCTTGCTGGCGGCCCGCGAGCGCCTTGCGGAGTTCCTCGGGGCACCGACCTTCGAGGTCGCTGACTACGCGGCGGTGCGCGCCGACCGCTGACGCCGCTCGACCTTGAGGTCGTCCATGTCCTCCAGCTCGCGGCCCTTCGTCTCCGGCACCGCCCGCAGCACGAACAGGAACGACAGCAGGGCCAGCGCGGTGTACAGGCCGTAGGCCAGTGGCAGCCCGACCTCGGCGAGCGGCGGGAAGGTGGTGCTGATCACGAAGTTCGCGATCCACTGCGCCGCGGCGGCCACCGAGAGCGCCGCAGCGCGGATCTGCCCGGGGAACATCTCCCCGAGCAGCACCCAGACCACCGGGCCCCAGGTGATGCCGAACGAGATGATGAAGAGGTTGGCCGCCACCAGCGCGACCGGGCCCCACGCCCCCGGCAGGGAGACCTGGTCGCCCTGCAGCGTCCCCTGCGTGAAGGCCAGGGCCATCGTGCCCAGCGAGACCGTCATGCCGATCGAGCCGGCCAGCAGCATCGGGCGGCGGCCGACCTTGTCGACGATGGCGATCGCGATGAGCGTCACGATGACGTTGGTGACGGCGGTGATCACGGAGAACAGCGCGGCCTGGCTGTCGTCGAAGCCCACCGAGCTCCACAGCGAGGTGGAGTAGTAGAAGATCACGTTGATGCCGACGGCCTGCTGGAAGACGGACAGCAGGATGCCCACCCACACGATCGGCTTCAGCCCCAGGCGGGGGCCCCGCAGGTCGCGCAGGGACGGCTCGCGCTCCGCGGCCAGGTGCTTCGCGATGTCGGCGATGCGCCGCTTCACCGTGGCGCCGTCGCGCAGCCCGAGGATGCTCGCCAGCACCCTGCCGGCCTCCTCCTTGCGGCCCTTGGCCACCAGGTAGCGCGGCGACTCCGGGACCGCCAGCGCCAGCGCCCCCCAGATCACCGAGGGGATCACGCCGACCAGGAACATCCACCGCCACGCCGGCAGGCCGAGCCAGAAGTCCTTCGAGGCGTCACCCGCGACGCCGGCCAGCAGCGCGTTGGAGACCAGCGCCGAGAGGATGCCGACCGTGATGGCCAGCTGCTGCAGCGAGCCCAGCCGGCCGCGGATGCGCGCCGGGGAGACCTCCGCGATGTAGGCGGGGGCGATGACGGAGGCCGCGCCGATGGCGACGCCGCCCACGGCGCGCCAGACGATGAGGTCCCACACCGCGAAGGTCAGCCCCGACCCGACCGCGCTGACGGCGAAGACCGCTGCGGCGGCCACCATGACGCGGGTGCGGCCGTGCTTGTCGGCGAGCGGCCCGGCGAACCAGGCGCCGACCGCGGCGCCGAGCAGGGCGCAGGACACGGTGAAGCCCTTCAGCAGCGCGCCGATGTCGAACTGCGCCGCCAGCGCGTCGACGGCACCGTTCACGACCGAGCTGTCGAACCCGAAGAGGAACCCGCCCACCGCGGCCACCACCGCGATGCCGATCACCCTGCCGGTGGTGCGCTCCCCGGGGGCTCCGCCCTTGCTCTGCGTCGTGGTGGCCACCCGCGCACCATGCTCGCCCGGAGCCGGGCGCGCACCCGCAGATCGTCAGCGCGTCCTCAGCGCGTCCTCAGCGCGGTCACGGCCCGGGACGAGGGCCGCCGCGGGGCCTACCGTGGCGCGGTGCCCGCGCCGAGCCCCGACCACCTCGCCCCCCGCCTGCGCGCCGCCGTGGCGGCCCTGCCCGGCTACCTGCCCGGCGAGCCCGCCCCGACGGGGCCCGGGGGAGCCTCCTTCAAGATCTCCTCCAACGAGAACCCGTACCCGCCGCTTCCCGCGGTCCTCGAGGTGGTCCAGGCGGCGGCGGCGCAGATGAACCGCTACCCCGACATGGCGGCGACCGACCTGGTGGCGGCGCTCGCGGAGCACCTCGACGTCCCGGCGGCGCGGGTGGTGCCCGGCACCGGCAGCGTCGGCGTGCTCGGCGCGGTGCTGCAGGCGGTCTGCGAGGCGGGTGACGAGGTGGTGTTCGCGTGGCGCTCGTTCGAGGCCTACCCGATCGTCGTCGGCCTCTCCGGGGCGACGCCGGTGCCGGTGCCCCTCGACGGCGCCGGCCGCCACGACCTCGACGCGATGGCCGACGCGATCACCGAGCGGACCCGGCTGGTGGTGGTGTGCACGCCGAACAACCCCACCGGGCCCGTGGTGGGTGCGCAGGAGCTGGAGAGGTTCCTGGCGCGGGTGCCGCGCGACGTGCTCGTCGTCGTCGACGAGGCCTACCTGGAGTTCGTGCGGGACCCCACGGCCGCCGACGGCCTCGCCGTCCACCGCGCCCACCCGAACGCCATGGTCCTGCGCACCTTCTCCAAGGCGTACGGGCTCGCCGGGCTGCGGGTGGGGTACGCCGTGGCGCACGAGCCGGTGGCGGAGGCCCTGCGGCGCACCGCGGTGCCCTTCGGGGTCTCGGCGATCGCCCAGCTGGCGGCGGTCGCGTCCCTGGCGCAGCGCGAGGCGCTGCTGGAGCGGGTCGACGCCATCGTCGACGAGCGCGAGCGCGTCAGCGCCGAGCTCGCCCGGCAGGGGTGGCGCCTGCCGCGGTCGGAGGCGAACTTCGTCTGGCTCCCCGTCGGCAGCTCCACCCCCGACCTGGTCGCCGCCTGCGCCGCCGCCGGGCTGTCCGTGCGCGGCTACGGCAGCGACGGGGTGCGCGCCACGGTGGGCGACGCCGCTGCCGACGACGTCCTGCTCGAGGTGTGCGAGGCGTTCCTGCGCACGTGGAGCCCCGACCGGGTCGGCTGACGGGCTGACGGCGCGCCCGGGCGACGACGCTGGCGCGCGGACCCTTCGGAACCGTAGGCTACGGTCCCGTAGGTAGTCAGTCCGAGGAGGTCGCGTGCCCGCAGACGCACCCGAGCCCGACCAGGCTCCGGTCCAGCTCCTGAGCCCCGAGGGCGTCCGGCGCGCCCAGGGCGGAGAGCGCTCCCGCTACGCCGAGCTGGTCGCCCACGTCGGCGTGGAGCAGCTCCGCGAGCGCTACCGCGACATGGCGATGGTCCGCCGCTTCGACAACGAGGCCACGGCGCTGCAGCGCCAGGGCGAGCTGGCCCTGTGGGCCAGCTGCACCGGGCAGGAGGCGGCCCAGGTGGGCGCCGCCCGGGCCCTGGCGCCGCAGGACCACGTCTTCCCCACCTACCGCGAGCACGGCATGGCGTGGGTGCGCGGCATCGACCCGCTGCAGGTGCTGCGCCTGTACCGGGGGGCCAGCCACGGTGGCTGGGACCCGCGCCCCAGCGCGTTCCACCTCTACACCCTCGTCATCGGCGCGCAGCTGCCCCACGCGACGGGATACGCGATGGGCCTGCAGCGCGACGGCGCCGTCGGCACCGGAGACCCGGAGCGCGACACGGCGGTCGTGGCCTGCTTCGGCGACGGCGCCAGCTCCCAGGGCGAGGTCAACGAGGCGCTCTCCTGGGCCGCGGTGTTCTCCGCGCCCGTGGTGTTCCTGTGCCAGAACAACGGGTGGGCGATCTCCGCTCCCGCGGCCCGCCAGAGCGCCGCCCCGCTCTTCCACCGAGCGGCGGGCTTCGGCATGCCGGGCGTGCAGGTCGACGGGAACGACGTCCTGGCCGTGGAGGCCGTCGTCCGCGAGGCCGCCGACCGCGCCCGCAGCGGCGCCGGCCCCACGCTGGTCGAGGCCGTGACCTACAGGATGGCCGCCCACACCACCTCCGACGACGCGGGGCGCTACCGCACCCGCGAGGAGGAGGACGGCTGGCGGGCCCGCGACCCCCTGGCGCGCGTCGCGGCGCACCTGGAGGCCGTCGGCGGCGCCGACGCCGCGTTCTTCGACGCCGTGCGCGCCGAGGGCGACGCGCTCGCCGCCCGCGTCCGCCGCGGCGTGCGGGAGATGGCCGACCCCGAGCCGCTGTCGATGTTCGACCACGCCTACGCCGCCGACCACCCGCTGGTCGCGCAGGAGCGGGCGTGGCTCCAGACCTGGCTGGCCACCGAGCCGGAGGAGGCGCGATGAGCACCGAGGCACCCGCGCGGTCCAGCGCGTCCGCGAGCCCTGCCAGCGAGCCGGCGCCCACCGGCACGGGCACCACGCTGACCCTGGCGAAGGCCGTGGGCGCCGCCCTGCGCGACGCGATGGCCGCCGACGAGAAGGTCCTGCTGATGGGGGAGGACATCGGCCGCCTCGGCGGCGTCTTCCGCGTCACGGACGGCCTGCAGGAGCAGTTCGGGGAGCAGCGGGTGGTCGACGCGCCGCTCGCGGAGGCCAGCATCGTGGGCACCGCGGTCGGGCTGGCGCTCGCCGGGTACCGCACCGTCTGCGAGATCCAGTTCGACGGCTTCGTCTACCCCGCCTTCAGCCAGATCGTGACCCAGCTGGCCAAGATGCCCGCCCGCCTCGGCGGCGCCGGGCAGCTCCCGGTGGTGGTGCGCATCCCCTACGGCGGCGGCATCGGCGCGGTGGAGCACCACAGCGAGTCCCCGGAGGCGTACTTCGCCCACACCGCGGGCCTGCGGGTCGTCAGCCCCGCCACCCCCCAGGACGCCTACTGGATGCTGCGGCAGTCGCTGACGCAGCCCGACCCGGTGGTCTTCCTGGAGCCCAAGCGCCGCTACTGGGACAAGGGCCTCGTCGACCTCTCCGGCGCCGGTGGCGGCACCGCCGGCGCCCCGCCGCTGCACGCGGCGCGCGTGGCGCGGCCCGTGAGCGACGCCCGCGCGGCGCAGGGCGGGGCGGTCACCGTCGTCGCCTACGGCCCCACCGTGCGGGTCGCCCTCGACGCCGCCCAGGCCGCAGCGGAGGAGGGCATCGAGCTCGAGGTGGTCGACCTGCGCAGCCTGTCACCGCTCGACGTCGACACCGTCGTGGCCAGCGCCCGCCGCACCGGCCGCGTCGTCGTCGTCCACGAGGCCCCCGTGTTCCTGGGGATGGGCGCGGAGGTCGCCGCGCGCGTCACCGAGCGCTGCTTCCACCAGCTGGAGGCCCCGGTGCTGCGCGTCGGCGGCTTCGCGGTGCCCTACCCGGTCGCCCGCGTGGAGGAGCACTACCTGCCGGACGCCGAGCGCCTGCTCGACGCCGTCGATCGAGTCCTGGCCGTCTGAGCCCCCCGGAGGGTCCGTTGAGCACCCAGCAGTTCCTGCTCCCCGACGTCGGGGAGGGCCTGACCGAGGCCGAGGTCGTCACGTGGCGGGTCGCCGTGGGCGACGTCGTGGCCGACGGCGACCCGGTGGTCGAGGTCGAGACGGCGAAGTCCGTGGTCGAGCTGCCGTCACCGTTCGCCGGCACGGTGACGAGCCTGCTGGTGCCCGCGGGCACCACCGTCGACGTCGGGACGCCGCTGTTCGCCGTGCAGACGGCGTCGGCGGCCCCGCCCGCCGAGGCGCCCCACCCGCACCGGCCCGCGCCCGTCGCACCCACCGGGCAGGGAGGCTCCGGGCGCGAGGGCGGTCCCGTGTCCGCCGTCGAGCACGAGCAGGACGTCGAGCGCGAGGCCGTGCTCGTCGGGTACGGCGTGCGCCCCGCCAGCGCGGGTCACCCGGCGCGCCGCCGCCGCACCACGTCCTCCACCTCCGCCACGACCGCCACGCCCTCCGGGCGCGCCCGGGTCCCCGCTCCCGCCGTCGGCGGAGGGCGGCCGCTGGCCAGCCCGCCGGTGCGGGCCCTGGCCCGCGACCTCGGCGTCGACCTGGCGCGCGTCGCTCCGTCCGGCGACGGCGGGGTGGTGACGCGCGACGACGTCCGCGCCTTCGTCGACGCCCGCGACGACGAGCCGGCCCGCCGCCGCACCGCCTCGGGCCCCCGCCCCGGGGAGCCGGAGCTGGTGCCCGCCGCTCCGCGCGAGACCCGCATCCCCGTGCGCGGCGTGCGCCGCGCCACCGCGCGCCAGATGGTGGCCAGCGCGTTCACCGCGCCGCACGCGACGGCGTTCGTCACCGTCGACGTCACCCGGTCCATGAAGATGCTCGAGCGGATCCGCGGGGAGCGGGAGTTCCGCGACGTGCACGTCTCCCCGCTGCTGCTGGTGGCGCGGGCGGTGTGCCTGGCCGCCGAGCGCCACCCCGGCATCAACGCCAGCTGGGACGAGCTGGCGCAGGAGATCGTCGTCAAGCACTACGTCAACCTGGGCATCGCCGTCGCCGCCCCCCGCGGCCTCATCGTGCCGAGCATCAAGGACGCGCACACCAAGTCCCTCAAGGACCTGGCGCACGCCCTGGGAGACCTCGTCGCCACGGCGCGGTCGGGGAAGTCCTCCCCGGCCGACCTGTCCGGCAGCTCGATCTCCATCACCAACATCGGCGTCTTCGGCGTCGACTCCGGCACTCCGATCCTCAACCCGGGCGAGGCGGCGATCCTCTGCGTCGGCCAGGTGCGCAGGATGCCGTGGGTGCACAAGGGGAAGATCAAGGCGCGCGACGTCGTGGAGCTGTCGGTCTCCTTCGACCACCGCCTCGTCGACGGCGACCTCGGGTCGAAGTTCCTCGCCGACGTCGCCCGCGTGCTCGAGCGCCCCGACACCGCCCTGCGCTGGGCCTGAGGCGCACGAGCCGGGGCCGCACCGGGCGGCCCTAGCCTCCCGGCATGGCTCGACGTCCAGCAGCGCTCACCCGCGCAGCGATCCTCGACGCCGCCACGGCGCTGTTCTCCGAGCGGGGGTACGCGGCCACGGGCGTGCGGGACATCGCGGCAGCCGCCGAGACCGACCCGGCCCTGGTGATCCGGCACTTCGGGAGCAAGGAGCTGCTGTTCCTGGAGACGATGCGCCTCGACCTCCAGGAGCACCCGCTGTTCGACGCACCGCTGGAGGAGCTGCCCCGGCGCCTGGCCGAGTTCGTGGTCGACCTCGACGAGCCCCACCGCGGGGTGGTGGTCGCGCTGGTGGGGGCCCGCAGCGAGCCGCGGATCGCCCGCCGGCTCCGGGAGACCCACGAGCAGGCCTTCGTGGTCCCGCTGCTCGCCCGGCTCAGCGGACAGGACGCCGAGCTGCGCGCCCGGCTGGCCGCCGTCCTGGTCGGCGGGCTGGTCTACGGGCTGTGGGTCGTCGGCGACGAGCGGCTGCTCGCCTCCGGCCGCGAGGAGCTGGTGGAGCGCTACGGCGCGCTGCTGCGCCCCCTGCTGCTGCCGGTGTGAGCTGCCTGGACCCTTAAGTCAACGCTGTTGACTCGGGGCTCCCGCCGTGGTTGCCTGCTCGCCTCCCCACCCGCCCACCCCGCAGGGAGCACGCGCAGATGAGCGACCCCCGGCCCACGAGGCCCCTGACCGCTGCCAGCTCGATCGGCGCCTGGCTGGACCACCCCGACGGCGGCCCCCTGGTGCGCCAGCTCCTCGCCGCCTCCGGCGCCGGCGAGGAGGCCCTCGCCCCGGTGCGCGCCCTGCCCCTGCAGCAGCTCGTGGTCATGAGCCAGGGCGCGATGCCCCAGTCCGTCGTCGACGACCTCGTGCTGCGCGCCAACGGCGGCGTCGCACCGACCGGGTCCGAGCAGGCCGAGGAGGACACCGGCTGGGTCGAGCAGACCACCCCCGGCCGCTTCACCGGGCAGACCGTCGTGGTCACCGGCGCCGCCTCCGGCATCGGGCGCGCCGTCGCCTCCCGCATCGCCCGCGAGGGCGGCCGCGTCGTCGCCGTCGACCTCAACGCCGAGCGCCTGGCCGAGACCGCACAGCTGCTCACCGGCGCCCCCGGCGAGGTCCTCACCGTCGTCGCGAACATCACCGTCACCGACGACGTCGACGCCGTCATCGCCGCCGCCACCGCCGACGGGCACGCGATCGACGCGCTGGCCAACGTCGCCGGCATCAACGACGACTTCTCCCCCGCCGCCGAGACCACCGACGCCGTCTGGGACCGGGTGATCGCGGTCAACCTCACCGCCCCGTTCAAGCTGCTGCGCGCCGTCCTGCCCTCGATGCTGGCGGCGGGGCGCGGGTCGATCGTCAACGTCGCCTCCGAGGCCGGGCTGCGCGGCAACGCCTCCGGCAACGCCTACACCGCCTCCAAGCACGGCGTCATCGGCCTGACCCGCAGCGCCGCGTTCATGTACGGCCCGGCAGGGCATCCGCGTCAACGCCGTCGCCCCCGGCGGGGTCGCCACCGGCATCCCGATGCCGGCGAACGTCTCAGCGGCCGGGTCGGCGCGGCTGGCACCCGTTCCAGCCGGCGATCCCGACCGTCGCGACGGCCGAGCAGCTGGCCGCCTCGATCACCTTCCTGCTCTCGCGACGACGGGGTGAACATCAACGGCGCGGTGCTGGCCTCCGACGGCGGCTGGTCCGTCCAGTGACCGCGCCCCGGGTCAGCGCTGCGCGACGAACCGCAGCGCCGCCAGGTACCCCTCCGGGCCCATGCCGGTGATCACCGCGGTGGCGATCGGGGAGATGTAGGAGTGGGCCCGCCACGGCTCCCGCGCGTGGACGTTGCTCAGGTGCACCTCCACCAGCGGGCCGCCGAGCTGCGCGCAGGCGTCCCGCAGGGCCACGGAGGTGTGGGTCCAGCCGGCGGGGTTGATCACGACGGCGGCGCCGGCGTCGACGGCGCGGTGCACCCAGCCGATCATCTCGCCCTCGGCGTCGGTCTGGCGGCACGTCAGCTCCACCCCGAGCCGCTCCGCCTCGGCGGCGCAGGCGGCCTCCAGCTCGGCGAGCGTGGTGGAGCCGTAGACGTCGGGCTCGCGCAGGCCGAGGCGGCCGAGGTTGGGGCCGTTGAGCAGGTGGACCTGCAGGGGGCTGGACACGCTGCCTAGGGTGCCAGGCGTGGTCAGCAGATGAGCCGTCCGGTGGACGTCCGCGTGCTCCAGGTCGGCTACGGCGACGAGGAGCCGGTGGCGGCCCGCGTGCAGCGGGTGGCGGCGCTGGTGGCGGAGCAGCGCGGCGCTGACCTCGTCGTCCTGCCGGAGCTGTGGGCGCCGGGCGGGTTCGCGTACCGGGAGTGGCCCGAGCGGGCCGAGAGCGTCGACCCGGCCCGCGGCCCGACCGTGAGGGCCCTGGCCGACGCCGCGCGCGCCGCGGGCGCCGTGGTCCACGCGGGCTCGGTGGTCGAGCGGTCGGCGCAGCCGGGGCCGCAGGGGCGCGACCTGTGGAACACCTCGCTGGTCCTGGGCCGCGACGGCGGCGTGCTGGCGACCTACCGCAAGGTGCACCGCTTCGGCTTCGGTGCCGGGGAGCCGCTGCTGATGGAGGCGGGCGAGGACGTCGTCGTCGTCGACCTGCCCCTGGGGGGTGGCGGAGAGCTCGTGAGGACCGGCCTGGCCACCTGCTACGACCTGCGGTTCCCCGAGCTGTTCCGCGCGCTGGTCGACCGCGGCGCCGAGCTGGTGCTGCTGCCCGCCGCCTGGCCGATGGCGCGCCTGGCGCACTGGCGGCTGCTGACCCGCGCTAGGGCTGTGGAGGACCAGGTGCTGCTCGTCGCCGCCGGCACCTCCGGGACCCACGCGGGCACGGAGATGGCCGGGCACAGCGCCGTCGTGTCCCCCTGGGGCGACGACCTCGCCGAGGCGGGGGCGGGCGAGCAGGTCCTCACCGCGGTCGTCGACCTCGACGAGGTCGCCAGCTGCCGCGAGCGCTTCCCGGTGCTCGCCGACCGCCGCCTCCCGTTGTAGGGGTACTCAGACCGTCGCCGCCACCGCGTCGTGGAGGGCGGCGGCTGTGAGGTCGACCACGTCGTCGACGTCGCGGGGAGCCCCCGCGAAGCGCAGCCGCAGGTGCATCCGGTCTCCGTCGGACAGGACCCCGAGCACGTTGAGGCCGCGCTCGTCGACGGCGATCGGCAGCGCGTCGGCCAGGTCCGTCGTGCCGCGCCAGGCCGGCCCGTCCAGCACGACGGCGGTCCCGCCGCCGGCGCCGGAGCGGCGCAGCCCGTCGAGCAGGTCCTCCCGCAGGTCGAGCCGGAGCCGCTCGAGGGCCTCGGCCTCCCAGCCGGCGACGGCGTCGGGGCGGGCCGCTACGAACCCGGCGGCCCCGACCTCCTCGCAGCGGGGGGCGCGGTGGCAGTGCGCGTGCAGCACGGCGCCGCGCAGCAGGCGGCGCCCGCGCCAGCTGCGCAGGGCCCCCGCGAGGCTGTGACAGGCGGCGAGCAGCTCCAGGACGTCGGCCCGCTCGCCCGTGGGGACCTCCTCCAGCTCGACCCAGAGCTGCAGGCTCGCCACCGGGACGGTCGCGTCCGGCAGCGCGGCGCTGCGCTCGACCTCCACCACGGCGGTGCCGGACCGCGGCCCGGCGGGCGGCAGGTCGGGAGCAGCGCGTCGGGCGGCAGGAGCATGACGAGGCGGCCGGCGTCGTCGCAGCCGTGGAGCACTCCCGTGCTGGGCGAGCCCGCCACCGCCAGGACTGCGACGCCGGCGCCCGCGGCGACGCTGCGGGCCGCCACGGCTGCGGAGACGAGGTGCGGGGCGGGGGAGGCTGCCGGGGAGGTCACGCACGCCGGTGTGGGGGCCGCGCGCCAGATGAGGCAAGGCTCACCTGACATCGACGAGCCCGCCCCGGTCGTCGGTCCGCGCGCCTACCCTGGCTCCGTGGTCCTGACCCGCGACGCAGCGCGCGCCCCCGCCGACCCCGGGGGCGCCTCCGAGCAGCGCTGGCTGCCGGCTCCGGTGGCGGTCGCGCTCGTCCTCGGGCTGCCCGCGATGCTCCTCGCCCTCGTCGTGGCGATGTCCGCCACCGGCGCTGCCGCACCGGAGGTCCTGGGTGACGCCGGGCCCGTCGTCCGCTGGGGCCTGCCCGCCCTGCGCGGCACCGGTGACCTGGCCGTCTCCGTGGTGCTCGGTTCGCTGCTCCTGATGGCGTTCGCCCTGGTGCCGGGCACCGCGGGCTGGCGCTCCGCCGCCCGGCTCGCCGCCGGCGCCGCCGCGGTGTGGGTGGTGGCCGCCGTCCTGCAGCCGGCCTTCTCCTTCGCCGACGTCGCCGGCGCCCCCCTGACCTCCCCGGGGATGGGCGGCCAGCTCGGGTACTACCTCACCGACGTCGCACCGGGCCGCACGCAGCTCGCGGCCGCGGTGCTCGCGGTGCTCGCGGGCACCGTGGTCGTCCTGGGCACCGCCACCCCGGGCGCCGCCGGCGGAGCCGCCCTGCTCGTCGCCGCGTCGCTGGTGCCGATCGCCCTGGGCAGCCACGGCAGCGCCGAGGGCGGCCACCACACCGTCGTCTCCGGCTGGTGGCTGCACGCGCTCGGCGTCGGCGCCTGGGTGGGGGGCCTGGTGGCCCTGGCGGTGGTCGGGCCGCGCCTGGGCGCACGGCTGCCCGTGGTGGCGCGCCGCTTCTCCGCGATCGCACTCGGGTCCTACCTGCTGGTGGTCGTCTCCGGCGTCGCCAACGGCTGGGTGCAGGTCGGGGCCACGCCGGCGGGTCTGACCAGCCCCTACGGTGTCCTGCTGCTGGTCAAGACCGCCGGCGCGCTGCTCCTCGGCGCCGCGGGCTGGGCCCACCGCCGGTACGCCCTGGCGCGCCTCGACGCCGCCGCTGCCGCGTCGTCCGGCGCGGCGTTCTGGCGGCTCGTCGGCGGCGAGCTGGTGGTCATGGCCGCCACGATCGGCGTGGCCGTCGCGCTGGTCCGCACCGGGCCGCCGAGCAGCGGCGCCGAGGAGGGCACCCGGTCACTGGCCGAGCAGCTCACCGAGGGCCGGGTCCCGCCGCTGCCCGCCACGCCGCTGCGCCTGCTCACCGAGCCGGCTCCCGACCTGCTCTGGCTGGTGGCCGTCGGGGCCCTCGTGGTCGCCTACGCCGCCGGGCTGGCGCGCCTGCGCGCCCGCGGTGACAGCTGGCCCGTGGGCCGCTCGGTCGCCTGGTTCGCCGGCTGCGCGGTGCTCGCGTGGGTGACCTCGTTCGGGCCGCAGGCGTACATCGACCTGCTGTTCAGCGTCCACATGCTGGCCCACATGACGATCATGATGGTGGTGCCGCCGCTGCTCGTGGTCGGCGCTCCCATCACCCTGGCGATGCGCACGCTGCCCAAGCGCCGCGACGGCAGCCGGGGGCCCCGCGAGTGGGTCTCGGTGCTCGTGCACTCGGGCTGGGCGCGGTTCGTCTCCAACCCCGTCGTGGCCGCCGTCGTCTTCGTCGGCAGCATCATCGTCTTCTACTACACGCCGCTGTTCGGGCTGGCGCTGGCGACGCACCTGGGGCACGAGCTGATGGAGGTGCACTTCCTCCTCACCGGGTACCTGTTCGCCTCCGCGGTCATCGGGGTCGACCCGGGCGCCTGGAGGCCGCCGTACCCCCTGCGGCTGCTGCTGCTGCTGGCCACGATGGCCTTCCACGCCTTCTTCGGCGTCGCGCTCACCCAGGGCACCGACCTGCTGGCCGCCGACTGGTTCTCCCGCCTCGGCCTCGGCGTCGACGCCCTGGCCGACCAGCGCACCGGAGGCGGCATCGCCTGGGGGATCGGGGAGCTGCCGACGCTGCTGCTCGCGATCGTCCTGGCGGTGCAGTGGTCGCGCAGCGACGACCGGGAGTCCCGGCGCCGCGACCGCGCCGCTGACCGCGACGGCGACGCGGAGCTGAACGCCTACAACGACATGCTCGCCGCCCGGGCTGGTGCTGGTGCCGGGGCCGGTGCGGACGACGGTGCCCAGCGGGGTGAGCAGCAGCCGTCTGGTAGGCACGGGGGATGAGCCCGAGCGCCGCGCCAGGCCCCTTCGGCGACCTGCTCGCCTACACCCGCCTGCCGCGGACGTCCGGGCTGGCGCTCTCCCCCGACGGGACCCGCCTGGTCACGGGCACCTCCCTGCTCGACGCGAAGGGGGGCCGCTCCACCGCGTCGCTCTGGGAGGTCGACCCCTCCGGGCAGCGCCCCGCGCGACGGCTCACGCGCGGCGCGAAGGGCGAGTCCTCGCCCGTCTTCACGCCCAGGGGTGACCTGCTCTTCACCTCCAGCCGCCCAGATCCGGCTGCCGCGGAGGGGGAGGGCGACGACGACGCCCCGGCCGCGCTGTGGTGCCTGCCGGCCGGGGGCGGGGAGGCCCGCGTGGTCGCCGTCCGTCCCGGCGGGGTCACCGGCGTCGCCGTGGCCCGTGCCTCGGGTGCGGTGCTCGTGGGAAGCCCCACGCTGCCGTCGTCCGCCGACGCGGCGGACGACGCACGGCGCCGGGCGCTGCGCGCCGACACCCGCACCAGCGGGGTGCTCCACGACTCCTTGCCCGTGCGCGTGTGGGACCACGACCTGGGGCCCGACCGGGTGCGCCTGCTCGTCGTCGAGGGGGTCGGGACGGCGGACGGCGCTGGCGGGGGTCCGCTGGCCGGCAGCGGGGGGGCAGCCGGTTCCGGCGACGACCGGCTGGCGCTGCGCGACCTCACCGGCCACGTCGGCCCGGCAGTCCCGGACGACCCGGCCTGGGCCCTCACCGCCGACGGCACCACGGCCGTCACGGAGTGGCGGTTCCCGGAGGCCCGTGCTGACCACCGCGTCGGCCTCGTCGCGATCGACGTGGCGACGTGCGAGCGCCGCACCCTCCTGGACGACCCCCGGTACGAGCACGTCTCGCCCGCCCCCGCACCGTCGGGCGCCCTCGTCGCCGCGCTGCGGTGGCGGCGGAGCTCCCCGACCGACCCGGTTGACGTCGGGATCGTCGTCGTCGACACCGCGACCGGTGAGCAGCGCGAGCTGGCGCAGGGCTGGGACCGCTGGCCGGCGTCGCTGACCTGGGACGCCGACGGCGCCGGGCTGCTCGTGACCGCCGACGACGGCGGGCGCTGCCCGGTCTTCCGCGTTGACCTGGCGACCGGCGCGGTCGAGCGCCTGACGCCCGACGACGGCGCGTACACCGACGTCGTCGCCTCCCCCGACGGGCGGTGGCTGTACGCGCTGCGGTCCGCCGTCGACGCGCCGCCCGCCCCGGTCCGCGTGCCGGCGGCCGGTGGCGCGCCCGAGCCGCTGCCCTCCCCGGCGCACGCCCTCGGTGACGGTGACCTCCAGCTGCCCGGCACGCTCACCGAGGTCGCGGCCACCGCGGAGGACGGGTCGCCGCTGCGGGCCTGGCTGGCGCTCCCCGCCGGTGCCGGCGCGGCGAGCCCCGCCCCGCTCCTGCTGTGGATCCACGGCGGCCCCCTCAACAGCTGGAACGCGTGGAGCTGGCGCTGGAACCCGTGGCTCGCGGTGGCCCGCGGCTACGCCGTGCTCCTGCCCGACCCGGCGCTGTCGACCGGTTACGGGCGGGCCTTCGTCGCCCGCGGCTGGGGTCGTTGGGGCTCGGAGCCGTTCACCGACCTCCTGGCGGTCACCGACGCCGCCGTCGCCCGCGACGACGTCGACGCCGAGCGCACCGCAGCCATGGGCGGCTCCTTCGGCGGTTACATGGCCAACTGGGTGGCCGGCCACACCGACCGCTTCCGCGCGGTGGTGACCCACGCCTCGCTGTGGGCCCTCGACCAGTTCGCCGCCACCACCGACTTCCCCGCGGAGTGGGCCCACGAGATGACCGCGGAGATGACCCGCGAGCACTCCCCGCACGCCTCCGCCGACGCGATCACCACGCCGGTGCTCGTCATCCACGGCGAGCAGGACGACCGCGTGCCGATCGGCGAGGCGCTGCGGCTCTGGTACGACCTGCTGAGCCGCTCGCAGGCACCCGACGGCGCGAGCCCCCACCGGTTCCTGCACTTCCCCGACGAGGGCCACTGGGTGCTCGGGGCCGGGAACGCCCGGCTCTGGTACGCCACGGTCTTCGCCTTCCTGGACCAGCACGTGCTGGGCCGGCCGTGGACCGCACCCGAGGAGCTCGGATGAGTGAGCAGCTGACCGGAACCACCGTCCGCTGGGGGGTGCTCGCCACCGGGGGCATCGCCGCGACCGTGAGCGGCGACATCGCCCTCACGCCCGGCGCGGAGCTGACCGCCGTCGCCTCGCGGGACGCCGGCCGCGCCGCGGCCTTCGCCGCTGAGCACGGCTTCACCCGGTCCCACGGCTCCTACCGCGAGCTCCTCGAGGCCGGGGGGATCGACGCGCTCTACATCGCCACGCCGCACGCCCAGCACGTGGTGCTCGCGGAGGCGGCCGTCGAGGCGGGCATCCCGGTGCTGGTGGAGAAGCCCGTCGGCTGCACCGCCGCCGCGACCCGCCGCCTGGCCGACCTGGCCCGCGAGCGCGGTGTCTTCGTCATGGAGGCGCTGTGGGCGCGGTTCCAGCCCAACGCCGTGCGGCTGCGCGAGCTGCTCGCCGCAGGCGCCGTCGGTGAGGTGCGCTCGGTCTCGGGCGACCTGGGCTTCGCGCTGCCGTACGACCCGGCGCACCGGCTGTGGGACCCGGCGCAGGGCGGCGGCACGCTGCTCGACACCGGCGTCTACCCGGTGGCCTTCGCGCAGGAGGTCTTCGGCGGGTCACCGCTGGCCGTGCACGCCGTGGGGCTGCTCGCTGAGTCCGGTGTCGACGCCGAGGCGTCGCTGCTGCTCGACTGGGGCGGCGGCCGCTCCGCGCGCCTGGGGTCCACGCTGCTCGGTCACGCCGGCGGCTCGGCGACCATCACCGGCACGCAGGGGCGCATCGAGGTGGCCGGCCCGCTGCACAAGCCGGCCCGCCTGCAGGTGTGGAGCGGCGGCGCCCAGCGCGACGGCGCACCCTCGGAGGTGGTGGAGCTGCCGGTGCAGCCGACCGGCAGCCGCGGCTACGTCCACATGGTCGAGCACGTGCAGGCCTGTCTGGCGCAGGGCCTCGTCGAGAGCCCCGTGATGCCGATGACCGACTCCGTCATCGTCGCGGAGGTGCTCGACGCCGCGCTCGACGCCCTCGGCGCGGTGCACCGCGACGACCCCACCGCCCTCGTCTGACCCGGAGCAGAGACCGTGACCTCCCCCGTCCGTGATCATGGACTTCCGCAGCAGTCCGCGTCGGCGCCCCGCCGCACCCGCGTGCGCGCCCCCGAGCTCGTCGGCCGCCGCTGGGTCGGCACGGGCGGCGCCGACCTGTCGCTGGCCGACCTGCGCGGGCGCATCGTGCTGCTCGACTTCTGGACCTCCTGCTGCGTCAACTGCCAGCACGTCCTCGACGAGCTGCGCGAGCTGGAGGAGGAGTTCTCCGACGTCCTCGTCGTCGTCGGCGTGCACTCCCCGAAGTTCGCCCACGAGGGGACCGTCGAGGCCGTCGACGCCGCGGTGCTGCGCTGGGACGTGCGCCACCCGGTGCTCGACGACCCGCAGCTGACCACCTGGCAGGCCTACGCCGCCCGCGCGTGGCCGACGCTGACGGTGGTCGACCCGGAGGGCTACGTCGTCGCGTCGATGAGCGGGGAGGGTCACGCCCACGGGCTGGGGGTGCTGCTGCGCGAGCTGGTCGCCGAGCACGAGGCGAAGGGGACGCTGCGGCGCGGCGACGGGCTGTGGGTGCCGCCCCCGGCGCCGGAGAGCGCCTTCGTGCTGCCCACCGCGGTGCTGCCGCTGCCCGCCGAGGCGGGTGGTGGGTTCCTGGTCTCCGACACGGCGCACCACCAGCTGGTGCTCCTCGACGACGACCTGGTCACCGAGCGCGCCCGCGTCGGCTCCGGTGAGCGCGGCCTCGTCGACGGCGACGCCGCCACGGCCCGCTTCAGCGAGCCGGTGGGCCTGACGCTGCTGCCGCAGGACGTCGCCGCGCGGGTCGGGTGGGACGTCGCCGTCGCCGACTCGGTCAACCACGCGGTGCGCGGCCTGCGCCTGGCCGACCTCTCGGTGGTCACGGTCGCCGGCACCGGCCGGCAGCTGCGCCGCCGCGAGGGCGGTGGGCCGGCGCTGGAGCAGGACCTGTCGACCCCGCTCGACACCGCGTGGTTCGACGGGCAGCTCGTCGTCGCGATGGCCGGGGTGCACCAGCTGTGGGCCCTCGACCCCGCCGACTCCGGCGCCGGCCCGGCCGAGGGCGTGGTGCGGGTGCTCGCGGGTACCACCGCCGAGGGCCTGCGCGACGGCGCCGCCGAGCAGGCCTGGTTCGCCCAGACCGGGGCGCTGGAGACCTCCGCCAACGGGTCCCGGTTGTGGGTGCTCGACTCCGAGACCTCGGCGCTGCGCTGGCTGGAGCGCTCCACCACCTCCCCCCGTGATCATGCGGTCCCGCCACCCGTTCCGGTGGTCGACGACGACCGCATGGCCAACGTCCTGCCCGTCGCGGGCGCGGGGTACGAGGTCGGCTCCGTGGTCGGCACCGGCCTGTTCGAGTTCGGGCTCCGCGACGGCGACGCCGCCCAGGCGCTGCTGCAGCACCCGCTCGGTCTGGCGCTGCTGCCCGACGGATCCGTCGTCGTCGCCGACACCTACAACGGCGCGCTGCGCCGCTACGACCCGCTCGACCACGAGGTGACCACGCTCGCCAGCGGCCTCGCGGAGCCGACCGCGGTGTCCGTCGAGGTCGACGACGACGGACGGGCCGCGACGTTCGTCGTCGTCGAGTCCGCCGCCTCGCGCCTGACCCGCCTGCAGGTGCCGTCGGCCGCGAACAGGCTCGCGGGGGAGGCGCAGCGCGTGAAGCGCCCGCCGACGCCGCTGGCCCCCGGACCCGTCGCGCTCCGCGTGGGCTTCACCCCGCCGACCGGCCAGAAGCTCGACCACCGCTGGGGCGACCCGACGCGGCTGGTGGTCTCCGCCACGCCGGAGGCGCTGCTGAGCGCCGGCGCCGGTGACGCCGAGGGCCTCGTCCGCGACCTCGTGCTCGACGCCTCCGCGCTCGAGCCCGGCACGACCGGAGTGCTCCACGTCTCGGTGCAGGCGGCGGCGTGCGACGGCGACCCGGTCAGCGGCGAGGTCCCCGAGTTCGCCGCCTGCCACCTCTACCAGCAGGACTGGGGCATCCCCGTGGTCCTCGACGCGGCCGGCCCCTCGGAGCTGTCCCTGGACCTGCGCGGAGCCTGACCCTCAGCGCCAGGCGGCGGCGTGGCCGAGGTGAGCGAGCACCGCGAGGACGCGGCGGTGGTCGTCGTCGGTCGCCACCAGGCCGAGCCGGGTGAAGATCGACGCGACGTGGCCCTCCACGGTCCGCTCGGTGAGCCACAGCCGCCGCGCGATCCCGGCGTTGGTCCGCCCCTCGGCCATCAGCGCGATCACCTCCCGCTCCCGCGGCGTCAGCGACTCCACCGCGCCCCCCGCGCGCCCGCCGAGCAGGCGCCCGACCACCTCCGGGTCGAGCGCCGAGCCCCCGGCGGCCACCCGGCGGAGCGCGTCGAGGAAGTCGTCGACGTCGAGCGCCCGGTCCTTCAGCAGGTACCCGAACCTCCCCGAGCTGACGAGCTCCACCGAGTGCCGGGTCTCCACGTGCTGGGAGAGCAGCACGATCCCCAGCGCGGGGTGGCGGCGCCGCAGCTCGCGGGCCGCGCGAGCGCCGTCGTCGGTGAGGTCCGGCGGCATCCGGACGTCGATGACGGCCAGGTCGGGGAGGTGCTCACCGACCGCCGCCACCAGCCCGGGCGCGTCACCGGCCTTGGCGACGACGTCGTGGCCGGCGTCCTCCAGCAGCGCCGCGAGCCCCTCGCGGAACAGCGCTGAGTCCTCCCCGATCACGATCCGCACGGCAGGTCGACCTCCACCTCGGTGCCGGCACCCGCAGGGCTGGCGAGCCGCAGCGCGCCCCCGGCCGCGGCGACGCGGTCGGCGAGCCCCGCCAGGCCGCTCCCGGGCGCCGGCGCGCTCCGCCGCACCCGTCGTCGTGCACGCGGAGCACCAGCGAGCCGTCCCGGTGGGAGACGAGCACGCAGATCCGCCCGGCACCGGCGTGCTTGACGGCGTTGGCGACGGCTTCGCTGGCCACGTAGAAGGCGGTGGTCGCCACCGCCTCGGGCACGCCGTCGAGGTGGCCGCCGGCGACGCGCAGGTCGACGGGCACGGGCACCCGCTCCAGCATCGACCCCAGCGCCGCACCGAGGCCGTCGTCGAGGCTGGCGGGGCGCAGCCCGTGGGCGATCTGGCGGAGCTCAGCCACCGCCGTCGCCAGCTGCTGCACCGCGCCGCCAGACGTCGCAGCTGCCCTCGGGGCCGCGCCCGGGCCGACGACGTCGAAGGCCCCCGACGCCAGGTGCCGCTGGGCCACGCGCAGCGACATCCCGAGGGACACCAGCCGCTGCTGTGCGCCGTCGTGCAGGTCCTGCTCGAGGCGGCGGCGCCCCTCCAGCGACGCCGTCAGCAGGCGGCGGCGGCTGTCCGCGACGTCGCGCAGCGCCCCCGTCAGCCCCACGCGCAGCCGCACCAGCTCGACCACGAGCGCGCCGGCCGACGCCGCCTCGCGCAGCAGCGTCCGCGAGGGCCCCGGCGGTGCCAGGAGCACCCCCACCTCCTCGCCGGCCACCTCCACCGGCACCACCTGGTCCCCGGGAGCCGGCGGTCCCAGCGGCGCGCCGTCGGCGTCGACGCGACCTGAGGCCCCGGAGCTCCCCGGCAGCTGGTACCCCACCCGCACCGGGGCGTCGAACGCCTCGGCCAGCACCGCCTCCAGCTGCTCGGGGCGCGCCAGGCCGGCGTGGGCGCGCGCCTCGAGGGACGCGACCGCGCCGAGCACCCGCTGGCGGGCGGGGTCGACGCGCCGGTCGATGCCGCGGCGGACCCGGCGGCGCAGCGGTGACAGCGCGGCGGCGCAGACGGCGGTGGTCGCGGCCGCCAGCGCCGGCGAGCCGTGTCCCAGCCACAGGCCCCCGACGAAGGCGGCGATCGTGTACACGCCCAGGAGCACCGCCGAGAGCAGCGCGTAGGTGGTGGTGGCGGCCAGGGCCCTGTCGACGTCGTAGAGGTCGTGCCGCAGGACGGCGACGCCCGTGGCCACCGGGATCGCCACGCCGACCGCCACCAGCCCGAGCACCACCAGGTCGGGACCGGACAGCAGCAGGTACGACAGCCAGCAGAGCAGCAGCGTGAGCGGCACGAAGGACGCCCCGAGCAGGAACCAGGTCAGCTGGGCCCGGGCGACGCCCGTGCTGCGGCGGTAGCGGCGCACCGCGGACACCAGGCAGGCCACGAGCAGCGCCAGCAGCGCGAAGGGCGCCACCGTCCCCACCGCGGCAGCCGCGCTCCGCAGCCCCGGCCCGGCGGGCAGCGGCGCCGGCACCCCGGCGAAGGCGGTGTCGGCGGCGGGCACCACGGTCAGGGCCGCGAGGTGGGCCAGGGGCACGGCGGCGAGCCCCACCGCCACCGGGAGCCACCGGCGGCTCACGAGGTGCCCGGTGGGGAAGACGAGCAGCAGCAGCGCCGGCGAGACGTACCAGAGCATCCAGCTCGCCTCGGCGAGGGCGGCGCCCCACGGCGTCGCCTCCAGCACGGGCTCGGGGCCGGTGACCAGGGAGCTCCACGCGTCACTGACCCCGATGAGGCAGGGGACCAGGCCCTGCAGCCCCAGCAGCGCGGCGACCGGGCTGCGGGGCCGGCGCACCCCGACCACCAGCGCGACGACGAGCGCGGCGGCACCCACCAGGTCCATCACCGCGAGGTAGGCGGTCTGCACCGGCGGAACGCCGAGCAGCCCCAGCCGGACCGTCCACGCCACGCACACCAGGGACGCCGCGGTGCAGGCCAGTGCGCCGGCAAGGCCCGGGCCGAGCGCCACCGCCGGCCGGGCCTCGAGGTGGAGCTGCTCAGCGGCCACGTCGGAACGCTAGGGGCGCGGGCGCCCGCGGGACAGGGGGTCAGCACGGGGGTCTCCGCAGGTGGCCGCCCCGGAGACGACGGCGTGGCCGGCCGCCAGCCTGGTCACGTCCGACCACCACCTGACCCGGAGGTCCCCCGTGAAGCGCTCACCTGCACTCGTCATCGGCCTCGTGCTCAACGCGCTCTCCGCGCTGTCGTCGCTGCCGACCCTCGTGGTGCCGACCGCCGGTCCCGCACCGCTGGTCATCAACGTCCTCACCGGGGTGCTCGGCATCGTCACGCTCGTCGGCGTCGTGATGGTCTGGCGCTGGCGCAGCGGGCGCGTCGGGCTCGGCGTCGTCCTCATCGCCGTCAGCCAGGGCCTCAACGTCCTCAGCGCGGTGCCCGCGTTCTTCAGCGACATCTCGGGCACCTACAAGGCGCTCATCGCGGTCGGGGTCGTGCTCACGGCTGTCGCCGTCATCCTCGTGCTGCCCGCGCGCCGGGCCGTGGGCTCGGGCACCGGTCCGCGCGGCGCGCAGCCGTCGGTCGCGCGCTGAGCCGGTCAGAACCGTCGGGTCAGGCGCTGGCGGGGCCCGGCAGCGGCAGCACGGCCCGGACCCGGCCGCCCTCCGCTGTCGGCCCCGCGTGCAGCGAGCCGTGCAGCTGCTCGCACCGCTCGCGCATCGAGGCGGTGCCGACACCCGCCCGCCACGGGCCGCCCGGCAAGCCGTCGTCCTCGACGCTCACCACGAGGCCCTCCCGCCGGCGCTCGAAGCAGACGGTGACCCGCAGCGAGCCCTCCGTCCCCGGGTGCGCGTGGCGGGCCGCGTTGGTCACCGCCTCGACGGCCACCCGGTAGGCGGCGACCTCCACCGCCGCTGGCAGGACCGGCGGCAGGTCGCGCTCCTGGACGGCCACGACGAGTGCCGACGCGTGCGCAGCCCCCAGTCGAGCGACCTGCTGGCGCACCGCGGCGACCAGGCCGCGCTCGTCGAGCGCCGCCGGTCGCAGGCCCACCACCAGGCGCCGCACCTCGGCGATGGACGACGCGGCGTCCTCGCGGAGGTCGGCGAGCAGCCCGTCGACCTGCTCGCGGGCGCCCTCGACGTCGCTGCGGACGAGGTTGCGCGCGGCGTCGGCGCTGTAGGCGATGCCGGTGAGCACCGGTCCGAGCCCGTCGTGCAGGTCGCGCCGCAGCCGCCGCCGCTCCTCCTCCAGCGCCGCGAGCGCCTGGGACCGCTCGGCGGCGAGCTGCCGGGCCAGGGCCAGTCCGTGCAGCGCCCGCGCGAGCGGCGGGGCGAGGAGCTCCAGGAGCCGCCGCAGCTGGCCCGCCGCCGCCTCGTCGGGGGTCTCCAGGACGACGACGAGGGCACCCACCGGATCCTCGCCGACCTCCAGGGCGACCCGGGCCGTCGCCGGGTGGCCCGTCGAGGGCCCGGCGCCGTCGTCCTCGGGAGGATCGGGGACCTCGGCACTGGCGAGCAGCTCCTCCAGGTCCCACAGCTCAACGCGTGAGGCACCGAGGTCGGCGCGCAACGACGCGACCCACTCCGTCGGGGTGCTCGCCGTGCGCAGCTGGGCGCTGAGGCTGCTCATCACCGCGACCGGGTCGCGACGGCCCCCGAACAGCAGCTCGTCGAAGAGGCGGCGCACGAGCAGGCTCACCGGGTGGAAGGCGGTGGCGACGGCCACGGCGAGCACGCCGGTGGCAGCGGTTCCCAGGGGCTCACCGCGCACGGCGGTGACCAGCGCCCGTCCGCCGGAGAACAGCGCCAGCGCCACCTCCACGCTCACCGCGTAGCGGGTGACCTGGCTGATGAGGCGCCGGACGTCGACCACCAGCGGCGCGCGCAGCCCCAGCAGCAGCGCTGCCAGCGCTGCCGCCACCGCGAGCAGCAGCGCTGCCAGCGGGGCGGCGGAGGCCCGCTGGACGGCGAAGGCCACCTGACCCAGCGCGAGCCCGGGCGCGACGACGCCCCCGGCGAGCCACAGCAGCCGGGTGCGCTCCAGACCCGTGCTGCGCTCGATGCGCCACCAGACCAGGGCGATGAGGACCGCGACCAGGCCCCATGCGCTCGCGGTGAACAGCCCCCGGGGCCCGGTCAGAGCGCTCAGGAGCACGGCTGCACCGCACACCGCAGCCAGGGCCGCCCCGGTGCGGTCGAGGACGGTCGGCAGGCCGCTGGGGTGCACCACGACCACGGCGGGGAGGGCACCCGCGCAGGCCAGGGCCAGTGACGCCGGCTGCAGGGGTCCCGGGAAGGCCCCACGCCCAGCAGCACCGCCGCGCCGGCCATGGCGACGGCGGTGCGGCGCCGGTCCCGCGGGTCGGCGTCGGCGTCGGTGGCCGCGGTGAGGCGCGCCGGCAGGGGGCGCACCAGCAGGACCGCTGCCACCGCGCACAGCACGGCGCAGCCCAGCCCCCCGACGACGCCCGTCACACGCGCCTCAGCCGCGCCGCGACCCGCCGAGCCCCTGCTCGCGGGCCGCGACGATCGCCTCAGCGCGGCTGGCCAGGCGGAGCTTGGCGAAGACCGCCGAGATGTGGTTGCCCACCGTCTTGGGAGCCAGCCCCAGGCCGGCGGCGATGGCGGCGTTGCCCTGCCCGGAGGCCATCGCGTCCAGCACCTGCAGCTCGCGATCGGTGAGCTCGGGGAACGGCCTCGCGGGCGCCGCGGGAGCTCCGGAGAGCCGCAGCACGAGGCGCGCCGCCACGTCGGGGGCCAGCACCACCTGACCGGCGTGCACGGCGTGCACGGCCCGGGCGATCTCGTCCTGGTCGGCGCCCTTGAGCAGGTAGCCCCGGGCACCCGCCCGCAGGGCCGCGACGACCGTGTCGTCGTCGTCGGACATCGTCAGCACGAGTACAGCGGCGCCCGGCACCGCGGCCGCCATCCGCGCCGTGGCCGTGACGCCGTCCGTGCCGGGCATCTGCAGGTCCATCACGACGACGTCGACGCGCAGCAGCTGCGCCTCGCGCACGGCGTCGTCACCACCGGCGGCCTCACCGGCCACCTCGATCGCCGGGAGCGAGCTGAGGAGAGCACGCAGGCCCCGGCGGACGACGGGGTGGTCGTCGACCAGGAGCACCCGCACCGGCGCGCTCACAGCTGTCTCACAGCCCCGATCCTGGCCCCGCGGGCGACCCGCGACCAGGGGTGCGCCCCCGGCGGGCCCGGCAGTTGCCCGGCCGGACGGGGGCACGACCCCTCGCACCGGACGGGCCACCGCGGCCACGCTGCCGCCATGACCCTCGACGAGAACCCCCGCACCACCCCTGCTGCCGGGCGGCGCCCGCCGTCACGGTTGAGCGTCGCCAACCACGTGGGCCTCGCCCTCGCCGCCCTGCTGGCGCTGGCCGACCTCGGCGCCGTCTTCTCCCTCGGCCAGACGTTCGACCCCGCCCAGCCCGGCCCGCCCCCGGAAGTGCTGTGGTTCTGCTTCGCGATGGGGCTGGTGACGGCGGTCACGGTCGGCCTCGCCTGGGCCGGCAGGTGGCGCCGGCCGGCGGTCCGGCTGGCCGCCGTCTCCCGGGTGCTGTCCGCCATCACCTCCCTGCCGGCGTTCTTCGTCCAGGACGTCCCCGCCGGACTGGTCGTGCTGGCGGCGGTGGGCGTGGTCGCGACCCTGGTCGCGGTCTGGCTCATGATGCTCCGCCCCCGCCGCTCCACCCCCGCCGCGTGAGGTGCCCACCCGGCCACCCAGGAGGCCTTGACGTCTCCGCTGAGCCCGGTCACCCGCCGGAGGTCACGCCCCGTCCCTGACCCTCCGCGGGACGGGGGTGGGTTCGGCGCCCCCGTGGTGGCACCGTGGTCCCGGCAGGAACCGGCGGGCCACGCTCGAGACGGCCCGCAGCGCCGCGGGCGCCCACCCCTCCAGGAGCCCCGCGAACATGGACCCGCTCGGCCTCGGCCTCCTCGCCGGGCTCGCCTCCGCGATGCCCCTCGGGCCGCAGAACGCCTACCTGCTGCAGGTGGGCCTCCAGCTGCCGACCGCCAGGGCGTGGGGGGCTGCCGCCCTGGTGGTCGGCCTGGACGTCTCGGTGTCCCTGACCGGGGCGGGCCTGGTGGCCAGCGCGCTCGCGGGGGCGCCGCACCTGCGGGCTCCCGCCCTCGCGGTGGGGGCCGCGGTGCTGCTGCTCATGGGCGCCCAGGTGCTGTGGGCCACCCGGGGGCCGGTGGCGGCGGCGGCCGCCGTCGTCTCAGCGATCGACCCCACAGCTGCCGCGGCGGCGACGGGGTGGACCGTGCGGCGGACCGTCCTCGGGGCCCTGGTGGTGACGTGGCTCAACCCGGTGGCGCTGCTCGACTCCGCGCTGCTCTTCGGGGGGCTGGTCGCCGCCACGCGCGCGCAGGACCTCCCGGTGCTCCTCGCGGGGATGTGCGCGGCCTCGGCGCTGTGGACGGGTGGTCTGCTGCTCGTGCTCCGGGTCGTGCGGGCGCGGCTCGCCGAACGGGCGCGGCGGTGGTTGGAGCGCACGGCGGGCGCCGTGGTCGTCCTCGTGGGGCTGCGGCTCGCGGCGCAGGCGGCGGGCGTGGTGTGAGCCTCAGCGGCTCTCGCTGACCATCACCGCCGTCGTCCCCGGCTCCAGCGGGCGGAAGGTGTGGGGCAGGTCGCCCGGGTAGGCGACGTAGTCACCGGGGCCGAGCTCGACCGGGTCGTCCAGCGGCCCGACGAGGGCGCGGCCGCTGGCGAGGACGACGTGCTCGACGGTGCCGGTCGCGTGCGGCTCGGAGTCCTTGGGCCCGTCCGGCTCGGCGACGACGCGGTAGACGTCGCAGCGGACGCCGGGGGAGCTGGCCGCCAGCAGCGTCACCGTGTAGGCGGCCTCGGCCGCGGCGATGGTCGGCCCCTCGCCGGCGCGCAGCACGCGCACCGAGGGCGCCGGGGGGTCGACGAGCGCGGAGAAGGGGACGCCGAGCGCCGTCGCCAGCGACCAGAGCGTCTCGATGCTGGGGTTGGCCGAGCCGGACTCGAGCTGCGACAGGGTCGACTTCGCGATCCCCGCGCGCGTCGCCAGGTCGCCCATCGACAGGCCCGCCCGCTGGCGGTGGTGGCGCAGCGCGGCGGCGATGGCGGCGAGCGGCGGCCCGCCCTCGGTGGCCGGTCTGTCAGTCATTGTGTTCGGCTTGACGAACGGCTGCGCATGTCGCCATCCTGCCACGGTGGGTTCGCCAGAACGGACGAGACGACTGACAGACCGGATCACCTCGGGTGAGCCGGGGCTGCTCCGCGACGTCCTCCTCGTCTGCGCCGCTGACGGCGTGGTGGGGCTGTCGTTCGGCGCCATCGCCGTCGCCTCCGGGACCCCGCTGTGGGTGCCGGTGCTGCTGTCCCTCGTCGTCTTCGCCGGCGCCAGCCAGTTCGTCTTCGTCGCCCTGGTCACCGGCGGCACCTCACCGCTCATCGCCGCCCTGACCGGCACGGTGCTCAACGCCCGCCTCGTCCCGCTCGGGATGGCGACCGCCGACGTCGTGCCGCCCACGGGGTGGCGCCGGCTGCTCGCGGCCCACCTGCTCACCGACGAGTCGGCGGCGTTCACCCTGCCCCGGCGCGACCCCGCCCAGCGACGCGCGGCGTTCTGGCTCACCGGCGTCCTGCTGTTCCTGCTCTGGAACGCCGGCGTCGTCGTGGGGGCCGTCGCCGGGGGTGCGGTGGCAGACCCCTCCGCGCTCGGGCTCGACGCCGCCTTCCCCGCCGTCCTGCTCGCGCTGCTCGTGCCGGCGCTGCGCACCCGCACCGACGTCCGCACCGCGGTCGCCGGGGCCGCCGTCGCAGTGGCGGCGGTGCCGCTGCTGCCCGCCGGCCTGCCCGCCGTGGCAGCCGTCCTCGGCGTGCTCGTCGGGCGGCCGCTGCGGCGGCGGCGGACGCGGCAAGAGCCCGTGGAGCCGGAGGTGCAGCGGTGACCTGGGGACCGGAGCACTGGGCCGGCGTGGGGCTGCTGGCCGCCGCGACCCTCGCGCTGCGCCTGCTCGGCCCGTGGCTGGCCGGGCGCGTCAGGGTCGGCCCGGGCACCGACCAGCTGCTGGCCGGTCTGGCTGTCGCGGTGCTGGCCGGGCTGGTCGTGACGTCGGCGCTCTTCGAGGGCCGCTCGAGCGCCGGGTGGGCCCGGCCCCTCGGCGTCGTCGTCGCCGGGGTGCTCGTGTGGCGGCGGGCGCCGTTCCTCGTCGTCGTGCTCGGCGCCGCGGCGACAGCTGCCGTCCTGCGCCTGCTCGGCCTCCCCTGACGGAGCACCGGGGGGCGCGGACGCGGCGGGGGAGGGCCAGAGTGCTCCTGTGGCAGCCAAGGCAGCGGCGGAGGAGCTCGACGTCGACGGCGTCGCCGTCCGCTTCACCAGCCCCGACAAGGTCGTCTTCCCCGCGCTGGGCGCGGACGGCGGCACCAAGCGGCACCTCGTGGAGTACTACCGCTCGGTGGCCCAGCGCGACGCCGACGGCGGGCTCGGCCCCCTGGTGCGCGCGCTGCTCGACCGGCCGACGTACGTCCAGCGCTTCCCCGACGGGGTCGACGGCGAGGAGGTCTACCAGAAGCGGGTGCCGCCGCACGCCCCGCCGTACGTGCGCACCACCCGCGTGACGTTCCCCTCCGGCCGGCACGCCGACGCGATGCGCGTCGACGCCGCGGCGCCCCTGGTGTGGGCCGCGCAGATGTCCACGGTGACCTTCCACCCCTGGCCCACCCGGGCCCGCGACGGCGCCGACGGCGTCCCCGCTGACCCGGAGGCCGTCGAGCACCCGGACGAGCTGCGCATCGACCTCGACCCCCAGCCCGGCACCGGCTTCGCCGAGGCCCGCGCCGTCGCGCTCGACGTGCTCCACCCGCTGCTGGTCGAGCTCGGCTACGAGGGCTTCCCCAAGACCAGCGGCGGACGCGGCGTCCACGTGTACGTCCGGATCCGCCCCGAGTGGACGATCCGGCAGGTCCGGACGGCCGCGATCGCCCTGGCCCGGGAGGTGGAGCGCGCGCGCGGACGGCCGCGTCACCACGGCCTGGTGGAAGGAGCAGCGCACGCAGGCGATCTTCGTCGACTACAACCAGAACGCCCGCGACCACACCATCGCCTCGCGCCTACTCCGTGCGCCGCACCCCGCGCGCCACCGTCTCCACGCCCGTGACCTGGGAGGAGCTGGTCGACGTCGAGCCCGACGACTGCACCATGGCCACCGTGCCGGCCCTGCTGGCGCGCCGGGGCGACCCGATGGCCGCCCTCGACGACGTCGCGCACGAGCTCACCCCGCTGCTGGAGATGGCCGAGCGCGACGAGGCGCGCGGCGAGGGCGAGATGCCCTTCCCGCCGAACCACCCCAAGCAGGAGGGTGAGCCCAAGCGTGTCCAGCCCAGCCGCGACCGCGCCCGACCGGGTGGTCCCCAGGATCCGGCTGAGGACTGAACGGGTGACGGGCGGCCCGTGCCGCTGACGGTCGCGGCCAGCCCCGACAGGCTCTCGGGCATGGGAATCGGAACGGGCATCTTCCTCCTCGTCGTCGGCGCCGTGCTGGCCTTCGGGGTGCGTGACGGCATCGACGCGGTCGACCTCACCGCCGTCGGGTGGATCTGCATGGCGGGCGGTGCGCTCGCGATCGCGATCGCGCTGCTCGTGACGCGCCGTCGGCGCGTCGGAGCGGCAAGCACCACGTACGTCGAGCGCCACGACGAGGTCCCGCCCGCGGTCTGAGCCTGCACCACCGCCCCGCTGCCCGCCCCGGCGAGCCCTTGAGCGGGAGGGGGGTCCGGCGCGGGGGCCCTCGCGGCGGGCGGCGCGGGCCGGGCCGCCGTAGCGTGGGAGGGCACCGCCCGACCGCCGCCCGACCTCCGGAAGGACCCGTCATGGGCCTGCTCGACCGACTGCTCGGCCGCGAGGACCGCTCCCGCCGCGACACCGGGTACGCCGCCTACCCCGCTGCGGGGCAGCAGGGGCCCCCACGGGCCCAGCAGCGGCCGTCCGCGAGCGACGACGAGCGCGCCGTGCAGCGTTACCGCTACCTGCTGCGCACCGCGCCGCCGGAGCAGGTCGAGCAGGCGCACGCCGAGGCCTTCGCAAAGCTCACCCCCGCCCAGCGCCAGCAGGTCCTCGCCGACCTGGGCAGCCAGGTGCCGGCCTCGGAGCGCGCCCGCAGCGACGACCCGCGCGACCTCGCCCGCATGGCCACCCGCGCCGAGATCCGCCAGCCCGGGACGCTCGAGCGCAGCTTCGGCGGCCGGCGGCCTCGGCAGCGGGGGCGGTGGGATGGGCATGGGCGCGGTGATCGGCGGGTCGCTGCTGGCCAGCGTCGCCGGCGCCTTCATCGGCACCGCCATCGCCGACGCGATGTTCGACGGCTTCGACGGCGGCGACTACGCCGACGGGTTCCAGGACGGCGCGCAGGCCGACATGGCTGCTGACCAGGGCGACGCCGGTGCCGGAGATGCCGGGTACGACGACGGCGGCGCGGGCGGCGGTGACTTCGGCGGTGGTGGCGACTTCGGGGGCGGTGACTTCGGGGGCGGTGACTTCGACGTGTGAGCCCCTCCCCCTCCGGCGACGATCGAGGAAGCGCGGCTCACTGGGCGAGCCGACCACGAAGGCCCCCGCTCGGGTGAGCGGGGGCCTTCGTGGTGCTCTGGAGCGGACGACGGGAATCGAACCCGCGCTATCAGCTTGGGAAGCTGAAGTTCTACCATTGAACTACGTCCGCACGGCCGCCTCGATGAGGCGTCCAGCGCAGAGGGTAGCAAGCGGCGGCGGAGGTCTCAGACCTCGTCCCGCTTGTGGCCGAAGAACGAGCGCTTGCAGATCAGCTCCGCCACCTCCGACGGGACCATCTCCTGCCACGACTCGTCGTGCGCCGCGATCCGCTTGAGCACGTCGCGCGACAGGATCGAGAGGTAGTCCGGGTTGTAGTCGGCGAGGTGCACGAAGCTGCCGCGTGCGGCGAGGTAGTCGAACAGCGGCTGCAGCTGCTCGCCCACCTGCATGTCCTCGACGGTGACGACGTCGCCCGTCTCGAGGTCCATCTTGGGGTAGATGAACAGCTTCAGGTCGTTCTTCGAGGAGCCTGCCGAAGCTCTCCAGGATGCCGCCCGGCAGGTGGGCGTGGTTCTTCTCGTCGAAGAGCGCCTCCAGGCTGGGCACGCCCATGACCATGCCGATCCGCTCGGAGGTGCGGGCCTGCAGGTAGGCGGCGAGGCGGTGGTAGTCGACGAAGTTGGAGATCAGCACCGTGCTGCCGGTGGCCGCCAGCAGGTCGGCCCGGGCGAGGAAGTCGCGGCGGTCGAGCTTGGAGCTGCCCGCGAGCAGGTTGCTCATCGTGAGCTCGGTGAGGGCCAGCACCTGCTCGCCGGTCGTCGCCGGGTCCTTCGCGAACTCCCGCTTGGCGCACTCGAGCATGTCGATGTTGACGTTGGTCGGGGGGCGGAAGCTGCCGCGCTCGACGAGCACGGGGCGCTTGCGCAGCACCTCCGAGGGCTGGAGGACCTCCCGGTCGGCACCGAACATGGCGACGCCGGACAGCCCCAGGTTCACCAGCTGCAGGGCCATGAGCCGGTTGTCGACGCTGCGGAACTCGATGCCCGAGAACTTGATCATGTCGACCTCGATGCGCCCCGTGTTGAGGCGGTCGAGCAGGCTCGCGACGACCTGGTCGGGCTCGTGGCGCTCGAAGAAGGCCGCGTGGAGCAGGTTGACCCCGACGATGCCGAGCGCCTCCTGCTGCTGCGCGGCGTCGTCGTCCAGCATCCGGACGTGCACGAGGATCTCGTTGGGCTCGTCCTCGGGGTGCGCCTGGAAGCGCACGCCCATCCAGCCGTGGCACTCGTTGCCACCGCGGTAGCTGCGCGCCACCACGGTGTCGGCGAAGGCGAAGAAGCAGGTGTCGTCACCGCGGGACTCCGACAGCCGCTCGACGTTCAGGGTGTACTCGTGCTGGAGCATCGCCTGAACGCGGCCCTGGGAGACGTAGCGGTCCGAGCGGCCGTAGACCGCGTCGGAGACCGCCATGTCGTAGGCCGACATCGTCTTGGCGACCGTGCCCGCCGCGCCTCCGGCGCGGAAGAACCAGCGGGCGACCTCCTGCCCGGCGCCGATCTCGGCGATCGTCCCGTACCACCGCGGGTCGAGGTTGATCCGCAGCGCCTTCTGGAGGGTGTCCTCGCCGACGTCCATGCCGCTCATTCCCGTCGTCCCGTCCCCCGCGGCCCAGCGGGGCCGAGGCGTGTCGTAGCGAGCTGTCGCCGTCGACAGAGAGGTTGTCCCGCCGATGATGTCTGCCCTCGGGCGCCCTGACCACCTCCCCCGCCGGAACTCGCGTGACGGCGGGGTGATGATCAGCGCTCCCACAGGTGTCATCGGCGCGTCGGCCGCCGTCCTGGAGCGCCTGGCGGCGTCCGAGGCGGCAGCCGCAGGGCCACTACCGTGTCGGCGTGCTCCTCTCCGACCGTGACATCCACGCCGAGGTCGCTGCCGGCCGCGTGGTGCTCCAGCCGTGGGAACCCGCCATGGTGCAGCCCTCGAGCGTCGACGTGCGCCTCGACCGGTACTTCCGGCTCTTCGACAACCACAAGTACGCAGTGATCGACCCCGCGGAGGAGCAGCCGGAGCTGACGCGCCTGGTCGAGGTCCCCCACGACCAGGCCTTCGTCCTGCATCCCGGGGAGTTCGTGCTGGCGTCGACCTACGAGGCCATCACCGTGCCGGACGACCTGGCGGTCCGCGTCGAGGGGAAGAGCTCGACGGGCCGCCTGGGCCTGGTGACCCACTCCACGGCGGGCTTCGTCGACCCGGGGTTCTCCGGTCACATCACGCTCGAGCTCAGCAACGTCGCGACCCTGCCCATCAAGCTCTGGCCCGGCATGAAGATCGGCCAGCTCTGCTTCTTCCGCCTCTCGAGCCCCGCGGAGCACCCCTACGGCAGCAGCCAGTACGGCTCGCGCTACCAGGGCCAGCGGGGGCCGACGGCGTCCCGGTCGTACCTGAACTTCCACCGCACCGACCTCACGGCCCTCGACGACGCCTGAGCCGTGGCCTCCCTGCTCCTGGGTCGCGACGCCGGGCGCGCCCACGCCGCCTCACACCTGCTGCTGCTGCCGGACGACCTGCCCGAGACCGTGGTGACCGGCCTGGTCCGCGCCCGCCACCCCGACGTCGCCAGCACCGGTGACGGAGGCTGGCGCATCGGCCGGTGGACCACGCTGCGCGGGCCGCTCGTGCTCGACGCCGCCGCTGCCACGGGTGCCGGGGTGCCCGACCCCTGGCGCTGCGCGTGGGCCGTGGAGTGCCCGGTCGAGCGGGGCGACCCGCCCCTGCCGGGCACCACGGACCGCGAGGGCCTGCACCGCGCGTTCCCCGCCGGCCTTCCGGTGATGGCCGAGCGCCGCGCCCTCGACCTCGCGCTCGCCCTGGCCCGGCGGCTGGAGGGGGCGGTGCGGGTCGCCGGCGGGTCGAGCGCGCTGCTGCGCCCCGACCCCGACTCCTGGGTCGACCGGGCCGTGCTCAGCCCGTACTGGGTCGACCCGGAGGAGGCGCTCGTCGTCGCCCGGTCCGCGGTGCCGTCCACCGAGCTGGCCACCGAGGGGGTCGTCTGGGAGGGGATGCGCGCGGAGGCCCTGGCGCTCCTGGAGGCGACGGACCTCGCCGACGCGCCCCCCGGGCACGAGCGCGAGGCCCTCCACCGGGCCGCCGACGCCCACGACGCCGCGGTGGCCGCCGCCGACGACGTGCTCGACGCGTACGCCCTCGTCGTCCCGCTGCCCGGCGGCGGGGTCGTGCAGGTGGAGGTCGCCGGTGTGGAGGAGCCCCCGCCGGCGCTGCACGGCGTCCCGTGGGCCGGCGACGCGGTGGCCTACTCCGCGGTCTGGTGGCCCGAGGACCCGGCGTCGGCCGAGCACGAGGTGCCCGCCCCGGACGTGCGGACGGCCCGCGCCCGGGCGGGAGCCGTCGTCGCAGCCCTCACGGGGGCGCTGTCCGAGGCGGTCAGCGGCGTCGTCGTCGACGCCGACGGGTTCCCGCTGGCCTGACCCGCCAGCGGACGGGGTGCGTCAGCGGGCCAGCGGGTCACAGCAGGACGTCACCGAGCCAGCGCAGCACCGGGCCCACCACCAGCACCAGGACGGGTGCTGCCACGCCGAGCATCCCCAGCACCACCAGGACCGCGACGCAGCGGGCCAGGAGCGAGGGGCGCCCGGCCCCCGGCTGCCGCAGGGACCTCAGGAGGCCGTCCACGCCGTCGGTCAGGCGCTGACGTCCTGCAGCTTCTTCGGCAGGTGCCCGGCGCTCTTGGCGTAGAACTTCGCCGCCTGGCGGGTGGCGAGCATCCGCGCGACGCCGACGACGGCGCCGGAGAAGACGGCCCACCCGATCGCCTCGGCGACCGCCACCTCCGGGCTCAGCGGGTTGGCCGGCGGCTGCTTGCCCGTGGCCAGCACCCAGATCTTCTTGATGGCGGAGCGCGCCGCCGACTGAGCGGCCAGACCGCTCCCCAGCCCCAGCACCGACCACACGAGGTTTCCCACGGGTGCAGCCTCCCAAGCGATGCCGGGGCCGTCCACCGGGGGGACTAGGGTTCACCCCGATCGACAGGGGAGCGCCCACCGACGAGGGAAGCGCTGAGAGTGCGGGAGACCGCAGACCCTCGAACCTGATCCGGCTCGCACCGGCGTAGGGAGTCGAGAACTTTCTGCCGTCCCGGTCCCACGACCGGGTCGGCACCCCTCCTCGCGACCCGCTGGGAGGCACCATGAGCACCACCTCGAAGAACACCGAGCACGTCAGCTCCGTCCCGCCCCGTCCCGCCCGCCGCGCCGGGCTCCTGCCCACCGCCGTCCTCGCCGCAGCGGTCGTGGCGGTCGCCGCGCTCCTGTGGTGGGGGCCGGTCTGGTTCGAGGAGGACGGGGCGCCGCAGCCCCTGGTCGGCGTGCTGGCCCTGGTCCTGGGCCTGGGCGCCCTCGTCGGGTGGCGCACGGCTCCGCAGCGGTCCTGGCGGGTCGTCGACATCGTGGTCGCAGCCGTCCTGGGCGTGACCCTGGGCCTCGTCTACACGGTGTGGAACCTCGGCTGGGTGCCGGTCTCCGGCGCGCTCGCGTTCTTCCCGCCGGCGTCGGCGCTGCTCTCGGGCGTGTGGCTGCTCGGCGGCGTCGTCGGGGGCCTGGTGGTCCGCCGTCCCGGCGCGGCCGTCTTCGTCGAGCTGGTGGCGGCCGTCGTCTCCGCGCTCGTCGGCAACCAGTGGGGCTTCGCCACGGTCTGGTACGGCCTGCTCGAGGGTCTGGGCGCCGAGGTCGTGCTGGCGCTGCTGCTCTACCGCCAGTGGGGAGCGGTGGCGGCGGTCGGGGCGGGTGCCGGAGCGGGCGTCGTCGTCGGCGTCCTCGACACCTTCGTCTACTACCCCGAGTTCGGCGCCGCGTACAAGGCGACCTACATCGCGTTCGCCGTGGTCTCCGGGATCGTCATCGCCGGGCTGGGCGGGTGGGCGCTGACCCGCGCGCTCGCCCGCACCGGGGCGCTGGCGCCGCTGGCGTCCGGGCGGAACGCCGAGCGGGTCTGACGCCGGTGCCGGTCGCGGCGCCGGCGCCGCTGCTGCGGGCGTGCGGGTGGGGGTGGCGCTGGAACGCCCGCCGCGCCCACGCGGTCCGCGGCCTCGACCTGGACGTCGGGGCCGGGGAGCGGGTGCTCCTGCTGGGGGCCAGCGGCGCTGGGAAGTCGACGCTGCTCAGCGGGGTCGCCGGCCTGCTCGACGGCGGCCCCGACGGCACCGGGGAGGCCGAGGGCGCGCTGCTCCTCGACGGTGTCCCCGCCCACGAGGCCCGGCTGCGCGCGGTCGCCTCGGGGCGGGGCCGCGCCCGCACCGGTCTGCTGCTGCAGGACCCGCAGGCGCAGACCGTGCTCGCGCGCTGCGGTGACGACGTCGCCTTCGGCCTGGAGAACCACGGGGTCCCGGCGGACCGGATCTGGGCGCGGGTCGACGCCGCGCTGCACGACGTCGGCCTCGACCTGCCCCGTGACCACCCCACGAGCCGCCTGTCCGGCGGGCAGCGGCAGCGGCTCGCCCTCGCCGGGGTGCTGGCGCTGCAGCCCGAGCTGCTGCTGCTCGACGAGCCGACGGCGATGCTCGACCCCGAGGGGGCCGCCCGCCTGCGCGAGGTGGTCGGGCAGCGCCTCGACGCCACGGGCGCCGGGTGCCTGCTGGTGGAGCACCGGGTCGACCTGTGGGTCGACCTCGTGGAGCGGGTCGTGGTGCTGGCCCCCGGCGGCGGGGTCCTCGCCGACGGCCCGGTCGGCCGGGTGCTGGCGGAGCGCGGCGGGGAGCTCGCGGCGGCGGGGGTCTGGCTGCCGGGCCGGTCGCCGCTGCGTGCTCCGAGCGTGACGGGCGCCCGTGACCTGCCGAGCGGCCCCGGTCTGTCAGGTCCTGGCCGTCTGTCAGGACCTGGAGGCCGGACCCAGCCTCCGGGACCTGACACGAGGCCAGGGCCCGACGCGTCGGCGCCGGGGCCGCTGCTCCTGACCCTCGACGGGGTCGCCGTGGGTCGTCACCGCGCCGGCGTCCCGGTGCTCAGCGGTGTGGACGCCGAGGTCCGCGCCGGCACCGTCACCGCGCTGCGGGGCGCGAACGGGGCGGGCAAGTCGACCCTCGCGCTGGCCGTCGCCGGTCTGGTGGCCCCCGTCGCCGGCCGGGTGCTGGCGGCCCCGGCCCTGGCGGCGGCTCCCGAGGGCAGCGGGGGCGACGGCGCGGGCACCGACCCCGTCCGCTGGCGTCCCCGCCAGCTCGTGGCGCGCGTCGGGTCGGTCTTCCA
>CAWAFR010000004.1:0-181458 GCA_963781365.1 uncultured Actinomycetota bacterium | reverse complement strand
TGGACAGCACGTGCTCGGTGTTCTCGCGCACCTTGTCGAAGACGACGACGGTGTCGTACAGGGAGTACCCCAGGATCGTCAGGAAGCCGATCACGGTGGCCGGGGTGACCTCGAAGCCCGACAGGGAGTAGACCCCCGCGGTGATCACCACGTCGTGCACGAGGGCCACCAGCGCCGCTGCCGACATCTTCCAGGTGCGGAAGTAGAGGGCCAGCACGACGGCGGCGAGGACGATGAAGATCGCCAGGCCCCGCAGCGCGTTGCCCGTGACGTCGGCGCCCCAGGTGGGCCCGACGAAGGAGGAGGTCACCGCCGACTGCGGCACGGAGTACGCGGTGGCCAGGGCCGTGCCGACGGCGTCGGTCTGCTCCTGGGTCAGCCGCTCCGTCTGCACGCGGACGGCGTTCGCGCCCACCGTCGAGATCCGCGCCGGCTCACCACCGGGCACCACGGACTCCACGGCCTGCTCGGCCAGGCCCTGGTCGGTGGTGGCGACGTCGGAGACCCGGAACTCCGAGCCGCCCCGGAAGTCGATCCCCGCGTTCAGCCCGCGGGTGAGCAGGAGCACCACGGAGCCGACGACGAGGACGGTCGCCACCAGGTACCAGGTGCGCCGCGTCCGCATCACGTCGAGGCCGCGGCGTCCGGTGTAGAGGTCGTTCCCCAGGCGTGCGAAGGAGGACATCGCTCAGCGCTCCTCGCTGGTCGGGGTGGCGGACGACGGGGCGTCGTCGGCCGAGGCGGCAGCGCGGCGCTCGGCGATGGTCAGGCGGCGGCCGCTGGCGGTGACCGGCTCGCGTGCCGCCTCGCCCTCGGATGACTGGTCGTCGAGATCGTCGGCGGGGGCGCTGTCGCTGCCGCGCGCCGGCGCACCGGCGGTGGCCAGGTCGCGCTCGCGGGGGCTGCGCACCCGGCCGCGGCCGGCGTACGCGGGCGCCCTGCCGAGCCTCTCGGAGTCGAAGCCGGACAGCTTGTGGCCGCTGGCGAAGAACTTCCGACGGGCCAGCAGCACCAGCACCGGGTGGGTGAAGAGCATCACGACGATGAGGTCGATGATCGTCGTCAGGCCGAGGATGAACGCGAAGCCCTGCACCGCGCCGATGGCGAGGAAGTACAGCACCGCTGCCGCCAGGAAGTTCACGACGTCGGAGATGATGATCGTCCGGCGGGCGCGGGCCCAGCCGGTCTCGACGGCGGAGGTCAGGGACCGCCCCTCGCGCACCTCGTCGCGCACGCGCTCGAAGAACACGATGAACGAGTCGGCCGTGATGCCGATCGAGACGATGAACCCGGCGACGCCCGCCAGGCTCAGGCGGTACCCCTGGTACCAGCTCAGCAGGTCGGTGATGAGGAACGACGTCCCGGCGGCGATCGCGAGGCTCGCCACCGTCACCAGCCCCAGCGCCCGGTACTGGGCGAGGGAGTAGAGCATCACGAGGACCAGGCCGATGACCCCGGCGAGCAGCCCGCGCTTGAGCTGCTCGGAGCCCAGCACCGCGGAGATCTGCTCCTCGGACTGCACCGTGAACGAGATCGGCAGCGCCCCGAACTTCAGCTGGTTCGCCAGCGTCGTCGCCGTCGCCTGGGTGAACGAGCCGCTGATCTGCGCGTTGCCGTCGGTGATGGGCGTCTGGATCGCCGGCGCGGAGACGACGGTCCCGTCCAGGACGATCGCGAACTGGTTGCGGGGGCTCTCCAGGCCGTACAGCCGGGTGCTCGTGGCGGCGAACTCGGTGCGGCCCTGGCCGTTCAGCGCCAGGTCGACCACCCACTGGTTCGTGGTCGCGCCGGTCTGCGTCGTCGCGAGGCCCGCGCTCGCGGTGGAGATGTCGGTCCCCTCGACCTCGACGGGCCCGAGCAGGTACTTCGCGGAGCCGTCCTGGGAGCAGGTGGCGATGGCCTTCGTCGGGTCGTCGTCGAGGCTGGTGCCCACCTGCACGGGGTTGCTGCAGTCGAGCGCCGTGAAGGCCGCGCCGAGCTCCGGGGTGACCTGGGCCAGGTCGCTGGGGTCGGTGGGGCTGGCCGACGGGGTCGCCGCGTCCGTGGCCGCGGCGCTGGCGGTGTCGGTCGCGGTCGCCGCGGCGCTGGCGGCGGCGCTGGCCGCGTCGCCCGCGGCACTGGCAGCGTCACTCGCTGCGGCACTGGCGGCGTCGGTGGGGCTGGCGGCTGCCATGAGCGCCCCGGGGAGCCGGCTGCCCTGGGCGGACTCGGAGGCGCCGGGCGCTGCGGTCTCGCTCGCGGCGGGCGTGGCCGCGTCCGTGGCCGCCGGCGTCGCCGGGTCGGCGGAGGTCGCCCCGTCGGTCGGCGTCGTCCCGTCCGTCGGGGTCGCCGAGTCGCTCGGCGTCGCGGTGGCCGCCGGGGCCGCGCTGGCCACGTACAGCACCGGGCGGAAGCGCATCTGCGCCGACTGGGAGACCAGGGCCGCAGCCTGGCGCTGCTCGGCCGGGTCTCCCGGCAGGGCGACGACGATGTTGCGCCCGCCCTGGCTGCCGATCTCGGCCTCGGTCAGACCGGAGGAGTCGATGCGCTGGCGGATGATCGTGATCGCGTCAGCGATCGTCTGGTCGGTGATCGTGTCGGCGTTCTCACCGCCCCGCAGCTGCGGCGTCAGGATGATCTGCGTGCCGCCGGCCAGGTCGAGCGCCAGCTTGGGCGTCCACGTGGCGGTGTCGAAGCGGACCGCCGCCGCGAGACCGGCGACGAGGACGACGACGATCGCCGTCAGCCACAGCAGGGAGCGCTTGGCGCGGGACGTGGAGGAGCGGGAACGTGCCAACGGGGTCTCTTCCGGACGGGGACCGGCGCAGGTGGCCGGCACTGAGGGCGGCGCAGGTCAGCGCTCGGGGTGCTCCGGCTTGGTGAGCGCGACGGGGGCGCCGGCAGCGGCGCCGTCCGAGGTGCCGTCGGCCGGGACCGGCTCGGGGACCACGCGCGCCACGGCGGCGCGCGCCCAGGTGGTGCCGCACCCCCTCGGTGGGCTCGAGGACCACGGTCGTGTCGGTGACCTCGACCACGCGGGCGTGCAGGCCCGAGGAGGTCATCACGCGCTGGCCCGGCGCCAGGGAGGACTGGAAGTCGGAGGCGGCCCGCTGCTGCTTGCGGCTTCGCAGGACGAGCCAGAGCAGGAGCAGGACCGGGATCAGCAGGATGACGGCGTCCATCGGCAGCGACCCTACCCGCCGCTGGTCGGGGGTCTCCGGGCTTCGCCCGGACTGGCCCGGGCAGCGGCCCGGCGCCTCGTCGTCGAGCGCGAGCTGGCCCGGCGGTCCCGGCCACGGCCCTCCGGGGCGGGCCAGCGGCGGCTCCAGGCCCAGGTGGCGCCAGGCGGCGTCGGTGGCGACGCGGCCCCGCGGGGTCCGCCCGATCATGCCCTCGCGGACGAGGAACGGCTCGACCACGGTCTCGACCGTCTCCGGCTCCTCCCCCACGGCGACGGCGAGCGTCGACAGCCCCACCGGACCGCCCCCGAAGGTGCGGCACAGCGCGCGCAGCACCGCCCGGTCGATGCCGGTCCAGCCCCAGCGGGTCGACCTCGTAGACCTCCAGGGCCGCGCGGCCGCCGCCTGGTCGATCACCTCGACGCCGCGCCGTCGCCGCCGCACCCGCACGAGCGACCAGTCGCGCACCCGCCGCAGCAGCCGGTTGGCGATGCGGGGCGTCCCGCGCGAGCGGCCGGCGACCTCGCGCGGCGCCCTCGCTGGTCAGCGGCACCCCGAGCAGCGAGCGCCGAGCGGTGCAGCACGCGCTCGAGCTCGGCCGCGGAGTAGAAGTCGAGGTGGGCGGTGAAGCCGAACCGGTCGCGCAGCGGCGCCGGCAGCAGGCCCGCCCGCGTCGTCGCCCCGACCAGGGTGAACGGGGGCAGGTCGAGCGGGATCGCCGTCGCGCCCGGGCCCTTGCCGACCACGACGTCGACCCGGAAGTCCTCCATCGCGACGTACAGCAGCTCCTCCGCCGGGCGCGCGACGCGGTGCACCTCGTCGACGAAGAGCACGTCGCCCTCCTCCAGGGAGGTGAGCACCGCGGCGAGGTCACCGGCGTGCTGGATGGCCGGCCCGGAGGTGATGCGCAGGTGGGTGCCGAGCTCCGCGGCGATGATCATCGACAGGGTGGTCTTGCCGAGGCCCGGGCGGCCCCGAGAGCAGGACGTGGTCGGGCGGCGCGGCCGCGCGCGCGGGCGGACTCGCAGCACGATCGAGAGCTGCTCGCGCACCACCTCCTGGCCCACGAAGTCCGCGCAGCCGCTTGGGGCGCAGGGCGCTCTCGGCGGCGCGCTCGGTCTCGTCAGCGCCCGGCTCGACCAGGCGGACGCCGAGGGCGCCCTCGTCGCGGCCCCGGCGTCGCCGGACGAGCTCGCCGCGAGCCGTCGGGGCCCATCAGTCGCCGCCCGAGGTGGCGCAGCGCGGCGCGCAGCAGCGGCCGGCCAGGTCGAGCGGCGCGCCACGGCGCCGGCGGCGTCGGCGCCCCTCCGTCACCGGTCACGGCCGGCGACCGCGTCCTCCGCCTGCTTGGCGCTGACAGCCGAAGCCGACGAGGGCCTCGACCACCGGGCGACGGCGCCGGCTGGGCGCGCCGCCGGCGACGGCGCGCGGCCCCGCGCCGGCGCGGCCCGCGGGCGCTCGCGCGGGGGCCCGAGCCGGTCGGCCAGCTCCAGCACCATCCGCTGGGCGCCCTTGTGCCCGATGCCCGGGCACGCGCTTGAGGGCCGCGAGGTCCTCCCCGGCCACGGCGACGCGCAGCTCGCTCCGGGGAGTGCACGGCCAGGACGGCCAGCGCCAGCCGCGGGCCCGACGCCGGTGACCGTCTGCAGCACCTCGAAGACCTCCCGCTCGTCGGCCTCGGCGAAGCCGAACAGCGTCAGGGAGTCCTCCCGGACGACGAGGCTGGTGTGCAGCAGGCGCCTCCTCGCCCGCGGCGCAGGTCGGCCAGCGTGCGCGGGGTGGCCTGCACGAGCAGCCCCACGCCGCCGACCTCGACGACCGCGCCGTCGAGCCGCAGGGACGAGCACCGTGCCGCGCACCGACGCGATCACCGGGCGGCCACCGGGATGCGGCCGGGCGCCTCGCGCGCGCCAGCCGTCGCGCGCACCGCCCGGCAGCCGCGCCGGGCGCCGCGGCCGCGACCCACGCCGCGTGACCCAGCGTCATGCGCGTCAGCCCGGACGGGCGTGCCGCGTGCGAGGCTGGTCGCGTGCGCGTGCTGGGGGTCGACCCGGGTCTGACCCGGTGCGGGTGGGGCGTCGTCGACGGCCTGCCCGGCCGGGCGGTGCGCGTGGCCAAGGTGGGGCGTGGTGCAGACCGCGCCCGAGCTGCCCTGGCGCAGCGCCTGCTGCAGGTCGCCGACGGGCTCACCGCCGTGCTGCGCGAGTGCCTGCCGGACGCCGTCGCCGTCGAGCGGGTCTTCGCCCGCAACGACGTCTCCACGATCATGGGGACGGCCGCAGGCCAGCGGCATCGCCATGATGCTGGGGGCCCAGCACGGGCTGCCGGTCGCCTCGCACACCCCGAGCGAGGTCAAGGCGGCGGTCACCGGCAACGGCCGGGCCGACAAGGCCCAGGTCACCCTCATGGTCACGCGGATCCTCGGCCTGGCCGAGGCCCCCCGGCCCGCGGACGCGGCCGACGGCCTCGCCCTCGCCATCTGCCACCTCTGGCGGGGAGGGCCGGCGACGTCCCAGGGCGGTGCGCCGGACCCGCTCGGCATCGTCAGCGGCTCCCCCGGGGCCCCCACCGCGGCGCAGAGCGCGTGGGCCCGCGCCGCCGCAGCGGCACGGGCCCAGCCGAAGGAGTGGAAGGTCCCCGTCCGCTGAGGCGGGGGCACCCTCCACCGCACCCCTCAGGCGTCCTCGAGCACGCCCTCGGGCACGTCGAGGTTGGCGTAGACGTTCTGCACGTCGTCGAGGTCGTCGAGCGCGTCGATGAGCTTGCAGCACCGAGGGCGCCTGGTCGGCGTCGAGCGGCACCTGCATCGAGGGCACGAAGGCGCCTCGGCGGAGTCGTACTCGATGCCCGCCTCCTGCAGCGCGGTCCGCACGGCGACCAGGTCGGTCGGCTCGCTGACGACCTCGAAGGCGTCACCGACCCGGTTGACCTCCTCGGCA
Source organism: uncultured Actinomycetota bacterium (assembly GCA_963781365.1). Classification (GTDB taxonomy): domain Bacteria; phylum Actinomycetota; class Actinomycetes; order Actinomycetales; family Quadrisphaeraceae; genus Quadrisphaera. The sequence goes on along the minus strand of CAWAFR010000004.1, from coordinate 175,361 downwards.
CCGGCGTCGAGCACCGCGGCCAGCACGTCGTCCTCGTCGAGGCCCTCCGCCGGGACCTCCACGACGCCCTTGCGGGTGAACAGGTAGGCGACGCTGCCCGGGTCGGCCATCGCGCCGCCGTTGCGGGTGAAGGCCACGCGCACGTCGGACGCCGCGCGGTTGCGGTTGTCGGTGAGGCACTCGACCAGCACGGCGACGCCGTGGGCGGCGTAGCCCTCGTACATGATCGTCTGGTAGTCGGCCCCGCCGGTCTCGGCGCCCGACCCGCGCTTGACGGCGCGGTCGATGTTCTCGTTGGGCACCGACGTCTTCTTCGCCTTCGCGATGGCGTCGTACAGCGTCGGGTTGCCGGCCGGGTCACCCCCGCCGGTGCGCGCGGCGACCTCGATGTTCTTGATGAGCTTGGCGAAGGCCGAGCTGCGCCTGGCGTCCTTCGACGGCCTTCTGATGCTTCGTGGTCGCCCACTTGGAGTGGCCCGACATCAGCACCTCCTCGGGGGTCTGGAGCGCGGTGATCCGTCCCGCCAGCGTATCGCTGCCGGCGAACCGGCCCCAGCGCGTCACACGGCCCGAGCAGCGCAGGACCATGCCGCACGAACAGCGCGTGCACCCGGTGGTCACCGGTGATCTCCGGGTGGAAGGAGGTGGCCAGCAGGTGCCCGGACCGGACGGCGACCACCCGTCCCGCCGTCCCCGCGTCCCCGCTGCCCCCGACGTCCGCGCCAGCACCTCCACGCCGGCGCCGACCTCCTCCACCCACGGGGCCCGGATGAACGCGGCGCGCACGGGCCCGCCCTCGACCCCGGCCACGTCCAGGTCCTCCTCGAAGGACTCCACCTGGCGGCCGAAGGCGTTGCGCCGCACCAGGACGTCGAGGCCGCCGAAGGTCTGCTGGCCGGCGATCCCGTCGACGAGGCGGTCGGCCAGCATGATCAGCCCCGCGCAGGAGCCGTACACGGGCATCCCGCCGGCGATCCGCTCGCGCAGCAGGTCGTGCAGCCCGAAGGTGCGGGCGAGCTTGTCGATCGTCGTGGACTCCCCGCCCGGCAGCACCAGGCCGTCGACCGCCATCACCTCGCTGGGCCGGCGCACGGGCACGGCGCGGGCGCCGGCCGCCTCCAGGGCGCGGGCGTGCTCGCGGACGTCGCCCTGCAGGGCCAGGACGCCGACCAGGGGGGTGCTGCCGGTGGAGGTGGTGGTGCTCACGACGACGATCATCCCAGCCCGGGGACCCGCCGCCCGGGCGATCGCGCCGACGTGACCAGGATGGTCCCGTGACGACCGCAGCTCAGGACCTGGTCCGCCGCGCCGCGACTGCTGGCGGCCGCCGACGCCGCCGGCGGCCTCGGGAGCCTGCGGGACCGCTTCGACCTGCCCGACGGGGCGGTCTACCTCGTCGGAAACAGCCTCGGGGCGCTGCCGCGCGCCGTGGCCCCCGCCGTCGCCGACGCCGTGGCGCGCCAGTGGGGCCGCTCGCTGGTGGCGGGCTGGAACACCGAGGGCTGGTGGACGTCGCCGCTGAGGGTCGGCGACCGCGTCGGCGAGCTGGTGGGCGCCGCCCCCGGCCAGGTGGTCGTCGGCGACACCACCAGCGTTCAGCTCCACAAGGCGCACCTGGCCGGCGCGGCAGCGGCCGCGGCGCGCGACCCCCGCCGCCGCGTCGTCATCGCCGACCCGGGGTCCTTCCCCACCGACCTGTACGTCCTCGCCTCCGACGCCCGCCTGGCCGGGCTCGAGGTGGTGCTCGCCTCCCCGCCGGACGTTCCAGCCGTGCTCGCCGCCCGCGGTGCGGAGGTCGCGCTGGTGACCCTCAGCCAGGTCGACTACCGCACCGGGGAGCTGTGGGACCTGCCCGCCCTGACCCGTGCCACCCACGACGCCGGGGCGCTGGTGCTGTGGGACCTGTGCCACTCCGCCGGCGTCGTCGCCGCCGACCTCGACACCCACGGCGTCGACCTCGCGGTCGGCTGCTCCTACAAGTTCCTCAACGGCGGGCCCGGCGCGCCCGCGTGGATCTACGTCTCGCGCGCCCTGCAGCCCGGCTTCGCCAACCCCGTGCCCGGGTGGCACTCCGCGGCGCAGCCGTTCGCCATGAGCGCGGAGTACTCCCCGGCGGCCGACGTCTCCGCGGCCCGCACGGGCACCCCGCCGATCCTCAGCCTGCTCGCGCTGGAGGCGGCGCTGACCGCCTACGACGGCGTCGACGTCGCTGCCGCCCGCGCCCGCTCCCTGTCGCTGAGCGGCTTCGCGCTCGAGGCCCTCGACGCGCTGGCGCCGGAGGTCGAGGTGGTGACCCCGCGCGAGCCGCACCGCCGCGGGTCGGCGCTGGCGCTGCGCCACGAGCGGGCCTGGGGGCTCTCGCGAGCGCTGGCGGCGCGGGGCGTCGACGGTGACTTCCGCGCCCCCGACGTCGTGCGCTGGGGCATCGCCCCGCTCTACCTCACCCACCTGGACGTCCTCGCCGCCGTGGTGGCGCTGCGGGCCGTGCTCGACGGCGAGGAGCACCTGGCCGCCGAGCGCGACGCCGAGCGCCCGACGGTCACCTGACGCGGTGCCCGAGACCCCGCCCGAGCGTCCGGCCGACCTCCCGCGACCGCACCTCCCGCCCGACCTCCCGCCCGAGGCCGAGCCCTGGGCGCTGTCCCTCGTGGTCCGGGTGGAGCGCGAGGCCCCCGACGGCGCCGCGGGACCGCCCGCGCACACGGACGTGCTGGTCGCCGCGGCGCGCGCCGTCATCGCCCTGCTCACCGACCCCCGCACGACCGACCCCGACGGCGAGCTCCACGACGCCGTGCGGCGCTGGCGCGGCCAGCGGATCCGCAAGATCGGGCGGCGTGCCCGCGGTGCCCGCTGGGACCGCACGGCGGCGCTGCCGCACGTGGAGGCGTCGGCCGACGACGTCGGCGGCCCGGCGCGCCCGGCGGTGGTCCGCGCGTTCGCCCCCCACCCCCGCGACGACGCCCCGAGGCTGCTGCGCGACCTGCAGGTCGGCGGCCTGGAGCTGACCGACGACCACCCCGATCGTGATCATGGAATTCCTCTGCACCTCCCTGCTCCGGCAGTCCATGATCACGGCCGTGAGGGGCCGGTGCTCGTGGTCCGGCTCTCACCGGGCGTCGCGATGAGCACCGGCAAGGCCGTCGCGCAGGTCGGGCACGCCGCGCAGCTGGCCCTGGAGCGCCTCGACCGGGCGACCGTCAGCGCGTGGCTCGCCACCTCGGGGCCGCGGGGGGTCGCGGTCCGCGTCGTCACCGGCGCCCCGGTCCTGCCGCCGGGGCGCCGCGTCGACGTGCGCGACGCCGGGTACACCGAGGTCGCGCCAGGCACGGTGACGGTGAGCGCCGCCTTCGAGGGGTGACCCCCAGCGGGCGTGGTCGGAGGCGTGCGGGTGGTCGTGGAGGTCCACCACCACCGCCTCCTGCGTGCTGCGCACCACCGCCACCTACACCGGCTCCTCGCTCTCCCAGCTCTCGGAGAACGCGAACTCCGCCGGGTCCTCGACGCTCTGGTGCAGGTCGTCGTCGACGTACCCGCCCTCGCGGCCGATCGGCTCCACCAGGTCCACCAGCGCCTGGCGCAGCTCGCCCTCCCGGCCGGCGCGGGCGCGCTCGGTGGCGACGACCGTCAGCACGTCGGTGCGCTCGTCAGTGGGGTGGTCGTGCGGCGGGCCTCCTCGTCGAGGTGCCCGGGGGTCTGCCCGGCGCGGACGCACGGTCGCACGCGGGCCCTGGCCACCGGGGCAGCCTCTACGGCGCCACCGCCGACCCCGGCGCCGCCGACGAGCCCAAGGGCGTGCGGGCCCCCGGCCTGCACCTGCCGTGGGTGGCCGCCGTCGGCACGTTCCACCGCGACGGCCGGAAGACGCTGTACGCGGTCCGCTCGGGGAGGCGCACCGTCGTCGTCCAGCTCGACCCGGGCCCGTCGACCTCGGGCTGCGCCCGCGTGGTCGTCGCGGTCGAGGACCCCCGGGCCGTCGTCGACGCGGTCACCCGGGAGCTGGCCGGCTGAGGCGGCCGGGCCCGCCCGGGCCGAGTCACCAGCCGCGCGTCGCCAGGCGGTGCGGCTCGGGGATCGCCTCGACGTTCAGACCGACCATGGCCTCGCCGAGGCCGCGGGACACCTTCGCGATGACGTCGGGGTCGTCGTGGAAGGTCGTGGCCTGCACGATGGCCTCCGCGCGCTGCGCGGGGTTGCCGGACTTGAAGATGCCGGAGCCGACGAAGACGCCGTCGGCTCCGAGCTGCATCATCATCGCCGCGTCGGCGGGGGTGGCGATGCCGCCGGCGGTGAACAGGACCACGGGCAGGCGGCCGGCGCTGGCGACCTCGGCCACCAGGTCGTACGGCGCCTGCAGCTCCTTGGCTGCGACGAACAGCTCGTCGGGGCTCATCGACGTCAGCCGGTTGATCTCCCCGCGGATGGTGCGCATGTGCGTGGTCGCGTTGGAGACGTCACCGGTGCCGGCCTCGCCCTTGGAGCGGATCATCGCCGCCCCCTCGGTGAGGCGGCGCAGCGCCTCGCCCAGGTTGGTCGCACCGCAGACGAAGGGCACCGTGAAGGCCCACTTGTCGATGTGGTGGGTGTAGTCGGCCGGGGTGAGCACCTCGGACTCGTCGACGTAGTCGACGCCGAGGCTCTGCAGCACCTGCGCCTCCACGAAGTGGCCGATGCGCGCCTTCGCCATCACGGGGATGGACACCTGCGCCTGGATCGCGTCGATGAGGTCGGGGTCGCTCATGCGGGCGACGCCGCCCTGCGCGCGGATGTCGGCGGGGACCCGCTCCAGGGCCATCACGGCGACGGCGCCGGCGTCCTCGGCGATGCGCGCCTGCTCCGCGGTGACCACGTCCATGATCACCCCGCCCTTCAGCATCTCGGCCATCCCGCGCTTCACGCGCGAGGTGCCCACCTGCGAGGCGGTGCTGGTCAGGCTGCTGCTGGTCGACTGCGAGGAGGTCTCGGACATGGCCCCATCGTAGGCGCGCGGCGCGCGCCCCTCGACGGCTGCGGGCCCGCCGGGGGCTCCTGCGGGGGTGATCGTGAGATCAGTCACCGATCTCGCGCAGGACGCCGTCCCAGCCCGCCAGGAGACCCTCCACCAGCGGCACCAGGGCGTGCGGGTAGACCGCGGCGCCGGCGGCCTGCGCCGCGGCGAGGTCGGGCAGCGACCACCAGCGCAGCTCGTCCAGCACGTCGCCCTCCTCCGCCGTCCAGCCGCTGGTCGAGAGCCCCGCGGCCTCGGCGCCGGGCACGTCCGCGACGAAGAACAGCTCGTCCTGGCGGCAGGTGCGCGCCGCGAAGTCGAAGACCGCGCTGCGGGTGAACACCGGGCCGACCAGGTCGGCGGCGTCGACGGCGAGGCCCGTCTCCTCCGCCACCTCCCGCGACGCTGCGGCGCGCGGCTCCTCCCCCGCGCCGATGCCGCCGCCGACGGTGAACCACCAGGAGCGCTCCACGTCGTCGGCGTCGTGGCCGCGCACCAGCAGCAGGCGCGCCGCGGAGGCACCGCTCCCGCCGGCGGTGTCGAGGAGCACGACGCGGGCGCCCCGGCGGAACCACAGCCCGTCGGCGCCCAGCACCCACTCGCTCTCGAAGGCGCCGCTCACGCCGCCCCCTCCCGCGCGCTCGCCGGGTCGCCCGCCCGAGCGCTGACCGGGAGCACGGCGCGCGGGCCCATCGCCGGCGGCTCGTCGTCGACGTCGAAGGTCCGCGGCATCGGCGCCCGCCCCGCCAGGTGCGCCAGCCGCACCACCGCGCCGCGGCGCACCCGGCGGGCGGCCACCACCGCGTCGTTGGAGAAGCGGCGCGCCAGGACGACGCGCTCGCACGCCGTCGCGAGGTCGGCCAGCAGCTCCTCGACCACCGGCTCGCGCCGCTCGTGCAGCGCCGCCACCGCGGCGGGCGCGAGCACCGCGCGCAGCGCGCGGGACAGGTCGGACTCGGCGACCTCGCGCTCCACCCGCCCCAGCGGCGCCGCCGGTGCGGCGGTCGCCTCCACCGCGGCGCTGGCCAGGAGCAGCGCGCTCGCGGGGTCCAGCGCCCCGCTCGTCGCGAGCGCCTCCGCGGCGGCGGCGCGGCGCAGCAGCGCCGCGTCGAGCGCGGACCGGGTGGTCTCCACCCGCACGTGCATCCGGTCCAGCCGCCCCGCGCGGGCCGTGAGCCACCACGCCACGGCTCCCAGCACGACGACGACGGCGAGCAGCACCGCAGCGTCCCCGGCGCTCACCGCGCGGCCCCCCGCCACTGCAGGAGCAGCCGCTCCGCCGCCGGGTCCGGAGCGGAGGGGTCGAACGCCGCCACCCGCGCCGGCTGCCCGCTGAGCACCGTCTCGTAGACGGTCTGCACCCGGTGGCCCACCACGGACCAGTCGTAGCGCGGCACCGCCAGCGACGCCGCCGCCGCGAGCCGCGCCCGCCGCGCGGGGTCGGACAGCAGCGCGGCCAGGGCCCGGGCCAGCGCCGCCGGGTCACCGGGGGGGACCAGGACGCCGAGCGCCCCGCCGTCGAGGACGCGGGAGAAGGCGGGCAGGTCGCTGGCGGCCACGGCGGTGCCGGCGCTCATCGCCTCCACCAGGACGATGCCGAAGCTCTCCCCGGCGGTCTGGGGGGCGACGTAGGCGTCGGCGGAGGCCAGCAGCGACGCCTTGTCCTCCTCGCTGACCGCTCCGAGCAGCTCCAGGGCGTCGGCGTGCTCCCCGGCGACGGCCCGGGCCGCCCGCGCCTCACCGGTGCCGGCGACCAGGACGCGCAGCCCCGGGTGCGCGGCCCGCAGCGCCGGCAGGGCCGCGGCGAGCACGGCGAAGCCCTTGCGCGGCTCCTCGAAGCGGCCCAGGAACGCCACCACGGGCGCGCCGGGCCGGCCCCGCCACTCCGGGCGGGGGACGGCGCTCGCGTACCGCCCGACGTGCACCCCGTTGGGGACGACGACGGCGTCGCCGCCGAGGTGCTCCACGACGCGGCGGCGGGCGTCCTCGCTCACCGCGATCCGCGCCGACAGCTTGTCGAGCCCGGGCCGGACCAGCGGCAGCGCCGCCTGCAGGGCCCGCGAGCGCAGCGAGGCGGTGTGGAAGGTGGCGACCAGGGGCACCTCGGCGGTGAGCATCGCCGAGAGGGCGACGCTGGGGGTGACGGGCTCGTGGAGGTGGACGACGTCGAAGTCGCCGTCGGCCAGCCAGCGGCGCACCCGCAGGCCGACGACGGGGCCGAAGCTGACGCGGGCCACGGAGCCGTTGTAGGCCACGGGGACGGCGCCGCCGGCGGAGACCAGCCAGGGCGGGAGCGGCTGCCCGGGCGCGGCGTCGGCGGTCAGCGGGGCGAGCACCGAGACGTCGTGCCCGTCGGCGAGGAGCACCCCGGCGAGGTCGGCGACGTGCGCCTGGACGCCGCCGGGGACGTCGAAGGAGTAGGGGCAGACCAGCCCGACCCTCACGGCGTGAACACCCGCTGCAGCACGTGCCAGTCGGCGGGGTGCTGCCGGACGGCGTCGGAGAGCACGGCGGTGCAGGCCCGGGTCATGGCGGCCACCTGCGCCTGGCGGCCCTCGCGGCCCTGGCCGCGGGGCGGGACGACGACGGCGGCGTGCACCGTCGCGACGGCCGTCCAGGGGCGCCAGCCGCGGCGGCGCCCGGGCCCGGGCTCGTAGTGCACCGAGACGGGGAACAGGGGCGCCCCGGTGGCGAGGGCCAGCGTCGCGGGCCCGGGGGCCGCGCGGGAGGCGCGGCCCAGCAGCTCGACGGCGACGCCGCTGCCGGAGAGGTCGCGGTCGGCGAGCAGCGGCACGAACGCCCCGCGCCGCAGGCCCCGCACGAGCGCCGCGAAGCTGCCTCCGCCCCCTGCGGCGGCGCCGGGCGCGCCGGTCGCGTCGGTGCCGGCCGGGTCGACAGCCACGGCGGTGACGCCCAGCCGGGCGCGGAAGGAGAGGAAGGCCTCGTGGACCGCGGGGGGCTCGAGCCGCTCCGCCACCGTCAGCACGCCCCCCAGGTGGCCCCAGTGCGCCGCCGCCCACGCACCGACCTGGTCCCAGCTGCCGCTGTGCCCGAGGAAGGCGACGGCGCCCCGGCCGGCGTGCAGCGCCGCGACGAGCTCGTCGTACCCGGGCCCCTCGACCCGGGTCCGCGCGTCGAGCTGCAGGGACGACCAGGTGTGCAGGCGGAACGCGTCGCACCAGTAGCGGGCGTAGGAGCGCATCCCGGCGCGCGAGAGCCGGCGCAGGGCGCGGGGGTCGGGCTCGAGGGCGCCCAGGTTCTCCTCCAGCCGGCGGACGCCCGGGCCGCGGACGGCCCAGGCGACGTCGGCGGCCGCGGCGCCCGCCAGGTGCACGAGGCCCTCGGGCAGCCGCGGCACCACGCGCCACGCCGCCAGCAGGCCCGAGGCGGCCACCCGCTGGGACAGCGGGGCCCGCGGGTCAGCCGCGGGCACGCGCCCTGGCGCGAGCCGTGCCCGCGGCGCCGGTCCGGGGGGCGGGAGCGCCCCCGGGCGCCGGGCCCGCCGCGGGTGCGCGGACCACGAGCTGGCGGCGCACGAGGGCCATCCGCTGCCCGACGGTCACCAGGCTCGCCAGCGCCAGCAGGCCCAGGACCACCGCCATCACCACCTGCGGCAGCCCGAGGCCGACCAGGGCGGTGACCACGAGGGTGGCCACGAGGCGCTCGGAGCGCTCCGCGATGCCGACGTCGGCCCGGGCGCCGACGGCCTCCGCCCGCGCCCGGGCGTAGGACACCACGAAGCCCAGGACCAGGCAGGCCAGCGCCAGCACGGCCACCGGCCGGTCGTCGCCCGTGCCCGTGGCCCACAGCACGAGGCCGCCGAAGACCGCGGCGTCGCCGAAGCGGTCGAGGGTGGAGTCCAGGAACGCGCCCCAGGCGCTGGTGCGCCCCGACATCCGCGCCATCGTGCCGTCGAGCGCGTCCGAGAGCACGAAGCAGGTGACGGCGAGGGTGCCCCAGAAGAGCTCGCCCCGGGGGTACAGGAGCAGGGCGGAGGAGACCACGCCGAGGGTGCCCACCGCCGTCACGGCGTCGGGGCTGACGCCCCAGCGGAGCAGGAGCGCCGCGACCGGCGTCAGGAGGCGCGTGAGCCAGGCGCGGGCGTAGCGGTTGAGCATGTCCCTGCGAGCGTAGCGGCGAGCGGGGGCGGCCGAGGCCGCGACGAGCCGCTGCCATCCGGTCGGCCGGTCGGCGGCCCCGCCCGGCGGCCCGTCAGCCGGGGCTGGTGGTGCCCGGCTCCCCCGAGCCGGCCCACGTCCGGGCCAGCCGGGAGCGGGTGTCGGCGAGCAGCTCCGGGAGCGCCTTGGTGCGGCCGACCACCGGCAGGAAGTTCGCGTCTCCGCTCCAGCGCGGCACCACGTGCTGGTGCAGGTGCGCCGCGATGCCGGCGCCGCCGGCCTCGCCCTGGTTCATGCCGAGGTTGAAGCCGGCGGGCCCGCTGGCCTCAGCGAGCACCCGCAGCGCGCTCTGCGTCATGGTCGCGAGCTCCGCCGTCTCGCTGACCGTCAGGTCGACGTAGCCGGCGACGTGGCGGTACGGGCAGACCATGAGGTGCCCGGGGTTGTACGGGTAGAGGTTGAGCACCGCGAAGCACTCCTCGCCCCGCGCGACGACCAGGGCGTCGTCGTCGTCAAGGGTGGGGGCGCGGCAGAAGGGGCAGTCGCGCCCCGCCGCCGAGTCGGCCGGCTTGTTCTCACCGCCGATGTAGGCCATCCGGTGCGGCGTCCAGAGCCGCTGGAAGCCGTCCTCGTCGCGGGCGAAGCCCTCCGGCCCCTCCAGCCCTCTCCCACCGACGCCGTCCGGCGTCGTGCTCACACCTGCACCCGGGAGCGGACCGCCTCCACGATGCGCTCCACGGCCACGTCCACGGGCACGCCGTTGTCCTGCGAGCCGTCGCGGTAGCGGAAGGAGACGGCGCCGGCCTCGACGTCGTCGCCGCCGGCGATCAGGACGAAGGGCACCTTCGCCTTGGAGTGGGTGCGGATCTTCTTCTGCATCCGGTCGTCGCTGTCGTCGACCTCGACGCGGATCCCCTGCACGCGCAGCCGCTCCGCCACCGCGTGCAGGTGCGGCGCGAAGTCCTCGGCCACGGGCACGCCGACCACCTGCACCGGCGCGAGCCAGGGCGGGAAGGCGCCCGCGTAGTGCTCCACCAGGACGCCGAAGAACCGCTCGATGGAGCCGAACTTCGCCGAGTGGATCATCACCGGCTGCTGGTGGGACCCGTCGGCGGCGGTGAACTCCAGCCCGAAGCGGGCGGGCTGGGTGAAGTCGTACTGGATCGTCGACATCTGCCAGGTGCGCCCGATGGCGTCGCGCGCCTGCACCGAGATCTTCGGGCCGTAGAAGGCGGCGCCCCCCGGGTCGGGCACCAGCTCCAGGCCGGTGCGCTCCGCGACGCCGCGCAGCACCTCCGTCGCCAGCTCCCACTCCTCGTCCGAGCCGATGAACTTGTCGCTCGTGCCGCGGGTCGACAGCTCCAGGTAGTAGTCGTCGAGCCCGAAGTCGCTCAGCAGCCCGAGGACGAAGCCGAGCAGCTTCTCCACCTCCCCCGGCGCCTGCTCGGGGGTGCAGTAGCTGTGGGAGTCGTCCTGGGTGAGCCCGCGCACGCGGGTCAGCCCGTGCACGACGCCGGACTTCTCGTAGCGGTAGACCGACCCGAACTCGAAGAACCGCAGCGGCAGCTCGCGGTAGGACCGCCCGCGCGACCTGAAGATCAGGTTGTGCATGGGGCAGTTCATGGCCTTCAGGTAGTACTGCGCGTTCTCGAGCTCCATCGGCGGGAACATCGTGTCGGCGTAGTACGGCAGGTGCCCGGAGGTCTCGAACAGGTGCGCCTTGCTGATGTGGGGGGTGCCGACGTAGTCGAAGCCCTCCTCCACGTGCCGACGGCGCACGTAGTCCTCCATCTCCCGCTTGACGACGCCGCCGCGGGGGTGGAAGACGGGCAGGCCGGAGCCGATCTCGTCGGGGAAGGAGAACAGGTCGAGCTCGGCCCCGAGCCGGCGGTGGTCGCGCCGCTCGGCCTCGGCGAGGCGCTCCAGGTGGGCGCGCAGCTCGTCCTTGGTGGGCCACGCGGTGCCGTACACGCGCTGCAGCTGCTGGTTGGCCTGGTCACCGCGCCAGTAGGCGGCGGCGGTGCGGGTCAGCTGCCAGCCGTTGGCGAGCAGGCGGGTGCTCGGCACGTGCGGGCCGCGGCACAGGTCCTTCCAGGCCACCGAGCCGTCGCGGCGGACGTTGTCGTAGATCGTCAGCTCACCGGCTCCGACCTCGACGGACGCGCCCTCCGCCGCCTCCTCGCCCTCGGCCCCGTCAGCGCCGGTGACCCCGCCCTTGAGGCCGACCAGCTCGAGCTTGTAGGGCTCGGAGGCGAGCTCCGCGCGGGCCTCCTCGTCCGTGACGACACGCCGCCGGAAGACCTGCCCCTCCTTGACGATGCGCTGCATCTCCTTCTCCAGGAACTTCAGGTCCTCGGGGGTGAAGGGGACCTCGACGTCGAAGTCGTAGTAGAAGCCGTCGCGCACCGGCGGGCCGATGCCCAGCTTGGCCGCGGGGTGCAGCACCTGCACCGCCTGCGCGAGGACGTGCGCGGTGGAGTGGCGCAGCACGTCGAGCCCGTCGGGGCTGCCGACCTCGACCGCCTCGACGACGTCGCCGGCGGCCAGCGGAGCCGCCAGGTCGCGCAGCTCACCCCCGGCCCCGCCGCTCACCAGGCGGACGGCGACGACGTCGCGCCGCCCCTCGAACAGGTCGGCGCCCGTGGTGCCCGCGGCCACCTCGCGCTCGACCCCGTCGACGACGACCAGCAGCGCGGCAGCACCCTCCGAAGACACGGCCAGGACTCTACGGCCGCGGCATCACGGGCCGTCGGGCGGAGGCGGGGCGGGGTCGAGCAGGACCACCGGGTCACCGACCCGCACCTCGCCGGGCACGAGCACGTCGGCGTACACCCCGAGGCAGCGCCGGGGGGCGCGGGTCACGACGACGACGGCCCGCTCCCCCACCGCGAGCCGCAGCCCGCCCCAGCCCCGCTCGTCGCCGGGGTCGGCGCCGAGGAGGTCGAGCACGACGTTGGCGCGCCCGCCCGGGTCGCAGCCCGCAGGGGCCCGCGGGTCGTCAGCGGCGCCCTCGGAGACCAGGTGCAGCGCCGCCCCGGCCCGGTGGGGCTCCGCAGCGGCGACCACGCGGGCGCCCGCGCCCCCCAGCAGCTCGACCCACGGCGGGGCAGCGCCCCCGACGCCACCGACGCCCCCGACGGGCACCGGGACCCCGTCGACGACGAGGCCTCCACCGGGTCCGGCAGCAGCGCCCAGGGCCGCCAGGCCCGGTGCCGTCCGCGCGGTCACCGGCTCGCCGCCGGCGTCGAGGAGGTGCCACCCGCGGTCGTGCTCCAGACCGCCCGGCAGGAGGCGCGCCGAGCCCGGTGACTCCCCGGCGGCGGAGCGCAGCGGGAAGCGCTGCAGCCGCGCCACGGCGCCCACCAGCTGCGCCACCTCACCCCCCCGCACGCGCAGACGCCGACGGGCCGCCCCGGGGAGGGGCGGCCCGTCGGACCCGGGTGGGCGATACTGGGATCGAACCAGTGACCTCCTCGGTGTGAACGAGGCGCTCTACCGCTGAGCCAATCGCCCGGGTGCTCCAGGAACAGTACCCGGTCTCCGCCGGGGCCCGCGCTGGGGCTCGTCCCGCCGGGTGGACCGCCTCAGGGCTCGACGCCGGGGAGGCGGTCGAGCAGGGCCACCGCTCCCGCGGGCATCACCGACGGCGGTCCGACCAGGACGAGGCCGAGCCAGAGCCCGCCGAGGGCGCAGGCGACGGCGGTCAGCGAGCCGGCGACGCGCAGCCAGGCGGGCTGGCGGCTCGCCCACCGGGTGAACGCGTGCAGCGCGCGGCGGGCGCGGGACAGCAGCCGGTGCGCCCACGCGAACTCGCTCGCGAGCACGGCCAGCCCGGCCAGCGTGAGGGGGATGCCACCCGGGCCCGGGAGCCAGCCGGTGAGCAGGCCCAGGAGGATCAGCAGCACGCCCAGGCAGCCGACGGCGACGCGGTAGAAGCGGCGGCTCCGGGGGTGCGCGCGGATCCTGCGCCGCCACTCCCAGCGGTCGGACCGCTCCGCGCCGCCTCGACCCGCTGCGGGCTCGGGGCTGCCACCGGGTGCGGTGGGGCCGGGAGCGGACGGGACCGGTGGTGCTGGCTGCACCCGCCTAGAGTACGTCTGCTGCGACACGCCGCCCCGGGGTGTTTGACCCGACCGGGACGAGGGAACATGGAGAGCAACCGACCCGCCGGGTCGGCGACGTCGCCGGCCGCCGGCCGCCGACCACCGGGAGGACACACGTGCCCAGAGGCTCCGCACACGTCGACGCCGAGGTCGAGCTGCGTCTCGTCGTCCCGGAGTCGGGCAAGGTGCCGGTCTCCGTGGCTTTCGGGTACGGCCTGCACGACCCGTTCGCGGTGACCGCGGCCTTCCGCGGCGACGGGGGGACCATCGAGTGGGTCTTCGCGAGGGACCTGCTGCGCGAGGGGCTCCGCCGCCCCACCGGTGAGGGTGACGTCCAGGTCTGGCCGGGCGAGGTCGACGGCGAGGAGGTCGTGCTGGTCTCCCTGAGCTCCCCGGACGGTCACGCCGTCCTGGAGGCCGACGCGGCCGACCTGCGCGACTTCCTGGACCGCACCCACGCGCTCGTGCCCCCCGGGGCCGAGAGCCGCCACGTCCACGTCGACGACGAGCTCGCCGAGCTCCTGGGCCGCGCTGTCTAGCTCGAGACCCAGCTCCCGCTCGGAGACCGAGGGCGCCGCTCCCCCACCGGGGACGGCGCCCTCGGTGCGTCCAGGCCCTCGCCGCCAGGGCTCCGAGAACGCCGAAGGCCCCGGTCTCCACGAGGGAGCCGGGGCCTGCTGGTGGGCGATACAGGGTTCGAACCTGTGACCTCTTCCGTGTCAAGGAAGCGCGCTACCACTGCGCCAATCGCCCGGGCAGAGCCCGGAGGCACTGCGTGAGAGGTGGAGACGGGATTCGAACCCGTGTACACGGCTTTGCAGGCCGTTGCCTCGCCTCTCGGCCACTCCACCGAGGAGGACCCGGTGTCCAGGCCCTCGAGCGGTGCCACCGAGCGGATGACGGGATTCGAACCCGCGACCCTCACCTTGGCAAGGTGATGCTCTACCACTGAGCCACATCCGCGCGCCGACCTCGCGGCCGAACGGTGACGACTCTACTGGACCGCTGCGGGCGCCGTCGAACCGCCTCCCCCGACGCGGCTGCTCGAGGCCCGGCGACGGGTCCGGGACGGGTCGCGGAGGGTTCCGTGACGGGTCTGTGACCAGGCAGGACGGTCTCCGCGAGGCACTCGGGCCTCCGCTCGGCCAGGATGACCACTGCTCATCGACTGCGCACGACCGCTCCGCGGCCGTCGCCAGCACGCCCCCCGAGAGGACGCCATGCAGATCTGGCCAGGACGCCCCTACCCGCTGGGGGCCACCTTCGACGGCGCGGGCACCAACTTCGCGCTGTTCTCCGAGGTCGCCGACGCGCGTCGAGCTCTGCCTCGTCGACGAGCGGCGGCCGCGAGACCCGGATCGACCTGCCGGAGGTCGACGGCTTCGTCTGGCACGCGCTACCTGCCGCGGGTCCAGCCCGGGCAGCGGTACGGCTACCGCGTGCACGGGCCCGTACGACCCGCTCGGCGGGCCACCGCTGCAACCCCGCCAAGCTGCTGCTCGACCCGTACGCGAAGGCCATCGACGGGCAGGTCGACGGGGACGAGTCGCTGTTCAGCTACTCGCTTCAAGGACCCGACGCGGCTGCAACACCGCCGACAGCGCGCGGCACACGATGCTGTCCGTCGTCGTCAACCCCTACTTCGACTGGGGCACCGACCGGCCGCCGCGCCGCGACTACCACGAGACGGTCATCTACGAGGCGCACGTCAAGGGCCTGACGATGACGCACCCCGGCGTGCCGGAGGAGATCCGCGGCACTTACGCCGGGATCGGCGCACCCGGCGATGATCGAGCACCTCACCGACCTCGGCGTCACCGCCATCGAGCTGATGCCGGTCCACCAGTTCGTGCAGGACACCCACCTCGCAGGACGAAGGGCATGTCCAACTACTGGGGCTACAACACGATCGGCTTCTTCGCCCCGCACAACGCCTACTCCTCCACCGGCACCCGCGGCCAGCAGGTGATGGAGTTCAAGTCGATGGTGCGCAGGCGCTGCACGAGGCGGGCATCGAGGTGATCCTCGACGTGGTCTACAACCACACCGCCGAGGGCAACCACATGGGCCCGACGCTGTGCTTCCGCGGGATCGACAACGCCGCCTACTACCGCCTGGTCGACTCCGACAAGGCCCACTACTACGACACGACCGGCACCGGCAACAGCCTGCTGATGCGGCACCCGCACGTGCTCCAGCTGATCATGGACTCGCTGCGGTACTGGGTGAACGAGATGCACGTCGACGGCTTCCGCTTCGACCTGGCGGCACCCTGGCCCGCCAGTTCCACGAGGTCGACCGGCTGAGCGCGTTCTTCGACCTGATCCAGCAGGACCCGGTGGTCAGCCAGGTCAAGCTCATCGCGGAGCCCTGGGACGTCGGTGACGGCGGCTACCAGGTCGGGGGCTTCCCCCCGCTGTGGACGGAGTGGAACGGCAAGTACCGCGACACCGTCCGCGACTTCTGGCGCGGCGAGCCGAGCGACGCTGGCGGAGTTCGCCAGCCCGCATCTCCGGCTCCTCCGACCTCTACGAGCACAACGGCCGCAAGCCGATCGCGTCCATCAACTTCGTCACCGCCCACGACGGCTTCACCATGCGCGACCTCGTCTCCTACAACGAGAAGCGCAACGAGGCCAACGGCGAGGGCGGCCGCGACGGCGAGAGCCACAACCGCTCCTGGAACTGCGGCGTCGAGGGCGAGACGAAGGACAAGGAGGTGATCCTCCTGCGCGGGCGCCAGCAGCGGAACATGCTGGCCACCCTGCTGCTGTCCCAGGGCGTGCCGATGATCGCTGCACGGTGACGAGCTGGGACGGACGCAGAAGGGCAACAACAACGCCTACTGCCAGGACAACGAGCACGGCCTGGGTCGACTGGAACCTCTCCGACGAGCAGCGGTCCCTGCTGAAGTTCACGCAGGACGTGATCGCGGTGCAGATGAGCCACCCCGTCTTCCGTCGCCGCCGCTTCTTCGCCGGCGACGCCCAGCACGGCGGCGAGAGCGCCCTCGGTGACATCGCCTGGTTCACCCCGGCGGGCAAGCACATGACCCACAGCGACTGGTCGACCGGGTACGCCCGCGTCGCTGGTGCGTCTTCCTCAACGGCTGGGCGATCCCCGAGCCCGACCCGCGCGGAGAGCAGATCGTCGACGACAGCTTCCTACATCATGTTCAACGCCTCCCACGAGGACGTCGACTTCACCCTGCCGCCCCTGGAGTACGGCCAGCGCTGGACGGTGGTCCTGGACACCGGAGAGACCGACGTGCCCCGGGTCCGCGACGAGGGGACCCTGCCCGCCGGGTCCGACGTCGACGTGACCGGCCGCAGCCTGTTCGTCGTCACCCGCCCGTCGGTGGAGGCGCTGTGAGCGCCGCCCCCCCTGCGCAGGACCAGGGCGGCCAGGGCGGGTCCGCCGAGCAGCACCGCCCGGCGCCGGGACGCCCGGTCCCGGTGTCCACCTACCGGCTGCAGGTGCGCCCGGAGTTCGGCTACGACGACGCCACCGCCGTCGTCGACCACCTGGAGGCGCTCGGCGCCTCCCACGCCTACCTGTCCCCGCTGCTGGCGCCGGCCCCCGGGTCGGCGCACGGCTACGACGTCATCGACCACTCGCGGATCAACCCCGAGGCGGGCGGGCGCGAGGCGTTCGACGCCCTCGTGGAGCGCCTCCACGCGCGCGGCCTGGGCGCCGTCGCCGACGTCGTCCCCAACCACATGGCGGTCCCGACGCCCGCGCGCCTCAACAGCGCGCTGTGGTCGGTGCTGCGCGACGGGCCGGACTCGCCGTTCGCGCGGTGGTTCGACGTCGACTGGTGGGCCTCGGGCCACGCCATGCTCATGCCGGTGCTCGGCGCCGCGCATCGGCCAGGTGCTCGGCTCCGGCGAGCTCGAGCTCGACACCTCGCGGCGGCGAGCCCGCTGCTGCGCTACTACGACCACGTGTTCCCCGTGCGCCCGGGCACCGAGAGCCTGCCGCCTGGCCGAGCTGGTCGACCGGCAGTGGTACCGGCTGGCGCACTGGCGGGTGGCCGACGAGGAGCTGAACTACCGCCGCTTCTTCGACGTCGACACCCTGGCCGCGATCCGCGTGGAGGACCCGGAGGTCTTCGACGCCACCCACGAGCTGCTGCTCGGCCTCATCGCCGACGGGAAGCTCGACGGGCTGCGCATCGACCACCCCGACGGCCTGGCCGACCCGCGCGGCTACGTCGCGCCGCCTCGCGGAGCGCTCCGGCGGCGCGTGGGTGGTCGTGGAGAAGATCCTCGAGGGCGGCGAGGCGCTGCCCGACGACTGGCCCGTGCGCGGGCACCACCGGCTACGACGCTCTGCTGCGCGTCGGCGGCCTCTTCGTCGACCCCGCGGGCGCCGGTCCGCTCGTCGGCGCTGATGGCGGAGGTCACCGGCGCCTCCGACGGGCTTCCCGGCCGTGGTGGAGCAGGCCAAGCGGGAGGTGGTCGAGGGCGGCCTCTACGCCGAGGTGCACCGCCTGGTGCAGCTGCTGGTGCGAGATGGTCGCCGTCGACGTGCGCCTGCGCGACCACACCGAGCGGGCGCTGCGCGACTGCGTCGTCGAGCTGCTGGTCGCCTTCCCGCGCTACCGCGCCTACGTGGTCCCCGGGGAGGCCGCGCCCGGCCGAGGCCGCGCGCGTCCTGGGGGAGGCCGCGGAGCACGCCCGCGCCCACCTGCCCGAGGAGCGCTGGGACACCCTCGACGTCGTCGTCGAGCTGCTGCTGGGCCGCGAGGCCGGCAGCGCCGGCCGGATCGCCGACGACGACCGCGCCGAGCTCGTCATCCGCTTCCAGCAGACCTGCGGGCCGGTGATGGCCAAGGGCGTGGAGGACACCGCGTTCTACCGCTGGTCCCGCCTCGTCCGGGCTCAACGAGGTCGGCGGCGACCCCGACCGCGTCGGCGTCGCGCCGGAGGAGTTCCACGCCCACTGCGCCGGCCAGGTGCGGGACTGGCCGGCTGGCGATGACCACGCTCACCACGCACGACACCAAGCGCGACGAGGACGTGCGGGCGCGCCTGGCCGTGCTGAGCGAGCTGCCCCTCGACTTCGCCGAGGCCGCTGCGGACCTGGCGGCGCCTGGCGGCCCCGCACCGCCGCCAGGAGCTGGACGGGCAGACCGAGCACCTCCTGTGGCAGACCCTGCTGGGCACGTGGGGCTCCGGGGAGCGGGGAGGCCCGATCAGCGGCGAGCGCCTCCTGGGCTACCTGCAGAAGGCGACGCGCGAGGCGAAGCTGCACACCACCTGGACCGACCCCGACGAGGCCTACGAGGACGCCGTGCGCGCGTTCGCCGTCGGCGTGCTCGAGGACGAGGCCGTGCTGGCGGCGGTGGAGGCGTTCAGCGAGCGGATCGCCGTCCCGGTGCGCGCCGCGGTGCTCGGCCAGAAGCTCGTGCAGCTGACCATGCCGGGCGTGCCCGACGTCTACCAGGGCACCGAGGTGGTCGACCTGTCGCTGGTCGACCCCGACAACCGCCGCGCCGGTCGACTACGCCGACCGCGCGCGACCCGCCTGGCCCGCCTGGACGCCGGGGGCCCGCCCGCGGACCTGTCCGACGAGAAGCTGCTCGTGACCTCCCGGGCGCTGCGGCTGCGCCGCGAGCACCCGGAGTGGTTCGTCGGCGCGCCGACGACGGCCACCTACACCGCGGTGGCCACCTCCACGGGCAACGCCGTCGCCTTCGGCCGCGGCGTCCGCAGCGTCGACGGCGGGGCGCCGCAGGTGGTCGTCGTCGCGACGCGCCTGGCCACGTCGCTGGAGCGCAACGGCGGCTGGGGCCAGCACACCGTCGTCCTGCCGGCGCTGGAGGCCGGCGCACCTGGCTCGACCGGCTCACCGGGCCGCGTCGTCCCCGGCGGCGCCGTCGCCGCTGGCGGACCTGCTCGGTTCGCTGCCCGTCGCGCTGCTGGTGAAGGATGCTGCGCCGTGACCATGGCCCAGCAGTCCAGCCCCACCAGCGCGATCGACGCGATCCCCCGCCCCCTGAGCAGCAAGGACCTCCGCAAGGCGGTCGGGAAGCTGCTGCGCGGCAAGCAGCCCCTGCCGATCGTCCAGGCGGGGCACCCCGTGCTCCGCGAGGTCGCGCAGCCCTACGACGGGGAGCTGTCGCCCGAGCTCATGGCCGACCTGGTCGCCGCGATGCGCGAGTCGATGCACGACGCCCCGGGGGTGGGGCTGGCAGCGCCGCAGGTCGGGCTGGGCCTGGCCCTGGCCGTCGTGGAGGACTCCGGCGACGACGAGGACGACCCGCGCGACCGCTCCGACCTGCCGTTCCGCGTGATCGTCAACCCCGTCTACGAGCCGGTGGACACCGAGCTGGTGGTCTTCGAGGAGGGCTGCCTGTCCGTGGTCGGGTACGAGGCGGAGCGGGCGCGGTTCCGCTCCGTGCGGGTGCGGGGCCAGGACGAGACCGGGCGGGGCTTCGACGAGGTCTTCTCGGGCTGGGCGGCGCGGATCATGCAGCACGAGATCGACCACCTGAGCGGGACGCTCTACATCGACGACGCCGACCTGGCCAGCCTGGCCTGGACGGGCAGGGTCTGACCCCTCCCCCACCCCGCTGGTCGGGCGGTCGCGCGGCTCGCAGTGGCGGGACCGCATGATCACCGGGAGGGTTGGGGCGTGCACCGCTTCTCCGTCTGGGCCCCCTCCGCCGACCGCGTCGAGGTCGACGTCCACCTCGCGGAGGGCCGCTCGACACGCGCGATGGCCCCCGCTCCCGACCTCGGCGACGGGTGGTGGGCGGCCCGGGTCGAGAACGCGGGAGACGGCACCGACTACGCCTTCCGCGTCGACGGCGGTGACCCCCGCCCCGACCCGCGCAGCGCCTGGCAGCCCCACGACGTGCACGGCCCGTCGCGGGTCTTCGACGACCGCGGCGCACACCTGGGGCGACGGGGCCTGGGCGGGCCGCGACGCGCGCGGCGCCGTCCTCTACGAGCTGCACGTCGGCACGTTCACGCCCGAGGGCACGCTCGACGCCGCCGTCGGAGCACCTGGACCACCTCGTCGACCTCGGCGTCGACGTCGTCGAGCTGCTGCCCGTGGCCGCCTTCCCGGGGCGCGCGCGGCTGGGGCTACGACGGCGTCGACCTGTACGCCGTGCACGACGCCGTACGGCGGCCCGGCGGCGCTGCAGCGCTTCGTCGACGCCGCGCACGCGCGCGGGCCTGGCCGTCGCGCTCGACGTCGTCTACAACCACCTCGGCCCGGCGGGCAACTACCTGGGCGAGTTCGGCCCGTACTTCACCGAGGCGCACCACACGCCGTGGGGCGCCGCGGTCAACCTGGACCAGCCCGGCTCCGAGGGGGTGCGGCGCTTCGTCGTCGACAACGCCCTGCGCTGGTTCCGCGACTTCCACGTCGACGCGCTGCGCCTGGACGCCGTCCACGCCCTCGTCGACGACTCCGACGAGCACCTGCTCGCCGCAGCTGGCCCGCGAGACCTCCGACCTGTCGGCGGAGCTGGGGCGCCCGCTGACGCTGGTCGCCGAGTCCGACCTCAACGACACCGGGATGGTCACGCCGCTGGGCGAGGACACGGGGACGGACCTGCCCGCGCGCGGGATGCAGGCGCAGTGGGCCGACGACGTCCACCACGCCCTGCGCTCGGTGATGACCGGGGAGCGCGGCGGCTACTACAAGGACTTCGCGAGCCTGGAGGCGCTCGGCGGCGTGCTGGAGCGGGTCTTCCACCACGCGGGCACCTACAGCCCGTTCCGCGACGCCGTGTGGGGCGCGCCCGTCGACGCCTCCCGCCACGGCGGCAGCGCGTTCGTGGCCTACACCACCACGCACGACCAGACCGGCAACCGCGCCACCGGCGACCGCCTCTCGGCGTCCCTGGAGGACGCCGCGCTGGCCACCGCGCAGGCCGTCGTCCTCACCAGCGCCTTCACCCCGATGATCTTCATGGGCGAGGAGTGGGGCGCCACCACGCCCTGGATGTTCTTCACCGACCACGACGCCGAGCTCGGCGCCCTCGTGAGCAAGGGGCGCGCCGAGGAGTTCGCGAGCCACGGCTGGGACGACGAGACCGCCGACGCCGTGCCCGACCCGCAGGACCTCGCGACGTTCGAGGGCTCCAAGCTCGACTGGACCGAGCCCGAGGGCGGTCGCGGGGCCCGGCTGCTCGCCTGGACCCGCGACCTGCTCGCCCTGCGCCGCTCCGACCCCGACCTGCACGACGACGACCTCACCGCCGTGCGGGCCACCACCAGCGGCGACGACTCGCTCGCCGACGGCGGCCGGCCCTGGCTGGTGGTGCAGCGGGGGGCGCTGCAGCTGGTGGCGAACCTCGCCGACGTCGACCAGGTGGTGCCGGTGGAGGGCCTGCCCGACGGCGTCGAGGTGGTGCTCGCCTGGGACCCGCAGCGGACGTCGTGGGCCGGCGACGGCCTGCAGCTGCCGGCGCGCGCCTGCGCCGTGGTCCGCCTCCACTGACGGCGGCCACCCCGGCGGTCAGGCGGGGGCGCCCTCGCGGGCCATCGCGGTGAGGCGGGAGACCGCCCGGGCGTACTTCTTGCGGTAGCCCCCCGCGCATCAGCTCCTCGGGGAACAGCCGGTCCAGCGGCGTCCCGGAGGTGACCAGCGGGAGGTCGCGGTCGTACATCCGGTCGCCGAGGACGACGAGGCGCAGGGCCACCGACTGGTCCGAGACCGGGCGCACCCCCGTCCAGTGCACCCGGGTGACGCCGTCGAGCAGCGCCCCGTAGCGGCTGGGGTGCACGGTGGCGAGGTGGTCGAGCAGGCCGTCGAAGCCGTCCAGGACGACGCCCTCGCCGCGTCCGGCGGCGTCCGCGGCGCGCTGGGCGACGTCGTCGTCCGAGGAGGGCTCCGGCGGGACGGGGAGGCCGCGGTGGCGGTAGTCCTCCCCGTCGACGCGGAAGACGTCGAAGCGGGAGGCGACGGCCTGGATCTCGCGCAGGAAGTCCTCCGCGGCGAAGCGGCCCTCCCCCAGCGCGTCGGGCAGCGTGTTGGAGGTGGCCGCGAGCGCGGTGCCGGCGTCGGACAGCTCGCGCAGCAGGCGGCTCATGAGGACGGTGTCGCCCGGGTCGTCGAGCTCGAACTCGTCGATGCAGACGAGCCGCTTGGCCGAGAGCGCCTCGACGGCCTGCCGGAAGCCCAGGGCGCCGGCCAGGTTGGTGTACTCCACGAAGGTGCCGTGCGCCGCTGTGCCGGGGGCGCTGGCGTCGACGGCGTGGAACAGGGACGTCAGCAGGTGGGTCTTGCCGACGCCGAAGCCGCCGTCGAGGTAGATCCCCTGGCGCTCCTCGCTGCCCCCCGACCTGCCGAAGAGCCGCGACAGGCCGCCGCGGCGGCCGCCCGACGGCGTCCCCCAGCGCTGCGCCCGCTCCCGCAGGGCCGCCACCGCGGCGCTCTGGGAGGGCTGCGCCGGGTCGGGCCGGTAGGTGTCGAAGCTGGCGCCGGCGAAGTGCGGCGGGGGCACCAGGTCGGCCAGGAGCCGCGCGGGGCTCGGGCGCGGGTCCCGCTCGACGAGGGAGGGGACGGGCGCTGCGGACACCGGCCGAGACTAGATGAGCCTCCGCGTGACCGCCGCGGGCGCAGCGGCCCCGGGCGCAGCCGGTCCGAATGGTTGCGTCACGCGGACCTCGCTTAATGTCGATCCCATGGCCGCGCACCGAGTGCCCCTCGACGACTCCCCCCGCTTCGCCGCGTACGCCCACCCCGAGCGGCTCGTGAGCACGCAGTGGCTGTCGGAGCACCTGGGCGAGGCGGGCCTCGTCGTCGTCGAGAGCGACGAGGACGTGCTGCTCTACGAGACCGGGCACGTCCCCGGCGCGGTGAAGGTCGACTGGCACACCGACCTGAACGACCCGGTGACGCGCGACTACGTCGACGGCGCCGCCTTCGCGGCGCTGGTGGGCAGCCGGGGCATCAGCCGCGACAGCACCGTCGTCATCTACGGCGACAAGAACAACTGGTGGGCCGCCTACGCGCTGTGGGTCTTCACCCTGTTCGGCCACGAGGACGTGCGGCTGCTCGACGGCGGCCGTGCGACGTGGGAGGCCGAGGGCCGGGAGTACACCACCGACGCCCCGGAACCGGCTGCGGTCGACTACCCCGTGGTCGAGCGCGACGACGCGCCGATCCGGGCCTACAAGGACGACGTGCTGGCCTTCCTGCGCACCGACGCCCCGCAGCTGGTCGACGTCCGGTCCCCCGACGAGTACACCGGCGCGCGCGTCTCGATGCCCGCCTACCCGGACGAGGGGGCGCTGCGCGGCGGGCACATCCCGGCGGCGCAGTCGGTGCCGTGGGCCCGCGCCGTCGCCGAGGACGGCGGCTTCAAGCCGCGCGCCGAGCTCGAGGCGATCTACTCCGGGGAGAAGGGCCTGGCCCCCGAGGCCGCCACGATCGCCTACTGCCGCATCGGCGAGCGCTCCAGCCACACCTGGTTCGTGCTGACGCACCTGCTGGGCTTCAGCGACGTCAAGAACTACGACGGCTCCTGGACCGAGTGGGGCAACGCCGTGCGCGTCCCGATCGCCACGGGCGCCGAGCCCGGCACGCCCCCCCGATGAGCGGCCCGACGAGCCAGACCGACGGCCCGGCGAGCGACCTGCCGCCAGCGCTGGCCGGCATCGTCGACGACTTCGGCGCGGTCTCCGAGCGCGAGCGGCTCCAGCTGCTGCTGGAGTTCAGCCAGTCGCTGCCGGAGCTGCCGGAGCGCTACACCGAGCACCCGGAGCTGCTGGAGCCGGTGCCCGAGTGCCAGTCGCCCGTCTTCGTGCTGACCGAGGTCGCCGACGCCGCCGTCGACCCGTCGCGCACCGTCCGCGTCTTCGCCACCGCACCCCGGGAAGCGCCCACCACCCGCGGCTTCGCGAGCATCCTGCGCGAGGGCCTGGACGGCCTGCCCGCTGCGGAGCTGCTCGCCGTCCCGGACGACGTCAGCGACCGCCTGGGGCTGGCGCGGGCGGTCAGCCCGCTGCGCCTGCGCGGCATGGCGGGGATGCTCGGCCGCATCAAGCGGCAGGTGCGCGAGGGCGTCAGCGGGAGCTGATGCTCTCGCGCAGGGGCTGCGAGCGCACCGAGCCGCTGTCGGCCTGCCGGTCGCGCAGGTTGCCGGTGGCCCAGGCGCCCGCCCACACGGCGATGCCGCCGATGGCGACACCGGCGATGTCGTCGACGATGTAGTGCCAGCCGAAGTAGATCGTGGCGGTCACGGTGAGCGCGAAGTACACCCACATCACCCGGCGCACGAGCTTCGGCAGACCGACCAGCTGCACGATCAGCGCGGCGGTGAAGACCACGGACACGTGCAGCGAGGCGAAGGCGGCGATGCCGGAGACAGTGCCGGAGACGGCGGGGTCCGCCATGACGATGGACCTGTTGCGCACCAGCGCGGTCTGCAGGCCGGTCACGTCCGTGCGCGACAGGTCGGAGAAGTCCCACGGCAGCGCGTAGAACGGGCCCGACGCCGGGACCATGTAGTAGCTGAGCGCACCGAGCGCCCAGTTCAGGCACAGCGCGGTGACGTACCAGAGGCCGTGGGAGAGCTGCTTCGACCAGATCAGCGCGACCGCCACGGACACCGGGACGAAGATCAGGTAGCCCATGTAGACCGAGGAGAGCACGTGGGCGGCGACCCCGGTGCCGAGCACCTCGTGGAGGATCTCGGCCGGGTTGTTGCCGAGGGCGAGCAGCCGGTCGCTGGCCACGAGGACGAGGTCGTCCGAGCTGTGGTGGACGAACGGCAGGAAGTTCTTGAGGTTCCGGTAGGCGACGTACGTGATGTAGAAGCTCGCGACCGCGACCACCACGGGGATGAGCCGGCGCCAGGGCCACCGCGTCACGGCGACGTGCCGCACGGCGCGCACGAAGCCGCGGCCCGAGCGCATCTCGCGGTGGCCCCGCAGCATCCACAGGGAGCGCGGCAGGATGTCGGCCACCAGCGCCAGGCCGACCAGCGCGGGCATCCGGACCCACCCGGGGCCGAGGAAGCCGTCCGGGTCGCGCAGGGGCACGCCGAGCACGAGAGCACCGACGACGGCGAGGCCGCCGGTGACCGCGGCGGTGCCGACGGCGAGCGCGAGCACCCGCTGGCGGTGGACGGGACCAGGGACCTCGACGGTCACGACCGGTGGTGCTCCCGGGGCTCCGTCGGGAGTCGTCTGGAGGGCCATGCGGACATTCTGGCGCAGGTGGCGCCGTCGCGCGTCCACAGCGCGGACATCGGAGCGTCACCCGCTGGACGCCGGGACGCCTCCGCGGCGTCGCCGCACCGTGTCCGCGGGGAGCGCAGCACCTGCTTTGATGGCGCGGTGAGCGATGAGCCCAGCAGCCGAGAGCCCGCCCGGGCCGAGGTCTCGAGCCCTCGCCGCAGGCTCAGCGGCATCGGCTTCCTGCTGCTCGGGGGCTGGTTCGCCTGGACGTCGCTGGACCTCGACACGTCCGTGTGGCTGCACGTGGTGCTGGTGGCGGTCGGCGTGGTGGTCCTCGTCTACGGCGCGGTCCAGCTGGCGCGCTCGCGCCGCTGAGCCCGCCCGGACCCGCAGCACCTCCACAGCACTCCCAGAGCACCTCACAGGTGGTCGAGCAGGAACCGCGCCACCTCGCGCTCCCAGCGGTCCGGGTCGCTGTTCCACTCCCGGCAGTGGCCGGCCCCCGGGAACTCCAGGAGGCGCACCAGGTCGGGGCGGGCGTCGGCCAGCAGCCGGCTGGGGCCCACCGGGACCACGGCGTCGGCGTCCCCGTGCAGGAGGAGCAGGGGCAGGCGGAGCTCCTCGGCGCGGGCGACCCAGTCGAGCCGGTCGAGGTCGAGCGGCCCCTCCACGCCGAGCGCGGCCCGGGCCAGCGGCGAGCCCATGAGGGCGGTGCCGGCGCGGCCCAGGGGCCGGGGCACGCGGTGCACCCGCGCCTGGTGGTCCAGGACGGTCCGCCAGTCGAGCACCGGGCCGTCGAGGACGACGGCGCGCACCCGGTCGGCCGTCCAGGAGCGCGACAGGTGCGAGAGCACCACCGCCCCGCCCATCGACCACCCCAGGAGCACGACGTCGCGCGCACCGGCGTCGAGGGCGTGCAGGACGGCCGCCTCGACGTCGACCCACTCCGTGTCCCCCAGGCCGTAGCGCCCGGTGGTGCTGGCGGGCGCCTCCGGGTCGTTGCGGTAGCTGGGGACCAGCGCCGGGACTCCGAGGCGGTGCAGCACCGGCAGCGCCCGCAGGCACTCCTCGCGAGTGCCGCCGCGGCCGTGGACGAGCACCGCCCACACGCGCCCGGCCGCGGGCTCGCCGTCGGCGGGCGGGACGGACCACGTGGGCAGGTCGCCCACCGGGGAGCGGACCAGCACGTCCTCGAACGGCAGCCCGAGCGCGCTGCCGGGGTCACCGGTGTGGAACCAGCCGCTCCAGCGGCCCGGGCCGGGGCGCAGCACCCCGACGTCGGTGCCGAGCAGGCGGCGCAGCACGGCGCTCGAGCGACCCGCGCCCTCCACCCCGACCACCTCGCCGACCCGGGAGTGCACGGTGCCGTCCTGCGTCCAGAGGCCGTAGCGGCCCGGGGAGAGCGTGAGGTCGCTCACCGCGAGGGCCACGCGGTCGGTCTCGACGGCGAGCACCCGGACGTCGTCGGGCCGCGCCCGCTGCGGCGTGACCACCTGGCGGGCGAAGTGCGTGGCCAGGGCCGACGCCGCGGCGGACGCTGCCAGACCCACCGCTCCCCCGACGACGGCGCTGCGCACCACGGCCCGGGTCACGGCGGCCGCGCGGACGGCCGCCGCAGCCACCTCGTCGGCGCTCGGGGTGCTCATCGGGCCCACCCCGCCGCGCGCAGGGCCCACACCACCAGCGGCACCTGGAGCGGCAGCCGGGCGAGCACGAGCGCGCGGTACCAGCCGGGGGCCCTCCTGCCGCGCAGCGCCTGCACGGCCATCACGACGTTCGCGGGGTAGACGGCGACGAGCAGCGCCGCCGTCGCCAGCGCCGCGGCGCTGCGGGTGCGCGGGGCGGCGAGGCCCGCGGCGCAGGCGAGCTCCGCGAGGCCCGAGCCCAGCACCCACGGCTGCGGCCGGCCCAGCGCGCGGGGCACGATCCGGGCGAACTGCTCCGGGGTGACCAGGTGGGCGACCCCGGCGGTGCCCAGCAGCGACACCAGACCCACCAGCGCCGTGGTGCCCGTGCCCGCCGGGCCCCGACCCGCGCTCCGTGCCGCCATGGTCCGATCCTGCCAGCGCCGGCGGCGGGGGGCGCCCCGGCCGCGGGCGCCCCCGGCGGGCTCGACCGGGCTCGACGGGATCGCGGCCTCCGGGTCGCGGAAGATCGCCAGCCCCCGGAGGATGCCGCGGTGACCCCTTCCCGCACCTCCCGCACCTCGCGAGCCTCCGGTGAGCGCGACGCCGCCGCCGGCTCCCCCTCGAGCCCCTCGCGGCAGAAGACCCCCTCCCGGGGCCCAGCGAAGCGCACCCGCAGCTCCTACCGGGGCCTCGCGGCGCGCGTGGAGTCCGGTCTGCCGTACCCGCTGGGTGCCGTGCCGCGCGACGGCGGCCTCAACGTGGCGCTGCCCTCGGAGACCGCCGACGCCGTCGACGTCTGCCTCTTCGACGCCTCCGGCGCCGAGACGCGGGTGCGGCTGCCGGAGCGCTCCGGTCACGTCTTCCACGGCTTCCTCCCGGGGATCGGCGCCGGCCAGCGCTACGGGTTCCGCGTGCACGGCGCCTGGCAGCCGGAGGCCGGCCTGCGGCACAACCCGCACAAGCTGCTGATGGACCCGTGGGCGCGCGCCGTCGAGGGCTCCTTCGGCGCCGGCGAGGAGGTCTTCGGACACCACTTCGACGACCCGACCCGGATGAACGAGGTCGACTCGGCCCCCTCGGTGCCCCGCAGCGTCGTCGTCGACCCCGGCTTCGACTGGGGTGACGACACGCCGCCCCGCACGCCGCTGGCCACCACGGTCGTCTACGAGACCCACGTCAAGGGCCTGACCGCCCAGCACCCCGACGTGCCCGAGGAGCTGCGCGGCACCTACGCGGGGCTGGCGCACCCGGCAGTCACGGGCTACCTGAAGGACCTCGGCGTCACCAGCGTGGAGCTGCTGCCGGTCCACCAGTTCGTGCAGGACTCCCACCTGGTGGAGAAGGGGCTCAGCAACTACTGGGGCTACAACTCCATCGGCTTCCTCGCTCCCCACGGGGCGTACGCGGCGACGGGCGACGGCGGCGGGCAGGTGGCCGAGTTCAGGCAGATGGTCAAGGACCTCCACGCCGCCGGGCTCGAGGTGATCCTCGACGTGGTCTACAACCACACCGCCGAGGGCAACGACCAGGGGCCGACGTTCAGCCTGAAGGGCATCGACAACGGCTCCTTCTACCGGCTGGTGGAGGGCGACGAGGGCCACTACTTCGACACCTCCGGCACCGGCAACAGCCTCAACGCCTCCCACCCGATGGCCCTCGGCCTGGTGATGGACTCGCTGCGGTACTGGGTGCAGGAGATGCACGTCGACGGGTTCCGCTTCGACCTGGCCACCACGCTGACCCGCCAGGGCGGCGAGATGAGCGCGCACAGCGCCTTCCTGTCGCTGGTCCACCAGGACCCCGTGCTCGCGCCGGTGAAGATGATCGCCGAGCCGTGGGACACCGCGGGCTACCAGGTGGGCGGGTTCCCGGCCCGCTGGAGCGAGTGGAACGGGAAGTACCGCGACGACGTCCGCGACTTCTGGCGCGGCGAGGAGGGCGTCCTGGGGGCCGTCGCCCACCGGTTCACCGGCAGCGGCGACGTCTACGGCGGCTCCGGCCGCGACCCGCTGTGCTCGGTGAACTTCATCACCGCCCACGACGGGTTCACCCTGCACGACCTCACCAGCTACGACCGCAAGCACAACGAGGAGAACGGCGAGGACAGCAAGGACGGCGAGAGCGACAACAAGAGCTGGGGCTGCGGCGCAGAGGGCCCGACCGACGACGCCGGCGTCACCGAGCTCCGCGAGCGCCAGCGGAAGAACTTCCTGGCCACGCTGCTGCTCTCCCACGGGGTGCCGATGCTCCTGGGCGGCGACGAGATGGGCCGCACGCAGGGCGGCAACAACAACGCCTACTGCCAGGACAGCGAGATCTCCTGGTTCGACTGGAAGGCCGTCGACACCCAGCTGGTCGAGTTCACCCAGGAGCTCACGACCCTGCGGTGCGAGCACCCGGCGCTGCGGCCGCGGCACTTCGGTGACGTCGAAGTGGAGATGCGGCGCGCTGACGGCCCCGAGATGGGCGACGGCGACTGGGCCGAGCCCCTCAACAAGGCGCTGAACATCCACCTGCTGGGCCCGCGCTCGGACGGCGCCGACGACACCGAGGAGTTCATGATCATGGTGAACGGCTCGGCCGGGGTGGTGGAGTTCACCGTGCCGACGCGCTCGGACTCCGGGCACGACCCGGAGCCGGAGAACCTCCCGGGGTGGAAGCTCGTGCTGTCGACCGACCCGGAGCAGCACGTCAAGAAGCGGGGCCTGGCGCCGGGCCAGAAGATCCTCGTGCGTGACCGGTCGCTGACCCTGCTGCACCGCGTCGACTGACCCGTCCGGCTGACCCACCTGACCGCGATCATGGGCGCTGGGCCGCCCGAGCGTCCAGCGCCCATGATCGCGGTCGGATCGGGGACGGGCGGGCACCTGCGAGGCGAGCGACTGCCCGTGATGTCCCCCCGTTACCTTCTTGATCACTCCAGCGATGGGGTGGCAGGCCACCACCGCCGGCATGACTGAGTCCCCCTGTGCACCGATGATCTGGGGGGTGTTGTCACCGGCGGCGGGTGGGCACTGGTGATCGCTGATAGGGACCTTCGGAGTCGATCGCTGTTCGTCACGTGGCTGCGACGCGGGAGTCCGGGCTGGTCTGCCGCGCGTGCATCGACGGCGACCAGGAGGACGCGATGGCCCCATCCGAGCACTACTACGACGTCTGCATCGGCCTGGACGTCGGCAAAGCCGACCACCACGCCTGCGCCCTGGACACGCCGGCTGCAAGGTCCACGACAAGGCCCTGGCCAACGACGAGACCGCCCTGCGAGCCGTCTACACCAAGCTGACCGCCCGGGGCCGGGTCCTGGCGGTGGTCGAGCAGCCCGCCGCCATCGGCCGGGTCATCACCGGGGTGACTGCCCAGCTGCGTGAGGTCCGGGACGAGCG
This sequence comes from uncultured Actinomycetota bacterium, assembly GCA_963781365.1. GTDB lineage: Bacteria > Actinomycetota > Actinomycetes > Actinomycetales > Quadrisphaeraceae > Quadrisphaera. The sequence continues at coordinate 145,000 of CAWAFR010000004.1, read as the reverse complement.
CGCCGCGCTGGCCGTCGAGCTCGAGGCGCGCCTGGAGGCCCACCCTCCTGCCGAGGTCCTGACCTCGATGCCCGGCGTCGGGGTCAGGGCCGCCATCAAGATCCTCACCATCGTCGGAGACGGCAGCGCCTTCGTCAGTGCCGCGCACCTGGCCTCCTACGCCGGGCTGGCGCCGGTGACTCACCGGTCGGGGTCCTCGGACAAGGGCGAGAGCCACTCCCAGCGCGGGCACCACGCGTTGAAGTCGTGCTGTTCCTGTCCGCGTTCGCGGCACTGTCAGACCCGCCCAGCCGCGCCTATGACGACCGCGAACGGGCCGAGGGACGCCGCCACAACGCTGCCCTGATCTGCCTGGCCCGGCACCGCGTCGAGTCCTGTTCGCGATGCTGCGCGACCGTCAGCTCTACCGGCCCCGGACCACGCCGACGAGCTCTGGGGTGGCCCTGGCCGCTCGACAACGACACAGGGACACCCCCCGCGGGCCCTGGCCGGCGAGCCCGAGGACCTCGCTGCGCTCCGACAGCTCCCCGGCGAGGAACGGTTCCTGCACGAGCGCTCCAGTGCGTCGTGCGACGACGACCGGCGGCGGGTGCGTCGCTGGCTGTGACTCGTCAGCGCCGGCGCCGGGAACGAACCGGCGTCCCGGCCACTCGCACGCCCACCGGTCAGGTGCGGACCAGGACCGCCACGATCACGTCGTCGGCCAGCCCCGTGGTGGCCGTGCGCAGCCCCGCCTCGACGGCCATCAGCAGCGGCACCGCCCCCAGGTCCGGAGACAGGTCGGCGGCGTACCGCTGCCACTCACCCTCCCCGTACCGCTGCCCGCTCGGGACCGGTGCCTCCACGAGGCCGTCAGTGAAGAGCACGAGGGCGTCGCCCGCAGCCAGGTGGAGCTCGGTCGGCTCCCAGGACGGCTGGAGCCGCGGTCCGAGCAGCCCGTTGGCAGGCGCCTCCACCTCGCGCAGGACCCCCTGCGTCCGCACCCACGGGGCCGGATGGCCGGCCAGCACCAGGCGCACCGTCCCCGAGCCGGGCTCCAGCTCCAGCAGGCACAGGGTCGCGAAGGCGTCACCGAACTCCTCCGCCAGGGCCTGCTCGAGCAGCGGGAGCGACCCTGCGACCTCCCCGGTGGCCCACGCCGCGCCCTTGAGCGCCTTGCGGATGCTCATCCCCAGCGCTCCGGCCAGCGGCCCCTTGCCTGAGACGTCACCGACCAGGACGAGCACCCGGCCGCTCGGGAGGGTGAACCAGTCGTAGAAGTCGCCCCCGACGAGCACCTCCTCCCCGGCCGGCGCGTACAGCGCCGCCATCGCCCATCCCGCGACGTCGGGCAGTCCCGGTGGCAGCAGGACGCGCTGCAGCGCTGCGGCGGTCACCTCCCCTGCGGCTCGCGGGGGACCCTCGGACATCACCAGTCCACCGGAACGGTGACGGGGAAGCGCATCGGGGCGCAAGATGGCTTCATGTCCCTGATCCTGCACTGCCGCGATGCCGGGTTCGACTGCGACGCCGTGGTGGTGGGCGAGTCGGCCGACGACGTCCTGCGCCAGGTGCGCCCCCACGCCGCCCAGGTCCACGGGCTCGTCACCACCCCTGACCTCGAGGTCGGGCTCCGGCAGCTGCTGCGCACCGCCTGAGCCCGCCGCCTGAGCGGCGCCAGCGAGCACAGACGCCCGAGGTCGCGGCCCGGAGGGCCCTCAGATGCTGGAATGAGCGGCGACGGCCCCCTCGAGGGCGTCCTTGCGAGCCGCCAGCATCCGGTCCACGGCGGCTGGGTCGGTCCTGTCCAGCTCGCGCATCCGAGCCCGGTCCTGACCGCCGCGGACGACGGTCAGGCTGCCGGCGGCCATGCCGGCGACCGTGGCGTCTGCGACCTGCTCGGGCCCCTCGTACTCGAAGCCCTGCTCCGCACCCGCGGAGGACGTGGCCATCATCGGGGTGCTCGTCGCGCCGGGGAAGACGTTCAGCACGTGCACGCCCTCCCCGAGCAGCTCTCGGCGCAGCGCGTCACCGAAGTGGGCGAGGCCGGCCTTGGTGGCCGCGTAGGTGGCGTAGAACGGCAGTGCCAGCAGCCCGATGCCGGAGGAGATGTTCACCACGAGGCCGTCGCCGGAGGCGCGCAGGAGAGGCAGCGAAGCCCGGGTGAGCAGGATCGGCGCCGTCAGGTTCAGCGCCACCTGGGCCAGCACCTCGCTCTCCTCGACGGCCTCCAGCCGCCCGGCACGGACGTTCCCGGCGTTGTTCACCAGGACGTCCAGTTCGCCGAAAGCCTCCGTCGCCGCAGCGACGGCGGCAGCGGGAGCCCCCGGGGCGGTGAGGTCCAGGGCGGCGACGTGCGCCTGCCCACCCCGGTCGCGGACCGCGGCGGCCACCGCCTCCAGCGGCTCGGCGCGTCGGCCGACCAGGGTGAGGCGGCCGGCGTGGTCGGCCAGCGCCAGGGCCAGGGCGCGTCCGATGCCGCTGCCGGCGCCGGTGAGGAGGGTCGAGCGGTGGTGCAGGTCCATGGTCAGGTGCTCTCCGTGAGGGGCGCTCGGGCGGACTGGCCACGCTGCCACGGACTCCTCGGCGCCGCGAGGTCACCGTCGCACCCGCCTCGGGTGCGCGCGACCAGGAGTGCAGGCTGGAGCGATGGCCACCCTGCTGCTCACCGGTGCCGGGGCGGGCGTGCTGCTCGGCTGCGTGCTGCAGCGGGGCACCAGCCCGGCTTGCGCTCCAGGGTCGCGCGCCGCTGTGGTGACGGCCTGCAGGGTCGTGGGGAAGCCGAGGCCGAGGTGGCCGAGGGCCGCAGCGTCGAGGGCGAACCCCTCCCACTGAGCAGGATCGAGAGGTCCTGCGGCTGCTGGAGCTCCAGCGCTGCATGCAGCACCTCCACCGGGCCGAGGTCGGTGGCCGCGCGGTCCAGGGCCGCATCCGGGGCCGACGGGTCGCGGACGTTGGCGGCGTGACCGCGGGCCTGCCCTCCGCGGGCCCACATCTCCTCGGCCAGGGCGTCCACGTGCTGCTGCGTCCGGGAGGGGAGGGCGACGGTGAAGCCGTCGGCGGCGAAGCGCCGGGCGGTGGCCGCGCCGGGCCCCGGGCCGGCTCCGAGGACGGCGATCGTGGTCATCGTGTCCTCCGGCAGCGGACAGCGGTGAGGCGTGGTGCACGCTGCGGGGCGAGGAGCCCGCGCTCCCGCCGACGGGAGGGTCACACCCCGCAGGTGGTGCACGACGCCGGGCCGGCCGGCTCCTCGCGGCGCGGCGCGGGCGCCGGTGACGGGTCTGGCCGCCGGTGGAACGCCCGGCTCCGCTTCTGGGCGTAGAGGTCGGCATCGGCGCGAGCCATCACCACGTCCAGGGAGTCGCCGTCCCTCGAGGATGAGATCCCGACCGACCACGCCATCGGGTGGCGATCGCGCAGCCGCGCCACCAGGGCCGCGGCTCCCTCCTGGTCGGTGCCGGGCAGGCTGAGGACGAACTCGTCACCGCCGTAGCGCCCCACCAGGTCGTCGCTTCGCAGCAGCGGCTTCCAGCCGGCTGTCAGCTCGCGCAGGACCGCGTCTCCCGCGGCGTGCCCCAGCGTGTCGTTGACCTGCTTGAACCCGTCCAGGTCGATGATCGCCACGGTCATCGTGCGTCGCGAGGTCGCGGCCCTCAGGGCTCGTGCCGCGGCCTCGTCCCACGTCCGGCGGTTGGCCACCCCGGTGAGTGGGTCCGTGGTCGCGGCGGCCCGCAGGCGCACGATCAGCAGCCCGTGGACCTCGAAGACGCCGAGGGTGGCGATGAGGCTGATGACCCACGGGATGGTGAAACCACCGGCGGGGCTGGCGATCGCCCCGCCGGTGGCCGCTGCACCCAGGAGCAGGACGAGCACCCGACCCGTCGTCGTGGCGAAGGAGTGGGCTGCGTAGAGGCTCGCGGCGATGAGCACGGGCCCGAGCCCCACGACGCCGACCGGGGTCACCGACCGTGCAGCGACCAGGGCCACCAGGGCCCCGAAGACCACGAACGCCACGTGGACGACGACGGCCGGCCACCAGCGGCCCAGCACCAGGACCGCTGCGGCGGCGACCACCCCGACGCCCGCCAGCACACGGAAGAGCGCCACCGGGGAGTCCGGGGCCAGGGGACAGCACGCCGACGCCAGGCACAGCAGGCCGCCGAGCGCGTACACCAGCGCCAGCACCCGCACCTCGACCTGACCCTGGCTGCGCACCCGCACCCACCCTCTCGTCTCGTCTCGTCTCGCCTCGCCTCGTCGCAGTGGCATCGGCGCACTCCGCCCGACCTGGACCGGTCCTCCCGAGGTGCAGCCCGGACGGACCAGCGCCACGCCTGAGGGCACCGACGACCCGCGGGCACCGGCCTCGCGGGCCGGATCCGACGCGTCGAGGTCGGGAGCCCGCGCCCGTCCTCTAGCATCCCGGCGATGGACGACGCGCCGACTCCGAACGCCGTGCGGGAGCCGGCGCCCGCGTGGCAGCCAGCACTGCCGCTGGCGCTGACCGCCGGGCTGGCCCTGGTGCTGGGGACCTTCGGCTACGTCGTGGTGGGCTTCGGGGTGCTGACCGCCTGCACCAACGCCAACGACTGCACCAGGACCACCTGCGCGCCCTGCCAGGCCGCGCAGGGGTGGCTGGGTGCGGGAGCCATCGGCCAGGGCCTGCTGCTGGTCGTGTCCGTCGGTCTGCTGGTGGTCGCCGCCGTGCGTCCGGGGGCCCGTCGACGCCTGGCGGTGGCGGGGTGGGTGCTGCTGACGCTCTCGGCCGCCTGGGCCTGTGGCCAGCAGCGCGGTGGCCGGAGGCTCCTTCTGAGCGGCTGCTGAGGGAGGGGCCGCGGCAGGGCCCGGCCCGGCACGCGAGCGAGGCGCCGTGGTCAGCCGGTTCGCGGGGCAGCACCCGGGGGGTGAGGCGGGCCAGCCACCCGTGCTGTCACTGAGCAGGTCGGAAGGTCCCTGCGACCGCCTCGAACAACCGCTGCTGCTCGGGCCAGGAGGCGTCCGGCGCCGACCAGTACAGGGCGTAGGCGCGGGAGCCGTCGACGAGCAGGTTGCGGTCGACGACGTGGGTGCGCCCCGCACCACCGTCGAAGGTGAACTCCAGGTCTGCAGCGTCCTTCATGCCCGTGACCTGGATGCGCTCCAGGCGCACCCGCTCGTACCCGCGGAACTTCTTGCGCACCGACGGCTCGTACTCCTCCCAGTCCTTCAGCGCGTCAGGTGCGGGGTCGGTGGTCTGGTCCACCAGCAGGTACCGCGAGGACCCGGGATCGCGGAAGCGCACCTGGGACCCGTCGGTCTCCGGCTGCCACCCTGCGGGGACCGCCACGGTGAAGCCCGTCGGGTCGGTGTAGGGCTGCAGGCCCTCGGGCGCCGCCGTCGCCGTCCCCGGCTGCGGCGTCGGGGACGCCGGCTGCTGGTCAGACGCCGTGGCTGACGCCGCTGGCGGCTCGGAGGAGCCGGCGCTCGGAGCAGGCGTGGACGCCGCGGGCGTGGACGCCGCGGGCGTGAGCGCCCCGGCCGAGGCGGTCGCCTCGGGGGTGCCGGACGCAGCGGGCGTGCGCGGACCTGATGAGCCGAGCTGGGTCGCGACGACCACGGTGACCAGGAGGATGCCCAGCACTGTCGCCGTGAGCACCACCGCCAGCCGACGGGGCCGACGGCGGGCGGGGCCGTCCGGCTCCACCGGGGCGCTGACACGGGGTTCAGCGGCAGGTGCCTGCCCGGATGGCCCGACGGAGGGTGACCCACCCGGTGGCTCGGAGCTGCGCTCCGGGAGTCGCGGCGCCGGCGCGGAGACCACGGCCGCCGGCTCCGTGGTCTGGCTCGCCGCAGCAGGGGCCGCGTGCGGGGCGGCGGCCTCGGAGGCCCCTGCCACCTCACCAGCCGGGGGGGCCTGGGGCAGCGCGGCCGCGGCCGCCCGGGCGCGGTCCGGCAGCGGTCCCACCAAGGTGGGGTCGGGGCTCCTGCGCAGCGCCCGCACCAGGTGCGGCCGGGCCTGCGCCGAGGTCATGCGCTCGGCGGGGTCCTTGGTCAGCAGGCCCTGCACCACCGCGGCGAGGGGCCCGGCGTGGGGGGCGGGTGGTACCGGGTCGACCACCACGCTGGTCACCGTCGCCAGGGCTCCGCTGCCCCCGAAGGGCGCGCGCCCCTCCAGGGCGGCGAACAGGAGGGCACCCAGCGCCCACAGGTCCGAGTCGGGACGGGCCGGCTCGCCGCGGGCCCGCTCCGGTGAGAGGTAGGCCGGTGACCCCAGCACCATCCCGGACTGCGTCATCGAGGTGTCACCGGGGGCCTGCGCGATGCCGAAGTCCGCCAGGACCACTCTGCCGCGAGCGCTCCACATGACGTTACCGGGCTTCACATCGCGGTGCAGCACGCCGACCTCGTGGGCGGCGTCGAGGGCGTCCAGCACCGCCAGCCCGATCGCAGCGACGTCAGCGGGCTCCAGCGGCCCCTCTTCGGCGATGCGGTCAGCGAGGGTCCGCGGAGGGAGGCGCTCCATGACGATCCAGGTCCGCTCGCCCTCCTCGACGACGTCGTAGACCGTCATCACCGACGGGGACGACACGGCAGCCGCGGCGCGGGCCTCGCGGCGTGTGCGCTCCACGAGAGCCCACCGCTCCTTCCCCGGGGGTCCCTGCTGCCACACCTCCTTGAGGGCGACGTCGCGGCGCAGCAGCTCGTCCCGACCGGCCCAGACCGAGCCCATGCCCCCGCTGCCCAGGTGCTCGGCGAGGCGGTAGCGACCGGCCACCAGTCCGTCTCGCTGCGCACCCTCCACCCGGGGATGCAAGCACCCCGGGTGGCGCACCGCACCCGCTGGGCCGGTGGCCTGCCGCCGGCCGCCGGCGCGGTGCCGGCGGAGGAGGCCACCGCGCGGACCCGTGTGTCACGCCCGAGATGCCGGGGACCCACGGCTCAGCGGGTGGACAGGACCCCGGCCGCGAGTCCAGCGCGCCGGGGACCGGTGCGTCACGGGCCCAGGCACCGCGCTCGTCGCGAGCCGGCAGGCCGGCCTCCACCAGCACCTTCACGGGGTGGCTCACCGTCGGCCGGGTCAGGCCCAGAACCTCGGTCTGGTCGCACACGCACGCCTCACCGCCCTGGTGGGCGGCGACCGGGCTCAGCGGCGCACGGACCAGCGGAGCAGCGCACGCCATGTGGGCGACCCCGACAGCGCGGGATCCGACAGGGCCGGTCGGGCGGGTCAGCGGCACGTCGGTGGTCATCCCGTCGAGCCCGCCCCGGAGGACCTCGTGACCGACCTGCGAGACCGCCTCACAACCTCCCCGAGCAGGTCCAGCCCGCTGTTCGTGTGCGTCCGCAACGGCGGCGTCCAGATCCTTGGGGCCGGTGGGCCAGGCGCTGAGAGCGACGGCGACAGCCGGCGGTCGCAGAGCAGCGCCCTCGAGGTGGTCGATGGCCTCCTCGACCGCTGCGTCCAGGACGGTGGTGCGGTTGTGGACCAGGGCCTCCCGGGCTCACGCGGGTGATCCTCGGCTGATGCGTCCACGCGGGCGTGCCGGCCCCACGGACCTGGCAGCCACCCCCCCGGTCCCCCACGATGAGGCCGTGAAGCTGCCCGTCATGCCGCCGCTCTCCCCCATGCTGGCCAAGGCCACCGCCATGGCTGAGGTCGTCGGCCTGCTTGAGCGCGGTGATGTGAGAGCCGACCCGAAGTGGGACGGGTTCCGCTGCATCGCCTTCCGGGACGGTGACGAGGTCGAGCTGGGCAGCCGCGGCAGCAAGCCCCTGACGCGGTACTTCCCCGAGCTCATCGAGCACTTGCGGGCCCAGCTGCCAGCGCGGTGCGTCGTCGACGGCGAGGTGGTCGTCCGCAGGGGCGAGCCGGGTGCCGAGCGCCTCGACTGGGAGGCGCTGGCGCAGCGCATCCACCCCGCGGCCAGCCGCGTGAAGCTGTTGTCCGAGACGACGCCGGCCTCCTTCGTCGCCTTCGACCTGCTCGCCCTGGGCGACGACGACCTCACGGCCCGCCCGTTCTCGCAGCGCCGGGCGGCGCTGGAGGAGGCGCTGGCCGGCGTCGTCGCCCCCGTCCACCTGACGCGGACCACCACCGACGCGGCGACCGCGCAGGACTGGCTGGAGCGGTTCGAGGGCGCCGGCCTCGACGGCGTCGTCGCCAAGCCGCTCGCGGCCCCCTACCAGCCGGGCAAGCGGGTGATGCTGAAGGTGAAGCACGCGCGGACCGCCGACGTCGTCGTGGTCGGGTACCGGGTGCACAAGTCCGGGCGGGGCGTCGGGTCGCTGCTGCTGGGCCTGCACGACGACGACGGCCAGCTGCGGCAGGTCGGCGGGGCGTCGGCGTTCTCCGACGCCGTGCGATTGCAGCTCCAGGAGCAGCTGCAGCCCCTGGTGCTGCGCGACGACGACGGCGCCCCGCTGCGTCAGGAGGGCGAGAAGAACCGCTTCGCCGCCGCCGGCAAGGACACCGGCTGGGTGCCGCTGCTGCCGGACCTGGTGGCCGAGGTGCGCTACGACCAGCTCGAGGGCGACCGGTTCCGCCACACCGTGCAGCTGGCCCGCTGGCGCCCCGACCGGGACCCGTCCTCGTGCCGCTTCGACCAGCTGGACGTCCCCACCGCCTACGACCTCGACCAGGTCTTGGAAGGCGGCTGACCGGGGGCGCCCGGCTGGCGTGCCCCGCATGTCCCGGTAGCGTCCGCGCGTGACCGAGAGCGCCGCGAACCCGACCGCCGGGGCCGTCCCCGCCCCCGCCGTCGTCGTCCTCCTCACCGAGGAGCCCGTGGAGGCGCAGGACGCCGAGCGCATCCTCGACCTGCACGCCGGCGAGCAGCTCGCCTACCGCGTGCTGGTGCCCGCCGACACGCGGCGCAGCGTGCTCACCGAGGTGGTCGACCGGCTGAGCCTGGCGCACTGGCACGAGGCGGTCCAGGCGCTGCGCGAGGGCAGCCGCCCGGACGGCGGCCAGGCGCGCACCGACGCCCAGGCGGTGCTGGCCCTCACGCTGGGTGCGCTGCGGGAGCTGGGCCGCGACGCCGACGGCGTCGTCACCGACGACGACCCGCTGCCCGCGCTGGAGGCCGCGGTGGCCCAGCACGGCGCGCGGGAGGTGGTCGTGGTGACCCGTCCGCACGCCGTGGAGGAGACGTTCCACCGGGACTGGGCCAGCCGCGCCCGCGAGCTGCTCGGCGTGCCCGTCCTGCACACCTACGCCGGCACCGGCCGGGTCGGCTGACCGCCGTGGCCGCCCGGCGGCTGGCCTCGCTGCAGCGCCTGCTCGGGAACGCGTCGCGCGCGACGGGTGTTGGACGAGGCATGAGCGAGGACAAGACCTCCAGCACCCAGTACCCCGTCGCGAAGTCGGACACCGAGTGGCGCCAGCAGCTCACGGCCGCGGAGTACCGCGTGCTGCGCGAGGCCGGCACCGAGCGTGCGTACACCGGCGCCTACACGGACACCGAGACCGAGGGCGTCTACCGCTGCAGGGCCTGCAACGCCGAGCTGTTCCGGTCGACGACGAAGTTCCACTCGAACTGCGGGTGGCCGTCGTTCTACCAGCCGTCGGAGGACGACGCCGTCGAGCTCATCACCGACCGCTCGATGGGCATGAGCCGCACGGAGGTCCGCTGCGCGAGCTGCGGGTCCCACCTCGGGCACGTCTTCGAGGGCGAGGGCTTCGGCACTCCCACCGACCAGCGGTACTGCATCAACTCCGTGTCCCTGGCGCTGGAGCCGGTCAGCGACTCGCAGTAGTCCCTCGGTCCGCACCAGGTCCGCATGATCGTGAAGAGGCCGCGCTGGTGAGGTCGCTGACGATCCCTCCCAGTGCGGCCCGGGTGCGGTCCTCCGCGCTCGGCCACAGGTGGCTGTAGTCGTCGAGGTGACGGCGGCGCTGCTGTGGCCCAAGGCGTTCTGGACAGCCACGACGTCGATCCCAGCGGCGATGAGCCCTGACGCGCGGTAGTGCCGCAGGTCGTGGAGGCGGACGCCCGGGTCAGCGCCTGAACCTCGGCACACGGCGTCAGCGGTCGGCGACCTTGTTCTGGGTCAGCAGCGTCCCCGCGCGGTCGACGAGCAACCAGCGATGGGGGTCACTCCCCGGGCGGTGGTCGGCGATGTAGCGCGACAGCTCGGCGAGCAGCGCGTCGGGAACGGGGACGTCCCGGGAAGACCCGCAGGGTCTGCTGCACGAACGGGTCTCAGGCGGCGAGTGCCACCTGAGTGCTGTGCCTGGTCTCGTACTCCACCGGCGTCAGACGCCCCAGCCGAGCCTGACGACGACGCCCGTGAAAGAACCGCTCGATCCAGGTGATGATCACCAGCCGCAGTTCCTGACGCGTGGCCCAGCGACGCCGGTTCAGCACGTTCTTCTGCAGCAACGAGAAGAAGGACTCCATCGCCGCGTTGTCACCCGCAGAAGCGACCTGGCCCATCGACCCGGCCAGGTCATGACGCCGCAGCTCAGCCCTGGATCTCCTTGATCGGGACTGGCTGCCTCGGTCCGAGTGGACGACGCAGGCCGGCCACCGCGTCCGTGCCGCCGCGTCGTACGACGGCACTGCGCACGGCGCCCGGTGGACGTGTGGTCTTCCTCGAGTCAGCACAGGTCGAAGAACCGGTCGAGGGCTTGGACGCCGAAGTCGAGACTGGAGAGGGGATGCGTTCGTCAACCCCGTGGTACATGCGCGCGAACTGGAAGTCCGCTGGCAGCTGCAGCGGCACGAACCCGTACGTCGAGATGCCCAGAGGGGCGAAGGCGACGTTGTCCGTGCTCGCGGGGCTGCGGAAGGGCACCAGGAGCGCCCCGGGATCCAGCGCGGACAGGGACCCCGCCATGGCTTCCACCAGCCGCCCCGTCGTCGGGGAGTCGAACGAGGGAGCGAGGTCCAGGACGCGATGGGTGACGGACTCACCCAGCACCTCGCCGATCCTCCGCAGGAACGCCTCCTGACGTCCGGGCAGGAAACGTCCGTCCAGGACCGCAGTGGCCGTGCTGGGCACCACGTTGGGCAAGCCTCCGGCGCGGAGCACGGTGGGGTTGGCGGTGTGTCGCATCGAGGCTTCCACCATGCTCGCGACGTGCTCGAGCGGGGTGCCTCGCAGGGCATCCGGGATGTCGTCAGCGGTCAGGCGCCTTCCGACCAGCTCTGACAGGCCGGTCAGGGTGAGCTGGTCCAACACCTCCCGCGATGCCGGCCACTGCTCGGCGTAGACGCGAGACAGGGCGGCGACCAGGACTTCGACCGAGGTCTGTGAGTGCCGCAGGGACCCGTGTCCCGGATCGGCCGAGCCTGTGACCTCCACGTAGGCGACGCCCTTGCACGAGGTCTCCAGCATGTAGGCCCTACGGCCGCTGGGACCGGTCACGGAGTACCCACCCACCTCGCTGATGGCCTCGGTGCAGTCGGCGAAGAGGTCTCGGTGCCGGTCCACGAGCCACCGCGAGCCGTGGTACCCGCCAGCCTCCTCATCGGCCATGAAGGCGATCACGACATCCCTCGCAGGAGCCCGACGCTGCCGTGCGCGCTCGTGCACCAGCGCCAGGAGCATCGCCAGCATGTCCTTCATGTCGACGGCTCCGCGGCCCCACACGCAGTCGTCGCGCACCTCCCCGCCCAGAGGGTCGACCGACCACTCCGAGGCCTCCACCGGGACGGTGTCCAGGTGCCCGTGCACCAGCAGCGGTGGGCGGCTCGAGTCACTGCCCTTCCACCGCGCCACGACGGATGACCGACGCGACCGCGGTTCGTAGATCTCCGTGACCAGACCGGCGTCAGACAGCACGCGCGCGCAGTACTCGGCCGCCGAACGCTCACCGGGACCGTCATCTGACCCGTCGTTGCTCGTGTCGAGCCTCAGCAGGGCCACCAGGTGATCGACCGCGGCGCGACCGAGTTGTGAGACACCGGACACGGGCGACATGACGCCTCCTTCGAGGAGCTCTGAGGTGCGGCTCGTTCGCCACCGTGCCCTCCACCGGGCGGAGGCAGGATGCCTCCTGCGGAACGCCTGGCCGGTCGCGTCGACGCCGGTGGCCCGATCGGTCTCCCTCGGCGGCGTGACAAGCGACGGCGGACACGCCAGCATGGGCAATATAATGCCCATCGGCGGTGACCGGGCCGAGGTGCGACCCATCATCCGGCCGTGGACTGCAGCCGCTCACACCCACCACACGCAGGAGATCCCGTGCAGATCGATGAGTTCGGCGTCGAGATCTGGATGAACCAGTACGAGAACCACTGTCAGTACAACATCGCTGAGACCTGCGTGGACTCCCTCACCGTCCAGGAGCTGCTCGACATCGCCGGCCGCGGCACGGACGCCCTCGAGGAGCTGCTGCCCGTGCGACTGACCTACGGCGCGATCGAGGGCTCAGATCGCCTCAGAACGGCGATCACGGGGCTCTACACCCAGCAGCGCCTGGACAACATCGTGGTCACCCACGGCGCCGCGGGTGCGAACTCCCTGGTCCACCAGACCCTGGTCAGCCGTGGGGACCACGTCGTCACCGTCGTGCCGACCTACCAGCAGCACGTCGCGATCCCCAAGAGCGTCGGCGCCGACGTGGAGCAGGTGTCGCTCCGCGCTCAGGACGGGTACGCCCTCGACGTCGAGGCGTTGACCGCAGCCGTCAGGCCCGACACCCGACTCATCGCGCTGACCAACCCGAACAACCCCACGGGGGCGCTCCTCGATCGCGCCTCCCTGCAGGCGATCGCCGACGCAGCAGCCCGCGTCGGCGCCTACGTCCTGTGCGACGAGGTCTACCGAGGACTGCACCAGGACGACGACGACATGGGCCCCTCGATCGCTGACCTGTACGAGCGGGGCATCTCCACCGCCAGCATGTCCAAGACGTTCTCCCTGGCCGGCCTGCGCCTGGGCTGGGTGGCGGCACCGAGAGACGTCATCCACCAGATCTCGGTGCACCGCGACTACAACACCATCAGCGTGGGCATGATCGACGACCACCTCGCCACCCTGGCCCTGGAGAACAAGGACGCCGTGCTGGCGCGATCACGCGCCATCGTGCGGCGCAACCTGGCGACCCTGGACGCGTGGGTGCACGGCGAGCCCGCCGTCTCCTACGTGCGCCCGAAGGCCGGCACCACCGCCCTGCTGCGCTACGACCGGGACGTGCCCTCACGCGACCTGGCTCAGGACATCCTCCAGAAGACCGGCGTGCTGTTCACCCCGGGCAGCGCGCTGGGCGTCGAAGGGACCCTGCGCATCGGCTACGCCAGCGACCACGAGGTCCTGCAGCAGGGCCTCGCCGAGCTGACGCGCTACTTCGCTCAGGACTGAGGGCGGAGGTGACCGGCCTGAGGGGCATCCCCGACCCAGCTGGACGACTGCGGGACGCGGACGTCCTGCGCGTCCTGCGGCGAGCGTTCGAGGACCTCGCCTCGGCCCGCGCAGTGCAGCCGCAGCAGACGATCGCCGAGCTCGAGGGTGGCGGCGACGTCATCTGCTACGAGGCGGCCCTGGGCGACGGCGTGTTCGGGGTGAAGGTCTACCCCTACCTCCCCACAGCCGGAGCCGTCACCGCCGGTGGTGACCGCATGGACGCTGCTGATGAGCACCACCACCGGCGAGCCGCTGCTGCTCACCGACGCCAAGCAGCTGACCGCGCTGCGCACCGCGGTGACCAGCGCCCTGGCCGTCGATGCTCTCGCCGCTCAGGACGTGAAGCGGCTGGCCGTCGTCGGAACGGGGCCGAAGCAGTGCGCGGTGCTGACGTGGTGCTGCTGTGCACCTCTGCGGCCGAGGCCGTCATCGACACCACCTCGCTGGCTCCGGGCACCGTGGTCGTCTCGGTCTCGACGAACGCCCACCTGGCCCGCGAGATCGACCCTCGAGCGGTGCCAGACCTCGACGTGTGCTGCGACCACACGCCGGCTGCCACGTCCGCCGCCGGCGAGCTGGTCCTGGCCGCACGCGCGGGGTGGGACCCCGAGGAGGTGCGCGGCGAGCTCAGCCAGCTCGTGACGATGTCGGCTGGGCCACCCCGCGCTGACCGCGTGATCTTCTTCCGCTCGGTCGGCCTCGGACTGGAGGACGTCGCGGTCGCGTCCCTGCTGCTGGCAGACGCCGAGGACACCCGCGGCGCTACCGGCACCGCGACCTGAGCCACCCGCCCCACATTGGTCACCAATCTGGTTGAGTAGGGCCGACGTCCCGCGGCGCGGCCGGAGCGCAGCACGATCACCTCAGGCACGTCAGGAGTCGAGCATGGTTCGCAACGGTGGCGACGTGGTCGTCGAGACCCTCACGGCCCTCGGTGCCACGACGGTCTTCGGGATCCCGGGTCAGCACGCGCTGGGGCTCTTCGACGCGCTGCGGCGCAGCGACCTGCGATTCATCAGCTCACGCGTGGAGAACAACGCCGCCTTCGCCGCCGACGGCTTCTCGCGCGCCAGCGGCAGGCCCGGCGTTCTCTTCCTGTCCACCGGTCCGGGTGCGCTGACCGCACTGGCGGGACTGCAGGAGGCCGCGGCGACGGCGGTGCCGATGGTGGTCGTGGCCAGTCAGATCCCCCGGGCGGGCACGGGCGGGCGCCGCATGGGGCACCTGCACCAGCTCGATGACCAGCGCTCCGCGGCAGCGCAGGTGGCCAAGTCGACGCGCCTGGTGCTGCAGCAGTCCGCCGTTCCGAGTGCGCTCGCAGCAGCCTGGGAAGAGGCCGTGAGCGCCCCGCAGGGCCCGGTGTGGGTGGAGGTCCCCCAGGACGTCCTGCTCGAGGCGACGCAGGTCCCCCCGGTCAGAGACGTCCACGCCGCCCCCCGCCCGCCCCGGGCGCGCGCCGAGCTGCTGGACCACGCGGCGGACCTGCTCCAGCGCGCGGAACGGCCCGTGGTCCTCGCCGGTGGCGGGGCCCGGCGCGCCGGGGCCCAGGCGGAGCTGCTCGCACTGGCGGAGGCGGTCAGGGCTCCCGTGGTGATGACACCGGGCGGCAAGGGCACCGTCCCGTGGGAGCACCCGCTGTCGGTCCAGTCGTGGATCGAAGACGCACTGACGACGGACCTGCTGGCCGACGCCGACGTGCTGCTCGTCGTCGGAACCTCGATGGGCGAGGTCACCAGCAACTACTTCACGCTCTCACCGCGCGGCCGCGTGATCCAGGTGGACGCCGAGCCGCGCGTCCTGGAGTCCAACCACTCCGGGTTGGGCATCCACGCCGACGCCCGGGACGCACTGGCGGGTCTGGTGGAACGCGTGCGGGCCAAGCCGGCGGACGGGCGCGCCGAGGTCGAGGTGCGCCGTGTCCTGGACGGGGTGGCCGAGCGCCTGGCCGGCCAGCGGCTCGACGTCGAGCAGGAGCTCCTCTCCGCGGTGCGCAGCGCGGTCCCCGACGCTTCCACGACCTTCTGGGACATGACCATCGCCGCGTACTGGGCATGGTCGGCCTGGGACCCCAGGAGAGGCGGGTTCCACTCCGCCCAGGGAGCGGGGGGCATCGGCTGGGCCTACGGCGCGGCCCTCGGCGGGGCCGCGGCGCTCGGGGAGAGGGTGCTGGCGGTCAGCGGCGATGGCGGGGCGATGTACTCCACCTCCGAGCTCGCCGTCGCCCGCCAGCACGACCTGCCGGTGACGTGGCTGATCGTCGATGACGGCGGCTACGGGATCCTGCGGGAGTACATGGTCGACACCTTCGGCGAGGCGACTCACACCGAGCTGGCCAGACCCGATTTCGTCGCCCTGAGCGAAGCCTTCGGCGTGCCCGCCGTCGCCGTCGACGTCGCCGGGTTGCGGGAGGCCCTGAGCCGCGCCTGGGACCAGCAGGGTCCGAACGTGGTGGTCGTGCGGCAGCACCTGCGCATGTTCGCGCCGACCCACCTGACCGCGCCGGACCTCGAGGCCGCGGCACCGGCCCACGACTCGACGTCGCGGCTGGAGCTGCCGTGAGCGCTGCGACGGTCGTCTACCTGCCGGTCGCCGGCATCGACACCTCTGCCGGACGACGGATGATCGAAGGCGCTGGTCTCCAGGTCTTGGACCTGCCCCATCCACGCGCAGCGATCTCTCCGAGCTCTGCCGCCTCGGTGCTGGGGCTGATGGTCGGCTACGACGACGTCGACGGTGCCGCCATGGACCGCTTCCCAAGCCTGCGCGTCATCGCGACGCACTCCGCCGGTGTCGACATGGTCGACGTCGAGGCCGCCCGCCAGCGCGGGATCTGGGTGTGCAACGTGCCGGCGGCAGCGACCGAGGAGGTCGCGAGCCACGCGCTGGCGATGCTCCTGGCACTCGTGCGGCGCCTCCCCCGGGTCGACGCCGCGCTGCGGGCCGGAGGGTGGCCCGAAGTCCTGGACCCACCCCCCTCGCGCCTGTCGGAGCTGCGTCTGGGGCTGGTGGGTCTGGGACGCATCGGTCGTGAGCTCGTTCGCATCGCCGCCCCGATCTTCGGAGCGGTCCAGGCGTACGACCCCCTGGTGCCGCAGGAGGACTGGCCCCACGGCGTCGCCCGGCTCCCGCTGGACGAGGTCATCTCCTCATCTGAGTGCCTCAGCCTGCACGTGCCGCTGGTGGACTCCACCCGAGGACTGCTCGACGCAGCGCGGATCGCTTCCATGCCGCACGGCGCCGTCCTGGTCAACGTGGCTCGTGGGGAGCTGGTCGACCAGGGTGCGGTCCTGCAGGCACTGCAGGAGGGCAGGCTCTCCGGGGTGGGGCTGGACGTCTTCGCCAACGAGCCGCCGGCACCGGATGACCCGGTGCGCTCGGCCAGCCCCGCCCTTCTGAGCCCTCACACGGCCTTCCTGTCCACTCGGACCCTGCACGAGTACGCGGTCGTCCCAGCGGACGCCGTGAGGCGGGTGCTGACGGGCCGGATCCCCGATGCCGTCGTGGTGCGCGGCAGGTGAGCTCCCTCAGCCCACAGGGGCCGCACGGGACGCCCGGTCCCTGGTGTCGCCGGCCACGCCCCGTGCGCGCAGCGCCAGCCACATGGAGTACCGCTCCTCGCCGAGTCCCAGCTGACGGCCGGTGAGTTGGGAGATCTTCGCGATGCGGTTGCGCACGGTGTTGCGGTGCACGTTGAGGCGCTCAGCTGCTGCCTCCCAGGCTCCGTTGGCCTGGAGCCACTGCTCCAGGGTCTCCAGGAGCTCGAACCGCTCGACCTCCGGCAGCTCGTCCAGCGCTCCAGGACCACGGCGCTGTAGGCAGCAAGGACTTCTGGACGACCCAGGTCCTGCAGCAGCACCGTGCTGCTGGTCTCGTCAGACTCGACCGGACGGCCCACCTCCCGGCTCATCGCCAGCAGCGCGTAGGCCTTGCGGGCGGAGCCAGCGAGCTGGTCCAGCGGCACGAGCGGGCCCACGCCTGCCGGGCGACCCTCGACGGCACGATCCAGCAGGCCCGCGACGCCCTCCACGTAGTGCGGGATCACCAGCTCGACCCCCGAGGGCCGCGGTCGGGCCGATGAGCCGGGGAGGGCTGCGCTCAGCTGCGCCGCCAGGTCCTCCAAGTCGTCGGTGCGGTGCGGCATGACGACCACGACGCGGCAGGGGCCCCCTCCCAGCCCCACACGAGCAGCGAGCCTGGCCCCGGCATCTGCTGGGAGCCCGGACCGGAGCAGCTGGGCCACGACGTGGGACCGGTGAGCCCGTTCTGGACGACCTTCGACGAATCGGTGGTCCAGGTGCAGGGACAGCAGGGACACCAGCACTGAGACCAGCATCGGCGCGGCGCCGTCGCTGGCCCGCGCCAGGAGCAGCACCCCGCGAGGACGCCCGGTTCCCAGGGGGTGGGCGTCCAGCCCCAGCTGAGCCTCACCACGCGGCCAGGACGAGGTCATCAGACCCTCGCGCGACATCCGCTCCGCCAGGACGGCTCCCCGCGCAAGGACCTCACCGGCGAGGGTTCCACCCGCGGCCAGGACGGTGCCACCGAGGTCCAGGACTGCGCAGGCCGTGCCGGTCTCGCGGAACCAGGTGCTCAAGACGGCGGGGACCGGGTCACTCGTGACGGCTGACGCGGTGAGCGCCCTGCTGGCCACGGCCATCCGGCGCAGCTCTTCGCGCTCCTCCTGGGCGATCGTCGCGAAGACCCACTTGGTGAGGGCGACGAAGGGCACTGGGGCTGGAAGCTCCAGCAGGGGCATCCCCAGGTCCTCAGCAGCTGCGACGAGGACCGGTGGTGCTGCTTGCAGCGGCAGCCCCTGCCCCAAGCCCACCACGACCGCCGCGAGACCCGCGCCGGCGCAGTGCTCGACGTACGCCCGTGCCTGGGCAGAGTCGTCGTCCATGAGCAGGCCCAGGGTCATCAGGACCTCACCGCCGTGCATCCAGTCTCCGGGGCGCAGCAGTTCTGAGACGTGAGCAGCCGTGACGTGACGCCCGAGACCTGACGCGCCGGCCACGAGCCGCAGCTGCAGGGAGGGTTCGGCCAGGAGGTCGCGAACGGTGATCACTGTGCTCCTGTGCAGTTCGTACAGTTCACATCAGCGTAATGGACACATCGGCCATACCCCTGCGTGCCCCGCGGTGCCACTCTCACGCCACCGAGATCCGCAGGGCCGACGCGACGAAGCGCCGGTCCGCCCGTGAGGAGCCACCATGTCGAGCCCTGTAGGACCGCTGGACGCAACGGTGATCCCTCGCTACGCGGGCTGGACCACCTTCGCGCGCCTGCCCCGGCTGGAGGAGGTCGACGCCTTCGACGTCGCCGTCCTGGGCGTGCCGTTCGACAGCGGCGTCACCTACCGCCCTGGCGCGCGCTTCGCACCCAACCACGTGCGGCAGAGCTCTCGACTGCTGCGGCCGTACAACCCGCTGCAGGCGGTCCATCCCTTCGCAGCCCAGCAGGTCGTCGACGCCGGCGACCTCGGGGTGAACCCCTTCGACATCGCCAGCGCCCTGACCGCGGTGACCTCCAAGGCGCTGGACCTCACCAGCGGCGGCGCGAAGCTGCTGACCATCGGCGGGGACCACACCATCGCGCTGCCGCTGCTGCGCGCGGCCGCCGAGCGCCACGGACCGGTCGCCGTCGTCCACTTCGACGCCCACCTGGACACCTGGGACACCTACTTCGAGGAGCCCTACACCCACGGCACGCCGTTCCGGCGCGCCAGCGAGGAAGGTCTGATCGACCCCACCAGCTGCGCGCACGTCGGCATCCGCGGCCCGCTGTACGCGGCCGAGGACCTCACCGACGACACCGTGCTCGGCTTCCAGGTCATCGGCGCCGAGGAGACCGAGGACATCGGCTGGCGCGGCGTCGCGGAGCGCATCGCCCAGCGCGTCGGTGACCGACCGGTCTACGTCTCCGTCGACATCGACGTCCTGGACCCCGCGTTCGCGCCCGGCACCGGCACGCCCGAGGCCGGTGGGCTCACCAGCCGTGAGCTGCTGCAGATCCTGCGCTCCTTCGCCGGCACCAACTTGGTCGGCGCCGACGTCGTGGAGGTCCTGCCCGCGTACGACCACGCCGAGATGACCGGCATCGCCGCCGCGCACGTCGCTTACGAGCTCATCTCGGCGATGGCCCCGCGCGCCGTCTCATGACCAGCCCGCGACGACCCAAGACCCCTCATGACCTCCGGTCTGGCGGGCACTGCGACCCCGCCGGCTGATCGGCCGCATCCCTGTCCCACCCCCACCCGACGAACCACCAGGAGTGAACGCACCATGAGCCTCTCTCACCGCGTCCGGCTGCGTGCCGGCCTGTCCCTGTCCGTCCTGCTCGTGGCGGGCCTGGCCGCCTGCGGCGGCGGCTCGTCGGAGGGCAGCACGAGTGCCAGCTCCTCGGGCGCCGCAGCGACGACGTCGAGCGCGGCCCCCTCGGTCGCGACCGACCCCGCCATCAACGCCATGCTCCCGGACGACATCAAGTCGGCAGGCACCATCGACGTGGCCACCGAGGCCCTCTACCCGCCGTACGAGTACCTGGCCGAGGACGGCAAGACAGTCATCGGCCTCGACCCCGAGCTGATGACCGCAGTGACCCAGAAGATGGGCATCACCTACACCGTCACGAACACCGCCTTCGACGGCCTCCTCCCCGGCCTGGAGAGCGACCGCTACCGCGTGGTGATGGCGGCCGTGTCTGACACGAAGGCTCGCCAGGAGAAGTACGACTTCGTCGACTACTTCCAGGCCGGACAGGCGATCCTCGTGGCCAAGGGCAACCCCAAGAAGATCACCGACGTCGCGACCATGTGCGGTCACCCGGTCTCGGTGCTCGTCTCCTCGGCCCAGGAGGCGCTGCTGAACCGGTTCAACACCGAGGAGTGCGCCTCGAACCCCATCACCATCACGTCGCTGCCCAGCGACAACGACGCCCTGCTCCAGGTGCAGTCCGGCCGCGCCGACGCCAGCTTCACCCAGGAGCCGGTTGGTCGCTACAACGCCTCCCAGATCGCTGGTGGAAACGCCTTCGAGGTGGCCAACTCCGAGACGCTCCTGCCGAACCCGCTGGGGCTCGTGTTCCGCAAGGACGACACGCAGCTGCGCGACGCCTTCCAGGCCGCCTACCAGTCGATCATGGACGACGGCACCTACGAGGCCGTCCTCGCCGCCCGCGACCTGCAGAGCGGTGGCCTCACGACCGCGACCGTCAACGCGGGCACGGCCTGACATGACCGACCAGCCGGCTCGGCCGGAGGCCCTGGCCGTGGTGCCCGTGCGGCACCACGGCCAGGCCGTTGCGGCTGTCGTCGTCGTCCTGCTCCTCGCGCTGCTGGTGCGGGCGATCGCGGCCAACGACGTCATCCAGTGGGGCGTGATCTGGTCCCGCCTGACCACCCAGGTGATCCTCAGCGGGCTGGTCACGACGATCTGGCTGACCATCGCCTCGATGGTGCTGGGTGTCATCGGGGGGGTGCTCCTGGCCGTCATGCGCCTGTCCGACAACCGCCTCCTGCAGGCGATCAGCGGCGCCTACATCTGGTTGTTCCGCGGCACCCCGGTGCTCGTGCAGATCCTGCTGTGGTTCAACCTCGCGCTGTTCTTCCCCCGCATCGGTCTCGGGGCGGTCAGCGTGAGCACCAACGACCTCATCACCCCCTTCGGTGCAGCGCTGCTGGCGCTGGCGCTGAACGAGTCCGCCTACATGGCCGAGATCGTCCGGGCCGGCATCAGTGCCGTGGACCGTGGGCAGACCGAGGCCTCCGAGGCGCTGGGGATGAGCAGGTCCCTGACGATGCGGCGCATCGTGCTGCCTCAGGCCATGCGCGTGATCATCCCCCCGACCGGCAACGAGCTGGTCACCCTCCTGAAGACGACCTCGTTGGTGGCCGTCATCGGCGCCGGCGACCTCCTCACCAGGGCGCAGGCCGTCGGCGCCGTCGACTTCACCCGGATGGAGATGCTGATCGTGGCGAGCATCTGGTACCTGGTCCTGACCAGCATCGCGACCGTGGGGCAGTCCGTGCTCGAGCGGCGCTTCGCGCGGGGCCACCACGGCAGCACGACGTCGCGACGCCGCGCCGGTGGCCTCGGCCTGAAGGCGCTGGGGCTGCGATGAACGGCGCAGAGCGGCCGATGGTCGAGGTGCGCGGCGTCCACAAGTCCTTCGGCTCCTTGGAGGTGCTGAAGGGGGTCGACCTCACGGTCCGCTCCGGTGAGGTCGTCAGCCTGCTGGGCCCCTCCGGCTCGGGGAAGTCCACCCTGCTGCGGTGCATGAACCACCTGGAGCGCGTCGACGCCGGCACGGTCGAGGTCGACGGTGAGCTGATGGGGTACCGGCCTCACGGGGGCAAGCTCCACGAGCTGCGCGACCGTGACATCGCCGCCCAGCGGCGAGCCATCGGGATGGTCTTCCAGCGCTTCAACCTCTTCCCCCACATGACGGCCCTCCAGAACGTCATGGAAGCCCCGGTGAAGGTCGCAGGGAAGCGGGTGACCGCGTCGCGCGAGCGGGCTCAGCAGCTGCTGGAGCAGGTGGGGCTGGCGGACCGGGCCGGTCACTACCCGACGCAGCTCTCCGGCGGGCAGCAGCAGCGGGTGGCGATCGCCCGAGCGCTGGCCATGGACCCGAAGGTGATGCTCTTCGACGAGCCGACCTCGGCCCTCGACCCGGAACTGGTCGGCGACGTCCTGGACGTGATGCGGGAGCTCGCCCGCGGGGGGATGACCATGGTGGTGGTGACCCACGAGATCGGCTTCGCCCGAGAGGTCTGCGACAACCTCGTCGTTCATGGACGCCGGTGTGATCCTCGAGTCCGGCCCCCCTCAGCAGGTCCTCACCTCCCCGCAGCACGAGCGGACCCAGGCGTTCCTGTCGAAGGTCCTCTGAGCCGTCGTCTGAGACAGCGTGAGCCCGGTCCTGGAGTCGGGCTCACGCTGTTGCGGTGGGCAGGTGGGCACAGCTGCCGGCTGCACGTCGACGTGTGCCGGAGCCGGTCGCGCGCCTCAGCGGGCCAGGACTGCGGCGAGCTCCTCCAAGAACCGGTCGACGTGCGCGGAGGTGAAGACCAACGGGGGTCGCACCTTCAGCACGTTGGCCTGGCTGCCCGAGGCGCTGATCAGGATCCGCCGGCGGCGGAGTGCGTTCACGAACGCGGCGGCTGTTCGCGGGTCCGGCTCCAGACCCTCGCGGTCCAGGACCACCTCGACGGCGAGGAACAAGCCCGACCCGCGGACCTGCCCGATGCGTTCGTCGTGCACCGTCAGGTCAGCGATGCCCTGCAGCAGCTGACGGCCGACCCGCTCGCTGGCGTCGAGGAGCCCGCGCTCCTGGATCTCGTCCAGGACGGCAGTCGCAGCCGCGATGCTCACGGGGTTCCCCCCGAAGGTGTTGAAGTACCGCACGTCTCGACCGAAGGCGTCGAAGAGCTCACGCCGGCCGATGACGGCGGAGATCGGCAGCCCGTTGCCCATGGGCTTGCCCAGGACGACCAGGTCGGGGCTCACCCCGTGCCTCTCGAACCCCCACCACCGAGCCCCGAGGCGGCCGAAGCCGGGCTGCACCTCGTCGGCCACGTACATGCCGCCACGTCGCTGGACCTCGTGGACGGCCGCGTCCAGGAAGCCCGCCGGCTCCAGCTGCAGCCCGTCGCTGGACAGGCAGGAGTCGATCACGATCCCAGCCAGCGCGAGCCCCTGGGCCTGCAGGTGGTCCGCGGCCGCAGCAACCCGTGCCGCGAACGCCGCCCCTGCCGAGCTCGAGTCGTCGCGGAGCTGGTCGGGCGCTGCGACGACCGCCACCGCGTCGGGAAGCCGGTTGTTGGGACCCAGGCTGGGTGACAGGCCGGCGGCGACCGCCGTCGTCCCGTGGTAGGCGTGATCGGTGACGATCCAGCCCCGTCGACCGGTGGCGTGCTCGGCGACCCGGACGGCGAGGTCGACGGCCTCGCTGCCGCTGCAGGCGAAGACGGCCTGCTCGAGGTGGTCTGGGAGGAGCGCGGTGAGACGCTCGGCGTAGTCCAGGACCCCGCTGCTCAGGTACCTGGTGTGGGTGTTCAGCCGTCCCAGCTGCGCACTGACCGCGTCTCGGACCCGGGCGTTGGAGTGCCCCACGGAGGGGACGTTGTTGTAGGCGTCCAGGTACTGCCTGCCCTGGGAGTCGTACAGGTGGACGCCCTCGGCGGAGGTGACCTCCAGCGGCTCGTCGTAGAAGAGGCGGTAGGGAGCCCCCAGCACCCGGTCGCGGCGGGCGAGCAGGTCAGCGGCGACGGGCGTCAGTCGAACTGTCGAGGTGGGGTCGAAGCTGTTGGCCATGTGCATCCGCGGCGCTGCCACGTCGCCTCCTCGAAGCATTCATCAGCGATAAGATTGGTCACCAATCTAACGGAACGGCTTCGACCGAGTGGTCGTCCCCAGTCCCGAGACCCGGCCAGGCGAGAAGGGACGCGACGTGACCGACCCGGTCGAGCCCCAACCCCTGGACCTCTCGGCCATCCAGGTCGAACGACTCCTGCGACAGGGGTATGACGTGACCCCGCAGCGCATCGAGCTCCTGGACGCAGAGCTGGCGACGATCTGCCGCGTGCTCGCTCCAGGAGGCACCCTCGCCGTCAAGGTGCACCGCAGCGGGCCCGACGACGCCGTCCTGCGGTGGCGCACCGAGGTCCTTGCGGGACTCGCCCAGGCGGATGCACCGGTCCCTGCGGTCCTGGCCGCACGTGACGGCTCGCCCGTCTACGCCAGCACGGTCGACGGCACGCCGGTCGTCGTCGTGGTCGAGAGCTGGCTACGAGGCACACCGCTCTACGAAGCACCCGTCGACGACGCACTCCTGCACTGCATCGGACGCACCGCAGCGACCCTCGCCACGTCGCTCCAGGACGCGCCGCCTCCACCGCCCACCACCCCTCACACCTGGGAGGCCAGTCGCGGTCGCGCGACGATCCTCGCCGCACTGCCCCGTGTCGCGGACGCAGAGCTGCGCGAGCTCGCTCTGGACGCCGCCGACGTCTTCGCCCAAGAGGTCGAGCCACGACTGGAGGACCTGCCCCGGGCAGTCGTCCACCAGGACCTGCATGACGGGAACCTCCTGGTGCGCGCCGCGCTCGGAGAGCACCTCCTCACCCACCCCAGGTGCGTCGGCGTCATCGACTTCGGTGACGCGGTCCACGGCCTGCGGGTGGCGGAGCTCGCCGTCGCCGCCGGGTACGCCGCTCGCACATCGCCCGACCCCCTCCACGCCCTGCTCGCCGTCGTCCGGGGATGGGGCCCAGAGCCCCACCTGGAAGACGTCGAGGTATCGGCCCTGGCCCCGCTCGCCGTGACCCGACTCGCGGTGAACGCGACCGTCTGGGCTGCACGCGCGACCGGCACCCGCTCCGACTACGCCCGGCAACGATCGGCACGGACGCTGCCGGCGCTGCGGACGCTGCTCGCCGTCGACCCCAGCACCGCGGCTGAGCGGATCGCCGCCGCCCTTGGACGAAGGCACTGATGGCCAGCCCGACCGAGGTCGTCGAGACCCTGCGCCTGGAGATCTTGGGACTGGAGCGCCCCCCCGGGACGCCGCTGCGCGAGATCGCACTCGCCGAGCGCTTCTCGTGCTCGCGCCGGTCCGTCCGAGAGGCCCTGCTGCACCTGCACGGCGAAGGGCTGGTGGTGCACCAGCGCAACCGGGGAGCGGTGGTGCGGACCTTCACCGCCGAGGACGTGCGTGACCTCTACCGCGTCCGCGAGGTCCTGGAGGTCGAAGGGGCTCGGTCCTGCGCGGAGGCGTCGACGTCCGCGCGCGAGTCGGTTCGACGCGGACTCGACGATCTCGCCTCGGCTGCTGGCGGGGCTCAGGACTCCGTCCGTCACGCCTTGGCCGACATGCAGTTCCACGCCAGCGTCGCCGGCCTGGCCGGCAGCCCCCGCCTGTCAGCCTCCTTCAGCGCCATCGGCATGGAGATGGCCTTCGCGATCCGACTGCTCCAGCGCGACGAGGTCACCTCCGACCTGACCGACGAGGCCGTCGTGGCACAGCACGCGGCGATCGCCGAACCGGTCCTCGCTGGTGATGCCGAGCTCGCCGTACGAGCGGTGCGCCAGCACGTGGTGCACAGCCGAGAGCGGCTCGTGTCGATCTCTGCGGCTCGCTGGTGACCACGCGTGAGGTCCTGAGGTGGCCCGACGTCATCCCTGCTCGGTCGAGAGCGGCTGAGCCTCGGCGGAGACGACCGCAGGACTGGAACTGGTGACCGGCGGCCGATCGGCTGCCGACGACGCAGCCGTCCTGGGATCGACCTGCACCCGGGTTCACCGTGCTCGATGATCTTCGGATCGTCGTCGACTCCCCCAGTGGCGAGAGCGGTCAGGGCGCGTCGTCCGTCGCGACGGCGAGAGCGTCGATCTCGATGCGGGCCGCGGTACGAGCTCGGCCCCGATCGTCGTGCTCGCGGGCCAGGGCTGCGGGACGAACGCGGCGCAGCTCGCGTCGAGCTCCTCGAAGTCAGCGTCGTCCCTGAGGAAGACCCGGAGCGAGAGCACCTGGGCCCAGGACGCACCGGCCGCCTCCAAGGCGGCCTGGACGTTGGTCAAGGACAGCACTGCCTGCGCCTCGAGGCCGCCCAGGACGACCTGACCCGTCGAGGCGTCCACGGGTGGCTGGCCGGAGGTCTGCACGAAGGGTCAGATGCGAACGACGGTGAGCGCGCACCTGCCGGGGGGGCAGGCTGCCGTCGTCGACAGGCCGACGACCCACGGTCAGCCCTGGGTTCGACAGTCATCAGCAGTGGAGCAACGACGGGCCGGCGCCGCGAGCGGTCTACGTCCTGCATCAAGGGCGAACGAGACTGGTGCGCAGCCGCAGAGGTGATGATGTGCAACATAGTGCACACGGTAGATGATGTCAACATGGACGACGGCGACGCAGGAGCCACAAGATGCATTTCTGTCCCACATGGGTCGACAGGTGCGCAGACGCCGGCACGAGGCCGGACTGACGATGCAGGAGCTCGCCGACGCGTCCGGGGTCAGCCGGCGCATGCTCAGCATGATCGAGCTGGGAGGCGGCAATCCGAGCCTGGTGACAGTCGGGAAGATCGCCCATGCGCTGGGAACGGACTTCCCCAGCCTCGCCCGAGACAGTCCGCCCGGGAGTGCCTTGATCAGCGCGGCGGGACAGAGCACCCCGGTGTGGTCAACGCCCACGGGGAGCCGGGCGAGCCTGGTCGTCGCGAGCACCCTGCAGCCCCCCGCCGAGGTCTTCGAGTGGGTCTTGGCCCCTGGCGACGCCTACATCGCAGAACCGGATCCACCGGGCAGCGAAGAGCTGTTCCTGGTGCTGGAGGGCCATCTCACGCTCGAGGTCGAAGGCCGGTCACTGCCTCCCCTGACGGCTGGCGCATCCGCCCGCCTGGCCTCGGACACGAAGTACGCCTACCGCAACCACGGCGCCGTCGAGGTGCGCTTCATCCGGGTGGCGCACGTCAAGGCGGCAGGCAGCCGATAGGAACCCGCACATCGGCTGCTGGGCTCTGCCTCGTCTCGGAAAACCCGACGCGTCACCCCGACCACCCCATCCACGACGGCTCAGCGGGGAAGACGAGCACGGTTGCTGGAGCGGCCTGCTGGCCACCTCGCTCACCGCGGCTCGCGCATCCACGGCTGGTGCAACTCCGGGACCAGGTCTGCGCCCCGCCAGGGATGGACTCGACCGTCCACGAGCCCCGTGAGAAACCGCACGTCCCCTGGTCGGTGGCACTGCCGCTGGTGATCGGTGTCGCGGTGAGTGCTCTGGCTGCCGCTGCCAGCGGCGCAGAGCGCATGCGTGCGCGGTGAGCACTGCGGCCGCCCGGGCGAAGACCGTTCACGTGCCGCTCGGCGGGTGTGAGGCGCCAGGGTGGCGGTCCTCGGCGAGACGCTGACCGGTCAGCGGTCATCCTCTGAGCTGATCCACAGCGCGACGTCATCGAAGCCGTAGCGGCCGGGGACTCCACCGGTGCTCGCGGCGGCAGCCACGACGACGTCGAGCTGGGCCGGGATCATGGGCAGCGGGGCCTCACCGTCGTGGCGGGTCGAACCACGGGGGTGGTCCACGCCGGCGACGTCGGACATCTCGACGTGGGCCCCCAGCAGGTGCTCCACGCCGGCGTCCCGGACGAGCTGCTGCAGACGGGTCAGGGACCTCGAGAACGCTGAGAAGTCGTCCACGTAGAGCCGGCCCGGGTAGAGGGTGTCGCCGGTGAGGACCGTGCGGGTCGCGGGGTCGTGCACGGCGATCGACGTCGGGTGGTGCCCGGGGAAGGGGAGCACGACCAGGTCGCGGTCGCCCAGGTCGAGGCGACCAGTTCCCTGAGGCCCTTCGATCTCGAAGAACGCGTGCACGTGATCCACGTCATGGCCGACGACGAGCGTCGAGGGACGGTCGCGGAACTGCCCGTCGCCGGCGACGTGGTCGCCGTGCGCATGGGAGTGCGCCACGACGAGCCCGTAGTCGGGGTGCGGGTGCACGGCGAGCCACTCCTCCATCAGAGCGTCGACGGCCTCGCGGACGGGGAAGACGGCCGGGTCCTCGCTCGCCCCGGTGTCCAGCAGGAGCGCGCGCTCCGCACCGAACAGCAGGTACAGGAACGGCGCTTCGAAGTGGGTGGCGATGCTCTGGCGCAGGACCACGGTGTCCGCGCGCGCCCGGTGCACCTGGATCGCCGGCTGAGGTGCTCCAGAGGCCCCGGAGTCCCAGACGACGTCGAGATCCAGGGAGGGCACGAGAAGAGCCTAGGAGCTGTCCCGCGGATGTCGAGTGGTCGCCGCTGGCGCGCCCGCGACGTCGTCCTGCTCCACACTGCGGTGGCGGGCTCGAAGTGTCGTAACGACCGGCTGACTGGGCGACCTCTGGCATGGAGGCCGTCGTTGATCGCCGCGGTCGTCGGACTGCACTTCCTGCCGTCCGCCTGGGCGTTCGGCAAGAGGCTGCCCAGGGCTGACCGGACCCGGGCCAGCCAGCACGTCTCCGCGCAGGCCGACGGCGTCCCGGGTCCAGAGGGCGTCGTCGGAGATGAGGACGCCGAACGGGCGCGCGGCACCTTCGGAGTCGTCGACGCGGGTCCCGACCCCGACACTCACGCTCCACGCCTCCCGGCGGCTCAGGGCTCCCCCGTGCAGCTCACCGGGCCCCACCCGGGCTGGGGCGGTGCTGGCACGGCGGTGGTGGGCTTCAGGGGTGGGCCCGGACCGGCCCGGGCGGGTGCTGCCACTGCATGACGACGTACCCACCGCCCGCCCCGGTCCGGTTCACCGCGCGGGGTGCGAAGGGGTGCGTCGCCTGCCAGGTGGACCAGCGACCGGCCGGCCGCAGCCCGGTGGCCCCCAGGGCCTCCTCCACGTCCTCCAGCCGAGGAGGGGGCAACCGACCGGGAGGTGGTCGGCGTCCAGGCCGGAGCCGCACACCAGGGAGGCCCCCTGGGCGGCAGCGACGCGAGGCCGTCCACGGCCCTCGACAGCGTCGCGGGCTCCAGCAGGGGGATGACGTTCCCCGCGACCACCACCAGGTCGAACGGTCCCCCCAGCGCGGCTCCGTCCAGGTGCGCCAGGTCCGCCCAGTACCAGCTCAGGTGGTGCCGCAGCCGGCGTCCAGCACTCGCGCCGGGGGCGGGACCAGCCGCTGGAGCAGCTGCACCTCACCGTGGACGTCGTGCCCTGCGGCCCGCAGCGCGTCGAAGCGGTCGGCGTAGGCCTCGCGTAGACCTCACCGTGCTCCGCCAGGGCGATCTGCTGCCACAGGTCCATGGACCCACTGTGCTGTCCCGTGGCACGGGGGCCGCGCCGCGGGACCCCTGCTCGCCTCCCCCCAGCACGTCCTGCCGCGTCCCAGCGACCCCTCGAGCGTCGGCTCACCGAGTCCCGCCGCGGAGCCTCGCCCTCGTGCCCTGAGCAGGACGGCCCGGCCGAGCGGGATGGTGCGCTCCGGATCGCGGACCTCCTCGCCCAGCGTGGCGATGCGCGCGTGGCCGGCGAAGGCGAAGAAGAGCAGGCCCGCGGCCTGCAGGACGCCGAGGGCGGCTCCCGCTCGCGGTGGCGCAGCGGGCAGGAGGGACCCGGTGTCGAGCCCTCCGCTCGCGGCAGCGGCCAGCGCGGCGACCAGCACCCCCAGGTGACGACGACCAGCACCGCCGTCACCCGAGCCGCGCTGCACATCAGCACGGGTGAGCCCGGTGGAGCCTGCGACGACGAGCGCGGCGGGGACCCCGGGGTGGTCGAGCCAGCGGGCCGCCCAGGCCACCAGGGCGATGGCAGCGCAGCTCGCCGTCTTGCCGACGACGAAGGCCCACCCCGCGGGTGAGGCCCCACCAGGGGCCGAGCTCGCGGCGCCCGTAGGCGTCGGCGGCCCCCGCCATCGGCTGCAGGCCCGCGAGCCGGGCTGTGGAGGCGGCGTTGCCGGCGGCCACCAGAGCCCGAGCCCGAGCGCGACCAGCAGCCACGGGCCGGCGGCGGCGGCCGCTGGACCGAAGGCTCCGAAGACGCCGGCGCCGAGCATCGCCCCGAGGCCGACGACGACGGCGTCGCGCAGCCCCAGCTCGCGCCGCAGCCCGGCGGGTGCGGCGTCTGACACCGGCTCCGGAGCCGGAGCGGCGGTGGCGCTCACCCGGCGAGGGTGGCGGGAGCGGGTGAACGGAGGATGTCGAGGTGAGCAGCGAGACCGCCTCCGAGCCCTCCCCCGCCGGCCCCGAGGTCCACCGCGCCGCCTGGCGCGACCTCGATCCCGGGACCGCGTACGCGGTGATGCGGCTGCGGGTCGACGTCTTCGTCGTCGAGCAGGAGTGCCCCTACCCCGAGCTCGACGGGCGCGACCTCGAGCCGGGCGCGCAGCACCTCTGGGTCCCCGGGCGCGGTGGTGAGGCCGTCGGCGCCTACCTGCGCGTGCTCACCAGGGCGAGGACCGGCGCATCGGCAGGGTGGTCACGGCCCGTGCGGCGCGCGGCCAGGGCCTGGCGGGGGTGCTCCTGCAGGACGTGGTCGACGAGCACGGCGGCTCACGGCGGCTCGTGCTCGACGCGCAGGCGCACCTCGAGGGCTGGTACGCCCGCTGGGGCTTCGCGCCGGCGGGCCCGGGGTTCCTGGAGGACGGCATCCCGCACGTCCCGATGGCCCGGACCCCCACCGCTTCCACACCCCCGCGGTGATCATGCAGTCCCGCCACCCCGGACCGCTGTCCGCAGCGCCTCGGCGACGTCCCGCGGCAGCGGCGCGACGCGAACCGTGCGACCGTCGACAGCGCGGAGCACCGCTCCCCCTCCCCTGACGCGGACGTCGGCCAGCTCCTCCCAGCGCACGGCGTCGGTCCGCACCCGGCTGCTGCAGCGCACGCCGGTCTCGTCGATGGTGGTGGTCCGGCCTGCGGCCCGACCGACGACGAGGCTCACGAGGCCGACGAGGCCCAGCTGCAGCGGCACCCGCCACGCCAGCTCGTGCGTGAGGTCGTCGCCGCCGGGTCCGAGCAGGAAGACGGCGACCGCGACCGCCACCAGCGCACCGCAGGTCCAGGGGCACCCACCGAGGGGTCCTCCGGGAGCGGTGGACGCCGAAGGGCTCCCGCGGCGGCCACCGGCCACGGTGATCATGGGCTCTCGGTCATCGACCACGGACTTCCGGCCGCGCGTCCTGGGAGGACTCCTCCGGAAGCCCATGATCACGGCTTGCGGTGGGTGAGCTGGGTCAGGGGAGCAGGGCCACGACCTCGGCGAGGTCGACGCGCCGGCCGGTGAAGAACGGCAGCTCCTCGCGGACGTGCCGGCGGGCCTCGGTGTTCCGCAGGTCGCGCATCAGGTCGACGATGCGGTGCAGCTCGTCGGCCTCGAACGCCAGCAGCCACTCGTAGTCACCGAGGGCGAACGCGGAGACGGTGTTGGCGCGCACGTCCGGGTAGGGGCGGGCGGCCAGGCCGTGGTCGCGCAGCATCGTGCGGCGCTCGGCCTCGGGGAGCAGGTACCACTCGTAGGAGCGCACGAACGGGTAGACGTTGACGTACTTGCGCGGCTCCTCGCCGGCCATGAAGGCCGGCACGTGCCCCTTGTTGAACTCCGCGGTGCGGTGCACCCCGACGCTGGACCACACCGGCTTCAGCAGCCGGCCCAGCGCGGTGCGCCGCAGGCGGCGGTAGGCCTCCTGGACCACCTCGACGTCGGCGGCGTGCCACCAGACCATGAGGTCGGCGTCGGCGCGCATCCCGGACAGGTCGTAGAAGCCGCGCACGTCCAGGTCGCTCGGGGCCTCGGCGAGGTCGGCGAGCAGCGCCCGCACCTCGGCGGTGGCGGCGGCGCGGTCGGCGTCGCCGCCGAGGCCGCCGGACGCGCGCACGGCGTCGTCGTCGACGGCGAAGACCGACCACATCGTGTAGCGGATGGTCTGGTTGATCTCCTCGGCGACCTGCCGGACCGTCCTGCCGTCCGGCACGGTCACCGGCTCGGCCACCGTCGACGAGGGCGCCTGCTGCAGCTGGGTCATGTCCCCATCCTCGCCCAGCCGGCGGCGGGCCCGCGCGGTGCGGCGCTCAGGCCGGCTGGCCCAGCGCGGCCCCCGCGGCACGGCGGGCGGCCGCGATGCAGGCGGGGACGCCGACACCGTCGACAGCGGCCCCCGCGAGCGCCAGACCGGGCTGCCGGGCGACCTCCGCCAGCACCCGCGCCAGCCGGGCGGCGTGGCCGACGTCGGGCTGGGGCAGGGCTGCTGGCCACCGCGTGACCAGCGAGGCGAGGGGTTCCAGGCGCTGGCCGAGCAGGTCGCTGCCGTCGGTGAGGACGGCGTCGAGCAGGTCGGCGTCGCTGCGCGCCAGGACCGCCTGCTCGCCGCGGCGCCCCACCGACAGCCGGAGCACCTCCCGGCCCCCGGCGGCCTCCGCCGTCCAGGCCCACTTGCGGCTCGAGGCGGTGACCGCCTTCACCAGGCGCCCCTGCGACGGTGGCACGAGGAGCCCGGACAGGGGCAGCCCCTCGGCGTCGACGAGCGCGTCGAGCGAGCCCGGGGGCAGCAGCAGGGTCACCAGCGCGAGACCGGCGGTCTCCACGCCGCCGATCGCGTCGGCGGCAGCCGGGGCAGCCCCGGCGAGCAGCGCCGCCGCGGCGCTCGGGGGGACGGCGAGGACGACGACGTCGGCCACCAGGTGCTCCGACGGGTGCTCAGGGGGTGGCGGAACTGCATGATCACCAGGAAGGGGTGGGGAGGCGGCGACGTCGAGGTGCCACTCCCCGCCGCGGCGGTGCAGGCCGGTCACGGCGGCGCCGGTGCGGACCACCGCTCCGCGCTCGCGCAGCGCTGCGGCGACGGCGCCGGGCAGCCGCCCGACGCCCCCGCGGATCCCGGCGAAGACCCCGCCCCCGGCACCGGTCCCGGCGACGCCGGCGGCTCGGGACGCCGTCGCCACGGCCTCGCCCAGGGAGGCGCCGTCGCGGGCAGCGGGCCACAGGGCGGGCAGCACCGAGCGCAGCGAGAGCCCGGAGGCGCGGCCGGCGTAGACGCCGCCCAGCAGCGGCTCGACGAGGGCGTCGACGACGGCGGGGCCCAGGCGGGCGCCGACGAAGGAGGCGACGTCGACGTCGCCGTCCTCCCCCAGCGCCGGGGTCAGCTGCTCGTGGGTGGCGCGGTCGCGCTGCTGGGCGGTCAGCAGCCCGGCCAGCGACGACGGGTCGGCGGGCACGCCCATCACCGTGCCGCGGGGCATCGGGTGCCGCCGGCCGCCCAGCACCACGGCGGCGCGGGTGGTGCTCGGCACCACCAGGTCGGGGCCCAGCCCGACCTCGCGGGCCAGGTCGACGGCCTCGGGCCGGCGCGCCAGCAGCGACTCCGCACCGACGTCGACGACGAGGCCGCCGTCAGCCCCGTCGTCCCCGTCACCCCCGAGCCGGGCGGTGCGCAGCGGGCCGCCCAGGTGCCCGGAGGCCTCGAGCAGGACGACGTCGACGCCGTCGGCACCGCCCCGGCCGGCCAGCTCCCACGCCGCGGCGAGCCCGCTGATCCCCCCGCCGACGACGACCGCGCGCCGCCGGCCCGACGTCCCGCCCGGCGTCGTGCTCATCGGCTCGTGCGCTCGTGGACCCTCTCGACCACCCGCAGCAGCGCGCCCGGGTCCGCGGTCGGGGGCACGCCGTGGCCGAGGTTGAAGACGTGGCCCGTGGCACCCGTTGCGGCGGAGGCGTCGGCCAGGACGGCGTCGACGGCCGCGTCGAGCGCCGGACCCGGAGCCCCGAGCAGCGCGGGGTCCAGGTTGCCCTGCAGCGCCCTCTCGACGCCGTCGGCGCGCACCCTCGCCGCGGCGTCGCGCAGAGAGACGCGGTAGTCGACGCCGACGACGTCGGCCCCCGCCTCGCCCATCGCGCCGAGCAGCTCACCGGTGCCGACGCCGAAGTGGATCCGCGGCACCGGCAGGCCGTCGGCGCCGCGCAGCTCCCCCACCGCGGCGAGCACGGCGGCGGAGGCGGGCATCGCGTGGACGCGGTAGTCAGCCAGCGACAGCGCGCCGGCCCAGGAGTCGAAGAGCTGCACCGCGCGGGCGCCGGCGGCGACCTGCACCGCCAGGAACGTCGCGCTGGTGCGGGCGAGCTTCTCCGCCAGGGCGCGCCACAGGCCCGGGTCGGTGTGGATGAAGGTCTTGGTGGCCGCGTGGTCCTTGCTGGGGCCGCCCTCGACGAGGTAGCTGGCGAGGGTGAAGGGGGCGCCCGCGAAGCCGATCAGCGGCACGTCGCCCAGCTCCGCGACCAGCTGCCGGCACGCCTGCGCGACCGGCTCGAGCTGCTCGGCGGTGAGCTCGGGCAGGGCGTCGACGTCGGCGGCGGTGCGGACGGGGTGCGCCACCACGGGGCCGGTGCCGGGGACGATGTCGAGGTCGACCCCGGCGGCCTTCAGCGGCAGCACGATGTCGGAGTACAGGACGGCGCCGTCGACGCCGTACCGCCGCACCGGCTGCAGGGTGATCTCGGTCACGAGGTCGGGGGTGACGCAGGCCTGCAGCATCGGGATCCCGGCTCGCACCTCGCGGTACTCCGGCAGCGACCGCCCGGCCTGGCGCATGAACCACACCGGGGTGCGCGAGACCGGCTCGCGCCGGCAGGCGGCGACCAGGAGCGGGACGGACGGGCTGGTGCTCACACCCGCCATCCTCGCCGACCGTCAGGCAGCCGCCAGCAGCGCGACCCCGGCCAGGGCCGCTCCGACGCCCACCAGCTGCACCCGGGCCATCCGCTCGTGGAGCACCCAGCGGGCCAGCAGCACGGTCGCCACCGGGTAGAGGGAGCCCAGCACGGTGGCGACGCTGACCAGCTGCAGCGTGGTGGCGTGGGCCAGCAGGAGGTTGCCGGTGGAATCGAGCACTCCGCAGGCCACCAGCAGCGGGAGCTGCCGCACCGACAGACCGCCCACCGAGCGCACCGCGAGCGCGACGGCGCCGATGACGACGACGCCGGTGACGCGCATCGTCAGCAGCGTCAGCACCGCGGAGCTCTCCGCACCCCGGGCGAGGAACCACAGCAGCAGCCCGAACCCGAGGCCGGAGGCCGCGGCCAGGAGCACCGGGAGGGCACCGCCGCCAGCACCGGCGTCGCCACCGTCGCCGTCGAGCGCGTCGTGGCGGCCCGCTCCGCGGCGGCGGACCTCGGGGCCGCTCGCCCCCACCGCCCCGGCGAGCGCGAGGACGACGCCGGCCACCTGCAGCCCCGACGGTCGCTCCCCCGCCGCCGCGGCGAGCAGCACCGGGACCACGGCTCCGCAGGCGGCGACCGGGGAGACCACGCCCATCCGTCCGCGGGCCAGCGCGAGGTAGAACAGCACCAGGCCGCTCGTGCCCGACGCCGCGCACGCCACGCCCCACCCCAGCCAGGGACCGATCCCGGGGCCGCCGGGGCCGAGCAGGCCCAGGGCCGCGGCGAGGGCGCTGACGACGACGAGGCCCACGGTCTGGGAGCCCCCCACCACCGCGAGCGGGCGGGCGCGGCGCGACAGCAGGCCGCCGAGGAAGTCGGCGGTGCCCCAGGCCATCGAGGAGGCCACGGCGAGCAGCGGGCCCAGGAGCACGAGGCGACCCTACGGCGGGCGGCGGGACCGCATGATCACCGCGGGTGGGCGCTGGGGTCCCGGGCGGCGTCAGTGCCGCTGGGGCCCCGCGTGGGCCAGGATGCAGGCCATGGACGCGAGAGCCGACGGCGCCGGCCCCGGCGGCGCACCGCCCCCACCGCCGGAGTTCGCGGCGGTGGTGGAGCGGGTGCGGGCCACGCAGCTGCGCCCGGAGATCGAGCACCAGGTGGTGCCGGGGCCGGCGCGGCTCGCGCCGTGGACGCTCGCGATCTCCGCCGACGTCGTCGACGAGGCCGGCGAGGAGGCCGCCGACGGGCGCTTCGTCCTGCTCCACGACCCCGCGGGGCAGGACGGGTGGGACGGCGCCTGGCGGGTCGTGGTGCTGGCGCGCTGCTCCCCCGCCGACGAGGACGCCGGTGACCCGCTGCTCGCCGAGCTCGGCTGGAGCTGGCTGGTCGAGGCGCTGGAGGACCACGGCCTCCCGGTGCGCTCGCTGGGAGGGACGGTGACGCGCTCGGCGTCGCACTCCTTCGGGCAGCTCGCCGCCCGTCCCCTCGACGTCGAGCTCGAGGTCAGGGCCTCCTTCAGCCCCGCCGAGGACGACCTGCCGGGCGCCGCGGCCGACTCCCTGCTGGCGTGGGCGCAGCTGCTCGGCGCGGCGGCCGGGCTGCCTCCGCTGCCGCAGGGCGTGGCCCGCCTCCCCCGCCGGACCTGACCCCGCGCAAGACCCCTCACCGGGTCCTCCACCGGACTCCTCACCGCATTCCTCCCCCCGAACGGGTCAAGGAGGCCCCCGACCGGCCCGATACCCCCTGCAGGAAGCGCCTCGGCTCGAGGTGCGGCTGGATGCAGGAGGTCAGGGATGACGACGGTGGCGGAGAGGTCGGAAGCGCGGGCACCGCGACCCGGCGCGCTCGTGAGGGGGCGTCGCACGACGGCGCTCGTGGCGGTGCAGGACCTGGCGGCCCGAGAGGTCGCCGTCCGCGTCCTGCGGGCGCTGGGGGCCAGCGACGTGGTCGCTGCGAGCACGGTGACCGAGGCGCGCCGCGCCGCGATGCACCACCAGGGCGACCTGTGCGTCATCGAGGCCGGCCTGCAGGACGGCGCCGGCGTGGCGCTCGCCCGGGACCTGCGCGCCGCGGGCTGGACCCGCGCCGTCGTGGTCTCGACGTCGGAGGACCCCTGGACGGTGCGCGCGGCGCTCAGCTCGGGCGTGCGCTGCTACCTGTCGACGGCGGCCCGAGGCACCGAGGCGCCGATCGTGCCCTCGACGCCCGACGGCCTCTCGAGCCTGTCGGCCCGCGAGGTCGAGGTGCTGCAGCTGGTCGCTGACGGCCGCTCGAACCGGGAGGTCGGCGAGGAGCTCGGCCTGTCCGCGCTGACGGTGAAGAGCCACCTGGCCCGCATCGCGCGCAAGCTCGGCACGGGTGACCGCGCGGAGATGGTGCTCATCACCCTGCGTGCTGGCGTCATCGCCTGAGGCGGTGCCTGGAGGGCGCGCTGACCTCCCGGGACGTTACGGTGACCGGGATGTCGGTGATGACCCTGTGCGACGGGCCGCGGTGAGCGACCCGGCTCATGACGACGCAGCCCCGGAGACCCCTTCGGTCTCCGGGGCCCTCGTCGTGCCCGAGGCGGAGCAGCCCGAGGCGCCCCTGCTCCCCCTGCTGTCGGCGCCGGCCGACGGGCTGCCCCCGCTGACGACGACGCCGGCGGCCCTCGAGGCCGCCGCGGAGGCGCTGGCCGGCGGCACTGGGCCGGTCGCCGTCGACGCGGAGCGCGCCTCCGGCTACCGCTACGGGCAGGACGCCCAGCTGGTCCAGCTGCGCCGGGCCGGGTCCGGCACGGTCCTGGTCGACCCGCAGGCGCTGCCCGACCTCGCCGTCCTGCAGGAGGCGCTCGGCAGCGCGGAGTGGGTGCTGCACGCCGCCAGCCAGGACCTGGCGTGCCTCGCCGGCGTCGGCCTGCGCCCCGGCGGGGCGCTCTTCGACACCGAGCTGGCCGGCCGCCTCGCCGGGTACGAGCGGGTCGGGCTGGGCGCCGTCGTCGAGCGGCTGCTCGGCGTGCGCCTGGCGAAGGAGCACTCCGCCGTCGACTGGT
The DNA here is from genome assembly GCA_963781365.1 of uncultured Actinomycetota bacterium. Taxonomy (GTDB): domain Bacteria; phylum Actinomycetota; class Actinomycetes; order Actinomycetales; family Quadrisphaeraceae; genus Quadrisphaera. The sequence goes on along the minus strand of CAWAFR010000004.1, from coordinate 107,552 downwards.
CGACCCGTCCGCTGCCGGAGCCGTGGCTGCTGTACGCGGCCCTGGACGTCGAGCTGCTGGTCGACCTGCGCGACGCGCTGGCCTCCGACCTCGCCGACCAGGGCAAGCGGCCTGGGCGCAGCAGGAGTTCGCCGCCGTCGCGCGACGCCCCGCCGGCCCCGCCGCGCACGGACCCCTGGCGGCGCACGTCCGGGCTGCACGCGGTGCGGCAGCGCCGCCAGCTGGCCGCGGTCCGCGAGCTGTGGCTCGCCCGCGACGACCTGGCACGACGCCGCGACACCGCCCCCGGCCGGATCCTGCCGGACCGCGCGATCGTCGACGCCGCGCAGGCGATGCCGACCACCGCGCGGGAGCTGACCGCGCTGCCGGTCTTCTCCGGCCGCGCGAACCGCCGCCGGGCACCCGCTGGCTCGCGGCGCTCGACCGCGCCCGAGCCCTGCCCGACGACGAGCTGCCCCCGCACTCGCTGCCCGCCGAGGGTCCGCCCCCGCCGCGCGCGTGGAAGGACCGGGACCCGGAGGCCGCCGAGCGGCTGGCCCGCGCCCGCGCCGTCGCTCACCGCCGTCTCCGAGGAGCTCCGCCTGCCGGTGGAGAACCTGGTCTCGCCCGACGCCGTCCGCCGGCTCTGCTGGCAGCCGTCGCCCGCCGCGCTGGAGGGGGACCCCGCCGCCGTGGCCGGGCAGCTGGCCGACGCCGGGGCCCGGCCCTGGCAGCGCGAGCTCGTGGCGGGACCGCTCGCCGCCGTCCTGCCCGCCTGACCCCGCCCGACCCTGCGGGGCCGGCGGCCGGTGGTGACGCGGCTCACGCGCCAGCGCGAAGGCTTTACCCGCTCTTGACCTCCGAGGTCATCTGCTCAGGTTAGGCTCGCCTCACTCTGGCCCGGCGTCCCGGGCACGACGACGACGAGCACGAGGGACACCCGGTGATCGCGAACTTCCTGATCGGCCTCCGCGAGGGCCTCGAGGTGACGATCATGGTCTCCATCCTCGTGGCGTTCCTGGTGAAGACCGGCCGCCGCGACCGCCTCGTCGCGGTCCGCTGGGGCGTCGCGCTGGCCGTGGCGCTGCCGGTGGCCGTAGCCGTGGCCCTGGCGGTGGCCGCCAAGGCGCTCACCTTCGAGGCGCAGGAGCTGCTCGGCGGCACCCTGTCGATCATCGCGGTCGCGTTCGTCACCTGGATGGTGTTCTGGATGCGCCGCGCCGGCCGCACCCTGGCCAGCGACCTGCAGGACCGGATGCGCACCGCCATCGGGGTCAGCGCCTTCGCCGTCGGGCGTGACGGCCTTCCTGGCCGTGGGCCGCGAGGGCCTGGAGACGGTCTTCTTGTCTACGCCGCCGGCCAGGCGACCGGTCAGACGTGGCAGCCGCTCGTCGGGGCGCTGCTGGGCCTCGCCGTCGCCGTCGTGCTCGGATGGCTGCTGTACCGGCAGTCGCTCAAGATCGACCTCCGCCGCTTCTTCACCTGGACCGGGGCCGCGCTCGTCGTCGTCGCCGGCGGGGTGCTCGCCTACGGCGTGCACGACCTGCAGGAGGCCGGCGCGCTGCCCGGGCTGACCAGCCTGGCCTTCGACGTCAGCGCCCAGGTGCCGCCGACCAGCTGGTACGGCGTGCTCCTCAAGGGCGTCCTGAACTTCTCCCCCGCCACCACCTGGGCCCAGGCCATCGCCTGGACCGCCTACGTGGTGCCGGTGCTGGCCCTCTACCTGCGCCCCCGCCGGACGGCGGCCTCGCAGGCCCCGCGGGCCAGCAGCGCCGCGAGCCGCCCAGTGCTCCCCCGGCCGACGCGCAGCCCGCTCCCGCGCGCTCCGTCAGCGCCTGACCGGCCCGCCGGCCCCCACCAACGCCCGGACACCCTGGAGATCACGTGCTCACGCGCGCCCGCGCCCTGGTCCTGCTGCCCCTGACCGGCCTCGTCGTCCTGCCGCTGGCCGGCTGCGGCGCCCTGGTCGACGCCCCCACCTCGGGTGCCTCCGCGGGAGCCACCGCCGGCAGCGACGGCGCCGCCCCCGTCACCATCGCGGCCAGCGACGACGCCTGCGAGGTCTCGAAGACGGCGCTCGCCGGCGGGGTGACCACGTTCTCCATCACGAACACGGGCAGCCAGGTGACGGAGGTCTACGTCTACGAAGGCGACCGCATCGTCACCGAGAAGGAGAACATCGGCCCGGGCACCAGCTACGACCTGACGGTCGACCTCACCGAGGGCGCCTACCAGGTCGCGTGCAAGCCCGGCATGGTCGGCGACGGCATCCGCGAGGCGATCGCCGTCACCGGCGGGACCTCCGACCTCACCCCCGCCGAGCAGACCGCCGTCGACGCCTACCGCGCCCACGTGCAGCAGCAGGCCGACGCGACGGTCCCGCTGGTGCAGCAGCTGCGCGACGCGGTCGCCGCGGTGACCGCGCTGCCGCCCAGGCCGCGTACGCGCCCTCGCGCCTGGGGTGGGAGTCGGTCGAGCCGGTCGCGAAGAGCTTCGGGGACCTCGACCCGCGGATGGACGTCCGCGAGGCCGACCTGGAGGCGGGGCAGGACTTCACCGGCTGGCACCGCCTGGAGAAGGCGATCTGGACCGGCGAGGACCTCGCGACCGTCGTCCCCGTGGCCGACCAGCTGCTCGCCGACGTCACCGAGCTGTCCCAGCGCGTCCCGAACGCGGCCATCACGCCGAACTCGATCGGCAACGGCGCCAAGGAGCTGCTCGACGAGGTGGCCACCGGGAAGATCACCGGCGAGGAGGAGGCGTTCAGCCACACCGACCTGGTCGACTTCAAGGGCAACCTCGACGGCGCCGAGAAGGCCTTCGAGGTGCTCACCCCGGTGGTCCAGCAGAACGACCGGCAGCTCGTCACCGAGCTGACCACGCAGTTCGCCGCCGTCCAGGCGCGCGCTGGCCCCCTACGCCGACGCCTCGGCCCCGGGCGGCTACACCTCCTACGAGAACGTCACCGAGGACCAGCGCCGCGACGCTGGCCCCGCGTGGTCGACGCGCTCTCCGAGCCGCTGTCGCAGCTCGGCGCGGCGGCAGCGGGCCAGGCCTGACCCCGGTGGCCGGCGCCACCACGCGCGGGGTCTCCCGCCGCGGCCTCCTCGCCGCCCTCGGCACGGGCGCTGTCGGCGCGGGCCTCGTCGGGGCCGGCGTCGCCACCGCGGAGACCAGCTCGGCCGGCGGTTCCGGCGGCGCCGCGTCCTCGCGGACGGTGTCCTTCCACGGCGAGCACCAGGCGGGCGTCGCCACCGACGTGCAGGCCAACCTGCACTTCGCGGCGTTCGACGTGACCGCCACCTCCCGCGGCGAGCTCGCCGCGCTCCTGAGGGACTGGACGACGGCCGCCGCGGCGCTCACCGCCGGGCACGAGGTCGGGGAGGGCGGCGCCACCGGCGGTGCACCGCTCGCACCGCCGTCGGACACCGGCGAGGCCGTCGACCTCGGCGCCGAGCGGCTCGACGCTGACCGTCGGGGTCGGCGGGTCGCTCTTCGACGACCGGTTCGGCCTGTCCGCCCAGCGCCCCGCAGCGCTCGTCGACCTCCCGGCGTTCCCCCGCGACGACCTCGACCCGGCCCGCTGCGACGGCGACCTGGTCGTGCAGGCCTGCGCCGACGACCCGCAGGTCGCGGTCCACGCGATCCGCACCCTGACCCGGATCGCCGCCGGCCGGGCGGCCGTGCGCTGGGCGCAGCTCGGGTACGGCCGCGCCGCCTCCGTCGACCCCAGCGCGCCGACGCCGCGCAACCTCTTCGGCTTCAAGGACGGGACGGCGAACCCCGTCGGCACCGACACCACCACCCTGGACCAGCAGGTGTGGGTGCGGCCTCCGACGCCGCCTCCGCGTCGGACGCGTGGATGACCGGCGGCTCCTACCTCGTCGCGCGCCGCATCCGGATGCACATCGAGACCTGGGACCGCACCTCCTTGTCCGAGCAGGAGCAGGTCATCGGGCGCACCAAGCGCGCCGGGGCGCCCCTGGGGCACTCCGGGGAGCACGACGGCTTCGACCCCGCGACGCTGCCGGCGTCCTCCCACGTGCGCGCTGGCCCACCCGTCGGCGCACGGCGGCGCGCAGATGCTGCGGCGCGGGTACAGCTTCACCGACGGCACCGACGGTCTCGGGCACCTCGACGCGGGCCTGTTCTTCCTGGCCTACCAGCGCGACGTGCGGACGTCGTTCATCCCGATCCAGAACTCGCTGGCAGCGCAGGACGCGCTGAGCGAGTACCTCGAGCACACCGGCTCCGGCGTCTGGGCGGTGCTCCCGGGGGTGCCCGAGGGCGGCTGGCTGGGCCAGCAGCTGCTCTCGGCCTGATCCCTAGCCCCCCACCCCCTCCCCGCGAGGGTCAGTCCTGCTTGGCAGCGCCCCAGCCGTGCCAGCGGTCCAGCTCGACCCGCACCAGCACCCGCGGGCTGGTGCGGTTCGGGTAGTCGTTCCCGGTGTAGTGGCGGCTGATCGCGTCGATGCCGGCGAGGCCCTCGTCGTCGACGACCTCCACGACCCGGCCCTGCACGCTGACGTGGGTGTACCAGTCGCCCCCGGCGAGCGCGGTCAGCGAGACCCGGCCGTCGCGGCGGAGGTGCTCCAGGCGGGCGCGGCTGGCGTCGAGACCGAGCAGCAGGCGGGGACCTGCTGGTCCGTCCTCGACGAGGTACCAGGTCGCGACGGTGACGGGCCGGCCGTCCTTCGCCACGGTGGCCATGACGGCCGGGTTCGGCCGGTGGAGCAGCTCGAGGACGTCGGCGGGGATCGGGTGCTCGGAGATCGTCGGCATCCGTCCACCCTGCCCGATCAGCGGTAGGCGGGCGCGACGTCGAGCGGGCGATCGCCCCACGCGTCGACCGCGGCCGCGTGCAGCTGCTCCGCCCAGCCCGCCAGGGCCGGCCACGCCGTCCCGGCGCGCTCCGCCGCGACCCGGGTCCGGTGCTGCAGCAGGGCCCGGCGGCGCGGCACCAGGCCCTCCTTCGCCGTGTCCGTGGGGCCGGGGTCGTCACCGAGAGCGGCCGGCAGGAACCATCCGGCGCTCACCGCGGTCCACGCGACGACGGCGGCGTCGAGGTCGGCGGACAGCTCGACGTCGCTGCACCCGGGCGGGACGGCGGGGGTGACGGCGGCGCGCCAGGCGGCGAGCGCCGCGTCGACCGCGGGCCCGGGCAGCCGCCAGCTGCACCAGCACGACGGCCAGGGCAGGAGCAGGTACGCCGCCTCCCACACGACGTGGCGGTGCTCCGCGCCCTCGAGGTCGAGGAGGCGGATGCCCTCGGGTGCGCCCGCGTCGTCGCCGCCGACGAGGACGGCGTTGTCCGGGCACGTGTCCCCCGGCACCAGCCCGCGCGGGGTTCCGGTGCGCGCCAGGTGCTCACCGATGCCGCGCAGCTCGTCGGCGGCCGCGCCGGTCAGCTCGACCCCGAGGCGGGGCAGCTCGCGGCGCAGCGCCACCACGGCGTCGGCCAGGGCCTCGCGGGTGCTGTCGGCGGCGGGCGGCCCCAGCGGGGAGGCCTCCGCGAGGGCCGCGGCGTAGGTCTCCCCGGCGTCGGACGTGGATGCCTGCAGGCGACCCACCGCGGAGGCCCAGCGGACGAGGGCGTCGGTGGCCGCTGCGGCGTCGTCGCCGAGCAGCGCGTCGGCGAGGGTGGGCGCAGCCCCCAGGTCCGCCAGCACCAGCACCGGCAGCCCGGCCGCGGGGTCGCCGACGCCCAGCAGCGGCACCACGCCGGGCGCCCCGCGCCGGGTCAGCAGCCGCAGCGCCGCCTCCTCGCGCACCCCGCCGGGGCCGCCGTCGACGGCCAGCTTGAGGACGACGGCGCGCTCGTCGTCACCGCGCCGCGCGACGGCCCGCACGACCAGCGACCGCTGCGACCCGGCTCGCAGCCGCTCCCCGAGCGCGACGCTCCACCCCGGCCCGAGGGCGGCTGCAGCCGAGCGGGCCAGCTCGTCGTCCACCGGGCCCGCCTCAGCGCAGCCAGGAGCGGTGGCTGCCGTGGGAGATGTCGGGCCAGACGTCGAGGAGGTCGGCGCGCAGCAGCCTCACCTCGGCGCGCTGCGCGGCGTGCAGCGACCCGAGGACGAACCCGACCCGGGCCGCCTCGGCGGCGCCGTCCGGGAGGTGCAGGGCCGCGGCGCGGTCGGTCGCGAGGTGGCGGAGCACGTCAGCGGCGACGGCGGCGTCCTGGTGCTGGCCGAGCAGCTCGGTGACGCGCTCCACCTGCTGCGCGAACTTCTTCGCTGGCCGGCCGAGCGCCGGGGTGACGGCCTCGGCGGCGTAGCGGACGCGCTTGGCGCTCTTGCGGGTCTCGTGCCAGGCGTCGTCGGCGCCGCTCATGCGCAGCGCCCCGACCTCGCGGGCGAGCTGCTTCCACGCCGCGCTGACCAGCGGCGGGAGCGCGCGCCGGCACGGCGCCTCGGCGGCGGGCGTGGTCGGCGGTGACGCGGCGGCCGCCACGAGCCGGTCGAGGAGCGCGGAGTACCGCTCGCTGCGCAGCGCCGCGTGCGCGACCGCCTCGCCGTCGCGGCTCTGCGCGGCGAGGTACCCGCCGAGCAGGTCGCGAGCCGCCGCGGCGTCGACCTCCGCGGGGAGCGCGTCGACAGCGGCGGCGAGCCGTCCGGCGAGGACCTCGCCGTCGCGCGCGGCGCCCATCTCCCCGGCGAGCCAGGCGAGCTCGGCCCGCAGGTCGTCGGCCCAGGCGCGCTCCAGCAGGGGCCGGAACACCCGCAGCCCGCTCCGCAGCCGGCGCGCTGCCACCCGGACCTGGTGGACGGCGTCGTCCTGCCCGCGGCGCACCCCGACATCGGCGGCGCACAGAGCGCGGACCTGGGCGGCGGTGTAGGCCCGCACCAGGTCGACGGCCGGGGAGTCCGGGCCGACGCGGGCTGGGGCCGGCACGTCGGGCGGCGCCGTCGCCGGCTCCCCCAGCGCCCGCTTCGCCTTGGACACCTGCGCGCCGAGCACGGCGCCCGCGGCGACGAGGGCGGCGCAGACGTCGTCCAGGTCCGCCTCCTCGCCGTCGTCGAGCAGCTCGACCTCCAGCTCGCGGAAGCTGCCCGGGACGACGCCGGCGGAGCCCGGCCCGGCCCCGTCGGGGACGCTGACGGCGACGTCATCGAGCGCGGCCTCCGCGAGCGCGCGGCCGGCGGCGTCGCGCAGGACCCGCACCTCGCGGTGGGTGCTCAGCACTGCCACCGGGCCGAGGCGGGCCGTGCGGACGAGAGCGGTGACCAGCGCCGCGAGACCGTCCGGGACGGCGGCGCCGTCGGACAGGGGCACCGACAGCTCGTCACGCGCGGTGCTCGCGCCGACGGGCAGCTTGAGGTGCCAGCCGTCGTCGGCGCCGCCCTCGCGGCGGCGGAGCGTGACGCCCTCGCGGGCCAGACGGAGGTCAGGGGTGTCGTAGTAGACCGCGACGAGGTCGTGGACGACGGGCGCGTCGACAGCCGCCACCCTGCCGGCGCCGACCAGGTCGGGCAGCACGGCACCCTCGGGGAGCGACAGCTTGCGCTCGACCTCCCGCGTCGTCGCCACCCCGCCCTGCGGCTCTCCCGCCGACTGCCTCGCCATGTCCGCCGACCCTAGTGAGGCCCCCCGACAGCGGTCCGCGGGCCACCGGTCCTGCGGGCGGTGACCAGCTCGAAGGCGTAGCGGCGCACCACGCGCCCGCCGAACCGCGTCGCCAGCTCCCGCAGGTCGTGAAGCAGGCCCTCGCGCTGCTCCGGCGCGAGGCGCAGGACGCTGGCGCAGGTGCCGTGCAGCTCGGCGACGTCGGCGGCGCTGTCGGCGACCTCCGCCGGGAGGAGCCGGGAGCCGACGTCCGTGAGCTCCGCGCTGGCGGCCAGCTCACCGGTCTGCGGCGCGAGGTCGCCCTCGCGGGTGAGGCCTCGCCAGGGCTCAGTGCCACGCCGTGGCGCAGAAGACCAGGTCGAACGGCTCCGGCGGCAGGGGCCACTCCTCGAAGGGCCCGGCGTCGACCCGCAGGCGACCCTGCGCGACAGCGTCGGCGGAGCGCTCGCGCGCCACGGCGGCCAGCTCGGGGCTCAGCTCGACACCCTGGACGGACCACCCGCGCGCCAGCAGCGACCGCGTGGCCTGGCCGGGCCCGGGGGCGATCTCGAGCACGCGGACGTCGTCGCCCGGTCGGTCGAGGCGCGCTGCGACGGCGTCGACGAGCGCGTCGGGGTAGGTGGGCCGCAGGTCGGCGTAGGTCCGCGCCACCGCGCCGAAGGTCCGCCGTCGCTCGAGCCGGTCCTGCGGGTCCGCGGAGTCCACGCCGTCGTCCTGCGTCGCTCGCGCCGGCAGCGCAAACCCGTGGAGCCCACGAGGCCGGCGTGGCAGCGTGACGGGGTGGCCGACCCCGGCCCCTGACCAGCACCCCCGCCCGCTGCCAGCCCCGCTCGTGCTCGACGCCGGTGGCGGTGTGCTCCTGCGCCGACACCGCGCTGACGACGCCGAGGGGATCCTCGAGCAGTGCCAGGACCCCGAGATGCAGAGGTTCACGACGGTTCCGGTGCCCTACGACGCTGCGGCCGCGGAGGGCTTCCTGCGCCACGTGGCCACCGGGTGGGACGACGGGACGCTGGCCGCCTTCGCGATCGACGTCGACGGTCGCTTCGCCGGGACGGTCGACCTGCGTCCGCACCCGGGCAGGTGGGCCTCTATCGGGTACGGCCTGCACCCGTGGGCGCGCGGCCGCGGGGTGATGACGCGCGCGGTCCGCGCACTGACCGCGTGGGGCTTCCACGAGCTGGGCATGCGGGGCATCGAGTGGCGCGCCGTCGTCGGCAACACCGCCTCGCGGCGGGTCGCCGAGAAGTGCGGCTTCCGCGTCGAGGGCGAGGTCCGCGGTCTGCTCCTGCACCGCGGTGAGCGCCTCGACGGGTGGATCGGGACCCTGCTGGCCGCCGACCGGCGCTGACCCGCGGGTCAGCGCGGCCCGAGCGCTCGGCTCTGCTGCCGCATGAGCTCGCGCATCGGCGTGCCGCGGGGAGCGCCGTACATGGTCTGGGGGAAGCCCAGCTCGCGCTGCACGGCCGACAGCTCCTCGTGCCGGTCCGGGGAGAACAGCCGCGCTGGGTCGCCGGCGGCGACCCAGCCGATCGGGACCGTCGTCCCCGGCGCCAGGACGGTGTTCACGTGGACGACGGCCCCGATGCGGACCTCGCTGCCGGCACCGACGACGGCTCCCGCGAACACCGACGCCCCCGTGGCGATGAAGACCTCCTCCTCGACGCGGGCGCCGTTGAGGTGGGCGTGCGGGCCGACCATCACCGCGTCGCCGACCACGAGCGGGTGGCGCTCGCGCCCCTTGAGCACGGCGTTCTCCAGAACCACCACGTCCTCGCCCAGCACGACCGGCCCGGCGTCGCCGTTCACCACCGCCCCGTGCAGCACCCGCACTCCCGGGCCCAGCTGCACGTCTCCGACGACGACGGCCGTCGGCGCGACCCACGCCGAGGCGTGGACCCGCGGGACCTCCGGTCCCGGTGCTGCGTCGGCCGCGGCCGCTCCCACGACGGCGTCGGCCTCCACCTCCACCAGCAGCTCCGGGGCGATGAGCGCCGACACCTCGACCATCGAGCTGGCCGGCCGGACGTCGGCGAACACCTCCCCGTGGGCGCGGCCGACCTCCTCCCACCGGCTGATGTCGGTGACGAACATCCGGGTGCGCACGACGTCGGCCGGGCTCGCACCCACCTGCTCCAGCGCGGCGGCGATGCGACGCAGCGCCTCCCGGGTCTGCGCGGCGGGGTCGTCGCCCCCGACCGCGCCACCACCGGGCAGCGCGGCCGTCGTCCCCGCGACGCTCACCCACGGGCCCACGCGCACCGCTCGCGAGTACCCGACGACGGACTCCCAGTCGGCACCCGACCCGACGACCACGCGCTCCACCGCGTCATCGAAGCAGGCCGCGCGACCAGGGGTGCGGCTGTCGGTGGTGAGGAGCGTCATGCGGACCATGGAGCTCACGGGACTGACCATCGCGCTCGTCCCCCGCAAGCGGGAGGTGCCCCCAGCCGCCGACCTCGAGGCCGAGAGCGCCTTCTGGGCCGACCTGCTCGGCGGGGAGGTGGTGCGCGAGGACGACGACTGGCACCAGGTCGTCGCGCCCGGGCTGCCGGGCATCGGCGTGCAGCTCGCGCCCGACCACGTGCCGCCGACGTGGCCCGCCGACGGCGTGGCGCAGCAGCTGCACCTCGACCTCGACGCCGCCGAGGGCTTCCGCGTCTGCGCCGACCCGGCCGGGCACCACTTCTGCCTCTGCTGGGGCTGACCCGCCGCCGCTGCTCAGCCGTCGAGGGCGCCGAGCAGCGCGCGCCAGACCGCGTCGGGGGTGTCCTCGGGCCCGTTCATGAGGCGGCCGGTGAGCAGGACGACGACCAGGTCGTGCGCGGGGTCGACGTGCAGCGCGGTGCCGGTGCCGTGCCGCCGACCCAGCCCCACCGTCCGGGGCTGTACCAGGCGGAGCCCGCGACATCCTCGGCAGGAGCGTCGACGTCCACGCCGACGCCGAGCCCCGACGACTCCCCGGGTCCGAGGAACGGCGCAGCGGCGGTGCGCTGCTCCGCGCTGAGCACCGGCGTCGTCATCGCCGCGACAGCACCCGGCGGCAGGACCGGCGCTCCGCCGTCGACCATCGCGGTGGCGAAGCGCAGCAGGCCGCGCGCGGTGGAGAGAAGGTCGGCGGCAAGGCTGGACAGGCCGGTCCCGTGGGACGGGTCCGGGGCCGGGACGACGGCCGGCCGACCGTCGTCGTCGCGGGTGAGGATGTCGACGACGTCGTCGCGGGTCGTCGCAGGCAGCGCGAAACCGGTCGACCCCATCCCCAGCGGCCGCAGCACCCGCTCGACCAGCAGGTCCGGCAGCAGCCGCCCGCCGGCGCGCGCCAGCAGCACCGAGAGCAGGTCGTGGGGAGTGTGGTAGCGCCAGAGGGTGCCGGGCTGAGCTGCGAGCGGCAGCCCGGCGAACCGGGCGGCCCAGGTGTCGGGGTCGAGGTCGCCCGAGAACGGACCGGGCCCGACGCCGCGCTCGACCATCGCCGCGAACAGGGGTGACGGGGGCTCGCCGAAGCAGTCGGCGGCGATGCCGACGCCCGCGGTGCCGGACAGCACGTCGCGCACGGTGAGGGGCCGGGCCAGCGGCTCGGTGGCCTCGAGCGGGCCGGCGGGGTCGAGCAGCACCCGCGGCGCCGCCAGCTCGGGCACCCAGCGGGCGAGGGGGTCGTCGAGGGCGAGCACGCCGTCGGCGAGCAGGGCCTGCGCCAGCACCGCGCCGACGGGCTTGGAGACTGAGGCGGTCCAGAACGGGGTGTCGGGCGTGACGGCCCGCCCTGCGGCCACAGCGACGTGGTGAACTCCGTGCGGCCGACCCTGCCGCGCACCGGGACCATCCCCCAGCCGTAGGTCACCGCCCGCGCCACCCCGGCGAGCTCGTCGACCTGCTCGGGCGGCAGCGCGACGAAGTGGAAGGCGCCGGCCCGCGCCAGGTGAACACCTCTCCGGTGACCTCGAGCTCCATGCCGGAACGCCAGGGGCGACGTCCGACACCGCGCACCCCTAGCGTCGGGGGATGGCCCGCTCCGGTGACGACGTCGAGGTCCGCGACGGCGTCGAGCTCAAGCACCTCGACGCCGAGCTCTTCGACGGTGCGGGGGCGACGAAGCGCGACCTCGTCGACCACCTCGACGCCCTCGCCGGGCCGTTGGTCGCGGAGCTGCGCGGCCGTCCGCTGACCGTGCTGCGGGTGCGCCCCGGCCAGCGGCCCTTCGTGCAGAAGAACCTGCCGGAGTCCGCGCCGGAGTGGATCGCGACGCAGGACGTCTGGGCCGAGGCGTCGCACCGCACCGTGCGCTACCCGCTCGCCGAGGACCGCCGCACGCTGATCTGGCTCGCCGGGCAGCGCGCCGTCGAGCTGCACCCGACCGTCCTGGACGGCGACGGTCGGGTGACGCACCTCGTGCTCGACCTCGACCCGCCCGAGGGCGCGCCGTTCAGCGCGGTCGTAGCGGCAGCGCGCCTGGTCCACCGCGCCCTCGACGACGCCGGGCTGGCCGCCGCCGTGAAGACGAGCGGGGCGAAAGGGCTGCACGTCGTCGTCCCCGTCCGTGACGTCACCGTCGAGGACGCCGCGGCCGCCACCCGGGCCCTGGCGGCGCGGGCCGAGCAGCTCGACCCCGACGCGGCCACCACGGCGTTCCTGCTCGCCGACCGCGGCGGGCGGGTCTTCCTGGACCCCACGCGCGCGGGCGGCGGCAGCCTCGCGTGCTGCTACAGCCCCCGCGCCCGCCCCGGGACGCCGGTGTCGTTCCCGGTGCCGTGGGACGCGCTCGACGACGTCCACCCGGGCGACGTCACCGTGCTCAACGCTGCCCGCCTGGTGCGGGAGTCCGGGTCGGCGGACCCGTGGCGCGACGCGCTGCCCGCCCCGCAGGCGGTGCCGGACGCCGTCGTCGCCCACGGCCGCACGATCCCCGTGCCGCGGGTGGCGGCGATGCACGAGGGGAAGCGCCGGGCGCGGGCCCGTCGCACCGAGACGCCCTGACGCCCTGACGCCCTGACGCCCTGACGCCCTGACGCGGTCAGGGCGCGGGGAGGCGCATCACCACCCGCGGGAAGCCGCCGGACACGGAGCCCGTGTCGGCGGCCCAGCGGAACCCCGCGCCCTCGAACAGCGCGCGGGTGCCGACGTACGCCATCGTCAGGTCGACCCGCTCACCGCGGTTGTCGACGGGGTAGCCCTCCACCGCCGGCGCCCCCAGCTCGAACGCGTAGCGCGCGGCGCCCTCCACGAGGTGGCGCGCGATGCCCCGGCCGCGGTGCCCGGGGCGCACTCTGACGCACCACAGCGACCACACCGGCAGGTCGTCGACGTGCGGGATCTTCCGCGAGCGCTCGAACGGCAGCTCGGCGCGCGGCGCCACCGCGGCCCAGCCCACCACCAGGTCGCCGCCGTCGTCCCCGGCGCCGATCTCGTGGGCCAGGACGCCGGGGGCGACGTCGCGGCGCAGGAGCTCCCGCACGAACTCACCGCGCGCTGGCCCGACCAGCGAGCGGTTGGTGGCGGCGTCGACCCGGTGCGAGAGGCACCAGCAGACGCTGGAGGTCGGGTTCCTCGGGCCGAGGACCGCGGCGACGTCGTCCGGGTCCCGCGCGGGGCGCACCTCGAAGGCCATGGCGCGGCACGCTAGCGAGCGCGCTGCCGCCGGTGAAGAGCCGTAAACCCGTTGCGGCGCCCGGCCAGTGCGGCCCAGGGTGACCGGCGATGCCCTCCCTGCTGCTCCACCGCGACCAGGTCCCCACCGACGCCGCGCTGGTGAGCGCGCTGCTGGCCGAGCAGCACCCCGCGCTGGCGGCGCTGCCGGTGCGTCTGGTCACCTCCTCGGGCACCGACCACGACGTGTACCGGCTCGGTGACGACCTCGCCGTCCGGCTGCCGAAGATCGCGTGGGCGCAGGGGCAGAGCGCGCTGGAGGCCCGGTGGCTGCCCCGGCTCGCGCCGCACCTGCCGCTGTCGCTGCCCCGCGTCGTCGCCGCCGGCCGTCCGGGGTGCGGGTACCCGTTCGCCTGGTCGGTGGTGACCTGGGTGCCCGGCCGCCAGGCCGACCCGGAGCTGGACGACGACGAGCGCACGGCCGCCGACCTCGCGGCGTTCGTCACCGCGCTGCGTTCCCTCCCGCCAGCCCGACCTGGCGGTCAGGACGACGCCCCACCGGTGCGCGGCCCGGGGCAGCGCGGGGGGCCGCTGGCGGCGCTGGACGACGGCGTCCGCGACGCCCTGGCGGACCTCGGCGACCGGGCCGACCGCGTCGTCGACGGCGGCGCCCGCGCGGTGCTGCGCTGCTGGGACGCAGCCCTGGAGGCGGCTCCGCACGCCGGGGAGCCCGTCTGGGCGCACGGCGACCTGCTGCCCGGCAACCTCCTCGTCACCCCCGGTGACATCGACAGAGACAGCGACGGGGACGGCACCGACCGGCTGAGCGCGGTCATCGACTGGGGGGCTCTCGCGCTGGCCGACCCGGCCGTCGACCTGCAGCCCGCCTGGAACCTGTTCGCCGGCCGGCCGCGACGGCGGTTCCGCGACGACCTGGCCCCCGACGACGCCGCCTGGGCCCGCGGGCGGGGCGTCGTCGTCCACCAGACCGTGCAGGCGCTGCCCTACTACTGGGCCACGAACCCCGGCATGGTCGCGCAGGCGTCCCGCGCTCTCGCAGCAGCGGTCGCCGACCGGTGAGGGTCCGCGCCGAGGAGCCCGGCGACCGCGCCGCCGTCCGCGCCGTCCACGAGGCGGCGTTCGGCGGCGACGGGGCCCACGTCGCCGACCTCGCCGACGCCCTGGTCGCCGCGGGGCCGGCGGAGGCGCTCGTCTCGCTGGTGGCGGACGCCGAGCCCGTCGGCGGCGGTCACGGCGTCGTCGGCCACGTCCTGCTGTCGCCGGGGCTGCTCGACGCACCGCGGCGACTGGTCCCCGTGCTCGTGCTGAGCCCCCTCGGCGTCCTCCCGCGGCACCAGCACCGCGGGACCGGGTCGGCGCTCGTGGCCGCGGCGCTCACAGAGGCGGAGGCGGCGGGTGCCCCGCTGGTCTGGCTCGAGGGCGACCCCGCGTTCTACGGCCGGCTCGGCTTCCGCCCCGGCGGGCCCGCGGGCTTCCGGCGACCCTCCCTGCGGATCCCCGAGGCGGCCTTCCAGGTCGCGCTGCTCACGAGGCACGAGCCGTGGATGACCGGCACGCTGGTGGCCCCGCAGGTCTTCTGGGAGCACGACGCCGTCGGCCTGCGCTGACGCCGGCTCCGTCCCCCGCGCTGCCGTCACGCGCGACGCCCTGCGCCTCAGCCCGCGGCGCGGTGCCGGCTCGGGCTGGTCCCGCGCTCGCGCGTGAAGGCGGCGCTGAGCGCGAAGCCCGATCCGTACCCGACCCGCCGTGCGATCGCCTCCAGCACGAGGTCGGTCTCGCGGAGCAGGTCGGCGGCGACGGCGAGGCGCCAGCGCGCGAGGTGCGCCATCGGCGCCTCACCGACCTCGGCGGTGAAGCGGCGGGCGAGCACGGCCCGGGAGGTGCCGACCTCCGCGGCCAGCGACGCCACCGTCCACGGGTGTCCGGGCCGCTCGTGCAGGAGGCGCAGGGAGGCGCGCACCCGCGGGCCACCGGACGCCGTGCCGCGAGCGCCCGCGGCGCCGTCCGCGGTGGCGCTGGCGAGCCAGGAGCGCAGCGCGCTGACCAGCACGAGTGGGCCGGCTGCCCGCACCGGTGGGCGCTGCCGCGATGCAGTCGGTGAACCGGCTGGCCGTGACACCGCCGCTGATGGTCGCCCTGTTCGGCACGGCTGCCGCCTGCGTCGTGGTCGGCGTCGTGGCGGCCCGCGCCGTCGTGGCGGGCGGTGAGGGCGTCCGCCTCGCGGCCGCGCTCGCGCTGGGCGGCGCGGTGGTCTACCTCGTCGCGGGAGTGATGGTCACCGTGGTGGCGAACGTCCCGCTCAACGACCGGCTGGCAGCGGTCGACCCGTCGGCTGCCGCGACGGCGTCCGTCTGGGACGTCCACCGCGGCACCTGGGCCGCCTGGAACCACGTCCGCACGGTCGGGTGCCTCACCGCAGGCTCGCTCCTCATCGCTGCTCTGCGAGCAGCAGGGCGCGCTTGACCTCCAGCCCCCAGCGGAACCCGCCCAGCGAGCCGTCGGAGCGCACCACCCGGTGGCAGGGCGTGACGAGCGCCGCGGGGTTCCTGGCGCACGCGCTGGCGACGGCGCGCACCGCCGACGACCGCCCCAGCTCGGCGGCGACCTCGCCGTAGGAGCGGGTCTCACCGGCGGGGATGCGCCGCAGCGCCGCCCACACCGCCGCCTGGAACGCGGTGCCGCGCACGTCGAGCGGCAGCTCCGCCGCCCCGCCGCGGGCGAGGGCGCGGACGGCGTCGAGCACGTCGGCCAGGGCCTCGTCCTCGCGGGTCAGCTCGGCGCGCGGCAGCTCCGCGACGACCTCGGCGCTCAGCGCCTCCACGTCACGCCCGAGCCGGACGGCGACGACGCCGGCCAGCGAGGCGACGACGAGGACGGCCAGCCGCCCGCCGTCGTCGTCCCGGTCGCCGTGCTCGCCCCCGAGGTCCACCGGCCCGGACGACCACAGCAGCCGCTCCCCCGCGCCGCCCCCGGCGTACTGCGACGGCGTCATCCCCAGGCGCGAGGCCCCCTGCTCGTAGAACGCGCGCACCGACCCGTAGCCGGCCGCGAACGCGGCGTCGAGCACGGTGCCGCCCGCCTCTCGCTCGGCGCGCAGCACCGGCCCGAGGCGCTGCGTGCGCAGGGCCTCCCCGTAGGCGCGCGGCGAGGTGCCGGTGACCGCGGTGAACTGCCGGCCCAGCTGCCGGGTGCTCCACCCCGCGGCCGCCGCGAGCTCCTCCAGCGGCAGGGGACCGCCGGCGCCGTCCATCGCGCGGCAGGCGGCGAGCACGCGGTCGCGCACGTCGTCGCCGGCGCCGCCGGCGCGGGGGCGGCACCGCGCGCAGGCGCGGAACCCCGCGGCCTCGGCGTCGTCGGGGGCGTCGAAGAAGCGGGCGTTGCGGCGCAGGGGGGTTCGCGCCGGGCAGCCGGGCCGGCAGTACACGCCCGTGGTGGTGACGCCGAAGACGAAGGGCTCGGCCAGCGGGGCCCGGTCGGCGACGGCGCGCCAGCGCTCGTCGGTCCCGCCGTCGTGCTGCATCTGCAGGAGCATGCCCCGACGCTAGGAGGGCCACCGCCGCCGGGCACTCCGCTGCGCGCCGCCGCATCCGCCGTTGCGCCCCGCCTCGTCGCGCGGCAGCGTCTGCGGCCATGAGCGCAGCGCCGCCGGACGCCTCCGGCACCGGGAGCGCCTGGATCTGCACCGCCTGCGGCACCCAGCAGCCGCCGACGGCCGAGCCCCCAGCGTCACCGTGTCCCGTCTGCGCCGACGACCGGCAGTACGTCCCGGCGGACGGGCAGGGCTGGACGTCCCTCGCGGAGCTGGCGGCGCAGGGCCACCGCACGGTGGTGACGGACCTCGAGCCGGGCCTGGCGCAGCTGGTCGTGGAGCCCGCGGTGGGCATCGGCCACCGCGGCTTCCTCGTCCGGACGCCGCGGGGCGTCGTCCTGTTCGACCCCCCGGGCTTCCTCGACGAGGCGGCGCTCGTGGCGGTCCGCGAGCGCGGGGGACTGCTCGCGGTGGCCAGCAGCCACCCCCACCTGTGCGGCGTGCAGGTGGAGTGGAGCCGGGCCTTCGGAGGGGCCCCGGTGTGGGTGGCGCGCGCCGACGCCCGCTGGGTGCAGCGGCCCGACCCGGCGGTGCGCCTCTGGGACGGCCGCCTCGAGCTGGCTCCCGGCGCGGTGCTGGTGCGGTGCGGCGGTCACTTCGCCGGCAGCGCGGTCCTGCACCTGCCGGACGCCGCCGGCGGCCGTGGCGCCCTGCTCGTCGGTGACACGGTGATGCCGCTGCCGGGGGGCCGGCGCGTGTCGTTCATGCGCAGCTACCCGATGCTGCTGCCCCTGCCCGAGCGGTACCTCGACCGGCTCCTGGCGGCCCTGGACCCCCTGGCTCACGACCGCCTCTACGGCGGCTTCACCGACCGGACGGTGCTCGCGGGAGCGAGGGGCGTGGTCGCTGAGAGCGCTGCCCTCTACCGCTCCTGGCTCACCGGCTCCGCGACCGACCCCGACCAGGACGCAGGAGGCCCCCTCAGCTGACCGGGGGCGGGCTCAGCCCGCGGCGGCGCCGCGCACCACCCCCGCGGCGCACCCGCAGGGGCCGGCGCCACAGCAGGTCCTCCGGACCCACGTGAGTCAGGAGCAGGTACACCGACGACGCCGCCCAGGCGACCTCGACGTCGCGCACGTGCTCCACGTCCTCCTCCGGCCCCGGGACCGGCAGGCCCACCGCCCGGCCCCAGGCGACGCCGTCGACCGAGAGGTCGCTGGAGCGCACCAGCTCCGGGACGTCCTCGCGGGCCAGCGCCAGGAGCGCCGCGGCGAGCCCGCGGCGCCGGTGGGAGGGCGCGGTGTGGACCAGCTCGACGGAGTCGCTGAAGGCCAGGAAGGCGACCGGCGGGTCGCCGCCCCGGCGCCGCTCGAAGGCGGCCAGCAGGCGGCTCTCGGTGAGGTCCCGGGCGTCCACCTCCGCGGCGTAGAACCGGTGGGTCAGCACGTCCCTCCCGGGTTCCGGCGCGGTCGGCCCGAGCCGCGTCGTCGCCGCGGGGCCCCGATCCGAGGGTGGCCCCTCCGGCGGCGGGCGGCCAGTCCTCGGCGCGTCGGGCCGCCGGGTCGCGCCCCCGTCGTTCACCCGCGGTGAACGCCGCTTGACCGGCCGCCTCCCCGGGGGGCCTGCTGGTGCGGTGAGACTGCTCGTGCTGGGCGGGACCCGGTTCCTCGGCCGCCACGTCGTCGACGCCGCGCGCGCCCACGGCCACCAGGTGACGACCTTCACCCGCGGCCTGTCCGGCCGCCCACCGGCGGGGGTGGCCGACCTGCGCGGCGACCGCGACGACCCGCCCTCCCTGGCGGCGGCGCTCGACGGGATGGGGCACTGGTGGCCGCAGGCCGTCGTCGACACCTCCTGCCAGACGCGCGCGGCCGCCGACCAGGCGGCGACCACGCTGGCCGAGGTGAGCGCCTACGCCCTCGTGAGCAGCCTCAACGCCTACGCCGGCTGGCCCCCGGGGCCGGTGCGCACCGACGACGACCCGACGTGGCCCGACGACGCCCCCGAGCCCGACGGGTACGGACCGGTCAGGGCGCACGCGGAGCGGCGCCTGACGGCAGCGGTGCGGGGGCGGGTGCTGCTCGCGCGCGCGGGGCTGCTCGTCGGTCCCCACGACGAGGTCGGCCGGCTGGGGTGGTGGCTGGTGCGGATCGCCCGTGCCGGTGCGGCGGGTGCCGCGGGTGGTGACCGGCGCGTCGTCGTCCCCGACGCCCTGGACCAGCCGGTCGCGCTCGTCGACGCGCGCGACCTCGCCGCCTGGCTCGTGCGCGGCGTCGAAGAGGGCTGGTCCGGAGCGGTGAACGCCACCGGTCCGGTGGGGATGACGACGCTCGGCGGCCTGCTCGAGACCTGCGCCGAGGTGGTGGGCGCCTCCCCCGAGTGGGTCGCGGTGCCGGAGGAGGAGCTGCTCGACGCCGGTGTCGAGCCGTGGCTGCACCTGCCGTTCTGGCTTCCGCGGGACGTGGCGCGCACGGCGTGGGACGTCGCGACGCCGCGCGCCCGCGAGACCGGGCTGGTGCAGCGGTCGGTGCGGGAGTCGGTGGCCGACACCTGGGAGTGGCTGCGGGGGCTCGACGCGCCGCCGAAGCCGCCGCGCGGGCTCCCGGCCCCCGGGCTGCCGGTCGAGCTGGAGCGGCGCCTGCTCGCCTCGGCGGGTGCGCGATGACCGGTCGCGGGCTCCGGCTCCGGCTCGTGGCGGCCCCCGCACCGGCGCGGCCGCTGCTGCGCGAGGTGGTCGGCGCCCGGCTGCGGCGGGCGCGCAGCGCGCAGGGACGGTCGCTGCGCGACGTCGCCGAGGCGGCCGGCGTCTCGACGGGGCACCTCTCGCAGGTCGAGCGGGGGCTCGCCGACGCGTCCTCGGAGGTGCTGCGGGCGGTGTGCCGGGCGCTGGGGCTGCCGATGTCGGCGCTGCTGCGGGCGGCGTCGGCAGACCTCGTCGTCCTCGACCTCGGCTCGGCGAGGCCGCTGGCCCGACCGCAGGACGCGCAGCTCGCCCGGGCTGCGCAGGAGGTGCAGGGAGTGCAGGCGCGGGCCGCCTGAGCGCATCACCGCAGGTCAGAAGGGCCTGTCGGTGAGGTGTGGTGTCGTACTGGTGTGCGAAGAGACCGGAGGTCGAAGCGGTGGGTGCGCCTGCCGCGGCGCCTGCGCGACGGGCCCCTGAGGGGACTCGACCAGCTCCCCTGGCAGGTGGGGCCCGGTGAGCCCGCCGCCGACGGTGCCTCCGCGGCTCAGCCCGATCGCCCTGCGCGACCCGAGCCGGTGGGCGATCCCGGCGATGCTGCGGCTCCAGACCCGCAGCTGCTCGATCCCTGCCTGCAGGGGGTGGCCGACGAGGCGGCGCTGGTCTGGGCGGCGACGCCGCCGGGGCCCGAGGCCGTGGCGAGGCTGACGCAGCTGTGCGCCGGTCTCCTGGCCGACCTCACCACCGCCTGCAGCCCCGTCGAGCCGGGCGCCGACGGCGGGGACCGCCATCCCCTGACCGCTGCGGTGCTGTTCGAGGCGGTCGCCGCCGCCGAGCGCTGCCTCGCCCACGTCACGGCGCAGCGCGACGTCGCCCTGGGGGTCCTCGCCCGCCGCCGCCAGGCCGAGGCCGACGCCGACGCGGCAGCCGCCCGGGCAGCCACAGCGCGCGACGGCGTCGGCCGTCCCAGGGCGAAGGTCGCCCGCTCCACAGCTCCCACCGAGGTCGCCGCCCGCCTCTCGATCTCCACGAACGCTGCCGCCGGTCTGCTCGACCGCGGCAGTGCCGCTCTGGAGGCCCACCGCGACGTCGGGGCGGCCATGGCGACTGGTGCCGTCTCCCCGGCGCTGGGGACCTGGCTGCTCGACCAGCTCGTCGCGCTGCACGCCGCCACGGAAGCCAGCACCTACGAGCGGGAGCGCGCCAGGCGCACCGCCGCCCTGGAGGAGCAGCGGTCCCAGGAGGACGCTCAGCGCGCACTGACCGGCCAGCCCGCGCTGAGCGCCTCGGCGGCCGCGGCGCTGGTCAGGGCTGACGCCGCCCAGGCCGACGCCGATGCCGAGACCGCAGCGCGCGAGGACGCTGCGAGGGTCACCTCAGAGGTCAAGGACGAGCTGCTGCGCGAGGTCCTCGGCGCCGCCGCCACCGGTGCAGGTGAGGGGTCGACCGACGATGCGCCTGGCACGTCGGCTGACGACGCCCGGGCCCAGAGCCCCGCGAGCCCGGAGGGTCTCGGCGACACGAGGGAGAAGTGGCGCCGGCAGCTCACCCGCTCCGTGGCGCGCACCGACCCTCCCGGCTTCGAGGCGCGCGCCCGGGCGAAGCTGGCGGCGCGGTCCGTGACCCGCTGGTCGGAGGAGGACGGCCAGGCGTGCATCCAGCTGCGCGGCCCCGCTGAGGACGTCGCCCTCATCGGCACCGCGATGGACGCGGGGGCGAAGAGCCGGCAGCAGGAGGCCCGCGCCGTCGAGCGCGAGGCCGCCCGCGCCCAGGGCCGCCCGTTCGACCGCAGCGCCGTCGGCAGCCTCGACGCGCACCGCGTCGAGGCGCTGGAGCAGTGGGCGGTGGCGGCGCTGGAGCTCGCGGGCACCTCGGGGGTCTCGGGCACCTGGTACCCGATCGCCCGCACGGCGGCCTCGAGGCCGGTGGTCAGCGTCGTCCTGCCGAGCGCCGACGGGCCACACCCACCGGGTGCGTCCCGTAGGGCTCGACCCCGGCCCCCCGGACCCTGCGGACTGGTCCGATCAGCCGCTCACCCGCTGGCCCGCCTGGAGCGACGGAGACGGCGTGGGCGGCAGCGGCGGGGGGACCGACTGGTCGTCAGCCACGTTCTTCGACGACCTTCCGGCCGACCCCGTCGACGACGACCCCCTTCGGTGGCCCACCGCGGGCTGACCACGCCGAGGAGGGATGACCGTGGCGCAGTCCCGTGGCGCAGTCCCGTGGCGTCCCCTCGGGTGACCACCGCCGGGGCCCTCAGAGGGCTGCCAGCGCCGCCAGGACCTCGGCCGGGGTGGCGCAGATGACGGCAGCCCCCGCTGCGGCCAGCTCACCGGGTGGGGCGGGACCCCAGCCGGCCCCGATGCAGGGCAGCCCGTGCGCCCGGGCACCGACGACGTCGTGCTCCCGGTCACCGACCAGCACCGGTCGCTCGCCGTCGGGGTGCGCGGCCAGGGCCAGCCCGACGACCTGCGCCTTGTGCCGCACCCTGCCGTCGAGGGTCGCGCCGTGCACGGACGCGAACCGGCCGGCGAGGCCGACGTGCTCGAGGATCGTCCTGGCGGTGACCTCGGGCTTGCTCGTGGCCACCGCCAGGACGGCGCTGTCGCACAGCAGCCCGTCGAGGAGCCCGTCGAGCAGTTCGGGGATGCCGGGGTAGACGGGTGCCTCCAGCATCGCACCGGCCGTGTAGTGGGCCCGGTAGGCGGCCACGGCGCGGTCGACGTCGTCGCCGCGGAGACCGAACACGGCCTCGAAGCCCTCCACCAGCGGTGGGCCGACCATCGCGGTCAGCTGCTCGTGGGTCGGTGCGGGAAGGCCCATCTCGGCCGCGGCGACGCGCAGGCTCGCGTGGATGGTGGGGGACGAGTCGACCAGCGTCCCGTCCAGGTCGAACAGCACGAGCCTCACCGGCCCCATCTTCGCCGGGGGTGCTCAGGCCCCGGTGACGTGGGTGTGCGACGCGTGGACCAGCTGCCGCCACACCTCGACCGCCTCGGGGTCGTCGGGGTCCGGCTGGGGGATCCCGACCCACTCGCGCGCCTCGCCGCGCCCCATCCGCATCCGGGTGGCCGCGCCCGCGTCGACCAGCGCGGTGGCGCGGTCGGCGGGCAGCTTCACGACGAGCGCCCCCTCGGCGTCGACGAAGCCGACCACCTTCCCGCCGGCGAGCACGGCGTCAGCGCCGAACATCCGCGACCGGCTCGTCCCAGGCAGGGTCAGCAGGTCAGCGGCGACCTCCAGGAGCAGCGCCTCGCCGTCGGCCCGCCGCTGCCGCCGCGCCGCGCGCTCCGCCGGGGACTCCTGGGCCGTCACGGCACCAGGGTGGCGCCGCCGCAGCCCCGGGGGCCAGCCCCCGGGGCGCGGTCGGGCGGCGCCTCACACCGAGGACGGCTCCTCGGCGAGCAGGCCGTCGACCTGCCCGAGGGCCAGGGTCATGCCCCCGGCCATGCCCATCGCGAGCAGCTGCTCCATGGCTGCGTCGGTGGGGAAGGTCGTCGTGACCGTCATGCGCGTGCCACCGGCGGCGTCCTGGAGGTCGACGCGGCACCGCATCGCGGGCGGGTCGGCCACCGGCTGGCCCGTGGCGTCGGCGAAGCCGTTGTCGAACTCCAGGGAGCGCGGCGCGTCGACGGCGGTGATGCACCAGGAGCCGTGGGACTCCTCGCCGCCGGGACCGGTCATCCAGTAGTGGACGCGGCGGCCCGGCTCGAGCGTGTGGTCGCGGAACGTGGCGGGCCATCCGGGCGGGCCCCACCAGCGGCCGAGCTGCGCGCCGTCGGCCCACACGCGCCAGAGGCGCTCGGGGGTGGCGGCGTGCTCGCTGACGATGACGAGGGTGCGGGTGGCCGGGTCGGGCGTGGTGCTCAGGACGGGCACGGGAGTTCCTCTCGACGGGGTGCGGTGCGGGTCGGGTTGGTCGGGAAGAGCTGGTCAGGGCGGCGGCGGGTCGTCGGCCAGGAGCGCGTCGATGCGCTCGACGCGTCCCGTCCACAGCTCCTCGAGGCGCTCCAGCACGCGGGCGGCGGCGCGCAGACCGTCGACGTCGCCGCTGACGCGCTGCTCGCGCCCGCGGCGCACCTTGGTCACCAGGTGCGCGCGCTCGAGCACCGCGACGTGCTTCTGCACGGCGGCGAAGCTCATCGGGTACCGGCTGGCGAGCGCGGTCACCGAGGCCTCCTCGCGCAGCACGCGGATGAGGATGTCGCGGCGGGTCGGGTCGGCGAGCGCGGCGAAGAGCCGGTCGGCCGCCGCGTCGTCCACCTCATCTACAACCACGAGGTTGCACGTTAGACCGGTCTGCCCGAGGACCGCAAGCACCGATGAGTCCGCGCGACGGCGGAGGTCTCCGCCGCATGACCACCTGGACCAGCCACCGGATCACCGTCCCCGGCGCGAGCCTGCACGCCGAGGTCGCCGGCCCGGCAGCAGGAGCCGTCACGAGCGAGCCGCTGCTCGCGATCGTCGGCCACCCGATGGGCGGTGACGACTTCCGGGACCTGGCCGAGCAGCTCACCCCCGAACGCGCCGTCCTCCTGCACGACCCGCGCGGCTTCGGCGCCAGCCCCCTGGACGACCCCGAGGACGACGCCGACCCAGACCGCCTCGCCGACGACCTCGCGGCGCTGCTCGACGTCGTGGTCCCGGGCCAGCGCGTCGACGTCTTCGGCAGCAGCGGCGGCGCGGTCACCGGGTTCGCCTTCGCCGCGCGCCACCCCGGGCGCCTGCGCACGCTCGTGGCCCACGAGCCGCCGCTCATCGACGTGCTGCCGGACCGCGCGGAGAGGCAGGCGCAGGCGGAGGGGGTCGTGCGCACGCTGCACGAGCACGGGCTCTGGCCGGCGATGGGGGCGTTCATGGGCCTCGCCGGGTTCGAGGCTCCCCCGCCGCCGCCCGCGGGGCAGGCCCCTCCCGCGGAGCAGGCACCTCCCTCGGCCGAGCAGGTCGCCGCGATGACCCGCATGATCGGCAAGGGCCTGCTGACGATCTGCGGCTACTCCCTCGACCTCCCGGCGCTGCGCGCCGCGCAGGACGGCGGGGCGCGCCTGCTGCCGGCTGCGGGAGAGGACTCCGGCACCCAGATGCCCCGCCGCGCCGCCGAGGCGGTCGCCGCGCTGCTGGAGGTCGACACCACCTCCTTCCCCGGTGACCACGCCCCGTGGGTCACCGCGATGGGCGGTGACCCGCAGCGGTTCGCCGTGCGGCTGCGCGAGGTCCTCGACGGCGCCGCCGGTGGGACCCTGGGCGCGTGACCCCCGCGTCCCTGCCCGCCGGTCCTGACGACGCGTCCCACCACGTCGGGATCCTGCTGTTCGACGGCGTCGAGGAGCTCGACTTCGCCGGGCCGTGGGAGGTGCTCGCCGCCTGGTGCGGGCGCCACCCGCAGGACGGCTGGCGGGTGCACCTGCTCACCCGCGACGGCGGCCCCGTGCGCTGCGGGAAGGGGATGACGGCCGTGCCCAGCGGCTCGACCGCCGACGCGCCGCCGCTCGACGTCCTCGTCCACCCCGGTGGCCGCACGGAGGCGCTGCAGCAGGACGCCGAGCACCTGAGGTGGCTGCGCGACCAGCGCGCGCGGGTGCCGCTGCTGGTGAGCGTCTGCAGCGGCTCCGTGGTGCTCGGCGCGGCCGGGCTGCTCGCCGGGCGCCCGGCGACGTCCCACTGGAGCGACCTGGAGCCGCTCGCCGCCACCGACGCCTCGATCCGCGTGCTCGGCGAGGAGCGCTTCGTCGACGACGGCGACGTCATCACCTCCTCCGGCGTCTCCGCGGGGATCGACGTGGCGCTGCACCTCGTCGCCCGGCTCGCCTCGGTGGAGCGGGCGCGCGAGGTGCGGCGCCACATCCAGTACGACCCCGCTCCCCGGTCTGACGAGAGGCATCCCCATGAGGCGGCTCACCGTGGTCGAGAACATCTCCCTGGACGGCGTCGCCCAGGCGCCCGCAGCACCGGACGAGGACCGCCGCGGCGGTTTCGTCCACGGAGGGTGGGCGTTCCGGCACCTCGGGGACGACCCGGAGGCCGTGCAGCGCTCCTTCGGCGGGGGCGCGGGTGCCGGCGAGATGCTCTTCGGCCGGCGCACCTACGACCACCTGGTGGGCCACTGGCTGAGCACGCCGGAGGCGAACCCCTTCACCGAGGTCCTGCGCTCGACGCCCAAGCACGTCGCCACCCGCGACCCGCACGCCTCCCTGCCGCACCCGCGCTCCCGCGCCCTCGTCGGAGAGGCGGTGCAGACCGTGGCGGCGCTGAAGGACGACGACGGCCCCGACCTCGTGCTGCTCGGCAGCCTGGCCCTCGTGCGCAGGCTGACCGCCGCGGGTCTGGTCGACCGGTTCGCGCTGACGACCGTCCCCGTGGTGCTCGGCTCGGGGACCCGCCTGTTCGACGGCGTCCCTGTGCGTCTGGAGGTCGAGGAGAGCTGGACGTCGCCGCGGGGCGCCGTCGTCGCGACCTACCGCGTGCTGCGCTGACCCGCCCGCGGCGGTGGCGTCAGCTCGCCGCCGACGCCGGCTCCGGCACCGGACGCCGCCGGGGCGGGGCGGTCGCCAGCACCGACCCGGCCAGCACGAGGACGGCGCCGACCGCCGTCCACGGCGTCAGCCGCTCCCCCAGCACCAGGGCCCCCGCGACCACCGCGACCAGCGGGTTCACGTACACGACCATCGTCGCCCGGACCGACCCGACGGCCTGCACCAGCGCCCCCAGCAGGAGGAACGCGGCGGCGGTGCAGACGACGGCGAGCACCGCGACGGCCACCAGCACCCGCGTCGAGGGCAGCGCGGCCGGCAGGCCCGGACCGAGCAGCACCACCGGCAGGTAGACCAGCGCGGCGACCGCCAGCGACGCCGCCATGACGCCCGTCGAGGGCAGGTCGGACAGGTGCGCCCCGAGCACCCAGGCGCCCACCGCGTAGCCGACGACGACGAGCGCCACCTCCACGACGGCGACCGGGTCGGCGCCGGTGACGGACACCCCGACCAGCGCCGCCACCCCCAGGGTCCCGACCAGCAGCCCCGCCACCCCGCGGGCGCCCAGCGGCCGCGGCAGCGACCGGTCGAGCCCGGCGCGGCGCGCGGCGGCACCGACCAGCACCCCGACCAGGGGGACCGCCGCCAGCAGCAGGGCCGTGGTGGAGCTGGGCAGCGTCCGCTCGGCGCGGGCGAGCATCAGCCACGGCACCACGACCTCGGCGGCGGTGTAGACGAGCAGCGGCCGCCAGCGGCGCAGCGCCGGGAGCAGCTGGCGGCGCGACAGCGCGAGCGGCAGCAGCAGGAGGGCACCGAGCGCCGTGCGCGCGAGCACGAGCACCGACGGCGCGAGCTCGGTGACGGCGATCGCGATGAACAGGTACGGGATGCCCCAGGCGAGGCCGAGGGCGGCGAAGAGCAGGGCCGAGCGCCTGGTCATGTCAGGTCCACGGGTCCATCGTGGCTCCCCCGGACCGGCCGGCGCGCTCCGCTCCGCGCCGTCGCGCTCGGGGACGCGTCGACGGGCGGCGGGTCACCCCCGTCGCTCGTGCAGCCCTCCGTGACGCCGTGCCGCGCAGCGTTGGCGTGGACGGCGTCGCGCACGTACGCCGCCAGCCCCGGCGCGACGGCCTCGTAGGTCGCCGTGAAGCGCGGGTCGTCGACGTACAGCTGGCTCACCGAGCGGTGCATCGCGTGCGACATCTCGGAGAACCGCTCGCAGACGTGCCGGCGGTGGCGCTCGGCGACCGCCGTCGCGACGTCGCCGTC
The DNA here is from genome assembly GCA_963781365.1 of uncultured Actinomycetota bacterium. Taxonomy (GTDB): domain Bacteria; phylum Actinomycetota; class Actinomycetes; order Actinomycetales; family Quadrisphaeraceae; genus Quadrisphaera. The sequence goes on along the minus strand of CAWAFR010000004.1, from coordinate 80,458 downwards.
CGCGGGCTCCCCCGCGGCCAGGGCCGCGGCGAAGTCAGCGTTCAGAGCGTCGCCCTCGGCCTTCACCGCGACCCAGTCGGCCTTGGAGTACCGCGCGGTGCGCGCCTGCGACTGCGCCCACGCCTCCGTCTCGCCCCAGCGCTCCTGCGCCGCGGCCTGGTAGTCCTCGTTGAAGCCCTCTCCGAAGACCTCCCGCTGCTCCTGCCGGGTCAGCTGCATCCCGCTCATGCGCACCTCCAGTGCTCTCTCGATCGCCGCGAGGAGGGCGGTGTCCTCCTGCAGCCTGGCCGTGACCGCGTCGCGCTGGCGGCGCAGGTGCTCCGCGACGTCCCCGGGGGACGCGAGCAGCTGCCCGACCTCCTCCAGGGAGAAGCCGAGCCGCCGGTAGACGACGACGTGCTGCAGCCGCTCGACGTCACCGGGCGTGTAAAGGCGGTAGCCCGCCGTGCTGCGCCCGGAGGGGCGCAGCAGCCCGATCGCGTCGTAGTGGTGCAGCGCGCGGACGCTGACCCCGGTGGCCGCGGCGACCCGCCCCACCGTCATCTGCTCGTCCACCCGCTCCTCGGTCACGTGCCCCACCGTCGCGCCTCACGCCGCGTCAGGGTCAAGCGATGAGTCAGCGCTCTGTCACCGGTCCTTGCCGCATGAGCATTCGAGGGGTCCTCGCCCAGGCCACCGTCACCGACCTGGAGACCGCCGAGCGCTGGTACACCGCGCTCTTCGGCTCACCGCCCGACGACCACCCCATGGACGGGCTGCTCGAGTGGCACCTCGGCGAGGGGTTCGGGGTGCAGGTGTTCGCCGAGCCGGACCGCGCGGGCCGGTCCTGCCTGCTGCTCGACGAGGACGACCTCGACGCCCTCGCGACCCGCCTGACCGCCACCGGGATCACCCACGACGGCCCGCAGCCCGTGACCCGCTCGCGGGTGCTGGTCCTGGCGGACCCCGACGGCAACCGCGTGGTCGCCACCGGCCCGTGAGTCCCGCCTCAGGGGATGTAGTAGCTCGGGTTCGGGAGCTTGAAGACCGCGTCGGCGGCACCCCCGACGAGGTCGGACTCCTGGTCGCCGAAGCTCGCGACGACGTCGTAGCCCAGCGCCTCGAGGTGCTCGCGGGTCGCGGTCTTGTACTGGACCGTGGTGCAGGTCCCGCCCGGCGAGGAGGCGCACGCGGTGCGCAGGTAGTCGGGGTAGTCGGCGACGGCGGGCTTGGTGAACAGCCCGTCCTCGCCGTCGGGCAGCGCCGTGGGCGCGGGGTAGCCGGCGTCGACGCCGACACCGTCTGCCGTGAGGTTGCCGAGGGTCGCGGCCTCCTGGGTCGCGGGCCGGCCGGTCAGGTAGAAGACGGCGTACCCGGCTGCCTGGGCGCCGGTGACGAGGTCGACCATCCCCGGCACCGCCGGGAACTCCTGGTCGGTCACGAACTCGGCGTTCTCGGAGGGCACGTAGTCCCAGTTGGAGGCGATCTCGTAGTCGTAGGTCGCGAGGGTGGTGTCGTCGACGTCGAGCACGACCGCGGGGGTCCCCTCGCCGCCGTCGTCGGCCGAGCGGTGGTCGGACCGGTGCTCCAGGTAGCGGCGGCCCTCCTGCGCGACGCCGGTCGCCTCCCGCGCGTAGGCGCTGTCGGCGGAGAGCTCACCGGTGCCGAGGGGGTCGCCGTAGTAGTTGCGGATCTGCTGGCGCAGCACGTCGATGTTGGTGATGTCGTCGGCGGACTCCGGCGTCGACGTCACGATCGCCGGCTGCTCCGCCGCGCTGCTGCCGGTGGCGTCGGTGGCGAGCGCCACCCCGCCGCCGACCAGCGCCAGCGCTGCGGTCCCCGCCGCGGCGAGCACCACGGCCCTCCTGGTGGTGCCCATGGGCGCCTCCCTGCTCGCGGTGTCCGGTGCTGCGGACCGTGCCGCATCCGCCGGCCGGGCGCCACTCAGCAGGACCGGCGACGCCGGGCGGCGCCTCTGGCATCGTGGTCGCCCGTGCTCGACAGCGGACCGCGGCGTCCTGACCGCCGCCGGGGCCCTCCCGCGCCCGGCCGGGTGATCGCCGGGGGATTCGCGGCGGCGATCCTCGTCGGCTGGGGGCTGCTGGCGCTGCCGGCCGCGAGCGCCGACGCGCGGGCCCACCCCGTCGACGCGCTGTTCACCGCCACCAGCGCGGTCACCGTGACGGGCCTGGCGATCGTCGACACCGGCACCGCGTGGTCGCCGCTGGGGCACGCGGTGATCGTCGTCCTGGTGCAGCTCGGCGGCCTGGGGATCACCACCGCGGCGACGCTGGTGGCGCTGCTGCTGTCGCGCCGGCTGGGCCTGCGGGCGCGGCTGGTGGCCCAGGCGGAGGCGCGCACCCTGTCGACGGGCGACGTGCGCGGCGTCGTCCGCGGGGTCTTCTTCTTCACCCTGAGCTGCGAGGCCGTGGTGGCGGTGCTGCTCTTCGCGAAGTGGGCGCTCGCTGACCGCACAGCTGGCGGCTCCCTGGCGGGCACCGCGTGGCGCTCGGTCTTCTACGCCGTGATGTCGGTCAACAACGCCGGGTTCTCGCTGTCCTCGGACAGCCTCGTCGGCTACGCCCGCGACCCGTACACGCTGCTCGTGCTGTGCACGGCGGTCGTGACCGGCGGCCTGGGCTTCCCCGTCGTCCTTGAGCTGGCCCGCAGCTGGCGGCGCCCGCGCACCTGGTCCGTGCTGACCCGCGTCACCGTCGTCGTCACCGCGTCGCTGCTGGTGGCGGGGACGCTGCTGCTGCTCGCCCTGGAGCTCCGCAACCCCCGGACCCTGGGCGCGCTGCCCGGCGGCGACGCCGTCGTCGGCGCGCTCACGGCCTCGGTGATGGCCCGCAGCGCGGGGTTCAACGCCGTCGACCTCGCGAGCATGACGCCGGAGGGGCTGCTCCTCACCGACGCGCTGATGTTCGTCGGCGGGGGCTCCGCGAGCACCGCCGGCGGCATCAAGGTCACCACGTTCGGGCTGCTGGCGGCGGTGCTGTGGGCGGAGCTGCGGGGCGACGCCGACGTCGAGGTGGGCCGCCGCCGCATCCCGGTCGCCACGCAGCGCCAGGCGATGGCTGTGGCGCTGCTGGGCATCGGCCTGGTCGCCGTCGGGACCTTCGCGCTGCACGTCACCACCGACCTGCCCACCGACGTCGTCGTCTTCGAGGCGGTCTCGGCCTTCGCCACCGTCGGGCTGTCGACCGGGGTCATCCCCGACCTGTCGCCCGTGGCGCACGTGGTGCTCGTCGTGCTCATGTACGTCGGGCGCATCGGGCCCGTCACCCTGGCCTCGGCGCTCGCCCTTCGCGAGCGCGCGAAGCTCCACCACCTCCCCGAGGAGCGGATGATCGTTGGCTAGGCGCGCAGACCCCGTCGTCGTCCTCGGGCTGGGGCGGTTCGGCACCGCCCTGGCCCTGGAGCTGCAGCGCGGCGGCACCGAGGTGCTCGGCGTCGACGCCAGCCCCGAGATCGTGCAGCGCCTCTCCGGCGTGCTGCCGCACGTGGTCAGCGCCGACTGCACCAACCACGAGGCGCTGCGCGAGGTCGGGGTGCACGACTTCGCCCGCGCAGTCGTGGGGATCGGGACCCACCTGGAGGCGAGCATCCTCACCACCGCGGTGCTGGTCGACCTGGAGGTGCCCACGATCTGGGCGAAGGCGCTGTCCGACCAGCACGCGACGATCCTGCGGCGGGTGGGTGCGCACCACGTCGTCCTGCCCGAGCAGCAGATGGGCGAGCGCGTGGCGCACCTGGTCTCCGGGCGGCTGCAGGACTGGGTGGAGCTCGACCCGCAGTGGGTGCTGGCGACGACGAAGCCGCCGCGCGACATCGTCGGCGTCCCCCTGGGCGAGACCGGGCTGCGCAAGCGGCACCGGGTGACCGTGGTCTCGGTGCGGGCGGAGGGCTCGAAGGAGTTCAGCCACGCCGGCTACGACACGGTGCTGAGCTACGGGGCCACGGTCGTCATCGCCGGGAAGCCCGCCGACGTCGAGCGGTTCGTCGAGCGCGACTGACGTCCGCAGGAGCACCACGCGCCGCCGCTCCGGTTGACGCGAGCGGTGCGGTGCCCTGGACTGGTCGCGGTCGGGGGGCCTCCCGCGGCCACGGTGCGCCCGGCCGGTGCCGGGGCCCCCGAGAGGCGACTTCCCCCATGACGCCCTTGCACCCCGCCCTGGCGGGCCGCGCCCTCGCCTGCCGAGCCCTCGTCCGCGCCCTGGCGCTGGCCCTCGCGGTGGCCCTGCCCGTCCTCGCGGCGGCTCCGGCCGGAGCGGCGCCGAGCGCCGCGCGCGCCGTGCTGCCCGGCGACTTCCCCGACCCCGACGTGCTGCAGGTCTCCGGCACCTACCACGCCTACGCCACCGGCGGCGGTGGCACCAACGTGCGCCACGCGACCTCCCGGGACCTGCGGCGCTGGACCGTCCAGCCCGACCTGGCCCCCCAGCTGGGCGCCTGGGCGTCCGCGTCGTGCTCGGAGGACGCCGGCCGCGGCACCAGCGACTGCGTCTGGGCGCCCGACGTCTCCGTCGTCCCGGGCACGACGACGTTCACGCTGCACTACACCGCCAAGCTCGCCGGCACGTCGCGGCAGTGCATCGGGGTCTCCACGGCTCCCGGACCTGCGGGGCCCTTCGTGCCCGCCAGCGCTGACCCGCTGGTGTGCCCGGCGGACACCGGCGCCATCGACCCCGCGACCTTCACCGACGACGACGGGCAGCGGTACCTGCTGTGGAAGGCCGACGGCAACTGCTGCGGCCTGCCCGCGGTGATCTACGCCCAGCCGCTGTCGCGGGACGGGCTGCGGCTGACCGGCGACCCGGTGGAGCTCGTCCGCGCCGACCGCCCGTGGGAGCGCGGGGTCGTCGAGGCGCCGACGCTCGTGAGGCACGGCGGCCGGTACGTGCTCCTCTACTCCGCGGCGTCCTACCGCGGCTCGCGCTACGCCACCGGGTACGCCACCGCGGACTCGCTGGGCGGGCCCTGGACCAAGGGCGACGGCCCGCTCATGAGCACCCAGCGCTTCGGCGGCGCCGTCCGCGGGCCGGGTGGGCAGGACGTCATCACCTTCGCCGACGGCAGCACCCGGATCGCCTTCCACGGGTGGGACGCGGCCTACGGTCAGCGCGAGCTGCACGTCGCCGGCCTGGTGTGGCGGGGCGGGGTGCCCTCGGTCGTCGGCACCCGGTGACCGCCCTCGCCAGAACCCGGTACCGCGAGTAGCGTGTATCTCGGTACTGGTGGAGCGGTGGTTGACGCGACGAGGAGGTCGGCGTGCTCGCAGGGCGCGACGTGGTGTTCGTGGACGGCGTGAGGACGCCGTTCGGCCGGGCCGGCGAGAAGGGGGTGTACGCGCAGACCCGCGCCGACGACATGGTCGTCCGCTGCCTGCGCGAGCTGCTCCGCCGCAACCCCGGGCTCCCCCCGGAGCGCATCGACGAGGTGGCCATCGCCGCCACCACGCAGGAGGGCGACCAGGGCCTCACCCTCGGCCGCAGCGCCGGGATGCTCGCGGGCCTGCCGCAGTCGGTGCCCGGCTTCGCCATCGACAGGATGTGCGCCGGCGCCATGACCGCCGTGACCACCACGGCCTCCGGCATCGCCGCCGGCGCCTACGAGGTGGCGCTGGCCGGCGGTGTGGAGCACATGGGCCGACACCCGCTCGGCGCGAGCTTCGCCCCGAACCCCCGCTTCGTGGCCGACCGGATCGTCGACGGCGACGCGCTCGTCATGGGCCGCACCGCCGAGAACATCCACGACCGCTACCCCCAGCTGACCCGCCAGCGCGCCGACGCGTTCGCCGCCGCCAGCCAGGCCAAGCTCGCCGCCGCCTACGAGCGCGGTGACGTGCAGCCCGACCTCGTGCCGATGGCCACCCGCCACTCCGCGAAGGGCTGGGGCCTGGCGACCGCCGACGAGCCGCCCCGCCCGGGCACCACCGTCGAGCAGCTCGCGGGCCTCAAGACCCCGTTCCGCCCGCACGGGCGCGTCACCGCCGGCAACGCCGCCGGGCTCAACGACGGCGCCACGATGTGCCTGCTCGCCGAGGCCGGCGCCGCCGACGAGCTCGGGCTGCCCACGGCGATGCGCATGGCCGGGTACGCCTTCGCCGGGGTCGACCCGGCCGTGATGGGCATCGGCCCGGTGCCCGCCACCGAGAAGCTGCTCGCCCGCGCCGGCGTGAGCATCGACGAGATCGGCCTGTTCGAGCTCAACGAGGCGTTCGCGGTGCAGGTGCTCGCGTTCACCGACCACTTCGGCATCGCCGACGACGACTCGCGGGTCAACCCCTGGGGCGGCGCGATCGCCGTCGGCCACCCGCTGGCGAGCTCCGGGGTGCGCCTCATGACGCAGCTGGCGCGGCAGCTCGCCCAGCGCCCCGACGTCCGCTACGGCCTCACCGCGATGTGCGTCGGCCTCGGCCAGGGCGGCGCCGTGCTGTGGGAGAACCCGCACTTCGACACCAGCGCCACCACGACGACGACGGCGGAGGCCGCAGCATGACCGTCCGCCCCGAGGACCTCGTCGACCCGGCGGGCTCCGAGCGCGTCACGCTCTTCCCGTTCCAGGAGGTCCCCCTCACCGGGGGCGGGGGCGTGCTGGCGCTCATCACGATGGACAACGCCCCCGAGGACCCGGTGGACCTCAAGCCGACGACGCTGGGCCCCGCCGGGCTGCTCCAGCTGCGCACGACGCTGGACGCCGTCGAGGCGCGGATCGCCGCCGGTGCCGTGCAGGCGGTCGCGATCACCGGCAAGCCGTTCGTCTTCGCCGTCGGCGCCGACCTCAAGGACGTCGTCAGGATCGACTCCGTCGAGCGGGCCCGCGGCATCGCGGAGCTCGGGCACGGCCAGCTGCGCCGCCTCGGCGAGCTCGGCGTCCCCTCGTTCGCGTTCGTCAACGGGCACGCCATGGGCGGCGGCCTGGAGGTGGCGCTGCACTGCTCCTCCCGGACGGCGTCGTCCGCCGCGCGCGGCCTGGCGCTGCCGGAGGTCGCCCTCGGGCTCGTGCCCGGCTGGGGCGGGACGCACCTGCTGCCCGCCCTCGTCGGGATCGAGAGGGCGGTGAAGGTCGTCATCACGAACCCGCTGCAGCAGAAGACGCTCACCGCGGCGCAGGCGCTGGAGCTCGGCGTCGTCGACGTCGTGCTGGAGTCCCCCGACTTCCTGGAGGAGTCCGTCGCCTGGGCCGGACGGGTGGTGCGCGGCGAGGTCGTCGTGGAGCGCGCTGAGGTCTCGCGAGACCAGCGGCTCTGGGACGGTGTGCTCGCCGCGGCCCGCGCCGGCGTCGACGCGAAGCTGCACGGCGCCGCCCCCGCGCCGTACCGGGCGCTGGACCTGCTGGCCCGCGCGCGCACCGACTCGGGGCCGGACCTGGGCGCTGGGGAGGCCGCCGCCGGGCGCGACGCCGCCTTCGCCGCCGAGGACGACGCCCTCGCCGAGCTGATCATGACGGACGAGTTCCGCAGCGGCGTGTACTCCTTCGACCTCGTCCAGCGCCGGGCCAAGAAGCCGGCCGGGGCGCCCGACCCGAAGCTCGCGCGGCCGGTGGGCAAGGTCGGCGTCGTCGGCGCAGGGCTCATGGCCAGCCAGCTCGCGCTCGTCTTCGCGCGCCAGCTGAAGGTGCCCGTGGTGCTCACCGACCTCGACGAGGCCCGCGTGGCCAAGGGTGTCGCGTGGGTGCACGGCGAGGTCGCGAAGCTGCGCGCCGAGGGGCGGCTGTCCGACGGCGCGGCGCAGCGGCTGACCGAGAACGTCACCGGGTCGGTCAGCACGGCGGAGGCCTTCGCCGACGCCGACCTCGTCATCGAGGCCGTCTTCGAGGAGCTGTCGGTCAAGCAGGAGGTGTTCCGGACCGTGGAAGGGGTTGTCAGGGACGACTGCGTGCTCATGACCAACACGTCCTCGCTGTCGGTGACGGCGATGGCGTCGGTCCTGGAGCACCCCGCGCGGCTCGTCGGGTTCCACTTCTTCAACCCCGTGGCCGTGATGCCGCTGGTGGAGGTCGTGCGCACCGAGCGCACCGACGACGCCTCGCTCGCGACGGCGTTCGCCGTCGGCAAGGGCCTGCGCAAGTCGTGCGTGCTGGTGCAGGACGCCCCCGCGTTCGTCGTCAACCGGCTGCTGACGCGGTTCATGAGCGAGGCCAGCGTCGTCGTCGACGAGGGCACGCCCATCGACGTCGCCGAGGGGGCCCTCGACGGGATCGGCCTGCCGATGAGCAACTTCGAGCTGCTCGGGCTGGTCGGGCCGGCAGTCGCGCTGCACGTCGCGGAGTCGCTGCACGAGGCCTTCCCCGACCGCTTCCCGGTCTCGGAGAACCTCCGGCGGATCGTGGCGACGGGCCTGCCCGGCGTCTACGAGAAGGGCACCCGGGAGCTGACCGACGACGCCGCCGGCGTCCTCGTGCTCGGCAGCAACCCCTCCACGGGCGAGCAGGTGCGCGAGCGCGTGCTCGGCGTCCTCGCCGACGAGGCGCGGCGGATGCTCGACGAAGGCGTCGTCGCCGATCCCCGCGACATCGACCTGTGCCTGCAGCTCGGCGCCGGGTGGCCCGCGCACACCGGCGGGATCCTGCCGCTGCTCGACAGGACCGGGGTCTCCGAGCGGGTCACGGGGCAGCGGTTCCTGCCCGCGGGGGCGGCTTCCGTCCCCGTTTCATCACGTCCGGCTGACGCGGCATCCTCGGGGGATGGCTGAGGACTTCAACGCGCGCGTCATCCGGGAGTTCCGCGAGAACGGCGGGAGGGTGGGGCCCCCCTTCGAGGGGGCCCCGATGATCCTGGTCCACCACCGGGGACGGACGTCCGGCGCCGAGCGCGTCGCCCCGCTGGTGTTCCAGCCGGTGGGCGACGCGTTCGCCGTCTTCGCCAGCGCCGCGGGCGCTCCGAAGCACCCCGACTGGTACACCAACCTCGTGGCCTCCCCGGACACCACCGCCGAGGTCGGCGCGGAGCACGGCGGGGCCTCCGTGCCGGTGCGCGCCCGCGAGCTGACGGGTGAGGAGCGCGACCGGGTGTGGGAGGAGCAGGAGCGCCGGGCTCCGGGCTTCGCCGACTACCAGGTGAAGGCCGCGCCCCGCGTGATCCCCGTCGTCCTGCTCGAGCCCCGCTGACCCCGTTGACCCCGTTGACGGGGCGGGCCGCGCGGTGAGCCGCCGCTTCAGCCAGGTCGACGTCTTCACCGACGTGCTGACCCTGGGCAACGCCGTCGCCGTCGTCCACGACGCCGACGACCTCGACGACGACGTGCTGCGGGCCTTCGCCCGCTGGACGCAGCTCGCCGAGACGACGTTCCTGCTGGCCCCCACGCCGGCGGGCGCGGCAGCGGGCGCCGACTACCGGGTGCGGATCCTCACGCCCGGGCGCGAGCTGCCGTTCGCGGGGCACCCGACGCTGGGGTCGGCGCGCGCCTGGCTGGAGGCGGGCGGTGTGCCGGCCCGCGACGGCGTGGTGGTGCAGGAGTGCGGCGCGGGGCTGGTGCCGGTGCGCCGCAGCGGGAGTGACGGAGTGCTCGCCTTCGCGGCTCCCCCGCTGCTGCGCAGCGGTCCCGCGTCCGGCGACGACGTCGCAGCGGCCGCGGCCTCGCTCGGGGTCGAGGCCGGCGACGTCGTCGACGCCGCCTGGGTCGACAACGGACCCGGCTGGCTGGGGCTGCGGCTGCGCGATGCCGCGGCCGTCCTGCGCGCCGGAGCGCGGGCCGACGCCCTCGACGGGCCCGCGAACATCGGCCTCGTCGGGGCCTTCGGCCCCGGTCAGGGACCCGACGGCGCCGCCGTCGAGGTCCGCGCCTTCACGCGGGAGGCCAGCGGTGCCTGGCACGAGGACCCGGTGACGGGCAGCCTCAACGCCGGGTTCGGCCAGTGGCTCACCGCCCACCCCGACCCGGCGCTGCGGCTGCCCGCGCGCTACACCGCGTCGCAGGGCACCGCGCTGGGCCGCCTGGGCCGCGTGCACGTCCAGCGGGAGGCGGGGACGGGGTCCGCGGGGTCCGCGGATCGGGGCGAGGTCTGGGTGGGCGGCGCGACGGTGCTCGGGGTCAGCGGCACCGTCGCGCTCTGAGGCGGCACCGCGCGCCCGGCCCTCCCGCCGCGCCGCAGGGCCGACCGAGGAGCCTGCGCTGGTCGTCGTCGACGTCCCGCGACAAGATGCTGGACGTGCGAGTCCCTCTGCTGCGGCAGGCCTGGACGGAGCTGCGGGGAGACCCGCTCGCCGTCGAGGCGGTCCGGGTCCGCGGCAGCGCGGGCCTCGTGAGCCGGCTGCCCGTCGCGCAGCTCGCCGTCGGGACGGCGGTCGTGCACCTGCTCGCCGCCCAGCGGCTGCGGGCGACCACCGCGGAGCCGCAGCCCCTGGAGGTCGACGCCACCCACGTCGGTGTCGAGTTCGCCAGCGAGCGGCACCTCCGCGTCGACGGCGAGCCCCGGGCCGGTGGCTTCGCGCCGCTGTCGCGGTTCTGGCCGACCAGCGACGGCTGGGTGCGCGTGCACGCCAACTACCCCCACCACCGGGCGGCGCTCCTGCGGGCCCTGGGCCTGCCCCCCGACACCCGCGGCGCCCCGGCTGACGCCGAAGGCCCCGCTGACGCCGACGACCCGCAGGCGCAGCGGGTCGCGGGCGCGCTCGCCGAGCGGGCCGCCCTCGACGTCGAGGAGGCGGTGGTGTCGGCGGGCGGCCTCGCCGTGGCGGTCCGCACCCCGCAGGAGTGGTCGTCCACCCCGATGGGCGCTGCGGCGGCAGCCGCTCCGCTGGTGTCGCTGGAGCGGGTCGGCGACGGCGAGGGGCGGCGGCGCGGCATCGCCGGTGCCCGGGTGCTCGACCTCACGCGCGTCATCGCCGGTCCCACCGCCACCCGCGCGCTGGCCGCACACGGCGCCGACGTCCTGCGCCTCGACCCGCCCCAGCTGCCCGAGCTCGACGAGCAGCGGCTCGAGACGGGGCCGGGCAAGCGCAGCGCGCAGCTCGACCTGCGCACCCCGGAGGGCGCGGCGCGGCTGGAGGAGCTGCTGGCCGGCGCCGACGTGCTCGTGCACGGCTACCGGCCGGGCGCGCTGGAGCGGTTCGGGCTCGACGGCCCGTCGCTCGCGCAGCGCCACCCCCACCTCGTCGTCGCGTCCCTGTCAGCGTGGGGCACGACGGGCCCGTGGGCGCAGCGGCGGGGCTTCGACTCCCTCGTGCAGGCCGCCAGCGGGGTCGCCGTGATGGCGGGCGCCGCCGACGGCCGGCCCGGGGCGCTGCCGGTGCAGGCCCTCGACCACGCGGCGGGACAGCTGCTGGCGGCGGCGGTGCTGCGGGGCCTCGCCCTCGGCGGCGACGGCGGCACCTGGCACGCGAGCACCTCGCTGGCCGCCCTGGCGCGGTGGCTGCTCGCCAACGCCGTCGTCCCCGCGTCCGACGCTCCGGCACCGGCCCGCGCGCAGGTCCCGGACGCCGCGCGCTACCTCGTCGAGGTGCCCTCCCCCGAGGGACGGCTCACCGTGGTGCGGCCCCTGGGGGCCAGCCCGTGGGCCTGCGGCCCCGTGCCCACCGCAGCGGCCTGGCTGCCGCGCTGACGACCGGCCGGGCGCCCGCTCGGCCGCCCGTCACGGCACCGGGACGGGCAGCAGCGCGAAGGCCTCCTGCGCCGCCTCGGCGACGCCGGGAGCGAGCTCGTCGAACGGCGTGACGACCAGCCCGGGCCGCCCCTTCCCGGCCCGGCCCCAGGTGGCGACGGCGCGCCCGTCGGCGACGACGACGGGCTTGAACATCCCGTTGCCACCGGGCACCACCAGCACCTCGTGCTCCCGGGGCAGGTTCGCGGTGCGGTCGGCGTAGCCGAGCACCACCTCGTCGAAGGCGGCGAGCAGCAGCACCCCGCGGGTGGCCTCGCGGACCGCGTCGAGCCCCGCGGGGTCGGCCGCGAGCGCCGCGAGGTCCGGCCCCAGGAAGAGGGTGCGGCCCTCGCTCGTCACCGCGGCCAGGCGGCCCGCAGCGGTGGCGGCCGCCACCGCTGACCGGGCAGCGCCGACGGTGAGGAAGGTCCACCGGACCAGGTCGGCCACCGACGCGGGGCCGTGGCCAGTGCCGTAGCGGGCTGCGAGGTCGGCGAGGAGCGCGTCGTCGGGCTCGTCGTCGCGCCGCGACCCGGCGGGGAGCCAGGTGCCGGCGAGGACGACCAGCTGGTCCTTGCCCCGCACCGGGCCCAGCACCACCTCGCCGCGCGTCGCGAGCCCGTTGAGGAGCTGGTACGTGGTCGACGTGCCGCTGGCGAAGCCGGCTGCGGACCAGGCGGCGCCCAGCTCGTCGCGGCTGGCGGGGCCGTCGGCGAGCAGCTCGGCGGCGACGGCCGAGGCGCGCGCGAACGCGGCGTCGTCCAGGCCGGCGTCGGCCCACCGCTTGGCGGAGGCGCGCAGCGCGCGGGGGCCGAGCAGGCGCGTCGTCCAGGCGGCGTCGGCGGCGGCGAGCAGGTGCAGGGTGCCGCGCATCGGCCAGGTGCGGACCACGGCGCCCCCGTCGAGCGCGGCGCGGACCTCGGCGGCGTCACGGGACGGGGTGCGGCTGGCGACGGCGACGTGCGCCGACGGCAGGTCCTGCCCCTGCACCGCCAGGAGGTGCGCGACGGCGTCCACGGGCGTCTCGGGCGCCGCTCCCGCCGTCCCCGTCGTCCCGGTGGCGCCGGCCGGCAGCGCGACCAGGCGCTGGGCGACCAGCCGGAGGCGGGCGACGTCGTCGCGCGTCAGGTCGGCGACAGGAGCCGGCGCCTCAGGCACGGGCCTGCTCCGGCAGCCGGTCCTCGGGGCGGCGCTCAGGCCCGTCCCCGGGGCGGTCCTCAGGTCCGTCCCCGGGCTCGTCCTCGGCGGCGAACTGGGTGCGGTGCAGCTCGGCGTAGCGCCCGCCCGCGGCGAGCAGCTCCGCGTGGCGGCCCCGCTCGACCACGAGCCCGCCCTCGATGACGAGGATCTGGTCGGCGCTGCGCACCGTGGACAGGCGGTGGGCGATGACGATCGCCGTCCGGCCCGCGAGCGCCTCGGACAGGGCCGCCTGCACGGCAGCCTCGGAGGTGGAGTCGAGGTGCGCGGTCGCCTCGTCGAGCACCACGACCCGGGGGGAGGCCAGCAGCAGGCGGGCGATGGTGAGGCGCTGCCGCTCGCCGCCGGAGAGGCGGTAGCCCCGCTCCCCCACGACGGTGTCCAGGCCGTCGGGCAGCGCGGCGACGACGTCGCGCAGCCGCGCCCGGTCGAGGGCGTCCCAGACCTGCTCGTCCGTGGCGCCGGGGGCGGCGAGCACGAGGTTGGAGCGCAGCGACTCGTGGAAGAGGTGCCCGTCCTGGGTCACCACCCCGACGCCCTCGCGCAGCGCGGCGAACGTCAGGTCACGCACGTCGACCCCGCCGATGCGCACGGCGCCGCCGCTGCCGTCCGGGTTCGCGTCGACGTCGTACAGCCGCGGCAGCAGGGAGGCGATCGTCGACTTGCCGGCGCCGGAGGAGCCGACCAGGGCCACCACCTGCCCGGGCTCGGCGAGCAGGTCGACCCCGTGGAGCACCTCGACGCCGCCGCGGTCGTCCAGGACCGCGACGTCCTCCAGGGAGGCCAGGGACACCTGGTCCGCCGAGGGGTAGGAGAAGCGGACGCCGTCGAGCTGCACGGACAGCGGCCCGTCGGGCAGGGCCCGCGCGCCGGGGCGCTCCTGCACCAGGGGCACCAGGTCGAGCACCTCGAAGACCCGCTCGAAGCTCACCAGGGCCTGCATCACGTCGAGGCGGGCGCTGGCGAGGGCCGTCAGGGGCGCGTACAGGCGGGTGAGCAGCAGCGCGAGGCTGACGACGGTGCCCGCCTCCAGGGCCCCGCGCAGGGCGTAGAAGCCCCCCAGGCCGTAGACGAGCGCGAGCGCGAGGCTGCTGACCAGCACCAGCGCGGTGACGAAGGAGTAGGAGACCATCGCGGTGCGCACGCCGATGTCACGCACGCGGCGGGCGCGGCCGGCGTACTCCGCGGACTCCGCCGCAGGGTCTCCCATGAGCTTGACCAGGGTGGCTCCCGCCGCGGAGAACCGCTCCGTGGTCTGGTCGGTCATCGCGGCGTTGTGGTCGGCCGCCTCGCGCTGCAGGCCCGCCAGGCGCCGCCCGACGCGCCGCGCGGGCAGCAGGAACAGGGGCAGCAGCACCAGGGCGAGCACGGTGATCGGCCACGACAGCGCCAGCATCACGCCCAGGGTCAGCAGCAGCGTCACGGAGTTGGACACGATGCCCACGAGGGTGTCGCTGAAGGCCCGCTGGGCGCCGATGACGTCGCTGTTCAGACGGCTGACCAGGGCCCCGGTGCGGGTGCGGGTGAAGAAGGCGACGGGCATCCGCTGCACGTGGTCGTAGACCGCCGTGCGCAGGTCGAGGATCACCGACTCCCCCAGGTTGGAGGAGAGCCAGCGGCTGACCATGCTCGCGCCCGCCTCCAGCAGGGCGATGACCGCGATGAGGGCGGCCAGCCCGGCGACGACGCCGGTCGCCTCCCCCCGGGTGATGGCCTGCACCACCCGGCCCGCCAGCAGCGGCGTGGCCACCGTCAGGGCCGCCTGGACGATCCCGACGACGAGGAAGCGCAGGATCCGCCCGCGGTGGGGCCGGGCGAAGTCGACCACCCGGCTCAGGGTGGCCCGCGAGAACGGCCGCTGGTCCTGCTGGCCGTAGGCGGTCTTGTAGAGCACGCCCCAGGCGGTGCCCTCCATGCTCACGGCGCTGTCTCCACGGGTGCACTGTGCCGGTAGCCACCGACAGCCGCCCGGCGGGTCAGGCGCTGCGCTGGCGGGCCGCCCGGCGCCGGCCGGCCGTCACGGCGAACAGCAGCAGGAGGACTGCCCAGCTGCCCAGGCTCAGCCACAGCTGCGTGCGGGTGTCTCCGTCGAAGCCCATCGCCACGAGGATCGCGACGATGGCGACGACGGCGGCGATCGTGAGCACCGGGAAGAGCCACATCCTCACCACGAGCCGCGCGGGGTCGGTGCGCCGGCGCAGCACCAGCTGGCTGACCGAGATGAGCAGGTAGACGAAGAGGATCACCGCGCCGGAGGAGTTCAGCAGGAACAGGAAGACGCCGTCCTCGTCGACGGCGGCGGCCACGACGCACAGGAAGCCGACCACGGTGGAGGCCAGGATCGCCGCCCGGGGCACGCCGCTGGGACTGAGCCGCACCAGCGCCTGGGGCGCCTCGTGGCGGTCGGCGAGCACGAAGAGCATCCGCGAGGCGGTGTAGAGGCCGGAGTTCAGGCAGGAGAGCACCGCGGTGAGCACCACGAGGTTCATCACCAGCGGCGCGTAGGGGATGCCCATCACGTCGAGCGCTGAGGCGTACGGGGAGACCCGCAGCGCCTCGGAGTCCCACGGCACGATGCAGACGAGCAGGAAGATCGACCCGACGAAGAAGATGGCCACCCTCACCACGACGCTGCGGGTGGCGCGGGCCACCGCCCGGGCGGGGTCGGAGGACTCCGCGGCGGCGATGGTGGCGATCTCCGCCCCGACCATCGAGAACACGACGACCACGATGCTGGAGAAGACGGCGCCGACGCCGAGCGGGAAGAAGCCGCCGGCCCCCTCCCCCGAGCCCCGGGTGAGGCCCGAGAAGTCCATCTGCGCACCCGGCCACAGGCCGATGACGAACAGGGAGCCGAGGACGAGGAAGAGGATGATCGCCGCGACCTTGATCCCGGCGAACCAGTACTCGAACTCCCCGAAGGAGCGGACCGAGACGAGGTTGGTCACGGTCATGGCCACCATGAGCACCAGGGAGATGAGCCACAGCGGCACGTCGACGTACTGCTGGATGATCCGGGCGCCGGCCACGGCCTCGAAACCGACGACGATGACCCAGAAGTACCAGTAGAGCCAGGCGGTGGAGAACCCCGCCCAGTCGCCGAGGGCGGTGCGGGCGTAGTCGCTGAAGGAGCCGGTGGAGGGGTTCGCCGCCGCCATCTCCCCCAGCATGCGCATCACGAGGATCACCAGGACGCCGGTGAGGGCGTACGTGAGGAAGGCCCCGGGGCCCGTGGTGCGGATCACCTCCCCCGACCCGACGAACAGGCCGGCGCCGATGACGCCGCCGATGGCGATCATCGTGAGGTGGCGCTGCTGCAGACCCCGCTGCAGCCCCGGGGCCTCGGGCTGGGCTGGCGTTCCGGTGGTGCTCATCGGGTTCCTCCGTCGAGCTGCGGGCGGGCCGTCCCGAGGCGAGGAGCCACGGACGCTCGACGGTGGATCATCGTCCTGTCGAGACCACACGGCCACCGGGCACTGCGATCCACGCACTCAACGTGACATTCAAGGACTCAAAGTTACAGAGAGTGCCCGCCAGGGCGCAGCCGTCATGACGCTCGGTGCACGGCTGGCTACCGTCGAAGCGTGCTCGACGACGCCCCCGCGCCCTCCGCCACGAACGCCACCGCGGCGCCGTCGTGGCGTCTGCAGCTGCGCCAGGCGCTGCTGGAGGTGAGCGTGCTCGACGGCGTCGACCTCGTGCCCACGCCCGGGGGCCTGGGCCTGGTGACCCCCGACGGGCCGCGCGAGCTGTCGGCGGACCGGGCGGCGCTGGTGCTCGGCGACCGCACCGCCTCCGACCCGGACGCCCGGCCCCGGCTGCGCAGCTGGCTGCGCAGCCACGCCGCCGTCACGGCGGACCACGTCGGCAGGCCGGCGCTGCGACCGCTGGCCCTGCCCCGCGGCTCGGCGCTGCACCCCGGCGACGGGTGGGTCCGCGAGCGGGTGCTCGGCGGGGCCCTCGACGTCGGCCTGGGCGTCATCGGCGTCGTGCACGGCGAGACCGGAGCGGTTCCGCTGTGGCCGGACGTCCTGGAGGCCGTGGGCGACGCTGCGCAGGCGCGCGGGGGCGCCCGTCCCGACGTCGACGCCGCCTGGGCCGCTGCGCGCCAGCACCTGGACGCGATGGGCCAGCTCGCCGCCCGCCGGGTCGAGCGGGCCCTGCGGGCGCGCCTGGCCGCCGGCGAGGCGCCCCTGCTGCCCGACGGGCCCGGCCCGGAGCTGACGGTGCTCGACCCGGTCGGGGGCTGCGACGTCCTGACCCTGCTGGCCTCCGCGCCGCTGCGGACCTGGCTCGCGCAGGCGGACGGGACCGGCCTGCGCGCCGTCGCCGTGCCCACCCGCAGCCGCGGGTGGACCGACCTCGCCCGCATCGACTCCGCCTTCGTCGCCGCGGCGTGGGCCGCCACCGACCCCGACCAGCGGGGCCTGCAGCGCCCGGCGCTGGTCACCGCCGACGAGGTCGTGCTCGCCCCGCGCTGGGCCCGCTAGCGTCGAGCGGTGAGCGACGACCCCTCACCGACGTCACCCTGCTGGTGGGACGCGCCGCCGGGACCCGGCGGTCCGCGGCCCGGTGACGCCTTCACCGGGCGCAACCAGACCCCCGTCCGCACCTGGGAGACGCGCTGCACGGTGGAGGTCGCCGAGCCCGGGCGCCGCTTCGGGTGGCTGGTCAGCGACGCACTGGTCCGCTGGACGTACGAGCTCGAGCCGCTCCCGGACGCGGCGGACGGCGTCCCGGTGACGCGGCTGACCGAGACGTGGGAGTTCCTCGAGGCCGGCATCGCCCGCTTCGCTGAGCGGTGGGGTGAGCGCGCGCAGGAGCAGGTCGAGGAGCGCACCGAGGCGGCCCGCACCGGCATCCCGGTCACGCTGGCGGCCGTCGCGAGGATCGCGGAGGCACCCGCCCGCTGAGACCGCCGGCCGGCGGCGGACCCCGGCCGTCCCCCGCGGGTGGCACGAGGTGGTCCCCGGGCGGCGGCCGACCCGCTGCGGCAGGACCTGGCCCGCTGGCGGATGGCGGCCCTGGCCGGGCTGGGGCGCGACGGCGAGGCCCTGGTGGTCTTCGAGCGCACCCGGGCCGCGCTGCAGGCGCTGACACGGCACCGACGCGGCGCTGACACGACCCCCTCTCCGACATCAGCCCGCACTTGGCGCCGCTGAGGGGCTCGTGAGCGCCAGAAGCGGGCTGATGGCGAGAAGGGGGTGGGGGTCAGCCGGCGTGCGAGCGGCGCCGGCCGCGCGCCAGGAGCACCCCGCCGGCGAGGACGGCGAGGCCGATCGCGGCCAGCGCGGGGGCGAACAGGAGCGTGTCGCCGAAGACGTCGAACGCGAAGTACGACAGCCCCCCGACCAGGTACAGCCCGCCGACCGCGAGGTGCACCCGGCGGTCGAGCCACACGCCGGCACCGATCGCCGCCGCCCCGAGCACGAGGTACCCGACGGCGCTGGCGGTGCCGCCGCCCTCGGCCAGCGCCACCGCCAGGCCCGCCGCCAGCAGCGCCCCCAGGTGCGGCCAGAACGCCTCCCGGCGGGCCCCGCGGCGGTCGAGCAGCAGCCCGGCGGCGAGCAGGCCCGCGGTCAGCAGCCAGGCGGCGACCTGCCTGCCGGCGTCGCTGTCGGTGGCGTCCCCGAGGTCGAGGACCAGCCAGCTGAGCGCCGCGACCCCGGGCAGGAGCAGGAAGCTCGTCCGGTGGCGCAGCCACGCGCCGGCGGCCGCGACGAGCGCGGAGACCTCCATCACCATCCAGGCGGAGGTGCCCCAGTCGTCGAAGGCGTCGTAGTCGGCGTACGGCGGCAGGTCGAGCAGCCCCAGCGCGGCGTGGACGGCGTAGACCACCAGCGGCACGGTGGCGACGGCGACGGCCGCGACCACCCCCGCCGGGACCGGGTGGCGCCGGCGCAGCAGCTCGGCCACGAGGACGAAGACCAGCAGGTAGCCGATGACGATGACCAGGCCGGTGCGCGGCCCGTACGCGGCCCAGCCGGTGCCGGCGAACACCGACATCGCCAGCAGCGCGATGACTCCGCCGGTGTAGACGGCGACCTCGGCGGCGCGGGAGCGGCGGCCCGCCGGCGGCGCCGGGGGGAGCCCGGCGACGGCCGGGCGGGCGTCAGCGGTGCGCTCCAGCGCCGACCACAACGCCGGCGCCACCTGCGGCACCCCGGCCTCCGCCGCGGCTCGCTCCAGGTCGGCCCGGGTGACCGTCAGCTCGTCCACGCCCCCAGCGTGGCGCGAGTCAGGTGCGGTCGGCGACCGGCTCGCCGGGGCGGGGCGGCTGGACCGCCCGTTCGGGCGCGCCGGCGCGGTCCGGCAGGCCCGCGACGCGCTCGGCGACGGTCCTGGCGACGTCCTGGGCGGTGAGGCCCGCGTCGGCCAGCACCTGCGCGCGGGTGCCGTGCTCCCAGAACCGGGCCGGGACGCCCACCACGGTGACCGGCACGTCGACGCCGGCGTCGGCGAGGGCCTCGCGAGCGCAGGAGCCGACCCCGCCGGTGCGCACGCCGTCCTCGACGGTGACCACGAGGCGGTGCTCGCGGGCGAGGTCGACCACGGCGGCCGGCACCGGGAGCACCCAGCGCGGGTCGACCACGGTGGAGCTGATCCCGTGCGCGGCGAGCCGCTGGGCCGCGTCGAGGGCCAGCGGGGCGAACGCGCCGACGGCGACGAGCAGGACGTCGCGAGACCCGCCCGCGGGCTCTGCGGCCGGGTCCTCCCCCGGCAGCGCGTCGCGGGGCACCTCGTCACCGGTGCGCGCGAGCACGTCCACCCCGCCGCGGCCGCCGAGGCGCTCCAGCGCCGGGATCCGCTCCGGCGCGACGCCGGTGGCGAACCTCAGCACGGTGGGCCCGTCGGAGACCTCCACGGCCTCGCCGAGCTCCTCGCGCAGCGTCTCGGCGTCTCGCGGCGCCGCCAGGCGCAGCCCGGGCACGGGGGCGAGCAGGCTCATGTCCCAGATCCCGTAGTGGCTGGGCCCGTCAGGGCCGGTGATGCCCGCGCGGTCGAGGACGAAGGTGACGCCCGCGCGGTGCAGCGCGACGTCGAGCAGCACCTGGTCGAAGGCGCGGTTGAGGAAGGTGGAGTACACCGCGACCACGGGGTGCAGGCCGGTGAAGGCCAGCCCGGCGGCGGCCGTGGTCGCGTGCTGCTCGGCGATCCCGACGTCGATGACGCGGTCGGGGTGCTCCGAGGCGAAGCGGTGGAGCCCGACGGGGATGAGCATCGCGGCGGTCAGGCCCACGACGTCGGGCCGGCGGCGGCCGACCTCGACCATCTCCTCGGCGAAGACCTTCGTCCACGTGGGCCCGGCGCTGGGGGCCGCGAGGGACTGGCCCGTGTCGGGGTCGATGACCCCGGCGGCGACGGCGTGGAACCGGTCGTCCTCGTGGGCCTCCGCCGCGGAGAAGCCGTTGCCCTTGCGGGTCATGGCGTGCACGATCACCGGCCCGCCGTAGGCCCTGGCGCGGCGCAGCGCGTGCTCCAGGGCCTCGACGTCGTGCCCGTCGACGGGGCCGACGTACTTCAGGCCCAGGTCCTCGAAGAGCCCCTGCGGCGCCACGAAGTCCTTCAGGCCCTTCTTCATCCCGTGCAGCGTGTCGTACGCCATCCGCCCCGGGGCGCCGCCGCGGGTGAGCGTGGCCTTGCCCCAGTCCAGGAAGCGCTCGTACCCGCGGGTGGTGCGCAGCGTGGCCAGGTGGTGGGCCATCCCGCCGATCGTGGGGGCGTAGGAGCGACCGTTGTCGTTGACGACGACGACGAGCCGCCCGTCGGCGTCGGCCGCGATGTTGTTCAGCGCCTCCCAGGCCATGCCGCCCGTCAGCGCGCCGTCACCCACGACGGCGACGACGTACCGGTCGGTCTGGCCCTGCAGCGCGTGGCCGCGGGCGATGCCGTGGGCCCACGACAGCGACGTCGAGGCGTGGGAGTTCTCCACCACGTCGTGCACGGACTCCGCCCGGCTCGGGTAGCCGGCCAGCCCCCCGCGCTGGCGCAGCGCCCGAGAAGTCCTGCCGGCCGGTGAGCAGCTTGTGCACGTAGGACTGGTGGCCGGTGTCGAAGACCACCGTGTCCCGCGGCGACTCGAAGGTGCGGTGGACGGCCAGCGTCAGCTCGACGACGCCCAGGTTGGGCCCCAGGTGCCCCCCGGTGCGGCTGACCTCGCGCACCAGGAAGGCGCGCACCTCGTCAGCCAGCTCCCTGACCTGGGGCAGGTCGAGGCGACGCAGGTCGCGCGGGCTGTTGATCTGCGACAGCAGGCCCAACGGCTGCCCCTCCCCTCATGATCCTCGGCCGCGCAGCGACGCGGCACGTGCGGTGTTCGAGTCTAGGAGGACCTGAGGATGGGGCCTCTCGGAGCCGACCACCCGCACGCGACCCGCACACCTCCCTCACAGCGCGCCCTCACCGCGCGCCCCTCACAGGCGGGGCCGGTGGCGCACCCCGCGCAGCGCCTCCTCGAGCAGCGCGACCCCCCGCACGGCCGCCAGCAGCCGGGCCTGCTCGGCGTCGAGGGCGTCGAGGGCGCGCTCCAGGACCCCCGTGCCGACGGAGCCCCCCAGGTCGGTGCGCAGCGTCGCGACGGCACGGCGCTGCCCCTGCACCTGCGCGGCGACGTGGTGACCCGCCAGCACCGCGAGCACGAGCGGGTGGCGCACCACCACCTCGTGCGCCCGGTAGTCCGGCGGGCACAGGTCGAGCAGCCACGCGCTGGCGGTGGCCTCGAAGCCGTCGGTGCCCGGTGGGTGCACCGGTGCGGGCCAGCCGGGGGGCACGTGGGCGCTCACGACGGGCTCACGACGGTGGACGCGGCAACGAGAGGACCCTCGAACACCTGTCCATCCAAGCACGTCAGGACGGCAGCGGCGCACCCGCGTCGTCGCCGTCCGCCGCCGCGACGGCGGTGTCGTGGGTCCACACGGACCCGCAGTGGTGGCTGAGCGGGGGAAGCCCGCGGCCAGCGACGACATCGTCCACAGGCCCCGCCCCCGGCGAGGTCGGGCTGCACCTGCCGCCGGGTCGGCCTGGGTCACGAGCACGCCGGTCACCCACTCGGCGCCGGCCCCGCCGGCGGTGTTCTGCGACGCGGTGCACGCCCACACCCGCGCCTTGATGGCCTCCGGGGAGGCGGCTGCGGCGGTGCGGGCGCTGCCCGCCCCGCCGACGGCCTCCGCGGTCGGGGCCTCGCCCGGGGTCTCGTCCGCGCTCACGAGCGCTCCCCTCGTCGTCCCCGTCGACGCCGGCGCGCCGCCGCTGGGCAGGCTCCCACCGTGTCAGCCGGTGGCCGGGGACCTCCGTGCGGCGTGAGGCACGCGGGTGACGCGGGAGACGACCCGCCACCGTCAGCCACCCCCTGGACGGGCGAGGGCCCGGCCGCCGCAGCGGCCGGGCCCTCGTCGGGGCGTCGGGTCAGGACGCCAGCAGGCTCCGCAGGACGTACTGCAGGATCCCGCCGTTGCGGTAGTAGTCGGCCTCACCGGGGGTGTCGATGCGCAGGCGCGCGTCGAACTCGGTCGACCGCCCCGTCGGGCTTGGTCGCCGTCACGTGCAGCGTGCGCGGCGTGGTGCCCGCGTTGAGCTCCGTCACCCCGGCGACGTCGAAGACCTCCGTGCCGTCCAGGCCCAGGGAGTCCGCCGACTCGCCGTCCGGGAACTGCAGCGGCAGGACGCCCATCCCGATGAGGTTGGAGCGGTGGATCCGCTCGAAGCTCTCGGTGATGACCGCCTTGACGCCGAGCAGCGTGGTGCCCTTGGCCGCCCAGTCGCGCGAGGAGCCGGAGCCGTACTCCTTACCGCCGAGGACGACCAGCGGGGTGCCCTGCGGCGGCGTAGTGCTGCGCGGCGTCGTAGATCGTCTCCTGCGGTCGCCCTCGACGGTGAAGTCGCGGGTGAAGCCGCCGGCGACGCCGTCGAGCAGCTGGTTGCGCAGCCGGATGTTCGCGAACGTGCCGCGGATCATCACCTCGTGGTTGCCGCGGCGCGAGCCGTAGGAGTTGAAGTCCTTGCGCTCGACGCCGTGCTCGGCGAGGTAGCGGCCCGCGGGGCTGTCGGCCTTGATGGAGCCGGCCGGGCTGATGTGGTCGGTGGTGACCGAGTCGCCCAGCTGGGCGAGCACCCGGGCGCCGGTGATGTCGGAGACCGGGGACGGGCTCGCGCTGCATGCCGTCGAAGTACGGGGGCTTGCGGACGTAGGTCGAGGCGCCGTCCCAGTCGAAGGTGTCGCCGTCGGGCGTGGGCAGGGACTGCCAGCGCTCGTCACCGGCGAAGACGTCGGCGTAGTCCTTGGCGAACATCTCCTGGGTGATGGAGGTGCCGACGACGTCGGCGACCTCCTGCGCGGAGGGCCAGATGTCCTTCAGGAACACGGGCTGGCCGTCGGAGCCGGTGCCGAGGGGCTCGGTGTCCGGGTCCCAGTCCATCGTGCCGGCGAGGGCGTAGGCGATGACCAGCGGCGGCGAGGCCAGGTAGTTCAGCTTGACGTCGGGGTTGATGCGGCCCTCGAAGTTGCGGTTGCCGGACAGCACCGCGGCGACGGCGAGGCCGCCCTCCTGCACGCCGGCCGAGACCTCCTCGGGCAGCGGGCCGGAGTTGCCGATGCAGGTGGTGCAGCCGTAGCCGACCAGGTGGTATCCGAGCTTCTCCAGGTACGGGATGAGGCCGGCGCGCTCGTAGTAGTCGGTGACCACCTTCGAGCCCGGGGCCATCGACGTCTTCACCCAGGGCCGGACCGAGAGGCCCTTCTCCACGGCGTTGCGCGCCAGCAGGCCCGCTCCGACCATGACGAACGGGTTGGAGGTGTTGGTGCACGAGGTGATCGACGGCGATGACGACGTGGCCGTGGTCGAGCTCGAAGCTCGCGCCGCCGCCCAGCGTCACCGGCACCTGCTTCGGCGGGCGGCCCGTCCCAGGGCGGCAGGTCGGAGGTGGAACGGCGCGTCGTCGCCGGCGTGGCCGTCGGCGGTCGCCGTGGCGGTCGGGGCGTCGGAGGCCGGGAAGGTCTCCTCGAGGGCCTCGTCCTGCGTGGAGCCGTGGGTGGCGTCGACCGGGTCCTGGCCGGACGCGGCGTCGTCGGAGTCGCCCGGCGTACGTCGGCAGCACCTTGCGGAACGCCTCCTTGGCGCCCGACAGCTCGATGCGGTCCTGCGGTCGCTTCGGCCCGGCGATGGAGGCACCACCGTGGACAGGTCCAGCTCGAGGCGCTCGGAGAAGCGCGGCTCGGCCGACGGGTCGTGCCAGAGGCCCTGCTCCCTGGCGTACGCCTCGACCAGCGCGACCTGCTCCTCGCTGCGGCCGGTGAGGCGCAGGTAGTCGAGGGTGATGTCGTCGACGGGGAAGATCGCGCAGGTGGAGCCGAACTCCGGGCTCATGTTGCCGATCGTGGCGCGGTTGGCCAGCGGCACCGCGCCGACGCCCTCGCCGTAGAACTCCACGAACTTGCCGACGACGCCGTGCTTGCGCAGCTGCTCGGTGATCGTCAGGACGACGTCGGTCGCGGTGACGCCCGGCCGGGATCTCGCCGGTGAGCTTGAAGCCGACCACGCGCGGGATGAGCATGCTAGACCGGCTGGCCGAGCATCGCGGCCTCGGCCTCGATGCCGCCGACGCCCCAGCCCAGCACGCCCAGGCCGTTGACCATCGTGGTGTGGGAGTCGGTGCCGACGCAGGTGTCGGGGTAGGCCCTCGGACGCCGTCGACGCCGGTGCGGATGACCACGCGGGCCAGGTGCTCGATGTTGACCTGGTGGACGATGCCGGTGCCCGGGCGGGACGACCTTGAAGTCGTCGAAGGCGCCCTGGCCCCAGCGCAGGAACTGGTAGCGCTCGCCGTTGCGCTCGTACTCGATGCTCGACGTTGCGCTCGAAGGCGTCCTGGCGGCCGAAGACGTCGACCTGACGGAGTGGTCGATGACCAGCTCGGCCGGCGCCAGCGGGTTGACCTTGGACGGGTCTCCCCCGAGGTCGGAGACCGCCTCGCGCATGGTGGCGAGGTCGACGATGCAGGGCACGCCGGTGAAGTCCTGCATCACCACGCGCGCGGGGGTGAACTGGATCTCCGTGTCGGGCTCGGCGCCGGGGTCCCACCCCGCGAGCGCGCGCACGTGGTCGGCGGTGATGTTCGCGCCGTCCTCGGTGCGCAGGAGGTTCTCCAGCAGCACCTTGAGGCTGAAGGGGAGGTCACGCGGCCCCCTCGACCGCGGAGAGGCGGTAGAGCTCGTAGCTCTGTCGCGCCGACCTGCAGCTCGCCCCTCGCTCCGAAGCTGTCGATGCTGCTGCCCGTGCCCGTGCTCGCCGAACTCATCCCGACCTCCCGCTCGACCGGATCCCCAGTGATCGCCCACCATCCTCGCCCACCGGCGCCCGGGCGCGAGCGCCGGGCACCCGGCGGTGGAGTGTCTTGAGCTCAAGGTACCTCTCCCGGGCGCCCCGGCGGCGGGTGCGGGCGGGCGGGCGGGCGGGGGCGATCCCTCAACCGGGCCGGCGGGCGCTCCTGCCCCGCGGCACGACCAGGGGCGTGCCCGTCACCGGGTCGGGCACCACCACGCAGGCCAGCCCGTAGACGTCCTCGACCAGCTCGGCCGTGAGCACGTCACCGGGCGGTCCGGTGGTGACCACCGCGCCGTCCTTCATCACCACCAGGTGCGTGGCGTAGCGCGCCGCGTGGTTGAGGTCGTGCAGCACCGCCACCACCGTCGTGCCGCCCTCGTGCAGCTCGGCGAACAGGTCGAGCAGCTCGACCTGGTGGGCGATGTCCAGGAACGTGGTCGGCTCGTCGAGCAGGAGCAGCGGGGTGTCCTGGGCCAGGGCGACCGCCACCCAGACGCGCTGGCGCTGCCCGCCGGAGAGCTCCTCGACGGGCCGGTCGCGCAGCGCGGTGACGCCGGTGGCCGCCATGGCCCGGGCGGTGGCGGCCTCGTCGGCGGCGCTCCACTGGCGCACCAGGCCCTGATGGGGGTAGCGGCCGCGGGCCACCAGGTCGCCGGCGGTGATGCCCTCGGGGGCCACGGCGGACTGCGGCAGCAGCCCGATCCTGCGGGCGGCCTCCTTGGGCCGGTAGCCGGCCAGCGCCTCGCCGTCGAGCACGACCCGTCCGGCGCTCGGGCGCAGCAGGCGCGAGAACGCGCGCAGCAGCGTGGACTTCCCGCACGCGTTCGGCCCGACGACGACGGTGAACGAGCCGTCGGGCACCGCCAGCGACAGGCCGCCGCCCGCGCCGACGACGACCCGCCCGTCGTAGGCCAGGCGCACGTCCCGCGCCTCCAGGCGGGGGGCTCCGCGCTCCGGCCGGCTCCGTGCGCCGCTCACGCCGTCCTCCTCGTCCTCGACCGCGCCAGCAGCAGCACCAGCAGGTAGGCGCCGCCGCCGACCACGGTCACCACCCCGACCGGCACCCCGCTCAGCAGGTGCTGCGCCACCTGGTCGGCGCTGAGCAGCAGCAGCGCCCCCACCAGCGCCGAGCCGACCAGCGGCAGCCCCGCGCCGCGCAGCAGGAGCCGCGCCACCTGCGGCGCCGCGAGGGCGACGAAGGCGATCGGCCCGCTGCTGGCGGTCACCACGGCCACCAGGGCCACGCCGACGACGACGAGCGCGAGCCGGGCCCGCTCCACCGGCACCCCGTGGGCGCTGGCGGCGTCGTCGCCGAGCTCCAGCTGGCGCAGGGGCGCGGCGAGCAGCACCAGGGCGGGCACCAGCACCACGAGGGAGACCAGCACCGGGACCAGCTGGCCCCACCCCACCAGCGACAGGGACCCGGCCCCCCACACCGCGCCCGCCATCGCCACCTCGGTCTGCGCCCGCAGCAGCAGGAAGGTGTTGACGGCGTGCAGCAGCGCGGTGGCGGCGATGCCGACGACGACGAGGCGGTAGCCGTGCACGACGCCGCGCACCCGGGCGAGGGCGTAGACGACCAGCGCGGTGAGCAACCCCCCGACCAGGGCGCCCGCGGTGGCGGAGGTCCCCCCGCCGGTGGAGCCGGTGGCCGAGCCCGTCGTCCCGGCGAGGGTCCCGGCACCGGTGCCCGCGCCGAGGACGGTGATGACCAGCAGGGCGCCGGTGTAGGCGCCGGTGGAGAAGCCGATGACGTCCGGGGATCCCAGCGGGTTGCGCGTCAGCGACTGGAACACCGCGCCCGAGGCGCCCAGCGCGGCGCCGAAGACCAGCGCGGCGAGCACCCGCGGCATCCGCCACTCCAGGACCACCGTGCGGGCGAACCCGGCGCCCGGGTCGAGCGCTGCGGTGACCACCTGCGCCGGGGAGAGCGGGTAGTCGCCCGTGCCCAGGGCGAGCACCGCCAGCGCGGCGCAGGCGGCGGCCACCAGCAGGCCCACCACCACCGGTCGCCGGTGCAGCCGCGTGCCGAGCACGGGCAGCCGGACGGGCGCGCTCACGGGGCGGACACCCGCTGGCGGCGCACGAGCGCGACGAGCACCGGGGCGCCCAGCGCGGCGGTCACGACGCCGGCGGGCACCTCCCCCGGGCGCAGCACCACCCTGCCGACGACGTCGGCGGCCACCAGCAGCACCGGTGCCGCCAGGGCGCTGAAGGCGACCACCCGGCGCTGGTCGGGCCCGACCACCCAGCGGGCGACGTGCGGCACCGCGAGGCCGACGAAGGCGATCGGGCCGGCGGCGGCCGTCGCCCCGCCGGCCAGCAGCGTCACCGCGACCACGCAGGCGGCGCGGACCAGCACCACCCGGGCGCCGAGCGCGGCGGCGAGGTCGTCGCCGAGGGCGACGGCGTTCAGCGCCGGGCCCAGCGCCACCGCCAGCACCAGGCCCGCGGCGAGCAGCGGCCAGACGGCGGCCAGCCCGGCCCAGCCGCGGTCGGCCAGGTCTCCGCTCTCCCAGACGGTGAGTGCGGAGAACGCCTGCGGGTCGGACAGGCGCAGCGCGGAGGTGAGCCCCGCCAGCACCGCCCCGAGCGCCAGCCCGGCGAGCAGCAGCTGCACCGGGGAGCCGCGGCCGGGGCCGCTGGCCCCGACGACCTGCACCAGGACCGAGGCGAGCAGCGCGCCGAGCAGCGCCGCCCACACCCCGCCGCCGGTGGCGGAAGCGCCCAGCAGCCCCACCGCGACCGCGGCGGCGAAGGAGGCGCCGGCGGTGACCCCGAGGATGCCCGGGTCTGCCAGCGGGTTGCGGGTGACGGCCTGGACCAGCGCGCCGGCGACGCCGAGGGCGCTGCCGGCGGCCAGGCCGAGCGCGGTGCGGGGCAGCCGCTGCAGCACCACGACGGAGGCGTCGCTGCTGGCGGGCGGCAGGCCGCGGGCGTGGTCGGCCAGGGCGGAGACGACGGCGCCGAGGGGGATCTGCCGGGAGCCGACGGCCAGGCCGAGCCAGCTCGTCGCGACCAGCAGGACGAGCGCCGCGAGCCAGCCGAGCGGGCGGAGGCGGGTGCTGCTCACCGCCGCACCACCCCGATCCGCACGAGAGTGAGGTTAGCCTGTCCTCATCAGCGCGCCCTGCGAGGGCCGCTGCCCCCGTTCCACGCACCCACCCGCATCCTGCCCGGAGGTCTCCGCTCGTGCGCCGTCGCGCCTTCATCACCCTCGTCACCGCCGCCGGCAGCACCGCTGCCCTGGCGGCCTGCGGCTCCGGCTCGAGCTCCGGCTCCGGCTCCGGAGGTGCGGCGTCGACGTCGTCCACCGGCGGGTCCGCAGCGGCCTCGGGCGCCACCGGCTTCCCCGCCGTCGTGCAGACCGAGTTCGGCTCCGTCACCGTCGAGGCGGCGCCCCAGCGCGTCGTCGCCCTCGGCTGGGGCGACGCCGAGACCGCCCTCGCGCTCGGCGTCCAGCCCGTCGGGGCCTCGGACTGGCTCGGGTTCGGCGGCGAGGGCGTCGGCCCCTGGGCGCAGGGCCTGTACACGAGCGCGCCGCAGATCATCGAGACCCTCGAGCCGTCCTACGAGGCGATCGCCGCCCTGAAGCCCGACCTCATCCTCGACACCCGCAGCTCCGGCGACGCCGACCGCTACGCCAAGCTCAAGAGCATCGCGACGACGGTCGGCGTGCCCCCGGGCGGCGCCAGCTACGCCACCACCACGAACCAGCAGCTGGAGCTCGTCTCCACCGCCCTGGGGAAGGTGGCCGAGGGGCAGCAGCTGCTCACCGACCTCCAGGCCTCCTTCGCGGCCGCCGCCACCGCGCACCCGCAGTGGAAGGGCCGCACCGCCACCGTCGCCACGAAGACCTCGGAGGGCTGGGGCGCCTACATCGCCCGCGAGGGAGACGACCTCGGGAGCCGGGTCGCCTTCATGGAGGCGCTCGGCTTCACCCAGAACCCGCAGGTGGCCGCGCTGCCGGTCAGCGGCAACGGCTTCAGCGTCGACATCTCCTCCGAGCAGCTCGACCTGCTCGACGCCGACGTCGTCGTCGCCTTCCCGATCTTCATCCCCACCACCGACATCACCGGCGACGCCGCCTGGAAGGCGGTGCCGGCCGTGGCCGCGGGGCGCGCCGTGGTGCTCGACTCCGGGCCGGTGTCCTCCGCCTTCAGCCTCGGCACCACCCTCGCCACGCAGTACGCCCTGGAGCAGCTGGTGCCGCAGCTCGAGGCCGTCTCGCCCTGACCCGACCGGCCCCGGCCCGGCCCGGTCCGGCCCGGCCAGACGGGGCCCGGCCGCTCTAGGCGTCGGCCCGGCGCACCAGCTGCGCGACGCACTCCACGTGGTGGGTCTGCGGGAACAGGTCGAAGGCCCGCAGGCCCGCCAGGTCGTACCCGAGGTCGGCCAGGACGGTGACGTCGCGCGCCAGCGCGGCCGGGTCGCAGGCGACGAGGACGACGGTCCGGGGCTCCAGCGCGGCGACGCGCTCGAGCACCGGCCGTCGGGCGCCGACGCGCGGCGGGTCGAGCACCACCACGTCGACGGGCCCCCCGGCCGCCGCGACGACGGCGCTGGCGGGGCTGGACGGGGTGCCGGCGGCGAGGGCCCGGTCGACGCGCCCGGGCAGCACCTTCGCCTGCGGCAGGTCGCGCAGGTTGCGGTGGGCGTCGGAGACGGCGCGCGCGTCGCCCTCCACGCTCACGACGACGCCGTCGGCGCCGACGGCCTGCGCCAGCGCCGCGGTCAGCAGCCCCGCCCCGGCGTACAGGTCCAGGGCCCGCTCCCCCGGCTCCAGCCCGGCGAAGCCCACCACGGCGGCGGCCAGCGCCGCCGCAGCTCCCGGGTGCACCTGCCAGAAGCCGGAGCCGGTCACGCGGAAGGTCCGCGGGCCGCCCGGCAGCTCGACGTCCTGCCCGACCCACGTGCGTCCGCGGATGCGGGCGAGGCCCTCGTCACCAGCGACGGCCAGCGAGGACGCCACGGGCGGGGTGGGCAGGCGCATCCGCTTGCCCGCCCCGTCGGTGGTGCGGCGGGGGGTGACGACG
Organism: uncultured Actinomycetota bacterium; assembly: GCA_963781365.1. Taxonomy (GTDB): domain Bacteria; phylum Actinomycetota; class Actinomycetes; order Actinomycetales; family Quadrisphaeraceae; genus Quadrisphaera. The sequence continues at coordinate 50,343 of CAWAFR010000004.1, read as the reverse complement.
ACCAGCCGGTCCTCCCCGGTGGCGGGTGCCACGACCTCCACGGACTCCGCGCCGGGCCAGGTCACCGCGCGCGGGTCGAGCTCGGCGACCCGCGGGGACGCGATCCGGCAGTCGTCGACCTGCACCACCCGGTGGCTGCGGTGCTCCCGCAGCCCGAGGCGGCCCCCGGGGGCGACGGCGTACTGGACGCGCGTGCGCCAGCGCAGCCCCGCGTCGACGTCGACGCCGGGGCCGTCGAGCGCCTCCACCACCAGGGCGCTGACGAGGGCGTGGTCGGCGGGCAGGCCCGCCAGGCGCTGGAGCTGCTCGGTGACGACGGCGGCCTTCAGGGCCCGCTGGGCCGGGACGGCGACGTGCTGCCAGTCGCAGCCGCCGCACAGGCCCGGGCCGGACCACGGGCAGGGCGGCGCCACGCGGTCCGGGGAGGCGCGCAGCACCTCGCACGGCGTCGGCGCGCCAGTAGGCGTCGCGCGGGCGCGCCCTCGGTGACGCGGGCGAGCACGCGCTCGCCGGGGAGGGCGTGGCGCACGAAGAGCACCCGGCCCTCGTGGCGGGCGACGCAGTGGCCGCCGTGGGCGACGGCGCCGACCTCCACCTCGACCTCGAGCCCCGCGGCGGAGGCGTCCGCGGCGGGCGCAGCAGCGCCGTCGCCGTCGGTCTCGTCGGTCTGGGTGGTCTGGTCGTGGGGCTCGCTCACGGCTGCCCCCCTCTCCGGGTCCGGGCTGGTGCAGCGGGTCGGGGCTGCGGACGGCGGCACCCTGCCGGACGGACCCGGCGGCGGGACCGCGCCAGCGGTCCTCGGCGCCCTCGGAGCTGCTGAGCTGGAACGGCACGCTGGCCACCACGACCCCCGGCGTGAACAGCAGCCGTCCCTTCAGGCGCAGCGCCGACTGGTTGTGCAGCAGCTGCTCCCACCAGTGGCCGACCACGTACTCCGGGATGTAGACGACGACGCAGGTCGCGCGGCGACTCCCGCCGCAGGTCCCGCACGTACTGCACGATCGGCCGGGTCACCTCCCGGTAGGGCGAGTCCAGCGCCTTCAGCGGCACGGGGAGCTCCAGTGCGTCCCACTCGCCGCTGCAGCGCGCGGTGTCCTCCGGGTCGACGTCGACGGTGAGCGCCTCCAGCGCCGACGGCCGCGAGACCCGGGCGTACGCCAGCGCCCGCAGCGTGGGCCGGTGGACCTTGGAGACGAGCACGATGGCGTGCACCCGCGAGGGCAGCACGCGCGCGCCGGGGGCGTCCTCCACGGCCAGCTCGGTGGCCACGCGGTCGTAGTGCTTGCGGATCGCGCGCATCAGCACGAACAGCACCGCCATGGCGAGCAGCGTGATCCAGGCGCCGTGGGTGAACTTGGTGATGAGGACCACCACGAGCACCGAGCCGGTCATCGAGGACGCCGGTGCCGTTGATGACCGGCGGGCCCGCACCATGCGGGCGCGCTCCCGGGCGTCGGTCTCGGTGGCCAGCAGCCGCGTCCAGTGCCGCACCATGCCGGTCTGGCTCATCGTGAAGGAGATGAACACCCCGACGACGTAGAGCTGGATCAGGCGCGTGACCTCGGCGTCGAAGCTGATGATGAGGACGATGGCGACGCCGGCCAGCGCGATGATCCCGTTGCTGAACGCGAGCCGGTCGCCGCGGGTGTGCAGCTGGCGGGGCAGCAAGCCGTCGCGGGCCAGGATCGAGGCGAGCACCGGGAAGCCGTTGAAGGCGGTGTTCGCGGCCAGCACGAGGATCACGCCGGTCGCGACGGTGACGAGGTAGAACGCCGGCGGGAAGCCGGCGAAGACGGCCTGCGCGAGCTGGCCGATCACCGGGTCCTGCGTCGTAGTAGCTGCCGACGGGGACGCCGTCGCGGATGCAGCTGGGTGGCCGGGTCCTCCGCGAACTGCACGTGGGTCGCCCGGGCCAGCACGATGATGCTGACGAGCATGACCATGCTGATGACGCCGAGCAGCGCCAGCGTCGTCGCCGCGTTCCGGCTCTTGGGCTTGCGGAAGGCGGGCACGCCGTTGCTGATCGCCTCGACGCCGGTGAGCGCCGCGCAGCCGGAGGAGAACGCGCGCAGCAGCAGCAGCGCCCCGCCGAGGCCGGTCAGGCCCGCCTCGTAGCCCGGCCTCGGCCACCAGCCGCAGGCCGGCGCTCTCCGCGGCGGGCAGGTCGCCGAGGGCCCCCCGCAGCGCGCCGACGACCGCCATCGCCCACGATCGCGACCATGAACACGTAGGTCGGGATGGCGAACGCCGTCCCGGACTCGCGGACCCCGCGCAGGTTCAGCGTCGTCAGCACCACGACGAGGATCGACGGCCGAGCAGCACCTCGTGCCCGCGCAGGAAGGGCACCGCGGCGGCGGCGTACTGCGAGCCGGAGGAGATCGACACCGCCACCGTCAGCACGTAGTCGGCCAGCAGCGCGGCGCCCACGGTGACGCCCGCCGGTGCGCCCCAGGTTGGTGGTGACCACCTCGTAGTCCCCGCCGCCGGAGGGGTAGGCGTGCACGTTCTGGCGGTAGCTGGCGACCACGACGAGCAGCACCACGGCGACCGCGAGCGCCACCCACGGCGAGAGCAGGTAGGCCGGCGATGCCGGCGATGGCGAGGGTCAGGAGGATCTCGTCGGGGGCGTAGGCCACCGAGCGACAGCGCGTCGGAGGCGAAGACCGGCAGGGCGATCCGCTTCGGCAGCAGGGTCTCGCCGAGCCGGTCGCTGCGCACCGGCCGCCCGACGAGCAGCCGCTTCAGCGCGTCGGTGAGGCGGCACGAGGGCCGATGGTAGGCGCGCCGGCGGCGCCACGCCGGGTCGCGGCGCGACGCGGTCAGGGCGTCGCGTCGGCCCGGCGAGGTTCGGCCGCGTGCACGTCGTGATCATGGGCTGCGGCCGCGTCGGCTCGCGCTCTGGCGCTCACGGCTGGAGGCCCTCGGGCACACCGTCGCCGTCGTCGACCAGAACCCCGACGCGTTCCGGCGCCTGGGCGCCTTCGACGGGCGGCCGCGTCACCGGCCTCGGCTTCGACCGCGACACCCTGCGTCGAGGCCGGCATCGAGGACGCCGACGCGTTCGCGGCCGTCAGCAGCGGCGACAACTCCAACATCCTCGCCGCCCGCGTGGCCCGGGAGACCTTCGGCGTGACCAACGTCGTCGCCCGCATCTACGACCCGGGCCGCGCCGAGGTCTACGAGCGCCTCGGCATCCCGACGGTGGCCACGGTGCCCTGGACCGCCGACCAGATGCTGCGCCGGCTGCTGCCGCAGGGCGCCTCCAGCGAGTTCACGCGACGCCACCGGCGCGATCTGCGCTGGTGCAGGTGCACGTCGCACCCGGGCTGGGTCGGGACGCCGCCTGAGCCGCCTGGAGGAGCGCCTCGGGGCGCGCGTGGCCTTCCTGACCCGGCTCGGCGCGGGCGCTGCTCCCGGGGCCCGACACCGTGCTCCAGGAGGGCGACCTGCTGCACGTGCTGGCGCCGCGGCGACGACATGGCCGGCCGTCGAGCGGTCCTGTCGCAGCCGCCGGTCGAGGAGTGAGCGAGGTGAGGTCGTGCGGGTCGTGATCGCCGGCGCCGGCAGCGTCGGCCGCTCCATCGCCCGGGAGCTGCTCGACAACGGCCACCAGGTGCTGCTGGTCGACAGGGCCCCGCGGCGATGAAGATGTCGTCGGTGCCGAACGCCGACTGGCTGCTGGCCGACGCGTGCGAGATCGCCTCGCTCGCGGAGGCCGCGCTCGAGACCGCCGACGTCGTGGTCGCGGCCACCGGCGACGACAAGGCGAACCTCGTGACGTCGCCTGCTGGCGAAGACCGAGTACGGCGTGCCGCGCACGGTGGCCCGGGTGAACAACCCCAAGAACGAGTGGATGTTCGACGAGGCCTGGGGCGTCGACGTCGCCGTCTCCACCCCGCGGCTGATGACCGCCCTGGTCGAGGAGGCCGTCTCCATCGGCGACCTGGTGCGGATGTTCACCTTCCAGCAGGGCCAGCGCCGCGATGGTCGAGCTGACCCTGCCGCCGGAGTCCCCGCTGGTCGGGCACGCGCGTCGGCGACGTCGCCGTGGCCGGCGGACACGGTGCTGGTGGGCATCATCCGCGAGGGCCGGCCGATCGCCCCCACGCCCGACGACGCCCTGGAGGGACGCGACCAGCTGCTCCTGCTGACGGTGCAGGACAGCGAGGACGACCTCAAGACCCTCCTGGTGCCTCCGGCCTGACCGGGCCGCCCGGGCCCTCCGGCCTGCTCGAGCCGTCCGGGCCCACCGGCGGTGACGCCCGGCGCACCGCGAGCCAGGTGACCCAGACCGCCGCGGCGAACAGCGGCAGGCCCATCACGAGGCGGGCGACGCCGAGGGCGGTCACCGCACCGGCCTGGTAGAGCGGCACCTGCACCGCCAGGCGCAGCACGAACAGCCCCACCCACATCCAGGTCAGGCGCTGGTGCAGCCGCAGCCGCGCCGGGTCGCTGCGCCAGCTCCCGGCCCGCGCTCCGCTGCCGCCGCGCGCGGCGGCGACGAGCAGGCCCGTCACCGGCAGCGGGCCGCCGGGCAGCGGGCCCGCCTTCGGCAGGGGCAGCGTCGAGACCGCGAGCACCACCGCGTACACCGCGTTGACCAGCAGGCCCCAGGAGTAGAAGTCGACAGCGTCTCCGGTGCGCCACGCCGTCAGCGCGCAGACCCCGACCCCGACGACGCCGGCCAGCGCCTGCTGCAGCGGCTGCCGGGCCACGAGGCGGGCCAGCGACGCGACGAGGGCGACGCCGAGCGCCAGCCCCGCGGCCCACACCAGGGACCGGGTGGCTGTGACGACCACCACGAAGACGAGGCCCGGCAGCACCGCCTCGGCGACGCCGCGGAGCCCTCCGACGGCGGCCGACAGCGAGAAGCGCTCACCGCCCGCGGCTGCGCGGGCGGCTCCAGGGAGCCCGGCGCTCACCGCCGGGTCACGCGTGCGGCGACGGGACGATCTCGTACCGCGGGTTGTAGAGCGTCTTGGTGCCGTCGTCGCAGCCCACGAACCCCTCCACGCGGACCGCGGCGCCCGGCACGATGCCCGGGATCTCCCGGCGCCCCAGCCAGATCACCGTGAGGGTGCCGGTGCCGTCGAACAGCTCGGCGACCAGTGCGGGGACCCCGGCGCGGGGGCGCAGCGTGACGGTGCGCAGGGTGCCGGAGACGCTCGCGCGGCGGCGGCCCGACAGGGACGCGCACGGCGTGCCGCCCATGGCGGCGGAGCGCTCCTGGGCGTCTTCAGCCAGGAGCTGCTCGTTGCCCGCGGACAGCTTCGCGAGGGCGCGCAGCAGCGGGTTCCGAGCGGTGGTCGACGGGCTCATGGCACCGAGGGTAGGCGCTCCGGGGCTCCGGCGTGCGCGGGTCCCCCGACCGGCGCGCGGGACCGGCGGCGGGAGGCCTCAGACCTCGACGCCGCCGCCCGGCGCGGCCTCCGCGGCGCAGCCCCCGACCCGCCGCTCGGGCCCGCCGCGCCCTGGGGCGCCTGCGGCAGCTTGAGGGCGAGCAGGTCGCGCGGGGCCATCGCCTCCGCGCCGCGGACCACGACGGCGCCGCGCAGCAGCCGCCTCCAGGGGAGCCGCCGCGCTCGCTGTCGAGGGCCGCGGGGCCGGAGAACACGGCCCGCAGGAACCAGCGCGGGCCGTCGACCCCGACGAAGCGCGCGGGCGAGGTGGTCCCCTGGCCGTCGGGGGTGCGCGCCGGGACGGCGGCCACCAGCTCGCGGCCGAAGGGGCCCGGCTGCTCGGAGACCGACCCCCGGCCTTCACCAGGGACTCCGCGATCTCCGCGCGCATCTCGGCCAGATCCCCTGCGTGCGCGGCGCGGCGAAGACCTGCAGCTGCACGCTGGACCCGGCGAGCCCGATGGTCGCGGCGACCACGCGGCGCGTGCCGTCCTCGACCTCCAGGCGCAGCTCCGTCCCGTGGCCCCGGGCAGGTGAAGCGCCCCGAGGTCGACCCGGGAGACCGCGTCGTCCACCTCGCTGACGTCGAAGGGGCCGTTCGGGCGCAGCGAGTAGGCCCGCGGGCTCCGGGGTCTCCGCCCCGTCCGCCGCGGCGCCGGTCTCCGGGGCGGCACCGGCGTCGTCGGAGGGACCGGCGGTGCCCGCGGCCTCCGCGGCGTCGGACCCGTCGGCGCTCCTCGGGGCGGCGGCGCCGGAACAGGCTCATCGCCCGCCCTCCGGTGCGTCCCAGCCGCCGGTGGAGCCGTGGCCGCCGGTGCCGCGCACCGACGGCTCCAGCTCCGCGACCGCCACGAACCGCGCCCGGGCCACGCGCTGGAGCACCAGCTGGGCGATCCGGTCTCCGCGGCGGACGGTGAACGGCTGCTCGGTGTCGGTGTTGACGCAGGGTGACGAGGACCTCACCGCGGTAGCCCGCGTCGACCGTCCCCGGCCCGTTCAGAGTGGTCACGCCGTGGCGGGCGGCCAGGCCGGAGCGGGGGTGCACGAAGGCCGCCCACCCCTCCGGCACCGCCACCGCCAGGCCCGTCGGCACCGTGGCGCGCGCGCCCGGGGCCAGCACGACGTCGGCGGCGGCGCGCAGGTCGGCCCCCGCGTCGCCGGGGTGGGCGTAGGAGGGCTCGGGCAGGTCGGCGGCGAGGCGCTGCAGCGGCACGACCACCACCTCCGGCTCCGCGCCGGGCTCGGCGCCCGGGAGGTGGTCGTCGGCCCCTGCGCCGACGTCTGCGAGGGCCCCTGTCACGCGGTCGAGGGTAGGCGCCGCCGCGGCGTGGGAGGCTGGCGGGGTGGCCGACCAGCAGCGCAGCACGCCCCCCGCGCCGGGAGACGGCGGGCCGGGGGCGCCGCTGCACGCGGAGCGGCTGTGGCCCTCCCCCGCCGCCTGGCTCCTGGTCCTCGTGGCCGCCGGCTTCGGGGCGGCCACCGGGCTCGTCGCCGGGTCGCTGTGGGCGCTGGTCGGAGCCCTCGTGCTGGCCTGCGCCGTCGCCGGGTGGCTGGTGTCGATGAGCGTGAGGGTCGAGCTGGGCGCCGACGGCGTCCTGCGCGTCGACACCGCGAGCATCGCCGCCGAGCACCTGACGGGCGCCGTGGGCGCGCGCGGGCTGGAGGCGCGGGCGCTGCGCGGGCCCCTGCTCGACGGGCGCACGCACCTGTGCGTGCGCGGCTGGGTCGACCCGGTGGTGGTCGTGGGCCTGGGAGACCCGGAGGACCCGACGCCGACGTGGCTGTTCTCCACCCGCCACCCCGAGGCGGTCGTGGCGGCGCTCGCGCGGGTCGGCGTCAGCGGGCCGGTCGCGGTGCACGTGGCTCCGCGCTCGGAGGCGGAGGTCCCGCTGCACCCGCGCGTCGACCCGCAGCGCGCCGGCCGGCTCCACCCCCAGCTCGAGCCGCGGTGGGACCCGCACCTGCTGGTCCCGCTCGACGACGTCGAGGGGCTGGGGGCGAGGCGCTCAGCGGCGCTGGACCCCGGCCCCCAGGGGCCGGGGCCGGAGCGGGACGCCGGCTGACGCACCGCTCCCGGAGCGGGGTCAGGCAGCGCACTCCGTGCACACGAGCTGGCCGCCGGAGTCGCTGGCGAGCTGGCTGCGGTGGTGGACGAGGAAGCACTGCGAGCACATGAACTCGTCGGCCTGCCGGGGCAGGACGCGCACCGAGAGCTCCTCGCCGGAGAGGTCGGCACCGGGCAGCTCGAAGCCCTCGGCGGCCTCGGTCTCGTCCTCGTCGACCGAGGCCGGTGCCCGGCTCGTTGCGGCGGGCCTTCAGCTCCTCGATGGAGTCCTCGTACAGCTCGTCGTCAGTCTTGCGCGGCGCGTCGTAGTCGGTCGCCATCGTGGCTGCTCCGGATCTGCCTGGTGGGCGTGTGGGCCGCGCTCCCGGCCGGCTCGGCGGGCTGGTGCGCTCCGTGCACACGCGTCGGGGAGTACGCCCGTCGGGCGGATTTGTGCCCGGTGGCGCAGGGATCGTGCCCTACCGGACGCCGGTCGCGCCCGCGTGACGGACGTGCGTCCCGTGTCCGGCCGGTCTCGCCGCGGCGGCTCCCGTCGGCTCCCGGACCGGGCAACCCAGCCCGCGACCGCCAGGAGGTGTCGTGGCCGAGTCCGATCGAGCTCCGGGCTCGATCGCCCAGGTCCGTCGGACCTGGACAGCGCCCGCTCCCGGTGAGGACAGCCTGGCCGACGCCGGCCGGCGAGCTGGAATCCCTGGAGCGGATCGCGCGCGACCATCACGTCGACCTCGACGACCATCACGTCGATCTCGAAGGCCGTCAGGTCGACCTCGAACCCGAGGTGCCGCTGCCCGCCTCCTGAGCGCTGGTCAGCCGGAGGCCGCCAGCAGGTCGGCCAGCTAGTGACAGGGGGCTCGGCCGCCGCCACCATCGCCCGCCGGCCGGGACCCGCCAGCCCCCGGACGACCCGCCGGCCTCGGTGACACCAGCCGCCGGCCGCGATGTCCCAGGAGTTCAGGCCCTGCTCGTAGTAGGCGTCCAGCCGCCCGGAGGCGACCAGCACAGCTCCATCGCGGCCGACCCGATCCGGCGGATGTCCCGCAGCGGCAGCAGCGCCGCCATCGCCGGGCCTGCGCCGCGCGCCCTGCGCGCGAGTAGCTGAACCCGGTCCCGACCAGTGCCTCGGCCGGCTCCGGCGGTCGGCGGACCCGCAGCCGGGCGCCCGTCCAGGCAGCGCCCCTCGCCCAGGCCCGCCGTCCACGTCTCGCCGGTGACCGGGTTGTGCACGCACCCGGCCACCGGCTGCCAGCGCCGTCGGGGCCGGCTCGCCGGCCACCACCGCGACGCTGACCGCGTAGGCCGGGATCCCGTAGACGTAGTTGACGGTGCCGTCGATCGGGTCGAGCACCCACGTCAGGCCGCTGGTCCCCGGCGCCGCCGCCGGTGGCGCCGTGCCGCCGTGGCCCCGCCCTCCTCGCCGAGCACCGCGTCCTGCGGGCGCTCAGCGCTCAGCAGGTCGCGCAGCAGCTGCTCGGCGGCGGTGTCCATCGCGGTGACCACGTCGGTGGGGCTGGACTTGGTGGCGGTGACCCCGCGGTGCTCGGCCCGCCCGTCTCGCACCAGGGCGCCGGCGGCGCGCGCCGCGCGCTCGGCGAGCGCGGCGAGGGCGACGAGGTCGTCGGGGGTCAGCCCGTCCGGCAGCCCGGTCGCCGGCGTCGCGGCCACCTCAGGCGCCGGCCGTCGCGGCCACGGCGGGTCGACCCAGTCGACGCCGCAGGCTGCGGGGCGGTCGGGGGCGCGCAGGTTCGCGCAGCAGCCGACCGGGCACACGTCGTGGCTGGCGCCGAGGGAGCCCACGGCGGCCCGCCGCGGGCCCTCGCCGCGCTCGGCTGCCGCCCGCTCCAGCACCAGGTCCACCAGGCCGGACACGAACGCCGCGTGAACGCCCGCCGTGGCGGCGCGCGCCACGGGCAGGCCGAGCCCCTCGGCGGTCTCGGCGGCCTCGGTGTCGAGGTCGAACTTGACCTCCATGTGGTCGCTGATGAACCCGATCGGCGCCACCACCGCCGACGGGACCCCCGCGGCGTGCAGCGCCTCGAGGTGGTCGTTGACGTCGGGCTCCAGCCACGGCTGCGTCGGCGGCCCCGAGCGCGAGCAGTAGACCAGCGCCGCCGGGTGCTCCACCCCGGTCTCCTCCGCGACCCGCCGCACCACCTCCGCCACGACCGCGGAGTGCTGCGCCTCGTAGGCGCCGCCCCGCGGGCCGGCGGCCTCCGCCATCGGCCGTCGGGATGGAGTGCGTGGTGAAGACCAGGTGCGCCCCGTCCCGCACCGCCGGGTCGAGCAGCGCCCCAGCGCCGCCAGCACCGCGTCGGCGTTCGCCGTCACGAAGCCCGGCTCGTTGAAGTAGTGCCGCACCTTGTCGGCGCGCAGCGCGCGGCCCTCCGCCGCCAGCGCCGTCAGGGAGGCCGCGACGTCCTCGCGGTACTGCCGGCAGCCGGAGTAGGAGGCGTACGCGCTCGTGGTCAGCACCAGCACCCGGCGCGCGCCGTCGTCGTGGGCCGCGCGCAGGGCGTCGGTGAGGAACGGGTCCCAGTTGCGGTTGCCCCACACCACCGGCAGCTCCCCGGCGCCCCGGGCCGCCAGCTCGGCGCGCAGCGCCGCCAGCAGCTCCAGGTTCTGCCCGTTGATGGGGCTGCGACCGCCGAACGCGAAGTAGTGCTCCGCCCACCTCCACCAGCCGCTCACGGGGGATGCCCCGGCCCCGGGTGACGTTCTCCAGGAACGGCACGACGTCGTCGGGGCCCTCGGGCCCGCCGAAGGACAGCAGCACCAGCGCGTCGTACGGGGCCGTGGGGCCCTCGGCGGGACGCGAGGACGGGTCGGGGCTCACCCGCCCATCCTGCCGCCCGCAGCCGCGGACGGCCCGCCGCGCACCCCGCCGGGGCACCGGCGCCCGCAGCGTCCGGCGCCACGGTCCGACGCCCCGACCGACGCGGCGCCTCGACGGGCGGGGAGGCGGAGTGGCACCCTGGCGGCAGAGGGTCGCGGCGGGGGCCGCGCCCCCGTCGGGGCGCCGGGGGCGCCGGCGGTGGAGCAGACGGGGGTGGCGTGGTGCGCGAGGGGCTGGAGGACGCGCGCGAGCGCTCCCAGGGCGAGGACGGCGACGTCCTCCTGTCGGTGGTGGGCGCTGACCCGTCCGACCCCGCGGTGCTGGTGCTGCGCGCGCCGGACGGTCGCACGTTCCGCCTGCCGGCCGACGCGCGCCTGCGCGCCGCCCTGCGCAGCGCCGGGCCCGTCACCGCGCCCGGGGCCGCCGTCACCGCGCCGCTGACCCCGCGCGACATCCAGGCCAGGATCCGCGCCGGGGAGAGCGCCGCCGACGTGGCCGCCGACGCCGGGGTCCCCCTGGAGCAGGTGCGCCGCTACGAGGGGCCCGTGCTGGCCGAGCGCTCGCACGTCGCGAGCCTGGCGCGGCTCGCGGTGGTCCGCGGCGGGCCCGGGCGCCTCACGCTGGAGGAGGCGGTGCGCTCCCGGCTCCTGGCCCGCGGGGCCGACCCGAGCACCGCGGCCTGGGACGCCTGGCGCCGCGACCGGAGCTGGGCGGTGCAGGTGGCCTTCCGCGCCGCCGGGCGCGACCGCTCCGCGCAGTGGTCCTTCTCACCCTCCAGCCGCTCGCTCGACCCCCTGGACGACGAGGCGCGCTGGCTCACCGCCCCCTCCGACGACCCGACCGGGCGGCGCCTGGCCGCGGTCCGGGTCTACGACGTCGACGAGGACGGCGAGGGCCTGGACCGGGCGGCCGCGGCGCCGGCGGGCAGCGTCGGCAGCGGCCTCGGCAGCGGCCTCGGCAGTGGTCTGGGCAGCGGCGCTCCGGTGCAGCCCCCGGCCCCCCACCGCGAGCCTGCGGACCGCGCCGAGGGCCTCGCCGAGACCGAGGGCGCTGGCCCCGCCGAGCCGTCCGCGGTCCTCGAGCAGCCCGCCGGCGGCGCCCCGGCCGGCTCCGCAGCCGACCACGGGACCGACCACGGGACCGACCACGGGACCGACCACGGACAGACCACGGTCGGTCACGCGTCCGGTCCCGAGGGCGGCGACGTCACCGGCGCCCTCGACGCGCTCTCCGAGTCGGGGGCCGACGGCGACGACGTCCCCGACGCCGACGACCTCGCCTCGCGCACCCTCGACCTGCTCGACGCCCTGCGGGACCGCCGCGGCCGCCGGGTGCCCCTCGACATGGGCGTCGACGGCGAGCCCTGGGACGACGACGACGAGGACGACGACCTCCTCAACGCCCTCCTCGACCTGCCCCCGGGCTCCCACCCCGACGCCGACGAGCTGCAGGAGGAGGTCGACCGCGCCCGGGCGCGCCTGCGCATGGTCACCCCGCCGCGCGGGCTGTCCCTGCCCGCCGGCGGCGCCGACGCGGACCCCGACGGCGCGGAGGGTCCCGACGACGAGGGCGACAGCGCCCCGGCATCGCCCCGCGCCTCGCTCGGGCTCGTCCCGCCGCCCCCGCCCACCGCCCCGCTGCCCGCAGCGGCCCCCGCGCAGGCCCCCGGGCCGGTCGTCGGCGGCGCTCCCCCCCGCAACGGGGCGCCGCAGACCCGGCGGTCGCTGCGCGAGGCCGGCAGGCCGGACGAGCCCGCCGCTGCTGAGCCGAGGCAGGAGGCGCCCTCGGCCCCCGAGGGCCTCACCTCCACCACCGGTGGCCCCCGTGACACCCGCGACACCGCCGAGGGCACCGAGGCTCCCGCCGGCGGGAGCGCGCCCGAGCACGACGGCGACGACCCCGGGGAGCAGCCCGCCAAGCGCCGCCGCAGCGTGCCCAGCTGGGACGAGATCGTGTTCGGGGTCCCGCGCCGCGACTGAGCGGGCGGCCGGCCTCAGCGGCGGGAGGTCCCCGTCTCGCGCCGCATGTGGTGGCGGCGGCACAGCACCTCGTACCCGACCAGCCCGGCGGCGGCCTCGACGTCGCCCACCACCACCTGTTCGCCGTCGGTGACCATGGTCCCGTCGACTGTCCGGGCGTTGTGCGTGGCGCGGGCGCCGCACCAGCACAGCGCCTCCACCTGGAGCACCTGCACCTTGTCGGCGAGCTCCACCAGCCGCGCGCTGCCCGGGAAGAGACGGGTCCGGAAGTCGGAGGTGATGCCGAAGGCGTACACGTCGACCCCCACCTCGTCGACGACGCGCGCCAGCTGCTCGACCTGCGCGGGGCTGTAGAACTGCGCCTCGTCGCAGACGAGGTAGTCCACCGGTCGGTGCGCGGTGGCCGAGGCGGCGACCTCCGCCTCGAAGTCCGTGCCCGCCGTCACCTCCCGGGCGCTGCGGCTCAGGCCCAGCCGGCTGGAGATGACGTCGGCGCCGGCGCGGTCGTCCCGCGTGAACAGCAGCCCCCGGCGCCCGCGGGCCCGGTGGTTGTGGTCGACCTGCAGCGCCAGGGTCGACTTGCCGCTGTCCATGGTCCCGGAGAAGAAGACGAGCTCGGCCACGCGGCCATCCTCTCCCGAGGCCCCGCGGGGGCTGCCCAGACCTCCGCGGGTCAGACCTCCACGGAGCGCCCGGCGGCGACCAGCAGCGGCACCAGGGCCTCGTCGGCGGTCCGTCCGCCGTGCATGCCCACCAGGGCCTGCAGCTCGCTCCGCTGCACCCGGGAGTCGTGCACCGACGCCGGGGCGGTGGCCGCCGCCACGAGGTCGCCGATGCGCGCCAGCACGTCGGCGTCGACCCCCCGGGGCCCGAACCAGCCCTCCTCGACGGCCTCCTCGCGCGTGACGACCTGCAGCACGTGGCCCAGCCGCTCCCGCCAGGTGGCGAGCACCTCGGCCGCGGCGCCGGGGGCGCAGTGCAGCTGCGGGGCCCGGGGCTCCCCCGCGACGAGCTCCACCCCGCGCGCGAGCTCGGGGTCGGCGGCGACGTCCCACCGCGCCCCGGGCGGCACGTCGACCATCCCGTGGTCGCCGGTCACCAGGAGCAGCGCCCGCGGCGGGAGCCCGGCGACGAGGTCGGCGACGGCGCCGTCGACCCGTTCGAGCTCCGCACCCCACTCCGAGGAGCCCCAGCCGTGGGTGTGCCCGGTCTTGTCGAGGTCGCCCCAGTAGACGTGGACGAGGGCCCGGGTGCGCTCGCGCGCCGCGGAGCGCAGGGAGGCCAGGGCCGCCTCGACCCGGGCGGGGAGGCTGCTCGCCGCGCGGAACCGGCCGCCGCGGGAGGTGGCCTCGGTGAGGCCGGAGCCGTCGAAGAAGCCGGGGCCGATGCGGGTGACCGCGGCGCCGGCGGCCGCGAGGTGCTCGAAGACCGTGGGGTGCGGCTGCCAGCGCCGCGGGTCCGGAGCCGGCGGCCCCCCGCGCACCGCGCCCTCCCAGGAGAGCTCGTTGAACAGGGAGCCGGTGGCCGGGTCCCTGACCTGGTAGCCGACCAACCCGTGCTGCCCGGCGTGCAGGCCGGTGCCCAGGGACGCCGTGGAGGTCGCCGTCGTCGAGGGGTAGTCCACGGTCAGGACGGCGGCCCCGGGGGCGCGGGCGGCGGGGCCCAGGGCCCGCAGGTGGGGGGCGTGGCCGCCGCGCGCGGCGAGGAGGCGCTCACCGAGGCCGTCGACGAGCAGCACGCACACCTGCTCCGCAGCGGGCAGCAGCAGCGGTGAGGGGCCTGACGCCGACGCCGGCCGCGGCACCGGGGACCCCAGGGCCGCGGCCGCGGCCGGCAGGACGTCGGCGAGCGCCGCGGGAGCGGCCCCGGCGGTCACAGGTGCGGGCCGCGCCCGCGGGCAGCTCGCGTCAGCGCCCTGGCGAACCGCTGCGCCGCGAGGACGGCACCGGCCCCCTCGGCGTCGGCGCTGATGCGCAGGGAGACGTCGTCGGCGGTGAGGGTGCCGGTGTAGCCGTGGTCGGCCTCGCACTCCGGGTCGCCGCAGCTGGCCGGCTCGACGTCCAGGCGCGACAGGGTGCCCCAGGCCGCGGTCAGCGTCAGCTCCTGCGGCGACGCCCCGGGCCGGTGGTGCTCGGGAGCGGCGACTCGGTGCCCGACGACCACCGAGCGCACGTCCTCCAGCGGCACCGACTCCGAGGAGGCCACCGCCACGGGCGACCCCCCGGTCTCCGGCGGGTCGTGGTCGTCGACGTGCGCCGTGACCAGCCGCGACGGGGTCAGGGCGAGGACGGTGACGTGTCGCCGCACTGCGTCGGCGTCGAACGTGGTCTCCAGGTGCACCAGGGCGTCGAGCACCGGCTCCCCCGCGAGCGCCTGGACCACGACGTCGGCGAGCAGCTCCGGGTAGTACCCGGTGCGCTCGAGCTCGGCGAGCAGCTCGGCGGGCAGCGGCTCGTCGTCGGGCTCGTCCTGGCGCCACCCCGCGCCGGAGCGACCCCGTCCTCTGCTCACGCCCTCGCCGCCCCACACGGGGCACATCCTCGCACCGGGCCCGTCCGCGGCTCCGGCGCCGTCCACAGGCGCGCCCTCGGGCTCAGGCGGGCAGCACCCGGCGCCCGGCGTCGGAGCGCCCCACCGGGACCGCCAGCTCCACCTGGGCGCCGAGCACCGCGAGGCCGCGCTCGGCGACCTGCACCGGGGACAGCTCGCTGGAGAGCACCTCGGGCAGGTCGTCGGCCATCACCGAGACGCGGGCGATGAGGTCCTCCAGCGCGGGGACGTCGACGACCGGGGTGCCCATGTACCCGAACAGGCGGGGCGCTGCCCGCAGGGAGCGGACGAGGTCGACGACGTCGACGTCCGTGAGCGGCGGGATGCGGTGGGAGACGTCCCCGAGCAGCACCGAGGTGTCCCCGGCGAGGCCGAAGGAGACCAGCGGCCCGAACAGCGGGTCCTCCAGGGTCCGCAGGAGGACGGCGATGCCCGTCCCCGCCATCGCCTGCACGAGCAGCGCGGGCTCCGGGGCGCCCGGGGCGCCCGCGTCGCCCGGGTCCGCCGCGGCGCCCGCACGCCCCGCGGCACCGCCGGCCGGGCCGGCCAGCATCGCCGCGACGTGGGAGCGCAGCTCGCGCTCGTCGGCGACGTCGAGGCGCACGCCGCCCAGGCCCGGGTGGCGCAGGTAGCGCTCGGTGGCCTTCACCGCCACCGGCCACCCGACCCTCTCGGCGGCGCGGACGGCCTCCTGCGGGCTCGTGACGCGCACCGAGGGCCAGAGCTGGACGCCGTAGCAGGCGAGCAGCGCCATGACGTCCTCCTCGGGCAGGCGCACCGGGGGGTCGTCGGGGCCCCGCCCCGCCAGGCGCGCCTCGACCAGGGCGCGGGCCGCCCGCGGGTCGGTCCCCGCCGGGGCCACCCGGGCGCCCGGGTCCCGGCGGCGCCAGGAGGCGTGGCGCACCGCGGCGGCCAGGGAGCGGACGGCGTCCTCGGGGGTGGGGTAGACGGGCAGCGCTCCCGCCTCCGCCGGCAGGCTCAGCGACGGCTCGCCGCCGACCAGCGCGACCAGGCAGGCCACGCACGTCTTGCCCGCGGCGGCGGCCACCTCCTGCAGGGCGGCCACGACCCCCAGGTCGACCTCGGCGACCGGGGGGATCAGGCAGGCGACGACGCAGTCGACGTCGGGGTCGGCGAAGACCCGCTCCAGGGCGTGGCGCACCTCGCCGGCGTGGGCCTCGGGGGCGACGACGACGGGGTCGGCGACGTCGAGCCCCCAGGAGACGGCCGCCTCCGCGGCGAGCGCTGCGAGCGCCCCGGAGTTGGCCACCACGCCCACCCGCTCCCCCGCGGGCAGCGGCTGGCTGGTCAGCAGCTGCGCGACGTCGAAGAGCTGGTGGACGTTGTCGACGCGGATGACGCCGGCCTGGCGCAGCATCGCCTCCAGCGCCTCGCGGGGCGCGCGGGTCTCGCGCACCGCGTGACCGGGCGGCACCGTGAAGGAGCTGACCCCCGACTTCACCACCACGACCGGCTTGGTGCGGGCCAGGCCCCGGGCGACGCGGGAGAACTTGCGGGGGTTGCCGACGCTCTCCAGGTACAGGCCCACCACGGACGTCGCCGGGTCGTCCTGCCAGTACTGCATGCAGTCGTTGCCGGACACGTCGGCGCGGTTGCCGGCCGAGACGAAGGTCGACACGCCCAGGCCGCGGCGGTGGGCCGCGTCCAGGACGGCGACGCCGAGGGCGCCGGACTGGCTGAACAGCCCCAGCCGGCCCGGGGGCGGCACCACCGGGGCCAGGGAGGCGTTGAGGCGGATCGCGGGGTCGGTGTTGATGACGCCGAAGGACGTGGGGCCGACCAGCCGCATCCCGTGCGTGCGGGCCAGGCGCAGCAGCTCGCGCTGGCGCTCCAGCCCCTCGGGCCCGGTCTCGGCGAAGCCGCTGGAGACCACCACCAGGCCGCGCACCCCGATCCGCGCGCAGCCGGCGACCACCTCGTTCACCGCCTCCGCGGGCACCGCGATGACGGCGAGGTCGACCGGGGGCGGGACTTCGTCCAGCGACCGCACGGCGGGGACGCCGCGGACGGCGTCGGCCTCGGGGTGCACCACGTGGACGGCGCCCGTGAAGCCGATGCGCACCAGGTCGTTCAAGAGCCGCCCGCCGACGGAGCCGGGCCGGCGGCCGGCGCCGATGACGACCACCGACTCCGGGTGCAGCAGGCTGCGCAGGCTCTCCGCCTCGGCGCGGTGCTCTCGGGCCGCCATCACCTCCAGCGACCTGTCCGTCGCCGCGATGTCGACGGTGAGCATGACGACGCCGTCCTCCACGACCCGGGTGGTGGCGAAGCCCGCCTCGGTGAAGACGTCGAGCATCCTGCGGTTCTCCGGGAGCACCTCGGCCACGAAGCGCGTGAGGCCCTGCTCCCGGGCGGCGACCACGAGGTGCTCCAGGAGCACCGACCCGACGCCCCTGCCCTGGTGGGCGTCGGAGACGTTGAAGGCGACCTCCGCGGCGCCGTCGCCGACGCGGTCGTAGCGCCCGACGCCGATGATGGCGTCGCCGGCGAGCACCACCAGCGCCACCCGGTCGGAGTGGTCGACGGTGGTGAAGCGCTGGAGGTCTCGGGCCGAGAGCCGGGGCATGGGGGCGAAGAACCGCAGGTACGTGGAGCGCGGCGACTGCGCGACGTGGAAGGTCTGCAGCGCGTCCGCGTCCTCTGGGTGGATCGGGCGGATGTGGGCCGCCCCGCCGTCCCTGAGGACGACGTCCGCCTCCCACGCCCGAGCCCACACCGGGTGTGGTGACACGCTGTGAGGCTAGCCGCCAGCGGGCCGTCGCGGGGGGCGGGCGGGCGCGGCGGTGCTGGGACGTGGGAGTGTCGCGCCGTGGAGCTCGGCGAGGCCGTCAGGCGGCGGCGGGCCGTGCGGCGCTTCGCCGACCGGCCCGTGGGGGCCGCGGCGCTGGACCGGGTCGTCGGCCTCGCGGTGCGCGGACCGACCGCGGGGGGCAGCCAGGGCCGCGAGCTGCTCGTGCTGCGGGACCCGGAGGCGCGTCTGCGGTTCTGGCGGGCGGCGAGCGACGACGTCGAGGCGCCCGACCCCTGGCTGGCCGGGATGCTCACGGCACCGGTGGTGGTGCTGTGCCTGGGCCGACCCGGCGCCTACGCGGAGCGGTACGCCCGCCCGGACAAGGCCCGCGCCCGCGCCGACCTCCCCGGTCCCGTCGAGGACCCCGGCAGCTGGCCGGTCCCCTGGTGGGACGTCGACACCGGCATGGCGGCGCTGCTGCTCCTGCTGGGCGCCGTCGACGAGGGCCTCGCCGGGTGCGTGATCGGGGTGCCCGGCCCGCGGTGGTCCGCGGTGCGCGCGGCGCTCGGCGTCCCCGCCGACCGCCGGCTGGTCGCCGCCGTCGTGCTCGGCCACCCCGCGGCCGAGCAGCCGCCGCCGCGGCGGAACCCGCCGGCGGCGCGGCTGGTCCACGACGGGCGCTTCGGCGTCCCCTGGCCCGAGGGCGGCTGAGGGCGCTCAGCGCAGGGCGCGGACCCACCCCAGGGCGCGGGCGGCGTCGCGCCGCGCCTGCTCGATGCGCACGGCCAGCACGATGACGACGGCGCCCGCCACGAAGAGGCCCACCGAGGCCTGCAGGCGCAGCGCGTAGGGCCCGAGCTGGCCGATCGCCACCAGCAGCGCCGCCGCGGCGCCGAGGACCACCGGCGCCTGCCACCCCCAGCGCACCCCGGCGGCGCAGACGGCGGCCCCCGCGACGGCCACCAGCGCGACGCGCCACCCGCCGCCCTCGAGGGTGCCCTCCGCGGCGGCCTGCAGGGCGGAGGGCAGCAGGCCGGCGGCCAGCCCGGCGCCGAGCGCGGCCCACGAGCCCAGCTGCGGGTGGCGCTGCCAGACGAGCACGCCCACCGCGAGCGCGAGCAGCGCCGGGGGCAGGCTCCACCACTCCACGCCCGCCCCGGGAGGCGCGAGCGCGTCGGTCTCGCTCCACCAGGCGACGGCCAGCAGCGCCACCCCCGGCACCACCCAGGCCGTGCGGTCGCGGGCCCCGGCGCGCAGCAGGGCCGCGAGGCCGGCGACACCCAGGGGCACGGAGACGTGCACGGGCCCGTCGGAGGCGATCACGACCGACCCGAGCGCCGTCGCGGCCCACCCGCCGACGAGCGCCAGCTCGGGGGCCCCGCGCCGCAGCGCCGACAGGGCCAGGAGCGCGGTGGCCGCCACGACCGCCGAGGTGACGGCGCCGGGCCCCGACAGCGGCGCCGGCGCCAGGAGGCTGCCCCCCAGGGCCGCCAGGCCCGCTGCGACCGCCCAGACGGCGCGGGGCACCTGCAGCGCCGGCTCGCGGGACGCCCACGACGAGACCGCCGCGGTCGGGCCGGAGGTGGTGCCGGCGGTGGGGCCCGGCACGGGTCGGCGCTGGCCGACCACCAGCGCGGCCGCCGCCAGCGCGTACCAGGCGACCGGCCGCCACCAGGTGCCCTCGGTCTGCCCGACCACCGGCTCGGACAGCAGCGAGCCGCCGGCGAGGGCGAGGGCGGACACCAGCACCGGCCACGGCAGCAGCGCCGGACGCACCGCCACCAGCACCCCCGCGGTCACCGCGATGCCCAGCGCGAGGAACAGCAGCGCCGAGGCCCCGCCGGCGACGGCGAGGGACACGAGGGCGCCGACGACGCCGCCGTAGGCGACCACCACCGCGACGCGCCGCACGGCCGGGCGCCCGGCCAGCAGCTCCCGGGCGGGGACGCCGGGCGCCGGGCCCGGCTGCGGCGGCCGGGCGCAGCGGGCGGCCAGCCAGGCGGAGGCACCGGCCAGCAGCGCGAGCTCCACGGCGGCGCCGACGGGCTGCCAGGCCCCCTGGCCGGCGTCGACGTCGACCACCAGCAGCGCCAGAACCCCGGTCACCAGGTGGGCACCGCCGATGACGAGCCCGACCACACCGAGCCCCGGGGCCCGGCGCGCGAGCGGCCGCGACGCCGGGACGGACAGCACCGCCAGCACCAGCGCGGCGCAGGCCCAGGTGAGCAGCTCGCCGTGGACGGCCACCGCCAGCACCGACGGGACGGCGGCGGTGAGGACCACCGACCCCCAGGCCAGGGCCGTGGGGCGGCCACCGGTGCGGAGCCACCGGTCGCCCGCCGCTGCCGCGGCCACGGCGAGCAGGAGCCCGCCGAGCCGGTAGGCACCGGCGTCGGTGCCGCCGAGGCCGAGGACGTCCAGGGACCGCGCCGCGCCGACGAGCACGAGCAGCACGACCAGGGAGAGCACCGCCAGGGCCTCGGCGCTGGCGCCCAGGCGGTGGCGCGCCGAGGTCCGGGAGCCCGCGGCTGCCCCGGCGCAGACCGCGATCAGCACCGCGGCCTGGCCCAGGGCCCCGATCCCGTCCCAGACGCGCGCCGTGAAGACGACGGCGGCCACGACGATGGCCACGACACCCGTGACCAGCAGCAGCTGCTGGGCGCCGAAGCGGCGCTGCCGCGGCGGCGCGACCGGCCCGACGGCCGCGGCCGGGGCGGCCCCGGGCTGAGGACCCGGCACAGGACCGGTCGGAGGACCGGCCAGCGGACCGGACGCAGGACCGGGCACCGGACCGGGCGAGGAGTAGGGGTCACGGGCCGGCCGGTGCTCCGCGGGCGGGGGCAGGGGCGGGGCAGGGGGCAGGGGCGCCGCGACGGGTGCTGGGACGGGCGACGGCAGCGCCGGCGGGACCGGACGCGCGGGGGGCGCCGGCGCGGCGGGGGCGCCGGGCGCGAGCGCTGCCAGCAGCTGCCCGCGGCGCACGGACAGCGCCGACGCCTGCTGGTCGAGGGCCCACAGCTCGGCGGCGTCGGCCCCGACGAGGCGCAGCCCGCACGCCGCGCAGGCGGGGGCGCCGGGCACGAGGCGAGCGGCGCAGCGGGGGCAGCCGGTCTCCGGCGGCGGCGGGTCGATCACCGGGACACTGTGGCAGCGCGAGGGGTGCGGCGTCGTGGTCCGCGCGGGTGCCTGTGGACAGCCGGTGGCGCTCCGCCGCGCCCGGCGCCGTGGTCGTGGGCGGACCGCGCCCGGGCCGTCGGTGGTCCGGGCCAGGATGGGGGCATGGCACGTCGCACCACCTCGCGCCCCTCGGAGAGCTCGGGGCCCCCGCCCACCGAGCGGATCCTCGACGTCGACGTCGACGAGGAGATGCGCAGCTCGTTCCTGGAGTACGCCTACTCGGTCATCTACTCGCGCGCACTGCCCGACGCGCGAGACGGCCTGAAGCCCGTGCAGCGGCGCATCCTGTTCCAGATGGGCGAGATGGGCCTGCGGCCCGACCGCGCCCACGTGAAGAGCGCCCGCGTGGTCGGCGACGTGATGGGCCGGCTGCACCCGCACGGCGACACCGCCATCTACGACGCGCTGGTCCGCATGGCCCAGGACTTCTCCCTGCGCTTACCGCTGGTCGACGGCCACGGGAACTTCGGATCGCTCGACGACGGACCGGCCGCTTCTCGCTACACCGAAGCGCGGATGGCCGTCGCGGCGACGGCGATGGTCGACGGGCTCGACGAGGACGTCGTCGACTTCGTCCCCACCTACGACAACTCCGCCACGCAGCCGTCGGTGCTCCCCTCGGCCATCCCGAACCTGCTGGTCAACGGCGCCTCCGGCATCGCGGTGGGGATGGCCACCAACATGCCGCCGCACAACCTCGGGGAGGTCGTCGCCGCTGCCCGCCACCTCATCGCGCGGCCCGACGCGACCCTGGAGGACCTGATGCGGTTCGTCCCGGGCCCGGACCTGCCCAGCGGCGGCCGGATCGTGGGCCTGGAGGGGATCCGCGACGCGTACGCCACCGGCCGGGGCAC
Organism: uncultured Actinomycetota bacterium; assembly: GCA_963781365.1. Taxonomy (GTDB): domain Bacteria; phylum Actinomycetota; class Actinomycetes; order Actinomycetales; family Quadrisphaeraceae; genus Quadrisphaera. The sequence goes on along the minus strand of CAWAFR010000004.1, from coordinate 28,737 downwards.
CTTCAGGACGCGCGCGACGGCGCGCGTCGAGGACATCACGGCGCGCCGGCGCGGCATCGTCTTCACCGAGCTCCCCTACACGGTGGGGCCGGAGAAGGTGATCGAGAAGGTCAAGGACGCGGTGGGCTCCAAGAAGCTCCTGGGCATCGCCGCCATCGACGACTTCACCGACCGCCACCACGGCACGCGGCTGGTGGTGGAGGTCAAGACCGGCTTCCAGCCGGAGGCCGTGCTGGAGCAGCTGTACCGGCTGACCCCGCTGGAGGACTCCTTCGGCATCAACAACGTGTGCCTCGTGGAGGGCCAGCCCCGGACGCTGGGGCTGCGCGAGCTGCTGCGCGTGTTCATCGGCCACCGCCTCGACGTGGTGCGCCGCCGCAGCACCCACCGGCTGGCGAAGCGGCGCGAGCGGCTGCACCTGGTCGAGGGCCTGCTGGTCGCGGTGCTCGACATCGACGCCGTGATCCGGGTGATCCGCGCCTCGGACGACACCGCGGCCGCCCGCACCGGCCTCGTCGACGCCTTCTCGCTGTCCGAGCTGCAGGCCCAGCACATCCTGGAGCTGCGCCTGCGCAGCCTCACGCGCTTCTCGCGGATCGAGCTGGAGACCGAGCGCGACGAGCTGCTCGCCGCCATCGCCGAGCTGGAGGCGCTGCTGGCCGATGAGCAGCTGCAGCGCGAGGCGGTCTCGGACGAGCTGGCGCAGGTGGTGCGAGACCACGGCACCCCGCGCCGGACGGTGCTGCTGGAGGCGGGCGCCGCGCCGGCCACGGCGGCGGTGCCGCTGCAGGTGGCCGACGACCCGTGCTGGGTGCTGCTGAGCGCCACCGGCCTCCTGGCGCGCACCGGTACCGCCGACCTGCCCTCCGGCGGGCCGCGGACGGCGCACGACGTTCTGCGCAGCGCGGTCCGGACCACCGCGCGCGGCGACGTCGGGGCCCTCACCACGCGCGGCCGGGTGGTGCGCGTCGGCGTCGTCGACACCCCGGCGCTGCCCCCGACGGCGGGGGCTCCCAGCCTGGCCGGTGGGGCCCCGCTGCGGGAGTTCGTGACACTGGAGCCGGGCGAGGACGTCGTCGCCCTCGTCCCCCTCGCGCCCCAGCCCGGCGACGGCGACGGCGCCGGCCTCGCGCTGGCGACGGCGCAGGGCGTGGTGAAGCGCGTCGCCGCGGAGGCGACGGGCACCAGGGAGTCGTGGGAGGTCGTCGGTCTGGAGCCCACCGACGCGGTGGTCGGTGCGGCCTGGCTGTCGACCGGCGAGGAGGACCTGGTCCTGGTGACCAGCGACGCCCAGCTTCTCCGCTTCAGCGCCGCCCTGGTGCGCCCCCAGGGTCGCGCCGCGCGAGGCATGGCCGGCGTGCGTGTCACGGCGGGGGCCCGGGTGGTCGCGTTCGCGGCGGTGGCCGCGGCCGACGCCGACACCGCGGTGGTCGTGACGGTGGCCGGCGCTGCGGGAGCGCTCCCGGGCGCTCCGGGGGCGACGGCGAAGGTGGCCCCCTTCTCGGAGTACCCCCCGAAGGGCCGGGCCACCGGCGGGGTGCGCTGCCACCGGTTCCTGCGGGGTGAGGAGGAGGTGGCACTGGCCTGGGTCGGCGCCGGCCCGGCCCGCGGCGCCACCGCGACGGGCGTCCCCGCGGCGCTGCCGGAGCCGACGGGACGCCGCGACGGGTCGGGCGTGCCGCTGGACGGCCCGGTCGCCGCCGTCGACGGCGCGCGCCCCTCACCCGCCGTCGGCTGAGGCATGCGGGCCGCAGCCCGCTCGGCGGGCCGTCTCAGCGGTCGACGGCGCTGCCCCAGACGACCTCGACCTGGTGCGGGGCGTACCCGAGCCGCTCGTAGGTCCCGCGGGCGCCGCTGGGGTTCTCCCGGTCGACGTCGAGGCCCGCGGTGTCCATGCCGTCGGCGGCGAAAGCCCGCAGGCTCGCCACGAGCAGCGCCCGGCCGACGCCGCGGCGCCGGAAGGCACTGCGGGTTCCGAGCAGACCCGTCCAGCCCTCCTTCACACCGTCGGTCCAGTCCTGGGCGAACGCGAACGCGACGGTGTAACCCACCACCTCCGCCTCGGGACCGTCCCCGGCGAGCACCACGTAGCTCCAGTCCGTGCGGGCGTCGCGGTGCCCGCTGACCCAGCGCTGCCAGTCCTCCCGGGTGCGGGGCTCGCTGCCGCGGTGGTCAGCGAAGGCCTCGTTGTGGGCCAGGCGGACCTGCTCGTCCAGGCCCGCGGACCAGCGGACGAGGCGCATCCCCTCGGGCACCTCGACCTCCGGCAGGGGCGCGGCGGCCGGGCCGCTGAGGGCCCGCCGCATGAGGACGTGGTGACGGCGCACCTGGAACCCCGCGCGCCGGGCCAGAGCAGCGCGGTCCTCCAGCTCCTCAGCGCTGTGCAGCACCAGCTCTCCCGGTGCGGTGCCGGGGGCGGCGAGCACGAGGCTGCGCCCCACGGCGCACTGCCAGGCGAGGAGCCGGCGACCGAGCCCGCGGCCCCGGTGGTCGGGGTGCACGCCGCCCCACAGGTGGGCCCTGACCGCGTGCAGGTCTCCCGGCCTCACGTCGACGAGGCCGAAGGCCACCAGGCGACCTCGACCGTCCAGCGCGGCCGTCGAGCGGTGCGCGGGGTCCTTCCAGGAACCGACGAGGAGCTCGTCGCGCAGGTCGTCGGCGGTGTGCCGCTCCGGGGCCGCGTCGGCGGCCTCGACGGCCCGGACGAGCTCGAGCCAGGCGGGGACGTCGGCCTCGGTGAGCGGGCGCCAGGTCAGGCCGGGGGTCACCGGGAACGGAGCGGCGGAAGCTGTCACGCGGTGGGACGGTAGCCAGCAGACGGCGGTCGCGCACCCCGCCGGGTCAGCGCCGGCGTCCCCCGGGTCACCGCCGCGGCGTCGGGATCAGCCGAGGCGGCTGGGGTCGAGCTCCGCGGCCGCCTCCCCGCGGCGGCGGCGGAGCCACCAGGTGGCGACCCACAGGAGCAGGCCCAGCGCCATCAGCGCACCCGCGATCTGGTACTCGATCACGGGGCGGTCGGTCAGCGGCGTCACGAGGGCCAGGCAGATCACGGCGCCGACCCACGGCAGCGCGGTGGGGGCCGTGAAGTGCCGGTGCTCGACGCGGTCCTTGCGCAGCACCAGCACGGCGACGTGCACCACCGCGAAGACGGCCAGCAGGAGCAGCGACGTGGTGCCCCCGAGGTTGGCGACCACCGAGGACTCCGGGTCGACGGCGGCGGCCGCCGACACGACGCTGATGAGGACCAGCGACAGGCAGGTGCTGAACAGCACCGCCGTCCACGGCGTGCGGCGGCCGCGCGGCACCCGTCCCAGGAACCGCGGCAGCACCCCTCCCGGGACATGCCGTAGAGCAGGCGCGAGGCCATGAGCATGTTGAGCAGCGCGGTGTTGGCCACCGCGAACATCGTGATGAGAGCGAACACGCCGATCGGGAAGCCGGGGGCACCGGCGGCCACGACCTGCAGCAGCGGGGTGTCGCCCTCGGACAGCTCCTCGAGCGGGACGACGGCGACGGAGATGATGCCGATCAGCAGGTACAGGACCATCGCGACGCCCAGCGCCAGGAACATCACCTTGGGGAAGGTGCGCACCGGGTCGTGCGTCTCCTCGGCCGTGTTCACGGAGTCCTCGAAGCCGACGAGGGCGAAGAACGCGAGCGCGGTGGCGGCGGTGATGGCCGTGAAGGGGGTCTGGCCGTCGGCGAGGTCCAGCTGGGTGGCGCGGGAGAGGTCGCCCCGCCCGCCGAGGAGCGCCCAGGCCCCCACACCGAGCACGATGAGCAGGCCGGACAGCTCCACCAGCGTGAGGACCACGTTGGCCTTGACGCTCTCCCCCACGCCGCGCAGGTTGATCGCGGCGACCAGGAGCATGAAGAGCAGCGCGACGGCGGTGACGACGAGGGCCGGGGGCGCCTCGACGCCGAACAGGTTCATCGCGTTGGAGGAGAACGCCCGGGACGCCGTCGAGGCGGAGGTCACCCCGGAGCGCATCACCGTGAAGGCGACCATGAAGGTCAGCACGTGCACGCCGAAGGCCTTGTGCGTGTAGAGCGCGGCGCCGGCGCAGCGCGGGTACTTGGTGACGAGCTCCAGGTAGCTGCAGGCGGTGAGCAGGGCCACCGCGAAGGCCACCAGGAACGGGATCCAGACGGCGCCGCCGACCTCGGAAGCGACCTGCCCGGTGAGGCGTAGATGCCGGTGCCCAGCACGTCGCCGATGATGAAGAGCAGGAGCAGCTTCGAGCCGATCGCCCGCTTGAGCTCGGGCTCTCCGACCTCGCCCTGCGCGGGCGCGGGTGTCGTCGTCGCCATCGGCACAGACCGGCCCTGCGCCCGGCGGGGCGCTAGCCGAGATCCACTCCGCGCGCCAGCCGTGACACGATCTTCACAGGGACTTCACACGTCGATGCGGTCGGCGTCCAGGCCGGAGGCGCCCTCGACGATGAAGTCCTTGCGCGGGGCGACGTCGTTGCCCATGAGCAGCTCGAAGACGCGCTCGGCGGCCGCGGCGTCGGCGATGCCCACGCGGCGCAGGGTGCGGTGGTGGGGGTCCATGGTGGTGCCGGCCAGCTGGTCGGCGTCCATCTCCCCCAGCCCCTTGTAGCGCTGGATGTCGGGCTTCCAGCGGCGTCCGGCGCTCACGAGGCGCGCCAGCGTGCTGGCGAGCTCGGCCTCGGAGTAGGTGTAGACGTACTCGTTCTCCCGGCGGCCGGCACCGATCACCTCCACCCGGTGCAGGGGCGGTACGGCGGAGAAGACCCGGCCGGCCTCGACCATCGGCCGCATGTACCGGAAGAACAGGGTGAGCAGCAGGGTGCGGATGTGGGCGCCGTCGACGTCGGCGTCGGCCATGAAGATGACCCGGCCGTAGCGGGCGGCGTCGAGGTCGAAGCTGCGCCCGGATCCCGCGCCGACGACCTGGATGATCGCGGCGCACTCCGCGTTGCGGAGCATGTCGGCGATCGACGCCTTCTGGACGTTGAGGATCTTCCCGCGGATCGGCAGCAGGGCCTGGAACTCGCTGGAGCGCGCCAGCTTCGCCGTCCCGAGCGCGCTGTCGCCCTCCACGATGAACAGCTCGGACCGCTCGACGTCGTTGCTGCGGCAGTCGGCCAGCTTCGCGGGCAGCGAGGACGTCTCCAGCGCGTTCTTGCGGCGCTGGGTCTCCTTGTGCTGGCGGGCGGTGACGCGCGCCCGCGACTCCGCGACCACCTTGTCGAGCAGCGTGGAGGTCTGCATCTTCGTGCCCTTGGCGGGGCTCGCGAACAGCGCCGTGAGCTCCTTCTCCAGGACCCGCGCCACGATTCCTCGCACCGCGGAGGTGCCGAGCACCTCCTTGGTCTGCCCCTCGAACTGGGGCTCGGCCAGGCGGACGGTGAGGACGGCGGTCAGCCCCGCGGTGACGTCCTCCTTGGAGACCGGCTCCTCCTTGGCCGCCACCTTCAGGCGCCGGGCGTTGTCGGCGACCGCCTTGCGCACGGTCTTCAGCAGCGCCGCCTCGAAGCCGCCGAGGTGGGTACCGCCCTTGGGCGTGGAGATGATGTTGACGAAGGTGCGCAGCTCGGTGTCGTACCCAGTGCCCCAGCGCAGCGCGACGTCGACCTCGCACTCGCGCTCGACCTCCTGGCTGACCATGTGGCCGCGGTCGTCCAGCATCGGCACGGTCTCGCGGAAGCGCCCGGAGCCCTGCAGCCGCCAGGTGTCGGTGACCGGCGGGTCGGTGGCCAGGTGGTCGACGAACTCGGTGATGCCACCGTCGTGGCGGAACAGCTCCTCGTGGGGACCGCTCTCGCCCGGGGTGCCGGCCAGGCGCCGCTCGTCGCGGACGCGCAGCGTCAGCCCGGGCACCAGGAAGGAGGTCTGGCGGGCGCGCGTGACGAGCTCGTCGTAGGAGAACGCCGCCTCCTTGAGGAAGATCGTCGGGTCCGACCAGTAGCGGACGCGGGTGCCGGTGCGCCCGCGGCGCACCTTGCCGGTCACGCGCAGCTCGGAGGCGTCGGTGAACGGGGTGAAGACCGCGCGGGGGCCCTCAGCGCCCGGGGCATCGGTGAAGACGCCCGGCTCGCCGCGCCGGAAGCTCATCGCGTGGGTGGCGCCGCCGCGGTCGACCCACGCGTCGAGGCGGGCCGACAGGGCGTTGACGACGCTCGCGCCGACGCCGTGCAGGCCGCCGGAGGCGGTGTAGGAGCCGCCGCCGAACTTGCCCCCGGCGTGCAGCTTGGTGAAGACGACCTCGACGCCCGTGAGGCCCGTGCGCGGCTCGACGTCGACGGGGATGCCCCGGCCGTCGTCTCCCACCTCGACCGAGCCGTCAGCGTGCAGGACGACGTCGATGCGGGTGCAGTGGCCGGCCAGCGCCTCGTCGACGCTGTTGTCGATGACCTCCCACAGGCAGTGCATGAGGCCCCGGGAGTCCGTGGACCCGATGTACATGCCGGGCCGCTTGCGCACGGCCTCCAGGCCCTCGAGCACCGACAGGTGGCGGGCGGTGTAGCCACCGCCCTCCGCAGGGGCGGGGCGCTGCGGGGTCGAGGTCACGCGCCCAGGGTAACGAGCGGCACCGACGGTGCGGCGGGTTCGCGCACGTCCCCGGCCGGGCCGGCGGTGCCGCCGACAGTGTTACGCGCAGGGCGAACGGGTCGCGTCCGCCTGCCGGGAAGGCTCGAGGCGTGGTTCGATGCTGCAACGGGTGGACGCCGACCGGTGTCCGGCCACGGTGCCAGCCACTGCGCGAAGCACCACGACGCACTCGGAAGGGGCGAAGTGACCGCTGTCCTGACGACTCCGCCAATGACCACCGCTGAGCGGTGCGACCGCTGCGGAGCCCAGGCGTACGTGCGCGTCCTCCTGGCCTCCGGTGGGGAGCTGCTGTTCTGCGCCCACCACGGCCGCGAGCACTCCGCGAAGCTGCGCGAGGTGGCCGCCGAGATCCACGACGAGACCGACAAGCTCACCGGCACTCCGGCCATCGCGCCGGACGGCGAGCACTGACGGTCCTCGCCGCTCTCCCAGCGACGCCGCAGCCCGACCACCACCCGCCGATCGACCCGCTAGGGCGCCGGTGATGAGCGTGATCACGCTCGTCGCCGGCGCCCTCGTCGTCGTGGGCCTGGCGGGCGTCGTGCTGCCCGTGCTTCCGGGGAGCCTGCTGGTGGGCGTCGGCGTGCTCGTGTGGGCCCTCGCGCGGGACACCGCCGGGGGCTGGGTCGTCTTCGCCGTCGCCGCGCTCCTGCTGGCGTGCGGGTGGGCCACCTCCTACGTGTGGACCGGCCGCCGGCTGCTGGCCGCCGGCGTGCCGACGCGCTCGCTGGTCGTCGCCGCCCTGGTCGGGGTGGTGGGGATCTTCGTCATCCCCGTCGTCGGGCTGCTGGTGGGCTTCTGCGTCGGGCTGTACGCCGCCGAGGTGGTGCGCCTGGGGTACGGGCCCGCGTCGTGGGCCTCCACCCGCCTCGCGCTGAAGACCGTGCTGCTGTCCATCGGCGTCGAGCTGGGATGCGCGCTCGCGGCGAGCGGGGTGTGGGCGGTCGCCGTCTGGCGGATGGCGTGAGGGGCTGGTGGACGGCCGCCGCTCGCTCACGGGTGCGGCGAGGTCGTCCGCCATCAGGGCGAACGCTACCGACGGCGTTCAAGTCGCGACCGCTGCAGGTCGAAGGCGTGGGCATGAGCACGTCGGACCGACTTCCGCTGCCGCCCGAAGACGGGGCGGCTGCGTTCACGGCGCGCGGCTCTCGCGGCAACCCGGCGGTGACTGCGCCGCACGTGCTCGTGGCCGACGTCCTGGAGTCCACCAGCGACGCCTTCCTGGCCGTGGACGCGGACCTGCGCATCACCTACTTCAACGCCCGCGCGGCGTCCATGCTGGACCGCCGCAGCGAGGACGTGGTCGGCAGGGGCCTGTGGGACGTGTTCCCCCACCCTGCCTCGGACCCCTTCCGGCAGCGCTGCGAGCGGGTCGTCGCCGCGGGGCAGCCCGCGGACTTCGACACCGTCCACGCCGCCAGCGGCGCGGAGGTGGAGGTGCGCTCGTACCCCCTGCGGGACGGGGGCGTGGCGGCGTACTTCCGCGACGTCGCGGCCAGCCGCCGCGCCGAGCGCGAGCGGGAGCGGCTGCTGGCCTCCGAGCGGGAGGCCCGGTCCGCGGCCGAGCAGGCCCACGAGCGGCTGGAGCACCTCGTCAGCCACGACGAGGTGACCGGCCTGCTCAACCGCTCCGGCCTGCTCCGTCACGTCGCCGGCCGGGCCCGAGAGGACGGCGCTGAGTCGCTCACCGTGCTGTGCGTGGACCTGGACCACTTCAAGCGGATCAACGACACCCTCGGCCACGGCGCCGGGGACGAGGTGCTGGAGGCGGTCGGACGCCGGCTGCGGGAGGCGGTGCGCGACCACGACGCCGTCGCACGCCTGGGAGGGGACGAGTTCCTCGTCGCCCTCTTCGCCGTCTCGCAGCACGAGGCGACCACCGTGGCCCGGCGGATCCTCGAAGCCCTGCGCGAGCCGCACCTGCTCGAGGGGCACCTGCTGTCCGTCGCTGCCAGCATCGGCATGTCCCGGCGCGAGGTCGGTGAGGTGTCGCTCCTGCACCCGGACCACGAGTGGGGAGCGCTGGTCCGCGAGGCCGACACGGCCCTCTACGCGGCCAAGGACGCCGGTCGCGGGTGCGTGGCGTGGTACGACGAGGACCTGCGCACGCGGACGGAGGACCGCGTGCGCACCGAGGCGGAGCTGCGTGGGGCGCTGGATCGCGATGAGCTCTTCCTGGACTTCCAGCCCGCCTTCTCCTTGGCCACCGGCGCCACGGTGGACGTCGAGGCCCTGCTGCGGTGGCAGCACCCGGATCGTGGGCTGCTGGCCCCCGGTGAGTTCATCGCGGTCGCGGAGGAGACGGGGCTGATCGTCCCCATCGGCGATCGCGTGATCGCGATGGCGGCGGCTCAGGCAGCGCGCTGGGCCGAGCTGCCCGGGGTGAGGGTGTGGGTGAACATCTCCCCCGCCCAGCTGGCGTCCCCGGGCCTGGCCGACCGGATCCTGCGGGCCCTGGCGCGCGCGGGGGTCCCGACCTGCCGGTTCGGCGTCGAGGTCACCGAGTCGACCCTCGCGGAGGTCAGCCTGCTGCGGCGCGAGCTGCAGGCCGTCCACGACGCCGGGATCGCCATCGCCATCGACGACTTCGGGACGGGGTTCTCCTCCCTGGCCCGCCTGACCAGGATGCCGGTGGACGTCATCAAGATCGACCGCTCCTTCACCTCGCAGGCGGGGACGGCGATGGGTGACGCCCTCCTGAACACCATCATCACCCTCGCCCACGCCGTGGGCGCCCAGGTCATCGCCGAGGGCGTGGAGACCGAGCAGCAGCTGCAGCGCCTCGTCGACCTCGGCTGCGACAACGCGTCCGGGTACCTGCTGAGCCGTCCGGCCGCAGCTGCCCGCCTCCCCGGGCAGCTCGGAGACGCCCTGGGGGTGTTCCTGCGCTCCGCGGCGGCACCGACGCAGCACCCCCGGGCGCGCCGTGAGGGCACGGCGCGCACGAGCACGCGCCTGGAGCGGGCCGGGCTGGCGGGCGTCGCTGGTCCCGCCTCGGACCCCCGCTGGCACCCGACGGAGACCGTCGGAGCGCCGCCACCGGGCCAGCGCGCGCTGCGGCGCTGGGACGCCGCGCGGCTCGCGGCCCTGGACCGCTACCGCCTGCTGGACCGTCCGTCGAAGCCCGAACTGGACAGGATCGCGAACGTGGCGTCGCGCACCTTCGGGTCCTCCTACACAGCCCTCAGCGTCCTGGACGCCGAACACCAGTACACGCTTGCTGGAGTCGGAACGACTCTGGGCCGCAACGTGACCTTCGAGCAGGCGCTGTGCCACCTCGTCGTGGAGAGCGGCAGCATCCTGTCCGCCGAGGACCTCGCCGCGGACCCGGTCCTGGCCGAGTTCCCCGCGCACCAGCTGGCGGGGTTCCGCTTCTACATGACCGCCCCGATCACCACCGCTGACGGGCACACGATCGGGTCGCTGTGCGTGGCTGACACCCGCAGCCGGCAGGTGAGCCCAGAGGACGAGCAAGCCCTCACCGACCTGGCTGCCCTGGCGATGTTCGTCTTCGACCAGGAGCTGCACACCCGTCGTGGCCCGTTGGCCGCCGTAGCCGGCTGACGCCGCCAGCGGCACGGCGAGGCTCGTGGCACTGCCGGCCGTCCGCCCGGCAGCGCCACGGCTCGTCAGTCGAGGTAGTCGCGCAGGACCTGCGAGCGCGACGGGTGGCGCAGCTTGCTCATCGTCTTCGACTCGATCTGGCGGATCCGTTCGCGCGTCACCCCGTAGACCTTGCCGATCTCGTCGAGCGTCTTCGGCTGACCGTCGGTGAGCCCGAACCGCATGGACACGACACCGGCCTCCCGCTCGGAGAGCGTGTCGAGCACCGAGTGCAGCTGCTCCTGGAGCAGCGTGAAGCTCACCGCGTCGGCCGGGACGACGGCCTCGGAGTCCTCGATGAGGTCACCGAACTCGCTGTCGCCGTCCTCGCCCAGGGGGGTGTGCAGCGAGATGGGCTCGCGGCCGTACTTCTGGACCTCGACCACCTTCTCGGGGGTCATGTCCAGCTCCTTGGCCAGCTCCTCCGGGGTGGGCTCGCGGCCCAGGTCCTGGAGCATCTGGCGCTGCACGCGGGCGAGCTTGTTGATGACCTCGACCATGTGCACCGGGATGCGGATGGTGCGGGCCTGGTCGGCCATCGCGCGGGTGATCGCCTGCCGGATCCACCAGGTGGCGTACGTGGAGAACTTGTAGCCCTTGGTGTAGTCGAACTTCTCCACGGCGCGGATCAGACCGAGGTTGCCCTCCTGGATCAGGTCCAGGAACAGCATGCCGCGGCCGGTGTAGCGCTTGGCCAGGGAGACGACGAGGCGCAGGTTCGCCTCCAGCAGGTGGTTCTTGGCGCGGCGCCCGTCGTGGGCGATCCACTGCAGCTCGCGGTGGTAGCCGGGCTCCAGGGCCTCGTCGGCCGCCATCTTCTCCTCGGCGAACAGACCGGCCTCGATGCGCTCGGCGAGCTCGACCTCCTGCTCGGCGTTGAGGAGGGCGACCTTGCCGATCTGCTTCAGGTAGTCCTTGACCGGGTCGGCCGTCGCGCCGGCGGAGACGACCTGCTGCGCGGGGGCATCGTCGTCGTCGGCGTCGGAGACCACGAAGCCGGTGTCGGAGTCGGCGTCGGCGGGCTTGGCCGCCTCGGTCTCCTCGGCGTCGCTCTCGACCTCGGCGGCGACCTCCGGGGCCTCGTCGGCCACCTCGATGACCGCCTCGGCCTCCGCGTCGTCACCGACGACGGCCTCGACGTCCTCCGGCGACTCCTCGCCGGCGCCCTTCGCGGGGGCAGCGGCCTTCGCCGTCGCGGCGGCGGGCTTCGCGGCGGCCTTGGGCTTCGCGGCGGCCTTGGGCCTGGCGGCTGCCTTCGGTGCGGCGGCGGGCTTCGCGGCGGGGGCCGCGGGGGCGTCGCCGTCAGCCTCGAGGGTGGCGGTGGCCGAGGCTGCGCGCCGGGTGCTCGCGGCGGCGACCGAGCGGGCGGTGCGCGGCGCCGGCTGGGCGGCGGCGGGCTGCTCGACGACGACCGTCACCTCGTTGGCCTCGAGAGCGCGGAGCACCGCCTTCATGCGCTTCATGGGGACCTGCGCGTCCTCGCAGGCGCTGCGCAGGGACGCGGCCTGGACCGAGCCGCTGGCGGTGCCCTCGCGGAGGAGCTCCTGCAGGGAGGGGTGGCTGAACTCAGGCGGGAGGGTGGGCGTGGAGACCGACGACACGGACTGCCTTTCGTCGACTGCGGATCTCGGACGGGGAGGGCGGCGTTCACCGCCCGTACAGGCTTCTCAACACCCAGTGGGCCGCTCTGCTTCCCGGGGCTTCCCGGAACAGGGCATGCGTCGCCGAGGACCTTGGCAAGTATTCTGCCACGTCCTGGGGCCCCGTGGGGACGGGGGCGCCACGACGACCCGACCGGCCCAGGACGGGGCTCCCCCGGGGCCCCTCCGGCCGTCGGGGGCGTGCGTCAGCGCGGGTCCGTCAGGGCTGGTCCGGCTTGACGGTGAGCACGGGGCAGGAGGCCTCCAGGAGGATCCGCGTCGCGTTCGCCCCGAGGATGAGCTTGCCGACGTTCGTGCGCCGGCGGAGCCCGATGACCACCAGCTCGGCGCCCTCGGCGGCCGTGATGACCTCCTCGGCGGCATCGCGCACCCCGGCGGGCGCCGCGAGGACGACCTCGACGCCCGAGCTCCCCGCGGCCTCGGCAGCGACCGCCGCGAGCTGCTCCGGCGGCGTCGCCTCCCGGCCGGTGTCGACCACGACCAGCCCGGTGCGGCGCCCGGCGGCCTCGACCACCCCGCGGGCCAGCGCGGCGCGCCCCTCGTCGTTCCCGGCGTAGCCCACCACGACTGCCATCGCACTCCCTCGGTCCTGCGCCGCGGGCGGCTCCGGCGCCGTCCACCCAGCGGGTCGGACGGTATCGGAGCCGGCCGCGGCCCGTGACCAGCGGCCACCCGGTCAGGGGCGCGTCGCCGCGGCGCCCATGACCGGCCGACCGCCCGCCCGACCGCCTGCCCGACCGGCGGGCCGACCCGGCGGCGGCACCGGGCTCAGGAGCCCAGCAGCTCCCCGGCCACCTTCGCGATCGCCTCGCTCTCGATGAGGAAGCCGTCGTGGCCGTACGGGGACCGACCACCGCGGCGAGCGCCGGCCGCCGGGCACGCCGTCGGCCATCTCCTGGGACTGCGCCGACCGGGTAGAGCCGGTCGGAGTCGATCGCGACCACCGGGTGCGGGCCGTGACCCGCCGCAGCGCGGCCGCCGTCCCGCCGCGGCCGCGCCCGACGTCGTGGCTGTTCATCGCCTCGGTGAGGACCACGTAGGAGCCGGCGTCGAAGCGGTCGGACGAGCTTGTCGGCGTGGTGGTCCAGGTAGGACTCCACGGCGTAGCGCCCGCCGCCGCCGAGCGGGTCCTCCCCCGGCTGGGCCGACCGGCCGAACCGCACGTCGAGCTCGGCCGCGGCAGCGGTACGTGGTGTGCGCGATCCTGCCGGGCGACGCCGAGCCCGGGTGCGGGCCCGTCCCGCCGGGCCGCGTCGTAGTAGTCGCCGCCGCGCGCACCCCGGGTCGGCGCGGATCGCCGCGAGCTGCGGGGCGCACCAGGCGATCTGGTCGGCGGAGGTCCGGGCGGTGGTGGCCAGCACCAGCAGCCGCTCGACCCGCGCCGGGTGGGTGACGGCCCACTCCAGCGCCCGCATCCCGCCCATGGAGCCGCCGACGCACCAGCCGCCCACGTCGGGGATGCCGAGGGCGTCGGCCAGCCGCGCCTCGGCGGCGACCTGGTCGCGCACGGTGACGAACGGGAACCGGCTGCCCCAGGGGCGGCCGTCGGGGGCCGGCGACGACGGCCCGGTGGTGCCCTGGCAGCCGCCGAGCACGTTCGAGCGCGACGACGAACCAGCGGTCGGTGTCCAGCGCCCGCCCGGGCCCGACCAGCCCGTCCCACCAGCCCGGCGTGGGGTGGCCCGGGCCGGCCGGCCCGACGACGTGGCTGTCCCCGGTCAGGGCGTGCCGCACCAGGACGGCGTTGTCCCGCGCTCGGCGACAGGCTCGCCCCAGGTCTCGTAGGCGACCCGCACCCGCGGCAGCCGAGCCACCGCGCCTCCAGCTCGCAGCGGGCCCGACGTCGGCGAACCGGCGTCCACCGGGGTGGTCGCCCGTCCCGCCAGGCCCCGCTGACGCGCCGGGGCGAGGCGCTCGCGGCGGCAGGCGAGCGCGCCGTCGCCGGCGCGAGGCCATCCGGCAGGCTCAGCACGCGCCCTTCGCCGCCCGGAAGCCGGACTCGAGGTCGGCCAGGATGTCGTCGATGTTCTCCAGGCCCACCGCGAGCCGCACCAGACCGGGGGTCACCCCGGCGGCGCGCCTGCTCGCTCGCGGACAGCTGGCTGTGCGTGGTCGAGGCCGGGTGGATGACCAGGCTGCGGACGTCACCGATGTTGGCGACGTGGCTGTGCAGCTCCAGCGCGTCGACGAACCGCTTGCCGGCCTCGACGCCGCCGGCGATCTCGAAGGCGAGCACCGCCCCGACCCCGCGCGGCGCGTACTTGCGGCCGCGCTCGTACCAGGGGCTGCTCGGCAGCCCGGCGTAGGCGACGGACTCCACCTCGTCGCGGGCCTCCAGCCACGTGGCGACCGCGATGCGCGTTCTGCGACGTGCCGCTCGATCCGCAGGCTCAGCGTCTCCAGGCCCTGGGCGATGAGGAAGGCGTTGAACGGGGACGATCGCCGGGCCCGAGGTCGCGCAGCAGCTGCACGCGCGCCTTGAGGATGTAGGACAGGTTCGCGCCCAGCGGGCTGCCGACGCCGAGGTCGCGGGCGTACACCAGGCCGTGGTAGCTCGGGTCGGGCGTGGTTGAAGCCCGGGAACCGGTCGCGGTTCGGCGGCGTAGTCGAACCGGCCGCCGTCGACGATCACGCCGGCGATCGCCGTGCCGTGCCCGCCGAGGTACTTCGTCGCCGAGTGCACGACGACGTCGGCGCCCCACTCCAGCGGGCGGATCAGGTACGGCGTGGCGACGGTGTTGTCGACGATCAGCGGGACGCCGGCCTCGTGCGCCACCGCGGCGACCGCCCTCGATGTCGAGGACGTCCTGCGTGGGGTTGGAGATCGTCTCGGCGAAGAACGCCTTGGTGTCGCGGCGTGACGGCGGCCCGCCAGGACTCCAGGTCGTCCGGGTCCTCGACGAAGCTCGACCTCGATCGCCGAGCTTCGGCAGCGTGTAGTGGAAGAGGTTGTACGTGCCGCCGTAGAGGCTGGGGCTGGCCACGACGTGGTCGCCCGCCTCGGCGACGTTGAGGATCGCGATCGTCTCCGCGGCCTGGCCGGAGGCGACGGCCAGCGCCCCGACGCCGCCCTCGAGGCTGGCGATGCGCTGCTCCACCACGTCCGTGGTGGGGTTCATGATCCGCGTGTAGATGTTGCCGAACTCCTGAGCGCGAACAGCTCGGCAGCGTGGTCGGTGTCGCTGAAGACGTAGGACGTGGTCTGGTAGATCGGCAGGGCCCGCGCGCCGGTGGCGGCGTCCGGCGCCTGCCCGGCGTGGATCTGCCGCGTCTCGAAGGACCAGCCGTCGTTCATGGGTGCTCTCCTCGCCGTGAGGCCCGGGGGCACGGCGGCGCCGGGCGACCGCCGGGCCGGGCCCGCGCTTGCCGCACCCCGGACGGGGTGACGGCCAGGTCATCACCCGGGGCACCCCACCGCGGAGGAGGGTTGCCGGCCAGCGAGCCGGGGCTTGGCGCTGGCGCTCATGACCTCCCCGGAGGATAGGCAGCCCCGCGGGGCCGATCCACCTCGTCTCAGCATGTGGGCGGCTGTCCGGGTGAGGCGCCGTCGCGGCGCTGCTGGACGTGCGGCGGGGGCACGCCCAGCTCGACGCTGCTCAGCACCAGGGCGCTGAGGGAGTGCGAGGGGTCGTCGGCCAGGGCCGCCTCGGCCCGCAGGCCCGCGGCGGGACCGGCGCCGGTGGCCCAGAGCAGGTAGGCGGCGCACCCCAGCGGGACGGCCCGGCGCCCCGGCCGGGCTCGCTGCGCGAGCCGGTGCAGCAGCCGCAGGGCGGCGTCGGCGTCCAGCCGCTCCGCGACCGCACCGGCCGGGCGGGCGCCACCGGGCGGCACCGCCTCGGGGACCACGGCAGCGAGCAGCCGGTCGCGCAGCGGGAGGCGGGCCAGCGAGTCGAGGAGGAGGGCCGCGGTGGCGGCGTCGAGGTCCGGCTGGGGGCCCGCCGAGGCGCTCAGCAGGTCGTGCCAGGCCGCGAGCGCCGCTGTGGAGCGCTCGGGGACGGCTCTGCGGGCCCTCAGGGCCGCCGCGGCGCGCTCGACGGCGGCCAGGACGTCCTCGGCCACCGGCTCGACCTCCGCGCGCAGCGCCGCGTCCCACTCGTCGCGGTCGCGGTCGAGCACACGGCCGTCCAGCACCAGCTCCGCGGCCACCTGCGTGGACCGGAGCCGGGTCATGGGGAGACCCTCGGGCGGGCAGCACGGGCGGTCGCAGCTGTAGGAGTACAGGCGCCCTCCGTGCACGAGCCACGGCTCGGGGCGCACGCCGCGGCTCCGGAGCGCGGCGCCGACCGCCGCCGCCAGCGGGGCCCCCGGCAGCGCGGCGCCGGGCCCGTGCCGCCCCGGGCGCGTCCCGCCGCGCGGCCCGGGGACCCGCACCGGCCCCCGCTGCCCCCCGGGCCGGGGTCTCGGCACCGGGCCGGTGTCGGTGACCACCGCGAGGAAGCACCGCTCGGCGCCGTCGGCGGCGACGTGCTGCGCCAGCAGCTCCGCCACGCGGCCGGCCTCGCCCGGGGGCGGCAGGTCGACCCGCGCGACGAGCCCGGTGCGCCACCGCGGCGGTCTCAGCGAGACCAGGACGAGGCTCTCCCGGGGGCGGAAGCCCAGGGTGCCCTGGACGAGGGCCAGCACCTCGAAGGGGCTGCCGCTGCTGATGACCGTCTGCTCCACGCCGTCGAGCCTGACGGCCCGGCGCGCGCGGTGTGGATCTTGCTGCGGTGCCTGTGGACAGCAGCGCTCAGGAGATGACGTCGCCCTGGACGACGTCCGGTCCGCCGTCGCGCCGGTCCCGGCCGGTCCCGGCCGGACCCGACGGCGCCCCGCCGCCGCCCGCGGCAGCACCGCCGGCGGCGCCACCGCCCGCACCGCCGTCGAAGAGCCCGCTGAACAGTCCCCCGACGCGGGCTCCGAAGCGACCCGCCGGTCCCTGCGCCGGCCCCGCGGCGGCGGGACCGCCCGCCTGCTCGCGCTCCCAGGCGAGGAAGGCCTCGCCCTCGGCCAGCAGGGCGCCCGCGAGCCAGGCGAGGACGGCGGCGTCGTCGGCCAGGCCGATCGGTCCGAGCAACCCCTCGGGCAGCAGGTCGACCGGGGAGACCACGTAGCCGGCCGCGGCGACCATCAGCGCGAGCTTGCCCCGGGAGCAGCCCGTGTACCGGCCCGACGCCGAGGCCGCGACCATCCGCGGCAGCGCCTTGAGCAGGTCTGACGTCTTCGGACCGCCGCGCACCCGCGAGCGCCGCAGCGCCGCCCACAGCGCCCGCGCGGACCCGGGCGCGCTGCGTGCCCCGGGGCTCACCGTCCGCCGCCCTCCGGCCGGGTGCCCGTGCCGAGGGCGGGGGCGTCGGGAGCGCGCAGCGGGAAGGCGGCGCGGGCTGCCTTGGCGGTGCGCCGCAGCGCGTACACGTCGAGGCCCGCGCCGAGCACGCCGCCGGCGAGGGGGACGCCCCGCCCGAGGCGGGACAGCCCGGAGCGGCCCAGGCGCGACAGCAGCTGGAAGCCGATCGCCTTGTTCAGGACGGCCAGCCCGGGGCCGGCGAGCTGGCGGCGGGCCAGGCGCGTGACCAGACCGCCGGGGCCGGCGAGCCCGAACTTGGACAGCAGCGCCCCGCCGTCCTCGTCGGCGAGCACCAGCAGCACCGCGGAGCGCACCTCGGGCGAGGACAGGTCGTAGCCGCGCAGCGCTGCCGTCCCGGCGACGGTGCGGGTGGCGATGACGTAGTAGCCCAGGAGGTTGGCGGGCAGCGCCACGGGCAGCGTGACGAAGCCTCCGAGCCCGGTGACGAAGCCGCCCACGGCCGCTGACCGCGTCGAGCTGGAGACGAGGGCGCCGATGGCGTCGTCGACGTCCGGGTGCTTGCGGCGGGCCGCCGCGGCGGCGTCGGCGGCCGGTGCCAGCGGCCCGAGCCCGTCGATCCCGAGGTCGACCAGGCGGCGCACCAGCTGCGTCGCGGCCTGGGACAGGCGTCCCTGGTCAGCCGCGTCGGCGTCGGTGGCGTCGGGCTTGGAGCGGCGGAAGAGGGCCATGGCTCAACGGTAGGCCCGGTGCTGGGGCCACGGCGCGTCGGCGGCCCGCAGCTCCTCCCAGCCCCGCTCGCGGGCCGCCCAGGCGGCGAGGACCCCGGCCACCAGGCTGGGGCTGTGCAGGTCTCCGGCCAGGACGGCGTCGCGCAGCACCTCCAGCGGGACCCACCTCGAGACCATCCCCGCCTCCTCGGCGGTGCGGACGTGCCGCTCGGCCTCGGGCACCGGCGACAGGTCGCGGGCCAGGAAGAGCCGGAAGGCCTCGTCGGAGCCGCCCGGCGAGAGGAACCAGTCCAGCAGCACCCGGTAGCTGCCGGCGCGCAGGTCGGCCTCCTCGGCGAGCTCGCGGGCAGCGGCCAGGTGCGGCGGCTCCCCCGCGACGTCGAGGAGCCCCGCCGGCAGCTCCCACAGCAGGTGCTCCACGGGGTGGCGGTACTGGCGCACCAGCAGCACCCGCTCGTCGTCGTCGACGGCGAGGACGCCGACGGCTCCCGGGTGGTGCAGCAGCTCGCGCACCACCGTGCCGGTGCCGAGGGCACCGCCCGCGACGCCGTCCAGGACCACCTCGTCGCGCACGAGGTCCCAGACGTACCCGTGGTGGAGCAGCTCCCGGGTGCGCGGCGCGCCCGTCACCAGCTCGTCGCGGGGGGCGTCGGTGGCGCCTCCCGTCACGCGGGCACCTCCAGCAGGCGCTCGGAGCTCTGGCGCGCCAGGGCAGCGGCCACCAGGCCCTGGAACAGCGGGTGGGCGCGGTCGGGGCGGGAGCGGAACTCCGGGTGCGCCTGCGTGCCCACGTAGTACGGGTGCACGTCGCGGGGCAGTTCGACGTACTCGACCAGGCCGCGGTCCGGGGAGGTGCCGGAGAAGACCAGCCCGGCCTCCTCCAGGCGCCCGCGGTAGGAGTTGTTGACCTCGTAGCGGTGGCGGTGCCGCTCGGAGACCTGCGTGGAGCCGTAGGCCTCCGCCACGACCGACCCCTCGGCCAGCACCGCCGGGTACAGCCCCAGTCGCATCGTGCCGCCGAGGTCGCCGCCACCCGCGACGATGTGCTCCTGCTCGGCCATGGTGGCGATGACCGGGTCGGGGGTGGCCGGGTCGAACTCGCTGCTGCTGGCGCCCTCGATGCCGGCGACGTTGCGGGCGTGCTCGATCACCATGCACTGCAGCCCCAGGCACAGGCCCAGGGTCGGCACCTGGTTCTCGCGCGCCCACCGGAGCGCGCCGAGCTTGCCCTCGATGCCGCGCACCCCGAAGCCGCCGGGGACGCAGACGGCGTCGACGCCGGACAGCTCCCGGCGGGCTCCCTCGGGCGTGGCGCAGCCGTCGGAGGCCACCCACCGCAGCTCGATCCGCGCGTCGCAGGCGATCCCGCCGGCGCGGATGGCCTCCGTCACCGACAGGTACGCGTCGGGCAGGTCGATGTACTTGCCGACCAGCGCGAGGACGACGGTGTGCGCCGGGCGGTGGACGCGGCGCAGCAGCTCGTCCCACGCCGTCCAGTCGACGTCGCGGAAGGGCAGGTCCAGGCGGCGCACGACGTACGCGTCCAGCCCCTCGGAGTGCAGCACCTTGGGGATGTCGTAGATCGAGGCGGCGTCGACGGCGTTGACCACCGCCTCCTCGTCGACGTCGCACATCAGCGCGATCTTGCGCTTGACGGACTCCGGGACCATCCGGTCGCTGCGGAGCACGATGGCGTCGGGCTGGATGCCGATGCTGCGCAGAGAGGCGACCGAGTGCTGCGTCGGCTTGGTCTTCAGCTCCCCCGAGGGACCCAGGTAGGGCACCAGGGAGACGTGGACGAAGAAGACGTTGTCGCGCCCCACCCGCTGGCGCACCTGCCGGGCGGCCTCCAGGAACGGCAGCGACTCGATGTCGCCGACGGTGCCGCCGACCTCGGTGATGATGACGTCCGGCGCCGGCTCGCCGTCCGGGCCCGGCACCGCCTGCGCGCGCATCCGCTCGACGATCTCGTCGGTGATGTGCGGGATCACCTGCACCGTGTGGCCCAGGAACTCCCCGCGGCGCTCCTTGGCGATCACCGTGGAGTAGATCTGCCCGGTGGTGACGTTCGCCGCGGCGTCCAGGTCGACACCGAGGAAGCGCTCGTAGTGCCCGATGTCGAGATCGGTCTCGGCGCCGTCGTCGGTGACGAACACCTCACCGTGCTCGAACGGGTTCATCGTGCCCGGGTCGACGTTCAGGTACGGGTCGAGCTTCTGCATCGAGACCCGCAGGCCGCGGGCCCGCAGGAGGTGACCCAGGCTGGAGGCCGTCAGGCCCTTCCCGAGGGAGGACGCCACCCCGCCGGTCACGAAGATGTGCCGGGTCGTCGCCGGACCGCGCTGAGCTGAAGTTCCCCGTTTCGCCACGGGCTGCCAACTTACCAGCGCGCGGGCTCAGGCCCGGGCGCTCACCGTCCGCGGCCCCCGTCCGGCCCCGCGCCCGGCACCCCGACCGACCCCGCGCCCGGCACCCTGGGCGGTCTCCTCGGCGGCGGTCCCGCGCTCCGCGGCGGCCGCGACGAGCAGCTCCTCGGCGTGCGCGCGGGCCGAGCCGGAGTCCTCCTGGCCGGCCAGCATCCGCGCCAGCTCGACCACGCGCTCCTCACCGTCCAGCGCCGTCACCCCGCTCACCGTGACCTGCCCGTCGACGGCCTTCGCGACCAGGAGGTGCTGGTCGGCCCACGCCGCCACCTGCGGCAGGTGCGTGACGACGATCACCTGCCGGTCCCGCGCCAGGCGCGCGAGGCGGCGCCCGATGCCGACGGCGGCGCGGCCGCCGACACCGGCGTCGACCTCGTCGAAGACGAAGGTCGGCACGACGTCGCTCGCGGCGAGCACCAGCTCCAGCGCGAGCATCACGCGGGACAGCTCACCGCCGGAGGCGCCCTTGGCGATGGGGCGCTCCGGCTGGCCGGGCGAGGGGCGCAGCATCAGGGCCACGTCGTCGGCGCCGCTCGGGCCGAGGCCCGCCACGCCGCGCGCGGGCGCGTCCCCCGGCGCCGGGGCCGACGACGCGACGGACGCGGACGACGCCGACGACGTCGGGGAGACGTCGACCACCAGCTGCGCGTGCGGCATCGCCAGCCCCGGCAGCTCCGCGGTGGCGAGGGCGCCCAGCCGCCCGGCGGCCTCCACGCGGGCGGCGGTGAGCCGGGCCGCGAGATCGACCAGCTCCGCCACGAGCGCCTCGCGCTCCGCGCGCAGCCCCGCGGTGCGGTCCACGTCGCCGTCGAGCTCCAGCAGCCGCGGCGAGGCCCGCTCGGCCCACGCCAGGACGGCGTCGACGCCCTCCGGCGCTGCGGTCGCCCCGGGGCCGGGGGCGGCGCTCCCGGCGGGGGCCGCTGCGGCCAGGACGGCGGGCAGGGCGCGCACCAGCGCGGTCAGCTGCGCGCGGCGCTCCTGGACGGCCTCCAGGCGCACCGGGTCGACGTCGACGGCCTCGGCGGCGGAGGCGAGCTCGGCAGCGGCGTCGGCGATGAGGTAGCCCACCTCGTGCAGCTGGTCGGCCAGGGAGCCGAGCGTCGGGTCGTGCTGGCGGACCAGCTCCAGGGGCCGCCGGGCAGCTTCCACCAGGGACGCCGCGTCCGGGCCGCCGTCGGACATCGGGTCGCCGGTGAGCGCGGCGTGCGCCTGGGAGGCCGCAGCGCGCAGCTCCTCGGCGTGGTCGAGGCGGTCGGCCTCGGCGGCCAGCGCGCGGTCCTCCCCGGGGGCCGGAGCCACGGCGGCGACCCGCGCCAGGCCCGCGCGCAGCAGCTCGGCCTCCGCGGAGCGCGCCAGCGCCGCGGAGGTGATGGCGGCGACCTCGTCGTCCAGCGCCGCGAGCCGCCGCCAGGCCGCGGTGTAGCGCTGCAGCGGCACGGCGACGTCCTCCCCCGCGAAGCGGTCCAGGGCGAGGCGCTGACGCGCCGGTGAGCGGAGCAGCACCTGCTCGGACTGGCCGTGGACGGCGACGAGGTCGTCCGCGAGCTCGGAGAGCACCGCCACCGGCACCGCCCGCCCGCCCGCGTGGGCGCGGCCCCTGCCGGTGGAGGCCACGCTGCGGGCCACCAGCAGCGCCCCGTCGTCGAGGTCGGCGCCCGCCTCGACGGCCCGCTGCGCGGCCCGGCTGCCGGGGGCGACGGCGAAGCGCCCCTCCACGACGGCGGTGGCCGACCCGGCGCGGACCGAACCCGGGTCGGCCCGGGCGCCCAGGAGCAGCCCGAGCCCCGTGACGAGCATCGTCTTGCCGGCGCCGGTCTCCCCGGTGATGACGGTGAACCCGCCCGACAGCTCCAGCACGGCGTCGGTGATGACGCCGAGGGAGCGGATCCGCACCTCCTCCAGCACCCGTCAGCCCCCGCCGGACGCCGGGCCGGTCGCCGGGGTCGAGGAGGGGCCGTGCGGCGGCCGGGGCAGCCGCGAGGAGGCCGGTGCCGGGTGCGGCGGCCCGTCCTCGGGGCCGCGCCACCCGCCGACGGCGAGACCGAACTTCGCCACCAGCCGGTCGGTGAAGGGGCCGGTGGTGATGTGCGCGAGCCGCACCGGCTCCGCTCCCCGGCGGACCTCGATGCGCGCGCCGGGGTGGATGGGGACGGCGCGCCGCCCGTCGCACCACACCACGCCGTCGGTGTGGTTGCGCTCCAGCACCTCCACGGCCATCACCGAGTCGGGGCTGACCACCAGCGGCCGCGCGAACAGCGCGTGCGCCGAGACCGGGACCATGAGCAGCGCCTGCACGCCGGGCCAGACGACCGGCCCGCCCGCGGAGAAGGCGTAGGCCGTGGAGCCGGTGGGCGTGGCCATCACGACGCCGTCGCAGCCGTAGGTCGACACCGGTCGCCCGTCGACCTCGATCACGAGCTCCAGCACCCGCTCGCGGGCGCCCTTCTCGACGCTCACGTCGTTGAGCGCCCAGGAGCGGGCGCGCACCGCCCCGCCCTCGATGACGTCGACCTCGAGCGTCAGGCGCTCCTCGACGCTGTAGTCGCGGGCGGCCACGTGCGCGACGGTGCTCTCCAGCGCGTCCCGCTCGGTCTCGGCGAGGAAGCCCACGCGGCCGAGGTTGACCCCCAGCAGCGGCACGGAGGTGCCGTGGACGAGCTCCGCGCCGCGCAGCACGGTGCCGTCGCCTCCGAGGACCACGACCAGCTCGAGCCCGTCCAGGTGGCCCGGCCGCACGCGCTGGACGCCCGTGCAGTCGGGGATGTCGGCTGCCTCGTCGTCCAGCAGCACCGGCTCGAGGCCCTGCGCCTCCAGCAGGTGCACGACCTTGCGGGCGGCGTCGACGGCCTCCTTCCGCCCGGTGTGGGTGAGCACCAGCACGCGCCTCACGGCGTTCCTCCTCCTGCGACCGCGCCCACCGGGCCGTCCGCGACGGCGGCGCCGACGACGTCCGCCACCTCCTGAGCGGGCAGCGGGTCGCCGCGCCGCAGGTGCACGAAGTACTCCACGTTGCCGCTGGGCCCCGGCAGGGGGCTGGCGGCGCACGCCAGCAGCCGCAGCCCGAGCCCGGACGCGGCCGCGACGACGTCGCGCACCGCCTCCGCGCGCAGCGCCGGGTCGCGGACCACCCCGCCGGCCCCGAGCCGCTCCCTGCCGACCTCGAACTGCGGCTTCACCATGAGCAGCAGGTCGGCGCCGGGCGCTGCCACCGCGTCGAGCGCGGGCAGCACCAGCCGCAGGGAGATGAACGAGAGGTCGGACACGACCAGCTCCGGGGCGGGCGCCACCTGCTCCGGGCGCAGCTCGCGGACGTTGGTCCGGTCGAGCACCTCCACGCGCTCGTCGGAGCGGAGCCGCCACAGCAGCTGGCCGTAGCCGACGTCGACGGCGACGACGGAGGCGGCACCCGCCCGCAGGAGCACGTCGGTGAAGCCCCCGGTGGACGCGCCGGCGTCCAGGCAGCGCCGGCCGTCGACCACCACCCCGGTCGCCTCCAGCGCGCCGAGCAGCTTGTGGGCCCCGCGGCTGGCCCAGCCGGCGTCGGCCTCGTCCTCGCGCACGACGATCGGCGCGCTCGCCTCGACCTGCGTCGCCGGCTTCGCGGCGGCCGCGCCGGAGACCACGACCCGGCCCGCGGCGACGAGCTCACCGGCGTGCTGGCGGGACCGGGCCAGGCCGCGGCGGACGAGCTCCGCGTCCAGCCGCTGGCGGCGCGCGACGGCGCTCACCGCGGACCGCCCGCGGCGGAGGTGGTGCCCGCGCGGGGGGAGGGCGGCGCGGTCATCCGGTGGCGGCGGCGAGGCGGACGCGGAGCGCCTCGTGCGCGACGGCGATCGCGGCGGTGGCCGCCAGCGGGTCCTCCCC
Organism: uncultured Actinomycetota bacterium; assembly: GCA_963781365.1. Lineage (GTDB taxonomy): Bacteria > Actinomycetota > Actinomycetes > Actinomycetales > Quadrisphaeraceae > Quadrisphaera. Next base: position 4,592 of record CAWAFR010000004.1, on the reverse strand, counting down.
CGGACGCTCGGCTGCCGGGCGCAGCCCCGCGAGCGCGGCGTCGACGGCGGGGTCACCGGTGGTCGGGAGCAGCGCGGTGGCGCTCACGGCCTGCCGCCGCTGTTCTGCCCGTCGACGTCGACGTCGACGTCAACGTCCGGGCTGGCACCAGCGGCGTCACCCTCGGCCGGTTCCGCGGGCGAGGGCCGCTTCGCGGGTGACGGGCGCTTCGCCCGCGAGCGCGCGGGCTTCACCGCCGGCTCAGGCGAGGACTCCGGTGACGGCTCCGGTGACGGCTCGGGCGCTTCACCGACCGGGGCCGCTGCGGCCGGGCGCGGCCGTCGGACGGGTGTGACCCCCCGCGCCGGGGACGGCGCGGCCGGGGACGTCGGTCCCTCCGCCGCCGTGGCGTCGGCGGGTGCCTCCGCCGGCGACACCGGGGGGGCCTGCGGGCGGGACGCGTGCGGGGAGGCCCCCGCGGGGGGCCGGGCTCCGACGGGGCCGCGGCCGGTGGCGCGCGCCCGGGCGGACGAGGGCCTGCGGGGGGTGCGGGCCGGTCCCGCCGGCGGCGACCCGGCCGTCGCCGTGCCCCCCGGGGCCGTCGCGGCGGGCGACGCCGCTGAGCGCTCCAGCTCGATGACGCGCTTGCCCAGCCGGTCGACGGTGCGCTGCAGGGACGCGACGTCCTCGGCGCTCGCCAAGCCGAGCGCCGCTCCCCGGCGCTCCACCTCGGAGCGGACCGCCTCGCGGGCGGCCTCCAAGATCCGGGCGCGCGCGATGCTGGAGAGGTCGTTCGCGGCTCGTGCGTACCCGCGCAGCCCGTCCAAGGCCATCGGTCACTCCTCGTTCGCGACAGGGCGGAGGCGACTGCCTGTCCTGTCCTCGCCACGCTACCCGGCGCGGCCGACACCGCACCGCCGCCGCTAGGAGCCCCGGCAGCGACCGCCCAGGTCGGCCAGCGCCGCCTCGAGGCGGTCCCCGCAGGCCGTCGGCCCCGCCGAGCCGTCCGCGCGGGGCGCCCAGGCCGCGGCGCAGGCGGCTCGGAGCAGGTCGAGCAGGTCCTCCAGCGGCGCTCCCGGGCCGGCCGACCCGGTGGCCGCCTCGAGCGTCCCGCCGTCCCACCGGACCTCGGCGTCGCCGCAGCGCGCGCCGCCGACGCTCAGCTCGGCGGATCGCGGCGGGGGCCGGTGCAGGGCGCCGAGGTCGGCCAGGACGAGGTCGGGGCGCTCGCCGGGGGCCGCGTCGAGGAGCTGGCGCGGCCCCGTGAGGCCCGTGAGCACGAGGGCACCCGTCATCCCGGAGCGGACCGCGCCGGCGACGTCCGTGTCGAGGCGGTCCCCCACGACGAGCGGCGCCGTCGCCCCGGCGCGCCGCGCGGCGGCGACGAAGAGGGTCGGCTCGGGCTTGCCGGCGACGACGGGGTCGACGTCGACGGCGTTGCGGACGGCCCCCACCAGCGAGCCGTTGCCCGGTGCGGGACCCCGCTCGGTCGGCAGCGTGAGGTCGGTGTTCGTGGCGACCCACAGCGCGCCGCCGCGGACGGCTGCCGCCGCGTCGGCCAGGTCCGACCAGCCGAGCTGGCGCCCGAACCCCTGGACGACGGCGGCCGGGGCGTCGTCGACGCCGACGGGCTCCAGGCCGGCCTCGCGCAGGGCGGCGCTCACGCCGGGACCACCCACGGCCAGCACGGTCGCGCCGGCGCCGAGCCGCTCGACCACCAGCTGCGCCGCGGCCTGGGAGGACGTGGTGACCTCCTCGGGCCGCGCGGGGATCCCCAGGCGCACCAGGTGGGCGGCGACGTCCTCCGGCGTGCGGGAGGCGTTGTTCGTGGCGTACCCGGTGGCCCGCCCCTCCTCGCGCGCCCGGACGAGCGCCTCGGCGGCTCCGGGGACGGCGTCCTCGCCGACGTACACGACGCCGTCGAGGTCGAGCAGCAGCAGGTCGTGGGCGTCGGCCAGGACCTCCGCGCGGTCGTCAGCCACCGGTCGCCTCCCGGCGGGCCCGCAGCGTCGCCCGCGCCTGCTGCAGCGTGGTGCGGTACTCCTGGCGCTCGGGTCGCATCGCGACGGCGAGCGCCAGCTGCTCAGCGGCCTCCGTGAAGCGGTCGAGCCGGGTCAGGCTCAGCCCGAGGCCGAAGCGCGCGTAGTCGGAGTCCGGGGAGACCTCCACGAGCGCCGCGAAGGTGCGTGCCGACTCCCCCGCCCGCCCGGCGTCGAACTGCGCGCGCGCCAGGGCCTCCAGCACGCTCGCGGAGCCCGGCTCCGCGCGGTCGGCGCGCTCCAGCAGCACCGCGGCCGCCTCGGGGTCACCGGTCTCCAGCAGCGCGAGTCCGCGCTGCAGCCAGTCGTAGGCACCACCGCTGGGTGCTCCGGGGTCGCTCACCACCCCGCGACCGTACGACGACGGCGCAGGTGACGGCGCTGCGGACGTGCGGATCACCTCAGCCGCGCAGGTCGGTCTCGGGCGCCGGTGACGAGGCGGGCGCGACCGCCTCGTCACCGGCGAGGTCGTCCCTGGTCGGGACGCCGTCGACACGCGGTTCGTCGTCGTCGTCCTCGTCGTCATCGTCCTCGTCGTCCGCCTGGGCGAGGGCGTCGGCGGAGCGCTCGTCCTCGTCATCGTCGTCATGGTCCTCGTCGTCCCGTCGTCCTCGTCGAGGAGGTCGTAGACGACGACGTCCTGGTCGGCACCCCCGGTGGCCTCCCGCAGGCGCTCGGCCGCGCCCGTGTCGCCCGTCGTGTCCGCTGCGGCCGCGCGCTCGAGCCAGGTCAGCGACTCGTCGCTGCGACCCGCCGCCTCGAGCGCGTCGGCGTAGGCGCTGAGCAGCCGGGCGCGCCACGGCTCACGGCCGCGGCTCGTGAGCTCGGGCCCCTGCAGCGAGACGACAGCGGCCTCCGCCTCTCCCATGTCCGTGCGGGCTCCAGCGGCGACGATCCGCATCTCGATCCGGCTGGCGACGTCGAGCCTCGCGGCCTCGGGGGTCGCCGCGAGGTCGAGCGCGCGCTCGGGCCTGTCGAGACCGCGCTCGCAGTCGGCGAGCACGGGCAGGTGCACGTCGGACCCGGTCAGCCGTCTCGCGGTCCGCAGCTCCCGCAGGGCGTCCTCGTAGCGACCGGCCGCATAGGCGGCCAGCCCGGCGGCCTCGCGGACGGAGCCGATCCGCCCCGCGCGCGCAGCAGCTGCCGCGGCGTGGGCGTAGGCGCGCTCGGGGTCCGTGTCCAGGACGCGTCCGGCTGCGACGAGGTGGCGGGCGACGACGACGGCCGTGTCCTTCGCGAGGGTCGTCAGGTCGGACCGGACGTCCCGGTCGAGCTCGGAGCCGGTGATCCCGTCCGGGACCGAGGGCTCGTCGCGACGCGACGGGCGCCGGACGGCCGAGCCCGACGTGCCCGCGGAGCGGTCCCGCTCCCACGGGCGGGCGGGACCGGTGCGAGGGGGCTCCGGCTGGCCGTAGCCGCGGCCGACAGACCCGCCGGCACCACGGCCCGGGGTGCGGCCCGACGGAGCACCGCCGCGCGAGGGGCCGCGACCGGGTGCACCGGTGGCTCCCCTCGCGGCACCACGGCCCGCGGCGGCGTCGTCAGCCCGGTACTGACGACGAGCCGGGGTGCCGCCGCCGGTGGAGGGGCGTCCGCCGCGAGTGTCCCCGGCGGTCCCCGGGTAGTCGGTCCGACGCTGGGGAGCGCCCCGCCCCTCCGGCTGCCGAGGACCCGCACCGCGGTCGGGGCCAGCCCCGCGCCCACCGCCAGGACCTCCGGTGCGACGGGGGAGGCCGTGCCGTCTCCGTCACGAGAGCTGCCCCACGAACCGGCCTGCGGCCTGGCACCGCGCTGGCCGGCGACGCGAGGAGCATCCGCGCGCCCGCCACCGCTCCCCGTCGTCGTGCGACGAGGTGCGCTGCCGCCCTGCGACGCGCCGCGGGCGTCACCCGAGCGCTCCGGACCTCGACCCGTGCCGGGCGCAGAGCGGCCACCGGAGCCGCTGGGGCGTCCGGTCGACCGGTAGCCGGTTCCCCCCGCAGGCGGTGGGGTCCGGTCGCGCTGGTCGGGGCGGGAGCTGCGAGGCGCTGCGCGCTGCGCATCCGCAGCGGGGGGTCGGCCCCCTCGCGCGGGGCGCTCGGTGTCGCGGCGCGGTCGGTCGTCGTCTCGCACGGATCCTCCTCGGCGCCTTCGCGCTCCTGGTCGTCAACGCATCGAGGGGGATCGTCCACCGCACCTCTGCGGTGGACGATCCCCCTCGACGAAAGGATGTCCGGCGGTGACCTACTCTCCCACCCAGTCCCCCGGGCAGTACCATCGGCGCAGGTGGGCTTAGCTTCCGGGTTCGGAATGGGACCGGGCGTTTCCCCACCGCTATGACCGCCGTAACTCTATCGAGTTCTCGGGTCACCACACCGCACCGAAGCAGTGTGATGGCACCCGTGACTCGGGAACCGCACAGTGGACGCGAAGCAGATCTCTCTGCACATCATTACAGCCTCACCACCCGAAAGTGGTGTGTGGCAAGTCGTCGGCTTATTAGTACCGGTCAGCTTCAACCATTACTGGTCGTCCACATCCGGCCTATCAACCCAGTAGTCTTCTGGGAGCCTCTCGGGGTCAAGCCCCATGGAG
>CAWAFR010000003.1:0-72167 GCA_963781365.1 uncultured Actinomycetota bacterium | reverse complement strand
GTGCCGTCTACCACCGCTTCCGCTGGTCCGAGCGCCGGAAGCTGTGGCTGATGCGCGCCGACCACGGCAACATCCCGCTGGTCATCGCCGGGTCGATGACGCCCGTCGCTGCTCTCGGCCTCACCGGCGGGTGGCGGGTCGGGGTGCTGACGGCGGTGTGGACCACGGCGCTGCTCGCCACCGCCCTCCGCTGGCTGTGGCCCCGCTGCCCCCGGGCGCTGCACACGGGCATCTCCCTGGTGCTGGGCTGGGTGCTGCTGCCGGCCCTGCCGGAGCTCCTGCGGACCAGCGGCGTCGCGGTCTTCGTGCTCGTCGTCGGCGGTGGCGTCCTCTACACGGTGGGCGGCGTCGTGTACGGGTTGCGGCGGCCGGACCCCTGGCCGCGGTGGTTCGGGTTCCACGAGGTCTTCCACGCGCTGACGCTGCTCGCGTGGCCCGCCCACTACGTCGCCATCAGCCTGCTCGCCCACCGCTGACCCCTGCGACGGCCCTCGGGTCCAGGGCCGCGACGAGTGGTGCCCGGCGGACCGAGAGCGACAGCAGCGCCGCGACCGCGCACAGCGCCGCCCCGCCGAACCACGTCGCGGTGTAGGTGCCCGTCTGCTCCCGGAGCACGCCAGCGACCCCGGCGGCGATCGCCGCTCCCACCTGGTGGGAGGCGAAGACCCAGCCGAACACCACGGTGCCCGCCGAGCCGAACAGCTCGCGGCACAGCACCGCGGTGGGCGGCACCGTGGCCACCCAGTCGAGCCCGTAGACCACGACGAACAGCAGCATGCTCGGGTGCACCGACGGCGCGAGGAGCCACGGCAGCACGAGCAGCCCGACGCCGCGGAAGGCGTAGTACCCGAGCAGCAGCAGCCGCGGGTCGACCCGGTCGGTCAGGAACCCGGAGGCGATGGTCCCGGCGATGTCGAAGATCCCCACGACGGCGAGCAGGGATGCGGCGGTCGTCGTCTCCATGCCGTGGTCGTGCGCGGAGGGGATGAAGTGGACGCCGACCAGCCCGTTCGTCGTCGCCCCGCAGATCGCGAAGGCACCGGCCAGCGCCCAGAAGGCCGGGCGGCGGCTCGCCAGCCGCAGCGCGGCGACGGCGCGACGCGCGGCGCCGCCCCGCACGGGCGGGGCCGCGGGCAGCGGCGCCGTGGCCAGCGGCGGCCGGCCCTCGCTCCCCGCGCCCGCAGCGCGCTCCGCCGGCTCCGGGGAGGGGTCGGCGCCGTAGGGCAGGACCCCGAGGTCCAGCGGCCGGTCGTGCAGCTTCCACAGCACCAGCGGCACGACGGCGAGCGCCGCTGCGGCGATGACGAGGCTCGCAGCGCGCCAGCCGAGGGAGTCCGACGCGAACGCGACCAGCGGCAGCAGCGAGAGCTGCCCGGTCGCGCTGCCTGCGGTCAGGACGCCGATCACCAGGCCGCGGCGCCGCAGGAACCACCGGTCGGCGACGGTGGCGGCGAAGACCAGCGCCATCGACCCGGTCCCGAGGCCGATCAGCAGTCCCCAGGTGAGCAGCAGCTGCCACGCGGCCTGGGCCAGGGACGACGTCGCAGCGCCCGCGGCGATGAGCAGCAGCGCGCACGAGACCACGCGCCGCAGCCCGAAGCGCTCCATGAGCGCGGCGGCGAACGGCGCGGTGAGCCCGAACAGGACGAGGTTGAGGCTGACGGCCAGCGACATCGTCGCCGTCGACCAGCCGAGGTCCTCGTGCAGCGGCACCATGAGCACGCCGGGCGCCGCGCGGAAGCCCGCGGCGCCGACGAGCGCGACGAAGGCGACCGCCGCGACGCCCCACGCGGGGTGGACGCGGCGGGCGGGAGCCGCCGGAACCCGGGAGGTCGTCACCACCGGGCCAGTGTGGTGCGCCGCGCGCTCGAGCGGGAGGAGGCGTCAGCAGCGTCTGCGCGTGATCACCCCAGCCGCCACCTCCGCTCCCGGGACGGGCCCCTCGTCGTCGTCACCGGGGCCACGGGCCGCATCGGCAGCTCGACGGCGCCCCTGCTGCCGGCCGCGTGGCGCCTGCGCCTCACCGACCTGCGCACCGGCACCGCTGCCGGCCCCGCGGGCCCGCTCCCCGTCGAGGCCCTCGACGTCACCGACGGAGCCGCCTGCCGGGAGGCCTTCGCGGGGGCCGACGCCGTCGTCCACCTCGCCGGGGTCCCGGACCCCGCGGCCACCTGGGAGCAGCTGCTGCCGGCCAACGTCATCGGCACCCACGCCGTGGCCGCCGCGGCGATGGCCTGCGGGGTCCGCGAGCACCGCCCCCCGGTGGACGACCACCCCCGCAACCGGGCGGCGTGGCTCAGCGTCCGCGACGCCGCGGAGCTGCTGCGCGCCTCGGTGGAGGCGCCGCTGCGCGACGTCGACGGCGAGCCCGTCGGGCACGGCGCGGGCTTCGCCATCGGCTGCGGCACCTCGCCGAGCACCTTGCGCAAGGACGACCTGTCGAGCACGCAGCGCGTGCTCGGCTACCGCCCCGTCGACGACGCCTGGGCCTCCGGGGGCTGAGCCCCGGCCCCCGGGGGACGGGGCCGCCGCGCGGCGTGGACGGCGACCTCCGCGGCCTTCACCGCGAACCACACCCGCGCTCCGGGGACGAGGTCGAGGTCGGCGGCCGAGGCGGCCGTGACGTCGGCGGCCAGGTCCGCGGCCCGGACCCTGACCAGGGGGCCGCGGGGTTCGACGGCGGTGACGACGACGGGCAGCGCCGTGCGCGGGCTGCTCAGCGCCAGGGCTGACGGCTCGCGGTGCACGGCGACCGCGGCGGGGCTGAAGACGGCGACGGCGCGCTCGCCGGGGGTGCAGGAGCCGTCGAGCACGCCGTCGACGCGGCTCCCGTCGTCGCCGTCGCAGGCCGTCGGCGCGTGCGGTGCCGGGCAGAGGTCCAGCCCGGCGAGCCGGGCGGCGAACGCGCTGCGGGGCGCGGGCCAGCACCTCCCCCACCGGCCCTGACTCCACGACGCGGCCGGCCTCCAGGACGACGACGCGGTCGGCGAGGGCGAGCGCGTCGAGGGGGTCGTGCGTGACGAGCAGCGCCGTCGGGCGCTCGCCGCTCCGCCCGTCGTCGCCGTCCAGCTCTCCGCCGCAGCACCCGGCGCAGCAGCTGGCGCAGCGCGGGAGCCGCGGTGACGTCGAGGGCGGCCATCGGCTCGTCGAGCAGCAGCGCCCGCGGCCCCGCCGCCAGGGCCCGTGCGACGGCGACCCGCTGGGCCTGCCCGCCCGACAGCTGCGCCGGCCGCCGGCGGGCGAGGTCGGCGGCGCCGACGCGCTCCAGCCACCGCGCCGCGAGCGCGGCGGCCTCGGCGCGGGACGCGCCCCGCGCGCGCGGGCCGAAGGCGACGTTCGCGGCGGCGCTCAGGTGCGGGAACAGCAGGGGGTCCTGGGCGAGCAGCGCGATGCCCCGCCGGTGGGGCGGCACGTCGAGCCGCGCTCCGGCCGGGGACGTCGAGCAGCACCCGGCCGTCGAGCACGACCGGCCCGCGTCGGGGCGCAGCAGGCCCGCGGCCACGGCGAGCAGCGTCGACTTGCCGGCGCCGTTGGGCCCCAGCAGGCGACCACCTCGCCCGGCGGCGACCCGACACTCGGCGTCCAGGCCGCGCTCGGCGACCGGACGGCGACGCACGCGCAGCCCGCTCACCGGGCTGCTCACCGAGCGAGCCCCCGGCTCGCGGCCGCGCACCGCCGACGACGACCACGACGCCGACCACGACGAGCACCAGCGACAGCGCGACGGCGGCGTCGGGGTCGGTCTCGCGCTGCAGGTAGACCTCCAGCGGCAGGGTGCGCGTGACCCCCTGCAGGCTGCCGGCGAAGGTGAGGGTGGCGCCGAACTCCCCCAGCGACGCGCGCGAAGGCCAGCACCGCCCCGGAGACCAGCCCGGGCAGCACCAGCGGCAGGGTCACGCGGCAGCAGCACCCGTGGTGGGCCGCGCGCCGAGGGTCGCGGCGACCGCCTCGTACCGGCGTGCCCGCGGTGCGCAGCGCCCCCTCCAGGCTAGAGCACGAGGAACGGCAGCGACACGAAGGTCTGCGCGATGACCACCGCCGTCGTCGAGAAGGCGATCCGCGATCCCCAGCACCTCCAGCTGCGCGCCCGAGCAGCCCCTGCGCGCCCGAAGGTGTAGAGCAGCGCGATGCCGCCCACCACCGGCGGCAGCACCAGCGGCAGCGAGCACCAGGGAGCGCAGCACCCGCAGCGGCCGGGAGTCGTGCGCGGGCCAGCACGAGGGCCAGCGGGACGCCGAGCACCAGGCAGCACCGCCGTCGACGGCGGTCGCCGTCACCAGCGACAGGCGCAGCGCCGCCAGCGACGACTCGGAGGTGACCAGCGACGGGAACGCGCGCCCAGTCGACCTCCAGCGACCACCGCGAGCAGCGGGAGCAGCACGAGCAGGCCGCGCCGAGAGCCGCGGGGACCAGGGCCCAGCGCGGGCAGGCCGGCGCGCGCGCCCGCACCGCGCGGGCCCCGGCCCGCCCGCCCCGGGTCAGGGGGCCCCGAACCCGGCCGCCGACAGCACCGCCTGCGCCCTGCGGGCCCGTGACGTAGCTCCGTGAACGCCTGCGCCAGCTCGGGCGTGCGCGGCGTCGGCCAGCGCCGCGATCGGGTAGGTGTTCACCGCGCCGGCGGCCTCGGGGAAGGTCACCCCGGTCACCTCGTCGCCGGCGGCCGCGACGTCGGTGACGTAGACGAGCCCGGCGTCGGCCTCGCCCGGCCTCGACCTTGCCGAGCACGTCGGTGACCGAGCTCTCCTCGCTGACCGGGGTCAGCGTCGACGCCGGTGGCCTGCTCGACCTCCGCGCGGCCGCTCCGCACGGCACCTGGGGGGCGCAGACGACGACGTTCGGCGCCCGGTCGGCCAGGTCGGCGAAGGACGCGACGCGCGTCGGGTTGCCCGGCGGCGGTGACGATCGTCGAGGACGTTGGTGGCGAAGTCGACGGGTGCCGCCGCGGTGAGCTCGGCGCCGACGACCTTCGCCATGTTCGCCTCGTCCGCGGAGGCGAAGACGTCGGCCGGGGCGCCGTTCGGGAGCTGCGTGACGAGGTCGGAGGAGCCCGGCGAAGCTGAACGTCACGGTCGTCCCGGGGTGGTCGCGGCCTCGAACTGCTGTCCCGATCTCGGTGAACGTCCGCCTTGCAGCGACGCGGCGGCGAAGACGGTGAGGGTCCCGGCTCAGCGACGGCGCGCGGAGGCCGACGTCGAGGCCGGGGAGCTCGCCGTCGACGTCGTCGCCGCGAGCCGCCGCGGTGCCGCGAGCCGCACCCGGCGAGCAGGGCGGCCGCTGCCGCGACGACCACGGCGGGGCGGGCGAGCCGGGCGCCTCACGAGCGGTCCCTCCGGGGGTCTCGACGATGACCGTGGTGGCCTTGACCACGGCGACGGCGCCGCCGCCGGGTTCGAGGCCGAGCTCGCGCGGCGGCCTCGCGAGCTCATGAGGGAGACGACGCGGTGGGGGCCGCACTGCAGCTCGACCTGGGCCATGACGCCGTCGGCGACCACGCGAGGTGACCAGCCCGACGAAGCGGTTGCGGGCCGAGCGCCCGACGCCGGAGGGGTCGGAGGCGCGGGCGGGCGGCGTGCTCCTTGGCGAAGGCGGCGAGCTCGACGCCGTCGACGACGAGGTCCGCCCGGCCGTCGTCGCGCAGCGGCCGGCAGGGCGCCGCCGTCGGTCCAGCGGCGGACGGTGTCGTCGGAGACGCCGAGCAGGTCGGCGGCTTCTCTCATGGAGTACTGGGGCACACCGGCACCCTACGTCCGCATCCGCGGTCACGAGGTGGACAGACACCACCGCAGCTGCGGACGCTGGACGAGCGTCGCTCGCACCGGCCCACTCACCGGCCGGGTGCTGGGAATGCGATTGCCTGGTGCGAGCATTATCCTCCTAGTTGCTCAAGCGAACGATCTACCAGGTGGCTCCCTTGCCCAGTCCCACGCGTGCGCGGCCTTCGTCGACACGAATCCCCCACCTCCTGCGCTCCGAGCGGGCGCTGCTCGACCACGCCCCCATGGCCACCACGTCCGTGGCGAGCAGCACCGCCCTGGCCGCCGTCGTGGCGGCCGGATCGCCGCGCGTCTCCGAGCTCGCCGACGCGATGGGCCTCGACCTGTCCACGGTGAGCCGGCAGGTGTCGTCCCTGCGCCGGCTCGGCCTCCTGGAGGCGGTGCCGGACGCCACCGACGGCAGGTCGCAGCGCCTGACGGCCACGCCCGCGGGGGTCGCCGTCCTGCACGCCGAGCGCCGTCGGCGGCAGACCTCGAGACCCTGATGCAGAGGACCGCATGACCACCACCGAGCAGCCCCGGGCGACGGACCTGGTGACGCCCGCAGGGGCGCCGCCCACCGCGTCGACACCCGCCACCACCACGCACGGCGGACACCCCGCCATGACGCACCGCCAGATCCTCGAGGCCCTGTCGGGCCTCCTGCTGGGCATGTTCGTCGCCATCCTGAGCTCGACCGTCGTCTCCAACGCCCTGCCCGTGATCCTCCCCGCCCTCGGCGGCGGCGAGTCCGGCTACACCTGGGTGGTCACCGCCTCGCTGCTGGCCACCACGGTGTCCACCCCGATCTGGGGCAAGCTCGCGGACCTGTTCTCCAAGAAGGTGCTGGTCCAGGTCTCCCTGGTCATCTTCGCGGCCTCGTCCATCGTCGCGGGCCTGTCCGTCGACGTGCCGATGCTCATCGCCTGCCGCGTCGGCCAGGGCCTGGGCGCCGGCGGCCTCACCGCCCTGGCGCAGATCGTGCTCGCCACGATCATCCCGCCGCGCGAGCGCGGCCGGTACTCCGGCTACCTCGGCGCCACCTTCGCGCTGGCCACCGTCGGCGGCCCGCTGGTCGGCGGCGTCCTCACCGAGCACCTGTCGTGGCACTACACGTTCTACGTCGGCGTCCCGTTCGCGGTGATCGCGTTCGTCGTCATCCAGAAGACGCTGAACCTGCCCGTGGTGAAGCGCGAGGTCCACATCGACTACTGGGGCGCCACGCTGCTGGCCGCCGGGGTCTCCGCGCTGCTGGTGTGGGTCTCCCTGGCGGGCAAGAACTTCGCCTGGGGCTCGTGGCAGTCGTTCGCCCTGGTCATCGTCGGCGTCGTCCTGCTGGTCGCGATGGTCCTCGTCGAGCGCCGCGCCAAGGACCCGATCATCCCGCTGCGCCTGTTCCGCTCCCCCACGACGGCGCTGTCGTCGGTCGCGAGCCTCTTCGTCGGCATCGCGATGTTCGGCGCCACGATCTTCCTGGCGCAGTACTTCCAGCTGGCCCGCGGAGACTCCCCCACGACGGCGGGCCTGCGCACGCTGCCGATGATCCTCGGCCTGTTCCTCTCCTCGACCGTCGCCGGGCAGCTCGTCAGCCGGACCGGACGGTGGAAGCGGTTCATCGTGACCGGCGGGATCCTGCTGACCGCGGGCCTGGCGCTCATGGGGACCATCGCCTACGACACCGACTACTGGATGGTCGCGATCTTCATGGCCTTCGTCGGGCTCGGCGTCGGCATGATGATGCAGAACCTCGTGCTGGCGGTGCAGAACGTCACCGCCCCGCAGGACATGGGAACGGCGAGCTCCTTCGTCGCCTTCACCCGCACCCTCGGCGGCGCGATCGGCGTCTCCGTGCTGGGCGCCGTCCTCGGTCACCGCGTGACCGGCTACCTCGCCTCGGGGCTGGTCGCGGCGGGCATCGACCCCTCGCAGGCCGGGGCCGTGGCCGGGGGCAGCGGGGGCGTGCCGGTGCTCTCGCAGATCCCCGAGCCGGTCCGCACCGTGGTGCAGAGCGCCTACGGCGACGGGATCGCCGACATCTTCCTGGTGGCGGCCCCGTTCGCGCTGCTCTCGCTGCTCATCGTGCTGTTCTTCAAGGAGACGGCGCTGCGCACCTCCAACGACGCGCCGACCGCGACGGCGGGCGACCAGCCCCCGGTCGGGACGATCGGCACCGCGCCGCTGTCAGCGGACGCCGACCGCGGTGACGACCAGCACGACGCCGACGCCGTCCACCACGGCAAGCACGCCGCCCCGGTGGAGCCGGTCACCGGCGAGGTCGACCACCTCGGCCGCCACGCCGACCGGCGGGTGCCGCAGGACTCGGAGCACTGACCCCGCCCCTGGCCGTGGTGTCAGTGGGCGGTGGGCCGCACCTCGCGGCCCACCGCCCATGATCGCGTGTCGGGGTCAGCGGGGGTCGGGCTCGGCGCGCAGGGCGTCGGCGGCGTCCTCCTCGGGACGCGGCGGCACCGTCTCGTCGTCCTCGAGGACCTCGAGCTCGTGGTCCGGCGCCGCGGGGTGCTGGTCGGGGTGCTGCCCGGCGGGCTGCTCGCTCACCGGGAGCCCCCGCCGGGGGTGTCGTAGGAGGAGTGGGGGCGGGCGCCGGGGTTCTCCGGGCCGGTGTCGCCCGGGACGGCCTGCGCGGCGTCCTCCTCGCTGATGGTGACGCCGGCCAGGGGGTCGCCCGCCGCCGTGCCGTCGGCGGTGCCCTCTCCGCGCTGGTCCATGACCGGCGGGGGGACCGAGGCGCCGGTGGCCCGGGCGGTGCCGTTGCTCCGTCCGGAGATCGCCGACTGCGTCTCGGGGTTGTCGGAGGGGTCGATGGTCTCGGGTGCTTCGCTCACCCCCCGACCCTGCTGCCCCCGACCCTCTCGTGCGAGTCGTGGCCATCGTCGGCCCTGGAGCGCCCCCCGGGCGCGGGGACGCGGGCCCCGGTGCCGGCGAGGTCGAGGACGGCGGCGGGAGCGGCGGGGCCGTCGGTCACCGGGAGCACGCGCTGCTCCAGGGTCCGCAGGTCGACGGCGACGACGGTCGACGGGGCCAGGGGCTCCCAGCCGTCGGTCCGCAGCCCCGAGGAGGAGAAGACGACGGTGCCGTCCTCGCAACGGCGCTGCCAGAGCTGGTAGTAGCCGGTGCGGTGCCCGATGGGCAGCTCCTCCTCGGCCAGCCCGCTGGCGTCGAAGTCCTCGTGGGGGATCCGCGCGCCGGCGCTGGAGTGCACCACCACGAGCTCCCGGGCCGAGAGGACCAGCGCGTTGAGGCTGGAGGCCGGGAACAGCGGGGCGAGCTGGCCGGCCGCCACCGCCGCTCCCGCGGCGAGGTCGCCGAGCTCCGCGGCGCGCAGGCGGATCAGCGCGGCGTACCGCTCGCTGTCGGTGCTGCCGCGCAGCTCGCGCCGGACGGTCTCCGGCAGGAGCGCCTCCAGCCGCGCGACGGGCTTCGCGGCGCCGTTGTGCGCGACGGCGACCCCGCCGGCCAGGAACGGGTGGGTGTTCTCCGGGGCGACCGGCATGCCGGAGCTGGCCAGGCGCAGGTGCAGCAGCCCCGCGCGGGCGGAGGTGCCGGCCGTGAGCGCCTCCAGCGCTGGGTCCTGGTAGCCGCTGCGGGGGCTGCGCTCGACGCTGACAGCGCCGTCGCCGGCGTCAGGGCTGTCGACGCTGCCGTCGTCGCCGCCGAGGCCGTCGGTCCAGGCGGCGCCCCAGCCGTCGTCGTGCAGGCGCGCCATGGCGCAGAAGACGGCCATCTGGACGTCACCGACGGCGGCGGCGAGGGGGCGGGAGGTGGGGGCCGCGAACGCGAGGAGCCTGCACACAGTTCCCCACGGTAAGCACCCCTCGTGTCAGCGGTGTGACATCGGGGCGATCCGGGGGCTCTGCTCACCTCGGGCCTTGTCGACCGATGACCCGAGGGCCACTCTGCGGTCTGCACGTCGACGGACGCCACGGAGGCGTCCCAGCTCCCGGAGGCAGCCATGGCCTACACGCTCAACCCCTACCTCAACTTCCGCGGGACGGCGCGGGAGGCGATGGAGTTCTACGCCTCCGTCTTCGGCGGGGAGCTGCTGCTCACCACCTTCGCCGAGGGCGGGATGCCGATGGGGGGCGAGGAGGACGCCTGGATCATGCACGGCCAGCTGACGCTGCCCAACGGCATGGTGCTGATGGGCTCGGACACCCCCACCTCGATGGGCCTCGGGAAGCCGTCGGCCTTCGCCGTGGCGCTGACCGGCGACGACGTCGACGTCCTCAAGGGCTGGTACCAGGCGCTCGCCGCGACCGGGACCGAGGACATGCCGCTGGCGATGGCCCCGTGGGGCGACTGGTTCGGCCAGTGCAGCGACCGCTGGGGCACGCCCTGGATGATCAACGCCGGGTCCGGCGGCCAGCCCTCCTGACCCCCCACCCGACCGTGGTCGTGGACGGTGGGCCGCACCGCGCGGCCTCCCGCCCACTGACACCACGGCCGGTCGGGTCAGCGGCGCAGCCAGACCGCGGTGTCGACGGGCAGCTCGTCCCCGGCGAGGGGGCCGCTCGCCAGGAGCACCCCCGCGCCGGCCGGCAGCACGACCGGCGCGCCCGAGAGGTTCACCCAGCACGCGAAGCCCGGCTCGCGGGTGAACGCCAGCACGCCCTCGGGGGCGCCGTCCACCCACGCGAGCCCGCCGTCGCCGAGGGCCTCCAGCGAGCGCCGCAGCGACAGCGCCGCGCGGTAGAGCTCCAGGGTCGAGGCCGGGTCGCCGTCCTGGTCGGCCGCCGTCAGGCCCGCGAACGACGCCGGCTGCGGCAGCCACGGCTCGCCGGTCGGCTCCTCGAACGGCGTGCCGTCGGGGCGCGCGCTGAACCCGAAGGGCGCGGCGTCGCCGGACCACGGCAGGGGCACGCGGCACCCGTCGCGGCCGCGGTGCGCGCCGCCGCTCTGGAAGAACACCGGGTCCTGCAGGAAGGCGTCGGGGATGTCCTCGACCTCGGGCAGACCCAGCTCGGCGCCCTGGTAGACGTACGCGCCGCCGGGCAGGGCGAGCATGAGCAGCGCCGCCGCGCGGGCGCGGCGCAGGCCGACCTCGAGGTCGGCGGGACGCCCGGCGAAGTCGCCCTCGTGGCGCAGCTGCGGGCGGTCCTGCTCGCGGGCGTAGCGGGACACCTCGCGGTAGACGTCGTGGTTGGACAGCACCCAGGTGGGCGGGGCGCCGACGGCGTCGTGGGAGGCCAGCGTCGCGTCGACGACGGCGCGCAGCTCCGGCGCCCGCCACGCGGAGACGAGGAAGTCGAAGTTGAACGCGGTGTGCAGCTCGTCGGGGCGCAGGTACATGCCGAGGCGGGTGGCGTCACCGGTCCAGGCCTCCGCGACGAAGACCTTGGGGTCGTCGTACTCGTCGGCGACGGCGCGCCACTCGCGGTAGACGTCGTGGACGTCGTCGCGGTCGAGGTAGGGGTGGTCGCCGGAGCCGAAGGGCAGGTTCGGGTGCTCGCGCTCCCCCAGGTCGGGCAGCCCCTCGCGCTTGGTGAGGCCGTGGGCGACGTCGATGCGGAAGCCGTCGACGCCGCGGTCGAACCAGAACCGCAGCACGTCGCGGTACTCCGCGCGCACCGCGTCGTTCGTCCAGTCGACGTCGGGCTGCTTGCTGTTGAACAGGTGCAGGTACCACTGGCCGGGCTGCCCGGCGGGGTGCGCGTCGTCGCCGACGGCCTCCACCACGCGGGTCCACGCGGAGCCGCCGAAGTGGCTCTGCCAGTCGTTCGGCGGCTCCGACCCGGCGCCGACGCCGTCGCGCCCGTCGCGCCCGTCGCGGAAGAGGAAGCGCGCCCGCTCCGGGGACCCGGGAGCGCTGGCCAGCGCCGCGACGAACCAGGCGTGCTCGTCGGAGAGGTGGTTGGGGACGACGTCGAGGATGACGCGCAGGCCCAGCTGGTGGGCCTCGGCGATCATCGCGGAGGCCTGCTCCAGGTCGCCGAAGAGCGGCTCGATGCCGCGGTAGTCGGCGACGTCGTAGCCGGAGTCGGCCATCGGCGAGGGGTACCAGGGGTTGATCCACACCGCGTCGACCCCGAGGGAGGCCAGGTGCGGCAGCCGCGCGCGCAGGCCGGTGATGTCACCGGTGCCGTCGCCGTCGCCGTCGGCGAAGGAGCGGATGTAGACCTGGTAGACGACGGCGTCGCGCCACCACGGGGTCTCGGAGGGTGCGGGCGGGCGCTGGGCGGTGGTCACGACGGGCGCGGCGGTGGCGGTCACGCCGAAGATGCTAGATCGATCCAGCACGGGTTGTCACGTGCGTTCCGCGCCCGCGGGTCGAGGGTCATGGGCAGCCGCACGACGCCCGCACCACGAGCTCGGGCTCCACCTGCTGCACCTCGGGCCCGCGGTCGCCGTCGGGCCCGGCCGTCAGGCGCCGGACCAGCGACGCCGCCGCGAGCTGCCCCATCCGCGCCGCGTGCGTGGCCACCGTGGTCAGCGGCGGCTCCCACAGGGCCGCGGTGGGGATGTCGTCGTAGCCGGTCACCGGCACCGTCCCGGCGCGGCCCACCTCCCGGAGCACGCGCAGCAGGCCCGCGGCGTGGACGTCGCTGAAGCAGACCGCGCCGACGAGGCCCGACCCCGCGCCCGCCAGGGGCCCCTCGACGGCGCGCCGCGCCGCCCGCAGCCCGATCGGGTCGCCGCGCTCCCAGGGGACCTCCGCCACCGCCGACACCGGCAGCCCGGCCGCGGCGACGGCGTCGCCGACACCCCGGCCGCGCTCGCGCGCGCTGGCGACGACGTCCGAGGAGCCGACCACGACGAGGCGCCGGCAACCGTGGACGAGGAGGAGGTGCTCGGCCGCCAGCTGCCCGCCGCGCCGGTCGTCCGGGGCCACCAGCCAGGTGCGCGCGCCGTCGACGGGCTGCGTCAGCAGCACGTGCTCCAGCGACCAGGCGCGCAGCTGCTCCACGAGGGCGGCGGGCGTGCCCGCCACCGGCGCCCACGCCAGGCCCGCCACCCGGTGCTCGCGCAGGAGGTTCAGCAGCTCGTGCTGCCGCTCGAGGTCGTGGTCGGCGTTGGCCAGCAGCGGCAGGTACCCGGCGCCGTGCAGCTCGGCCTGGAAGCTGCCGAGCAGCTGCCCGAAGAACTGGTTGGCCAGGTCGCTGACGAGGACGCCCACGACGGGAGCGTGCGCCGAGCGCATCGCCGCGGCCACGCGGTCGTAGACGTACCCGAGCTCGGCCATGACAGCCAGCACCCGCTCGCGCGTGTCCGCGCCGACGCGCCCCTCGCCCCGCAGGACCAGGGAGGCCGTGGCGCGGGAGACGCCGGCGCGCTCGGCGACCTGCGACAGCGTGACCCTCTCCACCCGTCCCGCCTCCCCCGCTCGTCGGCGGCCGACGGTGCGCGGCCCCCGACCAGGCTAGGGACGTCCGCGCAGGTCCCGCGCGCGACGACCTCCGAGCTGCCACCAGCGGCGCGCGCCCGGCGACGTCCCACCGGCCCCCGGCGCGGCGGCGCCGGCTGCCACCGACGGCTCCGGGACCGGCTGCGGGTGGGCCTCTCGCCAGCGGGTGACCTGCCGGTCGACGTCGACGAACGCCAGCGCCACCGGCGGCACCTCCTGCGGGCGGCGGTAGGCGGCGTCCAGGCGGTCGTTGAACTCCTCGACCGCCAGCCGCACCGCCCGCTCGCTCGGCCGGCCCGGCACGCCGGTCACCAGCTGCTCCCGCTCCAGCCGCAGGGCCAGGGCCGGAGGGAGCGCGGCCGCCATGTCGGCGCCCTCGCGGCGGGCCCACTCCACGGCCCACTCCGCGGCGCCCTGCTGCAGCGACGCCGGGTCGAGGGGCTTGCCGGCGGCGCTGAGGCCCTCGAAGGCTCCGCGCTCGGTGGCCTCGCGGACCTGCCGATCGACCCAGGTCTCCTGGCTCACCCCGGGCGGCTTGCGCGACGTCATGCCCTCCATGCTCACCCCGCCACCCGTCGCCCCGCACTTCCTCCGGGAAGTGCGGTTCCCGGCCCCCCTCTCACCGCACTTCCCGCGGGAAGTGCGGTGAGAGGGGGGCCTACCGTGGCGGGCGTGGGGGGACGTCGGGCGCTGCGCGAGGTCACCGCTCCCGGTGCCGCGGGCGCAGCCGCCGCGCTACCGGCGCTCCTGGAGGCGCTGGGGGCGGCGCTGGACGGCTCCGGGCCCGCGCTGCTGCCCCTTCCGGCCGACGGCGCCGCGGCCGGGCGCCTGCGGGCAGCAGCCCGCCCCGACCTCCCGACGGCCGAGGGCGCGGCCCTGGTCCTCGCGACCTCCGGCTCCACCGGCGAGGCGAAGGCCGTCGAGCTCGGGGCGGCCGCGCTGACGGCGTCGGCCCGGGCGACGGCGACGCGCCTGGGCGGCCACGGCCGGTGGGTGCTGGCGCTGCCGCTGGAGCACGTGGCGGCCTGGCAGGTGCTGGTGCGCAGCGCCGTCGCGGGCACGACGCCGGTGGTCGCCGCGCCCGGCGACCCCGCTGCGCTGGCCGACGCCGTCGCAGCGGCCGGGAGCGACGGCGCGCTCCGGTACGCCTCCCTCGTGCCGACGCAGCTGGTCCGCGCCCTGGACCACCCGGGCGCGGCAGCGGCCCTCGCGCAGCTCGACGCGGTGCTGCTCGGCGGGGCCGCGGCGCCCGCGCCGCTGCTCGCGCGCGCCGCCGCCGCGGGCGTCGCGGTGGTGAGGACCTACGGCTCCACCGAGACCAGCGGCGGCTGCGTCTACGACGGGCGCGCGCTGGACGGTGTCGAGGTCGCCCTGGACGACGAAGGCCGGGTGCTCCTGGCCGGGCCCGTCCTCGCCACCGGCTACCGCGGCCGGCCCGACCTGACCGCGGCGGTCTTCCTCGAGCGCGGCGGTCGGCGCTGGTGCGCCACCAGCGACCTCGGCTCCCTGGACGCGGACGGTCGCCTCAGCGTGCTGGGACGGCTCGACGACGTCCTCGTCACCGGCGGCCGCAAGGTGGCTCCGCTGGCGGTGGAGCGGGTCCTCGCCGAGCTGCCCGGCGTCACCGAGGTGCTGGTGACGGGCGTTCCCGACCCGGAGTGGGGGCAGCGGGTGGTCGCGCTCGTCGTCGTCGCCCCCGCAGCCCCGGCGCCCCCGCTGGAGCGCGCCCGCGACGCCGTCCGCGAGCGCCTGGGCGCCGCGTCAGCCCCCCGCGCGCTGCTGGTGGTCGACGCGCTGCCCGCGCGGGGCATCGGCAAGCCGGACCGGCGCGCGGCGGCAGTCCTGGCCGAGCGCCTGCTGCAGCCGTGACCGGGAGGTGGAGCATGGGGGGCGTGGCGGACGAGCACGACGGCGAGCAGCGGGTGCGCACGCAGGCCCTGTCCTTCGGGGCCGTCGCGGGCCGGTACGCGCAGGTGCGGCCGACCTACCCGGCCCAGGCCGTCGACTGGCTCCTGGAGGGCCTGCGGGGCGCGTTCGGGGAGCGGCCGCTGCGGGTCGCCGACATCGGGGCCGGTGCGGGCGCCCTGACCGCCCGGCTGGCGGAGCGGCGGCTGGGCCTGCTGTGGAACCAGCGCGACCACGACGTGCCGTGGATGGCGGCCCTCGGTGACCTGCTGGCCCCGGCCGCGGGCATGGGCGACCGCGCTGACGACCCGCGGATCGGGCCGCCGCTCGTCGACGCGGAGCGCTTCACGACGGACAGCTGGACGCACGACCTGACGCCGGAGGACGTCGTCGGGCTGGCCGCGAGCCGCAGCTACGTGATCACCGCGGAGCCGCGGGAGCGGCAGCGCGTGCTCGACGCCGTGGCCGAGCTGCTGGCCACCCAACCCGACACGCGCGGGCTGGACCGCGTCCCCGTGCCCTGCACGACCACCTGCTGGCGCGCCCGGCGCCCCTGACCCCCGCGTGGCCCTCGCCCACCTACAGTCCTCGGGTGGCGAGCGCAGGTCAGTGGGTCGCCGGGGCGAGGCCCCGCACCCTCCCGGCGGCCCTCGCGCCGGTCCTCGTGGGCACCGGCGCGGCCGCGTCCCTGGGCGCCGCGAGCGCGGGACGAGCGCTGCTGGCGGCGGTCGTGGCGCTGGCGCTGCAGGTGGGCGTCAACTACGCCAACGACTACTCCGACGGCATCCGCGGCACCGACGACGCCCGCGTCGGGCCGCTGCGCCTGACCGCCTCCGGCCTGGCAGCCCCGAAGACCGTCCGCAGCGCGGCCCTGGCCGCCTTCGCCGTCGCGGGCGTCGCCGGGCGTCGTCCTCGTCGCCCTCAGCGGCGCGTGGTGGCTGCTGGTGGTGGGAGCGCTCGCCGTCGTCGCCGCGTGGACCTACACCGGCGGGCCGCGCCCGTACGGCTACGCCGGGCTCGGTGAGGTCTTCGTCTTCCTCTTCTTCGGGCTCGTCGCCACGCTGGGCACCACCTACACCCAGGCCGGGCGCCTCTCGTGGGACGCGCTCGCGGGCGCCGTCGCCATCGGTGCGCTGGCCTGCGCGCTCCTGGTCGTCAACAACCTGCGGGACGTGCCCACCGACGCCGTCGCCGGCAAGCGCACCCTGGCGGTGCGACTGGGCGAGGCGCGCACCCGGACCCTGTACACGGCCCTGCTGGTGCTGCCCTACCTGCTGCTGTCGGTGCCCGCCCGGACGACGCCGCTGGCCCTGATCGCCCTGCTCAGCGCGCCGCTGGCCGTCACCGCGGTGCGGACCGTGCGCGGCGGCGCGGCGGGACGCGCGCTGGTGCCGGTGCTGGGCCGCACCGGCCAGCTGGAGCTCGCCTACGCGGTGCTGCTCGCCGTGGGGCTCGCGCTGACCCCGCTGCTCTGAAGCTCCTCCCCGGCGGCCTCCGGCGACGCCGCTCGGGTGAGCCGGGACGTCCGTCGGCTACTGCTGGCGGGCGTCGTCGGCGGCGTCCTCCTCGGCGTTGTCGGCCTCGGCGCGGCTCACCCGCCCCGCGCGCCGGCGCTCCTCCTCGCGCGCCACCGCCCGCTCGTGGCGGTGCTGCGTGCGCTGCTGCAGGCGCTCGACGAGGGCCTGCCGGGGGCCGCCCAGCAGCAGGTACGACAGCAGCGCGGAGACCACCAGGGCGAAGACGATGAGCAGCAGGCCGCGCATCCCGGTGGCGTAGCCGACCAGGACGACCACCGCGAAGAGGAGGAAGCGCATCAGCGTGTAGCGGACGTAGGGGGACACGGGACGAGCGTAGGTGGACGAGGTGCTTACCATCGCTGGGTGCCGATGCTGGTCGCCCTCGTGGCTCTCGTCCTGGGGATCTACGCGCTGGTCGACTGCCTGCGCCAGACCGGGTCCCACGTCCGCGGTCTTCCGCTGGGGGTGTGGGTGGCGCTGATCGTGCTCCTGCCGGTGGTGGGGCCCGTCACGTGGCTCCTCGCCGGGCGCATCGGCGACCACCCCGCGGGCCGTCGGGCGCCGTCGTCGCCGTCGCCCGCCCCGCGGGGCCCCGACGACGACGACGACTTCCTGCGCTCCCTCGACCGCAAGGACCGCGGAGACCTCGGAGCGTCTGACCCGACCGGACCCGGCGGGCCCGCCGGACCGGTCAGCCGATCCCGGCGTAGGAGTGGTTGCCCGGGAAGAAGACGTTGACGACGCCGTAGTTGACCATCAGGCAGGCGAAGCCGGCGATGGACAGGTACGCCGCCCGGCGCCCGCCCCAGCCGCCGGTGGCGCGCGCGTGCAGGTAGGCGGCGTAGACCACCCAGATGATGAAGGTCCACACCTCCTTGGGGTCCCAGTTCCAGTACCGGCCCCAGGCGACCTCCGCCCAGATCGCGCCCGCGACCAGCGTGAACGCCCACAGCGGGAACGAGATCGCGATGAGGCGGTAGGCTGAGGCGCTCCAGCTCCGAGGACGCGGGCAGCGCCTCCATGAACCGCCCGGCGCCCGCGGGGCGACCGGCGGCCGCGGGAGTCCTCGCGGCGCTCCTGCACCAGCTGCAGCACCGTGGTGGAGAACGCCAGGACGAACAGCGCCGAGCTGATGAAGGCGATCGTCACGTGGATGATCAGCCAGTAGCTCTGCAGGGCCGGCACGAGGGGCGCGGAGTCGGTGTAGAGCACCGCGACGGCCAGCCCCAGGCTCAGCAGCACGGGGCCGATGACGAAGGCCGAGAGCCAGCGCAGCGTCGCGCCGGGTCAGCACCAGCAGGTACACCAGGACCACGACGGACGTCCCCGTCACCGAGAACTCGTACATGTTGCCCCAGGGCGCGCGGTGCGCCGAGAGGCCGCGGGTGATCACGCCGCCCAGGTGCAGCAGCAGCGCGAGCACCGTCAGGGAGACGCCGATCCGGGCGGCCCGGCGGGGGGTGCCGTCCTCGGCCAGCGGGGCGGGGCCCGACGGCCGCGACGACGACGTCGAGGTCACCACGGGCCCGGGCCGGACGCCCGCCAGCGTCGACAGCGTCGACAGCACCGGCGGCACCGACGGCCACCGGCTGCGGCGCACGGGCCGCAGCGCGCGCCGCCGCGGGCTGCTTGCGGGCGCGCTTGCCCACCCGCTCCCCCAGGGCGGCGAGGTCCATCGCGCCGGCCCCCAGGGCCACCGCGTACACGGCCATCGCCGAGTAGACGAGGGCGTTGCTGGTCTGAGCCAGCGTCTCGTCGACGCTCACGGGGCGTTCTCCTCAGGTCGGTCGGACTGCTCGGTCTGCGCGTGCTGGTCTGGTGGGCCGGTCTGCAGCCGGGCGAGCACCGCGGCGACGACGGCGTCGGCCTCCGCGGCCAGCCCGTGGTCCTCGCTGCGGGCCAGGGCCCCGACCTCCAGGAGCGTACGTCCGGGCGCCGCCCCCGGGACCCGTCGCGCGCACCCAGACCCGGCGTCGGGGCACGAAGAGCGACAGGGTCAGCCCGGCGATCGCGAGCACCGCGAAGACCAGCGCCTCGCCCCGGGCCGGGTCGTGCCGCACGGTGAAGCCCGCGTAGCGGTCGAGCCGCTCGAGAAGGTGACGGTCCCGAGGCCGTCGGGCAGCTGTCAGCGGTCCCGCCGAGGCCGCAGGGCGGATGCGCAGCGGCGGCCCGTCGGCGTCCACGCAGCTTCGTCATCCTCGACGTGTCGAGCTCGTAGGCGTTCTGCGGGCACGCCGTCGTCGAGCCCGAGGTCTCCGGTGTACGCGTTGAGGAGCAGCTCGGGGTTGCGCGCGTCGGGGAAGACCGAGACCGGCACGGAGTCCGCGGGGTCGGCGAGCGGTGGGCAGCAGCAGCCCCTGCAGGCCGATCTGCGCCGGTGGTCGCGTCGGGGACCTTGACCACGCCGGTGGAGGTGTAGTTGGCGTCCTGGGCGAGGAACGGCGTGGGCTGGTCGTAGACGACGTTCCCGGCGCCGTCGGTGACGGTCACCACCGGGGCGTAGCCGTTGCCGGCCAGGTAGACCGTCGCGCCGCCGGCGCGCAGCGGCTCGTTGACCCGGACCACCTGCGCGACGCGCCGCGTCACCGGGGGCGTCGGTGACGGAGACGTCGGCGGAGAAGCTGCGCGGGGCGCCGAACTGGTTGCCGGTGGAGTCGTCGTCGAACCTGACGTGCAGGGCGTCGAGCACGAAGGAGAACGGCGGCAGGTCGTCGGCGTCGACGAGCGCGCCCGGGTCCCAGCGTGTCGTAGGACGGCGTGGAGTTGGCGAACACCTGCCCCGACGGGGACGACCACCTGCGCGCGGTACCCCGAGCAGCCCGCCGACGCCGACGGCGACGAGCACGCCCACCAGGGACAGGTGGAAGACGAGGTTGCCGGTCTCGCGCAGCTCGCCCGCGCTCGCGCGGCCACGGACGCCGCGCGGTGCTCCGCGCGTCCGGTAGCGGCGGCGCCCGCAGCACGGCGCGGGCGGCGGCCAGCACCTCCTCGGCGGTGGCCTCGACCTCGACGGAGCGGTGCTCGGGCAGCCGGGCCAGGCGCGCGGGCGTGCGCGGCGGCGCGGCGCGCAGGTCGGCCAGGTGCACGCCTGGAGCGGGGCAGCACGCAGCCGACCAGGCTGACGAACAGCAGCAGGTAGATCGCCGAGAACCACGGCGAGGAGTAGACGTCGAAGAGGCTGGCGCGGTCGAGCCACGGCGCGAGCCGCGGGTGGTCGGGGAAGTACTGCGCGACGGCGACCTGGTCGATGCTGCGCTGCGGGAACAGCGACCCGGGCACCGCGGCGACGGCGAGCAGCAGCAGCAGCAGCAGCGCGGTGCGCATGCTGGTGAGCTGCCGCCAGGTCCAGCGGACCCAGCCGAGCGCGCCGAGGCCGCGGCGGGGCGCCCGGCTGCGCGGCGGCTCGGGGGCCGCGGCCGCGCCGCTCCTGGACGGTGGTCATCGCGCGTCCACCCTCAGACCACCGTCTCGAAGCCGGACGATGCTGCCCTGCAGCGACCCGAGCCAGGTGCTCCCAGAGGCCGGTGACCAGCAGGACGCCGACGGCGACGAGCACGCCGCCGCCGACGCGCGTGACGAGCAGCCGGTGGCGGCGCAGCCACCCACGTCCCGCGGCCCGATCGGCCCAGGCCCAGCGCCACCAGCACGAACGGCAGGCCCAGGCCGAGGCAGTACGCCAGCGTCAGGAGCACCCCGCGTCCGACCGTGCCGGAGTCCGTGGCCAGCGCGAGGACGACCGCCAGCGTCGGCCCGATGCAGGGCGTCCACCCGAGCCCGAAGACCGCTCCCAGCAGCGGCGCACCGGCCAGCCCGGCGGCGGGCCGCCAGCGCACCCGCGCCTCACCGCGCAGGCCGGGGACGACGCCGAGGAACACCAGCCCCATGACGACGACGAACGACGCCGAGCCAGCGGGCCAGCGACACCTCGTGCACGAGCACGAAGGAGCCCAGCGCGCCGAAGGCGGCACCGACCACGAGGAAGACCGCGGTGAACCCGAGCACGAACAGCGCGGCGCCGAGGACGACCCGGCCGCGGCGCTGGCGCTCCAGGCTCGACCCCGCGTCAGCCCGGTGACGTACCCGAGGTAGCCG
This sequence comes from uncultured Actinomycetota bacterium, assembly GCA_963781365.1. Lineage (GTDB taxonomy): Bacteria > Actinomycetota > Actinomycetes > Actinomycetales > Quadrisphaeraceae > Quadrisphaera. The sequence goes on along the minus strand of CAWAFR010000003.1, from coordinate 51,540 downwards.
GGGACCAGGGGCAGGACGCACGGGGAGGCGAAGCTCGACCAGCCCCGCCACCGCGGCGACCCGCGACGGCGAGCAGCAGCGGCCCGCCGGCGGCGGTGCCGGCGAAGGCCGACGCCGCGGAGCTCAGCGCTCGAGCGCTCACGCCGTGGCCCGCCGCGTCCAGGCGCCCGGTGCGACGGACTGGATGAGCCTCCAGCACGTCGGGCTCCACCCGCCCGACCACCCGCGCCGCGGACGGCCCTCGGTGTCGAGGACGACGGTGGAGGGGACCGCCTGCGGGGGGATGGTGCCGCGCAGCGCGAGCAGCGCGGCGCCGGTGGAGGCGTCGAGCAGGCTCGGGTAGGGCGTCTCGAACTTCTTCTCGAAGGCCTGGGCGGCAGCGGCGTCGTCGCGGGTGTTGATCCCGAGGAACTGCACGTCGGGGGTCGCCGTCGCGATCGCCGCGAGGTCGGGCGCCTCGATCCGGCACGGGGCGCAGGAGGCGTACCAGACGTTGACGACGACGAGCTTCCCGCGCCAGTCTGCGACCGAGACCGTCGTGCCGTCCGTGGTGGACCCGCTCAGCGCGACGGCGCCGGTGCGCTTCGCGGGAGCCACCCAGCGCACCGTCCCGTCACCGCCGACGTAGCCCTGCTGGTTGCCGACGTCGCTGCGCGGCTGCCCGAGGCCGCCGTGCACGCCGACAGCGCGCCGGCCAGGAGCGCGGCGGGGACGGCGCCGACCCCGGCGAGCACGGCGCGGCGGGACGGCAGGGGGCGCTGGTCCCTCACGCGGCGCCCGCCGTGTCGACGGCTCCGGGCAGCAGCGAGGCAGCGGGCTCGCGGTAGTCCACCCCCACCAGGGCCGTGCCGTCGAAGCGGAGGGTGGTCAGGGACGCGAGAGTGCACTCGCGGCGGCGCGGGTCGTGCCAGAGGTGGCGGCCCTCGGCGCGCCGGCGGGCCGAGTAGATCGGCAGCTGGTGGGCCACGAGCACGGTCTCGTGGCCGGCGTTGCGGGCCGCGGCCTCGCGGGCGACGGCGAGCACGCGCTCCGCCTGCTCCGCGTACGGCTCCCCCCAGGACGGGCGCAGCGGGTTGCGCAGCGCCCACCAGTGGCGGGGGCGCCTCAGCGAGCCGTCACCGACCCCGAAGACCAGGCCCTCGAAGCGGTTGGCCGCCTCGACGAGCCGCTCGTCGGTCCCGACGGCCAGGCCGTACGCCGCCGCGACGGGGGCAGCGGTCTCCTGGGCGCGCTGCAGCGGGGAGGCGACGACCTCCACGACGTCGGCCCCCTCCTCCTGCAGCGTGCTCGCCACCAGCGCCGCCATCGCCCGGCCGCGCTCGGAGAGCCGGTAGCCCAGCAGCCGCCCGTAGAGCACGCGCTCGGGGTTGTGGACCTCCCCGTGGCGCATCAGGTGGACGGCGGTGAGGGCCATGGCGTCAGCATCCCACCCGGACCTGGGTGCCGGTGCCCGCCGCACCCGCGGTGAGACCGCCCTCACGCCTCGATGCGCACGACCCCCAGGTCCCGGGTGGAGGACAGGCTCCCGGTGACGCCCTCGCCGGAGTAGCTGCCGGAGGTGGGGGCCACGTCGGCGTAGTCGCGGCCGGTGGCGATGGTCAGGTGGCCGGCGCCGGCGCGCTTGTCGTTGCAGGGGTCGAAGGCGACGGCAGCGGCGCCGCGGCGGCTGTCCATCGAGGCGGGGACGACGACGTCGACCCAGGCGTGGGTGCCCCCCTGGCCGATGAGGTGGCCCGAGACGTAGCGGGTGGGGATCCCCAGGTGGCGCATCACGGCGATCATGACGTGCGCGTAGTCCTGGCAGACCCCGACGCCCCCGGCGAGCGCCTCGGCGGCCGTGGTGCGGAAGCCGGTGACGCCGAAGCGGTACGTGAAGGCGGCGTGGACCGCGGAGCAGACGCGCTCAGCGGTCTCCAGCGGGTTCTCCGGCCGGCGCAGCGACTCGGCGAGCTCGACGACAGCCTCGTCAGGCGTCGTGAGGTGCGTGGGGGTGAGCAGCCGCGCGTCGTGCAGCGCCGTGCGCGGCAGCACCGGGTGCCCGGGGGCCCCGGGGACGACGACGCGCTCGAGGACCGCGGCGAGGCGGAACTCGACGTGGTCGTCCACGCGGTCGGCGCGCACGGTGGTGACCGCGTTGCCCCAGCGGTCGCGGCGGTCGGTGCGGTCGAACCCGTCGGGCAGGCCGCTGACCGTCAGGGTGGCGAGGCGGCGGCTCACGTCACCGTGGCGCGCCGGCGGCATGACGACCAGGCGGTGGCGCAGGTCGTGCACGGGCGCGTCGTAGCCGTACCGGAAGGTCTGCTCGAGGCGGTACGTGACCCGCGACGCCTCGTCGAGCTCGGTGGTGCGGGCCGCCAGGAGCGGGGCGCTGAGCGCGTCGAGCATCATCGGGGGGCCTCCTGCAGCGGAGAGCCGGCAGCGACCCGGGCCGTCATGACCGGATCCTGCACGCCTCTCGTTTCCGTGGTGTTGCGACGTGCCGCAGCCCGTCGACCAGTTCCACCAGGTCCTTCGGACGGAGCACCGCCGACCTTGAGCCGAACGGGTGACGCTGCAGGTGACGCCGGGGGCGGCACCGGGGCGAGAGCCACGGGCCTCAGACCGTGACCTCCTCGGCGTACCACGGTCATCGCCTCCAGCACGGGGCCCGCCGAACGTGGTGACCATCGCGACGTCGGAGGCGTCGCGGCCGCGGCCGATCAGCACGCGGCCCTTGCGGGGCTGGTTGTTGCGGGGGTCGAAGGTCCACCAGCGGTCGCCGAGCCAGACCTCCATCCAGGCGGCGAAGTCCATCGGGTCGGGTCCGGCGGCACGTCGATGTCGGGGAGGTAGCCGAAGACGTAGCGGGCCGGGATGTTCAGGGCCCGGCAGAAGGAGATGGCGAGGTGCGTGAAGTCGCGGCAGACGCCGTAGCCGGTGGCGTTGACGTCGGCCGCCGTCGACAGGCGGTCGATGCTGCCGTACTGGAAGGTCAGGTGGGTGTTGACGTGGTCGCAGATCGCCTGCACGCGCCGGTAGCCGCGCGGGTGCGTCGCCGAAGCGGTCCCAGGCCTCGTTGCCGAGCACGTCGGGCAGGCAGTAGCGGCTGGGCAGCGTGTAGAGCAGCGCGTCGTCGGGGAGCGCGTCCGGCGGCGATCTCGCGGCGCCGTCGTCGTCGACGTCCTCGGTCGCGTCGGGGACCTCCACGACGGCCTCGTAGCGGAAGCCGGACCGCCCGGCGGGCAGCGACCAGGCGCATGCAGGGGTTGCCGTAGAGGTCGGTGTAGCTGCGCACGGGCTGGTCGGGCTCCAGGGACCAGGCGGCGCTGAGCAGCGTCGCCGGCTGGTCGGCCAGCGGAGTCACCTGCATCACCGACGGCACGTCGCCCTGTGCGGTGTAGGTGAACGAGCAGCCGACCCGGACCCGTCGCGTCATGCCGGGTGATCCTGCTACAGCTCCGCGCCACCTGCCGGACGGGCCCCCGGATCGGGTGCCCACGACTCGCCGTCCTGCCGCCCCCTGCCGCCCGCTGGCAGCCCGCTGGCAGCCCGCCGGCAGCCCACTGGCAGCCCCGCGACAGCCCTACCGGCGGTGCGCGGGGCTCGACGCGGCCGCTGCGGCGCGCGCCGCTGCCGGCAGCGCGTCGAGGACGACGCCGACCGCCTCGTCGTCGTGGCTCGCGGACACGAACCACGACTCGTAGCAGGACGGCGGCAGGTGGACCCCCGCGTCGAGCATCGCGTGGAAGAACGCCGCGAAGGCCCCGGCGTCCTGGGTGCGGGCGGTGGCGTAGTCCACGACCGGGATCTCGGAGAAGAAGACGCTGAACATGCTCCCGGCGGTGCCCGTGGTGGGGCACGCCCTCGGCCGCGAGCGCCGCGGAGGCCGCGGTGCGCAGGGCCTCGGCGACGGCGTCGACGCGGGCGTACACCTCCGGGGTGCAGTGCTGCAGCGTCGCCAGGCCCGCAGCGGAGGCCACCGGGTTCCCGGACAGGGTGCCCGCCTGGTACACCGGGCCGGCTGGGGCGAGGTGCGCCATGACGTCGGCGCGGCCGCCGAAGGCCGCGACGGGGAAGCCGCCGCCCATCACCTTGCCGAGGTGAACAGGTCGGGCGCGGCGTGCAGGGCCGTCGGCTCCGCCGGTCTCGACCCGCTGCGCCCTCGAGCCCGAACCACCCGGCGCGCGAGAGGCGGAACCCGGTCATCACCTCGTCGCAGATGAGCAGCGCGCCGGCGCGGCGGGTCAGCCGCGCAGCAGCGCCGCCGCGAACCCGGGCCGCGGCGGGACGACGCCCATGTTGCCGGCGGCCGGCCTCGGTGATCACGCCGGCGACCCGGTCGCCGTGCGCGGCGAAGCGGCCTCCAGCGCGGGCAGTCGTTGAAGGGCAGCACGAGGGTCTCCGCGGCGCTCCCGCGGGTGACGCCGGGGGTGTCGGGCACGCCGAACGTGGCGACGCCGGACCCGGCGGAGGCCAGGAGCGCGTCGACGTGGCCGTGGTAGCAGCCGGCGAACTTCACCATCAGCGTCCGGCCGGTGAAGCCGCGGGCCAGGCGGATCGCGCTCATCGTCGCCTCGGTGCCGAGCTCGACCAGGCGGACCTTCTCCGAGCGGCTGCACCCGCGTCGACGAGCTCCTCGGCGAGCTGCACCTCGCGCTCGCTGGGGGTGCCGAAGCTGAAGCCCTTCGCCGGCGGCCTCGCGGACCGCCGTCGAGGACCGCCGGGTGGGTGTGGCCGAGGATCATCGGCCCCCAGGAGCCGACCAGGTCGAGCTAGCGGCCGCCGTCGACGTCGGTCAGCCACGGGCCCTGCGCGCGGGCGATGAAGCGCGGCGTGCCGCCGACGGCCCGGAAGGCGCGGACCGGGCTGTTCGACGCCCCCGGGCAGCACGGCGCTGGCGCGCGCGAACAGCGCCGCCGACGCGGGCGCGGGGGTGCTGGCGGGGGTGCTGCTGGTGGCGCTCACCCGGCCATCCTCGCCGCCGGGACCTGGCCTCGCCCTGTGGGCCTGCTCCTCGCCGCCGTCGGGCTGGGTCGTCGCCGGGCTCGACCCCGCCGGCGCTGATCGCCGCCGCGGCGGTGGCCGCGGGCGCACGGGCCCGCGCGGTGGTGGCGTTCGGGGTGCTCGTCGTCGTCCTCACCGCGCTGCTGGGCGCGGCGCTCTCGATGACGGTGGGCGCGGGGCTCGCCGACGTCGACTGGGCGGCCGCCGCGCCGGGCGGTCCCGTGACGTCGGCGGTCGAGGCCCTCGCGGGGATCGGCGCCCTGGTGTGGACTGCGGTGCGGCTGCGGCGCGGACCGGGCGCGGCCGGCGACCAGGGGCCCGCCGCGGAGCGCCCCGACGGGTCGGGAGGGCCGGCCTGCTGGGCGTCGGGGCCCTGTTCAGCGCCGGCGCGGTGCTGGACCCGTCCTTCGTCGGGCTCGTGGTCCTCGCCGGCCGCGGCGAGCCGTGGTGGCAGGTGCTGGCGGCGCACGCGCTGTGGTCGGTGCTCAGCCAGGCGCCGCTCGTGGTGCTGGTGGTGGCGGTGGCCCGCGGCGGCCACGAGCGCGGTCGCCCTGTTCACGCGGTGGTGGGCCCGGGTGCGCCCGGCGGTGCGCCACCTGGTGACGGTCGCACTGGCGCTCGTGGGCGTGGGCCTGCTGCTGGACGCCGGGTGGTACGCCGTCACCGGGTCGTTCCTGGTGCTGGACCCCTCCGCCTGACGCGGTCACGGGGGGGGCGCGAGGGGGTCAGAGCGGCGGTGCCCCCGGCAGCAGGGGGTGGACCGCGCGGGCGAGCCGGTCGCTCCACCGGGCGCCCGGCGGACGGCGGCACCTGCAGCGCCGCGCGGCGGGAGGCCAGGCCCCAGGAGGCGGCCACGGCGGCGTCGAGGAGCCCGAGCCGCCGGCGTCGCCGGTCCACGACCGCGAGCGCCAGGGACGTCAGGGCGTGGATGCCGTCGACCCAGGCGCCGTCGGCCAGCACGGCCCGGCCCGGGGTCAGCCCGGAGACCGCCGCCTGCACCAGGTGGCGGGCGCCGAGGCGCGGGCGGTGACGAGGGCGCGCCGGGTCCGGCGCCGCCTCGCCGGCGACGGCGAGGACCCGGTGCGGGGCGACGAGCAGCGCCAGCCCCCAGGCGGCGCGCGCGACCTCCAGGGGCCGCCGGGACGGCGCGGGGCCGGCCCCGCGCCCGGACCCGGTGGCGGCGCTCACCGGCGGCGGGCGAGCGCGCGCGTCCCGGCGACGGCGACCGCGACCGCCCCGGCGCGCACCGGCGGCCAGCGCCGCGAGCGCCCCGACTCGAGCGCCCGGCGGTGCTGCTGCAGCCCAGATCTGCGGGCTGGTGGTCCAGGCGCGCTCGTCGAACTCGCCGTGCGCGCCGTGGTCGCCGGGCAGCGGGTTCCTCAAGGTAGTCGCCGCTCATCGTGGGGGCCGGTCTAGGTCGGTCTGCTGGCCGGTGACCCCGGTGCGCGCGAGGTAGGTGTCGAGCAGCCGCGGCGCGAACCAGCTGGTTCCCGAGGATGGTGGACGACGGTCGGCTCCCCGACCCAGGTGGCCGGCGCGGATGGTCGACCACCGCACGACCACCCGGCGCACACGTCGGGCTGGAAGATCGGCGCGACCGGCTGCGGGTGCTTCGGCGAGCCGGTGCGGACCCAGCCGAACTGCGTGGTGTTCATCCCCGGCATGTGGACCATCGAGAGCCGGACCCGGCTGCCCTCGTGCATGCAGTTCGGTGATGACGCTCTCGGTGAAGCCGACGACGGCGTGCTTGGACCCGCAGTAGGCCGACTGCAGCGGGATGCCGCGGAAGGCGAGCGCGGAACCGATCTGCACGACGTGGCCCGCGGTCGCGGGGCCGCATGCGCGCAGCGCGGCCCGGGTGCCGTTGACCTGCCCGAGGTACGTCACGCGGGTGGCGCGCTCGAAGTCCTCCGGAGCGGTCTCGGCGAACGTCGCGAAGACGCTCGCCATGGCGTCGTTCACCCACACCTCGATCGGCCCGAGCCGGCCTCCACCTCGTCGGCGGCGGCCTCGACCTGGCCGCGCTCGGCGACGTCGCAGACCACGCCCGAGCCCGCGGCGCCCGGCGCCGCGACCTCGCGACCGCCCCGGCCAGGCCTCCCGGCCCCGGGCGAGGACCGCCACGTCCCAGCCGGCGCGGGCGAGCAGGCGGACCAGCTCGCGGCCCAGGCCGCCGGAGCCGCCCGTCACGACCACCACGCCGCGCCCTGAGGGCGCCGCGTCGAGCGCGGCGAGGTCGTGGTCGGCAGCGGTGTCACCGGGGGGCATGCCCCGATCCTCACCGCCGCCGCGGCGGCCCGCCCGTCAGGCGAGGACGGCCTTGGTCATCACCACCGTCCGGGAGCCCGCGCCGGGCGGCGGCGGACGTCGTCGGACGGCACCCGAACGGCTGGTCCCGCTCCGGCCGGACCCGCCCGCAGCGGCCGCCTACCCTGGGCCCCGCCGCTCGAACCGGAGGACCCGCTGTGCCTGATGGACCGTCCTCCGCCCAGGTGCGCCGCTGGCGCCGCCGGCTCGCCGACGAGGTGCACGAGGCCGCCGTCTACCGCCGCCTCGCGGCGCGCCGCTCCGGCGAGGAGCGCGACGTCCTGATCGCCCTGGCCGAGGCGGAGGGGCGCCACGCCGCGCACTGGGCGGCCCTGCTGGAGGAGCGCACGGGCGTCCCGTCGAGGCCGGGGCGCCCGGGCCTGGGCATCCGCCTGCTGGCGCTGCTGGCCCAGCGCTTCGGCTCGGTGTTCGTGCTGGCGCTGGCCCAGCAGGCGGAGTCCCGCTCGTCGTACGCCTCCGAGCCGGACGCGACGGAGGCGATGGCCGCCGACGAGCAGGTGCACGGCGAGGTGGTCCGGGGTCTGGCCGCGCGGGGCCGGGCGAGCGTCTCGGGGACGTTCCGCGCCGCCGTGTTCGGGGCGAACGACGGGCTGGTGTCCAACCTCGCGCTGGTGCTGGGGGTGGCCGGTGCCGGCACGCCGACCGCCGTGGTGCTCCTGACCGGCTGTCTCGGGGCTGCTGGCCGGGGCGCTGTCGATGGGCGCCGGGGAGTACGTCTCGGTCCGCTCGCAGCGGGAGCTGATCGCCGCGTCGGCCCCGGGGCTGGCCGCCGCGGCGGTGGTGCGCTCCCTGGACGTCGACGCGAACGAGCTGGCGCTGGTCTACCGGGCGCGCGGCATGGCCGCTCAGGACGCCGAGGCGCACGCCCGGGAGCAGCTGGGCGGCGCGACGGCGGGCTCGGCGACGGGCCCGGCCGGAGCCGTCCCGCTGCAGGTGCCGGGGGGCGAGGTCGAGCAGGACGACGTGGTCGGGTCCGCCTGGGCGGCGGCGTCGTCGTCCTTCGCCTTCTTCGCCAGCGGCGCCCTGGTGCCGGTGCTGCCGTTCCTGTTCGGCCTGGGCACCGGTGCTGCCCTGGCCTGCGCGCTGGTCCTGGTCTCGCTGGCGCTCCTGGGCACCGGCGCCGTGGTCGGGGTGCTCTCCGGCGGACCGCTGCTGCGGCGGGGCCTGAGACAGCTCGTGATCGGCCTCGGTGCTGCCGCGGTGACCTACCTGCTGGGGCTGGCCTTCGGGGCCACCGTCGGCTGACGCTGCCGGTCGTCACCGCCCGGCCGGCGCAGGCCGTCGGCGACCTTGGCGGCGATGCGGCCCAGCGCCGCGCACGTCGTCGGCGCCGAGGGGGTCGAAGAGACCCTCCCGCACACCGGTGACGTGCAGGGGCGCCGCCGCTGCGAGGGCCCGGTGGCCGGCGGGGGTCATCACGGCGAGCACGCCGCGCCGGTCGTCCGGGCAGGCGCGGCGCTCCACCAGGCCGCGCTGCTCCAGGCGGGTGATCGCGTGGGTGAGCCGGCTGCGGGAGTGCACCAGGTCGTCGGCGAGGTCCGACATCCGCAGCGACCACTCGTGCGCCTCGGACAGGCGGACGAGCAGCTCGTACTCCGGCAGGGCGAGGTCGTGCTCGGACTCCTCCAGGTCCTGCGCGAGGCGGCGCAGGAGCAGCTGGGAGGCCTCGAGGTAGGCGCGCCAGACGCGCTGCTCCTCGGCGTCCAGCCAGCGGGTCGACGACGGTGCTGTCACTGCGGCCACCTCCCGGTGGAAATAATGTTGAATGTTGAAGCATTATGCGGCACAGTGGGGCGCACCGCACGCTGCCACCACCGGCACAGCCGCACCACGTCCCAGGAGGACCCCATGAGCACCACTCTCCCCGCCGGCCTCGTCGCCGGCACCTACGCCATCGACCCCTCCCACTCCGAGGTCGGGTTCACCACGCGCCACGCGATGGTCACCAAGGTGCGCGGGAGCTTCTCCGACGTCGCCGGCAGCGTCGTCGTCGCCGACGACGCCTCCCTGATCTCGGTCGAGGCCGTCATCCAGGTGGCCAGCGTCGACACCCGCAGCGCCGACCGCGACGGCCACCTGCGCAGCGCCGACTTCTTCGACGTCGAGCAGTTCCCCACCCTGACCTACCGCTCCACCGGCGTGCAGGTCACCGGTGACGGCTTCCTCGTGGACGGCGACCTGACGCTGCACGGCGTGACCAAGGCCGTCCAGCTCGAGGTCTCCGCCGAGGGCGTGGCCACCGACCCGTTCGGCAACTCCCGCGCGGGCTTCTCGGCCGAGACCGAGATCAACCGCAAGGACTTCGGCCTGGTGTGGAACGCGACGCTGGAGACCGGCGGCGTCCTCGTCAGCGACAAGATCAAGATCCAGCTCGACATCTCGGCCATCAAGCAGGCCTGAGGCCCGTCCGCCGGCGGACGCCGGCAGACCGCGAGCGATCATGCAGAAGACCCGCACCCGGACCTCCGGGTGCGGGTCTTCTGCATGATCGTCAGGCTCAGCGGGGAACCAGCCGCGGATCAGCCGGGGAGGACGCGGAACACCGGGTGCTTCGGGGCGGCGGCGAGCAGCTCGGCGTCGGTCGACGCGGCGCTCACGCCGTCGAAGAACATCCCCACCTCCCAGGCCCAGCGCCGCAGGTACTCCCGGAGCAGGGCCGGCTTCTCCGCGTCCGGCACCTCCACCGCGGTGACGCGCTCGACGCGCCGCCCGGAGCGCAGCTCACCGGCGCCCGCGGCCCGCAGGTTGCGCACCCACTGCGTGTGGCCGCGGGGCGCGACGAGGTAGCGCTCACCACCCACCACCAGGGGGTTCACGGGCGTGGTCCGCCACTCCCCGCTGCTGCGGCCGCGGACGGCCAGCACGCGCGAGCCCGCCAGCGGCAGCCCGAGCCGGGTCAGCGCGGCCACCAGCGGGTTGAGCACGCGGCGGGTCAGCGGGTCCGGCACCAGGTAGCGCGGCGTGGGCTGCGCGCCCGCCTCCGCGTGAGCAACGGTCTTCTTCGAGAGCACTGATCTCGTCATGGAGGCAGGATGCTCCTGCTCGCCGCGAAGCGCAAGAGCGGCGCTCTCATCAGCGAACTCCGCTCTCATCAGTGAACGCCGCTCTCTTCGTGTGCGAGGATCGGGGGGTGCCCGTCGTCCCCACCGCCCGCGAGCGCGCCCGCCGGGAGCTCACCGCCGACATCCTGGCCGCCGCGCGGCGCCAGCTCGCCGAGTCCGGGGCGCCCGCGCTGTCCCTGCGCGCCGTCGCCCGCGAGCTCGGCCTGGCCTCCTCGGCGCTGTACCGCTACTTCGCCACGCGCGACGAGCTGCTGACCGCCCTCATCGTCGAGGCCTACGACGACGCCGCCGACGCGGTCGACGCCGCCGCCGCGCCCGGTCCGGGCCGCAGCCTGCGAGACCGCTTCACCGCCGCCTGCCTCGCGCTGCGGGGCTGGGCGGTGCAGCACCCGCACGAGTACGCCCTCGTCTACGGCTCCCCCGTGCCCGGGTACGCGGGCGACGAGCGGACGACGACCGCTGGCTCCCGGGCCCCGCTGGCCCTGGTGGCGGTGCTCGAGGGCCTGCCGGCACCGGCGGGCTCGCGCCCGCTGGCTCCGGACGTCGCGCAGGGCGCGGCCCGGGTGATCGCCGCGGCGGGATCCCGCGCGTCCCCGGAGCTCGTCGTCGCCGCCGCCCAGTGCTGGACGGCGCTGCTGGGCCTGGTGAGCAGCGAGCTCTTCGGCCAGCTGGCGAACACCTTCGACCCCGCCGACGCCTTCGCCGAGGCGGCCGTCGAGGCGATGGCCGACCGCCTCGGCCTCTGAGGCGCGGCGATCCCCCCGCCGTCCCCGGCGCAGCGCCTACCCTCGAACCGCCCCCCGGCGCGGCAGCCACCCCGGCGCCCCGCGGGCGGTGGACGGGACCCTGCGAGGCGTGGAGGTGCGATGGCGGCGGGCCGCAGCTCCAGCTCCGCGTCAGGGCGGCGCCGCGCGCTGCCGCCGGTGAGCCGCCGCCACCTCATCGGCGCCGCCGCTGCCTGGGCCCTGGGCGGCGCGGCGGCCTCCTCCGGGGCCGTCGGCGCGCTGCGGCTCCCGGGGGCGGAGACCACGACGTCCGCTGCCGGGCTCCGGAGCGCCGTCCCGGCGTCGGGCGGTGCGCCGGCGGCGAGCCCGACCGCCAGCCCGAGCCCCTCGCCGGCCGACCCCGCCACGACGCCCACCACCGCCTCGGCCCCGTCGTTCGACGCCGCCGCCCACTCCACGTCAGCGGCCGACAGCCCGTGGGTGGTGGTCAACAAGTCGCACCCGATCGACCCGGGCGACTACGCCCCCGCCCAGCTGGTGACGGTGGCGGGAGAGGTGGTCAGCGCCGCCGCTGCTCCCGACCTGGAGGCCCTGCTTCAGCACGGCCGCGACGACGGCGTCCCCCTCGCCCTGGTCAGCGGGTTCCGCACCCGGGAGTACCAGGAGACCGTGCACCGGCGCTCCGTGGCGCGCAACGGCCAGGCGGGAGCCGACCGGTACAGCGCGCGGGCCGGGTTCAGCGAGCACCAGACGGGTCTGGCCGTCGACCTCACCTCCGCTGACGGCCGGGCCACCCTGTCCCCCTCCTTCGCCCAGACGGACGAGGGGCTGTGGCTGGCGGCCAGCGCCGGCCAGCACGGGTGGCTGCTGCGCTACACCGGGGCCGACCAGGCGGTCACCGGCTACAACCCCGAGCCGTGGCACTTCCGCTGGGTCGGGGTCGACCTGGTGGCGGCCATGACCGCCCGCGGAACCGCCACCCTGGAGGAGTTCTTCGGCGTCACCGGAGGGGCCGACTACCCCGCGTGAGCCTCAGCCCCGGCGCAGCAGGCCGGCCACCTCGGTGGCCCAGTAGGTGAGCGTGGCCGTGGCGCCGGCCCGCTGGATGCAGGTCAGCGACTCCAGGACCGCCCGCTCCCTGTCGATCATCCCGGCCGCGGCAGCGGCCTCGACCATCGCGTACTCCCCGGAGACCTGGTATGCCCACACGGGGACGTCGACGGCGGCTGCGACGTCGGACAGCACGTCGAGGTAGGGCAGCGCCGGCTTGACCATGACGACGTCGGCGCCCTCGGCGATGTCGAGGCGCACCTCGCGCAGCGCCTCGCGCCGGTTGCCAGGGTCCATCTGGTAGGCGCGGCGGTCACCCTGCAGGGTGGACTCCACCGCCTCGCGGAAGGGCCCGTAGAACGCCGAGGCGTACTTGGCCGCGTACGCCAGGAGCACGACGTCGGTGCGTCCGACGGCGTCGAGCGCGGCCCGCACGACGCCGGTCTGCCCGTCCATCATCCCGCTCAGGCCGAGCAGGGAGGCGCCCGCCTCGGCCTGCGCGAGGGCCATCGCGGCGTACCGCTCCAGGGTGGCGTCGTTGTCGACGCGACCCGCGTCGTCGAGGACGCCGCAGTGGCCGTGGTCGGTGAACTCGTCCAAGCACAGGTCGGCCATCACCACGCACCGGTCGCCGACGGCCTCGTCCAGCGCCCGCAGGGCGGTGTTGAGGATCCCCTCGGGATCGTCGGCGCCCGAGCCGCGCGCGTCGCGCACGACCGGGACGCCGAAGACCATGATCCCGCCGACCCCGGCGGCGACGGCCTCCTCGGCCGCCTCCACCAGGGACGGGAGGCTGTGCTGGACCACGCCGGGCATGGACTGCATCGGCGACGGAGCGCTCAGCCCCTCCTTGACGAAGACCGGGAGCACCAGGCGCTGCGGCGCCAGGTGCTCCTGGGCGCTGAGCGACCGCAGCGCCGGCGACGCTCGCAGGCGCCGCGGTCGCTCAGCGGGGAACGGCACGGTCGGCAGTCCGCTCTCGGCCGTCAGCGCCTGCGGCGGCCGCCGGCGCGGCGCTCGCTGGGACGCAGCACGGGCTCGCCCGCCTCCTCCGCCGCGGCGCGCAGCTGCGCGCCGTAGGCGGCGAGGGCGTCGACGAGGGAAGCGGTGCTGGCGTGCTCGGCGCGCACGTCGACGCGCAGGCCCAGCTCCGTCGCCGTCGCGCAGGTGGCGGGCCCGATGCAGGCCACCACCGTGCTCGGGTGCGGCTTGCCGGCGATGCCGACGAGGTTGCGCACCGTGGACGAGGACGTGAAGACCACCGCGTCGAAGGCGCCGGTCTTGATGGCGTCGCGCACCGGCGCGGGCGGCGGTGCGGCCCGCACGGTGCGGTAGGCCGTGACGTCGTCGACCTGCCAGCCGATCTGCTGCAGGCCCTCCACCAGCGTGTCGGTGGCGATGTCGGCCCGGGGCAGGAAGACCCTGTCGATCGGGTCGAGCACCTCGTCGTAGGGGGGCCACTCCGCGAGCAGGCCCGCCGCGGACTGCTCGTCGGCGGGCACGAGGTCGGGCTCGATGCCCCAGCCGCGCAGCTCCGCGGCCGTGACGCCGCCGACGGCGGCGACCTTCAGCCCGGAGAACGCCCGCGCGTCGAGGCCGTACTCGGCGAACTTGTCGCGCACCGCCCGCACGGCGTTGACGGAGGTGAACCCGACCCACTCGTAGCGGCCGGTGACGAGGCCGCGGACGGCCTTCTCCATCTGGTGGGGGCTGCGCGGCGGCTCCACGGCGATCGTCGGGACGACCTCGCTGACCGCACCGGCGGCCGCCAGGCGCTCGACCGTGGTGCTGGACTGCGCCTGGGTGCGCGGCACCAGGACGCGCCAGCCGAACAGCGGCCGCGACTCGAACCAGGCCAGCTTCTCGCGCTTGGCGGTGCCCGGGCCCAGGACGACGACCAGCGGCTCGGGCAGGTGCTCGCCCTCGGCGGCCAGCACGTCCGGCAGCGTGGACAGCGTCGCGGTGACGGTCCGCTGGTGGGTGGTGGTGCCGCCGGAGGTGACGGCGACCTCCTGGGAGCCGGAGCGGCCCGCCGCGACCAGCGCCTTCGCGGCGCCGACGACGTCGTCGGTGCCGCCGGTGAGCACGACGGTGCCGGGCACCGAGACCACGGCGTCGACGGCGGCCTCGCCGAGGGCGGCGTCGAGGACGTGCACGTCGCTGAAGCGGGTGGTGCTGGTGGCGATGCCCGCGTACAGCGGCACGGCGGTGGCCACCGACACGCCGGGGACGACCTCGACGGCAGCGCCGGCGCGGCGGACGGCAGCGAGCTCGTCGGCCAGGTGCGGAGCGCTGGCGGCGTCACCGCAGAAGAGCCGCACCACGCGCTGGCCCGCCCTGGCCGGGGCCAGGGACAGCTTGGCGCGCGCGGCGCCGGTCAGCGGCGCGCCGCCCTCGGGCGCCGTCGTCTCGACGAGCTCGACGCCCTCGCGGCAGTGCCGCTGGACGGCGGCGAGGGCCACGCCCTCAGGGGCGCCGGTGGCGACGGCGTCGGCGCCGCGGTCGAGGACGACCACGTCGGCGGCGCTGAGCAGCTCGGCGGCGCGCAGGGTCAGCAGGCCCGGGTCACCCGGTCCGGCGCCGACGAAGGCGACGCCCGGGGAGCCGGCGCCGGCCCCCGCGGGACCGCTGCCGGGCGTGCTGGGGGTCGTGCCGCTGGACGGGGCGGGAGCCGTCGCGGTGGTGGGGGCGCCGGCGGCGGGCGGAGCGCTGCCGGTGGCGGACGCGTCGGTCTGCGCGTCGGACCCGACGCCGGCGAGCGTCGCGGTCGAGGTCAGGGGGGTCACGGGTGCACCCTCTCCGGCGGCGCGGCGGCCGCCGTGTCGTGAGCGTTCGAGGCTGTCTGCGGGGCGTGGTGGTCGGGCTCCGCGGGCGGAGGGGTCGGGGGGCGGTCGGGGTGTGTCGGGTCTCCGCCGTCGGAGGGGTCTCCGGCGGTGGAGGCGTTCGGGGCGCCCGGAGGGTTGGAGGCGCCGGTGGCGGACGGGGTCGGTGAGGTCGAGGCGGCCCGGGGGGCGAGGGGGCCCAGCGCGGGCGAGCCGGATCCGAGCAGCTCCGCGGCGACGCGGCGGCCCGTGGCGGCGGCGGCGGAGGGGTCTCCGGAGCCGGTGCGCACCGCGGTCTCCGAGCCGTCGAGGGCGGCGACCAGCGCCGTCAGGTGCAGCGCCCCGTCGTCCCCGACGGTCGCCAGCGCGCCCACCGGGGCGGCGCAGCCGGCCTCCAGGGCGGCGAGCAGCGCGCGCTCCGCGGTGGTGGCGGCCCGGGTGGCCGGGTCGTCGAGGAGCGCGCAGGCCCGCAGCACGTCGGCGTCGTCGGCGCGGCACTCCACGGCCAGCGCCCCCTGGCCGGGCGCCGGCAGCACCTGCTCGGGGGCCAGCACGTCGGTGGCCTCGCCGGCGCGCCCCAGGCGCAGCAACCCGGCGAGGGCGAGCACGACGGCGTCGAGCTCCCCCTCGGCCACCGTCCGCAGCCGGGTGCCGACGTTGCCGCGCACGTCGACCACCCGCAGGTCGGGGCGCAGGGCCCGCAGCTGGGCGGCGCGCCGGGGTGAGCCGGTGCCCACGCGCGCCCCGGCCGGCAGGTCGGCCAGGCGCCGCCCGCCGCTGGCCACCAGCACGTCGCGCGGGTCCTCCCGGGGCGGCACGGCGGCCACCACGAGCCCCTCGGCGGGCGCCGTGGGCAGGTCCTTCAGGGAGTGGACCGCCAGGTCGACGCGGCCCGCCAGGAGCGCGTCGCGCAGCGCGGACACGAAGACGCCGGTGCCGCCCATCGTCGCCAGCGGAGCCCGCGAGACGTCGCCGTGGGTCACCACCTCGACCAGCTCCACCCGCACGCCGGCGCGCTCGCGCAGCGCCGCGGCCACCCGCTCGGACTGGGTGCGCGCCAGCGGGCTGCGCCGGGTGCCGAGGCGGAGCAGGGGCGCCGCGGTCACGAGGCGCTCCGCTCGACGGCGGGCGGGGCGACGGGCAGCGGGACGGGCGGGGCGACGGCGCGGAGCACGTCGGCGACGCTGCCGCTGCCCGTGGTGGCCGGGGAGGCCGCCACCGGCACCGCGACGGGCCCGGCGCCGAACCCGGCGCGCTGACCGGCGAGCGCGGGGAGCGCCGCCGCGCCGTCGAGGGCGAACAGCTCGCGCAGCGCCGCCGCGTACCCGGCCCCGTCCTCACCGCCCGCCGCCAGCGCCTTCACCCGGACCGTCGGGGTGTGGAGCAGCTTCTCGGTGACCCGGTGCACGGCGAGCTCGGCCTCGGCGAGCACGCGGGGGTCGACGTCGGGGCCCAGCCGGCCGCGCAGCCGCGCCACCTCGCCCTCGACGACGTCCCGCGCCAGCGAGCGCAGGGCCGCCACCGTGGGCGCGACGGACGCGGCCCGCTGCTCGGCCAGGTAGGTGGCGACCTCCTGCGCGACGACGTCCCGGGCGGCGCTGACGCTGCCCGCGACGCCCGCGAGGCCCGCGAGGCCCCCGGGTGCGCCGTCGGCCGCCTGCGCGCCCCCGGCCACCGCGACCTCGGCGGCCAGGCGGTCCCGCAGCTCCCCGAGGCCGACGAGCACCACGCCCTCGACCTGCCCGACGGCGGGGTCGACGTCGTGCGGCAGCGCCAGGTCGACCACCAGCTGCGCGGCGCCCCCGGGGCGCTCGCGCCGGGCGGCGTCGACCTGGGCGACGTCCAGCACGGTGCCGACGGCCCCGGTGCAGGAGACGACGACGTCGGCCTCCGCGAGGGCCGCGCGCAGCACCGCGTCGTCGTCCAGGCCCAGCCAGGTGCCGCCCACGGCACCGGCGAGGCGCTCCGCGCGCGCCGGGGTGCGGTTCGCGACGGCGATGGAGCCGACGCCGAGGCGGTGCAGCGTGGTCACCGCGAGGGCGCTCATGGACCCGGCGCCGACCACGAGGGCGCGGGCGGCGCCCAGGGGCCCCACGACGTCCTCGGCCCCCTCCAGGGCGGCCTCCACCAGGGAGCGCCCGGCCCGGTCGAGCCCGGTCTCGCTGTGCACCCGCTTGCCCACGCGCAGCGCGCGCTGGACGAGCTGGTCGAGGACGCGGCCGACGGTGGCGTCCTCCTGCCCGCGGCGCAGGGCGGCGCGGACCTGGCCGAGCACCTGGGACTCCCCCAGCGCCATCGAGTCGAGCCCCGCGGCCACGGAGAACAGGTGCTCCACCGCGAGGTCGCCGTGCGCGAAGACCAGGGACTCCCCCATCTCGGCCAGCGGCAGCCCCGCCCGCTCCGCGAGGGCCAGGGACAGGTCCTGCACGCCGCGGTGGAAGGACGGGACGTCGGCGTAGACCTCGACGCGGTTGCAGGTGGCGAGCACCGCCGCCTCCCGCACGTCGCCGCCGCACAGCTCGCGGGCCACGGCCCGGGCGCCGTCGGCGTCCAGGGCCGCCCGCTCCAGCAGCGAGATCGGGGCGGTGCGGTGGGAGAGCCCCACGACGAGCAGGCTCACCGCGAGGCCCCCGCCCGGCTGCGGGGGGAGGGGAGCTCCTCCGGGGAGGCGTCACCGGACCGCCGGTCGGAGCGCCCGTCGTCATCGGGGACCGACGCCCCGGCCCGGCGGCGCTCCCGGAAGGCGAGGATGGCCAGCTCGGTGGACAGGTCGACCCGGCGCAGCTCGACCCCCGCCGGCACCTGCAGCTCGACCGGGGCGAAGGACAGCACGCTGGTCATGCCCGCTGCCACGACGGCGTCGCACGCGGTCTGCGCCGACCCCGCCGGGACCGCCAGCACCCCGATGCGCACGCCCAGCGAGGCGACGACCTCCGCGACCCGGGCGACGGGCAGCACCTCGAGCCCCGCGACCCGCTCGCCGACGACGGCGGGGTCGTCGTCCAGCAGCGCCACCACCCGGGTGCCGCGGGGGGCGAAGCCGCCGTAGTTGGCCAGCGCCCGCCCCAGGCTGCCGATGCCGACGATGGCGACGCGCCACTCCTCCGCCAGGCCCAGGCAGCTGCCGACGTGCTGGACCAGGTGCCCGACCTCGTAGCCCACGCCGCGGACGCCGTAGTTGCCGAGGTGGGACAGGTCCTTGCGCAGGGTCGCCGACCCCACGCCGGCCGCGAGGGCGAGCTCCTCGCTGGAGACGGTCGTGACGCCGCGCTCCCCGAGGCCGGTCAGCACCCGGAGGTACCCCGGGAGCCGGGCCACGGTGGCGTCGGGGACGCCCCTGACGCCGTCGCGCCCGGAGCGCGGCGGCGGGGTTCCGTTCGGGGTGGTCACGGTGTGGCAGGGCTCCTGCTGGACGGCCTGGGTGTTCCTGGTATGACGTCGTGCGGGCAGCCCAGACTAGGCACTCGTGAACGGCAGCACAAAGTCCGCGCGCGTCACGACGGGCTCCCGGACGGCTGGTGGGCCGCTGGTGGCGGGCGCTCGCCGGGGCGGCGGGGCGCTCAGCGGGCCAGCGCGGCCCGCAGCTCGGGCTCGCTGACGCGCCAGTGCGCGTGGTGCCGGCCGTCGACGGTGACCACCGGCACCAGGTCGCCGTAGCGGGAGACGAGCTCGGCGTCGTCGTCGACGTCGACCTCCCGCCAGCCCTGGCCCGCGGCGGCGCAGGTGCGCGCCACCTGCTCGCGCGCGACGTCGCACAGGTGGCACCCGGCCCGCCCGTAGAGCACGACCCGCACGTCCGGTTCCGATGCCACCCGTGGAGGCTAGCCGCGGCGGGGCCCGGACAGCACGGAGCCCGCACTGCGGCGGGCGCGGTGCGGGCTCGGCAGCGGTGCTGCTACTTCTTGTTGCGGCGCTGGTGGCGCGTCTTGCGCAGCAGCTTGCGGTGCTTCTTCTTCGCCATGCGCTTGCGGCGCTTCTTGATGACGGAACCCATGGTGCCTCAGATCGCTCGGGGCAGCGGTGGTGCTGCCGGCGGATGCTCCTGGCGCGGCAGCCTACCCGCCTCGGGGAGGCCGCCGGCCCGGCGCCCGCAGCTGCGGGCGCCGCTCCGTCACATCGCCTCGGTCTCCACGAAGGAGTGCGCCAGGTACTGGTCGACAGCCGTCTCCGGCACGCGGAACGAGCGGCCGACGCGCACGGCGGGCATGTCGCCGTTGTGCACGAGGCGGTACACGGTCATCTTCGACACCCGCATCATCGTGGCGACCTCGGCCACGGTGAGGAAGCGCACTCCGCTGAAGTCGCGGTCCATCGCCATGGTCCCTCCAGGTCTGCTCACCCCCTGCGGGGTGTTGCATGCTCACAGTAGTGGCTCGTGTGACGATTGGGGAAGCCGTTACGAGAGTTACAACGGTGTGACCTGCTCGGGCGACCCACCCGCACGCACCGTCGTGCCCCCGCGCGAGGGCGGCGACGGCGCTTCCCCGCAGGTCGGGGCCCCCTCAGCGGCGCGTCGCCCGCCGACCGCGGCGCGTCGTGGGCCGTCGCCAGCGCGTCGTGGGCCGCCTCAGTCGAACCAGGGGTCCAGACCGTGGTTCGGGAACACCGCGCGACGGGTCGCGAGCACCGCCCGGTCGAGCGGGTCGGCGGGATCGCAGCCCGCCTCCCACGGCGGGAACGACGCGTCGGCGCCGTCGGTCATGACCTCCGGGGCTTCCCAGCCCTGGGCGCGCACGTGCTCGCGCCAGGCGGCGGGCACCGGCGTCGACGGCGCCACCGGTGCGTGCGCGGCGATCCCCAGCAGGTGCGACCACACCCGGGGGACGACGTCGACGAGGTCGTACCCGCCCCCGCCGGTCGCCACCCACCGGCCCCCGCAGACCTCGTGGGCCAGGTCGTGCAGGGAGCGCGCCGCGGCGCGCTGCGCGTCGACGCTGACCGCGAGGTTGGCGAGCGGGTCCTGGGCGTGGGCGTCGGCCCCGTGCTGGGTGACGATGACGTCGGGCCGGAAGGACCGGATCAGCGGGTGCGCCGTGGCGTGCAGGGCCCGCAGCCAGCCGGCGTCGGCGGTCCCGGCCGGCAGGGCGACGTTGACGGCGCTCCCCTCGGCCCCGGGGCCGCCGGTCTCCTCCGGCCACCCCGTGCCGGGGAAAAGGGTGCGCCCCGACTCGTGCAGGGAGATGGTCATCACGCGGGGGTCGTCCCAGAAGGCGGCCTCCACGCCGTCGCCGTGGTGGACGTCGAGGTCGACGTAGGCCACGCGCCGGGCCCCCCGCTCCAGCAGGTGCGCGATGGCCACGGACAGGTCGTTGTAGATGCAGAACCCGCTCGCCCGGTCGGGCATCGCGTGGTGCATGCCGCCGCTGACGTTGACGGCGTGCTCGGCGGCACCCGTCCAGACCGCCTCCGCGCAGTCGACCGAGGCCGCGACGACGCGCGCGGAGGTCTCGTGCATGCCCGCGAAGACCGGGTCGTCGTCGGTGCCGAGGCCGTGGGCGAGGTCGCTCTTGCGGGGGTCCTCCGACACGCGGCGCACGGCGGCGACGTAGGCGGGCGCGTGGACGGTGGTCAGCAGCCTGTCCGAGGCCACCCGGGCCCCGGCGACGTGGACGCCGGGGGCGTCGAGCAGCCCCAGGTCACGCGCGAGGCGGGCCGTCAGCTCCAGGCGCAGCGGCGCCATCGGGTGGCCGGGGCCGAAGTCGTGCGCCGACAGCGCCTCGTCCCACACCACGAACGCGCGATCCACCACGCCCGCACGCTAGCGGCAGCGCGACGGCGCCAGCGCCCCGTCAGGCCCGGGCGGGTGCGCCCAGGTGCTCGCGGGCGAAGGCCAGGGCCGCCGCAAGCGCCTCCCGGCGCTCCCCGGGCCGCGGGCGCGGCGCGTGGTGACCTCCACGCAGGCGTCGCCGTCCCACCCGCTGGCCCCGAGGTGCGCCAGCAGCTCGGCCACCGGCTGCGACCCCTCGCCGGGGAGCAGGTGCTCGTCCTTCGGCGACCCGTTGCCGTCCGTCAGGTGCAGGTGCCTCAGCCGGTCTCCCATGCGCTCCGCCAGCTCCAGGCAGCTCTGCCCGGAGGTGGCGGCGTGGGAGACGTCGAGGAGCAGCGCGTCGTAGTCGAGCCCGCACGGGTCCCACCCGGGCAGGTAGGCGGCGAACTCCCGCCCGCCCGCGCGCCAGGGGTACATGTTCTCCACGGCGAGCGTGACGCCCTCGGCCCGGGCGATCCTCCGCACGCCGTCCTGGAAGCCGGTGGCGTAGTCCTTCTGCCACCGGAACGGGGGGTGGACGACGACGGTGCGGGCACCGAGGCGCCTCGCCATCCGCGCCGCCCGCTCGACCTTCGGCCACGGCTCCCGGCCCCAGACCCGCTGGGTGAGCAGCAGCGTCGGCGCGTGCACCGAGGTGACGGGCACCTCGAAGTGCTCGCTGAGCTCGGCGATCCGGTCCTCGTCCTGGCTGACCGGGTCCGTCCAGACCATGACCTCGACGCCGTCGTAACCGAGCCGGGCCGCCATCTCGAAGGCGTCGGCGCAGCCCTGGGGGTACACCGACGCCGTCGAGAGCGTCACTGCTGCAGGCACGGCGCAAACCCTACGGTCGCCGCGCCGGACGCACCCGCCGGCCTCGCAGCGGCCGTCTCCACGGGGCCGTCCCGCGCAGACCTTGGCGATCGGTGGCCCTGACGACGATGTCAGGCCCACCGATCGCCAAGATCGCCGACGGTGGGGCCCCGGTCAGGGCAGGTCGGTCAGGAGCACCGGCAGGAAGCTGTCGAACTCGTGGTTGCGCTCGTGCGCGACGTCGTCCCACTGCAGCGGCAGCCGGATCGGCTCGGGGAAGCGCGAGTAGCGGACGTCGACGAAGCGCCGCCGGGGCGCCTCGAGGTGCTCCAGGGAGTAGCAGCGCCGCTCGAACCAGGCGCTCCGGCGAGCGAGCCACGCGCACGCGGCGTCCAGGCCCCGCCCGAGGGGTCCCAGGACGTCCAGCGCCCCGTCGCAGAGCGCCATCAGCCAGGTGTACGGGGTCTCGGGCTGCATGGACGACGTGACTTCGACCAGCTCGGTGCGCAGCGCCACCTCGGTCCTCAGCACCGCACGGCGGTCTCCCCTGCGGTGCTCGACGCGGTGGGTGATCACGCGCGTGGGGGTGAAGACCACGAAGAAGGCGGCGTACGTGCGCGGGTCGTCGTCCTGCGCGACGTCCCAGAAGAGCAGGTCGTCCTCCAGGAGCAGCTCCACCAGGGGCGTGACGAGGCTGGGCCTGGGGCGGCGCCAGGGCAGGCGGGACAGGAACTCGTCGACCAGCACCTCGGCGCGCTCGCTCACGCGGAGAGCATCGGCAGGACCGCGACGGGCGTTGAGCACGCGCACGGCGTGTCGCCGTCCCCCGCGAGGGGGCGTGGTGGCGCACCGGTCCCCGCCCGGGTCGGCGGGCGAGGACCGGCGCGCGGTCAGGGGGCGGGTCTGGCCCGGAGGTGGGTCGGGGGGGTCACACGCCGCGCGAGAGGACGCGGTAGGCGCCCTCCCAGCGGAGCTCGCGCTTGAACGCGCGGGTCGTGGTGCCGGCGCCGATGACCGCCAGCTCGGTGCCGACGACGTCGGCCAGGTCCTCCAGGACCTCCAGGCCGAACTGCGTCGACATCACCGTGTGGTGGGGGCCGCCGGCCTCGAGCCAGCACTCGGTCGAGGTGCGCCAGTCGGGCAGGGGCTCCCACACGGCGCGGGCGACGGGCAGGTTCGGCAGGTCCTGCGGCGGGGTCACCACGCGCACCTCGTTGACCACGAGGCGGAACCGGTCGCCCAGGTCGCTCCAGCCGACGACGACGGCGTCGCCCGGGTCGGCGGTGTGGACCATGCGCACCGGGTCCTCGCGGTCACCGATGCCGAGCGGGTGCACCTCGATGCGCGGGGTGGACGTCGTGATGGTCGGGCACACCTCGAGCATGTGGGCGCCGAGCACGAGACCACGGGGCCTGCCCGTGCCGTCGACGGCGAGGTCGTAGGTGTAGTCCTCCATGAACGCCGTCCCGCCGGGCAGGCCGGCGCCGGCGGCCTTGAGCACGCGCGTCAGGGCAGCGGTCTTCCAGTCGCCCTCGCCGGCGAAGCCGTAGCCGTCGCCGAGGAGGCGCTGCACGGCGAGGCCGGGCAGCTGGCGCAGGGTGCCGAGGTCCTCGAAGTTGGTCGTGAAGGCCTCGGCGCCGTTGGCCTCCAGGACACGGCGCAGCGCGACCTCGATCTTGGCGCCGTAGTGCAGCGAGTCGGCGCGCGCGCCGCCGGGCAGCAGCTCGGGCGCCACCTCGTAGCGGTCGGCGTACTCGGCGACGAGCGCGTCGGCCTCGGCGTCACCGACGGCGGACACCACGTCGGCCAGGGCGTTGACGCCGAGCGCCTCGACGTCCACGCCCCAGCGGATCTGCGCCTCGACCTTGTCGCCCTCGGTCACCGCGACGTTGCGCATGGTGTCGCCGAAGCGCACGAGCTTCAGCGAGCGGGCCACGGAGGCGGCGACCGCGGCGCGCGCCCACTCCCCCACGCGCTGCTGCACGCCCGGGTCACCGGCGTAGCCGGCCACCGTGGTGCGCGAGCTGCGCAGGCGGGACAGCACGTACCCGAACTCCCGGTCGCCGTGGGCGGCCTGGTTGAGGTTCATGAAGTCCATGTCGATGGTCGCCCACGGCAGCGCCGGGTCGGCCTGGGTGTGCAGGTGCAGCAGCGGCTTGCTCAGCACGGACAGCCCGGCGATCCACATCCGGGCGGGGCTGAAGGTGTGCATCCAGGTGATGACGCCGGCCACGGAGTCGTCCGCGCTGGCCTCGAGCATCACGCGGCGGATCGCGTCGGAGCTCTTCACCACGGGCTTCCACACCACGCGCACGGGGACGGCGTCGGCGCCCTCGAGCAGGGAGACGACGCGCTGGCTCTGCTCGGCGACCTGCGCCAGCGTCTCCTCGCCGTACAGGTCCTGGCTGCCGGTGAGGAACCAGACCTCGCGGGTCGAGAACGGGTCGAGCAGGGGGCTGGAGGTCGTGCTCATGGGGTGCTGTGCCTCTCGTGCGGTGTCGACGGCGTGCGTCAGCGCTGGCCGTAGACGTTCTGGTAGCGGTTGAAGAGCCGGTCGACCGCCTCCTGCGGGATGGGCAGGGGCTCGCCGTGCTGGCGGGACAGGTGCACGGTGCGCGCGACGTCCTCGGTCATCACCGCGGTCTTGACCGCGGCGCGCGCGTCCTCCCCGATGGTGAAGACGCCGTGGTTCTGCATCAGGACGGCGGTGCTGCGTGACGCTGACAGGGTGGCGACGACGCCGCGGCCGATGGAGTCGTCACCGATGATCGCGAAGGGCCCGACGGGGATCGGGCCCCCGAACTCGTCGGCCATGGCGGTGAGCACGCAGGGGATCTCCTCCCCCCGCGCGGCCCACGCCGTCGCGTAGGGGCTGTGCGTGTGCACCTGGCCGCCGACGTGCGCCAGCTCCCGGTAGACGTGGGCGTGCGCCGCGGTGTCGGAGCTGGGGGCGTGGACCCCGTCGACGAGGTTCCCGTCCAGGTCGCAGACGACGACGCCGCGCCAGTCGAGCTCGTCGTAGTCGACCCCCGACGCCTTGATGACCATCAGGTCCTCACCGGGCACGCGGGCGGAGATGTTGCCGGCGGTCCAGGTGACCAGCTGGTAGCGCACCAGGTGGCCGTGCAGGGCCGCCACCTCCTCGCGCAGGCGGCGGTGGGTGCCGCGCTCGGCGCGCTCTGCTGCTGGCTGGCTCATCGAGCTGGGTCCTCCACGTCACGGGGCGCGCAGCGACGGGGGGCGCCGCCGGCCGCCTCGATTGTGAGCGCTCACACGAGCAGCGGTCAACCCTCCCCGCCCCTGCACGTAGCACTCCGCCGGCGCCGGACGGGAGAACGGCACCTTCCCGGGAGCGGGAGGGCGTCACCGCCGCTCCGGGGCCGGCCCCGAGCTGGCGCGCACCACCAGCTCGGGCTGCACGCGACGGGCCCGCGGCTCCTCACCGGCCAGCCGGGCGAGGAGGACCTCCAGGCACCGCCGGCCGAGCGCGTCGAAGTCCTGCCGCACGGTCGTCAGCGGCGGGACGAGGTAGGCGGCCTCGGGCACGTCGTCGAAGCCGACCACGCTCACGTCCTCCGGCACCCGCAGCCCGCGCTGCCACAGCGCGCCCAGCAGGCCGATCGCCACCTGGTCGTTGGCGGTGAAGACCGCGGTGGCGCCGTCGCGGACCAAGGCGGACGCCGCGGCGTACCCGGCGGACGCCGACCAGCCGCCGGGCACCGGCTCCGGCACCCGCCGCCCCGCGGAGACCAGCTCCGCGCGCCACCCGGCGACGCGGGCCCTGGCCTCCAGCCAGTCCTGCGGGCCGGCGACGTGGTGGACCGTCAGGTGCCCCAGGCCCAGCAGGTGGCGCACCGCCTGGCGGGCGCCCTCCTCCTGGTCGACGCTCGCCGACGGCGGCCCGCCGCCGCCGCTCGTCTCCAGCGGGGCCTCCAGGGTGACCAGGGGCACCGACGGGTCGAGCGCCTCGAGAGCGGCGACCGCACCGTCGTCGGCAGCGATGACCACCAGCCCGTCCACGCCGAGGTCGCGCAGGTGGTCGACGGCGGCGCGCATGCCCTCGCGGCCGACCTCGGGCATCAGCACCACCGACGTCGCGTAGCCGGCGGCGCGCGCCGCCTGCTCCACGCCGCGCAGCGCGCTCGTCGGCCCGAACTCCGCGGTGCTGGCGCTCACCAGGCCGATCGTGCGCGTCGAGCGCGTCACCAGCGCGCGCGCCGCGGTGTTGACGCGGTAGTCGAGGGAGGCGATGGCCTCCTCGACCCGGCGCCGGGTGTCGGGGCGCACGCTCGGGTGGTCGTTCACCACGCGGGACACGGTCTGCAGGGACACCCCGGCGAGCCCCGCCACGTCGGCCATCACCGCGGGGCGCACCAGCGGCGCGGGCGCGCGGACCTCCTCGCCCGTCACGAGCGCCCACCTCCTCACCACCCGCCGCAGCGACGGGCCGGGGCGCCGATCGTAGGGCCGTGAGGGCCCCGCGCGCCCCCTGCCGCACCCGACCGGGCAGTGCTCCGGTGCGGCGGGCTAGCGCCCGGCACCGCCGGGCTACACAGTTGCGCCATGAGCACGACGACCTCCCGGCCCGAGGCGCAGCACCACGGCCCCCCCGGGCGCGGCCCGCTGCGCAAGCTGGTCCTCTCCCCCGCCTCCGTGGCGCTGTTCCTGCTCTTCCTGGGCGGGACGGTGCTCGCCGTCGGCGTGCCCGCGATGATCGCGCCCCCGCAGGCTCTGGACTCCGCGACGCTGGCCGACTCCTGGAAGGCGTTCGCGGTCTCGATGGCCGGCCTGGTCGTGATGGCCGTGGCCGCCGGGTTCCTGTACGCGCGCACCAAGGAGATCGCCATGCTCATCCTGGCGATCGCACCGACGACGGCAGTCTTCGTCGGTGCCGTCGTCCTGCTCGCGATGCACGGGTTCCAGGCCGCCTACCCCGTCGCCCGCTGACCTCCGCCTGACCTCCGGCTGACGGGCGGTCGACGGGCGGCTGACGGGCGGTGCGGCCGTCGCCTCAGGTGGCGACCGGGTGTCGGAGGGGCCTCTTAGCGTCCGGGGGGTGAGCACCCGCACCTCCCGCACCGCTGCCCGTCCTGCGACGCGGGGGGAGCACCGCTGCACCGAGTGCGGGTGGACGACGGCGCGCTGGGTCGGCCGCTGCGGCCAGTGCCAGGCCTGGGGCTCCCTGGCCGAGGCCGGCGGGGGTGCCCCTCCCCGGCCGGTCGGCGTCCCCGCTCCCGCAGCACCCGCGCGCCCGGCGCGCCGCGCCAGCGAGGTGGTGGCCGGCGCCGCGGTGGCCCGCACCCCGACCGGCCTCGGCGAGGTCGACCGGGTGGTCGGCGGGGGCCTGGTCCCCGGCCAGGTGCTGCTGCTGGCGGGCGAGCCGGGGGCCGGCAAGAGCACGCTGCTCCTGGCGGTGGCCGACGCCGTCGCCACCGCCGGGGGCCCGGGCGCCGTCGTCCTGTACGTGTCCGCGGAGGAGTCCGTGGAGCAGATCGCCGTCCGCGCCCGGCGCACCGGTGCCCGCTCGGAGTCGCTGCTGCTGGCCGACGACACCGACCTCGGTGCCGTCCTCGGCCACGTCGACCAGCTGCAGGCGGCCGGGGAGCACCTCGTCCTCCTGGTGGTCGACTCGGTGCAGACCGTGTCGTCCGCGGAGGTGGAGGGCCGCGCCGGCGGCGTCGCCCAGGTGATGGCGGTGGCCACGGCGCTGACCCGGCTCGCCAAGGACCGCGGCCTGCCGGTGTGCCTCGTGGGCCAGGTCACGAAGGAGACCACCGTCGCCGGGCCCCGCTCCCTGGAGCACCTGGTCGACACCACCCTGACCCTGGAGGGTGACCGGCACACCACGCTGCGCCTGCTCCGCGCGGTGAAGAACCGCTACGGGCCCGCCGACGAGGTGGCCTGCTTCGAGCAGACCGACACCGGCCTGCGGGAGGTCGCCGACCCGAGCGCCCTGTTCCGGGGCTCGCGCGACGCGCCGGTGCCCGGCACCTGCACCACCGTCACGGTGGAGGGTCGCCGCGCGCTGCTCGCGGAGGTGCAGGCGCTCGTGGCGCCGACCAGCGCGCCCGTGCCCCGGCGCGCCGTCTCGGGCCTCGACACGGCCAGGACGGCGATGCTGACCGCCGTCACCGAGCGCCACGCGCGCGTGGCGCTGCACCAGCAGGAGCTGTACGCGGCCACCGTGGGCGGCATCCGCATCGCCGACCCGGGGGCCGACCTGGCGATCTGCCTGGCGATCGCCTCGGCGGCCCGGCAGGTGCCGCTGCCGGCCGACGTCGCAGCCATCGGCGAGGTGGCGCTGTCCGGCGACGTGCGGTCGGTGCCGATGCTCGCGGCGCGCGTGGCGGAGGCCGTGCGGCTGGGCCACACGAGGCTCCTGGTGCCCGTGGGCACCCCGGAGCGGCTGGACGCCCGCTCCCGTGGCGGCGCCCGGCTGCAGGAGGTGGCGTCGCTGGCCGATGCCGCCGACCAGGTGCTCGCGGGCTGACGCGCCGCACAGGGCACGGGCGCCCCTACACTCAGCCCCGTGCTGGACGAGCGCGAGGAGGAGGCCCTCCTGCGGGCCACCCTCGCCGTGGTGGCGCCCGGCACCGCCCTGCGCGACGGGCTGGAGCGCATCCTGCGCGGGCGCACCGGCGCGCTGGTCGTCCTCGGCCACGACGAGACCGTCGAGCAGCTGTGCACCGGCGGCTTCGCCCTCGACATCGACTTCTCGGCCACCCGCCTGCGCGAGCTGGCGAAGATGGACGGCGCGATCGTGTGCGACCGGGCCGTGACGCGCATCGTGCGGGCCGCCGTGCAGCTGGTGCCGGACCCCTCGATCGAGACCAGCGAGTCGGGCACCCGCCACCGCACCGCGGAGCGCACCGCCAAGCAGACCGGCCTGCCCGTGGTCTCGGTGAGCGCGTCGATGAACATCGTGGCGCTCTACGTGGGCTCACGGCGGCACGTGGTCGAGGGGTCCGACTCGATCGGGGCGAGGGCCAACCAGGCCCTGGCGACGCTCGAGCGCTACCGCTCCCGCCTCGACGAGGTCACCGGGACGCTCTCGGCCCTGGAGATCGAGGACCTCGTGACGCTGCGCGACGTCGCCAGCGTCCTGCAGCGCCTGGAGATGGTGCGCCGCATCTCCGAGGAGATCTCCGGCTACGTGGTGGAGCTGGGCGCCGACGGCCGCCTGCTGTCGCTGCAGCTCGACGAGCTGGTCAGCGGCATCGGGGGCGACCGGGAGCTCGTGGTGCGCGACTACCTGACCGCCGAGACCACCGCGCGCACCGGCCGCACCGTGGCGGGCGTGCTGGAGGACCTCACCGCGCTCGCCGACTCGCGCCTGGTCGACCTGGAGGCGCTGGCGCGGGTGCTGGGCCTGCTGCTGGACGGCGACACCCTCGACTCCCCCGCCTCGCCGCGCGGCTACCGGCTGCTCAGCAAGGTGCCGCGGCTGCCGTCCGTCGTCGTCGACCGGCTGGTCTCCCACTACGACGGCCTGCAGAAGCTGCTCGCCGCCAGCACCGAGGACCTGATGGGCGTCGGCGGCGTGGGCGAGCACCGGGCGCGGGCCGTGCGCGAGGGCCTGTCGCGGCTCGCGGAGTCCAGCATCCTGGAGCGCTACGTCTGAGGACGCGCGCCCGGGCCACGGCGTCGCGCGCCGCAGGGCGCCGGGGGATGATCGGGGGGTGACTCCGACTCGGGGGCCGCAGCTGCTGCTGGGCCCGATGCTGCGCCACGTCGCCGCCACCAGCGCCACGCTGTGGCTGGAGACGAGCCGGCCCTGCTCGGTGCGCGTGGAGGTGGGCACCGGGGTGCTCGAGTCCCCGGTCACCGCCACGACCCGCACGTGGGGCGTGCACGGCCACCACTACGCGATCCTCGTGGTGCGGGGCCTCCCGGAGGACGCTGAGCTGCCCTACTCGGTGCACCTGGGCGACGCCGACCACGACGGCCCGGCCGGCCTCCGCGGCGGCGGGACGCTCGTGTGGCCGCCCGACGCCGCGCAGCACCCGGAGCTGGCCTCCTACCCGCCGAGCACCGTGCACACCGCCGGCGGCCGCGGGCGGCTGCGCCTCGCCTTCGGCTCCTGCCGGCGCTCGGAGCCGCTCGACCGCGAGGGCGTGCGGCAGGTGGGGCCCGACGCGCTCGTCGAGCTGGCCACCCGGATGGCCTCCGACCCGCAGGCACCGCGGCCGGACGTCCTGCTCATGCTCGGCGACCAGCTCTACGCCGACGAGCCGTCGGTCGACGTCTGCGAGCGCCTCGAGGGAGCCCGGCGCGACCCCGACGTGGCCGACCACCCCGAGGTGGCCGACGAGATCTGCACCTTCGAGGAGTACACCTGGCTGTACACCGAGAGCTGGAGCCAGCCGCCGGTGCGGTGGCTGCTCTCGACGGTGCCGACGTGCATGCTCCTGGACGACCACGACCTGCGGGACGACTGGAACACGTCGCAGGCCTGGCGGGAGGAGATGCGGGAGAAGCCGTGGTTCGACGACCGCGTGCGCGGCGCGCTCGGCAGCTACTGGGTCTACCAGCACCTGGGCAACCTCTCCCCGCAGGCGCTCGACGAGGAGCAGCTGCTGGCGGCGATCGTGGCCGCCCCCGACGACGACGCCCGGTCGACGATGCTCGACGACTACGCGGAGCGCGCCGACTCCGAGCCCGACAGCGCGCGGTGGAGCTACGTCAGAGACTTCGGGACGGACGAGGAGCGCGTCCGGCTGGTCGCCGTCGACTGCCGGTGCGCCCGCCGCCTGGAGCCGGGAGACCGAGCGATCCTCGACGACGCCGAGTGGGCGTGGGTGCAGGAGCAGGCGCTGCCCTCCGGCGCGACGGCCGGTGAGGAGCACCTGCCGCAGCACCTCCTGGTCGCCAGCACGCTGCCCGTGCTCATGGTGCCGGCCTTCTCCGACGTCGAGGGGTGGAACGAGGCGCTCGTCGCCGGTCGCTGGGGACGGCGGCTGACGGGCCCCGCGGAGGCGCTGCGCCGCGCCGTCGACCTCGAGCACTGGGCGGCGTTCGGGACCTCCCTGCACGACCTGCTGCGCCTCCTGAGCCGGGTCGCGACCCAGCCCGACCCGCCGGCGAGCATCCTCATGCTCTCCGGTGACGTGCACTGCAGCTACGTCGCCAGGGCTCACCTCGACGGCGTCGTCGGCGGCCGCACGGCCGTGCACCAGCTCGTGATGTCACCCTTCCGCAACCCCCTCAAGCCCGCGCTGCGGGTCGCGAACCGGCTCGCCGACGTGCGGCCCGTCCGCTGGTTCGCGCGGGCGCTGGCGCGGTCGGCCTCGGTCCCGCCGCCCCCCGCCTCCTGGGAGGTCGAGGAGGGGCCGTGGTTCGACAACGGGGTGATGACCGTCGTCCTCGACGGTCCCTCGGCGCGCCTTGAGGTCGACCACGTGCGCGCCACGCGGCGCGGCGACTGGCAGCGCCGGACGATGCACCGCGCCCTGACCTGAACCCCGTCCGACGGACGCACGAGGGCGGGCCCCACCCGGTGGTGGGGCCCGCCCTCGTGCGCTGCGGGCCGGTGGTGCGTCAGCGGGTGCCGGAGCGCCGCTTGTTGTAGACGTCGAACGCGACGGCCAGCAGCAGCACCATGCCGCGGATGATGAACTGCCACTCCTGGCCCAGGCCGAGGATGATCATGCCGTTGTTGATGACGGCCACGAGCAGGCCGCCGACCATGGCGCCGACGATCGTCCCGACACCACCGGTGACGGCGGCGCCGCCGATGAAGGCCGCTGCGATGGCGTCGAGCTCGGCGCCCGTCCCTGCGGCCGGCTGCGCACCGTTGGTGTACGCGGAGAAGATCACTCCCGCGACGCCGGCCAGGAAGCCCATGTTGACGAAGATCCAGAAGTTGACCCGCCGGACGTTGACCCCGGAGAGCATCGCTGCGGACAGGTTGCCGCCGATGGCGTAGACCTGCCGGCCGAAGACCGTCGACGTGGTGATGACCGCGTAGGCGAGGATCAGCACCGCCAGCGTGATCAGCACGATCGGGAGGCCGCGTGCGTGGGCGAGCTGCCAGGCGAACCACATGACGACAGCGCCGACGACGACGATCTTCGCGAGCAGCACCGGCAGCGCCTCGACCACCTGCTGGTACTTGACGCGGGCCCTGCGGGTGCGCAGCTGCTGCACGACGAAGCCGACCACGGCCAGCGCCCCGATGAGGAGGGTGAACGAGTCGTACCCGTAGCCGCCGAGCAGGCCGTTGAGGTAGCCGGTGGCGATCTTCTGGTAGGAGTCGGGGAAGCCTGACAGCGAGATGTTCTCCAGGACGAGGTAGTCGAGGCCGCGGAACAGCAGCATGCCCGCCAGCGTCACGATGAAGGCCGGCACACCCACGTAGGCGACCCAGAAGCCCTGCCAGGCACCGATGACGACGCCGACGGCCAGACCGGCGAGCGCCGCGACCCACCACGGCTGCCCGTAGGTGATGGCGATGCGCGCAGCCACCGCGCCGACCACCGCCAGCACCGACCCCACGGACAGGTCGATGTGGCCGGCGACGATGACGATGAGCATGCCGATGGCCAGGACGAGCACGTAGGCGTACTGGGTGACGATGGTGGAGACGTTGCGCGCGGCCAGGCTCTGACCGTCGGTGAGGACTGCGAACAGCGCCACCACCAGCACGAAGGCGATGTAGATGCCGCTCTGGCGCAGGTTGGCCGTGAGGGCCACCAGCGGGTTGGCGCTGCCGGTCTTCGGCTGCGGTGCGCTGGGTGCGGGCGCGGTGGCTTGCGTGCTCATGCGAGGTCCTCGGGGTTCTGGCTGGACAGGGGCGAGCGCGACTGCTCGGACTGCTGTGGGGCACCGGGCACCGAGGGCGCCTCACCGGAGGTGCCCACCGTGGCGCCGCCGGTAGCACCCGGAGCGCCGGAGCGCGCGGGGACGCGCTCCTGGGTCATCAGCTCCATGAGGCGCTCCTGGCTGGCGTCGGCGATCGGGAGGTCACCGGTGATCCGCCCCTGCGACAGCGTGTAGACGCGGTCGCAGATGCCGAGCAGCTCGGGCAGCTCCGAGGAGATGACGATGACGGCCTTGCCCGCGGCGACCAGCTTGTTGATGATCACGTAGATCTCGTACTTGGCGCCCACGTCGATGCCGCGGGTCGGCTCGTCGAGGATGAGGACGTCGGGGTCGGCGTAGATCCACTTCGACAGGACGACCTTCTGCTGGTTCCCACCGGAGAGCTTGCCCGTCACCGACATCACGGTCGGCGCCTTGATGTTCATGTCGCGCCGCGACTGCTCGGCGACCTTGATCTCCTCGTTCGCGTTGACGAGGCCCACCCCGGAGGCGAGCTTGTCGAGCGCGGCGGCCGAGACGTTCCGCTTGATGTCGTCGATGAGGTTGAGGCCGTACTTCTTGCGGTCCTCGGTGGCGTAGGCGATGCCGTGCTTGATGGCCTCGCGGACGGTGCGGGCCTGGATCTCCTGCCCGCGCTTGTACAGGCGGCCGCCGAGGTAGCGCC
Source organism: uncultured Actinomycetota bacterium (assembly GCA_963781365.1). Classification (GTDB taxonomy): domain Bacteria; phylum Actinomycetota; class Actinomycetes; order Actinomycetales; family Quadrisphaeraceae; genus Quadrisphaera. Next base: position 18,526 of record CAWAFR010000003.1, on the reverse strand, counting down.
CGTAGGAGCGGCCGAAGATGCTCATGGCCAGCTCGGTGCGCCCGGCGCCCATGAGCCCGGCGATCCCGATGACCTCGCCAGCCCGCACGGACAGGTTCGCGCCCTCGACCACCAGGCGGTCCTGGGTGGCGTGACCGACGCTCCAGTCCTCCACGCGCAGCACCTCCTCCCCCGGGTGGCTCTCGCGCTCCGGGAAGCGGCTCTCCAGGTCGCGGCCGACCATGCCGCGGATGATGCGCTCCTGGGTGACCTCGCCGGCGGCGATGTCGAGGGTCTCGATGGTGCGGCCGTCGCGGATGATCGTCGTCGACTGCGCGATGGAGATGATCTCGTTGAGCTTGTGGCTGATGATGATGCAGGTGATGCCCTCGGCCTGCAGCTGGCGGAGCAGCCCGAGCAGGTGCTCGGAGTCGGTGTCGTTCAGAGCCGCCGTGGGCTCGTCGAGGATGAGCAGCTTCACGTCCTTCGTGAGCGCCTTCGCGATCTCGACCAGCTGCTGCTTGCCCACGCCCAGCTGGCCCACGGGCGTGGTGGGGTTCTCCCGGAGGCCGACGCGGCGCAGCAGCTTGCCGGCCTCCCCGTTCGCGCGGTTCCAGTCGATGAGACCGCCGCGGCCCTTGACCTCGTTGCCCAGGAAGATGTTCTCCGCGATGGACAGGTAGGGCACCAGGGCGAGCTCCTGGTGGATGATCACGATGCCCGCGTGCTCGGACTCGGTGATGCCGCTGAAGCGCGCCACCTCGCCCTCGAAGACGATGTCGCCGTCGTAGGTGCCGTGCGGGTAGACGCCCGAGAGCACCTTCATCAGCGTCGACTTGCCGGCGCCGTTCTCGCCGCAGATGGCGTGGACCTCACCGCGGCGCACCCTGATGGTCACGTCGGAGAGGGCCTTGACGCCGGGGAACGTCTTGGTGATGGAGCGCATCTCGAGGATGTCGTCCGCCGAGCCGAGCGGGAGCCCGCCGCCCGTCGGTGTGCTGCCGGTCGCTGTCACTGTGCCGCCCGCCTGGTTGTCGTGGTGCCTGCCTCGCGCATGGGGGCCCCCTCGCGGCCGCCGGCCGCCCCGCACCCCCGGACCGAGGGTGTGGGGCGGCCGGCAGCCTGAGGACCTGGTGCTACTTCTGGCCCTTGTCGACCTGCTCCTGCGTGTAGTAGCCGGAGTCGATCAGCACGGACTTGATGTCGTCCTTCGTCACGACCTGCGACTCGAGCAGGTAGGACGGCACGACCTTCTTGCCGTTGTCGTAGTCCGTCGTGTTGTTCGCCTCCGGCTCCTTGCCGCTGAGGTAGTCGCCGGTGACCTTGATGGCCTCCTCGGCCAGCTTGCGCGTGTCCTTGAAGATCGTGGAGTACTGCTGGCCGTCGTTGATGAGCTTCACGTTGTCGATGTCGGCGTCCTGCCCGGTGACGACCGGGAACGTCTTGCCGCCCTGGCCGTAGCCGGAGTTGGCCAGCGCGGTGATGATCCCGCGGCTGACGATGTCGGCGGGGGACAGCACGCCGTTCAGCGTGACGTTCGCGTCAGCGGAGGTCAGCAGCGTCTCCATGCGCTTCTGCGCGACGTCCGTCTTCCACTGCTGCGTGGCGATCTGCGAGATCTCCGTCTGGCCGGACGGGATCTTGATCTGGCCGGAGTCGATGTAGGGCTGCAGCACGGACATGGCGCCCTTGTAGAAGAAGGTCGCGTTGTTGTCGTCCAGCGAGCCGGCGAACAGCTCGACGTTGAAGGGCCCGGCGGCCGAGCCCTTGCTGCCGTCGGCGTTCAGCAGGCCCAGGCCGGTCAGCAGCGAGTTGCCCTGCTGGACCCCGACCTTGAAGTTGTCGAACGAGACGTAGAAGTCGACGTTCTCGGTGTCGCGGATCAGGCGGTCGTAAGAGATGATCTTCGTGCCGGCCGCAGCGGCGTCGGCCAGCTGGCTGCTGAGGGCCGTGCCGTCGATCGACGCGACGATGAGCACCTTGTCACCGTTGTTGATCATCGCCGAGAGCTGCGAGACCTGCGTGGGGATGTCGTCGTTGGCGTACTGCAGGTCGACCTTGTAGCCGAGCTTCTCCAGGCCGGCCTTGACGTTGTTGCCGTCGTCGATCCAGCGCTGCGAGGTCTGGGTGGGCATCGCCACACCGACGGTGACGTCGGCCGGGGCGGCGCTCGAGGACCCGCCGCCGGAGGCGCTGGTGCCCGATCCGGCGCCACCGCCGCCGCAGGCGGACAGCCCGAGCGTGAGAGCAGCCCCGACGGCCACGAGTGCGAAACGCTTGTTCACGCGGAACTCCTCTGTGCTTCGAGCCCGGCGCAGCACCTGCGCTGCGTCCGTGGCGAGCCGCACCGACCCCGGTGCGGCGGGCGAGGGGTCCGGTGGTGCGGCTCTGCCGCGTCCTGACGGAGCTCCCTGCGCGAGGACGATTGTGAGCGCTCACAGCCACCCCTGGTCAAGCGGCAGCCCCCGCTCGGGTGGTCACGATCTGATCACGCACCCGCGAGCGTGGGTGAGGATCGACCGGTGCCGCCCTCCGACCTGCTCCGCCCGGTGCTGCGCTGGTACTCCGGCAGCGCCCGCGACCTGCCCTGGCGCCGCCCCGGACGCAGCGCCGTGGGGCGGTGCTCGTCAGCGAGGTCATGCTGCAGCAGACGCCCGTGGTCCGCGTCGACCCGTCTGGCGGGCCTGGCTGCAGCGCTGGCCCGAGCCCGCCGCCCTGGCTGCGGAGCCGGCCGGGGAGGCGGTGCGGGCCTGGGGCCGCCTCGGCTACCCGCGCCGGGCGCTGCGGCTGCACGCCGCCGCGGTGGCGGTCGTCGCACGACCACGGCGGCGTCGTCCCCCCGGACCCGCCGGCGCTGCGGGCGCTGCCCGGGGTCGGCGCCTACACCGCGGCCGCCGTGGCGGCCTTCGCCTTCGGGCAGCGGTGCGCCGTCGTCGACACGAACGTGCGCCGCGTGCTGGCGCGCGCGGTGGCCGGGCGCGCGCAGCCGGCGCCCGTCCCTGACCGCGGCGGAGACGGCGCTGGCGGTCGCGGCCCTGCCGGACGGTGACGAGGCCCCGCAGTGGTCGGTGGCCGTGATGGAGCTCGGCGCGCTGGTGTGCACCGCACGGGCACCCCGCTGCGGGGACTGCCCGGTGCTGGACCGCTGCGCGTGGCAGCTCGCCGGCGCTCCCCCGGACGACGGGCCGGCCCGCCGCGGCCAGGGCTGGCACGGCACCGACCGGCAGGTCCGCGGGCGGCTGCTGGCGCTGCTGCGGGAGGCCGCCGGGGCCCCTCGACGGGGCGGCTCTCGCGGCGGTGTGGGACGACGACGTCCAGCGCGAGCGGTGCCTGGCGTCACTGGTGGACGACGGGCTCGCCGTCCCCGCCGACGGCGCCTGGTCGCTGCCGACCTGAGCGGCGCAGGGCCGCGCGGGGTCAGCAGGCGCAGGATCATCCGGGTGTTGCCCAGGGTGTTGGGCTTCACCCGCGCGAGGTCGAGGAACTCCGCGACGCCGTCGTCGTGGGACCGCAGCAGCTCCGCGTACACCTCGGGCGCCACCGGGGTCCCCTCGATCACCTCGAAGCCGTGCCGGGCGAAGAAGTCGCACCTCGAAGGTCAGGCAGAACACCCGCGAGACGCCGCTCGCGCGGGCGTCGTCCAGCAGGGCCGCCAGCGATCGCGCTGCCGACGCCGAGGCCGCGGGCGCGCAGGTCGACCGCCAGGGTGCGGACCTCGGCGAGGTCCTCCCACATCACGTGCAGGGCGCCGCAGCCGACGACGTCGCCGTCGAGCTCGGCGACGCGGAACTCCGGCACGCTCTCGTAGGAGGCCACGGCGTGCTTGGCCACCAGCACGCCCCGCTGGACCAGGGGCTCGGTGAGGGCGCGCACGGCCCGCACGTCGCTCGCCCGGGCGCGGCGCACCAGCAGGCCGCCGCCCGTTCCGGCGGGGCGGCCAGGAGCGGGCGGCGTCACCGTCCCATCGTGCCCGACCCGGCGGGACGCGGACGGGCCGGGACGCAGCAGCCCCCGGCGGGTCGGCCGGGGGCTGCTCGCGTCAGGCGGGACGCCTCAGGAGGCGTCCTCCTTGCCGAGGTTCACCGGAGGCGCCGCGGAGACGCCCGCGCCCACGGCCGCGACCTCGGGGATCGGCGACTTGCGGGTGCCCTTGAAGGTGAAGCGCGGCCGTGGGCCCCTCCCCCTCGACGTCGACCAGGACGATCTCGCCCGGCGGTCAGCTCGCCGTAGAGGATCTTCTCGCTCAGCGCGTCCTCGATCTCGCGCTGGATGGTGCGCCGCAGCGGCCGCGCCCCCAGCACGGGGTCGTAGCCGCGGATCGGCGAGCAGCGCCTTGGCGGCCGGGGTGAGCTCGAGGCCCATGTCCCGGTCCTTCAGGCGCTTGTCGACCTTGCGCGACCATCAGGTCGACGATCTGGACGATCTCCTCCTGCGTGAGCTGGGGGAAGACCACCACGTCGTCGACGCGGTTGAGGAACTCCGGACGGAAGTGCTGCTTGAGCTCGTCGTTGACCTTCGCCTTCATCCGGTCGTACGACGTCGACAGGTCGCCGCCGGCCTGGAAGCCGATCTGCTGGCCCTTGGCGATGTCCCGCGTGCCGAGGTTCGTCGTCATGATGATCACGGTGTTCTTGAAGTCCACCACGCGGCCCTGGGAGTCGGTCAGCCGGCCGTCCTCGAGGATCTGCAGCAGCGAGTTGAAGATGTCCGCGTGGGCCTTCTCCACCTCGTCGAACAGCACCACCGAGAACGGCTTGCGGCCGCACCTTCTCGGTGAGCTGGCCGCCCTCCTCGTACCCGACGTAGCCGGGGGGCGAGCCGAACAGCCGCGAGACGGTGTGCTTCTCGGAGAACTCGCTCATGTCGAGCTGGATCAGCGCGTCCTCGTCGCCGAAGAGGAACTCCGCGAGCGCCTTGGCCAGCTCGGTCTTCCCGACGCCGGTGGGGCCGGCGAAGATGAACGAGCCGCCGGGGCGCTTGGGGTCCTTCAGCCCGGCGCGGGTGCGCCGGATCGCCTGGGACAGCGCCTTGATGGCGTCGTCCTGGCCGATGACCCGCTTGTGGAGCTCGTCCTCCATGTGCAGCAGGCGCGCGGACTCCTCCTCGGTGAGCTTGAACACGCGGGATGCCGGTGGCGGTGGCGAGGACCTCGGCGATCAGCTCCTCGTCGACCTCGGCGACGACGTCCATGTCGCCGGCCTTCCACTGCTTCTCGCGCTCGGCCTTGGCCGCGAGCAGCTTCTTCTCGGCGTCGCGCAGCGACGCGGCCTTCTCGAAGTCCTGCGCGTCGATCGCCGACTCCTTCTCGCGGCGCACCTCGGCGATCTTCTCGTCGAACTCGCGCAGGTCCGGCGGCGCCGTCATCCGGCGGATCCGCAGCCGCGCGCCGGCCTCGTCGATCAGGTCGATCGCCTTGTCCGGCAGGAACCGGTCGTTGACGTACCGGTCGGCCAGCGTCGCCGCCGCCACGAGCGCGGCGTCGGTGATGGAGACCCGGTGGTGCGCCTCGTACCGGTCGCGCAGGCCCTTGAGGATCTCGATGGCGTGGGCCAGGTTCGGCTCGGCCACCTGGATCGGCTGGAAGCGGCGCTCGAGCGCCGGCGTCCTTCTCGATGTGCTTGCGGTACTCGTCGAGCGTGGTGGCGCCGATGGTCTGCAGCTCACCGCGGGCCAGCATCGGCTTGAGGATGCTCGCGGCGTCGATCGCGCCCTCGGCGGCGCCCGCACCCGACGAGGGTGTGGATCTCGTCGATGAACAGGATGATGTCGCCGCGGGTGCGGATCTCCTTGAGCACCTTCTTGAGGCGCTCCTCGAAGTCACCGCGGTAGCGGCTGCCGGCCACGAGCGCGCCGAGGTCGAGCGTGTAGAGCTGCTTGTCCTTCAGCGTCTCGGGCACCTCGCCGCTTGACGACGGACTGCGCCAGGCCCTCGACGACGGCCGTCTTGCCGACGCCGGGCTCGCCGATGAGCACCGGGTTGTTCTTGGTGCGGCGGGACAGCACCTGCATGACCCGCTCGATCTCCTTGCCGCGCCCGATGACCGGGTCGAGCTTGCCCTCGCGGGCGGCCTGGGTGAGGTTGCGGCCGAACTGGTCGAGCACGAGCGAGCCCGACGGGGTGCCCTCGGCGGGGCCGCCGGCGGTGGCGGGCTCCTTGCCCTGGTAGCCGCGAGAGCAGCTGGATCACCTGCTGGCGCACGCGGTTCAGGTCGGCGCCCAGCTTGACGAGGACCTGGGCGGCGACGCCCTCGCCCTCGCGGATGAGCCCGAGCAGGATGTGCTCGGTGCCGATGTAGTTGTGGCCGAGCTGCAGCGCCTCGCGCAGGGACAGCTCCAGCACCTTCTTGGCGCGCGGGGTGAAGGGGATGTGCCCGGACGGGGCCTGCTGGCCCTGGCCGATGATCTCCTGCACCTGCTCGCGCACGGCGTCCAGGGAGATGCCGAGGGACTCCAGCGCCTTGGCGGCGACGCCCTCGCCCTCGTGGATCAGCCCGAGCAGGATGTGCTCGGTGCCGATGTAGTTGTGGTTGAGCATCCGGGCCTCTTCCTGGGCCAGGACGACCACGCGGCGGGCGCGGTCGGTGAACCTCTCGAACATGGTGCGCTCCTCGCGAGCGTGGGCGGCGCGGACACGGTAGCGCGACACCGGCCCTGCCGGCGACGGCCCACCTCGACGTGACCGCTGACGCCGCGGGTCGCTCGGCGCGGCCGACGCCGGAGCGGGGCCCTACGGGCGATCCCGACGCGCCGCCGGCCCGGTGTCCGCTGGGGGTCGCAGGCGGCGCCCGTCGCTGCGGCGGGGCACCGGTGCCTGGTCACGACGCCGTGCGCCCGCGGTGACGCGAGCGGGCTCCGGCTGTGTCGCTGGTCCGGCGGGTCACCGCCGCCGGCACGCGTGGGCGGCTCAGCCGTCGGTCGCGGCGTCGGTGGGCCGTCGACGATCGGCGGCGGGCACGCGGCCGCGCTCGCTCACCGTGTGGCCGTTCTGCGGCGCCCACGCGCGGACGGCGGCGGTGTCGACGCCGCCCGGAGGACGGCGACGCGCGCCGGCGCGCCGGCCGCGCCGCGCGGCGCGCGGGCGTGGCCGACCCAGGCCGCCAGGTCGTCGCGCAGCCGCGCCGCGTTGCTCGTCGGACAGGTCGATCTCGTAGCTCGACGCCGTCGAGGGCGAAGGACACCGTCTCGTGCCCCTCACCGCCGTCGAGGTCGTCGACCAGCACCGACCTGCAGCGTCTGGTCGCCACGGCTCGACCTCCCCGATCGCGCGCCGGGCCCGACGGGCCGGCGGCCGCGGCGACCCGCTCCGCCTCGCGGCGGTCCAGCTCGGCCATCGCCGCGCGCTCGTTGCGGTCGGCCCGCAGCACGGCGCGCATGACGAACCAGAACAGCAGCGCGACCCCGAGGGGCGGCGTCAGCGCGGCGAGGTCTGCCATCACCGGACCAGGGTAGGCGAGCGGCGCACCCCGCCGTCACGCCTCGGGCTTGACCAGCGGGAACAGGATCGTCTCGCGGATCCCCAGCCCCGTCAGGGCCATCAGCAGCCGGTCGATGCCCATCCCGACGCCGCCCGCGGGCGGCATCCCATCTCCATCGCGCGCAGGAAGTCCTCGTCGACGGCCATCGCCTCGTCGTCGCCGGCAGCCGCCAGGCGGGCCTGCGCCTCGAGGCGCTCGCGCTGCACCACGGGGTCGTTGAGCTCGGAGTACCCGGTGGCCAGCTCGAAGCCGCGCACGTAGAGGTCCCACTTCTCCACCACGCCCGGCACCGAGCGGTGGGACTTGGTGAGCGGGGAGGTCTCCAGCGGGAAGTCGCGCACGAACGTCGGCGCCACCAGGTGGTCGCCCACCAGGTGCTCCCACACCTCCTCGACGAGCTTGCCCGGCGCCCGCCGTCGGCGCCACGCGCGAGACCGAGCCGCTCGGCGTGGGCGACGCAGGTCCGCCCGCGGGGTCTGCGGGGTGACCTCCTCGCCGAGCGCGGCGGACAGCGAGGGGTACATGGACAGCGACGTCCACTCCCCCGAGAGGTCGTACTCGCTGCCGTCGGCCAGGACCGCCACCTCGGTGCCGAGCGCCGCGCGCGCCGCGCCCTGCACCAGCGTCGCGGGTCGCTCGTCGCCATCAGGTCGTAGTCGGCGTACGCCTCGTAGGACTCCAGCATCGCGAACTCCGGGGAGTGCGAGGAGTCGGCGCCCTCGTTGCGGAAGTTCCGGTTGATCTCGAAGGCGCGCTCGAGGCCCGCCGACGACGGCGCGCTTGAGGAACAGCTCCGGCGCGATGCGCAGGTACAGGTCCAGGTCGAAGGCGTTCGAGCGCGTGACGAAGGGCCGCGCGGCGGCGCCGCCGTGCAGCGTCTGGAGCATCGGCGTCTCCAGCTCGAGGTAGCCGCGCTCGTGCGAACGTTGTCCGCAGCGACCTGACGACGGCGGCGCGCGTGCGCGACCACCGTCCCGCGCCTCCGGACGCACGATGAGGTCGACGTAGCGCTGCCGGACCCGCGTCTCCTCGCTGGTCTCCAGCCCGTCGTACAGCTCCGGCAGCGGGCGCAGCGACTTCGTGGCCATCACCCAGGAGGTGGCCATCACCGACAGCTCGTCGCGCTTGGACTGGACGACGCGGCCGGTGGCGGAGACGACGTCGCCGAGGTCGACGTCGGACTTCCACGCCGCCAGCGCCTCCGGCCCGACCTCGGCGAGGCTGAGCATCACCTGCAGGCGCGTGCCGTCCCCGTCCTGGAGGGTGGCGAAGGCGAGCTTGCCGGTGACCCGCTGGGAGACCACGCGACCGGCCACCGAGACGACCGCGTCGGTCTCCTCCCCGGCGGCCAGCCCGGCGTGGGCCGCTCGGACCTGCGCCAGCGACGCGGAGCGCGGGACCGACACCGGGTAGGCCTCGACGCCCGAGGCCAGGAGCCGCTCGCGCTTCTCCCGGCGCACGCGCAGCTGCTCGGGCAGCTGGTCGTCGGGCTCACCGGCCGCCGGGCCGGGCGGGGCGGCCTCGGTCGAGGAGGCGGCGGGCGGGGGCGGGGCCTCGGGCACGGACGCCGAGGCTAGTCGAGGCCCGCTCCCCCGGTGGGCCCCGATCTGCTCTGATGGGCGCCATGGCCCCCGCGCACGACGACGCGCACCGCTCCCGGCTCGGCTCCGTCTTCGGCACCGTGGTCGACGCCGACCGGTACGACCAGCTGCGGCCCGAGTACCCGCCGGAGGCCGTCGACTGGCTGCTCGGCTCCCCCGCCGGGCCGCTGCGGGTGCTCGACCTGGCGGCCGGGACCGGCAAGGTGAGCCGGGTGCTGGCCGCGCTGGGCCACGACGTGGTGGCGGTCGACCCGAGCGGCCCGATGCTCGACGCCCTGCGCCGCTCCCTGGCCGGTGCGGCCGGGGGCGAGCGGGTCGAGGCGCTCACGGGCTCGGCGGAGGACGTGCCGCTGGGGGACGGCAGCGTCGACGCCGTCGTCGTCGGGCAGGCGTGGCACTGGATGCGCCCGGCGGCGGCCCTCGCCGAGGTGCACCGCGTGCTGCGCCCGGGCGGCGTCCTGGGGCTGGCCTGGAACGTCCGCGACCTGCGGACGCCGTGGGCCGCTGACCTCGAGCGGCTGCTGCGGGGCGAGACCGGCCGGGGCCCGGCCGACAGCTCCGACCGGGACGGGCACGACGAGCGCGGCGCGCACGACGAGCACGGCGTCGATGACGTCGCGGTCACCGGCTGGTGGCCGCGGGTGCCAGCCCCCGCGGGCCCCGGCGAGCGGGCCGCCTTCCCCGCCCAGCAGCTCCTGGCCGGGGTCCAGGACGTCGTCGACCTGGCGGCCACCCACTCCCGCGTCGCCGTCAGCGAGGAGCGCGACGCGCTCCTGCGCCGGGTGCGGGAGCTGGCGGCAGCGGCGGCGGCACCGGACGGGTCGGTCGTGGTGCCGACCGTGTGCCGCTGCTTCCGCTACCGCCTGCCCTGACCCCCGGCGTCGGGGGCGCCGAGCACCACCGGGACGTTGTCGATCAGGCGCGTCGGCCCCACGAGCGCGGCCACCGCCAGCAGCGCGGGCCCGCGGAAGTGGGAGGGGACGTCGGCGAGGACGTCCTGGTCGACCAGCGCCAGGTAGTCGACGCGCGCCAGGGGCTCGCGGACCAGCACGTCGCGGGCGGCGCGGCGCACGGCGCTGGCGCCCTCGGGAGCGGCGGCCGCCCCGGCGCGCAGCGCCCGCGAGAGGACCAGGGCCACCTCGCGGTCCAGCGGTGACAGGTGCTGGTTGCGGCTGGAGAGCGCCAGCCCGTCCGGGTCGCGCACGGTGGGGACGGCGACCACCTCGACGTCGAGGTCCAGGTCGCGCACCATGCGGCGCACCAGGAGCAGCTGCTGGGCGTCCTTCTGCCCGAACAGGGCGACGTCGGGGCGCACCAGGTGCAGGAGCTTGGCCACGACCGTGAGGACGCCGTCGAAGTGCCCCGGGCGGGTGGCGCCCTCCAGGACGGTGCCCAGAGCCCCGGAGGAGACCCTCACGCCGGGGTCGCCGTACGGGTAGACGACGTCGGGCGCGGGTGCGAAGACGACGTCGGCCCCCGGCCGTCCCGGCGCCCCTGCGAGGAGGCGCAGGTCGGCGTCCAGCGTCCGCGGGTAGCGCGCCAGGTCGGCGCCGGCCTCGAACTGCAGCGGGTTCAGGAAGATCGTGACCAGCACGCTCGCCGCCCGGCGACGGGCCTCCGCCACCAGCGCCGCGTGGCCCGGGTGCAGCGCGCCCATCGTCATGACGACGGCGACCGGCCCGGGGAGCTCCGCCCGCGCGGCCGCCAGCTCGGCGCGCGTGCGCACCAGGCGGGGCAGCGCGACGTCCGCCCCCACCGTGCCGTCCGCACCGCTCGTGCCGCCGTCGCCGCTCGTGACGCTGGTGCCGCTCATGACCCGCCTCCGCTGCTCAGGACCCGCTCGACGGCCTCGGCGGCGGTCGTGCCCAGCCGCCCGCTCACCCGGGCCCGCTCCACCGTCGCCCGCGCGAGCGCCAGGTGGGTCACCGGCACGTCGGGCCCCACCGCACCGGCGGCGGCGGCCGCCGCGAGGACCTCCCGGTGCACGGCCAGGGTGCCGGCGTCGCCGCGGGCCACCGGGCCGGTGAGCGCGTCGTCCCCGGCGCGCAGGGCCCCCTCGAGCGCGGCGTGCAGCAGCGGGCCGAGCACCGCGCCGGTGCGCTCGACCCCCGCGGCGCGCAGCACCTCCGCCGCTTGCGCCACCAGCGTGACCAGGTGGTTGCCACCGTGGGACAGGGCCGCGTGGTAGAGCGCCCGGTCCTCCTCGGCGACCACCACCGGCTCCGCCCCGATCTCCACCACCAGCGCCTGCGCCACCGCCAGCACCGGCCCGGGAGCCGTCACGCCGAAGACGGCGTCGGCCAGGCGCGCCAGGTCGAGGCTGGTGCCGGTGAAGGTCATCGCGGGGTGCAGCGCCAGCGGGATGGCCCCGGCGGCCCGCGCCGGGGACAGGACGCCGGTGCCGTGCCGCCCGGAGGTGTGGACCACGAGCTGTCCGGCCTGCCAGCTGCCGGTGGCCGCGAGCCCGGCGACCAGGCCCTCGAGGGCGTCGTCGGGCACGGCGAGCAGCACCAGCTCGGCCCGCTCGACCACGTCGGGCACCGGGAGCACCGGCACGCCCGGCAGCAGGCGCCTCCACCCGCTCGAGGCTGGCGCGCGAGACCGCCGAGGCGCCGACCACCGCGTGGCCGGCGGCCCGCAGCGCCGCCCCCAGGACGGCTCCGACCCGGCCCGCGCCCACCACCCCGACGCCGAGGCGGCCGGGGGCCGGGCGGCGCGTCGCGCGGCGTCCGGCGGTGGCGTCGTCGTCCTCCAGCACCCCGGGAGCCTACGGGCGGGCTCCGGCGTCCCCGTCCGGACGGCCCGCAGGGGGGTGGCGCCGCTACTGTGCGGGACGTGGGACGCCACGAGCGGGTGGCCGAGCTGGCCCGCCTCGACGCCGAGGGCCTCGTCGTGGCCGACGTCGGCTGCGGCGCGGGCCGCACCGTGCGCGCTCTGCTCGCCCCCCGTCCCGGAGCGCACCCGCCGCGCCTGGTCCACGCCCTCGACCACGTCTCGGCCCTGGACGACGACCTGCTCGCCGACGCCCGGGTCCGCAGCCGCATCGCCGACCTCGACGCCGCCCTCCCCTGGCGGGAGGCCGAGCTCGACCGCGTGGTGTCCCTGAACGCCGCGGAGCACCTCACCGACCCCGTGGCGCACCTGGGCGAGGTGCACCGCGTGCTGCGGCCCGGCGGGCTCTGCGTGCTCGCCCACTCCGACTGGGACACGGCGCTGTTCACCTCCACCGACGACGTGCTGACCCGTCAGCTCGTCGACGCGTTCACCGCCGCCAACCCCGGGCCCGGTCCCGCCGACGGGTTCATGGGGCGCAAGCTCCTCGCCCTGGCAGCGGCCGGCAGCGCGCGCGGCGCCGCGTGGGAGGTCGACGAGGTCACCTCCTGGGCCGACCCGCACCGGCGCTTCGACGACGGCTCGCTGGCGTGGAAGGTCGCGACGGGGGTGCTGGCCGCCGCGCAGGGGGACCCCGCGATGTCGGCCCGCGCCGCCGGCTGGATGGAGGAGCTGCGCTCGCTGGCGAGGGCGGGGCAGTTCCTGTTCACGGTGACCGACGTCGCCGTCGTCCTGCGTCGCGCCTGAGCGCGGCGAGGCTCAGGAGACGGGGCTCAGGGGGCGGGGTCCGGGGCCAGGTGCTCCATCCAGCGCTCCGGCCCCGCGGCGGCCCGCGCCGTCCGGGCGCGCAGCGCCTGCTCGTCCAGCAGGGCGAGCGCCTCCGCGACCCCCAGGTGCTCGGCGCGCGGGGAGACCGGACCGGGGGTGGAGTGCAGCGAGAGCGTGGCCAGGCCGAGCCGGCGCTGCAGCGGTCCCTGGTGCACCGCGAGGGACTGGGTGCGCTCGTGGGGCACGACGTCGAGCTCGCGGCGCAGACGGCCGCGCCGCACCAGCAGGGCGTGCGGGGTCACCAGGGCGCCCTGGCGCCGCCACCCCACCGGGTCGACCCAGCGGGCGGAGCGCGGGGCCACCAGCCAGCCGCCGCCCGTCCCGGTGCCGCGCAGGCCCGGGTCGAGCCCCGGCACCAGGCCGATCCCCCCGAGGTCGGCCTCGACGTCCGGCAGCACCAGCTCGACCACCAGGCCGACCTCCGCGGCGGAGGCCACCGGGACGAGGGTGGACGCCGCCTGCGCCTCGTTCCCCTCCCCCGCGAACCCCGCGACGTTCACCTGCACCCGCCACCAGCCGAAGGGGCGCCACAGCAGCGGCTGCGTGATCCGCACCGCCTGCACCCTCCCGGGCGGGACGGTCTGGGTGCGGCTCTCCAGCAGCCCCGACCGCAGGCGGAGGCCGTCGGGAGACGTGGCCACCCGCCAGTTCGCGCCCTTCGACAGGGCCGTCCACAGACCGCCCACCAGCCCGAGCAGGGGGGCCGCGGCGCCGAAGAGGATGCCCGCCTCCCGGGTCACCACCACCCCGACCAGCACGGCCACCAGCACCACGACCAGCGCGAGCATCGCCCCGGAGAGCAGCACCGAGGCGAGCACCCGGCCGAAGGGCACCTCGACCAGCTCCGCCTCGGGCGCCTCCGGAGCCGCCTCCCCCTCGTAGGCGACGCCCGCCGAGCGGGCCAGGAGCACGTTCCGCAGCCGCTGCGCGTCGGCCTCGCGCAGGTAGGCCAGCTTCACCTGCGAGCCGGCGCCCCCCGCGACCTCCACGCGCAGCTCGGCGAACCCCAGGAGCCGGGCCACCAGCGGCTGCACCACGTCGACGGCCTGGAGGCGGTCGAGGCGCGCCACGCGCTGGCGGCGGGCGATGACGCCGCTGTGCAGCCGCACCGCCTCGTCGTCGACGGTGAACCGGGTGGCGCGCCAGGACAGCGCCGAGACGGCGACGGCCACCACCACCGACGCCGCCAGCGCGCCCACCGCGACGAGGACCTCCTGGTGGCCGGGCAGGTCCTGGCCCCCCAGGGCGCTGCGCCCGCGCTCCTGGCCGTACAGGACGAGCAGGACGACGAGGACCCGCCAGCTGCGCAGCACCGGGGTCACCGGGTGCAGCCGCTCCCACCGCGCGTCCGGCGCCACCGGGGCCGCGTCGTGCGGCGCCGCGTCGGGCGGTGCCTGCGTCACAGCCCCGCCAGCCGGGCCTCGCCGCGGCGGGAGAGGCGGTCGCGCAGGCGCGAGGCCTCCGCCGGCACCAGCCCCGGGATCGCGGCGTCGCTGCTGGCGGACGCGGTGTGCAGCTGCACCGTGGCGATGCCGAGCGCCCGCTCCAGCGGACCGGCGCTCACGTCGACGTACTGCATCCGCCCGTAGGGCACCACGGACAGCGAGCGGAACATGATCCCCCGGCGCACCAGCAGGTCGTCCTCCCGCTCGGCGTAGCCGATCGCCCGCACCTGGCGCCCGGCGAGCCACCACGGCCAGGCGCTCACCGCGAGCCAGACCGCGGCCGCCGCCCACCACCACCGCGACGGCAGGAGCACCGCCCCGGTGATCCCGGCCGCGAGGAGCACCACGGCCCCGATGCCGTTCACCAGGCGGCGCGCCAGCACCAGGCGGCCCGAGACCGGGGTCCAGGCGACGTCTGCCAGGTCGAAGGCGGTGCGGGGCGGGGTCACGACCTCAGCGTCCACCGCCGCCCCCCGCGAGCGCCAGGCGGCCTCCCCCGCCCGGCGGGGCTCAGGCCGCTGCCGTGATGCGCAGCGAGCCCGTGTCGGGTCCCGTGCCGGAGGCCCAGAGCCGGTTCAGCTGGGCGATCTCGGCGGCGCGCTGCTCGGGCGCGACGGTCGTGGGCTGCTCGACGCGCACGGACACCTCGCCGGTGTCCAGGCCGACGCGGACGACGACCTCGGGACGGACCTCGACGGCTGCGGCGACCGCCTCCACCACCGCGTCGTCCTCCGGGGTCCGGGGGGAGGGCAGCGCGACGACCACGGCCAGGGGCTCGGCACCGGCCTCGTCCCGAGCGCGGGTCTGCGCGGCGGCCACGGGGACCAGGGCGAGGGCGCTGGCCGCCGCGGGCGAGGGCTCCCCGGGGTCGACGGCGGGGTCGAGCCGGACGACCGGCAGGTCGCTCGTGAGGTCGCTCGGCAGGGCACCGGTCGTGGCGGACGAGCGCGCGGGCAGGAGCTGCTCGACCCCGGCGGCGTGGCGGCCGCGGACCCGGGCGCGGCGGGCGGCCCGGCGCGAGCGCAGGCCGTGGAGGGTCAGCGGGACGCCGGCGACGGCGAGGCCGGTGACCCCGAGGCCGGGGCTCTGGGCGGTCGTCGCGACGGCTGCGACGACGCAGCCGGCGAGGGCGCCGACGGGGACGGTGGTGGCGGCGACGATGCCGTGAGCAGCCCAGGAGCGGAGGCTGGGGTTCGCGCGGTGGCGGGCGGTGGAGGCCATGGGAGGAACGTACGGCTCACGCGTCACGCGAGGCACACGACACGCCGTGCGTCACTTCTTTCTCATGAGTCACACGTGCCACGCGGTCGGGCGCGGCGTGCGGAACCGGCCCGCGACCCGGCCGCGGACCCGTCCCGACGAGGCGCGGGGTGGCCCGGCGACCCTCGCGGGACACCGGGCCACCCCGTGCTCGGAGCGGGACGGGCGGGTCTCAGCCGATGAGGCCCTTGTCCTGCAGGTAGGTCTTGGCGACGTCCTCGGGCAGCAGCCGCTCACCGTCGACCTGGCCGTTCAGGGCCGCCAGGTCCTCCGTCGTCAGGACCGACGCGAGCTTGTTGAGGGCGTCGGTGACCTTCGTGTCGTTCGCGACGTCCTTGCTCACCGCGGGCACGAGGTTGTCGGCCAGCTGCAGCTTCTTGTCGTCCTGGAGCGTCACCAGGCCGAACTGGCTCAGCGTGCCGTCGGTGGTGGCGACCAGGCCGAGCTGGCTCTCGCCCGACTGCACCGACTGCTTCACCGCGGGGGTGTCGAAGCCCAGGGGGAGGTTGCTGCTGACCTGGATCCCGTAGGTGCTCGTGAGGCCGAGCTGGCAGAACGGCCGCTGCGGGCACTCCTCGGTGGCGGCGAGCACCACGGGCTGGCCCAGCGCCCCCAGGTCGGACAGCGTCTTGAGGTTGTTGTCGGTCGCGTACTTCTGCGTCACCGCGAACGCGTTCTGGTCGGCGGCCTGGGCCGGCTGCAGGAGGGTCACGCCCTGCTCGGCGGCCAGCGGCGCGGCGGCCGCCACGGTGGCGGCGGCGTCGTTCGTGGCGATGGTCGCGGCGCCCTCGCCGTTCTTCTGCTGGTTCAGGTACTCCGCCAGCGTCGCGGCGTACTCGGGGACCACGTCGATGTCACCCGAGGCCAGCTGGCCGAAGTACACCTCGCGGTTGGCGGAGGTCACGATCTTCGTCTGGTAGCCGGCGTCCTGCAGCAGCTGGGAGTACAGCTGCTCCATGATCGCGGCCTCGGTGAAGTCGGGCCCGCCCACCACGACGGTGCCGGCGGCCGCCGAGGCACCGCTGCTGGAGCTCGCGCTGCTGCTGGCGTCCGTGCCGTTCTGGACGCTGGACGCGGCGCAGGAGCTGAGGACGAGGGCGGCGCTGGCGGCGGTGGCCAGCAGCACGGTCGAGCGGGTCAGGGAGCGCAACGAGGTCACGGGCGACCGCCTTCTGTGTCCCGCGACCCCGGGGCTGCGGGACCGCGCGTGTCGAGCGGGCGCCGCAGTGCCGGCTCCCGCGTCCCGCAGCGACGTGTCGTGCGCGGGACTGTCGCATGCAACCCCACGACGGGCCGAGCGCGCGCCCGGGGCGGGTCACGATGTCGTAACGACGCCCGTCCGGCCCCCGTCCGGGCCGCTGGAGGCCGCCCGGCGCGCCGCGGCGCGGCGGGCACGTGCCACCGGGTCGGCGCGGCGGGTCAGCCCCGCCGAGCCCGTACTCCACCGCCAGCGCGAACGCCGCGATGAGGATGGTCCCCGCCAGCGCCGCCGACAGGTCGATCCCGGCGCTGCCCGTGGCGCGGGTGATGATGCGGCCCAGCCCGCCGAAGGCGAACAGCGCCGCGATCGAGACCGTGGCGACCACCTGGACGGCTGCGAGGCGCACCCCGTTCATGATCAGGGGGGTGGCCAGCGGCAGCTCGACCCGCCGCAGCACCTCGCCCTCCGACATCCCCATCCCCCGCGCGGCGTCGACGGCCCCGCGGTCGACCTCCCGCAGGCCGGTGTGGGCGTTGGTCAGCACCGGGGGGATCGCGAAGAGCGTGAAGCAGAGGATCAGCGTCCACCAGGTGCGCCCGAACCCGGGGACCAGCAGCAGGATGCCCAGCAGGGCCAGCGCGGGCACGGCGCGCCCGGCGTTGCTGACCTGCTGCGCGAGCACGCCGCCCCGCCCGGTGTGCCCGAGCCACACGCCCGACGGGGAGCGCGACCAGGCAGGCCAGCCCCAGCGCGGCCGCCGAGTAGCCCAGGTGCTGCACGAAGAGCGTGGGGACACCGTGGGGCCGCTCCAGTTGGCGGGGTCGGCGAACCAGCGCCGGGATGCCGGTCAGCCAGTCCCCGTTCACTGCCCCCTCCGCCACGGCGTGAGCGATGCGCTGCGCTCCGAGCAGGAGCAGGTCGAAGGCCACGGCCAGCACCACGCACAGCACCGAGGCGGTGAGCACCTGCGGCCTGAAGTTGGACTGGTAGCCGGTGGTGATGAGGTTGCCGAGGCCGCCGTACCCGATCACCGCGCCGACGGTGGCGAGCGCCACCGTGGAGACCGCGGCCACCCGCAGCCCGCCATCGCCGAGGGCAGCGCCAGCGGCGCCTCGACGCGCCACAGCGTGCGCCACGGCGACAGGCCCATGCCGGCGGCGGCGTCGCGCACCTCCGGGTCGACCCCGTCGAGGCCCACCAGGATGTTGCGCACGAGGATCGTCAGCGAGTAGAGCGCCAGGGCGATGACCACCGTGGTGGTGGTATGCCCGTGAAGGGCAGCAGCAGGATGAACAGGGCCAGCGACGGGACGGTGTAGATCACCGTGGTGACCCCGAGCGTGAGGCCGCGCGCCCGGCGCACCCGGTGGGCCAGCACGGCCAGCGGCACCGCCACCAGCGCGCCCAGCCGCGAGGGAGACCAGCACGAGGTACAGGTGCTGGCCGACGGCGTCCAGGAGCACGCTGCGAGCGGGTCTGCACGTACAGCGGGCACACCCAGTCGTTGCGGACCAGGCAGTTCTCGGGGAGGGTCGCGGCATGGACACGACTCCGCTGGTCAGCCCGGCCACCACGCGGCGACGAGGGACCGCTCACCGGCGGACGCTACCCCCGCGATGATCCGGCTCGACGGCGTCGAGAAGCGCTACCCCGACGGCACCCTGGCGGTCGGGCACCTCGACCTGGTGGTCCGCCGCGGTGAGCTGGTCGCCCTCGTCGGGCCCTCGGGCTGCGGCAAGTCCACGACGCTGCGGATGGTCAACCGGCTCATCGAGCCGACCGGCGGCCGCATCGAGATCGACGGCGCGACGTCACCCACGTCGACCCGGTGGAGCTGCGCCGCGGGATCGGCTACGTGATCCAGCGCGTCGGGCTGTTCCCGCACCTCACCGTCGCCGCGAACATC
>CAWAFR010000002.1:0-389073 GCA_963781365.1 uncultured Actinomycetota bacterium | reverse complement strand
CTTCGCCCTCGGGCAGTACGTCAACGACCGGCCCTACGCGGCGTCCTCGCTGCTCGCGGTCGCGCTGGGCAAGGTGTTCCGCACCGCGATGGCGGGGCGCTGCGACGCCCGCCCGGACCTCGCCGGCGCCGCCGCTGCCGCTGGAGGTGCACGTCCCGCGCTGCCGTGCCGCGGCGGCGCCGACGCTGGTCCGCGCGGCTGTTCGCCCCGCTGGGCTGGACCGTCGACGCCGCGGCCGATACCGCTCGACCCGCAGTTGCCCGACGTGGGGCGACGCGCCGCTACGTCGACCTCCGCCTGACCGGCGCCCTGCGGCTGGCCGACGCGCTGACCCACCTGTACGTGCTGCTGCCCGTGCTCGACGACGCCAAGCACTACTGGGTCAGCACCGACGAGGTCGACAAGCTGCTGCGCGCGCGGCGGCGCCTGGCTGCCGACCACCCCGAGCGCGACCTCATCACCCGGCGCTACCTGGCGCCACCAGCGCGACCTCGTCCGCACGCCGTCGCCCGGCTCGCCGAGGTCGACGACACCGACCGCCGACCCTGGACGACCGGACGGCGACGTGCGCCGAGGCGTACCGAGCCGGTCACGACCGGCCCGCACGCGCTGGCGCCGCGCTGCGCCGGGAGGCCGTGCTCGCCGCGCTGCGCGAGGCGGGCGCGGCCAGCGTCGTCGACCTCGGCTGCGGCGAGGGCGCCCTGCTGCGCGAGCTGCTGCGCGACCCGCGCTTCACCGCGCGTCGTCGGCGCCGACGTGTCCGCCCGGGCGCTGCGCCCGCGCCGCGCGCCGGCTGCACCTGGACGCGGATGCCCGACGCCGGCGCGCCCGGCTGAGCTGCTGCAGTCCTCGGCTGACCTACCGCGACGACCGGCTGGCCGGCTTCGACGCCGTCGTGCTGATCGAGGTCGTCGAGCACCTCGACCCGCCGCGCCTGCCCGCGCTGGAGCGCAGCGTCTTCGGCCACGCCCGGCCGCGCACCGTCGTCGTCACCACCCCGAACGCCGAGCACAACGTGCGCTACCCCGACCTCGCGCGCCGGCGCCTTCCGCCACCGCGACCACCGGTTCGAGTGGACCCGCGCGGAGTTCGCGCGCCTGGGCCGACGCGGTCGCCGCCGCGCACGGCTACGCGGTCGGGTACCTGCCGGTCGGCGAGGACGACCCCGACGTCGGCCCGCCGACCCAGCTGCCGCTGCGCGACCTCCGACGCACGCCGGCGCGGCGCACGACGGGGGCGCCGCGTGACCGACCTCGAGGTCCCGGAGCTGAGCCTCGTCGTGCCTCGTCGGGGCCAGCGGGTCGGGCAAGTCGACCTTCGCCGCGCCGCCACTTCGGGCCGTTCGAGGTGGTCTCCAGCGACTTCTGCCGCGGGCTGGTCGCCGACGACGAGAACGACCAGGCCGCCACGGCCGACGCGTTCGACGTGCTGCACCACATCGCCGGGGTGCGGCTGGCCGCGGGCCGGCTGACCGTCGTCGACGCCACGAACGTCCAGCCGGACGCGCGCCGGCAGCTCGTCGCGCTGGCCCGCGCGCACGACGTGCTGCCGGTCGCGATCGTGCTCGACCTCCCGGAGCGGTCTGCCTGGAGCGCAACGCCGCCCGCCCCGACCGCGACCTTCGGCGCGCACGTCGTGCAGCGCCAGCGCGACGAGCTGCGCCGGTCCCTGCAGGGGCCTGCGCCGCGAGGGCTTCCGCACCGTGCACGTGCTGCGCGGCGCAGGAGGAGGTCGACGGGCCGTCGTCGTCCGGGAGCCGCTGCGCACCGACCAGCGCGACCGCACCGGTCCGTTCGACGTCATCGGCGACGTGCACGGCTGCCGCGCCGAGCTGGAGGCGCTGCTGGCGAGCTCGGCTAGGCCTCGTGCGCGACGACGCACGGCCGGCCCGTCGACGCCGTCCACCCGCGAGGGCCGCACCGCCGTCTTCCTCGGCGACCTCGTCGACCGCGGGCCCGACTCCCCCGGCGTCCTGCGCCTGGTGATGGGCATGGTCGAGGCCGGTCACGCCCTCGCCGTCCCCGGCAACCACGAGGCCAAGCTGGTCCGCGCGCTCGCCGGGCGTGACGTCGTCGTCAACCACGGCCTGGAGACCACGCTGGCGCAGCTGGCCGACGGGCCCGACGACGCGGACGCCGCGGCGTTCCGGGAGCGCGTGCGCGCGTTCTGCGACGGGCTCGTGGCGCACCTCGTGCTGGACGGCGGGCGGCTCGTCGTCGCGCACGCCGGGCTGAAGGAGGCCTACCACGGCCGCTCCTCGGGGCGCGTGCGCAGCTTCGCCCTCTACGGCGACACCACCGGCGAGTCCGACGAGTTCGGCCTGCCCGTCCGCCTCGACTGGGCGCAGGACTACCGCGGCCGCGCCGCCGTGCTCTACGGGCACGTGCCCACCACGGAGCTGGAGTGGGTCAACGACACCCTCTGCCTCGACACCGGCTGCGTGTTCGGGGGACGGCTGTCGGCGCTGCGCTGGCCGGAGCGCGAGACCGTCTCGGTGCCGGCGGAGCGGGTGCACCACGAGCCCGCGAAGCCGCTCGGCCCCTCGCGGGGCCCGTCACCCGAGCAGGCGCCGCGCGAGGACGACGACCTCGCCATCACCGACGTCCTCGTGCTCGGCGGGCCGCCGCAGCGTCGAGACGCGGCTGATGGGGCACGTCGCCGTCGAGCCGGACCAGGCCGCCGGTGCGCTGGAGGTGATGAGCCGGTTCGCGCTCGACCCGCGCCTGCTCCGCTACCTGCCGCCGACGATGGCGCCGGTCGCGACGGCACCCGCTGCCGCACCCGGTGAGCCGGGGCTGCTGGAGCGCCCGCAGGAGGCGTTCTCGGCCTACGCGGGCGCCGGCGTCGCCGACGTGGTGTGCCAGGAGAAGCACATGGGCTCCCGCGCCGTGGTGCTCCTGGGGCGCGCGACGTCGTCCTTCGACGGTGTCGACGAGGGTGCCGGTGGCGCGGTGCACACCCGGACCGGGCGCCCGTTCTTCTCCCCGGAGCTGACCGCGCAGCTGCTCGCGCGGCTGCGTGCCGCCGCCGACGCCGCGGGCCTGTGGACCGAGCTCTGCGGCGACGCCGACGCCCCCGGCGCGGAGCGCGGGTGGCTGCTGCTCGACTGCGAGCTGCTGCCGTGGTCGGTGAAGGCCGAGGAGCTGCTGCGCTCGCAGTACGCGGCGGTGGGGGCGGCGGCGCGGGCGGTGCTGCCGTCGGCCGTCGACGTCCTCGCCCGGGCTGCGGCCCGCGGGCAGGACGTCGGGCCGCTGCTGGAGCGGACCCGGCAGCGCGAGCACGACGCCGCGGCGTTCACCGACGCCTACCGCCGCTACGCCTGGCCCACCGGGGTCGGGCGGGCAGCCTCGACGGCGTGCAGGTGGCGCCGTTCCAGCTGCTCGCGACTCCGGGGCAGCGGCGACGGCGGGCGCCGTGCACACCGGCTCCGACCACGGGTGGCACCTCGCCGTCGCCGACCGGCTGGTCGCCGCCGACCCGGAGCTGGTGCGCCCGACCCGTCGCCTGCGGGTGGACACCGGCGACCCGGCCTCCTGCGCCGAGGGCGTCGCCTGGTGGACGGCGCTCACCGAGGCGGGCGGCGAGGGGATGGTCGTCAAGCCGTTCGCCGGTGCTGCCGAGCGCGGGGACGGGGCGTGCTGCAGCCCGGCCTGAAGGTGCGGGGCCGGGAGTACCTGCGCATCGTCTACGGCCCCGACTACACGACGCCGTCCGCCCTGGAGCGCCTGCGCCAGCGGCACCTGGGGCGCAAGCGGAGCCTGGCGCTGCGCGAGCACGCCCTCGGGCTGGAGGCGCTGGAGCGGGGCGCGGCCGGGGCGCCCCTGTGGCGGGTGCACGAGGCGGTGTTCGCGGTGCTGGCGCTGGAGTCCGAGCCCGTCGACCCCCGCCTCTGAGCCCCCCTCCCCGCACGCGCACGCGCCGGGTCACCGGCCGCCCTTCGGACCACCGGGAAGGGCGTCGAAGCGGAGCTGACGGCTCGCTCCCGTCACCACCGGGCGCTTCACTGGGAGCCAGGAGGTGGTCGGCACGATGAGCACGGACAGCACGGACAGCACTGGGAGCCGCGGGGCGGTGGCCGCCCTGGAGTCACCGCAGGTGGAGGTGAGGCTGCGGGCGGCGATGGCGCTCGGCACCTGGCCGGCCGAGGAGCACCTCGAGGGCATCGTGCAGCGGTGCGCCGTGGAGCCGGACCCCTTCGTCCGCGACGCGCTCTCCTGGGCGCTGACGCGCCTGCCACCGGCGCTCGTGCTGGCCCGGGTGCGCCGGGAGCTGGACCGCCCGCTCCCGCAGGCGCGTGCCCAGGCGCTGCACGTGCTGTCCAAGGTCGGCGACCGCGACGCGCGAGCGTGGGTGACGCCGGAGCTGATCGCCGACCCGGACGACACCGTGGCCCGCACCGCCTGGCGGACCGCCGTCTCCCTCACCCCTCTGCCGCCCGACGGCGGAGACGGCGCCGAGGGCGACCGCGCGGTCGACGAGGCGGTCGACGAGGCGGCCGAGGCCGAGCGCACCGAGCTGGCCGAGCTGCTCGGCCAGCAGCTGGGCCGCGGCGACCGCGAGGTGCGGCGCGCCCTCAGCCGCTCCCTGGTGCCGCTGGGTCCCGCCGCCACCGCCGTCCTGAGGCGCGCGACCGGGTCGCCGGACCCTGAGGTCGCCGAGCACGCCAGGACGGCGCTGCTGCTGGCGCACGACCCGGAGGCGGCGTTCGCCTTCGACATCCAGACCGCCGCGCGCGCGGCGGCGCCGACCGACGCCGGCTGACGCACCCGCACGTGCGCACGTCCGGGGCGTCACGCTCCGGACCTCGCCCCTGGCCTGCGCACCCGCGAGCGGGCGCCTCGGGTCCGGCGGGCGCCAGCGCGGAGGAGCGGCTGGAACGGCTGCTCTCGGTCAGCGGGTGCGCAGGGGCAGCCAGGCCAGGACGTCCTGGATCGTGCGGTCCCAGTAGCCCCACTCGTGCTCGCCCGGGCCGTAGGCGTCGTCGACGTCGAGCCCCCGCGCCGCGGCGGCGTCGACGAACCGCCGGTTCTGGTCGAGGAGCGCGTCCTCGGTGCCGCACCGGACCATCAGCTGCGGCGCCGACGCGGGGTCGGTGCGCTGCAGGAGGGCGAAGAGGTCGGCGTCGGTCCCGTCGGCCGGGGCGTCGAGGACGTGGGAGAACACGTCGAGGGCGTCGGAGCGCTGCAGCTCCGCCGCGTCGAGGGCACCGGAGAGGCTGGCCGCGGCGGCGAACCGCCCGGGCTGGCGCAGCGCGGACAGCAGCGCCCCGTACCCGCCCATGGACAGGCCGGCGACGAAGGTGTCCTCCCGGGCGTCGGAGACCCGGAAGAAGCGCTGGACGACGGCGGGCAGCTCCTCCGAGAGGAACGTCCAGTAGGCGCCGCTGTGCGTGCCGTCGAGGTAGAAGCTGCGCGCCACCTGCGGCATGACCACCGCGAGCCCCAGCTCCGCGGCGTACCGCTCCACGGAGGTGCGGCGCAGCCAGGTCGTGCAGTCGTCGGAGAGCCCGTGCAGCAGGTACAGCACCGGGGGCGGGGCGTCGTCGCCGCGCCCCTCCATCCCGATCTGCGACCGGGTCGGCTGCGGCAGGACCACCTGCATCGAGGTCGACAGGGCCAGAGCGTCGGAGAAGAAGTCGCAGCGCAGGACGGCCACAGGGTCGCTCCTCGTCGATGGGGGGTGAGTGGGGGGTCGGTCGGGGTGCGGTGGGGGTGGTCAGGCCCCCGGCAGGAACAGGCAGAACGGGTGCCCGGCCGGGTCGAGCATGACGCGGACGTCGTCCTGCGGCTGGTGCTCCGCGGGGCGGGCGCCGAGGTCGGTCGCGAGGGCGACGGCGCGCGTCAGGTCGTCGACGCGGACGTCGAGGTGCAGCTGCATCTGGACGTCGCCCGGACCCGCGGGCCAGGTGGGCGGCTCGTGGTGCGGGTCGCCCTGGAAGCTGAGCCCGGAACCGCCGCCGGGTGGGCCGATGCGGACCCAGTCGTCGCCGTCCTCGAGGCGGTCCCAGCCGAGGAGCCGCTCGTAGAAGTCCGCGAGCGCCCCGGGGTCGCGGGCGTCGAGCACGGTGGCCGCCAGCTCGAGCGCGGGGCGCGCCCAGCGGGAGGGGCCGGCGGCGCTCACCGGGCGCGCTCGGCGAGGAAGGCGAGCCAGCCGCCGAAGCGGGAGATGTCCTCGGCGCCCTGCACCGCGTCGGCGGTGCAGGTGAAGCCGACGACGTCGCGCCCGTCGTCCAGCGACGCCCTCGTGAGGCCCATCGGCGCGGGCAGCTCCGCGAGGAACCTCCCGAGCGCCGCCGGGCCCAGCGACCAGACACCACCCTCGATGCTCACGCCACCAGCCTCGGGCCCGGGCCCGACGCGCACCAGCCCGGGCTTCGGCGGCGTGGTGCGCAGGGCGACGAGGCGGTGCTCGGCAGTCGTCCGCGCCGGACCCCGCCACAGCGCGCCCACGGATGTCAGCTGCCCGGCCAGCGGCTGCCCCGGCAGGTGGGCGCCGACCACGAAGAGGTCGACGGCCGGCGCACCCGCGGCCACCGGCCACGGCAGCTCGGCCGTGTCGCCGGCCGACGCGGGGCGCGCGGGGGCGGCCCCTGTCGCGGCGACGGACGCGACCGGCAGCTCCACCTGCCGTGCCAGGTCGAGCGCGACGGCGTCGTGGAACGCCGGCGCGAGCACCGTCACACCGAACGGCCCGCCCGCGTCACCACCCACCTCACCGCTGGGGACGGCGACGGCGCACAGGTCGAAGAGGTTGCAGAAGTTCGTGTACGTGCCCATCCGGGAGTTGACCCCCACCGGGTCGGCGGCCACCTCCGCGCGGGTCGGGTGCTCCGGCGCTGTGGGGACGAGCATCGCGTCGCAGCCCTCGACGGCCTGCTCGCAGCGGCGGCGCAGCCGCTCCAGCGCCTCCAGGTCGTGCACCAGGTCGCTGGCGCGCACGGCGCCGGCGCGGCGGATGATCCCGCCCACCACCGGGTCGACGTCGCCGCCAGAGCCGGAGTCGGGGTGCGCGTCGACGAACGCCCCGACGGCGGCGTGCCGCTCGGCGACGAGCGCGCCGTCGTAGAGCAGCTTCGCGGCGTCGAGGAACGGCCCGAACGGCACGGGCACCAGCTCGCGCCCGGCCGCCTCCAGCCGGGCGCCAGCAGCGGCGAAGGCCTCGGCGTACCCCGGCGCGAGGCCGGGCAGCGCGTCGGGCACGGCGATCCGGGCCCTCGGGGGCGCTGCCAGCGGCACGGCGTCGGGCCAGGCCCGGGTGCCCGGTCCGCCGGCCATGACGCCCATCGCGAGCGCCGCGGTGGCGAGTGTCGCGCGCGAAGACCGTCACGGCGTCCCAGGACCGGCACGCGGGGACGACGCCCTCGGTGGAGACGACGCCGAGGGTCGGCTTGATCCCGACGATGCCCTGCAGCGCCGCGGGCACGCGCCCGGAGCCCGCGGTGTCGGTGCCGATCGCGATGTCGACGAGCCCGAGGGCGACGGCGACGGCGGAGCCGGAGCTCGACCCGCCGGAGATGCGTGAGGGGTCGCGGGCGTCGCGCACCGCCCCGTGCGGGCTGCGCTGTGCCGACCAGGCCGGTGGCGAACTGGTCGAGGTTGGTGGTGCCGAGCACGACGGCGCCGGCGGCGCGCAGCCTCGCGACCGCGGGGGCGTCGCGCTCCGCGGGCGTCGGTCGCGTACGAGGGGCAGCCCGCGGTGGTGGGGAAGCCCGCGACGTCGACGTTGTTCTTCACCGCCGCAGCAGCCCCGCCAGCGGCCCGTCCGGCGCGGCCGCGGCGTCGGCGGCCGACGTCGTCGCGCGAGCGCGCAGGTGGATCCAGACCTCCGGGCGGTCGACGGCGTCCATCGCGGCGTAGGCCGCGTCGACCCGCTCGCGCGCTCATGCCGCGGCCTCGCCGTCATCAGTGCTGTCGGCGGCGCGCAGCACCACGAGCGGCGTCACCGGCGGCGACCTGCGCCCCGGCTTCGACGAGCACCTCGTGCACGGTTCCGTCGCTCGCGGCGACGACGGGGCTCTCCATCTTCATCGCCTCCAGGCCAGCGACGACCTGGCCGGCCCGCACGCCGGTCTCCCGGGCGCACCTCGACCTTCCACACGCTCGGCGGTGAACGGCGCGTCGACGCGCGAGCTCGCCCGTCGGGGCACCTCGACGTCGACGGCGGCGGTCGATGCTGCGGACGCCTCCGCGCGGCTCGGCGCGGTCGAACTCCCCCGCAGCGCTCCCACGCGGCGCGCTCGGCGGCGAACGCCGTCGCCTGCTGCGCGCGGAACGCCGCGATGCTCGGCGCATCGCGCTCGAGGAACGCCTCGTGCTCGGCGAGGGAGAACGACCCGTCGGTGATCTCCAGGTGCCCGCGGCCGGCGGCGACGTCGGCGCGCAGGTCGAGCAGCTCCTCGGCCTCGACGGGGTACCAGCTGATCCGGTCGAAGAAGCGCAGCAGCCACGGGTGGCCGTCGGTCGAACGGCGCGTCGGTGCGGTACCGGCTCCACACCTGCGTGGTCCGGCCGACGAACTGGTACCCGCCCGGCCCCTCCATGCCGTAGATGCACAGGTAGGCACCGCCGATGCCGACGGAGTTCTCCGCCGTCCACGTGCGGGCCGGGTTGTACTTGGTGGTGACGAGGCGGTGGCGCGGGTCCAGCGGCGTCGCGACCGGCGCACCGAGGTAGACGTCGCCCAGGCCGAGCACGAGGTACTCGGCGTCGAACACCGTGCGGTGCACGTCGTCGAGGGAGGCCAGGCCGTTGATGCGGCGGATGAACTCGATGTTCGACGGCATCCAGGGGGCGTCGTCGCGCACGCCCGCCTCGTACCGGGCGATCGCCTCGCGGGTGGCGGGGTCGTCCCAGCTCAGCGGCAGCCGGACCTGCGGCTCGGGACGACGAGCTCGCGCGTGGCCGGCAGGGAGTCCTCCAGCTCGGCCAGGACGCCGAGCAGGCGCGGCACGGGCAGCACGTCGGGGTCGACGTGCACCTGCAGGGAGCGGATGCCCGGGGTGAGGTCGACGACGCCGCGCAGATCCCCGGCGTCGACCAGCTCCTGCAGCGCGGTGTGCAGCGCGTGGACGCGGGCGCGCAGGCCGAGGTCGAGCACGAGGTCGCCGTACTCGACGAGCACGTTGTCGTCCCCGCTGCGGCGGTGGACGACCGACGGGGATCCCCCGGCTGCGGAGCCGCCGTCGCGGCGGCCCAGCACCGCGGGCTCGCCCGCGCTGCGCCCGCCAGCGCGGCAGCTCCAGGGTGCGCGGCGAGGGCACTGCGGCGGCGGCGACGGGGACGAAGGAGACCGTGTCGCCGGGGCGGAGCTGCCCGAGCTTCCACCGGTCGGCGCCCACCACGGTGACGGGGCAGACGAAGCCGCCCAGGCTCGGCCCGTCCGGGCCGAGGAGGATCGGGGTGTCGCCGGTGAAGTCCAGCGCCCCGACGGCGTAGGCGTTGTCGTGGATGTTGGAGGGGTGCAGCCCGGCCTCGCCGCCGTCGGTGCGGGCCCACGCCGGCTGCGGGCCGATGAGGCGCACGCCGGTGCGCGCGGAGTTGTGGTGCACCTGGTAGCGCGCGGCGTAGAGGGCCTCGACGTCGTCGGGGGTGAAGAAGTCGGGCGCCGCGTGCGGGCCCTCGAGCACCGCCAGCTCCCAGTGGCCGGTGAGCTCCGGGCGCTGCGCCTGCGGGACCCGGCCCGCCGTCCCCGCGCCCGACGTCGCCGGCAGCGCGCGGAGCACGTCGCCGGGGCGCAGGGCCCGCCCGCCGTGGCCCGCCGAACCTCCCGAGCGTGAACGTGGCCGCGCTGCCCAGGTGCAGCGGGACGTCGAGGCCGCCGCGCACCGCGACGTAGGTGCGCAGCCCGGCGGTCGCCGTCCCCCACGTCGAGGACGCCGCCCGCGGGCACGCAGCACGGGCTCCCACATCGGCACCGGCTCGCCGTCGACGGTGACGACGGCGTCCGCCCCGGTGACGCAGACGAGCAGCTCGTGGGTCGTGCGCAGCCGCGGTCCGGTGGCGGTGCACTCCAGCCCCGCGGCGTCGGCGTCGTTGCCGAGGGCGGCGTTGGCCAGGCGCAGGGACCGCGTCGTCCATGGCGCCGCTCGGCGGCACGCCGACCTGCCACAGGCCGGTGCGGCCCTCGGCAGTCCTGCACCGTGGTCATCAGGCCGGGGCGCTCGACGACGACGCGCGGCTCGGGGTCGGCGCGCTCGCCCAGGGCGCCCAGCGTGCCCGTGGTGTGGGTGGCGGCGAGGAAGTCCGGCAGCGCCGTCGTCGCGCGCAGCAGGCCCAGGTTGACCTCGATGCCGTCGACGCGGGTCTCCCGCAGCGCCTCGCCGAGCCGGGCGATGGCGCCGGCGCGGTCGTCGGCGGAGGCGATGACCTTGGCGAGCAGCGGGTCGTACGCGGTGGAGACGTCGGTGCCGGTCTCGACCCAGCCGTCGACGCGCACGCCCTCGCCGGTGGGCAGCACCACCTGCGTGAGCTCGCCGGCGCTGGGGCGGAAGCCCGCCGACGGGTCCTCCGCGTAGACGCGGGCCTCGACGGCGCAGCCGCGCACCGGCACGCTGCCGAGCCGGGCCCGGCCGCCGTCGCCACCACCGACAGCGAGGTGCTCGTCGAGCATCGTGGCGTCGCCAGCTGCCAGGCGCAGCATCCACGCGACGAGGTCGACGCCGGTGACGGCCTCGGTGACCGGGTGCTCGACCTGCAGGCGGGCGTTGACCTCCAGGAACGAGGCCTCCTGCCGCGCGGCGTCGTAGACGAACTCCACGGTGCCCGCCGAGCGGTAGCCCACCGACGCGGCGAGGCGGCGGGCGCTGGCGTGCAGCTCCTCGCGGACGGCGTCGGGCAGCGCCGGCGCGGGGGCCTCCTCGACCACCTTCTGGTTGCGCCGCTGCAGGGAGCAGTCGCGGTCGCCCAGGGAGAGCGACGCGACCGGTGCCGTCACCGAAGACCTGCACCTCCACGTGACGGGCGGCGGTGACGTAGCGCTCGAGCGAAGACGCCCGCCGACCCGAAGGACGCGACCGCCTGGCGCGTGACCCGCTCGAAGGCCTCGCGCAGCTCGGCAGGCGTCGCGGCAGACGCTCATGCCGATCCCCCCGCCCCCGCCGGTGGCCTTGAGGATGACGGGGTAGCCGACCGCCTCCGCCTCGGCGACGGCGTGGTCGGCGTCGTCGAGCAGCCCGGTCCCGGCGAACACGGGCACGCCCGCGGCGACGGCGGCAGCGCGGGCGGTGTGCTTCTCGCCGAAGGCGCGCAGCTGGTCCGGCGTCGGGCCGACGAAGGCGAGGCCGGCCGCCTCGACGCGCTCGGCGAACGCCGCGTCTCTCCGAGAGGAACCCGTAGCCGGGGTGCACCGCGGTGGCGCCGTGCGCCAGGCGCCGCGGCGACGACGCGCTCGGCGTCGAGGTAGCTGCTCGCCGGCGGGGTCGGCCCGAGGTGGACGGCGGCGTCGGCGAGGCGCACGTGCGGCGCGGCGCGGTCGGCGTCGGAGAAGACCGCGACGGTGCGCCACCCCAGCTCCCGGGCGCTGCGGAGGATGCGGACGGCGATCTCGCCGCGGTTGGCGACGAGCAGCGTGCCGGGCCCGGAGCTGTCAGCGGGGCGCGCCGTGCCGTCAGCCACCGGCGTGCACGACCATCTCGGCGCGGCTCGGGTCGAACCCGTTGCAGGGGTTGTTGACCTGCGGGCAGTTGGAGACGACGACGAGCACGTCCGTCTCCGCGCGCAGCACCAGCGACAGGCCCGGCGCGGAGATGCCGTCGACGATGCCGAGGGCGCCGTCGGGGTCGACCGGCACGTTCATGTACCAGTTGATGTTGGGCACGTGGTCCCGCTTGCCGAGCCCGTGGCGGCTGCGCTCGGTGAGGAAGTTCTCGGCGCACGCGTGCTGGTCGCGCGTGTGATGGCCGTACCGCAGCGAGTTGGACTCCTTCGAGCACGCGCCGCCGAGGGTGTCGTGGCGGCCGACGTCGTCGGCGACGACGGTCATCAGGGGGTTGCCCTCGTTGTCCCGGAGCACGCTGCCGGTGGTGAGGAAGATCGTCTCCTGCGCCTGCAGCGTGGTCTGCGCGCTGTACGCGCGGGAGGTGTCGTGGGCGTCGTAGCAGAGGAAGTCGACGGCCTGGTTGCCGTCGAGGTCGACGATCGTCAGCAGCTGGCCGCGGCGCAGCACGTGCGACCACGGGGCGCGCGGGCGGACGGTGGTGCGCAGCAGCTCATCGCCGCGCTGGGCCTTCGTGGTGGTCGGGGTGCTCACAGGCCGGCTCCTGTCCGGTAGCTGGTGGTGTTCTCGAAGGCGCGTCGCCCCTCGGGGGTCGCGTGCCACAGCGGGTCGCCCGGCGCCGTCGTGCGGTCCCGCCAGGCGACCACCTCCAGCGGCGTGCTCGTGTACTCCGGCCGCGGGTCGAGCGGGTGGGGGACGTTCGCGACGACGAGGACGACGGGCAGCTCGGTGCGCAGCACGACGCTCGCGCCCGGCCCGGCGGAGCCCTGCCACACCGGCCGCCCGCCGTCGTCGATCCGCACGCCCTGGAAGAGGGAGGGCGACGGCGGGACGTCCCGACGGCCCAGTCCGTGCTTGGCGGCGCCGAGCACGAACAGCTCCCGGCCCGCGGGGGTCGGGCCGTCGGCGGCGCCGTCGCCGTAGCGGGCGGTGTTGCCGGCGAGGGTCGAGGTGCCGTAGAGGGTGTCGTGCAGGCCGGAGGTGTCCTCGACGACCGAGGCGAGCACGCGCCCCTGGTCGCTGAGGAGCAGCTGGCCCGGACCCGTGTACGCCTGCCACTGCACCTTGGTGGTGTCGGCGGTGTTGAGGCGCTCCCAGGGCTCGACGGCGTTGTGCAGCAGCAGGTGCGCGCAGGCGTCGCCCGCGACGTCGGTGAGGCGCACGGACGTGCCCGCGGCCAGGCGCCGGTGGGCGTAGCCGCCGCCGGAGACCAGCTCGGCCCAGACGACGTCGGCGGCGGCGACCCCGTCCGGGGGTGCGGGGGCCCGGAAGGTGCCGGTGAGCGCGGCCTCGGCCTCCTGGGCCCGGGCGTGCTCGCGCGCTCCGGCTGTCGTCGCGGTCGTGGCTGCGCCCGAGGCAGCGGTCGAGGGGGTGTCCACCGGGATGCGTCCTTTTCTGTCGGTCGACAGGAACGTGTCAGGCGCGGGTTGCGCGGTCGTCTCGCGACCGTTACGGCCGTGTGACGGCGCGGGGCCCGGCGTCGGGGCGGACCTAGCATCCCCGCCATGCCCCCTGGACCACCTCCGGGCCCGACCCCGCGACTGCCCGGTCGGCCGCGCACCGCGCAGCCGCGGGACGGTGTCACCACCCGCCAGGAGATCCTCCAGGCCAGCGCCCACCTCTTCTGCACGCAGGGCTACGGGCGCACCAGCACGCACGCCATCGCCCGCGGGGCTCGGATCTCCCAGGCCTCGCTCTACCACCACTTCGCCGGCAAGCACGAGGTGCTGCTGACGCTGCTGCTGCGGACGGTGCGCCCGTCGACGGACTTCGCCGACGCGCTGCTCGCCGCCTCCCGGCAGCACGACCCGCACGACGACCCGCACGACAGCCGCGAGGGGGCGACGGCGAGGCTGCGGCAGCTCTGCGCCTTCGACGCGCGGCTGCTGGCGTCGGGGCCGGAGAACGTCGGGCTGCTCTACGCGCTGCCCGAGGTGCTCGACGAGCAGTTCGCCGCGTTCCACGCCGAGCGCCGCCGGCTCTTCGCCGCCTACTGCGCGCTCGTGGGCGCCGCGGCGGGGTCGACCGCCGGAGACCCGGAGGTGCAGCGGAGCGCGGCGCTGGTCCTCGGGCTGGTCGAGAGCGTCATCACCCGCCGCCTCGACGGGTTCGGCGGCCTCGACGACGAGCTGCCCGGGCGGGTGGCCGACGCCGCCCTGCAGGTGCTGACCACGCGGGTGGCGGCGCGCGCCTGAGCCGCCGCGACCAGCTGTGCAGCTGTGAGCAGCTGGAGACGCGCTCTTCACCGCGGGGAAACACCTCCGAAACGCGGCGGCCGGACGTTGTGCGGACGTTCCTGTCGACCGACAGGAACGCGGCGCAGCTCACCCGAGAGGCCGCAGATGAGCAGTCCGGCACCCACCGCCGAGGCGACCCCGCCCGAGAGCTCCACCCACGGCACCGCCGGGGAGCACCACGACCTGTTGGGCTTCGGGTACGGGCAGGAGCTGCACCGCGGCGTGGGGTTCTACGCCTCGTTCGCGGCGGGCTTCTCCTTCGTCTCGATCCTCACCACCGTGTTCCAGCTCTTCGGGCTCGGCTTCGCCTTCGGCGGCGCCGCCTTCTTCTGGACCTGGCCGCTCGTCTTCGCCGGGCAGCTGCTCGTCGCACTGTGCTTCGCGGAGCTCGCCGCCCGCTACCCGATCTCCGGGTCGATCTTCCAGTGGTCCTCGCGCCTGGCCGGCACCGCCTTCGGCTGGTTCACCGGCTGGGTGATGGTGATCGGGCAGACGCTCACCGTCGCGGCGGCCGCCATCGCCCTGCAGGCCGTGCTCCCCGCGATCTGGGACGGCTTCCAGGTCATCGGCGGACCGGGCGCCGACTCCTCCCCCACCTCCGCCACCGGGGCGCAGAACGCCGTCGCGCTCGGCGTCGTGCTGCTCGTGGTCACGACGGTCGTCAACTGCATCGGCGTCCGCCTCATGGCCGTCATCACCGCCGCCGGCGTCACGATCGAGATCCTCGGCGTCATCGCCCTCGTCGTCGCCCTGTTCGTCCGTCACCAGCGCGGCCCCGGCGTCATCCTCACCACCCAGGGCTTCGACCCCGCCACGGGCAGCTACCTGCCCGCGTTCATCATCTCCTCGGTGATGGCGGCCTACGTCATGGTCGGGTTCGACTCCGCCGGCGAGCTCGCCGAGGAGACCCACGCGCCGCGCCACACCACCCCGCGCACCATCCTGCGGGCCCTCATCACCTCCGGGATCGGTGGCGCGCTGCTCATCGTCGCCGGGCTGGTCGCGGCGCCGAGCCTCACCGACGGCAGCCTCGCCACCGGCGGCTTCGCCTCGATCCTCACCGCCGCCCTCGGCGGCGTCACCGGGCGGGTGCTGCTGGCGGCGGTGGCCGTCGCCGTCGTCGTGTGCACGCTCGCGGTGCAGACCGCGGGCAGCCGGATGCTCTACTCCATGGCCCGCGAGCGGACCCTGCCGTTCCACCGCTTCCTCGGTGCCGTGTCGCCGCGCACCGGGACGCCGATCGGCACCACGGTCGTCGTCGGCGTCGCGGCCGCACTGGCCCTGGCGGTGAACTGGAACGAGAGCGGGGTGTTCCTCGCCCTGAGCTCGCTGTGCATCGGCATGATCTACCTGGCCTACCTCGGCGTGACCGTGCCGCTGCTCGTGCGCCGGTTGCGCGGCGGCCTCCCGTCGGGTGTCGACGAGTTCGGCAAGCCCCTCTTCTCCCTCGGGCGCTGGGGGGTGCCGGTCAACGCCGTCGCCATCGTCTTCCAGCTGTTCATGGTGGTGAACCTGCTGTGGCCGCGCGCCAGCATCTACGACCCCGCGGGCCAGGGCTGGTGGCTGCAGTGGAGCGGCGGGCTGGTGGTGGCCGGGGCGCTCGTCGTCGGAGCCGTCGTGCACTGGCGCAACCGGGTGCGCCACGGCGGCGAGGTCGTCCTCGGCGCGCTGCACCACTCCGCCGCCGCCCCGCACACCGAGGAGCCGGCCGCCGCCTGACCCCCCGGCGTCCGCCCCCTCCCGCGGTGATCATGCAGCTCCGCACGCCCCCGACGCCGGGTTCGCGACCCTCGTGCGCTCACCGCCGAGCGGTCCGCGCGCCGCGGGCAGCGCTGACGGCTCCCCGGCCGGGTACCCGCCGGGGGTACCGTGGTGGGCGTGTCTGACGAGGCTGGACCGGCGGAGCACCAGCACGGCTACCTGAGCGACAAGGAGGCCCACCTCAAGCGCCTCCGGCGCATCGAGGGTCAGGCGCGCGGGCTCCAGCGGATGGTCGAGCAGGAGCAGTACTGCATCGACGTCCTCACCCAGGTCTCGGCGATGACGAAGGCGCTGCAGGCCGTGGCCCTTGCCCTGCTCGAGGAGCACCTGAGCCACTGCGTGGTCGACGCCGCGCGCCGCGGCGGGCCCGAGGCCGACGAGAAGGTGCGCGAGGCCTCCGTGGCCATCGCGCGGCTCGTGAGGTCGTGACGGCTGTCGGTGCCCGGGTCTAGCGTCGGAGCATGACCACGCTGAAGGACCGGCCCGCCAGCGCGCTGCTCGTCGTCGACGTCCAGGAGGACGTCGTCGGCGGCGCCCACGCCCGTGACGAGGTGGTCGGCGCCATCGCCGGCCTCGTCGACCGGGCCCGCGGCGAGGGGGTGCCGGTGGTCTGGGTGCAGCACTCCGACGAGGGGCTGGCCGAGGGCAGCGACGGCTGGCGGATCGTGCCGGAGCTCGTGCCGGCCGAGGGTGAGGCGGTGGTGCACAAGCACTACGGAGACTCCTTCGAGGGCACCGACCTGGAGGGCGTGCTCGCCGGGCTGGGCGTGGGCCGCCTCGTCGTCGCGGGCGCCGAGACGGACGCCTGCATCCGCTCCACGCTGCACGGGGCCTTCGCCCGGGGGTACGACGCGCTGCTCGTGAGCGACGCGCACACCGCGGGTGACAAGACCGCCTGGGGGGCTCCCCCGGTCGACGCCGTGATCGCCCACACCAACCTGTACTGGAGCTTCCAGTCCGCGCCCGGGCGCACCGCCGGCACGGCCACCGCCGCGGAGGTCGACCTCGCGGGCGCTCGCGCAGACGGCTGACGGCAGTGCTGCCGGGCAGCCTCCCGCTACGACATCCTCGATAGTGGCCGTGTGGGCAGGACGGGGCCGGGGATGAGCAGGCGGGCGCTGCTGGGCGCGGTCCTCGCCGCGCCGATGGGCCTCGCCGCCTGCACCTCGGGCGGCCCCACGCCCGCCGTGCCGTCCACGGGCACCAGCACCGGCGCCGGTCCCACCCCGAGCGGCGGCACGAGCCGGAGCCCGTCGGCCACCTCCCCCACCGCCGAGGTCGAGGTCCGCGTGCTCACGGACCAGGCCTACGCCGATCCCGTCGGGTCGGCGCACCTGCTCGACCTGTACCTGCCCCACGGCGCCCCCGGCCCCTGGCCGGTGGTCCTCTTCCAGGCCGGGTCGGCGTTCGGGTCCGACGACACCAAGGGCGCCTCGACGGACCGGTCCGGCGGGACGACGGCGGCCTCGCTCGCGCAGCGCTGGGGCCCGCACGGGTACGCCGTCGCCGGTGTCAACGTCCGCAGCAGCGACCAGGCGCACTTCCCCGCGCAGCTGCACGACGTCAAGGCCGCCGTCCGGTACCTGCGCTCCCGCGCCGAGGAGCTGGGCCTCGACGCCGGCCGGTTCGTCACGACGGGCACCAGCAGCGGCGGGTGGGGCGCGGTGATGGCCGGTGTCGTCTCGGGCGTGGCAGACCTGGAGGGCAGCGAGCTCGGCAACGCCGACCAGCGCAGCGACGTCCAGGCGGTGGTCGACCTGTTCGGTCCCACCGACTTCCTGCAGATGGACTCCCAGCGGCTGCCCGACGGGATGCAGCACGACCCGGCCGACTCCCCCGAGTCGCTGCTGATGGGGTTCCCCATCCAGTCCGACCCCGCAGCGACGGCGCGCGCCGACCCGATCACCCACGTCAGCGCCGACAGCCCCCCGGTGTGGATCGCGCACGGCACCGCCGACACCAACGTGCCCCACCAGCAGTCCGAGCTGCTCTTCGCCGCGTACGCGGCCGCCGGCGCGACGGCGGTCCTGACGCTGGTGGCCGGCGCGGGCCACACCGACTCCTACCTCGTCGACGGCGCTGACGACCGGGTGGTGCGCAGCACCAGCGGCGGCACCACCCGCGAGGGCACCGACCCCGAGCCCAGCTACGACGTCGTCCTGGCCTTCCTCCAGGAGCACCTGGGCCGCACCTGACGCCGTCGGAGGTCGGAAAGCGCTTCCCGCGGGTGCTGCCGCGGGAGTAGACACGGTGTGCTCCCCCGCATCCCCGGCTGCCCGGCTGCCGCACGTCGTCCTCGGAGACCCCCCATGACCGACCGCCTGACCGACGCGCCGCCGCTGCCCCAGCCCCGCCTGGAGCCCGCAGCGGCGAGCGGACCCACCGAGGTGGCGCCGCAGGACCGCGCGGTGATCCGGCTGCTGCTCGTCTCCGCGTTCGTCGTCATCCTCAACGAGACGGTGATGGGGGTGGCGATCCCCCACCTCATGGGCGACCTCGGCATCACCGCCACCGCCGCGCAGTGGCTGACCACCGGGTTCCTGCTGACGATGGCGGTGGTCATCCCGGTCACCGGCTTCCTGCTGCAGCGCTACCGCTCCCGGTCGCTGTACCTCGTGGCGATGTCGCTGTTCACCGCGGGCACCGCCCTCGCCGCGCTCGCGCCGGGCTTCGGGGTGCTGCTGGTGGCCCGCGTGGTGCAGGCCAGCGGGACGGCGATCATGATGCCGCTGCTCATCACCACGGTGATGACGCTGGTGCCGCCTGCGGTGCGCGGCCGGACGATGGGGAACATCTCGGTGGTCATCGCCGTCGCCCCCGCCATCGGCCCGACGATCTCCGGCCTCGTCCTGCAGCAGCTCAGCTGGCGCTTCCTGTTCGTGGTGGTCCTGCCGGTGGCCGTCGGCGTGCTGCTGTTCGGTGCC
The DNA here is from genome assembly GCA_963781365.1 of uncultured Actinomycetota bacterium. Taxonomy (GTDB): domain Bacteria; phylum Actinomycetota; class Actinomycetes; order Actinomycetales; family Quadrisphaeraceae; genus Quadrisphaera. The sequence goes on along the minus strand of CAWAFR010000002.1, from coordinate 370,439 downwards.
CGGCGCATGCGCGACGTCTCCACCCCGCGGGCCACCCGCATCGACGTCGCCTCCGTGGTGCTGTCCGCGGTCGGCTTCGGCGGGCTCGTCTACGGCCTCTCCCACCTCGGCGAGGGTGGTGGCGCCGGCGCGACGACCAGCGCGGTCGCCATCGGGGCGGGGGTGGTCGCGATCACCGCGTTCGTGCTGCGCCAGCTGCGCCTGCAGCGCCGCGACGCCGCGCTCCTGGACCTGCGCACCTTCCGCACGCCCGTGTTCACCGTGTCCGTCGTGATGTTCGTGGTGAGCATGATGGCGCTGTTCGGGACGATCATCCTGCTCCCGCTGCTCATGCAGACCGTGCTGGGCCTGTCGGTGCTGGCCAGCGGTCTGCTGCTGCTGCCGGGCGGCCTCGTGATGGGGCTGGCCGCCCCGTCCGTGGGCCGCGCGTACGACCGGGTGGGTCCGCGGCCGCTGCTGGTGCCCGGGACGGCCCTGGTGGCGGCGGTGCTGTGGACGCTCGCCGCGGTGGTCAGCACCACCACGCCGTGGTGGCAGCTGCTGGCGCTGCACGTGGCGCTGTCCGCCGGGCTCGCCCTGGTCTTCACGCCCCTGTTCACCGCCAGCCTCGGCTCGCTGCCGCCGCACCTGTACTCCCACGGCTCCGCCGTCGTGAGCACCGTCCAGCAGGTCGCCGCGGCAGCCGGGATCGCGGTGTTCGTCTCCACGATGGCCGCGGTGGCGGCCACCGGCGTCGCGGGCGGCTCCGACCCGACGGCGGCGACGGCGGACGGCATCCGCGCCGCCCTGCTCATCGGGGCGGTCATCGCCTCCCTGGCCGTCGTCACGGCCTTCTTCGTGCGCGGGAGCAGCGCTCCCGAGGGTGCTGGCGTCACGGTGCACTGACCCGGGCCTGGTAACGTTGCGCTCGCGTTCGCGCTCCTAGCTCAATTGGCAGAGCAGCTGACTCTTAATCAGCGGGTTCTGGGTTCAAGTCCCAGGGGGCGCACCAAGTCTGATTGGGGCTCGTACAGGCCTCTGAGCAGGCGTTATGTGGATGTCGATAGACCACGTGGTGGGGCTCGGGACCTGGTCCTGGGCCCTTCTCCATGTCTGATGCTCACGGATTGCTCACATCCGCCCGAGGACCGTCCACCAGCAGCGCCGCGAGGCGGTCCGCGCCGTCGCGCGCGGAGCTGTCGTAGACGTGGGTGTAGAGGTTCGCCGTGATGGCGATCGTGGAGTGACCGAGGCGGTCGGAGACCACCTTCATCGGCACCCCGGCCTCCAGGGCGAGGCTCGCGCTGGTGTGCCGCAGGTCGTGCAGGCGCACCCGCCGCAGCCCCGCGGCGCGGGTCAGTACGTAGAAGTGCTTGGTCGGGTACCCCGGGCGCAGCGGTGAGCCGTCCTCGCGGGTGAAGACCAGCCCGTCCTCGTCGAACGGCAGCCCCCACGCCTCGCGCTCGACGCGCTGGGCCTCCTTGTGCCGGCGCAGCAGCTCCATCGTGGCGTCGTCGAGGTGCACCCGGCGGAAGCCGTTGCGGGTCTTCGGGGCACCGGTCACCGCCTTGGCGCCGACCTCGACGATCTGTTCGACCACCGAGATCCGCTGGCGGGCGAAGTCCACCGAGCTCCAGCGCAGACCCATGCCCTCCCCGCGGCGGAGGCCGCCGACGAGGTAGAGCTGGTACATCGCGAAAGCCGGTCCTCGCGGGCGGAGGCCAGGAAGGTCCGGCACTCCTGGAGGGTCCACGGCTCGGGGCGGCGGGGGTTCTCCGGCGGCAGCTCGATCTGGGTGACGGGGTTGTGCGGCAGGAGGCGGCGCTTGACGGCGCTGTTCAGCGCCGAGCGCAGCGTCGCGTGGACGCGACGCACCATGGTGGCGCGCGGGCACGCCGTCGTCGAGCGCGGCGACCGCGGCGAAGAAGCGGTCGAGGTGGTGGGCGCGCGCGCCCTCTGCAGGGACTGTCAGCGAGGGCGGCAGGGACGATGTCGCCGCTCTCGGCGCGCCAGCGGTAGCCAGTCTTACGTCCGATCCCTAGCCGCTTGCACGCCTCTTTGGTGCCGATGCCCTGCGCCAGCAGTGTCGGCGACGGGTCAGAAGTAGGCCGATGCGACGGCCGAAAACGAGGCCATCGATGTGTGGTGCGGGTCAGTGTGCCTGCTCGGCGCGGACTGAGGGCAAGGTGTCGATGCCGATGTTGCGCAACCGGTAGGAGGCGCCCTTCAACGTCAGGACGTCGGCGTGGTGAACGATCCTGTCGATCATCGCCGCCGCCACCGCCTGGTCCCCGAAGACCCCACCCCACGCGGAGAACGCCAGGTTCGACGTGAGCACCAGTGAGGCGTGCTCGTAGCGGGTGGAGACCAGCTGGAAGAACAGGTTCGCCGCTTCGGCTTCGAACGGCAGGTAGCCGACCTCATCGACGATGATCAAGCTGTAGCGGCGCAGCCGGGCCAGCTCGGCGCTCAGGCGCCCGACGCGGTGGGCTTCCTGCAGCCGGGCGACCCAGTCGGTGGCGGTCGCGAACAGGACCCGGTGCCCGCGGCGGGCGGCGATGACACCCAGCGCGATCGCCAGGTGGGTCTTGCCGGTGCCGGGCGGCCCGAGCAGCACCACGTTGCGGGCCTCGCCCAGGAAAGCGCCGCCGGCCAGGGGGGCGATCTGGGCGCGGGCGCCGGGTTGGGCGTCGAAGTCGAAGTCCTCCAGGGTCTTGACTGCGGGGAAGCCGGCGGCGCGTATGCGCAGCGCAGCACCTGAGGAGGCTCGGGCGGCGACTTCACGTTCCAGGACCGCGGCCAGGTAGTCCTCGTGGGTCCAGTTCGCTGCCCGGGCCTGCTCGCCCAGGCGGGATGCGGCGGCGGCGATGCGGGGTGCTTTCAGCGCGGTCGCCAGGTAGTGGATCTGCTTGACGGTGTCGCTGAGCGGCGGGGGCAGCGGTGCTGAGGTGACGTCTTCTGCGGTCTTGCTGGCGCGGGCCATCAGGCGACCTTGCCGTCGATGCCGTCGATGCCGTCGATGCCGTCGGGGTGGGCGGGTCGCAGGTCGTCGGGGTTGATGCCGAACGCCCGGTCGTAGTCGCCCAGGTCCCGCAGCAGCGCCCCACCGGTGCTGCGGTCAACGCCGTCATCGGTGGACGCTGCAGGTCTGAGGAGGGCTGCCCGTAGCCGCGCGGCGGTGACCACGTGGGCGGGGTCGGTGATGGTGGCGGCGCTGTCCCAGCAGCGGTGGTGGCGTCCCAGCACGACACCGGCCATCGCTGCGGTGCCGGTGATGGTGACCGTGGCCAGGTCAGCGGCGACGTCCACGAGCTGACCGATCGCGGCGGGGTCAACGGAGTAGTCGTTGCCGAGCACGCGGACGTAGTAGTCCCGGCCCAGGCGGGTGGTGTCCCTGAACCCCACCGCAGGAGGCAGCGGTGGCAGCGCAAGCATCCCCGCCTTGTCGGCGGCCAGCAGATCCACCGGGCGGGCGCGCAGCGCGCGCACCGTGCGCTGGTTCGCCCCGCTCAGCCAGGCTTGGACCTGGGCGGTGAAGTCAGCGGCGTCGGTGAAGGCGCGCCCGGGCAGGAAGGACGTCTCCAGGTACTGGTTGGCGCGTTCGACGACGCCCTTGGTTTCGGGGTCATACGGGCGGGCTTGGACGAGTTTGGTGGCCAGGGTCCCGCAGAAGGCGCCGACCCCGTCGGCGAACTTGCCGCGCCGGCCGATCCCGGCTTCGTTGTCCCACAGCAGCCGGCGTGGGACCGCCCCCAGCTGGTTGATCAGCTGCCACATCCCGCACAGCAGGTCCGCGGTGGTGCGCGAGGGAAGCATGACCGCGGTGATGAAGCGGGAGTGCGCCGCGACCATCACCAGCACCGGGAGCACCGCCGTGCGTCCAGCCACCCCGGTCGGGATCCGCACCGCGGGGAACCACAGGTCGCACTGCACGACGTCGCCGGGTGCGTGCACGAGCCGGTCAGCGGGGTCCGGTCGCCGGTAGGGCGCGCGCAGCGGGGCAACGTGTTCGCGGAACCAGGTGATGGACCCGGTCCAGGCGACGCGTTCGGCCAGCACGGTGGCGGGCAGGTCGGGGTGTTCAGCCAGGAGCGCCCGCACTGCAGGTTCGTAGGCGGTGAAGGCGTTCGGGCCCGCTGCCCGCTGGTACTTCGGTGGCCCGGCTAAGGCCACCGCCCGTGCCACCGTCGCGCGTGCGATGCCCAGGTCTTTGGCGACCTGTCGCTGCGGAACGCCGTCCGCTACCAGCCGCCTGATCAGCGCCCAGTCCTCCAAGGAGATCACCCCTCATGGTTCGGGATGGCCTCGTTTTCGTCCGTCGTCCTGGCCTACTTTTCAACCGTCGTCGACAAGCAGCTGCCAGTACTCCGCTTCCAGGTCCAGCCGTCGCTGTGGTCCGCGTCGTCCCATGTGCACACCCCGATCTCGGACGGGGGTGTTGCGTGAGTGCTCGAACCCGACCGCGCCTGCGGGTCAGATCCCAGCCGTCGTTGACACTCGCTGGGACGGCCCCGCCTGGACCCCTTCCTCGGGCGCTACGGCCCAACGTCAGGGTGTCCACGGAACCGGGTCAACTCCAGACCGGCCGTCCTCCGACCGCCCGGGTCACGGAACCGACCCAGTCGAGGGGAGGATTCCCTACCCGCTCAGGTACGGATCTCCACCGGCCGATGACCGGACCATGACAGCAGGAGGCGACTTCACTCAACTCGTCACCGCTCCAGCCCTACTCTCGTTCGCCGACGCCAGCGAGCGGGTCGTCGCGTTCCTCCGGGAAACGCTGCCGATGGGGTTCTGGTCGGTCACCCGGCACGAGGACGGCCGGCAGGTCTACCTGACCGTGGCCGACGACGTGTACGGCAAGGGGCCCGGTGACTCACACGCCTGGGACGACTCGTTCTGCCAATACATGGTGCTGGGAAAGACCCCGCAGATCGCCCCGGACGCCATGTCCATACCGCTCTACGCCGAGGCCGGGGTCGCCCAGGTCCTACCCATCGGCTCCTACGTGGGGATCCCGATCCGAGCCGGTGACGGCACCGTGTTCGGGACGATCTGCGGGCTGGACCCGGTCGCCCAGGCACCGGAGATCACCGGTCACGCCCCGCTGCTCAGCCTGCTGTCGACCCTGCTGGGGCAGATCCTGGACGCTGAACGGCTCAGCGCCGAGGCCGAGGTCTCACAGGCCGAACTGCACTGGCGAGCATTTCACGACCCGCTGACCAGGCTGCCCAACCGGGCGATGTTCCTGGACCGGTTGGAGCACGCCGTCGCGCTCCACGACCGCGACCGACGTCCGGTGGCCCTGTTGCTGCTGGACCTGGACGACTTCAAGCTGGTGAACGACGGGCACGGCCACGCCGCCGGTGACGAGCTCCTGGTCCAGGTCGCCGGACGGCTGTCCGCCCTGGTGCGCGAGGGGGACACGTTCGCGCGGCTGGGTGGCGACGAGTTCGCAGTCCTCCTGGAGGACGGTGGAAGCTCCGGTGGCGCCGCTGCCCGGATGGTCGCCGCCCTGCGGCAGCCCTTCGACATCACAGGGCACCTGATCACCACCGGGGCGAGCATCGGCGTCGCCGTGCTGGAGCCAGGTTCCGCACCCGCCGACGTCGGGACCCTGCTGGCCCGCGCCGACCTGGCGATGTACTCGGCCAAGCGGGACGGCAAGGGCGGGCTGGCCCACTTCGACCCGACGATGACCCTGCCCGGACACCTCGACCTGACCCTGCGGGAGCCGCTGCGCCGGACCGTCCTGGCCGGTGAGCTGGACGTGGCCTACCAGCCGTTGGTCGACCTGATCACCGGCGAGGTGATCGGCTTCGAAGCCCTCGCCCGGTGGGAGAACGACGGGGAGTCGATCCCGCCCGACGTGTTCATACCGATGGCACGTCGGGCCGCCGTCCTCCCCCAGCTCACCGACCACGTCCTGGACACCGCCGCTGCCCAGCTCGCCCGGTGGGGCCGCGAGGTCGGCCACGACCGGCTCCAGGTGGGAGTCAACGTGCCCCCCGAGCTGTTCGTCGACGACGACCTGCCGACCCGCGTGGGCGACGTCATCGCCAGGCACGGTCTGCAACCGGGCCAGCTGGTGCTGGAGCTGACCGAGGACGCGCTGCTCAGCGACCTCGCCAAAGCCCGGCGGATCGGCCAGGAACTGGTCGCGGTGGGCGCCCGGTTGTCCCTGGACGACTTCGGCACCGGGTGGTCCTCTCTGCTCCACCTGCGGCAGATGCCCCTGGACAGCCTGAAGGTCGACCGCTCGTTCACCCGGGACCTGGGGACGAGCCCCGACGCCGACCGGTTCATGCGGGCCCTGCTCTCCCTCGGCACCGACCTGGGCCTGGACGTTGTGATCGAGGGGATCGAGCACCCCGACCAGGCCGACGCGCTGCGGCTGCTCGGTGCCCGGTACGCCCAGGGCTGGCTGTTCGGCCGCCCGCTGCCCGCCCAGCAGTGCTCGCTGGACCCGGCCGGGTACTTCCTCGCGCCGGCGGTGTCCCACCGCTGACCTCACGGGTTGACCCTGGTGGTGCGGGAGGTTGGTTGACAGCCTGTCGTGGCACCCCCGGTGCCGTCGGTGCATCGCCAAGCTCACCGAGCTCTCCGAGGGCTCGCCTGAGAAGTGCGAGCCCGACGGCCCCGGGACGTGTCGACTGGCGACAGGGCTGAGCGCCTCGAGCGCGGGCGTGCACCGCGTCCAGCAGGTGGGGGTCGATGTTGACCGTCAGGACGGTGTCCGGGGGCAGGGCGCGCCGCAGACCGAGCGCGGCGGCGACCACGCGGCCCTGCAGCAGGGCGTTCAGCCCCCACTCCTCCGCGGCTGCGAACCAGCGGTCCGGGGGTGCGTGAAGGGGCCGTCGAAGCGGGAGAGGGCTTCGTTGCCGGCGATGCTGCTCTGAGCGGTCTCCGCGACGGGCTGCACGTGCAGCCGCAGCCGTTGGGGCTCAGCGACCACCGCCCCAGCGCCTCCCGCCAGCGGGCGTCGTCCGGTGCGGCAGGCAGCCCCAGGACCCGCCCAGGAGCCTGCTCAGGGTCGGAGCTGCGCCCTGTGCCGCCGTCGCGGGCGCGCTCGAGGGGTCGTTCAGCTGCGGTGGCGGTGTCACGGGCACCCCGTCCTCATCGGCGTGCTGCGGGCCGCCCCCGAGCCGGCGGCGCCGACCTCGCCCCCCCGGGGCCCGTCGCCCGCGCGGGAGGACGTGCCCCGCACCCGCAGGCGCCGGGCCGCCGGTTCCCGCGGGGGCCGGCTTGCAGCACGACGGCGGCGCGGGCACAGTTCACGGCGGTGCCCGAGATCGTCACCCTGGACCCGGTGACGTCGTGCGAGAGCCCCACGCACGGCTGGAGGGTTCCGCTGATCAGCACCGCAACCGTCCCGGTAGCCGCTGTGCCACCCGTCGCTGACCTGCACCGCGGCTGGCCGTCGTGAGCGGCGGCACCGCGGACCGCCTGCGGGCGCTCGCCACGGCCGGGCGCACTGCGCTCTGGCCGCTGCCGGTCGCCGCCGTCGTCCTCGCCCTGGCCGCCGGGGTCGCGCTTCCGCGCCTGGACCGGGCCGTGGACGACGGCTCCCCCTCCTGGATCACCGACGTCCTGTTCAGCGGAGGGCCGGGGGCCGCGCGCACGGTCCTCGACGCGATCTCCAGCTCCATGATCACGGTGACGTCGCTGACGTTCTCGCTGACCGTGGTCACGCTGCAGCTGGCCAGCAGCCAGTTCTCCCCCCGCCTGCTGCGGACGTTCACCCGAGACCGCTTCGTGCACGCCACGCTGGCGGTCTTCCTGGCCACGTTCACCTACGCCCTGACCGTGCAGCGCACCGTGCGCTCGGCCGACGAGGGCGGCGGGCAGTTCGTCCCGAGGCTGTCGGTGACCGTCGGGTTCGTCCTGACCATCGCCAGCGTGATCTCGCTGGTGCTGTTCCTGGCGCACCTGGCCAGCGAGATCCGCGTGGAGACCATGCTGGAGACCGTCCACCGCGACGCCAGCGCCACCGCCCGGGCGGTGCTGGGAGGCCCCGCCCGCGCGGTCCGGTCCCCGACGCCCTCACCGACGACCCGACCCGGGTCCTGCACCCACCGCCCACCGCGACCGCGATCACAGCCCGCCGGTCGGGCTTCCTGGTGCGGGTCGACGAGGACGCGGCTGCTGGCCGCCGTCGTGGAGGCCGACGCCCTGCTCGTGGTCGAGCTGCTGCCCGGAGCGGCCGTGGCGGCCGGCACGCCGCTGGCGTGGGCGTGGGCCGCGTCCGGCGCTGCGCTCAGCGACGACGTGCTGAGCCGACCTGGAGGACGCGTGGCCGACGCGGTGGTCGTCGGCCCGGAGCGCACCGAGGCGCAGGACGTCGCCTTCGGGCTGCGGCAGCTCACCGATGTCGCCGTCAAGGCCCTCTCCCCCGGCATCAACGACCCGACGACCGCCGTCCACGCGCTGGGGCACTCCAGCGCCCTGCTGTGCGAGCTCGCGGGGCTGCGCCTGGGCCCGAAGGGGCTCCACGAGGACGCCGGCGACGCCGGCAGCACGAGCGACGGGGACGACGGCGACGGCGGCGGCGGCGGACGCCTGCGCGTGGTGGTGGCGCGCCCCGCCCTGTCCGACCTGCTGGACCTGGCCGTGGCACAGCCGCGCAGGTACGGCGCCTCCGACCCCGCCGTGCTGGCCAGCGCGTTCCAGCTGCTGCGGGCCGTGGCCTGGTGCGCCGTGACGAGCCCCCGGCGCCGCCGGCGCGGTCGAGGCGGTGGAGGGCCAGCGGCAGCGCCTGCTGGCCACGGCCGAGGCCGCCGCGGACGCCGGCGACCACGACCCCGCCGAGGCCGCCGCGCTGCGGGCCCAGGACACCGAGGTCCGCCAGGCGCTGGCGGGCACCTGGCGGCCCGCGACCTCCGACACCGGCATCGGCCTGGCCGGTGGAGGGTCCCGGTGAGCGCCGTCCTGGTGGCGCGCGCGGTGGCCGCGAGCGCCGCGACGGGGGTCGACCCCTCCGGCGCCGTGCGGGTCTTCGGGGTCACCCTGGTCGGGGTCAGCGCCACCACCGGGGTGAAGCTGCTGTTCACCCTGGCCCTGCTGGTGCTGGTCGTGGTCGCTGCACGCCGCGGCGCGGGCGGTGCTGCGCCGCGTGCTCGGGGGGCAGGTCGCCGACCCGCGCCGCTTCTGGGCCCGCCAGGGGCTGCAGGTCGTCACCGCGGTCGTCCTGGTCCTGGGCGTCGTCTCGATCTGGATCACCCCGGAGACCGACGTTACCACCGGGGTCGGCCTGATCAGCGCCGGGTCTGGCCTTCGCGCTGCAGCAGGTGATCCTGTCCCTGGCCGCCTACGCGGTCATCCTGCGCGGGGACACCTTCAGCGTCGGGGACCGGATCGTGCTGGGCGGGGTGCGCGGCGACGTCGTCCGCCTGGGGTTCCTCAAGACCACGATCATGGAGATGGGCCAGCCGCCCGCCGTGGCCGGCGGCCGACCCGGCCGCGTGGGTGCACTCCCGGCAGTACACCGGCCGGCTGGTCACCGTCACCAACGGCGTGATCTTCGAGGAGCCCGTCTACAACTACACCCGCGACTTCCCCTACCTGTGGGAGGAGATCGCGCTGCCGGTCTCCTACGACGCCGACCGCGACCGGGCCGAGGCCGTGCTGCTGGCGGCCGCCCGCGCCCACGCCGTCGTCGACGACCCGGACGCCGAGCGGGCCCTGGCGCGGATGCGGGCCCGCTACGCCATGGCCGACGCCGACCTCGAGCCCGCGGTGTACTGGCGCATCACCGACAACTGGCTGGAGCTGTCCCTGCGCTTCCTGGTGCACCACCGCGGGGTCCGGGAGGTCAAGGACGCCGTCTCCCGCCAGGTGCTCGCCGGCCTGGACGCGGCGGGCATCGGCATCGCCTCGGCCACCTACGACGTCGTGGGGCTCCCTCCCGTGCGCTTCGCGCCCTCCCCCGCCGCCACGCCCTCCTCGACCGACGGAACGGACCGCTCCCCCTGATGGACGCCCTCGTGCTGCTCGGCCTGCTCGTGCTCGGGCTGGTGGCGCTCACCCCGCTCGCCGAGCGGGTCGGCGTGCCGCAGCCGGTGCTGCTGACCGTCTACGGGATGGCGCTGGGCCTGGTGCCCGGTCTTCCCGCTCCCGACCTGGCGCCGGAGCTGATCCTGCCGCTGGTGCTGCCGCCGCTGCTGTTCGCCGCCACCCAGGCGACCTCGGTGCGCGAGCTGCGCGAGGCCGCCCGCCCGGTCCTGGGCCTCGCGGTGGGGCTGACGCTGCTCAGCGCCGCGGTGGTCGCCGTGGTCGCGCACGCCTTCGGCTTCCGTGGGGGGTGGCGGCGGTGCTGGGCGCCGTGGTGGCTCCCCCGGACCCGGTGGCGGCCACCGCCGTCGCGCGCCGGCTGCACCTGCCGCCCCGGCTGGTGACGGTGCTGGAGGGCGAGGGCCAGTTCAACGACGCCACCGCCCTGGTCGTCTACCAGCTCGCGGTGATGGCCGTGGTCGCCGGCGGCGTCGGGTGCCTGCAGATCGGCGTCGGGCTGCTCGTGGCGGTCCTGGGCGGGCTGGCGATCGGGCTGGTCGGCGGCTGCTGGCGCGCTGGGCGGTCGCGCCCCTGCGTGACCCGGCGGCCGAGACCACGGTCACCATCGCGGTGCCCTTCGCGCTGTACCTGCTCGCCGAGCACGTCGACGCCTCCGGGGTGCTCGCAGTGCTGGCGGTCGGGCTGTACCTGCGGACCACCGCCACCCGGCAGACCACCTCCGCCGGCTGGCTGCTGGGCCGCTCGGTGTGGCACTACGTGGACTTCGCCGTGAGCGGGCTGCTCTTCGGGTTCCTCGGGATCGAGCTGACCGGCGTCCTGCGGCGCACGCCGGACCTGGGCGAGCCCTCCACGTGGACGCTCACGGCCGCCGTCGTCGTCGCGCTCGTCGTCGTGCGCGCCGCCGCCGTCTTCACCGCCTCCGGCCTCGCCGGACGCCGGGCGCGCCGCCGGGGGTCCGCGCTGCCCGCGGGCTGGCGGGAGTCGGCCGTGGCGTCCTGGGCGGGGATGCGCGGCGTCGTCACCGTGGCCACCGCCCTGGCCCTGCCGGGCGCGGTCAGCAGCGGGGCAGCGTTCCCGCAGCGGGACGTGGTGGTCGTCATCGCCCTGGTGGTGGTGCTGGTGACCCTGGTGCTGCAGGGCCTGACCCTGAGCCCGCTGATCCAGAAGCTGGGCGTCGCCTCGGAGGTGGACCCGTCCGTCGACGTGCGTCACCTGCACCGCCTCGCCGCGCAGGCCGCGGTCCAGCGGCTGGAGGAGGCCGGGGACGACGTCCCGGAGGACGTCCGGCGGGCTGTCCTGGCCCAGTACCGCAGCCGCCTGGACTACCGCACGGCGGTGGAGGACCTGGTGGAGGGCTCCGGGGCCGGGCCCCGGTTGCGGGAGCTGCTGTCAGCGGCCAGCGACGCCGAGCGCGACGCCGTCGCGCGCGCCCGCCGCAGCGGCGAGGTCAGCCCGGCCGCGGCCGACGAGGTGCTCTTCGACATCCAGGCGCCGCGCCCTGCGCTACGAGTACTGACCCGCGCGGCTCAGCGGGGCTCGAGGCGCAGGGGCAACCCGCCACGGGGACGCAGGGTGACCGAGGCCTCCACCACCGGCGTGCGGCCCGGGACCGGGAGCGCCCGGCGGTCGCGCAGCAGCGCCGCGAGCACCAGCACCGCTTCGGTGAGGGCGAAGTCCCTCCCGATGCAGAGCCGGGCTCCGGCGCCGAACGGCAGGTAGGCGCCGCGCGGCACCGCCGGTCCCCCGCCGGTGAAGCGGCTCGGGTCGAAGCGCTCGGGGTCGGGGTGGGCGTCGGCGCGCCGCTGCAGCAGCCACGGGCTGGTGATGACGAGCGTGCCGGCGGGCACGGCGACGCCGTCGACGACGTCGTCGGTCTCCGCCCGCCGCGTGACCACCCAGGCCGGGGGAACAGCCGCAGCGACTCGTCGACGACGGCGCGGGTCCAGGCCAGGGACCGCAGGTCCTCCCAGCCCGGGGCCCGCAGCTCCCCGCCGGGAGCGCCGTCATCGAGGACGGCGTCCAGCTCGGCGTGCAGCCGCTCCTGCGCCGCGGGGTTCTCGGACAGCAGGTGCAGCGTCCACGTCAGGCAGGAGGCCACCGTCTCGTGCCCGGCGATGACCATCGTCACCAGCTCGGCGCGCACCGCCTCCGGGGGCAGCCGGCCCTCGTCGACGGCGCTCAGCAGGAGCCCCAGCAGGTCGTCGCCGAGGACCCCGGCGGCTCGGCGACGAGCGACGACGCGGTCCACCACCTCGTCCATCACCCGGTTCGCCCGCCGCAGCCGCCGTCGGGCGGGCGTGGGGAGCCACCGCGGCAGCGGGGTCCGCGCCCGGCTGATGACCACGCCCAGCGCCTCCAGCACGGCGGCGACGACGCGCTCGCCGTCCTGCGCACCCTCCTCGGAGCCGTCCTGAGCGGTCACGTCACCGCCGAAGAGGGTGCGGCCCACCACCTCCAGGGTCGCCTGCAGCGCTGCGGCGTCGACGTCGACGACGCCGCCAGCGGCTTCGGCAGCCCCGTCAGACGCCCAGGCCCCCCGCAGCCGCTCCGCGGCCGCCACCGACTGCTCCGCGACCCGGGTCAGGCCGGAGCGGTGGAAGGCGGGCTGGGCCACGCGGCGCGCCTCGCGCCAGGCGCTGCCGTCGCTGGTGAGCAGACCGCTGCCCGTGACCAGGGACAGCGCTCCGTACTGGACGGTGTGCTTGGACCAGGCGCCAGCGTTCTCCACCAGCACCCGCCGCGCCCCGGCGACGGTGTTGACCAGCAGCACCGGGGTCCGGGGCATCGGGAAGGCGACGAGGTCGCCCCAGCGCGCCGCGGTGCGCTCCAGGTAGGCCAGGGGGTCGCGGCGGATGGACAGCAGGTCGCGGAGCATGTCGCGCGGCAGCGGCCCCGGCGCGTCGAGGACGGTGTAGCGGGCGTTGGGCCGCGGCGTCGCGCCCGTCGGCGGCGGGCTCACCGCCTGCGCGCTCAGAGGTACAGCCCGGTCGAGCCGGGCTCGACGCGGGGCGCCGCCACGGCGTGCAGGTCTCGCTCGCGCAGCAGGACGTACTCGCGCCCGCTGAGCTCCACCTCGGCGCGCTCCTCCGGGTCGAACAGCACCCGGTCACCCAGCTGCACCTGCCGCACGTGCTGGCCGGTGGCGGCCACCTCGCCCCAGGAGAGGCGCTTGCCGACGGCCGCGGTGGCGGGGATGAGGATCCCGGCGCCGGTGCGGCGCTCCCCCGCCTCGCGGTCGAGGGCGACGAGCACGCGGTCGTGCAGCATGCGGATCGGGAGGCGCTCGTCGCCGGACCCGTGGGCGGCCCCAGACGTGCTGGAGGCGGCGGGGCGGTCGGGCGGCGTGCTCACGCCGCCCGACGCTACCCGGCCCTCCGGCGCCGGGTGGGCGCCGGAGCGCCGCGCCTCAGCCGCGGCGCTTGACCGCCAGGCCGACGAACAGGCCGACGACCGCGACGACGGCGCCGCCCACCGCGGCGATCCGCTCGACGCGCAACGCGCCGTCGCCGTCGAGCACCAGCTCCTTGGCCTTGCCCTGCACGGCGGCAGCGCCCTGCTGGGCGAGGGCCTTGGGCGCGACGCGACCGGCGAGCTCGTCGACGGTGGCAGCGAGGTGCTGCTGGTGGAGGCTGATCTCGCGCTCGAGGCGCGCGGGCTCGTCGGGCGGGACGCTCATGCTCCGGACGCTAGTGCCAGCGGGGGCCCTCGGCAGCCCCGGACCACCGGACCGGCCCTCGACGGCCCTCGACGGCCCTCGACGCCCAGCGGTCGGCCCCGTGGTCGATGCAGTCGGTGGTGCAGTCGGTGCCGCGGCCGGCGGAGGAGATAGCCTCCGGGTGTGGGTGACCGCCTCGAACCGGGTGACCTCGCCCCGGACTTCACGCTCCCGGCGACGCACGGCGGGAGCTGGCAGCTGTCCGAGCACCGCGGCCGCTCCGTCGTCGTCTACTTCTACCCCGCGGCGGGCACGCCCGGCTGCACCACGCAGGCGTGCGACTTCCGCGACAACCTCGCGTCCCTGACGAGCGCCGGGTACGACGTCGTCGGCGTCTCCCCCGACCCGCTCGACGCGCTCGAGCGGTGGGTCGCGGAGGAGCACCTGACGTTCCCGCTGGCCAGCGACACCGAGCGCGGCGTCGTCCAGCGCTACGGCGCCTGGGGCGAGAAGACGATGTACGGAAGGACGACGACGGGCCTGCTGCGCTCCACCGTGGTCATCGACCCCGAGGGCGTCGTCACCCGGGCCAGCTACAACGTCAAGGCCACCGGACACGTGGAGCGCCTGCGCAAGGAGCTCGGCATCGACTGACCGACCCGGCGCCCGGGGGGCGCCGGCCGGCGCGAGTGGTGTAACTGGCAGCCACGCAGGGTTTAGGTCCCTGTGCCTCACGGCGTGCGGGTTCGAGTCCCGTCTCGCGCACCGCTGTCGACGACGCGCAGCGCCAGCAGGGCGACGTCGTCGTCGGGCTCCTCCGGAGCAGCTGCACGAGCAGCGCGTCGCAGACCGCCTCCAGCGGTGCGCCGCCCACCTCCGCGAGCGCCGCTCGGAGCCGGTCGAGGCCCTCGTCCAGGGAGGTGCCGCGGCGCTCGACGAGGCCGTCGGTGCACAGCAGCAGGGTGCTGCCCGGAGCCAGGAGCGCTGCCTGCTCGCGGCGCGCGGTGGTGGTGTCGACGCCGAGCAGCAGGTCGGTGTCGGTGGCCTCCAGGACGTCGACGGAGCCGTCGGGGTTCCGCAGCAGCGGCGGCGGGTGGCCGGCGTTGGACCACACGAGCCGGCGCGCCACGGGCTGCGGGTCCTGCTGCGGGGCCGGGGCCGCGTCCAGGCGGGCGACGACGGCCGTGGCCGAGGTGGCGAGCTCCAGGCCCTCGACGGCCTCGTCGACCGCGCGGAGCAGCTGCGCCGGCCCGGCTCCGGTGGCGTGCGCGATGCCGCGGACGAGCCCCCGGACCTGACCCATCGCCGCCGCGGCCTGGGAGTCGTGGCCGATCACGTCGCCCACCACCAGCACGGGGCTGCCGTCGCGCTGCCGGAAGGGACCACGTGCACCGAGAGCCAGCGGCCGACGGTGGTGCCCCACGCCTCGAAGACCGCCGACCGCCCCGTGCGGCGGGCCTCGGCGCAGTGCGGGCCGAAGCCCTCCTCGCGCGACCGCGGGAACCTCGCCCACAGGTCGCTCCCCAGGAGCTGCTCGCGCGGGGCGTCCACGAGGAGCTCCGCGGCGCGGTTGAGACCCGTCACGCGGTCGTCGACGTCCAGGGAGATCCACGCCGGCGAGACGACGTCCGGCAGCTCGCCCTGCTGGCGGGCCTCCAGCGCGGACGGCTCCGCCGTCCTCCCCGGACGCTCGCCCCTGGGCCGTCACCCGGTCGTCCTCCACCACCAGCTCCGACCCCTGCGGGACCGGTCCTCGCTGCCAGCCCGACATCCTGCCAGCCAGCACTCCCCTCAGGTGGCGGACAGCGCGGCGACGACGTGCGGCGCCAGCGCCCGGAACGCCTGCCCGCGGTGGCTGATGGCGTCCTTCTCCGCGGGCGCGAGCTCGGCGCAGCTGACGTCCCTCCCCTCCGGCACGAGCGCCGGGTCGTACCCGAAGCCCCCGGCGCCGCGCGGCTCGCGCGCGAGGGTGCCGCGCAGCTCCCCAGCTCGACGTGCTCGCGGCCGTCGGGGGTCACCAGCGCGGCCGCGCAGACGAAGGCGGCGCCGCGGTGCGGCCCGGGCACGTCGGCCACCTGCGCGAGCAGCAGCGCCAGGTTCGCGGCGTCGTCGCCGTGGCGACCGGCCCAGCGGGCGGAGAAGATCCCCGGCGCTCCGCCGAGGACGTCGACGGCGATCCCCGAGTCGTCCGCCAGCGCCACCAGCCCGGTGGCCGCTGACACCGCCCGCGCCTTGAGGAGCGCGTTGCCGGCGAAGGTCACCTCGGTCTCGGCCACCTCCGGCACCTCCGGCAGGGACGGGTCTCCGACGGCCAGCACCTCCACGCCGGGCAGGTGCGGCGCGAGGATCGCCTGCAGCTCCGCGACCTTGTGGGCGTTGCGGGTGGCCAGCACGACCCGTGCTGCCGACGGGCCCGTCACAGGCCCCCTCACGACTCGAGCGCCGCCCGCTGCAGGCGCGTCAGCTCCGCGCAGCCGCCGGCGGCGAGCTCGAGCAGCGCGTCGAGCTCGGCGCGGTCGAAGGGCTCGCCCTCGGCGGTGCCCTGGACCTCGACGAACCTGCCGTCGCCGGTCATGACGACGTTCATGTCGGTCTGGGCGCGGACGTCCTCGACGTACTCCAGGTCGAGCACCGGCGCACCCCTGTCGATGCCGACGCTGACCGCGGCGACCGAGCCGCGCAGCGGGTCCTTCTTCACGACGCCCTTCTCGCGGGCCCAGGTGACGGCGTCGTGCAGGGCCACGTACGCACCGGTGATGGCCGCGGTGCGGGTGCCGCCGTCGGCCTGCAGCACGTCGCAGTCGAGCACCACCGTGTTCTCGCCGAGCTTCGCGACGTCGACGGCGGCGCGCAGCGAGCGCCCCACCAGGCGGCTGATCTCCTGGGTGCGGCCACCGACCTTCCCCTTGACCGACTCGCGGTCGCTGCGGGTGTTCGTGGCGCGCGGGAGCATCGCGTACTCGGCGGTGACCCAGCCGGACCCGCTGCCCTTCTTCCAGCGCGGGACGCCCTCGGTGAGGGAGGCGACGCAGAGGACCTTGGTCCGGCCGAACTCGACCAGGACGCTGCCCTCCCCGGCCTCGAGGTAGCGCCGCGTGATCGTCACGTCCCGCAGCTGGTCGGGGCGCCGTCCACCGGGTCTGCCGGTCTGCTCAGCCATGCTCCGACCCTAGGTGGGCCCTCCGACGGGCCCACGACAGGCTCAGCGAGGGGCTCAGGACCTGCCCGTTCCTGCCGACAAGACACCCATGACGACTGCACCGCAGGCCCCCGGGCGCCACCGGCTGGTCACCCGCTCCGACTTCGACGGCCTCGTCTGCGCCGTCCTGCTGCGCCACCTCGACCTCATCGACGAGATCGTCTTCGTCCACCCCAAGGACGTGCAGGACGGCACCGTGGAGATCACCGGCCGCGACCTGCTGACGAACCTGCCCTACGACCACCGGGCGCACACCGTCTTCGACCACCACCACAGCGAGGTGCTGCGGTCCTCGGAGCACCCCGAGGGTGCCGCCGAGCACGTCATCATCGCCAGCGCGCCGTCCGCGGCCCGGGTGGTCTTCGACCACTTCGGCGGCGCCGACGCGTTCCCGACGGTGCCGGAGTCGCTGATGGCCGCCGTCGACCAGGCGGACTCCGCGCAGTACTCCCTGGAGGAGGTGCTGCGCCCCACCGGCTGGGCGCTGCTGAACTACCTCATGGACAGCCGCACCGGCCTGGGGCGCTTCCGGGAGTTCCGCATCTCCAACTACGCCCTGATGATGCAGATGATCGACGCCTGCATGGAGCACGCCGACGCCGAGGCGATCCTCGCCCTGCCCGACGTCGCCGAGCGCGTCGACCTCTACCGCGCCCAGGCCGAGCAGTTCGCCGCGCAGCTGCTGCGGGTGAGCACCGTGCACGACGACGTCGTCGTGGTCGACCTCCGCGAGGAGGACGTCATCTACGCCGGCAACCGCTTCCTGGTCTACGCGCTGTTCCCGCAGGCGCGGGTCTCGGTGCACGTGATCTGGGGCCGGGGGAAGCAGAACACCGTGCTGGCGATGGGCCGCTCGATCCTCGACCGGACCTCCACCACCGACATCGGCGCCGTCGCGCTGCGCCACGGCGGCGGCGGCCACGAGGCCGCGGGCACCTGCCAGGTGCCGCACCAGGACTCCGAGCGGGTCCTCGCGGAGGTCGTCGCCTCCCTGTCGGGCGCGCGCGTCGCCGCCTGACCCGTCGTGATCATGGTCAGAGGTGGGTGACGGCTCCCGGGCGGGCGAGCTCCGCGGGGCCCGCGTACCCGGCGCGGACCTCGGCGAGCACCGCCTCGGCGTCCGTCCACGGCGGCACGTGCGTGACGAGCGCGCGGCGGGCACCGCACCGCTGGGCGACGGCGCCGGCGCGGACCCCCGAGAGGTGCACACCCGGCTCGATCACCACCGCGTCGAGCACGCTGGCCTCCACGAGCAGCAGGTCGGCGTCGCGGCCGAGGTCGTCCAGGGCCGGGCAGTCGTCGGTGTCTCCGGTGTACGCGAGCACCGCGGTGCTCCCACCATCGGCACCGCCGCGCTCGCTCGGGCCGGTGATGCGCAGCCCGTAGGCCTCCACCGGGTGGTTCACCAGCACCGGCTCGACGACGAGCGGCCCGACCCGCACCGGCTCTCGGTCGGCCCAGGCCCCGAAGGCGAGCTGGCCGGTCATGCCGGGCCCGTCCTCGGGCAGGTCGTAGGCGCGGGCGAGGCGCTCCGGGGCCCCGGCCGGCGCCCACAGCGGCACGGGCGCCGCGGGGTGCCCGTGGTGCGCGGCGGGCCCGTGCTTCAGCGCCACGTACAGGGCCGTCGCGTCCAGGCAGTGGTCGGCGTGCAGGTGGGAGAGCAGGACGGCGTCCACCGCCGTCAGGTCTCCGCCCGGCAGGTGCCGCTGCAGCGGGCCCGAGGCCCCGCTGCCCAGGTCGAGCACCGCGCGCCAGGTGCGGCCGGCGGCGTCGTCCGCCTCGAGCAGGTAGCAGGACGCCGGGGAGCCGGGGCCGGGCACGGAGCCCGAGCAGCCCACCACGGTCAGCCTCACGGCCTCATCCCCTCCCCCGCACCAGGGGCGCGGTGACCCGCGGGAGCATCCCGGTGGTCAGCACCGTCGTGTGCCGCTCGACGTGCAGCTGCGCGGGCGCCGCCGTCCCCAGGAAGCGGCGCGCCAGGCCCGCGAAGACCGACGGGTCTCCCGTGGTGAGCCAGCGGTGCTCCGGGGCGGGCAGGCCGTCGGGCCGCAGCGCGCCGCGGGCCGTCAGCTCCCGGTACACGGTCTTGGCGGTCTCCTCGGCGCTGGAGACGAGGGTGACCCCCTCCCCCATCACGTACGACAGCACCCCGGTGAGCAGCGGGTAGTGGGTGCAGCCGAGCACGAGGGTGTCGACGTCGGCGGCGATCACCGGGGCCAGGTGCTCCCGCGCGGCGGCCAGCAGCTGGGGACCCGACGTCGTCCCCGCCTCGACGAACTCCACGAAGCGGGGGCACGCCTGGGTGGTGACCCGGATGCCCGGCGCCGCGGTGAAGGCGTCGGCGTAGGCGCCGGACGTGGCCGTGGCGGTGGTGCAGATGACGCCGACCCGCCCGGACCGGGTGCTGGCCACGGCGCGGCGCACCGCCGGGCGGATCACCTCGACGACCGGCACCGGGTAGCGCTCCCGCGCGTCGTGCAGGACGGCGGCGCTGGCGGAGTTGCACGCGATGACCAGCAGCTTCACGCCGGAGGACACCAGCTCGTCGAGGCACTCCAACGCGTAGGCGCGCACCTGCGCGATGGGCCGCGGGCCGTAGGGCGCCCGGGCCGTGTCACCGAGGTAGACCACCGGCTCGCCCGGCAGCTGGTCGAGCACCGCCCGGGCCACCGTGAGGCCCCCGACGCCGGAGTCGAAGATCCCGATCGGGGCGTCAGCCACGGCGCGGCCCCCTGCCGGGGCGGCTCGAGCCGCTCGGTGAGGGCTCCCATGAGCGTCTCCTGCAGCCAGGTGAGGAAGTCGTACACGGACGCCATCCACACCCGCGGGTCCTCCGGGGAGCGGGAGGCGGCGTCGGCGAGGACGGCGTCGGCGTCAGCGTCGGTGCGCAGCCCCAGCCTCTCGGCCAGCACGAGGCGCACGTCCGTCAGGGACGTCATCCAGGCGTGGGCCTCCTCGGGGTCCAGCGCCAGCGGGCCGGGCCGGTCGAGGGTCGCGCGGGCGCGCTCCAGGGTCTCCCGCTTGCGCTGGCGCAGGCCCCGCTCGGTGAGGCGGCGGAACTCGCGCGCGGCGTCGGGGTCGTCCTTCGCGCCCTGCGGCAGCAGGCGCGCCACGGCGGGGTCGGTGGGCGGGGTGCTGGAGCCCCCGGCGGCGACCAGCGCCTCCAGGGGGTCCTCCGAGACGGTGGTGCCGTCGTCGAGGAGCTCGGCGACCTCGGCGAGCAGGCCCGCCGAGCAGGGCCCGCTCGTCGTCGTCGAGGGTCGCGCCCACCCCGCGTCGGGTGCGCTCGAAGCGTCGTGCCACTGCTGTCCCCGCTCCCCGCGCCTCAGGCGTCCTTGGCGAACGTCGCCCACAGGCCGTACCCGTGCATCGCCTCGGTGTCGCGCTCCATCTCCTCGCGCGTCCCGTGGGCGACGACGGCGCGTCCGGCCTCGTGCACGTCGTGCATCAGCTTCTCCGCCTTCTCCCGGGGGTGCCCGAAGTAGGTCTGGAAGACGTAGGTGACGTAGGACATGAGGTTCACCGGGTCGTTCCAGACGATGGTCACCCAGGGAGCGGCGAGCTGCCCCTCGGGGGCCTGGACGCGCTCCTCGGCCTCGGTCGGGGCCGACGCCACCACAGCCAGCGAGCTGGTCATCACCCTGCGTCCGTCCGGCGGGTCCTCACGCGGGCTCATCCTACGGTGGCCCCGTGGACCCGGCCCAGACGATCAGCCCGACGAGCCCGACGAGCGGCGGCGGGACGGCCAGCACGGCGCTGATGACCGACGCGTACGAGCTGACGATGCTGGAGTCGGCCCTGCGCAGCGGGGCCGCCGACCGCCGGTGCACCTTCGAGGTGTTCGCCCGCCGCCTCCCGGACGGGCGCCGCTACGGCGTCGTCGCCGGCACCGGGCGCCTGCTCGACGCCCTGGAGCGGTTCCGCTTCGACGGGCCCGTCCTGGAGCAGCTGCGCACCGACGGCCGGCTCGACGCCGCGACGCTGGAGCACCTGGCGTCCTGGCGCTTCACCGGCGACGTCGACGGCTACGCCGAGGGCGAGCTCTACTTCCCCGACTCCCCGGTGCTCAGCGTCTCCGGCACCTTCGCGGAGGCCGTCGTCATCGAGACGCTGGTGCTCTCCGTGCTGAACCACGACTGCGCCGTCGCCTCCGCCGCGGCCCGCATGGTGGTGGCCGCCGGGGGCAGGCCGCTGATCGAGATGGGCAGCCGCCGCACCCACGAGGAGGCCGCCGTCGCAGCGGCGCGCGCCGCGCACCTGGCGGGCTTCACCGAGCACCTCCAACCTCGAGGCCGGGCGCCGCTACGGGGTGCCGGTCTCGGGCACGAGCGCCCACGCCTTCACCCTCCTGCACGACAGCGAGGAGGCGGCGTTCCGCGCGCAGGTCGCCGCGCTGGGCGCGGGGACCACGCTGCTGGTCGACACCTACGACATCCACACCGGCGTGGAGACCGCGGTCCGCGTGGCCGGCCCGGGCCTCGGGGCCGTGCGGATCGACTCCGGAGACCTCGCCGTGCTGGCGGTGCAGGTGCGGGCCCAGCTCGACGCCCTGGGGGCCACGGGCACGCGCGTGGTGCTGTCGGGGGACCTCGACGAGTTCGGGCTCGCCGCGCTGGCCGCGGCGCCCGTCGACGCCTACGGCGTCGGCACCTCCGTGGTGCAGGGGTCGGGAGCTCCGACGGCGGGCATGGTCTACAAGCTGGTGGAGGTCGAGGGCCGCCCGGTCGCGAAGCGCTCGGAGTCGAAGCAGACCCACGGCGGGCGCAAGACGGCGGTGCGGCGCCACCGGCGGTCCGGGACGGCGACCGAGGAGGTCGTCAGCGCCGCGGGGGCGCCGGTGGCCGAGGCCGGAGACCGCGTCCTGCAGGTGCCGCTGGTCCGCTCCGGGCAGCGCGTGGGCGGACCCTCCTCCGGGGCCGCCCTGGCCGCGGCGCGCGAGCACCTGCAGCAGGTGCTGGTGACGATGCCCTGGGAGGGGCTGGCCCTGTCCCGGGGCGAGCCCGCCGATCCCGACGACCGTGGTGCCGCGGGCCTGAGCCCGCGCTGGGCCAGCTCCGCGGAGCGGCGTCAGTGGTGGCTGCTGCGGCCGATCGCCTCGGCCTGCGGCAGGCCCTCGCGGATGCGGGCCACGCGCTCGGCCTGGCGCCGCTGGGAGGCGATGACCGCGGAGCCGAGCAGGCCGACCGCGATGAACAGGATGCCGCCGAACTTGGCGGCGTTGTGCCAGGTGCTGATCCCGCCGTCGAGCAGACCGACGAACAGCATCAGGGAGCCGAGGCCCACGAGGAAGGAGGAGACGACCACGGGGTGATCCTGCCAGGTCCGGCCCCGGACCGGGAGGCCGCTTCAGCCGACGTCGAGCGCCAGCAGGTCGTCCTCGGTCTCGCGCCGCACCAGCACCCGGCTGGCGCCGTCGCGGACCGCGACCACCGGCGGGCGCGGCACGTGGTTGTACTGGCTGGCCATGCTGCGGCAGTAGGCGCCGGTGGCGGGCACCGCGAGCAGGTCGCCGGCGGCGACGTCGTCGGGGAGGAACTCGTCCTTGACGACGACGTCGCCGCTCTCGCAGTGCTTCCCGACGACGCGCGAGAGCACCGGCGCCGCGTCGGCGCGGCGCCCGGCGAGGGTGGCGGAGTAGTCGGCGTCGTACAGCGCGGTGCGCACGTTGTCGCTCATCCCGCCGTCGACGGCGACGTACCGGCGGTGGAGCCCTCCGTCGAGGGCGACGTCCTTGGTGGATCCGACGCGGTACAGCGTGACGCCCGCCGGCCCGGAGATCGCCCGGCCCGGCTCGACGGAGACCTTCGGGACGGCGATCCCGAGCTGCGCGCACGCGCTGGTGACGACGTCGGCCATGCCGCGGGCGAGGACGGCGGGCGACAGCGGCGAGTCCTGCGTCGTGTAGGCGATGCCGAAGCCGCCGCCGAGGTCGACCTCGGGCATCTCGACGCCGTGCTCGGCGAGCACCTGCGCGTGGAGCCCGAGCAGGCGCCGCGCGGCGACGTCGAAGCCGGAGACGTCGAAGATCTGGCTGCCGATGTGGCTGTGCAGCCCGCGCAGCTCCAGCTCCGGGCGCGCCAGCACGGCGCGGACGGCCTCGGCCGCCTGGCCGCCGGCCAGGGACAGGCCGAACTTCTGGTCCTCGTGGGCGGTGGCGATGTAGTCGTGGGTGTGGGCCTCGACCCCGACCGTGGTGCGGATCAGCACGCCCTGGCGCACGCCGGCCTCGCGGGCGGCGTCTGCGGTCCGGCTGATGTCGTGGAAGCCGTCGATGACGACCTTGCCGACCCCGGCGCGCACCGCGCGCACGACCTCCTCGTCGGACTTGTTGTTGCCGTGCAGCAGCACGTGCGCGGGGTCGGTGCCGGCGCGCAGGGCGACGGCGAGCTCCCCGCCGGTGCACGCGTCGTAGCGCAGGCCGTCCTCGGCGAGCCAGCGCGCGACGGCGCCGCAGGTGAAGGCCTTGGCGGCGTAGTAGACGTCGGCGCCTCCGCAGGCGTCGGCGAAGGCCTCCGCGAAGGCGTCGCGGAACGCCGTCGCGCGGGCGCGGAAGTCCGCTTCGTCGAGCAGGTACGCGGGGGTGCCGTGCTCGGCGGCGAGGTCGGCGACGCTGATGCCGCCCAGCTCGAGGACACCGTCGGCGCCCCGGCGCGCGGTGCTGGGCCACAGCGCGGGGACGAGGTCGTTCGGGTCCCGGGGCTCGCCGAGCCACGCCGGACCGGCGAGGCCGGCGGCGTGCTGCGGACCGGCCGGGTGCGCCCTCACATCCGGTCCGGAGCGCCGACGCCGAGCAGCGCGAGGCCGTTGGCCAGCACCGTGCGCGTCGCCTCGTTGAGCCACAGCCGGGTGCGGTGGACGTCGGTGACGGCCTCCTCGCCCATCGGCGTGACCCTCCGCTCGTCGTACCACTTGTGGTAGCTGCCGGCGAGGGCCTCCAGGTAGCGGGCCACCCGGTGCGGCTCGCGCAGCTCCGCGGCCTGCGCCACCACCCGGGGGAAGTCGCCGATCGCCGCGAGCAGCGCCGACTCCGTCGCGTGGTCGAGCCCGGCGGGGTCGAAGCCGTCCTCCGTGCGCACGCCGAGGTCGCGCGGCGTTGCGGGCGACGCCCGCGGTGCGCGCGTGGGCGTACTGCACGTAGAAGACGGGGTTGTCGTTGGTGCGGCGGGTCAGCAGGTCGAGGTCGACGTCGATCGTGGAGTCGACGCTGGAGCGCACCAGGGCGTAGCGGGCGGCGTCGACGCCGACGGCCTCGACGAGGTCCTGCATCGTCACGACGGTGCCGGCGCGCTTGCTCATCCGCACCGGGACACCCTCGCGGACGAGGTTGACCATCTGGCCGATGAGCACCTCGACGACCGCCGGGTCGTCCCCGAACGCGGCGGCCGCGGCCTTGAGGCGCGCGACGTACCCGTGGTGGTCGGCGCCCAGCAGGTAGATGCACAGGTCGAAGCCCCGGGCGCGCTTGTCGCGCAGGTAGGCCAGGTCTCCCGCGACGTAGGCGGGGTTCCCGTCGGACTTGATGACGACGCGGTCCTTGTCGTCGCCGAACTCCGTGGAGCGCAGCCACCAGGCGCCGTCGGCCTCGTACAGGCGCCCGGAGGCCTTCAGCTGCTCGACCACGCCGCCGACGGCGCCGCTGGAGTGCAGGGAGTCCTCGTGGAAGTAGACGTCGAAGTCGACCCGGAAGGCGTGCAGGTCGGCCTTGACCTCGTCGAACATCAGCGCGACGCCGCGGGCGCGGAACGCCTCCAGCGCGTCGGCCTCCGGCAGGGTCCGCGGGTCGGGCTCCCCGGCGGCCTCGGCGTCGGCGAGGATCCGGGTGGCGATCTCCTCGATGTACGCACCGCCGTAGCCGTCCTCCGGGGCGTCCTGGCCCTGGGAGCGGGCCAGCAGGGAGCGCGCGAACCTGTCGATCTGCGCGCCGTGGTCGTTGAAGTAGTACTCGCGCGTGACGTCGGCGCCCACGGCCTGCAGCACGCGCGCCAAGGAGTCTCCGACGGCGGCCCAGCGGGTGCCGCCCAGGTGCACCGGGCCGGTGGGGTTCGCGGAGACGAACTCGAGGTTCACCCTCCGCCCGGCCAGCGCGTCGGTGCGTCCGAAGGCGGCGCCCCCCTCCACCACGGAGCGCGCCAGCTCACCGGCGGCGGCGGCGTCGAGGACGATGTTGAGGAACCCGGGGCCCGCGACGTCGACGCTCTTCACACCGGGCACGGCGGCGAGGCGGCCGGCGAGGGCCTGCGCGACGAGCCGCGGCTGCAGCCCCGCGGGCTTCGCCAGCTGCAGCGCGACGGACGTCGACCAGTCTCCGTGCTCGCGGCTGCGGGGTCGCTCCACGCGGACCGCTGCGGGCAGGGCGGTGGCCGGCACGGTCAGCTCACCGGCGTCGACGGCGTCGATGAGGCAGGCGCGGATGGCTGCCGAGAGCTCCTCGGGTGTCACCCGCCCAGGTTACCGGCGGGTGACCGCGTCACCGGCGGGTGACCTGCGCCGGGGGCCTGCCCCGCTCGGCCAGGGCGACCACCGCGTCGACCAGCGCCTCCGGCTCGAAGGGCTTGGCGACCAGGACGTCGACGCCGACCTGCCGGGCGCGGGCCTGCTGGTGCGCCTGGACGCTGGCGGTGACCATGACGACGGGCATGTCGACCAGCGCCGGGTCGCGACGGATCTCCGCGACCGCGCTCCACCCGTCGCGGGGCTCCATCACGGCGTCCATGGTCACGACGTCGGGGCGGCGGAGCGCCCGGCAGGCGCAGCCGGGCGAGGCACTCGTCGCCGTCGGCCGCCTCCTCCACCTCGTGGCCCTCGAGCTCGAGGTTGAGGCGGATGAGCATGCGGATCTGCGACGTGTCGTCGACGACCAGCACCAGAGCCACGCCGCGAGCCTAGGCGGCGTGTCGAACCGAGATCGTGGTGCCCCCGGCAGGATTCGAACCTGCGCCCCCGCCTCCGGAGGGCGGTGCTCTATCCCCTGAGCTACGGGGGCCGGTGCTGCGACGTGCGACGTCACGCGGACCGCGGTGCCATGACGATCAGCAGCGACGCCGGGTGTCACTCCTCCGGCGACGAACTCCCAGTGCCAGGGCTCGTAGGGGCCCGCCGCCGCCCTTGCGGGCCCACGCCGGGTGGTCCCAGCCGTGCTTCGGGGCGTTCTCGATCAGCCAGGCGTAGTGCTCGTCGCTGTCCTCCACGCCGCCGCCGAGGTCGACCGCCAGGCCCCAGCCGTGCTCGCTGGTGCCGGGGACGCGCGGCCAGGCTGGGCTTCTTGCGCCGCACCGCGACCTGCGCGGAGTAGGAGCGGTAGGAGTCGGTGATGACCAGGTCGGAGCCGAAGTGCTCCGGTAGGCGAGGTCGAGCTCGGCGAAGGCGACGGCGGCGTCGGAGCGCAGCTGGTGGCCGCCGACCCACAGGCCGCACAGCTGGCTCGACGGGAGGCGACCGTTGCGGTCGCCGTCGGTGTCGGGCCGCTGGCCGCTGCAGTCCCCGACGAGCGCGGCGACCGCCGCCTGGTGGTCGGCTGCGGCCTTCGCGTCGGCCTCGGCCTGCGCCTGCTGCTGCGCCGCCAGGTCGGCGGCGGCCTGGGCTGCGGCGTCGGCGGTGGCCTTGGCCTGCGCGGCGCGGTCGGTGGTGGCCTGCAGGGCGGCGTCGTCGCGGGCGGCGCTGCGCGAGAGGGCCTCGGAGGTGCGACCGGCCAGCAGGTCGACCGCCCCGGCCGCACCGGCGGCGGCCGCCGCCTGGGCGGTGCTGGCCCCGGCGTCGGCGCTGGAGGAGGTGGACGCGCCGGTGTCGGCCTCGGCCCGCAGGTGCGTGCCGACCAGGGGCGCCACCAGCGTCGCGACGCCGAGGACGCCGACCACCGCGACCTGCGGCAGCGCCACCCTGGCGCGCTTCGGGAGGCGGTGGGCGCGGCGTCCGCGACGGGGCACGAACGCCGCGGGCGCCTCCTCGACGTCGCTCAGGCGCAGCGCCTCGGCGACCGCGACCGCCGCGGTGACGGGCGCGGAGACGGAGACGAAGACGGGGGCGGGTGCCGCGACGGGGGCGGGCGACGCCAGGAGGTGCGCTGACGGCACCGGGGCCACCGGTGCGGCCGGGGAGGGGGCCAGGGCCGGCGAGGGCTCCACCGGCGTGTGCCGGGACCAGCCGACCCTGGGGAGCAGCGGGTCGGTCCGCAGGTCGAGGCCGGACGGCGCGGAGGGCGCCGGGGCCGCGGCGGCCGGCTCCCGGCTCGGCAGCGGAGCGCTGAGCAGCGCCTCGAGGCGGGCGAGGACGTCGGTGTCGGACTCGGAGGGTGCGGCCCAGCCGTCCTGGAGCGCCTCGACGGCCCGGGCGGTGCCGCTGGCGGACGGCGCCTCCTGCTGCTCGCGCAGCGCCCGGCGGCTGCCGGGGCGGGCCGGCTCCGCGGTGCGCGGCTGCGCGTCGACCGGGACGAGCGCGGCGCGGCGCGAGCGGCGGGTGGCGGGCTCGGCGGGTGCCACCGGCGAGGCGACGGCCGGAGCGGGGCGGGAGGAGGGGACGAACGAGGAGGGGACGAACGCGGAGGGAGCGGCCGGGGCGGGCGTCCAGGACCTCGCGGGGGCCGCGACGTCCGCGGAGCCGCCCTGGGCGGGCACCGAGGCGGCGCGGCTGCGGCGGCGCGCGGAGAGCGCGTCGGTCCCGCCCGTGCGGGGGGCCGGGGACGTCCACCCGGGCGGGGCCACGGGAGCGGGGACCGGCGCCGAGGGGTGCGAGGGCGGGAGGTCGAACGCCCGCGGGGGGGCGCTGCGCTGGCCGGGGACGCCGAGCAGCGCGGCGAGGTCGTGCAGGTCGGTGAGGTCCGTCAGGTCGTGCGGGCCGGAGGGGTGCGTCGCCAGCGCGGTGCTGCGCTGGGCGGGCACGGCGGCCCGGCGGCCCGTGCTGGTCGAGCCGCTCCTGCTGCCGGGGACGCTCGGGGCGCTCGGGCCCGGGGTTCCCTGCGAGCCGCCGAAGCGGTCCTCGCGGCTGTTCGGCCACCCGGCGCGGGAGCGGCGTCCGTCGTCGTCCACCAGCGCCCCGGCGCCACCGTCAGCGGGGGACCCGACCGAGGGGTCCGCCACCGGCTCGACGAGGAGCCCTCCGGCTCCGCGGTGTGACGGCACAGCGGCTCCTCCAGGGCTCGGCGAACGGCAGCCCGCGCAGCTGGACACCGCCCCTGACGTGCAGCGGAGCACCCCAGCCGGGGCTTCGACCCTTCGGAGCGTAGGTGATCCGGGACCCCGGGTCCGGGACTTCGCGACTTCTGTGGACAAGGAGTTCCACGGCTGTCGTTCTCCGCAGGTCAGAGGCTCGCGGCGCGCGACGCGCCGCGCCGGGCCGGCCGGCGTCACCAGCCCGCGGGCAGCGGGCGGCCCTCCTGGTAGCCGGCGTCGGACTGCAGCCCGACCACGGCGCGCTCGCGCAGCTCCGCCAGATCGCGGGCTCCGGCGTAGGTGCAGGCGGAACGGACGCCGGAGGTGATCTGGTCGAGCAGGTCCTCCACGCCGGGCCGGCGCGGGTCGAGCATCATCCGGGAGCTGGAGATGCCCTCCTCGAACAGCGCCTTGCGGGCGCGCTCGAAGGGGCTGTCGGTGCGCGTGCGCGCCGCGACGGCCCGCGAGGACGCCATCCCGAAGCTCTCCTTGTAGGCGCGGCCGCTGGAGTCCAGGAGCAGGTCGCCGGGGCTCTCGTGGGTGCCGGCGAACCAGGAGCCCACCATCACCTGGCTCGCGCCCGCGGCGAGCGCGAGGGCGACGTCGCGCGGGTGGCGCACCCCGCCGTCGGCCCAGACCCGGGCGCCGAGCTCGCGGGCGGCGGCGGAGCACTCCAGGACCGCGGAGAACTGGGGGCGGCCGACGCCGGTCATCATCCGCGTGGTGCACATCGCGCCCGGGCCGACGCCGACCTTCACGACGTCGGCGCCCGCTGCGACCAGGTCGCGCACCCCCTCGGCGGTCACCACGTTCCCGGCCACCACGGGCACCTCGGGACGGGAGCCGCGCACACCGCTGACGGCTGCCAGCGCGGTGAGCATCCGCTCCTGGTGGCCGTGGGCGGTGTCGACGACGAGGGCGTCGGCCCCGGCGGCGAGCACGGCCTCCGCGGTGGCGGCGACGTCGCCCCCGATGCCGACCGCCACGCCGATCCGCAGCCGCCCGCCGGCGTCCAGCGCCGGCGCGTAGATCCGCGAGCGCAGGCAGCCGGTCCGGGTGAGGGCCCCGAGCAGGCGCCCGTCGTCGTCGACGACGGGCGCGAAGGCTCGGCGGGCGCCGTCCAGGGCGGCGAAGGCGCGCTCCAGGCCGGCGGCGGCGCCGCCGTCGGCTCCGGCGTGCGGGAGCACGTCGGCAGCGCGCAGGACGAACGGCTCGGTGGACATCACCTCGCGGACCTGGGTGAAGCGGTCGACGCCGGTGCAGTCGCGCTCGGTGACCACCCCGACGGGGACCCGGTCGGCGTCCAGCACCACGAGGGCGCCGTGGGCGCGCTTGCCGAGCAGGTGCAGGGCGTCGGTGACGGTGCCGTCGGGGGTGCAGCTCCACCGGGGTCTCCAGCACCGGGTGGCGGGACTTCACCCAGGCCACGACGTCGGCGACGACGTCGAGCGGCAGGTCCTGCGGCAGCACGGCCATCCCGCCGCGGCGGGCTGCGGTCTCGGCCATGCGGCGCCCGGAGACCGCCGTCATGTTCGCGACGACGACGGGCACCGTGGTGCCGGTCCCGTCGTCGCTGGACAGGTCGACGTCGAGGCGGGACGTCACCGACGACCGCGACGGGACGAGGAACACGTCGTTGTAGGTCAGGTCCGTCGCGGGCCGGTGGCCGGGCAGGAAGCGCACGTGTCGGCAGGCTAGTCGAGGCTGCGCGGGTGCTGTGCACCGCTCGGCGCCCCCGAGGGCCAGCGAGTAGGCTCGGGAGCAGCATCCCGACAGCGCTGAACGTGGAAGTGGGCGATCCTCGCCGTGACCCAGACCCCGACGACCGGTGGACGCCAGGACGGGCCGGGGCTCGACCCCGCTGCCGCGTTCGGCGCCAACGAGTGGCTGGTCGAAGA
Organism: uncultured Actinomycetota bacterium; assembly: GCA_963781365.1. Lineage (GTDB taxonomy): Bacteria > Actinomycetota > Actinomycetes > Actinomycetales > Quadrisphaeraceae > Quadrisphaera. The sequence continues at coordinate 340,553 of CAWAFR010000002.1, read as the reverse complement.
CCTCTACCAGCAGTACCTGCGCGACCGGACCTCGGTCGACCCTGCGTGGTGGGACTTCTTCGCCGGGTACGCCGGGCCCGGGTCCGCCTCCGGCAGCGCGCCGGCCGCAGCTCCCGCGCCCGCCGCGGCAGCGCAGCCGCAGGCTCCGGAGCCGCCCGCCGCCCCGCCGGCCCCGAAGGCCGCTGCGGCGCCACCCGCTCCGAAGGCCGCCCCCAGGGCCGCCGAGCCCGTGCGCGCTCCGGCGCCGCGGGCCGCGGAGCCGGCGCCGGCCAAGCGCCCGGCCGCCGAGGCGCCGGAGCAGCTGCCCGGTGAGAGCACCGGCTCCCCGGCCGCCGCCCCCGAGCGGACGTCGCGGCCCGCCGAGCGCCCCGCCCCCCGCGGGACCGCGCCGACGCCGGCGCAGCCCGGCGGCGCTGCCCGTGCGCAGGCCGGTGCCCCGGTGGAGGCCGAGGAGACCCGGGTGCGCCTGCGCGGGCCCGCGGCCCGCGTGGTCACCAACATGGAGGCCAGCCTCACCGTCCCGACGGCGACGAGCGTGCGGTCCGTCCCGGCGAAGCTGCTGATCGACAACCGCATCGTCATCAACAACCACCTCAAGCGCGCCCGCGGCGGCAAGGTCTCCTTCACCCACCTCATCGGCTACGCCGTCGTCGAGGCCCTGCGCGAGATGCCGGAGATGAACCACGCGTACGCGGAGGTCGACGGCAAGCCCGGCGTCGTCTCCCCGGCGCACGTGAACTTCGGGCTGGCGATCGACCTGCCCGCCAAGGACGGCTCGCGCCAGCTGCTCGTCCCTTCGATCAAGGCCGCCGAGACCCTCGACTTCGCCCACTGGTGGGGCGCCTACGAGGACCTGGTGCGCCGCGCCCGCGGCGGCGCGCTGGGGGTGCCCGACTTCGCCGGCACCACGATCAGCCTGACCAACCCGGGCACCATCGGCACCGTCCACTCGGTGCCTCGCCTGGTGCAGGGCCAGGGGACGATCATCGGCGTCGGGGCGATGGACTACCCCGCGGAGTACCAGGGCGCCTCGGCGGAGACCCTGGCCCGCCTGGCGGTCAGCAAGACCCTCACCCTGACCAGCACCTACGACCACCGGATCATCCAGGGCGCGCAGTCCGGGGAGTTCCTGCGGCTGGTGCACGGCAAGCTGCTGGGGGACGACTTCTGGGACGGCGTCTTCGCCGCGCTGCGCATCCCCTACGAGCCGGTGCGCTGGGTGCAGGACATCTCGGTGTCCCACGAGGACGAGATCGGCAAGACCGCGCGGGTGGTCGAGCTGGTGCACGCCTACCGCGTCCGCGGCCACCTGATGGCCGACACCGACCCGCTGGAGTACCGCCAGCGCCGCCACTACGACCTCGACATCCGCAGCCACGGCCTGACGCTGTGGGACCTCGACCGCGAGTTCCCCACCGGCGGCTTCGGCGGCAAGCCGCTGATGAAGCTGCGCGAGATCCTCGGGGTGCTGCGCGACTCGTACTGCCGCACCACGGGCATCGAGTACATGCACATCCAGGACCCGGCGCAGCGGCGCTGGATCCAGGACCGGGTGGAGCGCCCCTACTCGCCGCTGAGCCGCGAGGGCCACCTGCGGGTGCTGCGCCGCCTCAACGACGCCGAGGCGTTCGAGACCTTCCTGCAGACGAAGTACGTCGGGCAGAAGCGGTTCAGCCTGGAGGGCTCCGAGAGCGTCATCCCGCTCCTGGACGCCGTGCTGTCCGAGGCCGCCCACGCCGACATCGAGGAGGTGGGCATCGGGATGGCCCACCGCGGCCGCCTCAACGTGCTCGCCAACATCGCCGGCAAGAGCTACTCCCAGATCTTCCGCGAGTTCGAGGGCGTGCAGGACCCGAAGAGCGTCCAGGGCTCGGGCGACGTGAAGTACCACCTCGGCACCGAGGGCGTCTTCACCGCCGAGGACGGCGCCACCACGAAGGTGTACCTGGCGGCGAACCCCTCCCACCTGGAGGCTGTCGACCCGGTGCTCGAGGGCATCGTCCGCGCCAAGCAGGACCGCATCAACCTGGGCGGCTCGCGGTTCCCGGTGCTGCCGGTGCTCGTGCACGGTGACGCCGCCTTCGCGGGGCAGGGCGTGGTGGCCGAGACGCTGAACCTCTCCCAGCTGCGGGGCTACCGCACCGGCGGCACGGTGCACGTGGTCATCAACAACCAGGTGGGCTTCACGACGGCGCCGGCGTCGTCGCGCTCGTCCTTCTACTGCACCGACGTCGCGCGCATGATCCAGGCGCCCATCTTCCACGTGAACGGGGACGACCCCGAGGCCTGCGTGCGGGTCGCGAAGCTGGCCTTCGCCTACCGCGAGGAGTTCGGCAAGGACGTCGTCGTCGACATGGTCTGCTACCGCCGCCGCGGCCACAACGAGGGCGACGACCCCTCGATGACGCAGCCGCTGATGTACGGCCTCATCGAGGCGAAGCGCTCCACCCGCAAGCTGTACACCGAGGCCCTCATCGGCCGCGGAGACATCACGCTGGAGGAGGCGGAGAAGGTCCTCGACGACTACCGCCAGCAGCTGGAGCGGGCCTTCGAGGAGACCAAGGACAGCGGCGGCGAGGCGCCGGCGCAGCCCGGTGCGCGCGGTGACGGCTCGGCGACCACGGCCGGCCTGGACCGGCCCGCGTCCCAGCGGGACGACTCCGTGGCCGACCCCGCGCTCACGGCGGTCGACGCGGAGGTGCTGGAGCGCATCGGCGCCGCGCACACCTCCCCGCCGGAGGGCTTCACCGTGCACCCCAAGCTGCGGCCGCTGCTCGAGAAGCGCGCGCAGATGACCCGCGAGGGCGGGGTCGACTGGGCGATGGGCGAGCTGCTGGCCGTCGGCTCCCTGCTGGCCGAGGGCACCCCGGTGCGCCTGGCCGGCCAGGACAGCCGCCGCGGCACGTTCGCGCAGCGCCACGCCGTCCTCATCGACCGGGTCACCGGCGAGGAGTGGACGCCGCTGCAGGGGCTCGCCGCCCGCGACGCGCGCTTCTGGGTGTACGACTCGCTGCTGAGCGAGTACGCGGCGATGGGCTTCGAGTACGGCTACTCCGTGGAGCGGCCCGACGCCCTCGTGATGTGGGAGGCCCAGTTCGGCGACTTCGCCGGCGGCGCCCAGACCATCATCGACGAGTTCATCTCCTCCTCCCAGCAGAAGTGGGCGCAGCGCTCCTCGGTGGTGCTGCTGCTCCCCCACGGCTTCGAGGGGCAGGGCCCCGACCACTCCTCGGCGCGCATCGAGCGGTTCCTGCAGATGTGCGCGGAGGAGAACATGACGGTGGCGATGCCGTCGACGCCGGCGTCGCACTTCCACCTGCTCCGCCGCCAGGCCTACGCCCGGCCGCGGCGTCCCCTGGTGGTCTTCACCCCCAAGTCGATGCTGCGGCTCAAGGCCGCGGCGTCGCCGGTGTCGGCGTTCACGACGGGCGGCTTCCACACCGTGCTCGGCGACGCCCCCGCCGACGTCGACGCCGCCTCGGTCGACCGGGTGCTGCTGTGCACGGGCAAGGTCGCCTACGACCTGCTCGCGGAGCGCGAGCGCCTCGGCGACCGCCGCACCGCCGTGGTGCGCCTGGAGCAGCTGTACCCGCTCGACGGGCGCGGGCTGGAGGAGGTCCTCTCCGCCTACCCGACCTCGGCGCAGCTGCTGTGGGTGCAGGAGGAGCCGGCCAACCAGGGGGCGTGGCCGTTCCTCGGCTACGCGCTGGCGGAGGCCCTCCCCGACCGCTCGGTGCGGCGGGTCAGCCGCACCGCGTCCGCGTCGCCGGCCACCGGCACCGCGAAGGCGCACCAGGCGGAGCAGAAGAGCCTCGTCGCGGAAGCCTTCGCACGGTGAGGGCGCCGGCCACGCGCGTCTGCGTGGTCGGCGACGACCTCGTCGCCGGGGTCGGCGACCCGCGCGCCCTGGGCTGGGTGGGGCGGGTCGCCGCCCGCACCCGCACCGAGCACGACGCCGTCGCCGCCACGGTCCTGGCCCTGGGCGTGCCCGGGGAGACCACCAGCGAGCTGCGCGAGCGCTGGTGGGCGGAGGCGTCCCGCCGCTGGGACCGCACCGACGACCGCCTCGTGGTCGGCCTCGGGGCCGGTGACGCCGCGGTGCGGTCGTCGCTGGCCCGCAGCCGGCTCAACCTCGCGGACGTGCTCGACACCGCGGCGTCCGAGCGGGTGCCGGCGTTCGTCGTCGGGCCTCCCCCGCCGCTCGACCCGACGCTGCGCGACGCGGTGGCGGAGCTCGCCGGCGGGTGGGCCGACGTCGCGAGCCGCCGCGGCGTGCCCTACGTCGACTGCTTCGGGCCGCTGGAGCACCACGAGCAGTGGCTCGCCGACCTCGAGGACGGCGACGGCGTGCACCCCGGCCAGGTCGGCTACGGGCTGCTGGCGTGGCTGGTGCTGCACGGCGGCTGGCACGCCTGGCTGGGGCTCCCGCTCACCCCCTGACCCCGGCAGCGCGGGGCTCGGGGGTGATGACGACCTTCCCGAAGACCTCCCCCGCCTCCAGCCTCTCCAGCCCCTCGGCGACCCGCTCGAGGGGCAGGACGGAGTCGACGACGGGCCGCACGCCGGTCGTCGCGCACAGCCGGGCGAGGCGCCCGAGCTCCTCGAGGCTGCCCATGGTCGAGCCGACGACCCGCAGCTGCGTGAAGAAGACGCGGTTCAGCTCCGCGGGGGCGTCACCGGTCGTGGCGCCGCAGACGACGACGGTGCCGCCGGGCCGCAGGGAGCGCAGGGAGTGGCCCCAGGTGGCCCTGCCGACGCTCTCCATCACCGCGTCGACCCGCTCCGGCAGTCGCTCCCCCGGCCCGAACGCGGCGTGCGCGCCGAGCCCGAGGGCGCGCTCGCGCCGCTCCGGCGACCGGCTGGTCACCCACACCCGCAGCCCGGCGCTCGCCGCGAGCGCCACCAGCGCCGTCGAGACCCCGCCGCCGGCGCCCTGCACGAGCACGGTGTCTCCGGGCTGGGCGCCCGAGCGCGTGAAGAGCATCCGGTAGGCGGTCAGCCACGCCGTGGGCAGGCAGGCGGCCTCCTCGAACGTCAGCTCGGCGGGCTTGGGCACGAGGTTGCGGGCGGGCACCCGCACCACCGGCGCCAGGGTGCCGGGCCAGCGCTCGGACAGCAGGGTGCGCGCCGGGTCGAGGGTCTCCTCCCCGGGCCAGGTCGGTGAGGAGACGACGGCGTGGACGACCACCTCGCGGCCGTCGGCGGTGGTGCCGGCGGCGTCGCAGCCGAGGACGACCGGCAGCGCACCGGGGGCGACGCCGACGCCCCGCAGGGTCCACAGGTCGTGGCGGTTCAGGGCCGCGGCCCGCACGCTCACCTCGACCCAGCCGTCCGGGACCGGTGCGGGGTCGCGCTCGGCGACCTCCAGGGCCGTCAGGGGGCTCTCGTCGGGCGTGGCGGCGCGGACGGCGCGGGCGGCGAGCACCCGCCGCACGCTAGACCCGGGGGTCGGCGTCCTGCGGCTCCGGCTCCCCCAGCTCGGCGACGAGGCGGCGGGTCTCGGTGAGGCGCTCCGCCTGGCGGGTGGCGACGTACCCGAGCAGGACGACGAGGTGCAGCAGCCACACCCACAGCAGCACCGCCGTCCACCCCCCGACCGCCTGGTTGCCGCCGAAGGGCGCCCCGAGGTCGATCGGGAGCCACAGGAAGAGCGTGAACCCCTGCAGGAAGCCGGACACGAAGGCGCCCGTGGTGAACCCGCCGATGATCGCGAGGCGCCACGGCGGCGGGTCCGGGGAGACGACGCGGAACGACCACGCCAGCGGCACCGACACCACGATCCAGTCGACGTTCAGCGCCACGTAGACGCCCAGCGCGACCGGGCCGGGCGTCCCGTCGTCGTCGAAGAGGGTCGCCAGCCAGGGCGTGATGCCGAGGACGGCGAGGAGCAGCAGCGGCGCCACCGCGAGGACGGGCAGGACTGCGAGGCGCCCGCGCCAGCCGGTGCGGCGCTCGGCGACGCGGGCCAGGGAGGCGTAGGCGCGGCGCAGGCCCTCGCCGTAGAGGCTGGCCGCGAAGGCAGCGAACAGCGCCACGAACCAGCTGGTGCCGGCGGCCTGGTCGATGACGGTGCGGATCACCGGGCCGGCGCCGGAGGAGTCGGGCAGCGCCCGCTCCAGGGTGGTGGCCAGGTAGCGGACGCGGTCGGCGCCCACGAGCAGGGTGGCCAGGCGCACCGCCAGCATCAGCAGCGGCACCCCGGCGATGGCGGCGTAGAAGGTGACGGCGGCGCCGTGCAGCAGGAGGTCCTGGCGTCTCAGCTGGGTGCGCACGGCCCAGGGCAGGGCGGACAGCACCTGGCGCCAGGCCGCTCGCGGCGGGCGCGGCGGCCGCGGCGGGCGCGGTGAGCGCCCGCGCACCAGGGTGCTCATGCCCCCATGGTGCCCGCTGACGGCCGCTGGTGACCGCGTGGTCAGGCGGCCAGGCCGACGCGGCGCAGCTCCACCGCCAGGTCGTGCGGGTGGCTGGCGGTGGCGAGGGCGTCCGAGACCGCGACGACGCCGTCGCGCACCAGCGCCACGAGGGCCTGGTCGAAGGTCTGCATGCCGTAGAAGGCGCCCTCGGCGACGATGTCGGCGATGGTCGCCGTGAGGGCCGGGTCTGCGATGGCCGCTGCCACGCGGGGGGTCCCGACGGCGATCTCCAGGACGACGCAGCGGCCCTCGCTGTCGGCCCGCGGCACGAGGCGCTGGCAGACGATGCCGCGCAGCGAGCCGGCCAGGCCCAGGCGCACCTGCTGCTGCTCGTGCGGCGGGAAGAAGTCGACGATGCGGGCGATCGTCTCGGTGGCGTCGGTGGTGTGCAGCGTCGACATCACCAGGTGCCCGGTCTCGGCCGCCGACAGCGCCGCGCGCACCGTCTCCGCGTCGCGCATCTCCCCGACGAGGACGACGTCGGGGTCCTGGCGCATCGCGGCGCGCAGCGCAGAGGCGAAGTCGCGGGTGTCGACCCGCACCTCGCGCTGGTTGACCATGCCCGCCTTGTCGGGGTGGAGGACCTCGATCGGGTCCTCGATGGTCACGATGTGGCACTCGCGGGTGGAGTTGACGTGGTCGACCATGCTCGACAGGGTCGTCGTCTTGCCCGAGCCGGTGGGCCCGGTCACCAGCACCAGGCCGCGCGGCTCCAGGGCCAGGGAGGAGATCACCGGCGGCAGGCCGAGGTCGGAGATGCTGATCGGCGGCGGTGGACACGCGGCGGAAGACCAGGCCCGCGGTGCCCCGCTGACGGTAGGCGTTCACGCGGAAGCGCCCGACGCCGGAGATGGAGTAGGCGAAGTCGGCCTCGTTGGTGCGGCGGAACTCCTCGACCAGGTCGGCCCGCAGCACCTCGGCGACCATGCGCTCGGTGTCGAGGGGAGTCAGCTCGGGGGCGCGCAGGCGCCGCAGGCGCCCGTCGATGCGCACCCGCGGCGGCGAGCCGACCTTGCAGTGCAGGTCCGAGCCCGACAGCTCCACCAGGGCCCGCAGGAACGACTGCACGCCGAGCGGCGCGGCCGGGCCGCTCGGGCGTCGTCTCGCTCACCAGGGTCACCTCGGGCGCATCGGCACCCGGAGCCCCCGACCTGAGCCTGTGGGACCATCGGGGTGAGACCAGCACCGACGATGAGGAGGCCACCATGAGCAAGCGAGGCCGCAAGCGCCGCTCCCGCAAGACCAGCGGCGCGAACCACGGCAAGCGTCCCAACGCCTGAGACGGCGGCACGCGCAGCAGGGCCGGCACCCCGAGGGGTGCCGGCCCTGCTGCGTCGTGCCGGGCCTGAGCCGGTCAGCCCTCGCGGCTGGTCACGCGGGTGGTGCGCGTCACCATCCGCAGCCCGTCGCCCAGGTCGGTGGCCGTGGTGGTGCTGCGGGCGCTGCTCGTCGCCGTCGCGGCGCCGACGGCCGTGGTGGTGGTCACCGTGGTCACGCGGGTGATCGACTCCACGATCCGCGCGCGCAGCTGGGCCGGGGCCTGCTCCACGCAGCAGCGGCGCACCAGGGCCTTCAGGGCCGCCTGGACCTCGTACTCCTCCAGGCAGGGCGCGCACGCCTCCAGGTGCTCGTGGATCGCCGCGACCTCGGCCTGGGAGACCTCGCCGTCGAGCACCGCGTAGACGCGCTCCAGGACGCCGTCGCACTCCGCGCTCATGCGGCACGCCCCGCCGGGGCCGCCGGGGCGGTCTCCGCCTCGGCGGTGTCGGGCAGGGCGGGGATGAGGCCGCGCCCTCGGGCGTAGTCGGCCAGCTGGGTGCGCAGGATGCGCCGCCCGCGGTGCAGGCGGGACATCACGGTGCCGATCGGCGTCCCCATGATCTCGGCGATCTCCTTGTAGGCGAACCCCTCGACGTCGGCGTAGTAGACCGCCATCCGGAAGTCCTCCGGCACTGCCTGCAGGGCGCGCTTGACGTCGGAGTCGGGCAGGTGGTCGAGCGCCTCGGTCTCGGCCGAGCGCAGGCCCGGTAGAGCTGTGCGCCTCGGCCCGCGCGAGCTGCCAGTCCTCGATCTCGTCCGTGCCGGCCTGCTGCGGCTGGCGCTGCTTCTTCCGGTAGGTGTTGATGTAGGTGTTGGTGAGGATCCGGTACAGCCAGGCCTTGAGGTTCGTGCCCGGGCGGTACTGGTGGAAGCTGGCGAACGCCTTGGCGAAGGCCTCCTGCACCAGGTCCTCGGCGTCGGCGGGGTTGCGCGTCATCCGCAGCGCCGCCGAGTACAGCTGGTCCAGGTGCTGCAGCGCCTCGGCCTCGAAGCGGGCGGTGCGCTCCTGGACGGACTCGTCGGGCGCCCGCACGGTGTCGGTCGAGTCATCGCTCATCGAGTTCCACAGTAGTGGCGGGACGACGAACCGGGCCTCCCCAGGCGCTTCGACGACGAGCACTGGCTCCTCCTGCTCCTCCGGCTCACCCGGCTGGCGGTCGAGTCGCACGACCGGCAGGTGGTGGGCCGTTGATCTGGTGGTTCTGGTCCGCCGGTGCCAACGCCGCGCTCGGGGGTGTTGTTCCGGTGCTGCCGTCCGTCCTGCTGCCGCGGGGCGCGGGGGCCGTGGTGCGGGGGGCCGACGGGTGCGGTAGGACGGTCGCCATGAGCCTCGTGCGCCGTCTCGCCCGTCCGCTGCTGGCGGCACCGTTCCTCTACGGGGGGATCGACCAGCTGCGCCACCCCGACCGCAAGACCGACGGCGGCGGCCCCGTCGTCCCCGCCCTGAAGGGCCTCGCCGTGGGTCCGGTGACCCTGCCCAGCGACGACGCGGGCCTGGTCCGCCTCAACGGCGGCGTGATGACCGCCGCCGGCCTGCTGCTGGCCACCGGCCGCGCCCCCCGCGTCGCCTCGGTGGTGCTGGCGGCCTCGCTGGTGCCGACCACGCTCACCGGGCACCGCTTCTGGGAGGCGCCCGACGAGAAGACCAAGCAGCTCCAGCTGGTGCAGGCGCTGAAGAACGCCGCCCTGTTCGGCGGCCTGCTCATCGCCGCGCTCGACACCGAGGGCCGCCCCGGCCTCGCCTGGCGCGCCCAGCACGCCGCGAAGCAGGCGCAGCGGGCCACCACGGCCGCCACCGTCGCGGGCTCCGCCGCGGCGAAGCAGACCCGCAAGAAGGCCGCCAAGAAGGCCGCCCGCGCGTAGAGGAAGATCAAGAAGGCGCTCGACTGAGCCGTCGCCCGCCCACCAGGGCCCCGCTGCCGGTCCCGGCGGCGGGGCCCTGGTGGGTCCGGGCGCGGGGCCCGTCCGCCGTAGGCTCCCCGTGATGAGCGCGACGACCCCGACCACCCCCGTGACGCCGCCGAGCGAGTGGGCGGCGCCGGTGGCCGCCGGTCCCGTCCGCGCCGAGGTGCGCCTGCCGGGCTCGAAGTCGCTGACCAACCGCTACCTCGTGCTGGCGGCTCTCGCCGAGGGCCCCTCGGTCCTGCGGGCCCCGCTGCGCTCCCGCGACACGCTGCTGATGGCCTCGGCGGTGCGCGCGCTGGGCGCGGAGGTCACCGATGCCCCCGCCACCGGCCCCGGGGGCGCCGGTGGTTCCGGCAGCGTCCCGGACTGGCACGTCGTCCCCGGCGCGCTCGTGGGTGCGGGGGCGCTGGACTGCGGCCTCGCCGGCACCGTGATGCGCTTCCTGCCGCCGGTGGCGGCCCTGGCCAGCGGCGCCACGACCTTCGACGGTGACGCGCACGCCCGCAGCCGCCCGATGGCCCCGCTGCTGGGCGCGCTGCGCGAGCTGGGCGCCGTCGTCGACGACGGCGGCCGCGGCCTGATGCCGTTCACCGTCCGCGGCGACGGGCGGCTCCCGGGCGGGCGCACGACGCTCGACGCGAGCAGCTCGAGCCAGTTCGTCTCGGCGCTGCTGCTGGCGGGCGCGCGGTCCGACGCCGGGGTCGAGGTGGTGCACGACGGGCCGCCGGTGCCGAGCGCGCCGCACCTGGTGATGACCGAGCAGGTGCTGCGCGACGCCGGGGTCGAGGTCGAGTCGGGCCTGTCCTCGGGCGACGCGCGGTGGCGGGTGGCTCCCGGCCCGGTGGCCGGCCTCGACGTCCACGTCGAGCCCGACCTGTCCAACGCCGCGGCCTTCCTCGCCGCCGCGCTGGTCACCGGGGGACGGGTGACGGTGCCGGGCTGGCCGCAGCGGACCACGCAGGCCGGTGACGCGCTGCGGTGGCTGCTGGACGGGATGGGCGCCGACGTCGACCTCACCCCCGAGGGCCTCGCGGTGAGCGGTGGCGACGGCGTCTCCGGCATCGACGCCGACCTGCACGACGTCGGGGAGCTCGCCCCGGTGCTCGCGGCCGTGGCGGCGCTGGCCGACTCCCCCTCCCGCCTGCGCGGCATCGCGCACCTGCGCGGCCACGAGACGGACCGGCTGGCGGCGCTGGCCACCGAGCTGAACGCCCTCGGCGGCGAGGTCACCGAGACCGAGGACGGGCTGCACATCAGGCCGCGCCCCCTGCACGGCGGGCGGTTCGGTACCTACGGCGACCACCGGATGGCGACCGCCGCGGCGGTGCTGGGGCTGGCGGTGCCGGGCGTCGTCGTCCTCGACGTCGGCACCACGGCCAAGACGCTGCCCGACTTCACCGGCCTGTGGCTGGGGATGCTGTCCGGTTCGGGCGCGGCGTGAGGTCCCGGTGAGCGAGCGGCGCCGCGCCGTCGACCACGACGAGCGCGACGTCAGGGTCCGGCCCAACCCCCGCGGCTCCCGCCCCCGCACCAAGGACCGGCCCGGCCACGCCGACGCCGTCCCCGGCCGCGTGCTCACCATCGACCGCGGGCGCATCACCACGCTGGTCGGGGAGGGCGACGGCGACGACGCCGAGCGCGTGGTCACGGCGATGCGGGCCCGCGAGCTCGGCCGAGCCGGGATCGCCGTGGGCGACCGGGTGGGCATCGTCGGTGACTCCTCCGGCGACGTCGACACCCTGGCGCGGATCGTGCGCATCGAGGAGCGGACCACCGCGCTGCGGCGCAGCGCCGACGACACCGACCCCGTGGAGCGGGTGCTGGTGGCCAACGCCCACCAGCTGCTGGTGGTGACCGCGGTGGCAGACCCGGCGCCGCAGCAGCGCCTCGTCGACCGGTGCCTGGCCGCGGCGTTCAGCGCCGGCATCCAGCCGGTGCTGGTGCTCACCAAGGCCGACCTCGGCGACCCCGCGGAGGCGCTGGCCGCGTGGGCCGCGCTCGACGTCCCCGTCCTCGTGGTGCGCCGCGGCGAGCACGGCCTGGAGGGCGTCGACGCCGTGCGGGAGCGCCTGGTCGGGCGCGAGAGCGTGCTCGTGGGGCCCTCCGGCGTCGGGAAGTCCACGCTGGTCAACGCGCTGGTCCCGGGGGCGCTGCGGGCGACCGGGGTGGTCAACGAGAACACCGGCCGCGGGCGCCACACGTCCAGCTCGGCGGTCGCCCTGGAGCTGCGCTCCCCCGACGGGTCCGGGCCGCGCGTCGGCTGGGTGGTCGACACCCCCGGGGTGCGCAGCTTCGGGCTGGCGCACCTCACGCCGGACGCGCTGGTCGCCGCCTTCGGCGACCTGATGCCCGGCACGGACGACTGCCCCCGCGGCTGCACCCACGACGAGGCCGAGTGCGGTCTCGACGCGTGGGTGGCGTCGGGGCGCGCTGGTGAGGCGGGGCCGGCGCGCCTGGACTCCCTGCGCCGGCTGCTGCGCAGCCGCGCTGGCGAGACCGACCCCCGCTGACCGGTCCGTCAGGTCCCCGCGGTCCGTCAGGTCCCCGCGGTCTGTCAGGTCCCCGCGGTCTGTCAGGTCCTCGAGGCCGGATCCGGCCTCAGGGGCCTGACGCACTGCCGGGACCTGACAGACGCCCGGGTCGGGGGTTCAGGGCCGGTGCGGCTGCAGCGGGGCCAGGCCCAGGGACCGCCGCTCCAGCGCCGCCAGGGCCGCGGTGGTGGTGGGGTCACCGCGGCGCAGGTCCCCGAACGGGTCGGGGCTGACCCGGGCCAGCGCCGCCAGCGGCTGGCTGCTCAGCGCGCGCCACGCGAGGAGGTCGGAGCGGCCCGCGGCGGCGGCGTCGTCGCCGTCCTCACCGCCGAGCCAGGCGCTGGCCGCCCCCGCGCGGCGGGCGAAGCGGAGCCGCACCGGCAGCCACACCGCCAGCACCAGCGCCAGGGGCAGCAGCGCCACCGCCAGGCCGAGCACCGTCGCGAGGTGGCCGATCGTCGTCGCGAGGTCGGTCCCCGCGGCGGCGAGGTCGAGCGCGGAGCCGCTGGCACCGCTCAGCGGCGAGGCCAGCTCGTCGCCGACCAGGGGCACGGAGCCCGCGGCGTCGGCGGCGCCGCCGAGCTGGCGGCCCAGGCCGGTGGCGCCGCTGGCCAGCGACAGCGCCGGGGCGGCGAGCGCGTCGACGGCGCCGTGCACGACGACGCCGGCGATGACGCAGACGACCGCCCACACGAGGACACCGACGTCGGCGGCCACCTGCCGGGCGCGACGGGCGGGCGGGGCGGCGTAGGGCTGCAGCGGCACCCGCCGATCCTCCCGGCCCCCCTCCGGACCGCAAACCAGGCGCTCGGCTGCGCTCCTGACCCCCTCCGGAACCGCAACCAGGCGCTCGACTGCGGTCTGGGGCGCGCCCTCAGAGGTCGACGCTGCCGCCGGTGCGCCAGTAGACGCCGTCGGCGCGGTCGAGGAAGCCCTCGTCGACCAGGTAGCGGCGCAGGGCGGCGACGTCGTCGTGGAAGGCCCGCAGGAGCGCGTTGACCTCCAGCTCGGGGTAGCGCTGCCCCGGCTCGAAGACGCGGGCCAGCAGGTCGAGCACCACGAGCCGCTTGGACCGCTTGGCGGGGATGGCGGTGAGGCGCCCGTCAGCGTCGAGGAACGCCCGCAGGACCCGCTCGCGGGAGGCCAGCGCCTCCTGGAGCGGCTCACCGATCGCACCGTCACCCGTGCCGTCCACGCCGTCCAGGGTAGGAGCGGCGGCTACGGTGCCACGTGTGCCCGGCTACGACGACGACCTGAGGCTCGCGCACGTCATCGCCGACGCCGTCGACAACCTCACCACCACCCGCTTCAAGGCCCGCGACCTCGTCGTGGAGACGAAGCCCGACCTCACCCCCGTCACCGACGCCGACCGCGCGGCGGAGGAGATCGTGCGCACGCAGCTGCCGCGCACCCGCTCCCGCGACGGCTTCGTCGGGGAGGAGTGCGGCACGTCGAAGGGCCCTCGGGCCGCGGCAGTGGGTGGTCGACCCGATCGACGGCACGAAGAACTTCGTGCGCGGGGTGCCGGTGTGGGCGACGCTCATCTCCCTGCTCGACGACGGCGTGCCCGTGCGTCGGCGTCGTCTCGGCGCCGGCGCTGGGCCGGCGGTGGTGGGCCGCGCAGGGCACCGGCGCCTGGTCCGGCCCGCGCCTCAGCTCCGCGAAGCGGCTGCGCGTCTCGCAGGTCTCCGCGCTGTCCGACGCGAGCCTGAGCCACTCCGAGATCTGGGAGTGGGAGGAGGCCGGGCGCCTGCCGGGCGTTCCTGGACCTCACGAGGAAGGTCTGGCGCACCCGCGGGTACGGAGACTTCTGGAGCTACGCGCTGGTCGCCGAGGGCAGCGCCGACGTCGCCTGCGAGCCCGAGCTGGCGCTGCACGACATGGCGGCGCTGGTGCCCGTCGTCGTGGAGGCCGGGGGGCGCTTCACCTCGCTGGAGGGCGTCGACGGCCCGCACGGCGGGAACGCCCTCGCCACGAACGGCCTGCTCCACGACGAGGTGCTGGGGCTGCTCGCCCGCCGCTGACCCGGTGACGAACCGCGACGATCGAGGAAGTCCGGCTCACGACCTGAGCCGGACTTCCTCGATCGTCGCGGGAGGGGGAGGGCGGGGCTGTCAGGCGGGAGCCGCGGCGCGGGCCTGCCGGAGCAGCACCACCAGCGCCGCAGCCGCCAGGAGCGCGACCAGACCCGCCAGGGACAGGACGGCGACGCGCAGCCCCGCGGCGTCGGCCAGCGCGCCGACGCCGATGACCGGCACCGAGATGGCCACGTAGAAGACGACGAACAGGGTCGAGACCACCTCGGCGCGCCGCGGCAGGGGCGCGGCGGCGCCGACGGCCGCCACACCCGCGCGGAAGCACGCTCCCTGCGACCCCCCGAGGACCACCGTCGCCGCCAGCAGCAGCCCCAGCGAGGCCGCTTCCAGGGCCCCGGCCAGCACCGCGGTGCCCACCAGCAGCCCCGCGCAGCCGGCCGGCAGCACCCGCCGCGGGTCGAGGCGGGCCGTGGCCACCTGGCCCGCGACGGAGGCCACGAAGATGAGCGCGGCGACGGCGCCCGCGGCCAGCGGCGCCCGGATGCCGAGCAGCTCGCCGAGGACCCGCGGCTCGGCCGCCGAGTACAGCCCGAGGCAGGCGAAGCCCGCGAAGCCGCTCACCGCCGCCGGCACGAAGGCGGCGCGGGCCGCGGTGGGCACGGCCGGGCGCAGCGGCCGCCACGGCGGGCGCTGCGACACCGGCGCGGTGACGGTCTCCCCCTGGGCGGCGACGGCCACCGCGGCGCCGACCAGCAGCACCAGGTGCACGACGTACGGCGTCCGCAGCGGGGCCCACCCCGCCTGGGCGATCGCCCCGGCGACCAGCGGCCCCGACCCGAGGCCGAGGATGTTCGCCGCGGTGGCCACCAGGGACGCGCTGCGCGCGGAGGCCGCCGGGGCGAGCTCGCCGATCGCCGTCGTCGCCGCGCCGGTGAACAGCCCCGCGGACAGGCCGGAGAGCACCCGCCCCACGAGCAGCGAGGAGAGGCTGACGGGCAGCAGGAAGGCGACGGCGGAGGCTGCGGCGAGCACGACGCCGACCCCCAGCACCGGGCGACGGCCCAGGCGGTCGGAGGCCTGCCCCGCCAGCACCAGCGCTACGAGCACGCCGCCGGCGTAGGTGGCGAAGACCGTGGTCTGCTGCAGGGCGGTCAGGCCCAGGCGCTCGGTGTAGAGCCCGTACAGCGGGGTCGGGAGGGTGGTGCCCAGCATCGCCGTCCAGAAGGCGGCTGCCGCGGCGGCGACGCGCCACCGCCAGCGGTGGTCGACCGGCTGCTCGAGCACGCTCCCCCTCCACGCACAGCACGAAGGCCCCCGGCAGGAGCCGGGGGCCTTCGTCATGAGTAGCGGGGGCAGGATTTGAACCTGCGGCCTCTGGGTTATGAGCCCAGCGAGCTACCGAGCTGCTCCACCCCGCGTCGGTGAACACAACATTACACGGGCCGGGGCGGCCCCGTGCAAAACGGGGTCCCCCGCCGGTGGCGGAGGACCCCGTGATGCGGGTGGTGCCGCTCAGCCGGTGGCCGACGGAGAGGCCGAGGCCGACGGCGCCGCCGTCGCCGTGCCCTCAGCGGCCAGCGCCGCGTCCAGAGCCGCCCTCAGCTTCTCCTGCGCCTGGCCGTAGGCGGCGAAGTCACCGCTCTGGAGGGCCTGCTGGCCCTCCTGCTCGGCCGCGACCGCCTGCTCCAGCGCCGCCCGGGCGCCCTCGGACAGGGGCGCCGCCGTGCTGGTGCCGCTCGGCGACGCCGAGGGGCTCGCGCTGGGCGAGGCCGTGCTGCCCGGCAGCGGCGCGTTGCCGCTGCCCTGGCCGGCGTCACCGGCGTCGACCCCGGCGTCGCCGCCGAAGACCTGGTCGAGCGCCTCGGTGAGGGTGGGTGCGTACCCGATCTCCCCGCCGAAGCTGACCAGCACCCGGCGGAGCACCGGGTAGGCGGTCGACCCGGTGCTCTGCACGTAGACCGGCTCGACGTACAGCAGGCCGTCGGCGACGGGCAGGGTCAGCAGGTTGCCGTACGTCACCGTCGACCCGCCCTGGCGCAGGAGGTTCAGCGCCTGGGAGACCGTCGGGTCGGAGTTGAACTCGTTCTGGATCTGCCCGGGCCCGTTGACCGTGCCCTCGGTGGGCAGCTGCAGCAGGCGCAGCGTCCCGTAGCCCTCGCGCTTCTGCCCCTGGGTGGACCCCGCGTCGGCGTCGACGGCGAGGAAGCCGGTGAGGATGTTCCGCGTCGTCGTCCCGCCCTGGTTGCGGGGGATGTACGTCGACGTGAGGGAGAAGGAGGCCTGGTCCTGCCCGGGCATCTGCAGGGTCAGGTAGTACGGCGGCTGGGCGGCGCCCTCCGCGGTCGAGGCGGTGGTGGTGGACGTCGTCGGGTCGTCCGGCACCGACCAGAAGTCCTGCTGGGAGTAGAACGACGCCGGGTTGGTCACGTGGTAGCTGCCGAGCACGGTGCGCTGCACCTTGAACTGGTCCTCGGGGTAGCGCACGTGGGACATCAGCTCACCGGACATCGTCGACAGGGGCTGCACCGCGCCGGGGAAGGTCTGCTCCCACGCCTTGAGCACCGGGTCGGTGTCGTCCCAGGCGTAGAGCTTGACCTCGCCGGAGTAGGCGTCGACCGTGGCCTTGACGGAGTTCCGCAGGTAGTTCACCTGGTTCGGGGGCAGCGCGGCGATGGTGCCCGCCTGCGTGGTCAGGGTGTCGGCGGTGACGTCCTGCAGCACCTGGCGCTGGGAGTAGGGGTACTCCTCGGACGTGGTGTAGCCGTCGACGACCCACTGGATCCGGCCCTCGACGATCGTCGGGTACGGGTCGCCGTCGAGGGTGAGGAAGGGCGCGACCTTCTGCACGCGCTCCCGGGGGGTGCGGTCGTACAGGATCTGGCTCTGGGAGGTCACCGCGGAGGACAGCAGGATGTTCGCGTCGCGGAACTTGATCGCGTACAGCGCCCGCTCGAGCACGTTGCCCACGCTGGGGCCGCCGTCGCCGGTGAAGGTGGTGCGCGCCTCGCCGCTGTCCGTGGTGTCGTCGGGGTAGTCGATCTCCTGCTGCGGCGCGCCCGCGGGCGCGCCGACGATGGAGTACTCCGGGCTCGACTCCCCGAAGTAGATCCGCGGCTCGTAGGTGCCGAGCGCCTGCGACAGCGCACCGGAGGTGGGGATGCCGCCCTCGATGTAGGCGGGCTGGCCGTTGGCGCCCTGCTCGTTGCCGGCGGCGGCCACGAGGCCGTACCCGTGCGTGTACTGGGTGCGCGTGTTCACCCAGGAGGTGTTGCCGATGCCCGCCTCGCGCAGCTCGCGGACGGCCACGACGACGTCCTGGTTCGCCCCGTTCAGGCTGTACCTGTCGACGTCGAGCGGGTCGGGGAACTGGTAGAAGTTCCTGACCTGCTGGTTCTGCCGGAAGGTGGGGCTGACGACCGCCGGGTCGAGGACGCGGATGCTCGTCGTCGTCGCGGCGTCGCCGGTCAGCGCGCCCGCCGCTCCGGTCTGCGCCGGGTCGTAGGGCGTGACCTCCGTGTCGCCGATCCCGAAGGCGGCGCGCGTGGCGTCGATGTTGTCCTTGATGTACGGGGCCTCGACGCTCGCCTCGTTGGGCGCCACCCGCACGCGCTGCACGATCGCGGGGACGATGCCGCCGGCGACCACGGCGGTGACCACGAGCAGCGCGACGCCGGCGCCGGGGAAGCGCCAGCCGCCCCGCACCGCGGTGACCACGAACAGCAGGGCGCAGATGAGCGCCGCGAGCG
Organism: uncultured Actinomycetota bacterium; assembly: GCA_963781365.1. GTDB lineage: Bacteria > Actinomycetota > Actinomycetes > Actinomycetales > Quadrisphaeraceae > Quadrisphaera. The sequence continues at coordinate 322,602 of CAWAFR010000002.1, read as the reverse complement.
CCAGGATGCCGCGGGCGGGCACGACGACGTTGACGTCGGTGAAGCTGGCGCCGTCGAAGCGCGTGTGGGAGTTGGTCAGCGTGGAGTAGCGGTCGAGCCAGTAGCTGGCCGCCTGCAGGGCCACGAGCACCGCCGCCGTCGCGGCCAGCTGGACGCGCGCCGCGCCGGTGGTGCGCGGTCCGGGGCCGGACAGGCGCAGCCCGCCGTACAGGTAGTGCGTGGCGGCTGCCGCCAGGCCCGCCAGCAGCACGATCGCCGTGAGCAGGCCGACGACGAGCCGCAGGAAGGGCACGGTGAAGACGTAGAAGCCGATGTCATGCCCGAAGATCGGGTCCGTCTGGCCGAACTCCTGCCGGTTCCACCACAGGAGGACGGTCTGCCAGCGGCTGGAGGCCGCCGAGCCGGCGAACAGCCCGAGCAGCAGAGGCAGCACCACGGTCAGCACCCGGCGCAGCGGCTCCAGGCCCTCGCGGTAGCGGTCGAGGTTGGCAGCGGGGCCGGGCACCGGCGCGTAGACGGGCCGCTGCCGGTAGGCGACGAGCATGCTGGCCACGACGGCGGCCGCCATGAGCGCCCCGGCGACCAGGAAGAGCCCGGCCCGGGTCAGCAGCTGGGTGAGGTAGACGCGGCCGAAGCCGAGCTGGCGGAACCAGAGCACCTCGGTGGCCACGGAGGCCACGATGCTCACCAGGAGCACGAGCAGCGCGGCTCCGACGAGCACGGGCACCAGCGGGCGTCGCCGCCGCTGCTGGCCACCGGCGGCGGGTCGCCCCGGACGGGGGGCTCGGGGCGGGGGCGACGACGTCACCGGGCAGTTCCTCCATCACCCGCCTCGCGGTCGAGCCGGTGGGGCTCGTGGCGGACACGCATGGTCGCACGCGCGGCTGGCAACCGGGATCGCCACCTGCTGGTCAAGGGAAAGTCACGGGCAGGTCACGGAGCGAGGCGTGCGGGTCGGAGCCTCAGGAGCAGGTGGGCAGGTCGGCGCCGTCACCGGAGCCGATGGCCTCCACCGCCGACCTGGCACCGGCCAGCGTCGAGACCGCCACCACCTGCAGGCCGTCGGGCACGTGGCCGACGACGTCGTCGCAGTTCGAGGCCGGCGCGAGGAACGCCGTGGCTCCAGCGGCGCGGGCGCCGAGCATCTTCTGCCGGATCCCGCCGATCGCGCCGACGGCCCCCGTCGCGTCGATGGTGCCGGTGCCGGCGATGGTCCGCCCCCCGGTCATCTCCCCCGGCGTCAGCAGGTCGACGACGCCGAGCGCGAACACCAGCCCCGCACTGGGGCCGCCGATCTGGTCGACGGCGATCTTCACGTCGACCGGCGGGTCGGCGTCCTCTCGCACGAGGACCCCGAGCACGGGCGCGCCGTCCTGCCCGGTGGTCAGGCGCACCCGCTCCTGCGTCGCGGCGCCGTCGCGCTCGACCCCGACGACGACCTCCGCGCCCACCCCCGCGGCGGTGACGGCCGCCCGCAGGGACTCCGCGTCCGTGACCGCGGTGCCGTCGACGGCGGTGACCACGTCCCCCTCCCGCAGCACCCCCTCGGAGCCGGAGCCCTTCGTGGTGCCGGTGACGACCACGTGCACCGGCACGTCGTACCCGAGCTCGGTGAGGGCGGCGACGACGGCCGCCTGCTGGGAGGAGGTGAAGGCGGCAGCGTTGCTCTCGTCGACCTGCTCCTCCGTGGCGCCGGGCGGGAAGAGCAGGTCCTCGGGCAGGACGGCGGTGTCGGGGTCGAGCCAGGCCCGCACCTGGGTGCCCAGGTCCAGGGAGCGGCCCGGCCCGCCGCTGATGCGCACCGTGGTCAGGTCCAGCGAGCCCGACGTGGGGTGGGTCTGCGCCCCCGTGACGGTGATGAGCCGCTGGGCGCCGTCGGCGGACAGGACGTCGCGGACGGGGCCGGGGGCCTCCACGGCGAACGGGACCGGCAGCAGCGCCACCAGGGAGACCAGGGCCACCGCCGCCGCGCCGCTCACGACGGCGGCGACGGAGCGGTCCGAGGCGCGCCGGCCGGCCGACCGGGCAGCGGCTCCGTCGTCGGGCACCCCGTCGTCGGGGGCCCCGTCGACGCGGTCCAGCGGGTCGTCCACGGGGCCGTCCGCGGGCTCGTCCACCGGGCGGCTCACCGGCTGCGCCGGGCGCGCGCCTGGCGCAGCACCGCCGCCGTCGCCACGACCGCCACCGCGGCGCCCGCGGCCCCCGCAGCGCCCAGCGCCGCCTCCCGCGGGAGCCGCGCCCCGCGGGAGGACCGCCGCTCGCGCACCCCCTCCAGCAGCACGGCCAGGCAGTCCTCGTTGGTGTGCTCCGGCTGCCAGCCGGCCTCCCGCAGCCGGGCCGCCGACACCGCCCAGGGGTGCACGACGTACGCCAGGTCTCCCACTGGGGACGGCAGCAGGCCCAGGCGGGCGAGGCGCTCGGCGGTGGCCTGCGCCAGGCGCGCGGGCAGCTCCACCGACCGCAGCCCGGAGGAGCGCTCCAGCGCCTCGTGCACGAGCACGCCGTCGGCGCCGGCGCCCATCACCCCCGTCATCCCCCGGTCCAGGACGACGGCGACGGCGGACGCCAGGTCGTCGACGTGGCAGAACTGCCAGACCGGGGCGCGCTCGCGCAGGGCGAGCAGGCGCGGCACCTCGAAGGAGCGGGTGATGACGGTGTCGACCCCCGGGCCGACCACCGCTGCCGGACGCACGACGGATGTCGGCAGCCCCGGCAGTGCCAGCGCCGCGCTCTCCCAGACCTCCTCGACCGCGAGCAGGTCGCCCACCAGGCCGTCGTCGGGGGCGGCGAGCAGGGGGGCGTCGTCCTCGAGCGGGACGGGCGCGTCGGCGCGGGCGCCGTGGACCATCGCGCTGCTGACGAGCACCAGCCGCCCGGCCCCCGCGGCGGCAGCGGCCGTGACGACCGCCCGCGCCACCGACTCCGCCCGCTGGCGGCGCGCGGCCGGCTGCTGGGCGAGCGCGCCGCGCAGGTCGGTGTCGAGGGCGACGTGCACCACCGCCGCCGGGGGCTGCCCACCACCGGCGAGCGCGCCGGGGGCGGCCATCGCCGCGAGCACCTCGGGCGCCGCGAGGTCGACGACCGCGGTGGTCGGGCGCGGGTCGGCTCCGCCCGCCGAGGGGGTGGAGGGTGCGGAGGGCGCGGCCGGACGGGGGTCGGCAGCGGCGGGGGCCAGGTCCTCGAGGGCGACGACGACGGCGCCCGCGCGGGCCAGCCCGGCGGCGACTGCCCGCCCGGCGGGCGACCCGGCCCCGGTGACGACGACGTGCCCGACCAGGGCGTCGAGGCGCAGGACCGCCGCACCCGGGACCGCGCTCTCCCCCACCGACTCCACCTCTCCCCAGCCCCGCCGTCGACGCGGTCCCCGCTGGGAGGCCGCTGCGCGTTCGCTGTGGGCAGCACTCCGGGGCGACCACGCGCGCCCGTCCCTCGGTACCGTGGCGCGAGGAGGCGGGAGCACCATCCTGCCGCCTCACCCCGGTGGCGGGTGCCGCACCGCCTCCGCTGGACCTCCCTCGCGCGGCTGGAGAACCGGTGCCCGACTCCCCGACGCCCCCCCGTCCGGACGAGGAGCCCGACGGCGACGGCCGGGGCGAGGGCTCGGGCGGCGGCGGCGCCACCGGCCGGTCCGACGCCGGCAGCGGCGCTCCCGGCCCGAGCGGGCCCACGCCGCAGGACCCGCTGTCCCAGCTGTTCGCCGCCCTCGGCGGCGCCGGCGGGCCGGGTGCCTCCGGTGGTCCCGGCGGCCCGGGAGGGCTCGGTGGGCTCGGCGCTCTGGGGAACCTCAGCTCGCTGGGTCTCGGCGGCGCCGGCGGCGTCGACCCCGCCGAGATCTTCGAGCAGCTCCAGCGCGACCCGCAGGCGATGGCGCAGATGATGTCCGCGGTGCAGCAGCTGATGGCGACCTCCGGCGACGGCCCGGTCAACTGGCAGCTCGCGCAGGACCTCGCCCGCCAGACCGCTGCGGCCGACGGCGACCCCGCGCCGACGTCGGCGCAGGAGCGGCAGGTCGCCGAGGCGCTGCACCTGGCCGACCTGTGGCTCGACGCCGTCACCGACCTGCCGACGACGTCGGCGGCCGGCCGGGCGTGGTCGCGCGCGGAGTGGGTCGAGGCCACGATGCCGACCTGGAAGCGCCTCGCCGAGCCGGTGGCCTCCAGCGTCGCCGACGCCGTCGCCGCGGCGATGGCCGAGCAGGTCCCGGAGGAGATGCGCGGCGCCATGGCCGGCGCCAGCACGATGATGCGGTCCGTCGGCGGCTCGGTCTTCGGGGCCCAGCTCGGGCAGGCCGTGGGCGGGCTGAGCCGCGAGGTGGTCTCGGCCACCGATGTCGGCATCCCCCTGGTCGCCGGGAGCACGACGGCGCTGCTGCCCGCCGGCGTCGACGCGTTCGCCGAGGGCCTCGGCGTCCCCGCCGAGGAGGTGCGCCTCTTCCTCGCGGCCCGCGAGGCGGCGCACTCCCGCCTGTTCTCGGGCGTCCCGTGGCTGCGCGGGCACCTGCTCGGCACCGTGGAGGCCTACGCCCGCGGCATCAGCATCGACACCTCCAAGATCGAGGAGGCGGTCCGCACCCTCGACCCCTCCGACCCGGCGGCGCTGCAGGAGGCGCTGGCCTCGGGGATGTTCGAGCCGGAGAAGACGCCGGCGCAGCAGGCGGCCCTGGAGCGCCTGGAGACCGCGCTGGCGCTGGTGGAGGGCTGGGTCGACCACGTCGTCGACGCCGCCGTCCGGGGCACCCTGCCCAGCGCCGCCGCGCTGCGGGAGGCGGTGCGCCGTCGCCGCGCGGTGGGCGGCCCCGCCGAGCACGTGATGGCCGGGCTCGTGGGCCTGGAGCTGCGGCCGCGCCGGCTGCGGGAGGCCTCCCGCCTGTGGGACGTGGTCGAGGGGGCGCGCGGCGCCGCGGGCCGCGACGCCGTCTGGGCCCACCCCGACCTGCTGCCCACCGCCGCCGACCTCGACGACCCCGACGGCTTCGCGGCCCGGCGCACCGCCGCCGAGGCCGCGGACGCCGACGTCGACGCCGCGCTGGAGGAGCTGCTGCGCGGCGACGACCCGCAGCCTCCCCCGGCCCCGGATGACGCCCGCTGAGGCCGACGCCGAGCTCACCCGCCACCACCCCGACGACGACGGGCAGGCGGCGCTGCTGGCGTCCTACCGGCGCCAGCTGGCGGCGTTCCCCGGCGACGGTGACGGCGGCCCCGGCTTCGCGGGCAGCGCGCTGCACCGGGGCGGGCCCCCGGCGCACCTGACGGCGTCGGCGCTGGTCCTCGACGAGACCGGGCGCCGCACGCTGCTCGTGCTGCACCGCAAGGCCGGCGCGTGGCTGCAGCCGGGGGGCCACCTCGAGGCCGGTGACAGCTCCCTCGCCGCCGCTGCGCTCCGTGAGGCGAGCGAGGAGACCGGGCTGGGCGGGGCGCTGCGCCTCGCGCTCGACGGCCGGCCGGCGGACCTGCACCGGCACGACCTGTCGGCGGCGTTCGGACGGTGCCGCGAGCACCTCGACGTGGCGTTCCTGCTCGTCGCCCCGGCCGCCGCGGTGCCCGCCGCGAGCGAGGAGAGCGAGCGGGTGGCGTGGTTCGACGTCGACGCGCTGCCGCCCGACGTCGTCGCCGACCTCCCCCCGCGCCTCGCCCGGGCGCGAGCCCTCCTGCGGGCCTCGTCGTGGTCCGGTCAGCCGTCGAAGGGCCGGTGCGTGATCCCGCCCGCGGCGAGCACGCTCACCACGGCGCCGTCCTCGAAGCGGTAGCGCAGCGCCTCCCCCGGGGCCGCGTACCCGGGGGCGGCGGTCACCCGCAGCCGGTCGTCGCCCTCCACGCGGAGCTCCGCGGAGGGGCCGGGGGCGTCGGCGGCGGGGTCGACGACGACGAGCCGGTCGCCCAGCCGGACGACGTCCATGACGCCCCACAGCGACGCGAACCGTCCGGTGAACCGCTCCAGGGCCCCCGGGACGGCCGCCGCGGGGTCCGGCTCGCCGGTGGTGGCGAGCTCGACGAGCCGCAGCACGCCGCGGGCCAGCGCCAGCGCCGGGCCGTCGACGGCGTTGACGCCGACGGAGACCGCGAGGCGGGTCGCGGGGTCGAAGGCGGTGCGGGTGGCGTGCCCGGGGAAGCCGCCCCCGTGCCCGAGCACCCGGCGACCGCCCGCGGACAGGCTCTGCCAGCCGAGCCCGTACGCCTCGCCGCTCGGCGGCGGGCCGTCACCCGTCGGGTCGTCGGTGCTCCAGGCCTCGTGGCGCGCGAGGCGACGGGCGGCGGCAGACAGGAGGCCGTCCACGTCCGCGTCGCCGTCGCCGTGGGCGCTGGCCCAGCGGCAGAGGTCCTCGGCGGTGCTGGAGACGCCGGTGGCGGGGTCGAGCGCGCGGGCGTCCGCGGTCAGCGCGTCCCAGCGGATGACGCGCCGCTGCTCCCCGTCGCGCAGCTGGGCGCGGCCGGTGTGGCCGCTGGCGTGCTCGGCGGCCCGCTCGGGCACCCAGGTCGGCTCCGTGCGCTCCAGGCCGAGGGGCTCCAGCAGGTCGCTGCGGACGACGTCGGCCCACGGCCTGCCGGCGACGGCCTCCACGACGAGGCCCAGCGCGGCGAAGCCGAGGTTGGAGTACTTGAACCGCTCGTAGGGCCCGAGCACAGCGGCGCCCGGCGCGGACAGGACGTCCAGCAGCTCCGCGGCGTCGGGGAAGGGGCGCTCGCCCTGCCAGAAGTCGGCGTCACCGCCGCCGGCGCCCTCGACGCTGTCGCGCGCCACGCCGCCGGAGTGCTCCAGCAGCGCCCGCAGGGGCACCCCCGCCAGCGGGCTCCCCCGCTCGGCGAGCACCGGCACCCACCGGCCGAGGGGGTCCTCCAGGGACAGGGCCCCCGCGTCGGCGAGGCGCAGCACCGCCGTCGCGGTGAAGGTCTTGGAGTGGGAGGCGACCCGGAACAGGTGGTCGGTGCGCAGCGGCTCCCCCGTGGCGGTGTCGGCCACGCCGTGCGCGCAGCTCAGCAGCACCTCCCCGCGCAGCGCCACCGCCGCCTGCACGCCCGGCAGGCCCAGGTGGCGGCGGCGGAAGGCGAGCCAGCGGTCCGCCGCAGCGGCGGCGCTCCTCACGGCTGCGAGGTCGAGCGGGGCGGCAGCGGCGACGGTGCTCACCGCGTCAGCCTGCCAGCCACCGGGTGACCCGCCGGGGCGCCCGCCGGGGCGCCCGCCGGGGACGCGTCGTCCCGCTGTGGTCGCTGCGTCCCGCCCCGGGCCGCCCGAGCCGGGAACCTGCGACCCCGGTGGGACCGCGGGTCCCCAGCCGGGTCTGAGCGAGGACCGGTCAGGCCTGCAGGCTCGTCGTCGGGTCGGCGCCGTCGTCGACCTCGCCGATCGGCAGGTCGCGGGCCGTCGCGAAGCCCTCCAGGTACCCGCGGGCGCGCTCGCTGCGGGGGTAGGCCTCGACCAGGTCCCAGAAGGCCTCGCCGTGGCCGTGCTCCAGCAGGTGCGCGAGCTCGTGGACCAGCACGTAGTCGACCACCCAGGAGGGCATCCCCTGCAGCCGGTCGGACAGGCGGATCGTGCCGTCGGCGGTCGTCGTGGAGCCCCAGCGGGTGGCCTGGTTGGAGACCCACCGGACGCTGGACGGCCGCGCGCGGCCCCCGAGGTGGCGGGCGCTGAGCTCGGCGGCGCGCCGGGCGAGGGCCTCGTCGCTGGGTCGGCGCCGCTGGTCCTGGGCCGCGAGGCGGGTGACCATCCGCTCGACCCAGACCCGCTCCTGGGTGCGCGTGAAGCCCGCCGGGATGCAGACGACGACGGTGCCGCCGTCGCGGAAGGCGGTCACGGTGCGGCGGCGGCGGGCGCTGCGGCGGACCTCCACGGGGGGCTGTGCGGGGTCCGCGTGCGCAGGGGCGGGCGCCGGGTCGGCCTCGACCGCTCGCGCACGCTGCGCCGCCATGGGTCGACGCTACTGCCCGGTAGGCGCTCTGACCGGCTGCGACACCCGGACAGGGACGGGGGTGAGCACTTCCGGGGGCCCGGTCGGAGTGGCCTGCGAACAGTGTGTGGATCGCTGGTGACAGCGCGTCGTCGCCGGTGGTCGGGCGCCGCGACGTCGACCCCGGCGCCTCCGGGGCGCGTTCCCGGGCGCAGGGCCGGTCGGGCGTTCCTGCGTTGACGACCCCCAGGAGCTGGCCTACCGTCGGTCCCAGTCCCCTGGTCGCGGGGCCCACCGCAGGGGAAGGCGGGATGGCCTCACGACCAGGGGACGACTGCTGTCCGGGCCCGGTGCGCACCGGCGCTACGGTGTCGCGGATCACGACAGCCCCCGGGCCAGCGCCCGGCAACCCTGAGGAGCCGACATGGCCGAGACCTACTCGGGCTCGTTCTACTGCGTGAAGTGCAAGGAGAAGCGCGACGCCGAGGGCGGCGTCGTCGAGACCAACGGCCGCCGGATGGCCAAGGCGAAGTGCCCGGTGTGCGGCACCAACCTGAACCGCATCCTCGGCAAGGCCTGACCCCAGACCCACCCGCGCGAGCCCGGCCCGGCGCGCCCCGCCCTCGGCGGAGCGCGCCGGGCCGCGTCCGTCTCCGGACGCCGGAGCCTGTGGACGGCGCCAGCGCCACCGGCCCCCGCGGTGCCAGCCTGGGCGCGTGACCACCGTCCCCGGCCCTCGGCTCCGCCCGAGCGCGCTGCTCGCCTGGCGCTCCCCCGGCCGCCTCCAGGTGGGCCTGGGCACCGGCGCCGTCGTCCTGGAGGGTCTGGCCCCCGTGGACGAGCTGCTGGTCGACGCCCTCGACGGCACCACCGACCTCGCCTCCCTGCGACGCATCGCCGCTGCGCGAGGCGGTGAGCCGGGACGCGCCGACGCCCTCCTGCACGCCCTGGCGGACGCCGGGGCCCTGGTCGGGGCCGGCCGTGAGCACGAGCACGAGCACGAGCGGGGCGGGGCGGCCGTCGTCGTGGCCGGCGCCTCCCCGACCGGGCTGGCGGTGGCGCTGGGGCTGGCCTGCGCCGGCGTGGGCGCCGTGGTCGCGGAGGACGACGCGCCGCTCACGGCCGCCGACACCGGTCCCGGAGCCCACCCCCTCGCCGCGGTGGGGCTCACCCGCGGCGAGAGCGCGGCCCGGCAGGTCGAGCGCCTCGGCCGCGGCACCCGCTGCCGCGCCCGCGGGCCGGACCCGCTGCGGCCCGACGTCGTCGTCGTGATCGCCTCCGGGGCCCACGACGCCCGGCGCAGCGACGCCCTGGTGCGCGAGGGCGTCACCCACCTCGGGGTGCTCCTGCACGGCGAGGGCGCCAGCGTCGGACCGCTGGTTCGCCCCGGCTCGAGCACCTGCCTGCGGTGCCTGGACCTGCACCGCGCGGACCGGGACCCGGAGTGGCCGCGCGTCGCGCAGCAGCTCAGCGGCCCGTCCGGCGGTCCGCTGCGGCCCGAGCCCCGGGCGCTGGCGGCCCTGGCGGGGGCGCTGGCGGTGCAGCAGGTCCTCGCCCACCTCGACGGCGCCGCCGAGCCGGCCTCCCTCGACGCCACCGTCGAGGTCGACGGCGGGGCGGTCGGCGTCCGGCCCTGGTCACCGCACCCGCGCTGCGGGTGCACCTGGGCGGACGGCGGCTGAGGGGTCCCCCGCCCTGCGGTGCCGCCCAGCGCGACGGAGGATGGCGGGATGGCGGACGACACCACCCGGGACGACGAGCCGCGTGCCGAGGAGGTGCGCGGCGGCCGCGGCGGGGGGATCCCGCGCGGGGCGATCGGACGGGGCCTGCGTCTGGCCAGCGTGCCCGCGGCCTTCGCCGGCCGGCAGGCCGTCGGGCTGGGCAAGCGCGTGGGCGGCCGCTCGCAGGCGGACGTGGCCGCCTCGGTGCAGGCGGCCACGGCGGAGCAGCTCTTCAAGGTCCTCGGCCAGCTCAAGGGCGGGGCCATGAAGGTCGGCCAGCAGCTGTCGGTGCTGGAGGCCGCGCTGCCGGAGGAGCAGGCAGGGCCCTACCGCGCGGCGCTGACGAAGCTGCAGGAGGCGGCCCCCCCGATGCCCGCCGCCACCGTTCGTGCGGTCCTCGCCGCCGAGCTGGGCCCCGCCTGGCGCTCGCAGTTCTCGGCGTTCTCCGAGACGCCGGCCGCCGCAGCGTCCGTGGGCCAGGTGCACCGCGCGACGTGGTCCGACGGGCGCGAGGTGGCCGTCAAGGTGCAGTACCCCGGCGCCGGGGCGGCGCTGCTGGGCGACCTCGACCAGGTCGGGCGGCTGGTGCGGGTGGCCGCGGGGTGGGTGCCGGGCCTCGACGTCGCCCCGATCATCGCCGAGCTGAAGCTGCGGGTGGCCGAGGAGCTCGACTACCGCTCCGAGGCGGTCTCGCAGGAGGCGTTCGCCGCCGCCTTCGCCGACGACCCGGAGATCGCCGTGCCCGCCGTCGTCGCCGCCACCGACCGGGTGCTGGTCTCGGAGTGGATGGACGGGACGCCGCTGTCGCAGGTGATCGCCGACGGCACCCAGGAGCAGCGCGACGTCGCGGCGCGGCGCTACATGGAGCTGCTGCTGCTCGGTCCGGCCCGCGCCGGCCTGCTGCACGCCGACCCCCACCCGGGGAACTTCCGGCTCACTCCCGACGGCCGCTTCGGGGTGCTCGACTTCGGTGCCGTGAACCGCCTCCCGAACGGCATGCCGCCGGCGATCGGGCGCCTCCTCGGCTCCGCTCTCGACGGCGACGCCGAAGCCGTGGTCGACGGGCTGCGGGAAGAGGGATTCATCAAGTCGCGGATCTCGATCGACCCGGACGCCCTGCTGGAGTACCTCTCCCCGTTCCTGGAGCCGCTGCGCCACGAGGAGTTCCGCTTCGACAGGTCCTGGCTGCAGTCGCTGTTCCGCCACGTCAACGACCGGGAGCGCCCCGAGTGGTCGATCGGCCTGAAGGTGAACCTCCCGCCGGAGTACGTGCTGATCCACCGCGTGTGGCTGGGCGGGATCGGTGTGCTCTGCCAGCTCGGCGGGGTCGTCCCGACGGTGCAGGTGCTGTCCGACTTCCTCCCCGAGTTCGCCGATGACGGGGATGTCGCCGCTGAATCCGGGGCTCTGGGGAGCTGATCCCCGAGGTCCTGTCGAGAGGATTCTGAGGGCATCCGCGTGACGCCCTCACGAGGAATTGCATAATTACCGACTTCCGTGCGATAAAGGTGCCCTCGTCCTCCAGCGGGGGGACGCCCAGTCGGCACGACGGAAGAGGCACCTCAGTGGCCACCAAGACCATCACGCACATCACCGACGACATCGACGGCAGCTCCGACGCCGAGACCGTCAAGTTCGGCCTCTGGGGCGCCACCTACGAGATCGACCTCAACGACGAGCACCAGAAGGAGCTCGAGGCCGCGCTGCAGCCGTACCTCGACAAGGCGCGCCGCGCGGGCTCCGCCGCGAGCTCCGGCACCCGCCGCGCCAGCGCCCCGGCCTCCGCGGGCTCCGACTACGACGCCAAGGAGGTCCGCGCCTGGGCCACGTCCACCGGCGTCACCGTCCCGCCGCGCGGTCGCATCCCCAAGACCGTGCTCGAGCAGTACCGCGCCGCCGGCAACTGACCCGCAGCTCACCCCCGGCTCCACCCTCAGCCGGTCGCCGGCTGACCCGCAGCGCCCGTCCCCCCTCGGGGACGGGCGCTGCGCGCGTCCGCGGACTCGCCGCGGCAGCCAGGGGTGTCAGGGGTGTCAGGGGTGTGAGGGCCGTCAGGGCAGGACGAGCCCCTCGCGGGCGCGGGAGGTGCTGCTCAGCGGCACCTCGACGGCGTCCGCGACCCAGGCGGGCAGCAGCTCGGGGCGGACCGAGGCGGTGAGGGTCACCTCGGCGGTCGCGCCGTCGGGCGACCCGGTGGGGTCGGCGACGGTGAGGCCGACCAGGTCCACGGGCGTGGGCGACCGTGCCAGCAGAGCATCGGCGCTGGCCCGGACCCCGGCGTCGTCGAGGGGCACGCCCTGGCCCGGTGCCACGCCGCCGGAGTAGTAGGCGGCCTCGTCCAGGGCGTCGGCGGCGTCCAGCGCCGAGGCGTCGCTGAGCTCGATCAGGTGGGTGCGGGCCAGGTGGAGCTCGGTGGCAGCGCCCGCGACGAGCACGAGGGAGACCGCGATGACGGCGTCGACGAGCACCAGGAGCCCGACCTGGCCGTCGTCGCCCGCCGCCGGACCCGCAGCTCCGGCAGCCCCGGCGGCCCCAGCAGCCCCAGCAGCCCCGGCCCGCCGGAGCGGGCGGAGCCGCGTCACGGCAGCTCCCGCAGGTCGGCGAAGCGGTCGACCACGGCCACCGACGTCGCCTCCACCGGCACCTCGGCGGGGATCGCCGCCGCCAGCAACGGCGGGACGAACGGCAGGGGCACCTCGACGCGGACGGTGACGCTGACGGCCGCGTCCGGGACCAGGCACCCGGTCCGCTCGCAGCCGGTCGTCGCGGTGGCATCGCCGGGCGTGAAGCCCTGGTCGGTCAGGGCGAGGTCGAGGGCGGCCTGGGCCCGCACCGGCGCGTCCGCGGCGTCGGCGGCGGTCACGTAGGCGCGCGCCGACGCCGACGACCCCGCAGACGCGGCGTAGCTGCCGGCCTGCACCCGCGCCAGGGCCATCACCAGGTACACGACGGGCACCATCAGCACGAGCGCCAGCACGATGAACTCCACCGAGGCGCTGCCCGCATCACCGCGGCGCGCGGCCCGCCTCACGGCAGCACGTCGACGAGCCCGTGGCCGTGGACCGCCATCGACCCGCCCCCGAACCAGCCGACCACGGGCAGCGGCACGACCGCCGTGACCTCCACGACGTCCATCCCGTCGACGCGCTCCTCGTCGGCGCTGACGTCGGCGGCGTAGGAGTCCGGCAGGGACGCCTCGATGAGCTCGCGGGCGCGGGCGGCCCCGTCGGCCGGGGAGCGGTCGGCGAGGGCCCCGAAGCGGGCGCCCTCGCCGACGCAGTCGACCAGCGTGCCGCGCAGGTGCAGGGCCAGCCCGAGCTGCAGCAGCCCGGCGAACAGCACCGTGACGAGGGCCATCACCAGGACGCTCTCCGTGACGGCGGCGCCGTCGTCACCCCCCGGAGCGACGCGCACGGGCGGCGTGGCGGGTGCAGCGGGGGCCGGGGGCGCCCGTCACGGGACCGAGACGGACTGGACGGCGCTGGTGAACACGTCCTGGAGGGCGGGTCCGGCCACCGCCGCCAGACCGACGACGAGCCCGGCCGTCATCACGGTGACGAGGACCCAGCCGGGCACGTCGCCGCGCCCGGGATCGCCGAGCCGGGCGGCGAGCGCGGAGGTGAGCGCGGCGGCGAGGCGGTCCGCGGGGCGGGCGGCGCGGGGGGTGCGGGGGGCGCGGGGGGTGCGGGTGGTCACGGTGTCCTCCGGTGGGTGGTGGGTCGGGACTGCGGGTGGGGTGACGGTGGGGATGGGGATGGGGATGGGGGTGCGGGCCGGGGGCTGGGTCAGTGGGTGAGGCGCAGGACGGCGAGCCCCGGGTACACGGCGAAGAGCACCGTGACGGGAAGGACGAGGAAGACGATCGGGACGACCATCTGCAGCTCCTTGCGCCCCCCGGCCTCCATCAGGCGGCGGCGGGCGAGCTGGCGGACGTCCTGCGCCTGGGCGGTGAGCACCTCCGCCAGCGGTGAGCCGCGCTCGACGGCCACCGCGACGCCGTCCACGAACCGCGCCAGCGGTGCCGCGGAGGTGCGGTCGCCCAGCCGGGCCAGGGCATGCACCAGCGGGGTCCCGCTGCGGGCGTCGGCCAGGGTGGCGCGCAGCTCCGCCGCGAGCTCGCCGCGGCAGCTGCGGGCGATGCGGTCGAGCGCGCCCACCGCGCCCTCGCCGGCGCCGACGGCGAGGGCCAGCAGCTCCGCGACCGTGGGCAGCTCCGCCAGGAGCCGCTCCTCCCGGCGGCGCACGGCGCGGCCCAGGGCGTGGTCGCGGGCCAGCACCCCGACCACCGCGCCGAGCGGGACCAGGACGGCGACGGCCGCCGGCAGCCCTCCCCGGGCCAGCGCGCCGAGCGCCGCGAGCACGCCGGCGGCGCCGCCGAGGGCCCCGCAGAGCACCTGCTCGGCGCGGTGGTGCTCCACGGTCGTGGCCGACCCGGCCTGCTGCAGGCGCCGGGCGAGCGCCGCCGTGCTCGGGGAGCGCCGCGCCGCAGCGCGCACCAGGGGGGCGAGCAGGCCGCCGTCAGCGGTGCCGAGCAGCCGGGCGAGCAGCCCCGCGGGAGCGCGTCCGGGGGCCAGCAGCCGCGAGCCGCGGGGCCGGTCGACCAGGTGGGGTGCCAGCCGCGCGTCCAGGGAGGGGCGCGCGAGCACGGGCAGGCCGAGCAGCACCAGCCACAGCCCCGCGCCGGCGACGAGCCCGAGGCCGCCGCCGAGCAGCGCCTCGTGACCCAGCGCGCCGCTCACCGCAGCACCCGCTCGTCCTCGGGCAGGCGGCCGACGCGCTGCATCACGGCGTAGGCGAGCACGCAGCAGGCAGCGCCCGCGGCCAGCACCAGGGCCCCCTCGGGCTGGCGGAAGGCGCTCACGGTGCCCGGTCGGGTGCACAGCAGGAGCAGCACCAGCCACGGGGCGGCCACCGCGAGCCGCGCCGCGCCCACGGTCCAGCTCTGGCGGGCCAGCAGCTCACCGCGGGTGCGGGCGTCGTCGCGCAGGAAGGCGGCCAGGGAGCGCAGCACCCGGCCGAGGTCGCTGCCGCCGACCTCGCGGGTGATCCGCAGCGCCTCCACCACGCGGTCGGCGACCGGGTCGGCGAGGGCGTCCTTCAGCCGGTCCAGCGCGGGCAGGAACCGGCCGGTGGCGCGGTGGTCGTCGGCGAAGTCCGCGAAGGCCGGGCGCAGCGCCTCGGGCCCGTGCAGCGCGAGCGCCGCGAGGGCCTCCGGCAGGGACAGGCCCGCGCGCACCCCGGAGGCGAGGTGGTCGACGGCGTCCGGCCAGAGCTCCCTGACCGCCGCGGCGCGGGCCCGGGCGCGAGACCGCAGCAGGGCCACGGGCCCCCACGCCGCGGCGGCGCCCATCACCAGGGCGAGCAGCGCCGACCCCGAGACGAGCACCGCCAGGGCCGCCACCACGAGCGCGGTCAGGGCGCAGGCGGCCACGAGCGCGCTGACCGGTGCGCCGGGGAGGCCCGCGCGGGCGAGCAGGTCCCGGGCGCGCTCGCGCGGCGACGGCGCAGCGACGGCCGAGGCCGACCCCGCGTCGCCGTCGGCCCAGCAGGCCCACCACAGGCTGAAGAGGCCCGTGCCGAGGAGCATCCCCGCGAGCGCGCCCACTCAGTCCTCGACCCGGAGCAGGGACGGCAGGTCGAAGCCGGCGCGGGCGAACCGCTCCTCGTGGGGTGGGGTGCCGCTGGCGCGCACGAGGCGGGCCCCGGCACCGTCGGCGCTGAGGCGGGTGCCGAAGACGGTGGCGGTCTCGATGACGCCGGCCTCCACGCGCCCGGGCACGGCGAGCACCTCGCGCACCCGGCGCCGCCCGTCGGCCTCCAGCGCCACGTGGACGACGAGGTCGACGGCCGCGGCGACGGTCGGGACGACGAAGTCCGCGGTCACGTTGGGGCCGGCCAGCAGCGGCAGCGTGCAGAGCTTGGTCACGGCCTCGCGGGCGCTGTTGGCGTGCACCGTGGCCATGCCGGGCAGTCCGGAGTTCAGGGCGATGAGGAGGTCGAGGCTCTCGGCCTGCCGGACCTCCCCGACGACGAGGCGGTCCGGGCGCATCCGCAGCGCCTCCTTGACCAGCCGTCGCAGCGTGATCTCCCCGGTGCCCTCGAGGCTGGCCTGGCGGCACTGGAGGCCGACGACGTCCCGGCCGGGCAGGGCGAGCTCGAAGACCTCCTCGACGGTGACGACGCGCTCGCGGGAGGGGACGGCGGCGGCCAGGCAGTTGAGCATCGTGGTCTTCCCGGCCTGGGTGCCGCCGGCGACGACGACGTTGAGGCCGGAGGCGACGGCGGCGTCGAGGAAGGCCGCGCAGGCCGCCGTCATGGTGCCGAGCGCCACCAGGTGCTCGGTCCGGGACGCCTTGACCACGAACTTGCGGATGTTCACCGCCCAGTGGCGGCGGGTGACGTCCGGGATGGCGACGTGCAGCCGGGAGCCGTTCGGGAGCGCCGCGTCGACGAAGGGCGAGCTCAGGTCGAGGCGGCGCCCGGAGGTGCGGAGCATGCGCTCGACGAGGTCGTGCACGTCGCTCTCGGCGAGGATCGTGGTGGTCAGCTCCGAGCGGCCGGCGCGGGCCACGAACACCTTCCCGGGCTCGTTGATCCACACCTCCTCGACCTCGGGGTCGTCCAGGTGGACCTGCAGCGCCCCGAAGCCGGCCACGGCGTCGACGACGGCGCGCACGGTGCCCGTCCGGTCACCGAGGGCGGGCAGCAGGCCGGTGAGGGTGCGCTCGTCGTAGTCGGCGACGACCTCCTCCACGAGGCGGCGGACCACCTCGGCGTCGGCGGTCGGGTCGAGGGCGCGGCGGCGGACGAGCTCGCGCACCTCGTCCTCGACGATGGCTGTGGCGTCCACGTGCTCCTCCTCGACGGACGGGGCGGCGGCCAGGGGCAGCCGCAGGGCTGGCGGGCAGGGGAGCGCCACCCCCGCGGACGGGGGGACCCCGGGGGTGGCGCGACGACGACGCTAGAGGCCCGAGGCCGCCGCCGGTGACGACTGGCCCCCGCCTGTGGACCGACCGGGGAGACCTCAGCCGAGCACGTCCGGAGAGGTCACTGTCAGTGACTCGGGGCAACCAGTGCGTATCCGGGCGAAGCGGACGAAGCACGCGGTCGCTCGCTGTCCACAGGTCGGCGCCCCGTCCCAGCGGGAGGTGCCCCCATCCGGGCACGGTGTTCCGGTGCGCCTGGAGCTGACCGTCGTGCCACCCCCGCGACCGGGTGAGGGCGGCGACCACGAGGGTCACGCCCGCGGCGTGGACGTCGTGGTCGAGGCTCCCGCCGGTACCCCCCTGCGGGAGGTCCTGTCCGACCTCCTCGGACTCGTCGGTCCCACTGGTGAGGCCGGACAGACGGAGTCCGTGGTGGCCACCGCCGGCGGGCGCCGGCTCCGCGGCGACGCTCCCCTCGGGTCGCCGCCGCTGGTGCGCGGCGCCGTCGTGCGGCTCGGTCCGGGCCGCGCGCACGAGGAGCCGTCGGACGCCCCGTCGGCCGTCTCGTCGGACGGCCCTCAGCTGGGTGTGGTCGCGGGCCCCGGCGCGGGGCGGGCCGCCGCGGTCCCGCTGGGGCGCGCCGTGCTCGGGCGCTCGCCCACCAGCCTGCTGCCGCTGTCGGACCGCTCGGCCTCGCGGCACCACGTCGAGGTCGACACCACCCCCTCCGGCACGCGGGTGCGCGACGCGGGGTCGGCGAACGGGACGCTGCTCGACGGCCGCCCGCTGCCGCGCACGTGGACCCCGCTGCCGCCGGGTGCCCGGCTGCGGCTGGGTGCCAGCGAGGTGCTGCTCGCCGTCCCCCCGCCGGGACCCGCCCGCCGCCGGACCCCCGACGGCCGGGGGCACCTGCTGCTGGCAGCGCCGTCGCCGTCACCGTCGCCGTCGCCCCAGGCGGCCGGGACCACCGCCGACGGTGTGGCCGAGACGGCCGTGGTCGAGCTGCCCGCCCGCCCCCGGGTGCAGCGCCCCTCCCCGACGTCGTGGCCCGCGGTGCTGGTGCCCGTGGTGGTCGCGGTGCCCCTGGCGCTGCTCTGGTCGCCGCTGGCGCTGCTGATGGCGCTCAGCGGTCCCCTGGTCGCCGTCCTGACCCGCGCCACCGACCGGCGCGCCCGCCGGCGCCAGCACGCAGCCGACCTGGCCGCTCACGCGGCGGCCGCGGCGGAGGGCCGAGCACGCGCGGCGGACCTCGTCGACAGCGCGCGCCGGCACCTCGAGGACCGCCACCCCGACCCCTCGGCGCTGCTCACCGCGGTCCGGGCGGTGGGTCAGCGGGTCTGGTCGGCGGCGCCCGAGGGTCCGCTCGCCGTCCGCCTCGGCACCGGCACGGTCCCCTCCGGCGTGGTCCTGCGGACCGCCGCCGGGCACGACGGCGGCAGCGACGAGCACGAGCCGCTCCAGCACGCACCCGGGCCGGTCGTCGCCGAACTGCGCGGGCTGGCCGTGGTTGACGTCGACGCCCCCGACGACGTCGCCCTCGCGGTGGCGCGCTGCCTCATCGGCCAGCTCGCCGGCCTCCACCCCCCGTCGTCGCTGCGCATCCGGGTGGTGACCGACCGCCCGGAGGCCTGGTCGTGGCTGCGGTGGCTCCCCCACGCGGCGGACGAGCAGGGTCCGGGGCCGGCAGCGAGCCCGGGACCCGTCGTGCTCGTCCTCCACGACGACCCGGGACGTGCCGGGGCGGGCGACCCCGTCGCCGGCACCACGGTGCTGAGGCTCCTCCGCGCCCGGCACGACCACGGAGCCGCACCGCTGGACACCGAGGCTGCTGCCGACGCCGTGCTGCGGCTCGACGCCGGCGGGGCGGGCACGTGGTCGGGCCCGCTGCTGGTCGGCGGGGGCGGGCCGGCGGAGCTCGTCGCGGACCAGGTGGGGCTGACGTGGGCCGCTGCCCTCGCCCGCGGCCTCGCTCCGCTGCGAGAGGCCGGGCAGGGGCTCGGGCCCGGACCGGACGAGGCCGACCCGTCCCTGCGCGCCCTGCTCGCAGCGCACGGCCCCGACCCGCTCGACGCGTCCGCCGTCGCCGCGGCGTGGCGCTCCGGGCAGCGGCGCAGCACCGTCCCGCTCGGGGTGCACGAGGACGGCCGGCCGTGGCTGGTCGACCTCGCCCGGGACGGCCCGCACGCGCTGCTCGCGGGGACCACGGGCTCGGGGAAGTCCTCGCTGCTGGTGGCGCTCGTGCTGGCCCTGGCCGTGGCCGCGCCGCCGGAGGAGCTGGCCGTCGTCGTCGTCGACTACAAGGGCGGCTCCGCCGCCGGACGGCTGCGGGGGCTCCCGCACCTGGCGGGCACCGTCACCGACCTCGACGAGCACCTGGCCCGGCGCGCCCTCGCGTCCCTGGGCGCGGAGGTCCGGCGTCGCGAGCGGACGCTGAGGGAGCACGGGGCCGCCGACCGGGACGAGCTGCTCGCGCGGCGTCCGGACGGGGCGCGCCTGCTGCCGCGCCTGCTGGTGGTGGTCGACGAGGTGAGGGTGCTCGCGGAGCAGGTGCCGGAGCTGGTTCCCGGTCTGGTGCGCCTGGCCGCCGTCGGGCGCTCGCTGGGGGTGCACCTGGTGCTCGCGACGCAGCGCCCCGCGGGCGTGGTCAGCGCCGACGCCCGGGCCAACACGAACCTGCGCGTGGCGCTGCGGGTGCGCGACGTCGCGGACTCCGTCGACGTCGTCGACGACCCGGGTGCCGCCGCGCTGCGGCCGTCAGCACCGGGCTCCGCCCTGGTCCGCCGCGGCGGGGAGCCCCTGGAGGCGGTGCGGGTCGCGGCGGCGGGGTCGCTGCCCGCGCCTGCCGTGGCGGTGCGCGTGCGGCCACCGGCCGGGTCGTCGCAGCCACCCCCGCCGCCGCGGGGGGACGACGTGCCGCGGATCGTCGCAGCGCTGGCCGAGGCCGCCCGGGGCTCTGCGTCGGCGGCGCCGCCGTGGCTCCCGGCCCTGCCGCACGTGCTGCCGTGGCGATCCCCGGCCCAGGCACCCGGTGAGCCGGCCCGTGGCGGCCCGATGGACCCCGGCGGCCTCGCCCTCGCGCTGGTCGACGAGCCGGAGGTCCCGTGCCAGCGCGCCCTGCGGTGGCTCGGCGAGCACCCGCTGGTGGTGGCCGGGGGCCCGCGCTCGGGCCGCACGTCGCTGCTGCGGTGGCTGGCGGTCGCGGCGGGCGGCGGCGCGGGAGGGCCGGAGCGCCGGGTGCACGTGGTCGGTGCCCCCGGTGAGGTCGGCGACCTGGCGGCGCTGCCGTGGGTCGACAGCGTCGTCGACCCGTCCGACGCAGAGCACCTGCTGCGGGTCCTCGGCGCGTCCCCGGTGCTGTCTCGTGTGGTGCTGTCCTCGGTGCTGTCCCCGGTGCTGTCCCCGGTGCTGTCCTCGGTGCCGCCGGTGAGGGGGCTCCGGGCACCGACCCCGCCGGCGCGCCTCCCCGGTGCTGCTGGTCGACGGCGCCGACCGGCTGCTCGCAGGCGGCGCCGCTCCCCGGCCTCGACCCCTCCGGGCGCGCGGAGGCGGACGCCGCTGCCGACCTGCTGCGCCGTCTGCTCGAGCGCTCCGCCCCGGTGGTGCTCGCCGCGGACCCCGCGCTGCTGACGCAGCGAGCCGTCACCGGGGTCAGGGAGGTGCTGCTGCTCGCGCCCGCCGACCCCTCGACCGCGCTGCTGGTCGGGGTTCCCCGCGCCGACGTGCCCGTGCGCTGGCCCCCGGGCAGGGCGCTGCGCCTGCGCACCGGGGTGGTCCGCGAGTGCCAGCTCCCGCTGCTGGGAGGATCCGATGGCGTGGACGACCCCGCGGAGCAGCGCCGCGTCGTCGCGTCCGTCGTCGCTTCCGTCGCCCTGGCCACGGTCCCGGGGGCCGGGCCGGGGTCCGCCGGTGGTCGTCCACCGGTCCGGGCCGGGGCCCGGCGGCTGCCGGCGCTGCCGCACCGCCTGGAGGCCGGCGACCTCGACGCCCTCCTCGACGCGAGCCCGTCGGACGCTGGCCTCCCGGCCGGCGACCGGCTGGCCGTGGGGGTCGGGGGGCCCGGGGCGACGCCGCTGCTGCTCGACCTGCCCGCGGGAGCACGGGCCCTGGTCGCCGGGCCGCCGGGTTCTGGACGCACCGGCCTGCTGCTGCAGCTCGCGCAGCGGGCGGTGCGCGAGGGCAGGCCGGTGGTGCTCGTCCGGCCGGGTCCCGCCGTCGCCGGCTCGGTGGAGCGGGCACCGGGGGTCGAGCGCGTGACGGGGACGACGGCGGCCAGCGCCGACCTGCTGCTCGCGGCGGTCGCGCGCGGAGGCGGCCCGCTCGTCCTGGTCGACGACCTCGAGCTCCTGCTCGCCACGCCGCTGGAGCGGGCCCTGCAGTCGCTGCTCGACGACGACCCGGGCCGGTGCGCCGTGCTCGCCGCCGGCACCAGCGGCCAGCTGCCGGCCCACCGCGGGCCGGTGGCCTCCCTGCGACGGCACCGCACCGGCGTGCTCCTGCACCCGCTGGCCCTCGGCGATGCCGAGCTCCTCGGGGCGCGCCCCTCGCCGGTGCGCGGCGGGCCGCCGGGGCGGGCGAGCCTGGTGGTGGACGGCGCGCTGACGGTGATCCAGCTCGCCCTGCCGGGAGCCGGCGGCTCAGCCGGCGGACGGGTCCCGCCGCCCCAGGTGGACGACGAGCCCGCGGTGGTCGCTGTCCCCCACGTCGACCACGTCGGCCGACACCACGCGCCAGGTGCGCCCGTCGACCAGGACGTGGTCGATCGGCGCCGCCAGCAGGTCGGGGACCGCTGAGGGCCAGGTCCCCCGGCCCCCGGAACCCGCCCGGGAGGCGGCGTCGACGCAGACGCCGAGGTCGCGCAGCCCCGGGTGGTCCAGCGTCGCGTTCAGGTCACCGGCCACGACCGCGCCCGGGGTGCCCGTGCAGGCCGCCACCACCCGCGGGACGTCCTGGCGCCACCGGGCCACCATCGTCCCGTCCGCCCAGTGGAGGTGCCCCGGGACCGGGGCGGTGGCGTGCACGGCGACCACCGGGCCGGGCAGGTCGGCGGGCGCTGTGGCCACCGCCGCCAGGCCGACGTCGGGGGCGGCAGCGGGGACGGCGGCTCCCAGGTCGTCCGCCACCAGCAGGCTCGTGGCGTGCGTGGCCACCTGCGCCGTGGTCGCCGTGCTCGCGGTGTACGCCCGGGGGCGGGTCGGGTCGGCGGCGAGGCGCGCGACGACCTGCTGCGCCGTCGCCGCGGGGGTCTCGGGGAGGGCGACGACGTCGGCGCCGGCGCGCCGCACGGCCGCGGCCACCTCCTCCGCGGAGGCGCCGCCGTGCTCGGTGTTGAGGCTGAGGACGACCAGGTCGCCGTCCTCGCGCGGTGACGGGCCCGCGGGGACGACGCCCCGCCACAGCAGCACCCCGACGTGCGCGGCGGCAGCCACCGCGAGGGCGCCCGCCAGCACCGCCCGCAGCCGGCCCCTGCCACCTCGCCCGGCGGTGGGCTGCGGGCCTCGGCGGGCCCACCGGGCGCTGGCTGCGAGGAGGGCCGCGAGCACGAGCAGACCCGCCGCGAGCAGCCCGCGGAAGGGCGCCACCTGGGCCAGCGGCGTCCACCCGGCCAGCCCGAGCCCGCCCGGCACCGCGGTCAGCAGCGCCGCCGCGCCGAGGACCACCGCGGCTGGCGCCACCGACCACCGCCGCACGGCATCTACCGTGCCACCCGGAGGTCGTCGCGGGACGGCCCGGTGGGAGGTCGGCGTGGCGGATCGCGGTGGGACAGCGGGCACCGGGACGGACGGTGCTGCGGCACCCCAGCGGCGGGTGCGGCGGGCGGTGCCCGCCGACGTCGCGGCGATGGACGCGATGGTCCACGAGCTCGCCGCGTACGAGCGGGAGCCGGACGCCGTCCAGGCGAGCCCGCGGGACCTGCACGAGGCGCTGTTCGCCGACGCCGCGACCGCGAGCGCGCTGGTCGCGGAGGTCGCGGACGTCGCGGTGCCGGGCGGGTGGGAGGTGGTCGGGATGGCGGTGTCCTTCACGACCTACTCCACCTGGACCGGGCGGTGCGGCACCTGGCTGGAGGACCTGTACGTGCGCCCGGAGCACCGCGGGGCCGGGCTGGGGCGCGCGCTGCTGGCGGCGCTGGCGGCGCAGGTGGTCGAGGCCGGCCAGCGGCGCCTGGAGTGGGCGGTGCTCGACTGGAACACCCCTGCCCAGGGCGTGTACGCCGCCGTCGGCGCCCGGCCGCAGGAGGAGTGGACGACCTGGCGGCTCACGGGTCAGGCGCTGCACGACCTCGCGCGCGGCGGGGCCCCGGGTCCGGTGGGGCCGGCGCGCCGGAGCACGATGGGTGACGAGCGAGCGGACGAGGGGGTGGCGCCGTGAGCGCAGCGGTCGGGGTGGCCGGTGGGCCCGGGGCGGCCGACGACAGCGGCGGTGCCGGCAGCGGGGGCAGCGGGGGCAGCGGCGGTGGTGACGTCGTCGAGCTGGTGGTGCCCGCCGACCCGGCGTACCTGTCGGTGCTGCGCACCGCGACGGCTGGCCTGGCGGCGCGCCTGGACCTGACGATCGACGAGATCGAGGACCTGCGGATCGCTGTCGACGAGGCGTGCGCCCTGGTCCTGGGGCCGCAGGCGCTGGACGGGTCCACCGAGCGGCACGGCGTGGAGGTCGTCAGCGCGCCGTCGGTCGAGGCGGCGTCCGCGACGTCGTCGTCCCCGGCGGCGGTGCTCCAGGCGCGGTTCGACCTGGGCTCGGGCGGCCTGCGGGTGCAGGTCAGCGGGCCAGCGACGACGCTGCCGGGGCGGGAGAGCTTTGCGTGGGCGGTGCTGGAGGCGCTGGTGAGCGGGTTGGAGACGGGCCGCGACGAGCTGGGCCGCCACTGCATCCGCCTGCGCCACGACGGCCCGCGGCGCAGCGGGTAGGCGCGGCCGTCGTGGCGGAGCACGAGCAGCCGGGCGCGCCGGCCGGGGTCACCGGGACCACCGCGGCGGCGGGTGCTGCGGTGCCCGAGCAGGGCAGGCCGGGCGGGCACCGGCCCGACGTGCCGCCGGAGCTGGTGGAGCTCGCGGGGCTCGCGGAGGACGACCCGCGGCGCACGCTGCTGCGGCACCGCGTGGTGGAGTCGCACCTGCCGCTGGTGCGGCACCTGGCGCGCCGCTACTCCGACCGCGGGGAGCCGCTGGACGACCTGGTGCAGGTCGGCACCATCGGTCTGCTGAAGGCCGTCGACCGGTACGACCCCGAGCGGGGGGTGCCGTTCTCGGCCTTCGCGGTGCCGACGGTGCTGGGCGAGATCCGGCGGCACTTCCGCGACCGCGGGTGGGCGGTCCGGGTGCCGCGGCGCCTGCAGGAGCTGTCGCGGGCGCTGGCCGACGCGCGGACTGCGCTGACGCAGGAGCTCGGGCGCGCCCCGACCGTCGCGGAGCTCGCGGAGCGCGCGCAGGTCGACGAGGACGCCGTGCTGGAGGGCATGGAGTCCGCCGGTGCCTACACCACGGTGCCGCTGGACACCGGGGAGGGCGAGGCGCCCGGCACGTGGCTGGCCACGGACGACGACGGGCTGCGCGGCGTCGAGGACCGCGAGGCGCTGCGGCCGCTGCTGGCGCGCCTGCCGCCGCGGGAGCGCCGCATCATCGTGCTGCGCTTCGTGCGGGGGATGTCGCAGTCGCAGATCGCCGAGGAGGTCGGCATCTCCCAGATGCACGTGTCACGGCTGCTGGCGCGGACGCTCGCGTCGATGCGCGACGAGCTCGGTGAGGGCACGCAGACCTGACGGCGCCTCAGACGACCGGGGGCGCGCCGTCCTCGTCGCCGACGGCGCGCGCCACGGACCGCGAGACCAGGCACGTGCCGGCCGCCAGGGCCAGGACCACCGACGGGACGGCGACCCACCACAGCGGCCCGCGGGCCAGCGGCGCGGTGAGGACGATCTGGAAGAGCTGCCAGGTCAGCAGGGGCGCGCGCGCCCAGCGGCTCCCGGAGATCAGGGCGCGCACGGCCAGGGCGAGCCCGGTGCCCACAGCTGCGGCCACGACCGCCGTGGCGACGGCGCCCACGGTGTCGGCGGCGCCGCCGCGGACGACCTCGACCGCGTAGAGCACCACGACGCCGGCCAGGGCCAGCACCTCCAGCCCGACCACCGCGGCGATGACGGCCAGCGCCCGGGAGCGGCGCGGACGCGGGGGCTGGGGCACGGCGCGACGCTACCCGCTGGTCACGACGGGGCCGGGGCGCCGCCGCTGCGGAGTCCGGCAGCGGAAGTCGGATCCGTCGACGGGTTGCGGAACACCGGGAGTGCCTCCACCGTTGGTCACGGAGAGGACACGGCGACACCGGGGGACTCGCTCATCGCAACCCTTGTGCAACGCAGTCGACTCTGTGACGATACCTGACGACGGGGCGCCACTGTGCGCCCCATATACGTGCCCCGGCTCGTGAACGCCTTCACATGGCGGCACCCCGGGGATGACCCCAAGCACTGAGGAGCTCTCTGATGGACTGGCGGCACACCGCAGCGTGCCTCGACGAAGACCCCGAGCTGTTCTTCCCGATCGGCAACACGGGCCCCGCCCTGCTGCAGATCGAGGAGGCCAAGGCCGTGTGCCGCCGGTGCGACGTCGTCGAGACGTGCCTCAAGTGGGCGCTGGAGAACGGGCAGGACTCCGGCGTCTGGGGCGGGCTCTCCGAGGACGAGCGCCGCGCCCTGAAGCGCCGCACCGCCCGCGCCCGCCGCGCCGGCTGAGCGCAGCTCCGCACCCGTTCGAAGGGCCGTCCCCCACCGGGGGGCGGCCCTTCGGCGTCCCGGGGGTCACCGGTTGTCGCGGGTCTCCCGGGTCTCGCGCAGCAGCGCGCTGACCACGGCCTCCGTGCCGCCGCCCGGCCGGTTGCGCCAGACGATGGACCCGCGCAGCTCGCCCTGGACCAGCGCGGTGACGATCTGCGTGCCCAGGCCGCCGCGGGCCGGGGAGAAGTCCTCGGGCAGGCCGTCGCCGTCGTCGGCGACCACCGCCACCAGCGACTCCCCGTCGCGCTCCACGCGCAGCTCGACGGTGCCCGAGCCCCCGCGCAGGCCGTGCTCGACGGCGTTCGTGACGAGCTCGGTGAGCACGAGGGCCAGCGCGGTGGCGTCCTCGGCCCCCACCTGCCCGAAGGTGCCGTACCGCTTCGTGCTCGCGGCCCCCGAGCTCGCGGCGAGACTGGCGACCAGCAGCAGCCCGCGGTCCATCACGTCGTCGAACTCGACGACCTCCTCGAAGCCCGTCGAGAGGGTCTCGTGGACCAGCGCGATCGTGCTGACGCGCCGCATCGCCTCCTCCAGCGCCGCGCGGCCGGCGTCGGACTCGATGCGGCGGGTCTGCAGGCGCAGCAGCGCCGAGACGGTCTGCAGGTTGTTCTTCACCCGGTGGTGGATCTCCCGGATGGTGGCGTCCTTGGTCAGCAGCTCCTGCTCGCGGCGGCGCAGCTCGGTGACGTCGCGGCACAGCACCAGCGCCCCGGTGCGGACCCCGTGCTCCAGCAGGGGCACCGCCCGCAGGGACAGCGCGGCCTGGCGCGACTCCACGTCGCACCGCCACGGCGCCCGTCCGGTGACCACCAGCGGCAGCGTCTCGTCGACCTGGTGGCTGCTGTCGATGGTGCTGGCCGTGACCTCCGCCAGGGACCTCCCCACGAGGTCTCCGGCGAAGCCCAGCCGCCGGTAGTCCGAGCGCGCGTTCGGGCTGGCGTAGACGACGACGCCGTCGACGTCGAGGCGGACCAGCCCGTCGCCCACGCGCGGGGCGCCGCGGCGCATCCCGGTCGGGGCGCCCTGGTGGGGGAAGGTGCCCTCGGAGACCATCCGGGCCAGGGAGTCGGCGCACTGCAGGTAGTTGCGCTCCAGCCGCGAGGGCGCCCGCGGCACCGACAGGCTCGTGTCGCGGGACATCACGGCGATGACGCGGCCCTCCCGCAGCACCGGGACCGTCTCCTCCCGGACCGGGCTGCCGTCGAGCCACTCCGGGTCGTGGTCGCGGCAGATCCGCCCCTCGGCGAAGGCGCGGTCGACCTGCTCGCGCTGCCCGGGCACGATCCGCGTGCCGACGACGTCCTCGTCGTGCACCGTGACACCGGTGCTGGGGCGGCAGTGCGCGACGACGACGAACCCGCCGTCGCTGTCCGGCGTCCACAGCAGCAGGTCGGCGAAGGAGAGGTCGGACAGCATCTGCCAGTCACCGACGAGCAGGTGCAGCCACTCCTCGTCAGCGGCGCTGAGGGTGCCGAGGCGCCGCACGAGGGAGCTCAGGGTCGGCACCGCACCAGGCTAGCCACCGCGCGCCGTGCTCCCGACCGCCCGCCGCGCTCGCGACGGGCTGCCAGCACCCGGCACCGCTCCACCCCGCCGAGGCGGGCCCGCTGCCGTACCGTGCCCGGGGTGCGCCTCGACGTCCACCTCCACTACCCCGGCAGCCCCTCCGCCGTCGCCGCGCTCCTCGCCGACCGGGTCGTGGTCGAGGAGCTGTGCGCCGCGAGCGACGCCCTGGAGTGGACGGTGTCCGTCGACGGCGAGGCCCCCCTCGGCTCGGGTGCCTTCACGGTGACCGTGGAGCGCTCCCTGCCCACGCACGACCTGCCGGACATCGCGCGGCGCTTCGTCGGCCCCGCGCTGCACCTCAAGCAGGTCGACGCCTGGGGCCCGCCGGCCGCCGACGGCTCGCGCACCGGCACCACGGTGCTGCAGGTGCCGGGGGCGCCGGTGACGGCGAAGGCGACCACGGCGCTGCGCGCGGTGGCCGGGGGTCGCACGGAGCACGTCGTGACCGGTGAGCTGAAGGCGTCGGTGCCCCTGGTGGGCGGCAAGGTGGAGCGCGCCGCGGAGGTCCCGCTGGTCCAGGCGCTGCGCGACCAGGAGCGGGAGCTCTCCCGCCGCCTCAGCGGCTGAGGCCGCCCCCGCCGCCGCTGCCCCGGCTCCCGAGCTCGGCGGCGAGGGCCGCCAGCTCGGAGGCGTCGTACCAGAGCAGGTCGCGGTCCCGCGCGGACTCCACGACGGAGCCCGCGGCCTCGTCACCGGCGTCGGCGCCGCGCAGCGCGGCAGCGGCCGCTGCCACGTCGGGCTCCGCCTCCGCCTCGTCGACGTGGGCGCTGACGACGGCGCGCAGCCCGAGCGGGGCGGTGGGCTCGACGCGGGTGACCGCCTCGGCCGGGTCGCCGTCCCCGACAGGCCGCTGGCGCACCGAGGCCCCCGGGACGTCGCCGGCGAGCACGAGGCGGCGCGCCGGACCCGGCCCGCCGTCGGTGCTGGACGTGCCGGACGTGCCGGATGTGCCGGCGGTGCCGGCGATGAGCCGCAGCGAGGAGTCGGCGGCGTCCAGGAGGGCCGCGAGCTCCAGCTCCTCCTCGTCGCCGTCGGTGACCTGCTCGCGCAGCGCCGCGGTGACGGCGTGCACCGGCGCCCCGTCCGGGAGGTGCCCGGCGGAGAGGACCTCGGCGAGCTGGTGCGGCGCGAGGGCCGCGTAGACGCGCACTCCCCCGCCGACGGGACGTCCAGCGGGGCTCATCCGCGCATCCTGGCCCACCGCCGGCGCCGCGGCGGCGCGGGGTCGGCGCCGGCGTCGCGGCGCAGCTGCGCGGCGAGCGCGGTCAGCGCGGCGCGGGCCGGCGAGCCGGGGGCGGCCTCGGCCAGCGTCCTGCCGGCGAGGAGGGCGGCGTCGCACGCGGCCCGGTCGTCCGGCACCAGCACGGCGTCCCGGACGCCGGCGTAGCGCGCCAGCGCCTCCGCGACGCGCACCGCCGGGTCGGGGCCGACCGCCGCGGACCGCACCTTGGTCACCACCACCCGCCGACGGGCCGCAGCCTCGGGCAGCACCTCCGCGAGCTCGCCCAGGGCCCGCACGAGCCGCTGCAGCCCCACCGGGTCGGCCTGTGCCGACGGCGAGGACGACGTCCGCGGCGGCCAGCGCCGTCGTCGTCGCCGCGTTGCGCCGCGGAGCCGCCACCTCCAGCAGCAGCTCCTCGTCCTGCTCCAGCGGCGCCGCGCAGTCGACGACCGTCCAGGCAGCGGTCCGGCGGCAGGTGGCCCACACCTCCTCCAGGGCCGCGGTGCCGAGCTCGTGCCAGCGCTCGGCGCGCGGGAGGCCGGTGAGCACCCGCAGGCGCGGAGCCGCCTCGGGGGCCAGGTCTGCCAGGCGCCCGGGGGTCAGGACGCCGGCAGCGGCGGCGCGGCAGGCGGCGGCGACCCCGGCGGACTCGTCGAGCAGGCCGAGGACCTGAGCGAGGCTGGCGGCCCAGGTGTCGGCGTCGACGAGCAGGACGGTCTCGCCGGCCGCGGCCAGCTCCGCCGCCAGGCCCGCGGCGACGGTGGTGCGTCCCGGCGCGCCGGGCGCGCCCCAGACGGCGACGAGGCGGCCACCGGCGTCGCGGCGCCCACCGACGGCGTCGCCCGCGGCGCCGTCCTCGCCGTCACCCGGGTCCTCGCCGACGCCGTCGGGAGCGGGGGCGCCCAGCACGACGTCGTCCAGCCGTCGCCGGCCCTGCACCGGGACCCCACCGGCAGCTCCGGCAGCGGTCCCGACGGCGGCGCGGACGACGTCGTCGACGGCCGCCAGGACGACGGCTGCGACCTGCTGCCCCGGGGCGTCGGCGGGCACGTGCCGGTGGACGCCGAGGGCGACCAGGCGCGACGCGGCGGCCTCCGGCGCCACCGCGGGCAGCACGCCGACGACGGCGACGCCCGCGTCGGCCAGGCGCGCGAGGGCGTCGCGGTCCAGGCGGTGCAGATCGGGGGCCACCAGCGCCGCGCGCCCGTGGCCAGCGGCGCTGGCCGAGAGGAGCTCGCCCAGGTCGGCGCACCGGCGCACCACCGCCACCTCCGGGGCGCGCCCCAGGGAGGAGACCAGGCGGGCCTCGTCCGGCCCGGGGACCGCGGTGAGCACCGGCAGCGGCGCGGCCACGTCAGCCCTTCACCGGGGTCGAGCCGGGCACCAGGACCAGGGAGACGGACGCGTCGGCGGCCATCGCCTCCAGCGCCTGCTGCAGCTCGCCCTCGTCGAGCTGCACCTGGACCGTCGCGCCCCGGGTGGAGGTGAACGACCCTCCGTCGGTGGAGACCTCGGCGACGACCGCGCTCGCGGCCAGCCGGTGAGGCTCGGTGGCGGCGCTGCCGGCCGCCGTGCTCGACGCGCTGCCCGTGGTCGCCGCTGCCAGGACGGACCGTTGCGCCGCGGGGGTCACCCAGACGTCGACCAGGGCGCCCGCGACCAGGCCGCTCGGCAGGGGTCCGGTGACGGGGAGGCCCACCGGACGGGTCTGCAGGGCGGTGGCGCTGCCGACCGCGCTGCGGGGCAGCAGGTCACCGCTGCTCACCTCGCGCAGCGCGACGAGGCCCTGCGGCGGGGCGGAGGCCGCCGCCAGGTAGCCCCCGGCACCGCCCTCCAGGTGCACGCGCACCACCCGCAGCGCTCCCGCGGTGACCTCCTGGCCGGGGACCAGGGTGCGGGCCGCCGCCCACACCGGGGTGGTGCTGTCCGCGGCGACCACGACGCGGGTGCCCACCAGCACCGAGGCCAGCACGAGGAGCAGGCCGACGAGCAGGCGCGGGTCGCGCCAGGAGGGGGCTCGCAGCCGCGGGGCGGCCGTGGCGGCGGGCGGGGGCATGAGGGTGCTCATCGGGGGCTCCCGGGGGTGCGGTGGGGGAAGCGGGGGGATCGGGCGGTGGTGCGCCCGGGTCGAGCGAGGGTGGCACCGCGGCCGGTCCCGACGGGCTGCCCGCGCGCCGGATCCGGCCGACCGGGTGGCGGCGGGGGCGCGGTCGGGCGCCGACGGCACGGCCCAGCACCCGTGACCTCACTGCGAGTGACCAACGGTGGACGAAACCCACCGCGCCGGGCAGCGGCGTGCGAGACTCCGCCCGTGGCCGCGCGCTTCATGACCCTCGCTGACGTGGCCGAGGCGCTGAACGTCTCGGCAGCCCAGGCCTACGCCCTGGTGCGCACCGGTGAGCTGCCTGCCATCAAGGTCGGCGGGCGCGGCCAGTGGCGCGTCGAGGTGACGGTCCTCGAGGAGTACATCCAGGGGAAGTACGCGGAGACGCGCGCGCTGGTGGCCGCCCACGGCACCACCGACGAGGACGTCCTGCTCGGCTGACGGACGCCGCCGGCGCCGTCAGCGCCGGCCGGGAGGGACGGGCCGACCAGGCCCTAGCGGGCGCGCCGCACGCAGGACAGCGCGGCGAGCGGCACGACGACGACGCCGCGGACCGCGCTCGGGCGCCGCGCCTCGTCGACGGGGTGGGCCGCCAGGTCGAGGTGGTCGGCCCCGACCCGGTCGACGGTCCCGGTGAGCGCCGCCCCCGCGGCGCCGGCCTCGCGCAGGGACAGCCGCACCGCTGACCGGTCCCGCGCGACGGCGCGCAGCACCGAGGCCAGCCCGAGGCGGCGCTCGACGGCTCCCGGGGGCGCTGCGACGGCCCGCGGCAGCCCCTCGAGCCGCGCCAAGGCCGCCAGCGGGACCAGCGCCTCCCCCGCCGCCTCGGCCAGCAGCAGCCAGTCCGGTCCCGCGGACTCCACAGCCCCCTCGACGACCTCGCCTCCGAGCAGGCGCACCACCACGGGCTGGCCGACGGCGGCGCGCAGGCGGTCGACGAGGACGACGTCGGCGACCTCCGCCCGCACGCGCTCGGCGTGCATCGCCGCGACGTCGTCGTCGGCGGCGCGGAGCTGCGCCTCGAGGTCGTCGAAGAGGGCGTCCCACCTCACGGGACCACGGTAGGCGGTCACCCCGGGTAGCGGCGTCCACCGGTTGTCCACAGGCGGGCCCCGGCGGAGCTGCTGCTCCCGACACCTCCGGCATGATCCGCCAGCAACACCTAACGACAGCGAACTGCACCAAACAGCACCAAGCGCTGTAGTCGTCGCGCTGTGGTCGACGCGAGGAGAGCTCATGAGCGGCACGAGGTCAGGGCCCCGCCCGGCGCGCTGGGCGGTCAGGTCGGTGGCCGCCTTCGGCCTGGCCGCGCTGGTCGGCGCGTGCGCGGCGCTGTCCGCCGCCGCGCTCCAGGCGGTGCGCGCCCCCGCCCCCGACCTCGACGCCGTCGTGGCCGCGGTCGCTGCGGTGACCGTGGCCGCCGTCCTGGGCCTGTGGTGCTGCGGGGCCGCGGCGACCGCCCTGGCGCTGGTGCTGCGCGCCGCCGGGCGCACCGGAGGGGCGGCGAGCGCCGGCCTCGACGCCGTGGCCCGGGCGACGACGCCGCTCGTGGTGCGCCGCCTGGTCGCCGCGATGCTGGGCGTCGGGGCGCTCGCCGGCGTCGCCGGTCCCGCCGCCGCCGCCGGTCCCGCGCCCGGAGCTCTCCTGGCCGTCGGCGAGCACCGCGGCTCCCGCGCCGACGGGCAGCGCTCCCCCGCCGAGCACGGCTCCCGCCGCGGCGCCGACGGCGACCCCGACAGCGACTCCGAGGACCGCTGCGAGCACGGCCCCCGCCGCGGTCCCGCCCGCCGGCAGCGCGGTGACAGCGCCGCCGCGCGTCGTCGTGCGCCGCGGCGACACCCTCTGGGGCGTCGCCGCCGCGGAGCTGCCCGCCGGGTCGAGCGCCGCCGACGTCGCAGCGCGCTGGCCGCGCTGGTACGACGCCAACCGCGACGTCATCGGGTCCGACCCCGACCACCTCGTCCCCGGCCAGGTGCTCACCGCACCCACCACGACGACGACACCGACGACGGCGACCACGGCGACCAGCGGGGGCGTGCGGTGAGCGCCGACAGCGCGGTCACCGTGGCGCTGCCCGTCCTGCGGGTCGTCCCCGCCCCGCGCTCGGAGCCCGCAGCGCTCGGGGCTCCCGCCCGCCGCCGGGCACCGGTATGGCCCTGCAGGGGGTGCTCCCGCTGCGGCTGGAGGGGGTGCTGCCGGAGGGGGTCGACCCGGCGGTGGCGCCGCGCCCGTCCGCCTCGGCGAGCCTGCCCGACCCGGCGCCCCTGTGCTCCGGCCTCGTCCTCGCCGCCGTCGAGGTGCTCACGGGCGCCCGCCCCGCGGCGCAGCTGCTGCGCTGGCTCACCGCCGACGTCTACGCCGGTCTGCAGCAGCGGGCTGCCCTCGCCCAGCGCGTCCGCGGCCGCCGGCGCGCCGCCCGGGCGGTGGTCCGGGCGGTCCGCACCAGCAGCCCGCGCGAGGGCGTGGTCGAGGCAGCCGTCGTGATCTGGGACGGCGAGCGGGTGCGCGCCGCCGCCGTCCGCCTGGACGGCGTCGACGGCCGCTGGCGCGTCACCGCCCTGGAGATCGGGTGACTGCGCCGGAGCCGCACCTCCCCCGGCAGTGCGCCTCAGCCCGCGCGAGGACCGCACTCGCCGGGGAAGTGCGGTCCGGGGTCCCGGCGGTCAGCCCTTGCGCTTGGCCCGGCGGTCGCGGCGGCTGCCCTGGGGGTCCTCGGCCGCCCGAGCCGCCGGTGACCTCCACGTCGCCGTCCGCCGAGGGGGCCGTGTACTGCAGCGCCTGGCCCTGCAGGCCGCCGCCGCCCTCCAGGCCCGGCGCCACGAGCATCGGTGCCTGCTCGCCGGCCACCGCCCCGCTGTCGTCGCGGACGGGCTCGTCCGGCACCTGCACGTCGAGGTTGAAGACGAAGCCGACCGACTCCTCCTTGATGCCCTCGAGCATCGCCTGGAAGAGCAGGTAGCCCTCGCGCTGGTACTCCACGAGCGGGTCGCGCTGGGCCATCGCCCGCAGCGAGATGCCCTCCTGGAGGTAGTCCATCTCGTAGAGGTGCTCGCGCCACTTGCGGTCGAGCACGGACAGGACCACGCGGCGCTCCAGCTCGCGCAGGACCTGCGGCCCGAGCGCCCGCTCCCGGGCGAGGAACTGCTGCTCGGCGTCGGAGCGCAGCTCCTCCAGCGAGCATCTGCTGGGTCACGGCGGAGCGGCCGTCGGCCTCCTCCTCGACCTCGGTCGACGGTGATGGAGACCGGGTAGAGGGTCTTCAGCGCCGTCCAGAGCTTCTCGAGGTCCCAGTCCTCCGCGAAGCCGTCGGCGGTGGCCGCGGTGACGTACCCGGTGACGACGTCGGCGACGAAGTGGCCGATCTGCTCGTGCAGGTCCTCGCCCTCCAGCACCCGGCGGCGCTCGGCGTAGATCACCTCGCGCTGGCGGTTGAGCACGTCGTCGTACTTCAGGACGTTCTTGCGGATCTCGAAGTTGCGGGCCTCGACCTGGCCCTGCGCGCTCTGGATGGCGCGCGAGACCATCTTCGACTCCAGCGGCACGTCGTCCGGGATGCCCGCGCGGGTCAGCAGCGTCTCCGCCATGCCCGAGTTGAACAGGCGCATCAGGTCGTCCGCCATCGACAGGTAGAACCGCGACTCGCCGGGGTCGCCCTGGCGACCCGAGCGGCCGCGGAGCTGGTTGTCGATGCGGCGGGACTCGTGCCGCTCGGTGCCCAGCACGTACAGCCCGCCGAGCTCGGCGACCTTGGTGCTGTCGGCGGCGACGGCGTCCTTCGCCCGCTGCAGGGCCTCGGGCCAGGCGGCGTCGTAGGCGTCGGCGTCCTCGACCGGGTCCAGGCCCCGCTCGGACAGCTCCGCGACCGCGAGGAACTCGGCGTTCCCGCCGAGCATGATGTCCGTGCCGCGGCCCGCCATGTTCGTGGCCACCGTGACGGCGCCCGCGCGGCCGGCCATCGCGATGATCGCGGCCTCCCGGGCGTGCTGCTTGGCGTTGAGCACCTCGTGGGCGATGCCCTTCTTCGCCAGCTGCTGGGACAGGTACTCGCTCTTGGCGACGCTGGTGGTCCCCACGAGCACCGGCTGGCCGGCCTCGTGGCGCTCGGCGATGTCGTCGACGACGGCGTCGAACTTGGCGACCTCGGTCTTGTAGACGAGGTCGGGCTGGTCGACGCGGGCCAGCGGCTTGTTCGTCGGGATCGGCACCACGCCGAGGGTGTAGATCTGGTGGAACTCCGCAGCCTCGGTGGTGGCCGTGCCCGTCATCCCGGAGAGCTTGTCGTAGAGGCGGAAGTAGTTCTGCAGCGTGATCGTGGCGAGGGTCTGGTTCTCGGCCTTGACCTGGACCCGCTCCTTGGCCTCGATCGCCTGGTGCATGCCCTCGTTGTAGCGGCGCCCCGCGAGGATGCGGCCGGTGTGCTCGTCGACGATGAGCACCTCGCCGTCCGTGACCACGTAGTCCTTGTCGCGCTTGAAGAGCTCCTTCGCCTTCACCGCGTTGTTGATGTACCCGACGTAGGGCGTGTTCACCGAGTCGTAGAGGTTCTCGATGCCGAGCTGGTCCTCGACCTTCTCGATGCCCGGCTCGAGGATGCCGACGGTGCGCTTCTTCTCGTCGACCTCGTAGTCGACGTCGACCACCAGGCGCTTCACGATGCGCGCGAACTCCGCGTACCACTTGGAGGCGTCGCCCTGGGCGGGCCCGGAGATGATCAGGGGGGTGCGGGCCTCGTCGATGAGGATGGAGTCGACCTCGTCGACGATGCAGAAGTGGTGGCCGCGCTGCACCAGGTCGGCGGAGTTCCAGGCCATGTTGTCGCGCAGGTAGTCGAAGCCGAACTGCGTGTTCGTGCCGTAGGTGATGTCGGCGGCGTACTGCTCGCGCCGCTCCGCGGGCGCCATCCCGTCGAGCACGCAGCCGCTGGTCATGCCGAGGTGGCGGTACACGCGGCCCATGAGGTCGCTCTGGTAGCTGGCGAGGAAGTCGTTGACCGTGATGACGTGGGTGCCCGCGCCCGGCAGGGCGTTGAGGTAGGCGGCGAAGACGCCGGTGAGGGTCTTGCCCTCACCGGTCTTCATCTCGGCGATGTTGCCCTGGTGCAGGGCCGCGCCGCCCATCAGCTGCACGTCGTAGGGCCGCTGCCCCAGCACCCGGCTGGCGCCCTCGCGGACCACCGCGAAGGCCTCCGGCAGGAGGTCGTCCAGGGTCTCCCCGTCCTTGAGGCGGGCCCGGAACCGGTCCGTCTCCTCCGCCAGCTCGGCGTCGGACAGCGGGGTGAAGTCGTCCTCCAGGGCGTTCACCTGCTGCACGAGCCCCTGCAGGCGGCGCAGCGTCCGACCCTCCCCGGCGCGCAGCACCCTCTCCAGCAGACCAGGCACGGACCCTCCAGTTTCACCAGCAGTGCTGACCATCGTAGGCGCGGGTGCTCCCGGGCCGGCCCACTTGCCCGGTCCCGCCGGGCGCGCCACTGTGCGGCGGGTGACCGGGCCCCTGCTGCGCGAGCGCGCGCTGCTGGTGCGCGCCGCCGGCCCCCGCGACGCCGCTGACCTGGCGGCGCTCGCCGAGGACCCCGACGTGCGGCGCTGGCTGCCCCCCGAGGGCCCTGCGGACCAGGCGGTGGGGGCACCGGCGCACCGGCTGGTGGTCGAGGTGGCGGGGGCCTTCGCCGGAACCGTGCTGCTCCGGCCGGACGGCGAGGGCGGCGCCTGGCTCACCTGCGCCGCACCGGTGACCGCCCGCGGCGCCGGGACCACCGCGGCCGCCGTCCGCCTGGTGCTGACCTGGGCCTTCGCGGAGCTCGGCCTGCAGGCTGTCCACTGGCGCGCGGAGGCCGGCGCCTGGTCGGGACGCCGGCTCGCCTGGGCGTGCGGCAGCTCGGTGGAGGGCGTCGTGCGCTCCCTGCTGCCGGTGGACGGCGACCGCCGCGACGCCTGGGTCGGCACCTGGCGGTGGGACGACGCCCTGCACCCCCGCGAGCGCTGGCTGGCGCCGGTGGAGCTGGCAGGGGGCGGGGTGCGGCTCGGGCCGCACGGCGTCGACGACGTGACCCGCATCGCCGAGGCGTGTTCCGCGCCGACCACCCAGGCGTGGCTGCCCTCCCTGCCCGCCCCGTACACGCTGCTCGACGCGGCCGGCTGGGTGGCCGGGCGGGAGGAGGAGCAGGCGGCGGGCACCGGCGTGTACTGGGCCGTGCGCGCCCAGGGGCCGGACGCCGCGCCCGACCTGCTCGCCGAGGTGGGCCTGTTCGCGCTGTCCGAGGGCGCCTGCAGCGGTGAGGTCGGGTACTGGTGCCACCCGGAGGCGCGGGGGCGGGGCGTCACCGCCGCCGCGGTCCGGCTCGTGGCCGCCCACGCGCTCGCGCCCGTCGCCGACGGGGGGCTGGGCCTGGAGCGGGTGCTGCTGCGCGTGGCGCGCGGCAACCTCGCGAGCCGGCGGGTGGCCGTGGCGTGCGGGTTCCGCGCCGTCGGGGTCGACCGCGGGGCGGAGCGGCTGCGCGACGGGACCGTCGACGACTTCGTGCGCTACGACCTCCTGGCCCCCGCCGCTCGTGTCCCCGACCCCGCCCCCGGCCCCGTCCCCGCCCCGGGTGGGGAGGTGGGAGGCGCTGCCGGCCGCCAGACTGCTGCCATGACCGCGACCGCCCCCGGTGACCCCTCCCTGCGACGCGTCACCGTCGTCGTCGACCTGGCGGCCGCGCTGGCCGGCTCCGTCGGGGGCCTGGAGTCCGTCGCCGACGACGTCGCGGCGGCCCTCCCCTGGGCCGACCTGCCCGCGATGGCCGACGAGGGGTCCCGCACCTCCGCCGTCGTCGCCGCGCCGGACAGCCGGTCGCTGGAGGTGGTGCTCCTCGTGGAGGCCGTCACCGACGAGGACGCCGAGCGGGACGCTCTCGCAGCGGTGCGCACGGGCCTGGGGGGCGCCGGTCTGGCCCCCGAGGCCGCGACCCCCTCGCAGATGCTGGTCCAGGACGCCTACACGCCCTGACCGAGCGCGAGCGCCAGGGCCGGCGCGAGGTCTCCGCGCGGGGCCACCTCGACGTCGTCGAGGCCGAGCCAGGCGGCCATGGACTCCAGCTCGTCCGCCAGCTCCTCCGCCGTCTCGGCGGGGGCCGCGGGCTCCGCGTGCGAGGCAAGCACCACGAGGACGCCGCGCGCGCGGTCGGCCTTCAGGTCGACCCGCGCGACCAGCGCGTCGCCGAGCAGGAACGGCAGCACGTAGTAGCCGTGGACCCGCGGTGGGCGGCGGGTGTAGACCTCCAGGCGCACGCGGACGCCGAAGACCTCCTCGGTGCGCTGCGCGGAAGAACACCAGGGAGTCGAACGGCGAGAGCAGGGCGCGCGCCGCCACGCGCCGCGGCCGCGGCGCGTCCCGCCAGCGGTAGCCGGGCCGGGCCCACCCCGCCACGTCGACGGGGACCAGGTCTCCTCCCTCGACCAGCTCGGCGACGGCGCGCCGGCTCGCCGCGGGGGGCAGGCGGAAGTAGTCGCGCAGCGCCGGCTCGTCGGCGACGCCGAGGGCGCGGCCCGCGATCGCGACCAGGCCCCGCACCGCGTCGGCCGGGTCGGGGTCGGGCGCCGAGGCCACCTCCGGGGGCAGGACGCGCGCGGTGAGGTCGTAGCGGCGCTCGAACGACGCGGTGCGCCCGGCGGCCGTCAGCTCCCCCGCGTAGAACATGTGCTCGCACGCCCGCTTCACCGCCGACCAGTTCCAGCCCCAGTGGTCGCGGGCGCGCGGGGCCGCGTGGGCCAGGGCCGCCTCCAGCTCCCGCGCCGTCATCGGCCCGGCCGCGGCGACCTCCGCGCGGACGGCGTCGACGACGCCGGGGTGCTCCGTCACGACGCTGCGCACGCTGCCCCACGCGTCCTGCGCGGCGCGGGCCATCCGCCAGCGCAGCAGCCGGTGGGTGGCGGGCGGCACGAAGCTCGCCTCGTGGGCCCAGTACTCGACCAGCCGCCGCGGGCGGGCCTCGGCGGCCCGGCGCAGCAGCCCGGCGTCGTAGGGGCCGAGCCGGCTGAACAGCGGGAGCGCGTGGCTGCGGGCCAGCACCTGGATGCTGTCGATCTGCAGGAGGCCCACCTGGTCGACCACGCGCTGCAGGTGGCGGGCCGTGGGCGCGGCGGCGGCGGACGGGCGCGGCGCGGCCAGGCCCTGGGCCGCGACGGCGGTCCGGCGGGCCTGGGCCGACGTCATGCGCTCCACGGGCCGAGCCTGCCAGCGACCACCGACAGCGCCGCGCGGTGGCGGCGGGCGGGAGCTCCGGGCGGTGGCGCCGGGCGTCAGCCCAGGTCGATCATCCGCTCCTTGACGGCGTACATGACCGCCTCCATCCGCGAGTGCAGCTGCAGCTTCTCGAGGATGTTCCGCACGTGGTTCTTCACGGTGTTCTCGCTGATGAACAGCTCCGCGGCGATCTCGCGGTTGCCCATGCCGCGCGCGACCAGGCCGAGCACCTGCACCTCGCGGTCGGTCAGGCGGGGCACCTGCAGCGACGGCCGGGTCTCGCTGGCGCGGGAGAGCGCCGCGAACTCCGACAGCAGCGCACCGGCCATCGAGGGGCTGATCAGCGACTGGCCGCCCATCACCGCGCGGAGGCCGTCGGCGATGTCCTCGCCCGGGACGTCCTTGAGGAGGTAGCCGTTGGCGCCCGCGCGGACGGCCTCGAAGAGGTCGGCCTCCTCGTCGCTCATCGTGAGCATGACGATCCGCGTCTCGGGGGCCACCGCCTTGATCGCCGAGCAGGCCTCGGTGCCGGAGCGGCGCGGCATCCGCAGGTCCATCAGCACGATGTCGGGCAGCAGGGCCCGGGCCTTCTGGATCGCCTCCAGGCCGTCGCCGGCCTCGCCCACGATGTCGATGTCGTCCTCGGTGTCGAGGACCATCTCCAGGCCGCGCCGGTACAGCGCGTGGTCGTCCGCCATCAGCACGCGGATCGGGTCTCCGGGGACGTAGCCGGACCTGAGGTCGATCGGCCCCGTCGCCGTCCCGGCCTCCGCCGGCTTGCTCAACCCCGCCACACGTCCCCCACTCACCGCGTCACCCCGTGCACCGCCCGCGCTGCCCCGCTCGCTGCGCGTCACCCCCGCATCGTGCCAGGCCGAGCACCCCCGTCCGGCCGACTCGCGGAGATCCGGGCAGACCGGGTCAGACCCGGCAGGGACGTGCGGGGCGCCCCACCGGGGCGCCCCGCACACCCGCGCTCAGCCGGCGGGGACCGCCTCGCGAGCGCTCGCGGGCTCCTGCGCGCGGCCCTCACCAGCGGCGGCGCCGTCCGCAGCGCCCTCGTCGCCGGCCAGGCGGAGCACCCCGTAGCTCCACCCGCGGCGCCGGTAGACCACGCTCGGCCTGCCGCTCTCGACGTCGACGAAGAGGTAGAAGTCGTGGCCGACGAGCTCCATCTGCTCCAGGGCCGTCTCCAGCGCCATCGGCGTGGCGGGGTGCACCTTGTCGCGGATCACGACGGGCGACTCCCCCAGCACCCACTCGCCGTCCTGCTGGCCCCCGTGGCCGTGGCCGTCGGCGTCGAAGGACCCGCCGCTGCCGGGCGCGGACCCCGTCGCCGGCGCAGCGGAGGCCCCGGCGGGCTCGCCGTCGTCGGCGGGCTCCGGCGCGGAGGCCGACGCCGGCGCGGTGTTGCGCACGACGCCGTCCAGAGCGGGGTCGAGGGACCCGGGGCGCGGGTGGTGGCCGCCGTGGCCGACCTTGTGCACCTTCTTGCGGTCGCTCGCCCGGCGCAGCCGCTCGAACAGCTTGGTCGCGGCCATGTCGAGGGCGGCGTAGGCGTCCGAGGCGCAGGCCTCGGCGCGGACCACGGGCCCGGCGCCGCGCAGCGTCAGCTCGATGCGCTCGCACCGCTCGGCCTGCCGCTTGTTCGACTCGTGGCTGACGGCGACCTCGAGGCGCTGCGCCTTGGGCGCGAGCTGCTCGACCTTCGCCATCTTGTCGTCCAGGTGGCGGCGGAAGCGTCCCGGCACCTCGGTGTGGCGGGCGGTGACGACGATCTCCACGGTGGCTCTCCTCCATGCTCCGGGGGGACGACCATCGGCCGGTCTCGACGGACCTGCTGCCGCTGGTCGAGCGCACGCCGCGCGGGGGCACGGCGATCAGGTGGTCGGCTGGCACCCCCTCGTCCTCGCGGGGGCAGCCCGGTCGCAGCCCCTCACGGGGGCCTGCGTCGGCACGGGGCCTGCCATGCACCGACGGTAGTGGTGTGGTGCGGGGCGGGCCACCCCCTCCCCCGCCCGGAGGCGACCGACGGCGGGTCGCGCGACGACGCGCCGTCACGTCGGCGGGCCCGACGACGCCGCTGGGGACGTCGCTGCGGGCGGCTCGCGGCGGGGGGTGGCGGCCACGGCCGCGGCGGCGACGACCTCGACCCCGACGGCGGCGAGCACCCTCGCCGCCTCGGCGAGGGTGGCTCCGGTGGTGACGACGTCGTCGACCAGGACCACCCGTGAGCCGGGGGCGAGCCGCTTCCGGGTGGGGCGCAGCGCACCGGACAGGTTGCCGGTGCGAGCCCGGGCGTCCAGGCCCGCCTGGTCGCGCAGCCTGCGGCCCTGCCGCAGGGCGGTCACGGCGAGGACCGGGACGCCGCGGCGGCGCAGCAGGGCCGCGGTGCCGCGGGACAGGTCGGCGACGGCGTCCCGGCCCCGCCGCCGCACCACCGCGCGCCCCGACGGCACCGGCACCAGCACCAGCGGCTCCCGCCCAGCCCTCACGGCCCGCGCAGCCCGCGGGGCGGCGCGTCCCGGGGCCGGCGCCGGCGCCGACAGCTGCGCCAGCACCGCTGCCTGCTCGACCGCCGCCTGGACGGCCTCGGCCAGCGCGGGGACGAGCCAGCGACCCACGTCGGCCCGGTCGCGGTCCTTCCACGCCACCACGGCGCTGCGCACGGCACCGGTGTACTCGGCGGTCGCCCAGGTGGGCGGCGCCCCGGGGGCCGAGGTGCCGGCGAGCGCGGCGACCCGACCGGTGCGCTCGCGCAGGGGACGGGCGCAGCGCCGGCAGAGCCCCTCGTCGGGCGCTCCGCAGCCCGCGCACCCCACCGGCCACAGCACGGCCAGCAGAGCCGGCAGCGGCGCGGGCTCGGCCCGCGGGCGCTGGCCGCGGGGGGCGACGGGGTCCACCGGCCCAGCCTGGCCGGGCCCGCGGGCGCGGGCCGCCGGCGCGCCCCCACCTGTGGAGAACCCTGTGGACGGACGCTCAGCCGGGGTAGGCGGGGTCAGCGGCGCTGATCCCCAGGGGGAGCCAGCGGCTGCCTTCGCGCGGCCAGACCCTCCCGTCGGCACCCCCCACGACCAGGCTCTGCCGCCCGGAGCCGCCGGCCAGGGTGACGGGCGCCGCCTCGGGCGGGGGACCCCCGAGGTCGGAGGCGCGCCCCCCGTCGAGGAGCCAGACCGTGGGAGCGCCGACGGCGACCGCCTCCTGCGTGGCCGTCGAGGCGCTCTCGGCGGGTCCGCTGCCCGCCGTCGCCGTCCCGAGCACGGCGACGCTGGTGGCGCCCACCCACGCGGCGGCGAGCACCTGTGTCAGCCACGGCGTCGGGGGCGCCTCCAGGTCGCTGGTGAGCGCCTGCGGGGCGCCGGCGGTGCTGCGCCGGATGCCGGCCACGTCGACGCGCACGGCGTCGGGCTGCCCGGCCCGCCCGGTGGAGGTGACCAGGGCCCGGGCGCCGTCGGAGGCCACCCGCAGCCCCACCACGCGGCGCCCCGCCAGCCAGCTCGCCTCGACAGCGGCCACGACGCCGCCGACGCCGCTCACCGCGCTCACGGTCCCGGTGCACGCGGCGGGGGTCGACCAGGCCCACCCGAAGCCGTCCAGGGACGGCGGCGTCAGCTCCGCGCCGAGCGCGACGGGCGCCTGGGGGTCCTCCGCCCACCACGAGCCGCTGGAGCTGGCTGCGCTCGGCGACCAGGACCGCGACCTGCTCGCCCAGGACCGCGGGGTGGCTGGCGCCGGGGATCTCGGGGACGTCGGCGACGGGCACCAGCTCGCCGTCCACGAGGTGGGCCAGCTGCGCCCCGGCCATGACGACGGGCACGTCGTCCCCGGACGCCGCGTCCAGCGACGGGGTGGTGGTCGGGGCGAGGGCCCCGCCGTCCAGGGAGACCCGCACCGCGGCGGCCGACGTCCCCAGGCTGCGCAGCGTGGCCACCAGCTGCTGCTGCAGCTGGCGCAGCGCCGCCGTCGACTGGCGCTGCAGCGTCGCGGGGAGGTCGACGGCGGCGACGCCGCCGGTGACCGTCACGCTGCCGGAGGGCAGGGCGGTGCCGCTGGGCGCACCGCTGGTCACCGCTGGCGCGAGCCAGGACGGGGGGCCGGCGAGCACCTGCTCCACGAGCGTCGTGGCGGTGGACGTGCGGTCCAGCAGCCACCGGACGTCGGGGACGAGCAGCCCGCTGACGCGCGCCGAGAAGACCACGGAGCGCAGCGCGAACGTCCGCAGGAAGCGCGAGTCGTCCAGGAGCAGCAGGTCGGGGGCGTCGCTGATGCGCCACTGCCCGCCCTGGCGGACGAGGGTGAGCGGGACGTCGAGCGCCGCGCCGGGGACCGCCGGCCGGTACCGCCCGGCGGGGTCGACCTCGGCCGTGACCGCCGTCCTCACCCGCACCGACACCGGGCCGGCGCCCGAGGCGTCGCCCGAGGCCAGCTCGACCGCGAGGGAGGTCTGCGGGTGCACCACGGTGCGGGCGGTGGGGCGCCACGTCGACCGGCGCGCGAAGGCCAGGAAGTCGCGGGCCGCGCGGAAGTCGTCGTCGACGCCGACCCCGGCGAGCAGGAAGCCGCTGACCACCTCCTCGGGGGTGGCGCCGTCGAGGGGACCGACCGGCTCCACGCGGTAGCCGGGCTCGTCCTCGGCGGTGACGACGCCGCCGACGCGCACCGGCCCGGAGGACGGGATGCGCGCGCAGCCCGCGAGCCCGGTCAGGCCACCGGCGAGGGCCAGCAGGACGGCGCGCCGCCGCGGCTCAGGCACTGGGGGCCGCCGTGATCTGCAGCAGCGGGCGCAGCGGCAGCGGGGAGCCGGGGCCG
This sequence comes from uncultured Actinomycetota bacterium, assembly GCA_963781365.1. Lineage (GTDB taxonomy): Bacteria > Actinomycetota > Actinomycetes > Actinomycetales > Quadrisphaeraceae > Quadrisphaera. Next base: position 279,379 of record CAWAFR010000002.1, on the reverse strand, counting down.
AGGTGGGCGTCGCCGCTGCGGGGCAGGACGAGCAGGAAGGTCGCACCCTCCCCGCGGCGGCCGAACACCTCGAGGCGGCCGCGGTGCAGCAGCGCGTCCTCCTTCGAGATCGCCAGGCCGAGACCGGTGCCGCCGCTGGTGCGGGCCCGGGCCGGGTCGGCGCGCCAGAACCTGTCGAAGACGCGGGTCGCCTCGGCGGGGGCGAGGCCGACCCCGTGGTCGCGGACGCGGACGGCGACGGCGTCGTCGTCGGCGGCGACGTCGATCTCCACCGGCCGTCCCTCGCCGTGCTCCACGGCGTTGACGACGAGGTTGCGGAGCACCCGGTCGACGCGCCGGCGGTCGACCTCGGCGGTGCAGTCGCCCGCGGCGTAGACCCGCAGGGTGCTGCCGCGGCGCTCCGCGAGGGGCAGGGCGCCCTCCGCGGCGCGCTCGGCGAGCACGGCGACGTCGACGCGCTCCAGGTCCAGGGCCGCAGCACCGGCGTCGTACCTGCTGATCTCCAGCAGGTCGGCCAGCAGGTCCTCGAAGCGGTCGAGCTGGGTGGCCAGCAGCTCCGCGGAGCGCGAGACGGCCGGTGGGAAGCCGGCGCGCGCGTCGTGGATGACCTCGCCGGCCATGCGGATCGTGGTCAGGGGGGTGCGGAGCTCGTGGGAGACGTCGGAGACGAAGCGCTGCTGGAGCGCCCCGAGCTCCTCCAGCTCGCTGATCCGCAGCTGCAGGTTCTCGGCCATGCTGTTGAAGGAGGCCGCCAGCTTGGCCAGGTCGTCCTCCCCGCGGACCACCATCCGCTCGCCGAGGTCGCCGCCGCCCATGCGGCCCGCGACCCCGGCCGCCACCCGGACCGGCTCGACCACCTGGTGCGTGACCACCGCGGTGACGACGCCCACGAGCAGCACCAGCACCACCGCCCCGACCGAGAGGGTGCGCTGGACGGCGTCGAGGGTGGCCTGCTCGCGGGAGAGGTCGAAGAGGAAGTACAGCTCGTAGTCACCGGCGAGGGGCACCCTGACCTGGGAGCCGACCGCCAGCCAGGGCTGCAGCCTCCCGCCGTCGTCGACGCTGATCGACTGGTACTGCTGGCGGTCGCTGCCCCGGACGGCGGCCCGCAGCGCGTCCGGCACCGTGCGGGGACCGGTGCCGTTGCTGAACTCCGAGCCGATGGACCGGTCGGACGCGGTGCCCGGCGGCTGCAGCAGCAGCACCGAGCGGTCACGGTCGAGGCCCACGCCCTCCAGCTGGCTGAGGAGGGTCTGGGTGCGGTCCTGCACGTCGTCGAGCGACTCGGCGTCGATCTGGTTGAAGCGGGTCTGCGCGTCCTGCGCGCCCCGCCTCGCCTCCTCGACGGCCTGGTCGCGGCGGCTCTCGAACAGCTGCTGGGAGATCTGCCCCGCCAGGTAGGTGCCGGCGAGGACGACCGCGACCAGCGTGAGCAGGGTCGTGGTGGCGACCACGCGCAGCTGCAGGGAGCGGCGCCACCGCCGTCGCAGCCCCAGGGTCCCGGTGCGCACCGGGATCAGGCGGGGCCGGCCTTGTAGCCGACGCCGCGCACGGTGAGGACCACCTGGGGGTTCTCCGGGTCCGCCTCGACCTTGGACCGCAGCCGCTGCACGTGGACGTTGACCAGGCGCGTGTCGGCGGCGTGCCGGTAGCCCCAGACCTGCTCCAGCAGCACCTCGCGGCTGAAGACCTGCCAGGGCCGGCGGGCCAGGGCCAGGAGCAGGTCGAACTCCAGCGGGGTCAGCGCGACCGCCGCCTCGCCCGCGGCGCACGGCGTGCCCCGCGACGTCGATGGTGACCGGCGCCGATGCGCAGCACCTCCGGCTCGGGGGCGTCGTTGCGGCGCAGCCGCGCCCGGACCCGGGCCACGAGCTCCTTCGGCTTGAACGGCTTCGGCACGTAGTCGTCGGCGCCGGCCTCCAGGCCGGCGACGATGTCGAGGCTGTCGGTGCGGGCCGTCAGCATGACGATCGGCACCCCCGACTCCGAGCGGATCCGCCGGCAGACCTCGATGCCGTCGATGCCGGGGAGCATCAGGTCGAGCAGGACGACGTCGGGCCGCGACTCGCGGAACGCCGTGACCGCCCCGCTGCCGGAGGAGCAGAACGCCACCTCGAGCCCCTCGGCGCCGAGGACGATGCCGATCATCTCGGCGAGGGCGGTGTCGTCATCGACGACGAGGACGCGTCCCTTCACCCCCCCAGTCTGCCCCCTGCCTGCGGCGGGACCGTCGCTGCGTGCCCGGACGGCCGCCCGGCGGACACCGCGGCACCCGGTCGGGCGCGCTGGACCGGCGCTGCGGGCCCCTGTCGGCCCCGGGTGCCACGATGGGCGCCATGAGCGAGCCGTCGGGCTGGACCGCCCCCGGTGCCTCGGGCGGGCAGCCCCCCGCGGGCCAGCAGCCCGGTGCGCCGGGACACCACCCCCCGCCCACCGGGGGCTGGGGCGCCCCCACGGGCGGCGCCGGCTCCCGGGCCTGGGCGGTGCGGGCCCCCCGGCCGGGCATCGTGCCCCTGCGCCCGCTGTCGCTGGGCGAGCTGTGGGACGGCGCGTTCCAGGCGGTGCGCTCCAACCCGGGGCCGCTGCTGGGCAGCAGCGCCGTCGTCGTGGTCATCACCACCGCGCTGACCACCGTCCTGCAGGGCCTGCTCACCGGTGACCTGCTCGACAGCATGGCGTCGCTGTCGGCAGACCCGTCGGCGTCGCCGGACCAGGTCTTCTCCGACCTCGGCGCCTCCGTGCCCGGCTACGTCGCCGGGCTCCTCGTGACCGTCGTGCTGACGCTGGTCGCCACGGCCGCGCTGACCGGCGTGGTCACCGTCTCGGTGAGCACCGCTGTCCTGGGACGGCGGACCGCCGCGCGGGACCTGTGGCGCCGGGTGCGCGACCGCCTGGGCTCCCTGGTGGCCGTCGCCCTGGTCGCCGGGCTGGCACCCGGGCTCTGCGCGCTGCTGCTCGTCACCCCGGGGTTCGCCCTGCTCCTGGGCGGGGCGGCCTCCGCGAGCGACGGCGCCCTGGTCAGCGGGGTCCTGGTGCTCCTGCTGGGGGCGCTGCTGGGCGCCGCCGCCGCCCTGTTCCTCAGCACCCGCCTGTTCCTGGCCCCCGCCGTCCTCATGCTCGAGGGCCAGCCCGTCGGGGCCGCGCTGCGCCGGGCCTGGCAGCTGTCGCGGCGCGGGTTCTGGCGCCTGCTCGGCATCTCCCTGCTGACCACCGTGTGCATCTCGGTGGCCACGGGCGTCGTCACGTTCCCCTTCCAGCTGCTCGCCCAGGTCATCGGCGCCGCGGTCGGCCCGGACAGCGGCCTGTTCCTGCCGGTCACCCTGGGGGTCACCGCCGTCGGCACCGCGCTGGTCTCGACAGTCCTGTACCCCCTGCAGAGCGCCGTCACCGCGCTCCAGTACGTCGACCAGCGGATGCGCCAGGAGGGCCTCGACGTCGAGCTGACCCGGGCCGCGTCCCAGTGACGGCCCGGCACCGATGAGCGTGCCAGCGCTCGTGACCGCGGCTCCGCTGCAGCCCGGCGCCGACGAGGCGCGCCGGGCCGCCGAGCGGGAGCTGGCGCGGCAGGTCTACCAGGACGCCCGCCCCGGCCTGGTGCAGCGCCTCTGGCAGGGCCTGCTCGACCTGCTCGACCGCGTCCCCGAGCCGTCGGGCGGGCCGTTGGTGCAGACGCTCGTCGTCGTCCTGCTCGTGCTGGGGCTGCTCGTGCTCGCCGCCCTGCTGGTGCACCGCACCGGGCTGGCCTCCCGGCGCGCGGAGGCCGTCACCGCCACGGGGCTGACCGGGCCCGCCACCGCCGCGGGGCTGCGCGCCGCGGCCCGTCGCGCCGCGGACGGGGGGCGGTTCGACGACGCCGTCGTCGAAGGCTTCCGCGCGCTGGTGCGGGGGCTGCAGGAGCGTGACCTGGTCGCGTCCGCGCCCGGGCTCACCGCCGCGGAGGCCGTCGCGGCCGCCCGCCGCGGCCTGCCTGACCTGTCGGGGCGCCTCACCGCCGCGGGCCGCCTCTTCGACGGCGTCCTGTACGGCGGGCAGCGGGCCACGGGCGAGGACGCCGCGGAGGTCGCAGCGCTCGACGCCGAGGCCGCGCGCACGCGCCCGGCGGGGGTGCCCGCCGCGTGAGCGCTCCCCCGGCAGCGGCCTCGGCGCCCTCCGCGGTGGCACCGGCGCCTCCCCCGGTCGCCGGCAGGAGCGACGGCGGCGCTGACAGCGGGCCCGACGGCGGCGCCGCGCGCACGCGCCCCGGCCGGACGCGGTGGCTCGTCGCGGCGCTCGTGGTGCTGCTCGTCGCGGTGCCGCTGGTCGGTGCCCTGCTGGGCGCGCGCGCCAGCGGCCGTGACCTCGACCCGCAGAACCCGGCGCCGGCGGGAGCCCGCGCCCTGGCCCAGCTGCTCGAGCAGGGCGGGGTGCCCGTGCAGCGCGTGACGCGCGTCGACGCCGCTGCCGCGGCCCTCGCCGGGTCCGGCGGCGCGGCCACGCTGGTGGTCACCGACCCGGTGCTGGTCGACCCCCAGCGCCTCGCGCGCGCCGCGTCGGCAGCTGCAGCGGTCGTGCTGCTGGAGCCCGACGCCGCCGCCCTCGCGGTGGTGGCCCCCTCGCTCACCGTCGGCCCCGAGGGGCAGGACGGGGAGCAGCTCACCACCGCCGTCCGCCCCGCCTCCTCGCAGGGGCAGGACCCGGGGCTCGCGTCCGCCGGGTGCGACGACCCCGACGCGCGGGCCGCCGGTGAGGCGTCCACGGGCGGAGAGCCGCTGCGCGCCGACGGCGACGGCGCCCGGGTCTGCTTCGACGGGGCCTACGGCACCGCCGAGTCACCCGACGGCGTCACCGTGAGGGTGTTCGGGCTGGGGGCCGCGGTCTCCAACGACCTGCTCGACGACGCCGGCAACGCGGCCCTGGCGCTGCGCGCCGCGGGCAGCGAGCCGCGGGTGGTCTGGCTGGTCTCCTCAGCGCTCGACGCAGACCCGCAGGCCGCGCCCTCCGCGCTGGAGCTGCTGCCGGGCTGGGTGGCGCCCGTCGCGGCGCAGCTGGCCCTGGTGGCGCTGGCGGCCGTCGCGTGGCGCGCCCGCCGGTTCGGCGCGCTGGTGGTGGAGCCGCTCCCGGTGGTCGTGCGGTCGGTGGAGACCGCGCGCGGCCGGGCCGCGCTGTACCGCGCCGCCCGTGACCGCGGGGCGGCCGCCAGGGCGCTGCGCGCCGCGGCCCGGTGGCGCCTGGCGGCCCGCCTGGGGCTCCCGCCCTCCACGGCGCCCGCGGTGGTGGCCGAGGCCGCCGCGCACGCCGCCGGCGGTGGCCGCGCACCGGCGACGGCGCTGCTCGCCGGCCCGCCCCGGCTGACGACGCCGCGCTCGCTGCGCTCCTGCGCGACCTCGACGCCCTGGAGGCCACCGTCGCCGGCGGGCCCTCCCGCGCCCCGACGACCCCCCACGACGCCCACCCGCAGGAGACCCCGTGAGCGACCAGCCCGACCACCGGCCGGACCACCAGCCCGACGACCGGCCTGATGACCAGCCCCGCCAGCAGAGCGGCGGGAGCGCCGACGCCGACCGCGCCCGGGAGGCGCTCGCGGCGGTGCGGGCCGAGGTCGGCAAGGCCGTGGTCGGGCAGGAGGGCGTCGTCACGGGCCTCGTCGTCGCGCTGCTGTGCGGGGGTCACGTGCTGCTGGAGGGCGTGCCCGGCACCGCGAAGACGCTGCTCGTCCGCGCGCTGTCGGCCTCCCTGCGGCTGGAGACCTCGCGGGTGCAGTTCACCCCCGACCTGATGCCCGGAGACATCACCGGGTCCCTGGTCTACGACGCCCGCGCCGGGGAGTTCGCCTTCCGGCCCGGTCCCGTCTTCACCCAGCTGCTCCTGGCCGACGAGATCAACCGCACCCCGCCGAAGACGCAGGCCTCGCTGCTGGAGGCGATGGAGGAGCGGCAGGTGACCGTCGACGGCGTGGCGCACCCCCTGCCGGACCCCTTCCTGGTGGCGGCCACGCAGAACCCCGTCGAGCAGGAGGGCACCTACCCGCTGCCCGAGGCGCAGCTCGACCGGTTCCTGCTCAAGCTCGTGGTGCCGCTGCCCCCGCGCGAGGTGGAGGTGGAGGTCCTGCGCCGGCACGCCGCGGGCTTCGACCCCCGGGACCTCGCGGCGGCCGGCGTGCGCGCCGTGGCCGGGCCGGCGGAGCTGGCGGCGGCCCGCGCCGCGGTCTCCCGCGTGCGCACGGCTCCGGAGGTGGCGGAGTACGTCGTCGACGTCGCCCGCGCCACCCGCAGCGCCCCCTCCCTGCGCCTGGGTGCGTCGCCGCGCGGCGCGACGGCGCTGCTGGCCGCCGCCCGCGCGTGGGCCTGGCTCTCGGGCCGCGACTACGTGGTGCCGGACGACGTGAAGGCGTTCAGCCTGCCCGTGCTGCGGCACCGTGTGCAGCTGCGCCCGGAGGCGGAGCTCGACGGCGCCAGCGTCGACGCGGTGCTGGGCAGCGTGCTGTCCGGCGTGCCGGTCCCCCGCTGAGCCGGGCCGGCGTCCGCGGTGGGTTCGTGAGGGTCCAGCGGTGGTGCTGACCGGGCGGTGGGTGCTGCTGGTGGCGCTCGGCGTCGTCCCCGCGGCGCTGGCGCCGGCCTGGTGGGGGGTGGTCGCGTGGCTGGCGGTGGTGGTCGTGGTGACCGCGCTCGACGTCGCTCTCGCCGGCTCGCCGCGGGCCCTGTCCGTGGAGCGCGCCGACGTCGGGCGCGGAGCGCGGCTCGGGGAGGAGGTCGAGGCGCCGCTGGTCGTGACCAGCACCGGCAGCCGCCGCGTGCGCGGGTGGCTGCGAGACGCGTGGGGGCCCTCGGCCGGGGTGCGGTCACCGCCGGCGGGCCGCCACCGCCTCGACCTGCCCCCCGGGGAGCGCCGACGGCTCGTGACGGTGCTGCGCCCCGTGCGCCGCGGTGACCGGGAGGTGGCCGCCGTCGTCGTGCGGTCCTCGGGCCCGCTGGGGGTGGCGGGGCGGCAGCGCACGCTGGCTGCGCCCGGGCGGGTGCGCGTGCTGCCGCCGTTCACGTCGCGGCGCCACCTGCCCGCGGCGCTGGAGCGGCTGCGCACGCTGGACGGGTCGGCCAGCGTGCAGGTGCGCGGTCAGGGGACGGAGTTCGACAGCCTCCGCGAGTGGGTCGACGGCGACGACGCCCGCTCCCTGGACTGGCGCGCCACCGCGCGCCGGGGCACCCCGGTGGTGCGCACGTGGCGCCCGGAGCGCGACCGGCGGGTGCTCGTCGTCCTCGACACCTCCCGCACGTCAGCAGCCCGGGTGGGTGACGCGCCCCGGCTCGACGCCGCCATGGACGCGGCGCTGCTGCTCGCCGCTCTCGCCGGTGCGGCGGGCGACCGGGTCGACCTGGTCGCCGCCGACCGCGAGGTGCGCGCCGCGGTGGTGGGCCAGCGGCCGCCGGCGCTGCTGCCCGCGCTGGTCCAGGCGATGGCGCCGCTCGAGCCGGCGCTGGTGGAGGCCGACTGGCCGGCCCTGGTGGCGCAGGTGAGGCGGCGGATGCCGCACCGCGGCCTGCTGGTGCTGCTGACGCCCCTGGAGCCGGCAGCGGAGGCCGGGCTGCTGCCGGTGCTGGCGGCGCTGACCTCCCAGCACTCGGTGGTCGTGGCGTCGGTGGCCGACCCCGCGCTGGACGACATGGCCCGCGCGCGGACCGGGGGAGGTGCCCCCACGGCTGCCGACGCCTACACCGCAGCCGCCGCCGAGCGGACCCGCCTGGAGCGGGCAGCGCTGGTGGCGCTGGTGCGCCGCGCGGGGGCGGAGGTGGTCGACGCCGGCCCCGAGGCGCTGCCGCCGCAGCTGGCGGGCACCTACCTCGCGCTCAAGGCCGCCGGACGGCTCTGACCGGCCGTCAGCCGGCCGTCGGCTGCACCGCCTCGCGGTGCTCCTCACGCACGTCGCCGGTCTCCCCGGCGCGCACCGCGCGGCGTCCGAGGACCCCGCCGTAGGCGAGGAACGCCGCCAGGACCAGCGCGCCGATGGAGATCCGCGCCCACGTCGGGAGCGCGCTCGGGGTCACGAACCCCTCGACGAGCCCGGAGACCCCCAGCACCACGACCAGCCCCAGGGCGACGGTGACCAGGGCGCGCCCCTCCTCGGCCACGGCGCGGGAGCGCGGGCGCGGCCCCGGGTCGACCAGCGCCCAGAACAGCTTCATCCCCGCGCCGCCGGCGACGAAGACGCAGGTCAGCTCCAACAGCCCGTGCGGGAGGATCAGGCCGAAGAACAGGGGCCCCTGGCCGTAGCTGATCATGAGCCCCGCCGCGGAGCCGACGCCCACGGCGTTCTGGAACAGGACGAACGGCACCCAGACCCCGCTGATGCCGAAGGCGACGCACTGGGCGGCGATCCACGCGTTGTTCGTCCACACCCGGGCGGAGAACGCGGCGGCGGGGTCGGCGGAGTAGTAGCCCGCGAAGTCGGAGTCGACGTACTGCCGCAGGTCCTCCGGGGTGCCCAGGGAGGCCAGCACCGCCGGGTCCCGCACGATCCACAGGGCGGTCGCGGTGGCCACGACGAGGGTGGCCGCCGCAGCGCCGGCCGTCCACCAGCGGACCCGCCAGAGCGCGGCGGGGAAGGAGACGGCGACGAAGCGGGCGAGGTCGCGCCAGGCGGGCTCGCGGGCACCGGCGAGCCGGGTGCGGGCACGGGCGACGAGCCGGGACAGGCGCGACACGACGAACGGGTCACCGCTGGCCGACCGCAGCTGCGACAGGTGGGTGGCCGTGCGCTGGTAGAGCAGCACGAGGCGGTCCGACTGCTCCCCCGACAGCCACCGGCGGCGCACGAGGGCCTCCAGCTCGTCCCACTCGTCGCCGTGCACGGCGGCGAAGGCCTCGGCGTCCACCCGTCGAGGCTAGCCGCGACGAGGACCCGGAGTCGCTCCGCGCTTAGCCTGCGGGGATGACGTCGGCCACCGGACAGCCACCGGCGCGGCCCGACGACGACCTGCTGCGCCTGCCGCCCGCCCTGGTGACCGGCGAGGCGGTCGAGCTGGAGCTGCGGCCCGCCTCGCTGCTGTCGCGGGGCCTGGCCCTGGCGCTCGACGTCGTGGTCCAGGTCGCCGTCCTGGTGGGCGTCGTCGTGCTCGTGGCGTTCGCCACCGATGGCGCTGACGAGGCGACCCTGACTGCGACGGGGCTGGCGGCGTCGGTGGGCGCGATCGTCGTGCTGCCCGTGGCCTGGGAGACGCTCAGCCGGGGGCGCTCGCCCGGGAAGGCGGCGGCGGGACTGCGGGTGGTGCGCGACGACGGCGGCCCCGTCCGCACCCGTCAGGCGCTGGTGCGCGCGCTGACCGCGGTGGGTGAGGTGTGGGCCACCGGGGGCGCCGTCGCGGGCATCGCGTCGCTGGCGTCGGCGCGCGGCAAGCGCGTCGGCGACCACGTCGCGGGCACCGTCGTGGTCCGCGAGCGGGTGCCCAGGTCCCGCCAGCAGCCGGTCGAGGTGCCGCCGGAGCTGGCGGGGTGGGTCCGGAGCGCGGACCTCGGACGGCTCCCGGCGCCGCTGGCGCAGGCGGCGCGGACCGCTGTGGGCCGTGCGGGCCAGCTCGACCCGGTGGCCCGCCAGCAGCTCCTGGGGTCACTGGCCGCCGAGGTGTCGGCGCTGGTGGCGCCCGCGCCGCCGCCCGGGACGCCGCCGGAGCGGCTGCTGGCGGCGGTGCTGGGTGAGCGCCGCGACCGCGACCGCGCCCGCGCCGTCCGGGACCGCCAGCGGCGGGACGCGCTCGCCGAGCGGTCCCGCCGCCTCACCGGCCTCTGACCCCCGCCCCGAACCGCACTTCCCGGGGGAAGTGCGGTCCAGACGGGCTCGGGAGGGATCAGTACTTGTAGTGCTCCGGCTTGTAAGGGCCGGCGACGTCGACGCCCAGGTACTCCGCCTGCGTCTTCGTCAGCTCGGTGAGCTTCGCGCCGAGCGCGTCGAGGTGCAGGCGCGCGACCTCCTCGTCCAGGTGCTTGGGAAGCAGGTGAACGGCGGTGGGGTACTCGTCGGGCTTGGTGAACAGCTCGACCTGCGCGATGGTCTGGTCGCTGAACGAGTTCGACATCACGAAGCTCGGGTGCCCGGTGGCGTTGCCGAGGTTCAGCAGGCGCCCCTCGGACAGCACGATGATCGAGGTGCCGTGGGTGAAGGTCCACTCGTGGACCTGCGGCTTGATCTCGGTGCGCGTCACACCCGGGACGCGCGCGAGGCCGGCGATGTCGATCTCGTTGTCGAAGTGCCCGACGTTGCCGACGATCGCCTTGTCGCGCAGCCCCTGCAGGTGCTCGGCGGTGACGACGTCCTTGCACCCGGTGGTCGTGATGACGATGTGAGCGTCGGCGAGGACGTCCTCGAGGCGGACGACCTGGTACCCGTCCATCGCCGCCTGCAGCGCGCAGATCGGGTCGACCTCGGTCACCAGGACGCGGGCGCCCTGGCCGCGCAGCGCCTCCGCGGAGCCCTTGCCGACGTCGCCGTAGCCGCAGACGACGGCGGTCTTGCCGCCGATGAGGACGTCGGTGGCGCGGTTGATGCCGTCCACCAGGGAGTGGCGGACGCCGTAGGTGTTGTCGAACTTGCTCTTGGTGACGGCGTCGTTGACGTTCATCGCCGGGAAGAGCAGCGTGCCGGCGCGCTGCATCTCGTAGAGGCGGTGCACGCCCGTCGTCGTCTCCTCGGTGACGCCCTTGATGCCGGGCGCCATGCGCGTGAAGCGCTGGCCGTCCTCGGCGACCGAGCGGCGCAGCAGCTCGAGGATGACGCGGTACTCCTCGGAGTCGTCCTCGGTCGGCTGGGGGACGGCGCCGGCGACCTCGTACTCCACGCCCTTGTGGACGAGGAGCGTGGCGTCGCCGCCGTCGTCGAGGATCATGTTCGGGCCGGTCTCGCCGGGCCCCAGCGGAAGATCTCGTCGGTGCACTCCCAGTAGTCCTGCAGCGACTCGCCCTTCCAGGCGAAGACCGGGGAGCCCTGCGGGTCGGCCGGGGTGCCGGCGCCGACGACGACGGCCGCGGCCGCCTCGTCCTGCGTGGAGAAGATGTTGCAGCTGGCCCAGCGGACGTCGGCGCCCAGGGCGACGAGGGTCTCGATGAGCACGGCGGTCTGCACGGTCATGTGGATGGAGCCGGCGATGCGCGCCCCGGCCAGCGGCTGCGTCACCGCGTAGCGCTCGCGCAGGGCCATCAGGCCCGGCATCTCGTGCTCCGCCAGGCGGATCTGGTGGCGGCCGGACTCGGCGAGCGACAGGTCGCGCACGCGGTGCTGCAGCGACCCCGTCGTGGTCGTGGCTGCCGGAGCGGTGGTCGAGGGCGCGGTGGTCGAAGGAGCGGTGGTGCTGGTCACAGGGCATCTCCAGAGGGTGAGCGGCGAGCGGGCGCCGGGTGGCGGCACCCGGTCGATGACCTCCCGGCGCGGCCCCTCTGGGCCTCGGTCAGCACCGACGCCGAGCACCTCCACTGTAGCCGCGGCCGGCTCGGGAGGGCAGCGCGCGGCGGGGGCCTCAGCCGGCCGGCGGCGCCGCGCCGGCGTCCGCGGCGGGCGGGCCCGCTTCCGGGGCGGTGCTCGGCGAGGCGCCGGGGCGGCGCAGGTCGGGCTCGAGGTAGATGAGGCCGGCGATCGGCACGGCCTCGCGCACGCGCCGCTCGGCGGCGTCGATGGCGGCGGCGACGTCGGCGGCGGTCTCGCTGCGCGGAACGGCGATCTTCGCGGCCACCAGCAGCTCGTCCGGCCCCAGGTGCAGCGTGCGCAGGTGGATCACACCCTCGACACCATCACCCGGCAGCGCAGCCGCGATGGCTCGGACCTGGTCGGGGGTCGCGCTCTCCCCGACCAGCAGGGACACCATCTCGACGCCGAGGCCCACGGCGATCGCGACGAGCAGCAGGCCGATGCCGGCGGTGCCCGCGGCGTCCCAGCGCCCGTCGCCGGTGACCAGGGTCATGCTGACGCCGCCCAGCGCCAGCACCAGGCCGACGAGCGCTCCGGAGTCCTCCAGCAGCACCACCGGCAGCTCCGGGCTCTTCGCCTGGCGGATGTACTGCAGCACCGTCTTGCCGCGCCGCGCCTGCGCCGACTCCTTCATCGCGGTGCGGAAGGAGAAGCCCTCCAGCCCGATGGAGACCACCAGGACGGCGATCGGCACCCAGCGCCAGGAGTCGATGCCCTCCGGCTCGCCCACTTCTCGTAGGCCTCGAAGAGGGCGAAGCAGCCGCCGAGGCTGAACAGCACGATGGCGACGATGAAGCCGTAGACGTACCGCACGTGGCCGTAGCCGAAGGGGTGCGCGGCGTCCGGCTCCCGGTCGGCCCGGGCGCCGCCGACGAGCAGCAGCACCTGGTTGCCGGAGTCGACCACGGAGTGGATCGCCTCCGCGAGCATCGAGCTGGCCCCCGTGAGGGCCCACGCGATGGACTTGGTCACCGCGATGCCGAGGTTGGCCCCGAGCGCCGCGAAGATCGCGGCCTTGCCGCCGCCGTCGTGAGCCACGGTCGCCGACCCTAGGGGCAGCGGCCCGCCCTCGCCCCTCCCGACCGCGGGCCGCGCGGGTCCGGGTCGGGGACGCGGCATCCCGGTGGGGTCGGAGCGTCCCGCCCCGAGGGACCAGACCCGGGATCGCGCGACCCCGGTGGGACCCAGCGACCCCGACCGGGCCCGAGGTGGGTCGCTACCCCCGGGCGGCTACCGCAGGGCGTCGCGCAGGTCGGCGACGTGGGGGCTGGAGCCCGGGTCCGTGCCGGACCCCAGCGCCAGGTACGTGGCCGCGAAGTCCGTGCGCGCGATGAGCAGGCCCAGCCGCTGCAGCGGGGTCTCCCCCTGCACGGCGACCTGGGAGACCCGCGCCCCCGCGCGCTCGGCGATCGAGAGCACCGCGGCGCTGGCCGCCGCCTCCATCTCCCGCAGCAGCACCAGCCGCAGCTTCGGGCCGCCGGGCCCGTCGAGGAAGGGGTCGGCGAAGACGTCGTCCGCGGTCGCGGCGAACGGCCCGCCGAAGGTGGCGACGACGTCGCCGGCGTCGTCGGGCAGCGTCCCCGCCAGCGCGGGCACCCGCGCGGATCGGGCCAGCACGGTCGCGGCGCGGCGCGCGGCGACGGCGGAGACCGGGCCGTCGCCGAGGACCACGGGCACGGCGCCGTCGAGCTCGACGGCGAGGGTCTTGGCGGGGTTGACGAAGGTCTCCGAGGACGGGCGGTCCTCGCGGGCCTCCTCGTCGAGGACGTCGGCCAGGGCCGCGAGCTCGGCGGGCCCGGCGGACAGCAGCCCGAGCCGGTCGAAGGCCAGCAGCACCGGGGTCAGCAGGGACCACAGCGCCGTGCGGGTGGTGGGGACGGCGACGGCGTCGCGGCCCGGTGAGGGCGTCGTGACGTGCAGCCCGCGGACCTGCTGGCTGACCAGCGCGAGGGAGGAGCCCTCGCGGGAGACCGTCAGCACCCGCGCGCCGCGCCGCCCGGCCTCGGCGACGACGGGGATGGCGGGGCTCGCCGAGCCCGACAGCGACACCGAGACCACCATGTCGAGCGGCCCGACCCAGCCGGGCAGGACGTCGCCGGTGCGGGAGATCACCGGAACCGGGGAGGCGGCGCCGGCGAGGGCGGTGACGGCGTCGGCCACCACCTCCGAGCCGCCCCGGGCCGCGACGAGCACGGCGCGGGGGCGGTCTGACGGGTCCAGCCGCGCGACGCCGGTCTCCATCGCGGCGTCGACGGAGCGGCGCACCTGGGCGCCGGCGCCGGCGAGGGCGCGCAGCACGCCCAGCGGGTCACCGGCCTCGAGGCCGGCCGGGTCGTCGAGCAGGGCTTCGTCGATCATCGCGTGCGCTCCTGGGGAAGGTGGCGGGACTGCATGATCACCGCGGGGGGTGCGGGGTCAGGAGTGGTGCGGCACCGCGTCGTCGAGCAGCAGGACCGGGACGCCGTCGAGCACCGGGTAGGCCACGCGGTGGCCCGGGTCGGTGCAGGCGAGGCCCTCCAGGCCCTCCGACAGGGTCACGTCACGCAGCTCGGCGCGGTCGAGGGGGCACCGCAGCAGCGCGCGGAGCCACTCCTCGCGCCACGGCTCGGCCTGCGCACCCGTCGACGTCGTGCTCACGCCGAGGTCCCCCGCACCTGGGCGAGCACCTCGTCGCGCACGCGCTCCATCGTCGCGGCGTCGGCGCCCTCGGCGTTGAGGCGCAGCAGCGGCTCGGTGTTGGAGGGCCGCAGGTTGAACCACCACGCGGGCTGCTCGCCCTCGGGCGCGGAGACGGTGAGGCCGTCCATCGTGTCGACGACGCCGCCGCGGGCCTCCCAGCGCTCGCGCACGGCCGCCGTGGTGCCGGCGACGTCGGTGACCGTCGAGTTGATCTCGCCGCTGGCCGTGTACGGGTCGAACTCCGCGACCAGCTCGGACAGGGGCCCGTCCTGCTCCCCCAGCGCCGCGAGCACGTGCATCGCGGCGAGCATGCCGGTGTCGGCGCCCCAGAAGTCCTTGAAGTAGAAGTGCGCCGAGTGCTCGCCGCCGAAGACGGCGCCGGTGCGGGCCATCTCCGCCTTGATGAACGAGTGCCCCACGCGGGTGCGCACCGGGACGCCGCCGGCGGCGCTGACCTGCTCGGGCACCGCCCGGGAGGTGATGAGGTTGTGCAGGATCGTCGCGCCGGGGGTCTTGGCGAGCTCGCGCAGCGCGACCATCGCGGTCACCGCCGACGGGCTGACGGGCTCTCCCCGCTCGTCGACCACGAAGACGCGGTCGGCGTCGCCGTCGAAGGCGAGGCCGATGTCGGCGCCGTGCTCGACGACGCCCCGCTGCAGGTCGACGAGGTTCGCCGGCTCCAGCGGGTTGGCCTCGTGGTTCGGGAAGGTGCCGTCGAGCTCGAAGTACATCGGGACGACGTCGAGCGGCAGCGGCCGCAGGCCCGCCTCCCCGCCGAGCACGGCGGGCGCGGTGAGCCCGGCCATGCCGTTGCCGGCGTCGACGACGACCTTCAGCGGGCGCGAGCCCGACAGGTCGACCAGGGACCGCAGGTGCGCCGCGTACTCCCCCAGCAGGTCGCGGTCGCTGCGGGTGCCGGTGCGGGCGGCCACGGGGACGCCGCCGCCGCTGCCCCCGGCCTCCACGGAGGCGCCAGCGGCCGCGGTGTCGAGGTACTGCTGGGCGAGGGTGCGCACCTCGTCGAGACCGGTGCCGGTGCCGACCGGCTTGGCGCCGGCGAAGCACATCTTGATGCCGTTGTAGGCGGCGGGGTTGTGGCTGGCGGTGAACATCGCGCCCGGCGCGCCCAGGGACCCGGAGGCGAAGTACAGCCCGTCGGTGGAGCACAGGCCGATGACGAGCACGTCGCCGCCGCGGTCGGTCACGCCGCGCGCGAAGGCGTCGACCAGCACCGGGCTGGTGGGGCGCATGTCGTGGCCGATGACGAGCGTCCCGCCGTCCTGCCCCGCCCTCCCGGCGACGCCGAGGACGTCGGCCGCGGCGGCGCCGAGCGCGTGCGCGACGGTCTCGTCGAGCTGCTCGGGCGCGAGGCCGCGCACGTCGTAGGCCTTGACGATGGTCGCGAGGTCGATGGGGGGGTTCACCACAGCGCCGAGAGTAGCCAGCACCGCCGCCGCAGTGGCGGGGCAGGACTCCTCAGGTGCGGCGCCGCTGCGCCGATGGGATGAGTGCAGGCGCTCGGGCTACAGGCCCGGCACCGCACGCGCACCGCCGGTCAGCCAGGTGGCCCGGCGCGTCCGTCGACGAGGAGGCCCATGGTCCCGCCCGCTCCCACCGCTGCCCCGAGCACCGCCGAGAGCACCGCGACGTCACCGCGGGTGCCGTCGGCGCGTCGTCGTCGTCGCCCCGCGCCGGAGTCGGAGCCCCTGGGCTCCCTGCTGGCCGCCGGCCCGGCGCGGCGCGCGTGCCCCGCGTGCGGCGCGGAGCAGCTGACCGAGCTGTCGATGGTGCTGACCGACGGCACCGCCGTCCGCTTCACCTCGTGCCGCGGCTGCGAGCACCGCGTCTGGGAGTCCGACGACTCCACCCTGTCCATCAGCGAGGTGCTGGACCGCAGCCGCTCCTGAGGGTCAGCGGAGAGTCGCTGAAGGGGTCAGTCCCGCAGCACGCGCAGGTGGCCCCGGCGTCCGCCGCCCGGGCCGACCGCCCCGGCGCCCGCCGCGACGGGCTCGCGCACGTGCACGGGCTCGGGGGCCGGACGCGCCGCCTCGCGGACCGCGTCGGCGAGGGCGAGCAGGTCGTCGTGGCTCTGCCGGTGCTCGTAGGCCTCCGGCTGCAGCCTCACGACCTCCCAGCCGCGCGGTGCCGTGAGGCGCCCCGCGTGGGCCGAGCACAGGTCGTAGCAGTGCGGCTCGTGCGCCAGGGCCAGGGGCCCGAGCACCGCCGTCGAGTCGGCGTAGACGTACGTCAGGGTGGCGATCGCCGAGGCTCCGCACCCGCTCCTGCTGCACCGTCGCGTCGCCATGACCAGACGGTACTCCGGGACGACTCACACGGCTGGCATTCGTCGCGGCGCGCCGTGTCCGCATCACCGCGCACCCGGGCGCGTCGCGCCCGTCCCGGCCGCCGCCGCCCCTCCCGCCGCACCAGCCGCCGGCCGGCCCGTCGGTAGGCTCGCGCCATGGCCAGCGCCCGGGGCCTCCGCCGACGACGACGCGACCGCCACGGCCGCGGCCTGCGCGGCCCCCTCATGCCGCCCGAGCTCCCGGGCACCCGCACCCGCGCGGAGCGCTTCGACGACGTCGTCCTGGACGCGGTCGAGCGCCTGGAGCGGCGCTGGGCCGAGCAGATGGCCACCATCGAGTTCGCCGTCGAGGACGTCCCGCCCGGAGACTCCGCGGCCTGGGAGCGCCCCGAGGTGGCCCTGGGCCGCTTCTTCCCCGCCACCCGCGCCCAGCGGCCCCGGATCGTGGTCTACCGGCGGCCGCTGGAGACCCGCAGCGTCGACGAGGCCGACCTCGCCTCCCTCGTGCACGAGGTGGTGGTCGAGCAGGTGGCCGCCGCGATGGGGACGACGCCGGAGCAGGTCGACCCCCGCTACCGCGCCGACGACGACTGACGACGGCCGCCGACGGTGCTCACGACCCTGCTCACGACGCCGGAGGGCCTGCCGCCGCTCACCCCGGCGACCGCGCTGACCACCTGGACGCTGGACCCCGCGGCGGTGGCGGTGGCCGCGGCCCTGCTGGTCGCGCAGCTGCTCCTCGCCGTGGTGGACGGCGTCGCTGCGCTCCGGCGCGGTGCGGTCCGCGACCGCTCTCACGCTGGTGGCCGTCGGCGCCCTCTTCACGGTCCCCGTCCTGGGCAGCGGCGGCGCCGGCGCCGCCGAGGACGGCCCGGGCGCGTGGGGGCTGCGGGTGCTCGTGGCGTTCCTGGACGGCGTCGTCGACGCCGTGCCCGGGCTGGTGGTCGGCGTCAGCGGCGCGGTGGTGGCCGGGGGCTGGTACGCCGTCCACCGCCTCCCCGGCTCGATGAGCGCGCCGGCCGACCAGCTGCTGGGCGGCACGCTCATGGTCACGGTCGCGGAGGTGGTGACCGCCCCGCTCGTCCTGGTCGCCTGCCGCCGCTGGGCGAGGGCCGACGAGGTGCAGGCGGCCCGCGAGGACGCCCTCCTCGACGCGCTCGAGCGCTCCGGCGGTGGTCCCGACGACGTCAGGGGGCGGTGATCAGGGGGCGGTGACCCGCACCCGCACCGTCCGGGGCAGGTCGGCGCCCGCGCTGACGGGGCTCGCGGCGACCAGGTCGCCGCCGCTACCGACCGCGAGGCTCGTGGTCAGCGCAGCGACCACCCGTCCGCCGCCCACGGGCGTCAGCACGATGGCCACCGGGGTGCCGCTGCCACCGGCCGCGCGGACCAGGTCGTCGACGTCGGCGGCCGTGGTCGTGGTCGCCGGCAGCTCCACGCGCCGCGCCGTGCCCGTGCGCCCGTCGGCGCCCACGATCGCGACGTCGACGGCGGCCGCGTCCTTCCCGGAGGTCAGCACCAGCCGCGCGTCGGGGACGGCACCCGCGCCGCTGCGACCGGTGCCCCGCGGCAGGGCCACCAGGGTCGCGCCGGTGAGCGGCTCGGCGGCGGCGGTCCACGCGATGTCGCCCGCGACGGGCGAGGCGCCCGAGGACGGCGCGCTGTCGGTGCGGGCAGCGGCCAGCACGGGCCCGTCGGCGTCGACGGCGAGCGCGACCCCGCCGCTGGGCAGACTGGGCAGCTGCACGTCGACGGCGCTGCCGGGCGGCACCGCCGTCGCCGGCGTGGCCCCGGAGGGCACCGAGGAGCCGGTGGCGTCGACGACGCTGAAGCGCGCCACCACCGGCTCGGTGCCGGGGTTGGCCACCCGGAGCACCGCCGGTGACGGCCCCGCCGTGACGACGCCCGGGACGACGAGGGAGGTGGCCGGCGCCGCCGCGGGCCCGACGACCTCCTGGCCCCCCGGGACGAGCCCGTGCAGCACCCCCTCCACGAGCCAGGAGGCCACCGGGCCAGCGGAGGACCGCACCCGGACCGCCACCGGTGACCCGGAGCCGTCGGCGCCGGGACCGGACGCGGCGTCGAGGACGCCGTCCAGGACGCCCTCCAGCAGCACCGACCGCTGCTCGCCGGCTCCCAGGGAGAGCCCCTGCAGGCTGCTGGGCTGCTGCGGGCCGTCCGCGGTGAGGACCGTGACGTCGACGGTGGTGGCGGCGGCGCCGGTGTCGGCCAGCACCAGCCGCGTCGAGCGTCCGACGCCGGTGGACCCGCCCACCAGCCAGGTGTCCTCCGCCGGCGCGGCGCACGCCGTCGCGACCAGGCCGCGCAGGTCCCCGCTGCTCGCCACGGAGGTGGTGGCCCCGGCGAGCAGGGGTGCTCCGCCGTCGACGGGCCCCGCCGCGAGGGCGGCCGCGGTGCCGGTGGTGGCCGCCGCCGGGTCAGCAGTCGCGCGGAGGTACCCGCCGAGAGCGGTGCCCGTCACCGATGCGGGCGCCGCAGCGGTGTCCCCGGCGGTCGTGCCGGTGGCGTCGGTCGAGGTGCCGTCGGTCGAGGTGCCATCGGTGGAGGTGGTGCCGTCGTCGGAGGGGCGCTCGTGAAGCGCGGTCGCGCTCAGCGAGGCCCCGGACCCGGCGGCGACCAGGCCCGTCGTCGCGCTGGACACCGCCGCCGCGGCCCGGGCCGCAGCGGCGGACCCCCCGGTGCCCGCCGCGGTGACGGGTCCTCCGGGGCAGGCGAGGGAGGCGCCGGAGGCCGGCACCGGGACGTCGACGGCAGCGGCAGCGGCAGCACCGGCCTCGGCGGCGGCGGCGCCCGGCGCGGCCGCGGTCGAGGGCAGCGCCCCGAGGGCCAGGCCCGCGGCGACGAGCGCTGCGGCACCGGTGGCGCTGAGCAGCGCCGCCGCCCGCCGCCCGGCCGACGCGGCGCTCACGGGAGCCTCCGCCCGCGCACGGGCACCGGGACCGCGAGCAGCGCGGTCAGCAGCAGCACCGCTCCCTGCATCCAGTCCCAGACCGTCGACGCGGCGCCGGTGCGGGTGATGACGAGGTGGCCCCCGGCGTCGGGGACCTCGACGCCCAGGGCCCACCCGTCGACGGTGACCACGGGGAGGCGGCGACCGTCCAGCGCGCGCGGTCCAGCCCGGGTCGGACCGCTCCGCGACGACAGCCGTCCGGCCGCCGAGCAGCGCCTGGGCGGGGTCGGCGGCCGGGACGACGGCGTCGACGTCCTGCCCGCGGGACGCGAGCGCGGTGATGACGGCGCCGTCGGCGTCCAGGAGGCGGGCGCGGGAGGGGCGGTCGGCGGCGTCGTCGCTGGAGCCGCTGGCCGGCAGCACGCGGTAGAGCACCCCGGCGTCGGTGCTGCCGGCCCGCGCGAGGCCGGTGACGGCGTCGAGGCGGGCGGTGGCCGTCGCGCTCGCCGCGGTGGACCCGGCCGGCGGCTCCAGCAGCACGTAGCCCACGCCGAGCTCGGCGAGGGCCGCGCGGGGGTCGTCGGAGCCAGCAGCCAGCAGCGCCGTGGCCGATCGCACCGCGGCGTCGGCGGCGGCAGCGGTCGTGGCCGAGCGCGCCGAGGCCGCCCCCGACCCACCGCGGGCGAGGTCGGCGACGACGGAGCTGCTCGAGACCACGAGCGGGCCCCTGCGGACGGTGACCGTCGCAGCGCCGTCGTCGGCCAGGGACAGGTGCAGGGTGCTCACGGCGTCCGGGGAGGCGGCGGCGTCGGCGGCGACGGCCGGGTCGCCGGCGCTCGCGGGGCGCCGCTCCAGGAGGCCGCCGCCGCTCTGCTGCAGGGTCCACGCGCCCACCAGCGCGAGCGGGGCGAGGACGGCGAGGACGGCGGCCAGTGCCGCCCACCGCGTGCGGGGTCGGCGGCTGCGGGCACTCCGCGGGGCAGGCACGGCATCGGGGTCGGAGTCGTCCCAGGCGTCGTCGTCGTCGAGGTCCGCGGCGTCGTCGGCGGGGGCGCGCAGCAGGCGGGGGGCGCGGGCGAGCGCCGCGGCCCCCAGGCCCGCCAGCACCAGGCTGGTGCCCGGACCCGCCCACCCGCCGGCGCGGACGGCGCCGACGGCGGCGAGGAGCCCCAGGCCCACCGCCCACCACGCCGTGCGCGCCACCCGGCCGCCGTCGACGCCACCGCCCCGCGCCGCACCGACCAGGGCGAGCACCAGCAGCAGGGCCCCCGGCGCCAGCGCCAGCGCCCCGACCGGCACGCCGAGCACGGCCGCGCCGCCGAGGCCGCCGGCGAGGGGGTCGCCCAGGGCGCCGCCGGGGTCGGCGAGCAGCAGCCGCCAGCTGCTGGCGGCGGGGGTCGCGAGCGGCAGCCCAGGGCCCACCAGCAGGACGCGCGGGTCGGCGAGGGCGGGCGCCAGCAGCGGCCCGCCCGCCGCCAGCAGGGGCAGCGCCGTCCAGAGCAGCGCACCGGGCCAGCGCCGCGCCGTCAGCGCGACCACGGCCACCAGGGCCAGCAGGGGCAGGAGCAGGACGGGCGCGCCGCAGACCGCGGCAGCACCGGCGAGACCGGCGAGCGCGCCGGCGGCCAGCGCCGGGCGCCGGGCGGTGGCCGTGGTGGCGCGGGCCAGCCCCACGGCGACCCAGGGCAGCGCGAGGTGCGCGGCCAGCGCCCCGAGCCGGCCGGTGGCGGCGGCGGCCAGCAGCGGGGCGGCGCCGGCCCAGGCCACCCCCGCGGCGGCGCGCAGCAGGCGGGAGCGGGTCGCGGCACCGGCGGCGGCCCAGCCCCCGAGCGCGGCCAGCGGCAGGGCGAGCAGCAGCAGGGCCAGGACCGCGGCGTGCACCGACCCGCCCAGCGGCGCGGAGAGGACGGCCAGCAGCGACAGCCACGGGTCCGACGGCGCCGCCGCGCCGAGGCCGCCGGGCTGCCAGTCCGAGCGCGCCGCCGTCCACAGGTCCGACAGATCCGGGGCCGCGGCGAGGGCTCCCCCGACCACCTGGCCGCCGCCGAGGAGGCGGTGCAGCGCGACGACGCCCAGCGCGGTGAGGGCGAGGAGCAGGGGGACCAGCACCAGCGCACCCGGGCGGCCGGGCGCGGGGGCCGCGCCGCCGCCGGTGCTGCGGCGGTGATCGTCGGTGTGGGTGAGGCCGTCGTGCGGGGACGGCCCCGGCGGGCGACGTCGTCGCGGCCTCCGGGGAGCGGGCCGGGCCGGGCAGCAGCGGCAGGCCGTGCGACGGCGTGACCGCCTCCAGCACGCCGGGCGGTGCCCTCGGCGAGGGCGCGCGCGGCCACCACGGGCAGCACGCCGGTCGCGGGGGCGATGCCGGTGCGGGCCCAGCGGTCGCGGTGCCAGCGGACCACCTCGCGGCGGGGCACGAGCAGCGGGCGCAGGGCGCTGCGGGGCCGCACCGCGGTCCTGGCGGCGGCGCGGCGGGCGGTGGCGACGCGGCGGGGACGGACCAGCGCCGCCAGCACCGCGGACAGCTCGGCGCCGGCACGGTCGGGCTGCTTCGCCGCGACCCGCACCAGCGGCGCAGCAGCCCCCCGGCAGCACGGCGAGCGCCACCAGCGGCAGCCGCAGCGGGTGGCGGCGGCCACCAGGCGCGCGTGCGCCTCGTGGCGGCGCTCGGTCCAGCGCACCGCGCGGGCGGCGCGGGTGTCGCGCGGCCCGAGCGGGTGGCGTCGACGTGGCGCACGACCGCGCCGGGCACGACGACGACCCGGGAGCCGGCCAGCCGGGCCCGCCGGCACAGGTCGAGGTCCTCGCCCAGCACGGGCAGGGCGGGTCGCCGCCGAGGCGCTCGAGCAGGTCGCGGCGCACGAGCATGCCGGCGGTGGAGACGGCCAGGACGTCGTCGCGGTGGTCGCGCTGGCCCTGGTCGCGGTCCCCGTGCTCGACACCGGTCAGCCGCCGCCCCATCGCGGAGGTGCTGAAGCCGACCTGGTGCAGCAGGCCCTCGTCGTCCCAGTCGACCACCTTGCAGCCGGCGATGCCGACGCTCGGGGCGACCTCGACGGCGGCGAGCAGCTGCTCGAGGGCGTCGGGCGCGGGCGCGCAGTCGTCGTGCAGCAGCCACACCCAGCGCAGCGGCAGCGGGCACCGCGGTGTGCTGCGCGCTGCGCGCGGGCGCGCGCGCTCGGCGGTCGCCGAGCCTGCCGAGCGGGCGCCGGCCGTCGGCGCGGGCGGTCAGCGCGCGGCGTCGGTGGCGAGCAGCGCCGCGCGGGCGGCGTCGAGCAGGCCGGCGCGCGGGTGAGCTGCAGCACGGGGAGCACCGGGGGGCCGCCGACCGGCCGCGAGCGGCGGGCGTGGGCGGCGAGCAGCGCGGCGCTTCCGTCGCCGGAGCCGGCGTCCGCAGCACCACGCGGTCGGGCGCGCGGCTCTGCGCGTCCAGCGCGCGCAGGGCGCGCGGCAGCCAGCGCTCGCCGTCGCAGGCGAGCACGACGGCGTCCACGACGCCTCGGCGACCGGCGCGCCCGGCCCGCGGCCGCGGGCGGCGGCCGAGGGTCGGGGGCGGCGGGCGCGTGGTGCTCCCCGGCGCCGGCGCCGCGCCGGCTGAGGCTCGCTCGGTGGCGAGCGCGGCGCTGGCGCGGCCGCGCCCCGGCGTGCGTGCCGGGGCTGGGGCTGGCTGGGCGCCGAGGAGGGGCTGGGGCTCAGACCGCGCGCGCGCTTGACGCGGCGCCGCTCGCGCTCGGACAGGCCGCCCCAGATGCCGAAGCGCTCGTCGTTGGCCAGCGCGTACTCCAGGCACGGCACGCGCACCTCGCAGCTCATGCAGACGCGCTTGGCCTCGCGGGTGCAGCCGCCCTTCTCGGGGAAGAACGCCTCCGGGTCGGTCTGGGCGCACAGCGCGCGCTCCTGCCAGTCGACGGCCGTCCTCGGCGTCGCCCTTCGCCGAGCACCAGCTCGAGGCCAGGTCCCGCCGTCCCCAGCGTCGTCCTCGTCGTCCTCGTCGTCGTCCTCGGTCAGGTCATCGACGAGGCCCTCGAGCTCGGCGTCGAGGTCACCGACGAGCAGCTCGTCGGCGGAGGGCCCGGTCAGCGCCTCGAAGGCCTCCGGGGAGGTCCGCGGGGCGGCGACCGCCGCGACGACGGGGATGGAGCCGGTCTCGCTGGATGGGGCCGTCCTGGGGCGGGGCAGCCCGAGGGAGACGGTGGTGCTCTCGCTCATCTCGACTCCTGGTCTCGCGGTCTCGGCGAGGCCCCTCACGGAGCCTCCTCGCCTCTCGGCGGTGACTGAATTACATACGTGCGACTACAGCGCGTGCAGGCGAATCGCAGGAAGGGTCGGGACCATTTCGCGCCTAGCGCGTGTCGCCCCCCTCGCCACGCGGTGCGTAACGGACACCGCGGGACATTGGGCGCACTGCCGCCGTCCCCGCGCGGGGGTGCCGCGGCGCCGCAGCAGAGGTCGCCCGGCACGCCAGACGCCCCTCACCTGCACCGACGCTCACAACATCACCCTGAGTCACATCAGCACCAGGAGCACCACGGCCATGGGCGCCCCACTGCAGCGCGACCGCCGCGTCACGACGATCATGGACATACCGGTGCCGCGATCATGGACTTGCGGAGACGCAGCCCCAGGACGCGCTCACCGAAGTCCAAGGTCGACACCGGCAAGTCCATGATCGACGACGGACAGGTCGACGCTCTCGTCGTCCAGCGGGCGGCAGGGACCGGACCTCAGGTCCGCGGCACGCACCCGGACGGCGACGCCGTCGCCGTCCTCGACGGGGTCACCGGCGAGCGCCTCCGCCCACAGGGCCACGAGCAGCCGCTCGACGGCCCCGCCGACGGCCGACGCGGGCCCGCTGACCCGCACCGCGCCCTCGGCGTCCGACACCGCGACCACGTCGAGGCGGGCGGCGCCGACGCCCCGGCCGGCTCGCGCGACGGCGACCGCCCGGGCCACCCGCTCCCCCACCGGCCCGCCGGGCACGATGGACGGCGGCGCCACCTCGCGCTCGGAGAGGCCCAGCGCCGCGGCGACGGCCTCGACGTGGCCGTGGGCGAACCAGTCGGCCGGGCCGGTGCGCACCAGGGGGGCGGCTCCGGGGCCGTCGTCATCGGTCACCAGCTGCCCGAGCCCGCGCACCACCGCTGCGGGTGTGCCGGCTGCCTTGCCCTTGACGAGGTCGGCCAGCGCGGCGACCTCGTCGGCGATGCCGCGCACGGTCACCTCCAGCACCCGGCCGGAGCGGTCGCGGCGACCGCGGGCGTCGTCGAGGACCTGCAGGCCAGCGGCGCCGAGCGCGAAGTCGGTGACGCCGTCGCGCCACGGCCTGCCGCTGGTGTCGCTGACGACGACGGCGGGCGCGCGTCCCGGCAGGTCGAGCAGCTCCGCCAGGCGCGCCCGCAGCCGCCGCGCGGAGGCGTCCGGGTCAGCGGGCAGGAGCAGCACCGTGCCCTCGGCGACGTCGGAGGCGTCGATGCCCGCGGCCGCCAGCACGGGGCCGGAGCGCGCCTGCACCACGCGGGTGGTGCGCCCGTCCGGCAGCGAGCGCTCCGCGACCAGGCGCACCGACTCCTCGTCGAGGAGGCGCTCGCGCGCCTGCGCGGGCCGCTCCCGCCCCTCGGCCTTCGCGACCACCTTGCTCGCGACGACCAGGACGTCGTCACCGCCCAGCGGCGTGCCCGCTGCGGCGCACGCCCGGACCAGCAGCGCCGCCAGGTCGTCCCCGGAGACGACCTCGGGCAGACCCGGCACGGCCTCGGCGACGACGCGGGCGGGCGGTTCCGAGGGCGCGGCGCCGGTCACCGGTAGCCGCCGTCGCGCAGGCCCGCGGCCGCCTCGAAGCGGTTCCGGGTCGGGTCTCCGGCGGCGCGCAGCTCGGCGATGCCGTACAGCAGGGGCAGCAGCAGGCCCCACCGCCGCCACTGGGCCACGTGCACCGCCTCGTGGCGCAGCCGGTCGGCGGTGCGGGTGCGGGGGTCGGCGCCGGTGACGTAGGTGTCGCCGTAGGTGGTGCCGCCGCGGGCGTAGGAGCGGCCGCGAGCGCCGTGGCAGACCCTCAGCGCTGACCCGTCGGGCAGGACGACCCGCTCGCAGGTGGCGCCGTCGGCGCGCGCCACGGCCGCGGCCGCCAGCCCGACCGCCGCGGCCACCACCCGCCCCACCGACCGGGGACCCGGGCGCCGCCTGCCGGGCCCCCGGGAGCGGCCGGTGAGTCCCCGGTCGGCCCGGTCGTCGCTGCGGTCCGGACGGGCGGTCACGAGCGGCGCCCGACGGCGAGCGCGGCGTCGAGGGCGGCCCCGGCCAGGTCGGCGGCGGCCTGCGGGGAGCTCATGAGCAGCGGCCGCGCGAGCACCCGCCCCCGCCCTCCGGGCACGGTGGTGCCGTCGAGCTCGCCGTCGGCGTCGTCGTCGACCAGCCAGGCGTCGAGCAGGTCGGCGTAGAGCGCGCCGACGCCGAGCGCCGTCGCGGGCACGTCGAGGGCGGCCAGGCACGCGTCGGCCATCCCCCGCACCACGCGCCCGCCGAGCACCGGGGAGACGCCGGCCACGGGGGCACCGCCGTCGCGCAGCGCCTCCCGCACCCCCGTCACGCCGAGGGGGCCCGGCGCGCGCCAGCCCCCGGGCGGCGCTCCGAGGACGGTGCCGGTGCTCACGACCGGGTTGGACGGCGGCAGCAGCACCGCGTCGGCGTCGCGCAGCGCGTCGAGGACGCCGGGAGCGGGCGCCACCGGCTGCGCGGACCCGTCGACGCCCACCGAGGTGAAGCCCGTGGCCGGCACCGACGCGCGCAGCCGCACCCACCACTCCTGGAAGTGCACGGTGCGCCCGTCGGCGAGGTGCACGTGCGTCTCCGCCGGGTCGTCGCTCATCGGCAGCAGCCGCGCGCCGGGCTGCCAGCGCTCGCAGAGGCGCTCCACCACGCGCGAGAGCGGCCAGCCCTCGCGGAGCAGCTGGGTGCGGAGGACGTGGGTGCCGAGGTCGCGGTCGCCCAGGGTGAACCAGTCCGGACCCGTACCGTACGCGGCGAGCTCGCCCGCCACCACGGAGGACTCCTCGCGCCGCCCCCAGCCCTGCTCCTCGTGGACGCCGCCGCCGAGGGTGTACATCACCGTGTCGAGGTCGGGCGTGATGCGCAGGCCGTGCATCCACGCGTCGTCGCCGGTGTTGACGACGGCGGTCACGCGCGCGGCGCGGCGCTCCGGGTCGGGCGAGGCGGCGAGGTGCGCCAGCAGGCCGCGCAGGAAGCGGGCTCCGCCGACGCCGCCGGCGATGGCCGTGATCTGCACGTGCTCCATCCTCGCCCGGCCACCCGCCGCGCGCGCAGCGGCCCCGAGGTGGACCGGCGGAGGCCGCACCGCCAGGATCGGCGGGTGCGCCTGCCCCTGCCCGGAACGAGGCCCGCGCGTCCGGCGGCGCCAGCACCGGCCCCCGCGTCACCGGTCCGCCCCGCCCACGAGCCCGCGCGCGTCGTGCTGCTGGGCGGCACCTCCGACATCGGCCTCGCCGTGGTGCGCCGCCTCGGCCGCGGCCGCGCGCTCGACCTGGTGCTGGCCGGCAGGCCGGGCGAGCACCTCGCGTCGACCGTGGGGTCGCTGACCGCCGAGGGGCACCGGGCGCGGGCCGTGCCCCTGGACGCGCGCGACCGGGCGACCTGGCAGCCGGCGCTGGAGGCTGCGTTCGCGCCCTCGGGGGCCGACGGCGGCGGGCCGGTCGACGTCGTCGTCCTGGCGGTCGGGGTGCTCCCCGACCCGAAGCGCACCTGGCAGGACCCGCTGGCCGCCGCCGACCTCGTGCAGGTCAACACCGCGGCACCGGTGGCGCTGGCCGCCGAGGCCGTGCGGCGGCTGCGCGCGCAGGGCGGCGGGGCGCTGGTGGTGCTGTCCAGCGCCGCGGCGGTCCGGGCGCGCAGCACCGACTTCGCCTACGGGGCGAGCAAGGCCGGGCTCGACGCGTTCGCCGGCGGGCTGCGCGAGGCGGTCCGCGGTGACGGCGTGCGCGTGCTCGTGGTGCGCCCCGGCTTCGTGCGCACCCGGATGACTGCCGGCCGCTCGGCGTTCCTGGCGACGACGGCCCTGGCGGTGGCCGACCTCGTCGAGCAGGGCCTGCGCGACGGCGCCGACGTCGTCTGGGCGCCCCCGGGGGCGCGGGCAGTGACCGAGCTGCTGCGCTGGGCACCCCCGCGGCTGCTGCGACGCCTGCGCCTGTAGCCCCGCCGCACCCCGTGACGATCAAGGAGGTCCGGCTCACCCGGCTGAGCCGGACCTCCTTGATCGTCGCGGGAGGGGGGAGGTCACCGCGGGGAGGTGAGGCCGCCCAGCGGGCCGCCGTGGCCCGGCACCCCGCGGTCCGGCGGCACGGGCGGCACCGCTGACCCCTGCGCGCCGCCGTCGGGGACCTCGGTGAAGCCGTGCTCGCGGCTCAGCGCGGCCATCCGCGCGTCGTACCCGTCGACGACGTCGAGGGCCGCCCGCACCGCGCCCAGCAGCTGCGACCCGGCGCGCTCGACGACGTCGGCCTCGTGCTCCTCGAACGCCCGCACGCCGACCAGCAGCGCCTCCTTCAGCGCGCGCAGCGCCGCGGCGTCGGCGCGGACCCACCCCCGGCACAGCGCGTCCGTGCTCGCGCTGCCCCGACCGCCCTCGACCTGCGCCGCCACCTGCGCCACGCAGCCGCGCACCAGGCGGTGGTCCTCGCCGGCAGCGGCGGCGGCGCGCCGGTCGTCGTGCTCGCGGACGTCGGCGCGGGGGTCGCAGAAGCCGGCGGTGAGCTGCCAGAGCGTCCGCAGGTCGTCGTCGACGAAGCCGTCGAGGTGGCTGACGAGGAACCGCCGGTGCGCCTGCACCACGAACTGCGCCTTGAAGGGCGTGAGCTCGCGGGGGTCCTCACCGCGCGTCGCCGCCGTCGTGGTGAAGGAGTAGTCGGCGGCCAGGGCGTTCTCCATCCCGACCACCAGGTGCACGGTCCGCACCCAGGTGGTGAAGAGCTCCTCCAGCGGCAGCGACCGCAGCCCGTCCTCGGTGAGCACGACGCCCCAGCGACCGCCGAACGCCAGCCGCCGCAGGTGGCCGACTGCGTACAGCCCGAGCTGCGCGTCGATCTCGGCGTGGGCGTGGTGCAGCACCGTGCGGTAGGCCGCCGTCGCGTCGACCCCGGTGTGGTTGCGCAGCACGTGCGGGCCGCCCACGTGCGTGTGCAGGAGCTCGGAGACGTCGTGCACCCGCCCGTCCACGGCCATCCAGAACCCCGCCTCCGGGGTGTTCCGCAGCGCGAGCTCGGACACCTCGACCCGCGGTCCCTGCTGGGCGTGGCCGAGGTAGGTGGTGAAGACGTCCTGCCCGAGCCGGCCCTGCGCCGACAGGTCGCGCACGAACTCCCGCGCCGCACGCTCCGACCCGGTGCCGCGGCGGGCGACGTCGGTGAGCGCCTCGAGGACGGCTGCGGAGAACGTGGCGCTGCCGCACACGCGGACGTGGGCCCCACCGCCGCCGTCGGCCCGCGGGCGCAGCAGGTCCCACAGCCGGTCGGCGTGCTCGGGCGAGCGCAGCACGTCATCGACCCGGCGGCGACCGCCGGACGGGGCGGGGACGACGACGTGCCGGCCCGCCTCCGCGTCGAAGCGGACCGCGGCGTCGGCGCGCGAGAACGCCACGTGCAGCCGCAGGCGCCCCGCGGCGGCCGCGGCGTCGAGGTCGGCGTGCTCGACGAACGCCTCGGGGCCGCGGGCTCCGAGGTAGAGCAGGTCCTCGCCGCTGCCGCCGGCCGAGCGGGCGCGGGCCGCGACGAACCCCAGGAACGGCGCGACGCCCGACCCCGCCGCGAACATCACCACCGGCCGGGCGGGGTCGGCGGGCAGCCGGAACCGCGGCGTCGGCACCACCTGCAGCGACAGCCGGCGGCGCTGGGCGCCCGGCCCGCCCGGCCCGCCCGGCCGCTGCGCCTGCGCCGTCACCCGCCGCAGGAAGTGCGACGCGGTGCCGCGCCGCTCGCCGGGGGTAGGACCAGGCGGTGCGCGCCGAGGTGTACCCGAGCCCGCCGACCACCAGCCGCAGCGTGCGCGCCGGCTCACCGGGCGGCGGTGCCGAAGCGATGGAGTACAGCCGGAACCCCTCCGGCGCGACGACGGCGCACAGCGCCTCCCGCTCGGTGGGCGCGGTCCGCCAGAGCCGGGTGACGTCGTACCCGCCGGCGTGCAGCAGGTCGAGCACGTCCCAGAGCTCCCACTGGTCCTCCATGCGGGCGTCGACGACGCGCTGGAGCGCCCCGACGGCTGAGAGCCCGAGCAGCCGCCGGGCCAGACCGCGGTCGACCGGCCGCAGCTTCGGCGAACCGCAGCAGGGTCGCGCAGCGGCAGCACGGCGACGTCGTCGGCGTAGCCGTCCCGCAGCGCCACCGCCGCCTGCCAGGCCGGGGTGAGCCCGACCAGCTCGTCGCCGGCGGCCCGCAGCGCCGCGCACCGTGCGGGCCGGACCAGCTCGTCGTCGTTCTCCGGCGAGCACGCCGACCCGGTCGCCGGGCTGGTGGTGCACGCCCTGGCCGGTGACGTCGAGCTCAGGCGCAGCAGGTCCACGCGCCGCTGGCGGGGTCGGCGTGCACGGGCCCCGGCAGCGGCGTCCCGAACGACCACCGGCGGGCCGACGGCGGGCGGCGCTCGTCGCGCACCACGGCCAGCTCGTCGTCGACCCTGTCCCAGGTGCTGTCCTTGAACAGCCCGGTGAACCGCGCCCCGGTGGTCACCTCGCGGCCGACCTTGAACGCCACCTCCAGGAAGCCGTACGCCTTGATCCGGTGCAGGCCCATCCACCCGCGGTCGCCGACGTAGGCGTCGAGCACGGCGTTGTAGAGCCCGCGCAGCCCGCTGCTGCCCGGTGCGCCTCGACGTAGCCGCGCACCGACACCTCGCGCAGCGCGGCGACCAGCTCGCTGCCAGTGCCGGGGGAAGTGCCCGGCCAGGTAGGTGCTCTGCTGGCCGACCACGCGAGCCGTAGGCGCGGCGCTCCAGGAACGCGTCCAGGGCGTGGATCTGCGGCTGCGCGGTCCCGCTCGGGCTCGGCGCGCCCTCGAAGATCGGGACGCCCGCGGTGCCGACGGTCTTGGCCCACAGCACCTGGTCGAGCGGGAGGCCGCCCGCGCGGGTTCGGGTCGATCTGCGGGTAGACCACCTGCGTGGCGTGCTGCAGCCGGTCCAGGACCTACCAGCAGCGCCGCCTCCAGCGCGCGCGGTCGTCGGCGACGCACGGCCTCCTGGGCGTCCAGCATCGCGCCCGAGCACCGGGGCGACAGCGCCATCGCGAACTCGGTGGTGACCAGGTAGAAGACCCGCTCGGCGGCGTTGTCCCAGGTCGGCACGAGCAGGTCCATGTTGTCCAGGCGCCGCGGGCCCGGCCGGGTCGCGCAGGCGCCAGTTGTAGAAGAACAGGTCGATGTAGGAGACCGCCGGGACCTCCTTGCCCAGCCGCCGCGACACCTCGGTCCAGGGCCGCAGGATGCGTCCGGGCAGCGCGGCGGGCGGCGTCGACGGCCATGTACTGGTAGGCGTGCGCGCAGACGCCCGAGCATCGTCGAGGCGCGCAGCAGGTAGCCGGTCGGGCAGCGCGTCCGGGGCGGCGTCGAGCACCGGCATCGCGTCGAACGCCCGGCGCAGGGTGAGCCGGCGGAACAGCTCCGGCAGCTCCGCGACCATGCCGTCCCAGGCCCGCGTGCGAGTCCGGGCAGGGCGAGCAGCGGCGGCTCGACCGGCAGGAACCCGTGCTCCACGGACAGGAACCCGTCGAGCTCGTGGCCGACGCCGGCGTCGTGGGCCTCGGCCGCCTCGACCACCGCGCCGGGCCGCCACCGGGGGCGGCGGCCCGGACGGCGGGCGGGGGCTGCGGCGGGGGCTTCAGCAGGGTGAGGTCGCCGGGACCGCCGGCGCGGTGCGCCGGGGTCGCGCACGGCTCCACGCCATCTCGAAGGGACCGATGCCCAGCGGGAGCCCGCCCCGGCGGCCAGCCGCTCCGCCGCGTCCACCGGGCTCCCCGTTGACGATGGTGCCGTTGGCGCTGCCGAGGTCGCGACGGCCAGCCCGCCTCGGCCGTCCGCCTCCAGCCGGGCGTGGCGGCGGGAGACGCTGCGGTCGGCCAGCACCACGGCGGCCGCTGCGGCCTCGCGCCCGAGGACCACCGGCAGCGCGCAGACCTCGCTCGCTGACCGCTCCCGTGCGCCGGTTCGTCACGGCGAGCCGCATCTCCGCGGCGCGTCAGGAATGGTAGATCACCGCCCGGCACAGGTCGGCCCGCGACAGCGTCCCCACCAGCTGCGCCGTCGTCGACCACGGGCAGCCGCCGGATGCCCGCGGTCGAGCATGACGACCGCCGCCCGGGCGACCTCGTCGGTCGTGCGCACCGTGACCGCGTCGCGGACCACCAGCGGGTCGATCGACGCGGTCGGCGAGCTCGCGGCCGCGCTCCAGGAACAGCGCGAACGCGTCGGACAGGCTGCCGCCGGCCGCCGGTGACGTCGTCGAAGCCCGGCAGCAGCGCGCGGACCAGGTCCTCCTCGGCGAGCGCGCCGACGAACCGGCCCTCGTGGTCGAGCACCATGAGCTGGCCGACCTCGGACACGCAAAGCAGCTCGGCCGCGCGGCGGACGTCGGAGCCCAGGCGGACGAAGGCGGGGTACGCCGTCATGAGGTCGCCGACCAGCACCACGCCTCCCGGCTACGCGTCGTCGCGACGCCGCGCAGGCCCCCCGCGGCAGCGCCGGACTCTACTCGCCGACGGCCGCCCCGGGGAGGGTGCCGTGCTACGTCCGCATGCCCGTCGCGACCGGGGTGTGCCGCGGCAGCGGCATCCGCGCCCCGCGCCGGGGCCTGGCGATGCCCTCGAGCTCCAGCAGCCGCTGCACCCGGTACCGGTGTCCGCGGTAGCACTCGATGACCTCCGCACAGCCGGCGTCGTCGAGCACCTGCCCGGTCAGCGCGTAGGAGACGTTCTTCGCCACGTGGTAGTCGGCGAAGGAGAAGGCGTCGGGGTCGCCGTGGGCGCGGTGGCGCACCTCCGCGGCCGTCCACACCCCGACGCCGGGCACCGTGCGCAGCGCCGGCTCGACGCGCGCGGCGGGCAGCAGCACGGTCCGCTCGAGCGCCGGGGCGCAGTGCGCGGCGTGCAGGACGACGCGCCGCCGCCGCTCCTCCACCCCGGCTCGCAGCCACTCCCAGCTCGGGATCCCGGCCCAGCCGCGCGCGCTCGGCGGCACCCGCATCCCCTCGGCGGGGCCGCCCGGGGCCGCCGGGCCCCCGCCGTCGGCCGCCCCGCCGGGGGTGGGGTCGCCGAAGCGCAGCAGCAGGTCGCGCCATGCGCGGTGCGCCTCGACGCCGGTGACCACCTGCTCGATCGCCGCGCCCGCGAGCGCCTCGAACACCGCCCGCGTGCGCGGCACCCGCACGCCGGAGCGGCGCCGGCGCGCGGCGACGAGCACCGCGTGCTCCGGGCGGGGCTGGAAGCCGGCGTCGTCCTGGTCCTCCCCCAGCAGCTCGGGGACGCCGTCGACGGCGCACGCCGCGCCCTCGCCCCACGCGGCGGCGAGGACGGCGCCGTGCGCGGTGCCGGCGGCGGGCAGGTGGCGCATCCCGAGCAGCGCGGTGCCGGCGGGGGTGCGGGTGGCCCACCACCAGGTGGCCCCGGGTCCGGCGCCGGTCCGGCGCACCGCCGGGTCGCCGCCCCCGCGCCGCAGCGGGCCGAGGGTGGCGGACAGGTCCAGCGGCTGGCGCAGCACGAGGGTGCGTTCGGCGGGCGCTGCGCTCACGCCCGACCACGTCCCGTCACGGCGACCATCCTGAGCCCTGGCGGCGGCGGTGGGGAACCCTCGCCGCGGCGCCCGCCGCGGCGCCGGCGCCTAGCGTGGGTCGGCGTGAGCGCACCCGCCGACGTCGTCCAGGTCCCCGCCCTGCTGGCCCGCCTCCGGGCCCAGGACTCCGGGCGTCCCCGCGTCACCTGGTACGGCGCCGACGGCGAGCGCGTCGAGCTCTCCGCCCGCGTGCTGGAGAACTGGGTCGCCAAGACGGCGAACCTGCTGCTCGAGGAGCTCGACGTCGAGGTCGGCGACGGCGTCCTGCTCGCCCTGCCCGCGCACTGGCGCTCGGTGGTGTGGCACCTGGCGGTGGCGGCGGTGGGCGGAGAGCCGGTCGACGACGCCGCGGACGCCGTCGTCGTCGTCCTCCCCGACGGGGCCCCGGTCCCGACGACGGGCACCGGTGCGCACGGCCCCCGGCACGTCGTGGTGCAGGTGCTGCCGGCGCTGGCCTTCCGCGCCCGGGTGGTGCCGCCGGGGGCGCTGGACGCCGCCGCGGAGGTCGCCGGGTACGGCGACGACGTCCCCGCGGTGCCCGGAGCGCCCGGCCTGGCGGTGACCGCGACCGCGGGCACCGAGCAGCGGGTGCTCCTCGACGCCGGCGGCTCCCCCGACGGCGGTGACGGCGCGCGGGCGGTGCTCGACGCCGTCGTCGCGGCCCTGGCCGGGGGCGGCAGCGCCGTCCTGCTCGGGCCGGGCTCCCCCGACGCCGAGCGCGTGGCCGCGCAGGAGGGCGCCCACCGCCCCTGACTCCCCTCCCCCACCGCGGGAGAGGGAGCGGGGTCAGCCGCCCCGCAGCGCGGGGGCGAGGCGGCGCAGGCCCTCCGCGATCCGCTCCGGCGGGTTCGCGGTGAACGACAGGCGCAGCGTCGCCCGGTCCGGCGGTCCGCTGAAGAAGGGCGCACCGGGCACGAAGGCGACGTCCCGGGCCAGCGCCGCGGGCAGCAGGGACGCGGCGTCGACATCGCCCGGCACGCGCGCCCAGACGAACATGCCGCCGTCGGGGTCGCTCCACGTCGAGCCCGGGGGCAGCGCGTCGGGGAGCGCCGCGAGCATCGCGTCGCGCCGCAGCCCGTAGGCGGTGCGCAGGCGCGCGACGTGCGCGTCGAGGTCGTTCGCCGTCAGGTAGGCCGCGACGGCTGCCTGGTCGAGCGTCGAGGTGTGCAGGTCTCCCGCCTGCTTGGCGACGACGAGCGCCGGGCGCAGGGCCTCCGGGGCCCGCAGCCAGCCCAGCCGCAGTCCGGGTGCGCCGGTCTTGGAGAAGCTGCCCAGGTGCAGCGCCCGCCCGGCGAGCGCCGGCTGGGCGGCCAGCGGCGCGACGGGCTCACCGCGGTAGCGCAGCTCGCCGTAGGGGTCGTCCTCGACCACCCAGGTCGGGTGCGCGGCCACCAGCCTCGGCGACCTCGGCCCGCCGCGCGGCGGTCAGGGTGCGCCCGGTGGGGTTCGCGAACGTCGGGACCAGGTAGAGCAGGGCCGGGCGCTCGCGCTCCAGCACCCGGGCGAGGTCGGCGGGGACGACGCCGTCGTCGTCGCCGGCCACCGGGACCACACGGGCTCCCGCGAGGCCGAAGCACTGCAGCGCCGACAGGTAGGTCGGCTCCTCCACGGCGACGACGGCGCCCGGGTCGAGCAGCGCCGACGCCACCAGCGTGAGGGCCTGCTGCGACCCGGTGGTGATGACGAGCTGCTCGGCGCTCGTCGGCAGGCCGCGGGCGGTCATCCTCGCCGCGACGAGGGAGCGCAGGTCGGGGTCGCCCTCGCTCGGGCCGTACTGCAGGTTCCGGCGGGCGGCGGGTCCGTGCAGGGCGGTGTCGAAGGCGGCGCGCAGCGGCTCGAGGTCGAACAGCTCCGGCGCGGGCAGCCCGCCGGCGAAGGAGACCACCTCGGGCCGGGAGGCGAGGGCCAGCAGGTCGCGCACCGGCGAGCTGGCGACGCCGCGCAGGCGCTGGGCGGTCGGGAGGGCGGACGGGAGCGGTGACGGGAGGGCGGACGGGTCGTCGAGCACGGGGGGCTCCTCAGCGGGCAGCGGGGGTGGCGCTCGACAGCCGCGCGGGTGGAGCTGCAGCGGGAGCGCACGAGGAGTCCTGGTCGAGGACGGCTCCAGGGTAGCGACGGCGCGGAGGCCGGGAGGCGGGTCTCCCGTAGGGTCGGGCCTCGAGCTGTCCCAGACCCACCCCCAGACCCACCCCAGACCACCCCGACCTGAATCCAGAGCGAGGCGAGAGCATGGCCCGACGGGCGTTGATCACCGGTGTGACCGGCCAGGACGGCCTCTACCTGTCCGAGCTGCTGCTCTCCAAGGGCTACGAGGTCTACGGCCTGGTCCGCGGGCAGAACAACCCCAAGCTGCCGCTGCTGCAGGCCGAGATCCCGGGCGTGAAGGTCCTCACCGGCGACCTGATGGACCTCTCCAGCCTGATCCGGGCGCTGAACATCGCGAAGCCGGACGAGTTCTACAACCTCGGCGCGATCTCCTTCGTGGCCTACTCCTGGGAGAACGCCGACCTCACCGCCGAGGTCACCGGCAAGGGCGTGCTCAACGCGCTGGAGGCGGTGCGCCTGTACAGCGGCGACGACCCCACGAAGGTCCGCTTCTACCAGGCCTCCAGCTCGGAGATGTTCGGCAAGGTCCAGCAGGTGCCGCAGAAGGAGGACACGCTGCTGTGGCCGCGCTCCCCCTACGGCGTCGCCAAGGTCTTCGGCCACTACATGACGATCAACTACCGCGAGTCCTACGGGATGCACGCCTCCTCGGGGATCCTGTTCAACCACGAGAGCCCCCGCCGCGGCCCGGAGTTCGTCACCCGCAAGGTCTCCCAGGCCGTGGCCCGCATCAGCCTGGGCCTGCAGGAGGAGCTGGTGCTGGGCAACCTGGACGCCCGCCGCGACTGGGGCTTCGCCGGTGACTACGTCGAGGCGATGTGGCTGATGCTGCAGCAGGACGAGGCCGACGACTACGTCGTCGCCACCGGGGAGACGCACCCCATCAGCGAGCTGCTCGACGTCGCCTTCGCGCGCGTCGGCATCGACGACTGGTCCTCCCTGGTCCGCCAGGACCCGGCGTTCATGCGCCCGGCGGAGGTCGACCTGCTCATCGGTGACCCGAGCAAGGCCAAGGAGAAGCTGGGCTGGGAGCTGAAGGTGGGCTTCCGGGAGCTCGTCGAGATGATGGTCGACGCCGACGTCGCCGAGCAGAAGGCGCTCGCCGGCAAGTGACGGCGGACGGCGCTCCGATGACGGGCAGGACGGCGTTGGTCACCGGCGTCACCGGCCAGGACGGCGGTTACCTCGCGGAGCTGCTGGCCGCCGAGGGCACCCTGGTGCACGGCGTGCGCCGCGGCACCGGTCGGCTGCCGGAGCACCTGGCGGCGCTCGGTGACCGGCTGGTCATCCACACCGCCGACCTGCTCGACCCCTCGGCGGCGGCAGCGCTGGTGCGGGAGGTCAGCCCCGACGAGGTCTACAACCTCGCCGCGGAGAGCTCCGTGGCGCGCTCGTGGTCCGAGCCCGTGGAGACGGCGCTGCTCGACGCCGTGCTGCCCGCCGCGATCCTGCACGCCGCCGCGGGGCTGACCGGCACCAGCGGCCAGCCGGTGCGGGTGCTGCAGGCCTCCAGCGCGGAGGTCTTCGCCGGGGCTGGAACGACCCCCCAGGACGAGTCGACGCCGGTGGTGCCCGTGACGCCCTACGGCGCCGCGAAGGCCTACGCCCACCACCTGGTGCAGCTGCACCGCGCGGGCGGCGTCTTCGCGGTCAACGCGGTGCTCTACCCGCACGAGTCGCCGCGGCGCCCCACGCGCTTCGTCACCCGCAAGATCACCTCGACGGTGGCGGCGATCGCCCGCGGCCGCGCCGACGAGCTCGTGCTCGGCAACACCGCGGCCCGCCGCGACTGGGGCTGGGCGCCCGACACCGTGCGGGCGATGGTCGCGGCGCTGCGGCACTCCGAGCCGCTCGACGTCGTCGTCGCCACCGGGACGTCCCACTCCGTGCAGGACTTCGTCGCCGCGGCGTTCGCCCGGGCGGGGGTCGAGGAGTGGGAGCACCTCGTGCGCACCGACCCCGCCTTCGTGCGCCCGAACGACGCCGCCGACCTGGTCGGAGACCCGGCCCTCGCGCGGCGCCTCCTGGGGTGGAGCCCGACGGTGGCCTTCAGCGACGTCGTGGGCTCCATGGTCGACGCCGACCTGGCCCTCCTCGACGCCTGACCTCCCGGAACCCCGGAACCCCGCGACGACCGAGGAGGTCCGGCTCAGGTCGTGAGCCGGACCTCCTCGATCGTCGCGGGGTGGGTGTCTGCGCGGTCTACGGCCAGGTGCGCCAGACGCCGACGCCGTCCCCGGTGACGCGGGTGGAACCGGTGCCGTCGAGGGCCTCCGAGCCGCCCGAGCCGCTGCTCGGGCTGGGGGTCGAGCCCGGGCTGCTGCTGGACGCCGCCGAGCTGAGGTCCCAGTGCCCGGTCACGGGCTTGTCGGTGCTCGCGCCGTAGCCGAACTGCGCGTCCGGCCGGCCCGGGGTGATGGAGTCGCGCAGCCACCAGCCGCCCTGGGAGTACACGCCGATGGTGTCCTTGCCGTCGGCGTTCCAGTCGCCGGTCACCGGCGTCGCCGCCGGCCACCCGTAGGAGAACACCGCTCCGGCGCCACCGGGGGTCGCGGTGCCGCGGAGCCACCAGCGGTAGCCGTCGTAGACGCCGATCCCGTCGCGGCCCACGCCGTCCCAGTCACCGGTCACGGGCACGACGCCCTTGAAGCCGTAGACGAACTTGCGGTCGGGCGCACCCGGTGTCGCTGTGTCTCGCAGCCACCAGGTGCAGGTGGCGGGGTCGTAGACGCCGATCCCGTCGGTGCCGTCGCCGTTCCAGTCGCCGCAGACGGGGAGCATGGAGGCGGAGCCGTAGGAGAAGGAAGCGTCCGGCGTCGGGTCGCCCGCCGACTGGCTGATGCTCCAGCGGCCGGCCGCGTACGTGGCGAGGCCGTCGGTGCCGTCGCCGTCCCAGTCGCAGGAGAGGGTCTTGTCCGTCGGGTTGCCGAAGTACGTCGTGGCGTCGGAGGCGCCCGGCGTCGCGGTCTGGCGCAGCTCCCACTCCTTCTCCGTCATCAGCTGCGCCACCTTGGTGCGCGAGCGCGGGCAGCTGGCTGTAGAGGTTGGCGCCGGGGCACGCCGTCGACCCGACGTCGCGGTGCCCCGAGATCGCGTTCAGCGTGACCGGGGTGCCCGCGGGGTAGCGGGTGTTGGTGCCGCCGATGCCGGCGCTGTAGAGCACCGCCCTGCCCTTCGGGTCGGTGTGCGAGAGCCCGAACTTCCAGGCGATGACGCGGGCGAGGGCGTCGGTGCCCGCTGCGGTGGGGGTGGCGGTCTCGTAGTTGCCGAGCATCGAGACGCCGAAGCTCGCGGTGTTGAAGCCGCCGGCGTGGGCGCCCTGGACTGCCTTGTCCATCCCGCCGAAGCGGCCCTCGAAGATCTGGCCGTACTTGTCGACGAGGAAGTTGTAGCCGATGTCGCACCAGCCCTGGACCACCGTGTGCTGGTAGTAGACGCCGCGCACGATCGCCGCGGACTCCTCGCGGGTGTACGTGTTCGACCCCGCGGTGTGGTGCACGAAGGCGACCTTCGGGGTGGTGGTGTAGCTCGGCGAGGTGCACCTCGACAGGCGCAGCGACTCGTCAGCGCCCCACTGGGCGCGGGTGATGACGCCCGGCATCGAGGCCGCCGCGGCGTGCGCCGAGGCCAGCGGCGTGGCACCGGGGGTGGCGGTGGCGCTGGTCTTGGGGTCGATGAGGGTGGCCTTGACGTCGCTGACGGCGGGCTCGCCGTCGCTGGTCTGCGCGCCGTCGGGCACCGCGACGCGGACGTCGACGGCGTCGGCGCCGCCGGAGACCCACAGCGGGGTGGTGGCGCCCTGGTCGGAGGACTGCTGCTCCTCCTGCGTGCCGGGGTCGGGCGAGGAGTCCTCCACCGCGAGCGCCTGCCACTTCGACCAGCCGTCGTCGGTGCGCACGCGGACCTGCACGGCGACGTCAGCGTCCGGGTCGCCCTCCCACTGCACCGAGACCATGTTGAAGTCCTGGGTGCGGACCGGGCCGGTGGCGAGCTGCTGGGTGTCGCCGGGCTCGGGGCCGACGACGGCGGAGCTCGCGGCGGCCAGAGGGGGCGCGGACGAGGTGGCGCCGCCCTTCGTGGCGCTGGGCGTGGCCCTCGCGCTGCTGCTCGTCGTGCTGGGCGTGCCCTTCGGGGTGCTGCTCGGCGTGCCCTTCGCGGTGCTGCTCGGCGTGGCCTGCGGGGTGCTCGGGGTGCTCGTCGGGGTGCCGGCGGGCGCCGCACCCGTGACGGCGGGTACCGCCAGCGTCTGCGACGTGGGGACCACCGGCTTCGCGACGGCGCTGGCGCCGACGACCGGCACGACGCCGACACCGGAGGCGACCACCGCGACGAGGCCGCAGCGCACCGCCCAGCGGATCGCCCAGCTGCTCCCGGCCTCGGCTGCTCTCACGCCTGCTGCTCCTCGGGTCCTGGTGGTCGTGCTGGTGCTCGCGCTGGTCGTGGCGCTCGTGGTGGCGCTGGTGCCGGGGGTCACGCGGTGGGCCGGGTGATGCCCGCGCCGTCGCCGTCGGTCGTCCAGCGACCGGCCACGGGGGCGTCGCCGGGCACGCCGTAGTCGAACGCGCGGTCCGGGTCGCCCGGTGACACCGTGTCACGGAGCATCCACCGCCCGCCGGAGAACACGCCGATACCAGAGCGACCGCTGCCGGACCAGTCACCGCTCACCGGCGTGGCGCCGGCCCAGCCGTACTGCACCGTCGTGTCGGGGCGGCCGGGGCTGTTGCCGTTGCGGACCATCCAGGTCCCGCCGGCGTAGACGCCGATGGTGTCCTTGCCGTCGCCGTCCCAGTCGCCGACCACGGGCAGCGCGGCGCTCCAGCCGTACTGGACCTTGGTGTCGGGGTTGCCGGGGCTGAAGCTGTTGCGCAGGTACCAGGTGCCGGTCTTCGGCTCGTACACGCCGATGCCGTCCTTGCCGTCGCCGTCCCAGTCGCCGCAGACCGGCACGAGCCACGAGGCACCGTAGGAGACCGTCTGGTCGGGGGCGCCGGGGGTCTGAGCGTCGCGCTTCGACCAGACGCCGTTGCGGTAGGTGGTGAGGCCGTCGCGGCCGTCGCCGTCGACGTCGCACGCCAGGGTGGTCTCGGTGGGGCCGCCGAAGGCCGCCGTCACCGCCGGGTCGCCGCTGTCGGTGGTGCCGCGCAGCATCCACTGCTGCCCGGACGGGGTGACCACGGAGAACCAGTCGGACCGCAGGCCGAGGGCGCTGCGCACGTCGTTGCCCGAGACGGTGACGGTGCCGGCGGTGCCGGTGACGACCACCTTGGTGGCGCGGCCCCCGTCGGCGCCGAGGCCGTTGCGGGCGGTGACCTGCATGCTCGTGAAGGTGCCGATCTTCGGCCAGGCGCGGGCGACGGTCGGGCCGTCGACGGTGACCTTCCAGTCGTGGTGCGGCGACCGGGAGTCGCCCAGGTCCTCCACGGCGGGGAAGGCCCCGCCGGCGGTCCAGCCGCCGGTGGAGGAGCTGAACTCGGTGCGCACGACGGCACCGGCGGAGGTCTTGCGGACCACGCCGGTCGTGTTCCGGATCGCGGTGTCGGTGCGCCGGTCCTCGCGGCCGGCACCGCCGTAGACCTGGCAGGCGGTGGTGTCGCAGGTCTGGGCGTAGCTGTAGCGGGCCTCGGCGCGCGAGTAGGAGCGGGCGGCGACGGCCTGGGCCTCCAGCGCCGCCATGCCGGCGCCGCCGCCGGCGTCGCCCCAGGAGGCGGGGGACTCCGAGGGCACGACGCCGCGCAGGTACTGCTCCAGGGGCGCGTAGTTGACCAGGTGCGTGCCGCCGGCAGCGTCGATGACGGGGCGGAAGCTGCCGCGGTAGGTGGTGCCGGTGTTGCAGACGGTGATCATCTTGGGGCGGTCGTCGCCGGAGTCGCTCGGCCGACCAGACCGCCGGGTTGGTGCCCATGTCCCAGGGGCCGAAGCTGTCGGTGCCCTTGCAGCCGCCGAAGGTGGTGGTGAGCATCCAGGTGGAGCCGGTCTTCGTGAACCGCGCACCGCTGCCGGCGCCGATGAACAGGCCGTCGACGTAGTAGTCAGCGCCGGAGGCGAGCATGATCGTCTGTGCGCCGTCGGCGCCCATGAGGCGCACGGAGATCTCGTCGTTGCCGACGGTCCCGGCCTGCGTGCCGCCGTAGTAGTGGTCGAGGAT
This sequence comes from uncultured Actinomycetota bacterium, assembly GCA_963781365.1. GTDB lineage: Bacteria > Actinomycetota > Actinomycetes > Actinomycetales > Quadrisphaeraceae > Quadrisphaera. The sequence continues at coordinate 237,991 of CAWAFR010000002.1, read as the reverse complement.
CTGCGCCGAGCTCCAGCCCCGGTCGCACCGCGTAGCCGTAGGAGCCCCACTGGCACAGGCCGCGCCCGTGGCCGTAGCCGTGGCCGGTGAGGGTCACCTGGCTCGTGGCGGCGGCCGCGGGGTCGCTGCCCCGCAGCTGCGCGCCGCCGGCGACGGAGGCGACCACCGCCAGCAGCACCGCGGGCCGGGTCCACCAGCGCCGGCTGCGGTGCCGGGCCCGCTGGCGGCCGTCGGTGCCCTCCGGGCGGCGGGCGTGGCGCGGTGCTGCGGGTCGCCGGCGATCTGGGCGGAGCGTGACGGAGCGCGGTGCATAGGGGGTTCCTCGGCATCGGGGTGGCCCGCCTTGACCTCGTCGAGTCACCCGTCCGCTCGGCGGATCCACCGGACCGGGTCATTCCCTCGACTACTGTCGCCGAACGTGGACAGCAAGGACGTGCTTTCGCTGCGACGCGCCGAGACCACCTTCCTGGTCGCCCTCCAGGGGCGGACGACGGGCGCCGGGGGTGGTCGGCGCCGCGACGGCGCTCGGCAGGTTCGGCGACCACGCCGCGGGCTGGATCATCCTCGGGGCTGCGGGCTGGCTGCTCGACCGGAGCCGGCGCGGGGCGTGGGCCCGCGGCGCTGGCGGCCGTCGTCGGCGCTCACGGCGCCACCGTGGTGCTGAAGCGGGTGGTGCGCACGGCTGACGGCCCGACGGCGCCCGTCCACGCGTGCGCTCCACCTCCCCCAGCCGCCTCAGCTTCCCCAGCTCCCACGCCGCGTCGACGACGGCGGCGGCGCTGGCCTACGGCCGCCTCCTGGGGCTCGCCCCTGGCGCCCGTCGTGGTGCCGGCGATGGGGGTCTCCCGCCTGGTGCTGGGCCTGCACTTCCCCACCGACGTGGTCGTCGGGGCCCTGACCGGCGTGGTGGCCGACCGGGTCGCCCGGCCTGCCCGCGACGGGGGCGGGGCGCCGGGCGGTGAGCACCGGCATCGACACCCCGGTCCGCCGCACCCCGCAGCGCGCGGCGCTCGGCGTGCTGCGCACCATGCGCCCCCGGCAGTGGGTCAAGAACGTGCTGGTCGGCGCGGCGCCGCTGCCAGCGGGCCTGCTCTTCGAGGTGCCGGCGTGCATCTGGACGACGGTCCTGGCGTTCGTCAGCTTCTGCCTGGCGGCCTCGTCGGTGTACCTGCTCAACGACACCCTCGACGTCGAGGCCGACCGCGCCCACCCGACCAAGCGGAACCGCCCCATCGCGGCCGGTGTGGTGCCGGTGCCCGGCCGCGGGCGCGACCGCCGTCGTGCTCGCGCTGGCCTCGCTCGGCGTCGCGGCGCTGGCCTCGCTGGCAGCTGGTGCTGCTCATGGCGCGTCTACCTCGCGGTGCAGGTCGCGTACTGCGTGCGCCTCAAGCACGAGCCGGTGCTCGACATCGCCATCGTCGCCTCGGGCTTCCTGCTGCGGGCCATCGCGGGCGGCGTGGCCAGCGACATCGCGCTGTCCCAGTGGTTCCTGCTGGTGACGGCGTTCGGCTCGCTGTTCATGGTCTCGGGCAAGCGCTACAGCGAGATGCGCCTCGCCGAGGCCGCGGGCGGCACCACCCGCGCGTCGCTGCTGCGCTACACCGCCAGCTACCTGCGGTTCGTGTGGGGCCTGTCGGCCGAGCGTCATGGTCACGGCGTACGCGCTGTGGGCCTTCGAGATCCGCGCCGACGCCGCCGCACTCTCGGCGCGGCTCGACCTGGTCGGCGATCTCCATCGTGCCGTTCGTGCTGGCGGTGCTGCGCTACGCCGTCGACGTCGACGGCGGCCGCGCCGGCGCCCCGGAGGACATCGCGCTGCGACGACCGGGTGCTGCAGGTCGTGGCGCTGGCGTGGGTGGCGACCTTCGCCCTGGGCGTCTACCCTGACCCGCGCCCACCCCGACCGTGATCATGGCCTTCCGGTGCACGAGCTCCGGAAGTCCATGATCACGGTCGTCGGGCGGCGCGCGGCGTCGAGGACCCGCTCGTACGCGTCGACGGAGCGCTCCACGCCGTAGACCGCCCGGGCCCGCTCCGCGAGCGCACGCGCGGTCGACGCGTGCCCGCCGCGTGCGCGTCCCGCAGCTGCGACAGCCCCGCGGGTGATCGCCGCGGCGTCCGCGGCGCGCGACGATCGACCCCGTCCCCGACGCGCTGCACCGGCTCGCGCACCCCCGGCATGTCCGAGGCCAGCGCCGGGACGCCCAGCATCATCGCCTCGACCTGCACGATGCCGAACGCCTCGAACGCGTTCACGCGACGGCAGGGCGAACGACGTCGAGCGAGGCGTAGAAGTCGGCGAGCGCCTCGTCGGGCACGAAGCCCGAGCACGCGGATCCGGTCGTCGTCGCCGATCGCCGCGCGCACCCGCTCGATGACGCTGCCCCCGGCGACTTCGCGAAGTCGCCGCCGATGAGCAGGCGGGCGTCGGGGTCGGGCAGCGCGCGGAAGCCCTCGACCAGGTACGCGACGCCCTTCTCCTCGCACGATGCGGCCGAGGAACCCGACGTGGAAGCCGTCGCCGTCGCGGTACCGGGGCCGCCCGCCGGAGCGGTCGCGGCAGGGCGGCGCGACGCCTCGCCCTTGCTGGCCATCGAGGCGACCACAGCCGGCTGTGCTCGGCGTAGTCCTCGAGGTGACGCCCGACCGCGGACGCCCGGCGCATCGCGACCCGCGTAGGAGGCGTCGACGACCACGCGCTGCGCGGCGTTGACCGACGGCCCGGGGGCAGGTCGACGTCGCACTGGTAGGTCAGCGACGACGGGCGTCGCGCGACAGCGCGCGGCGACGCAGCACCCGGCCTCCAGCATCGGCAGGTGCAGGTTGACGACGCCGGCGCCGCGGGTCTGGCGGCGCGAGCCACACCGGCAGCGCGGGGCTGATGGTGCCCTTGCCCAGCCGCGCGACCACCGGAGCGCGCAGCACGCGCACCCCGTTGACGACCTCCTCGGCGGGCAGCGCGGCGTCGTGCGGCGGTGGTCACGACCGTGACCGCGCGGCCGCGGCGCGCCAGGCCCTCGGCGACGTCGCGGGCCGCGTTGGTCAGCCCGGAGACGTACGGGGCGTAGTAGGTCAGGCCCATCACGACGTCCGGCGGACCCGTCGGTGCTGCTGCGGGCGGGATCGCGGGGAGACGGGCCACGGGGGCACGCTATCGGCCGCCCTCCGGCGCGCCGGGGCTCAGGCCGTGGATCCGGAGGCGGGGACGGCGGCCGGGGGACGACGCACCAGCACCCCCACCGACAGCAGCCAGGCGGCGGCCGAGCCGGTGGTGAAGCCCCAGCCGACGGCCCACGAAGCCCCGGTGCCGACTCCGAGCAGGAGCACGGTCACGACTGCGGCGGCCACGACGAGGCCGCTGCCCCAGCAGCCCAGCACCCACCTCTCACGTCCCGTGGCCACCAGCGCCTGCGTGCCCACCACCAGGCCGGCGTGAACGAGGCAGCCCCCGACGAGGAGGGCCATCAGAGCGGCGGGAACCGTGAAGCGACCCTGGGTGAAGACCGCCATCGCCGGCCCAGACAGGAGGGCACCAGCGCCCGCGCCCACCACGGCGAGCACGACGACCGCGGCGGAGACCTGGGCCATGCGGATGCGGATCTCGTGGAGCCTCCCCTCGGCGACCATCCTGGTCAGGGGCGGCACGAGCACCGCCTGCACCGGCACCACGACGAACAGCGGCGCGCGAGCGAGCGTGAACGCCGCGGCGTAGGCGGCCACCGCGCCCGCGGCGCCCGGCTCGACGCCGACGACGAGGGGGCCGGCGTTGAGGAGCAGCTGTCCTGCGACGCTGGCCACCAGCAGCGTCAGCGCCGCCCGGGTCATGCCCCTGACCTGCGCGGGGTGGTCTCCGGGGGGCCTCGCCGTCTCGTGAGCGACGCCGAACTCGCCGAAGTCGTGGAGAGCGCGCGAGCTGACCGGTGCGCCCGAGGGGCGGCGCACCGCCAGCAGGAGCGCTGCATGGGCCACCAGGGCGCTCCCGACGACGCAGGCGGCGAAGAGCGCTCCCGGGGGCCGGGTGAGGAGCAGCGCCGCGATCACCGCTCCCAGCGCGCGCAGCCCAGCGTCCGCCGCCAGCGCCCCCGCGTAGGCGGCGAGCCGCCCGCGGCCGAGCGCCATGCCGCGCACCGCGTACTGCAGCGCGCTGACCAGGGCGAGCCCGACCAGCGCCGTGACCACCCACGCGCGCGTCGCGGCGTCGTCGCCCAGCAGCGGGGAGGCAGCCAGGACGCCGAGCACGGCGATCCCGGCCAGGGCCAGGGCCGGCCTCACGACCGAGGGCCCCCGCAGGTCTCCCCCGGTGGCCGCGCGGGAGACCACCTGCTCCAGCGGGAGGAAGACTCCGAAGCTGACGATGAGCGCGCCGTACCAGAAGAGGTTGAAGGCGTCCGCGCCAGCGACCGTCGCCGAGCCGAGGACGGCGGCGTTCAGCAGGAGGGTGAAGACGGCGGCCGCCGCAGTGGCGCCCGCCACGCCGAGGAAGCCGCTGCGCACGGGCGCCCACCCTACGGCGCAGGAACGACCGTTACCGTGGCTCACCACCCGTGGCGCCCGCTGAGGGCTCGAGGACTGGAGCGTGGCAGAGCAAGTGGCGGGCCCCGACCGTCCCCAGGCACCTCCGGTCCCGCCGGTGGGCCGCCGCCGCGACCCCCTGCTGCTCGTCCTGGCGCTCCTGGGCCTGGTGGCCCTGGTGTGCGCCGCCGCCCTCCCGCTGGCCCCGGTCCGCCACGACCGTCCCGTCGTCTCCTGGCCGCAGGACCCCTCGGCGCCGGTGAGCACGTCGCTGGTGCTCGCCGCGCAGACCCCCGCGGCGCTGCGCGTCACCGCGAACTGCGCCGCCGTCCGCGCCGCCGGTGACAGCGCCGACCGCGTCCTGTTCTCCACCCAGCGCCCGGCCGTGGCCCGCGCCCAGCAGCAGGCGCTGCTGTGGGAGGTCAGCGACGGGCGGGCCGTGCTGTCCGTGCAGGGGAAGGAGGTCTCCGACGTCGCTGTCCCCGCCGCGGGCGACTGCGAGCTGGTGGCCGACCTGCGCGACGGACGGCTCGGGGTCACCCTCGACGGCACCGACGTCACCGAGCGCGGCGGGACGGTCGCCGCGGCGCCGCGCCTGGACTCGCTGGTCACGTCGCTGACCAGCGCGACGGCGGGCACCGGGCAGCGGCTGGCCGTGCAGGTCGCCGTCGACGACGAGTTCGCCAGCTCCCCCACCCCGCTGAAGCTCGTCCTGGTCGGGCTCCTGGTGGGCTGCGGGCTCCTCCTGCTGGTCGGGGTCTGGCTGCTCGACCGCCGGGCGCACCCGACCCGTGCCGGACCCGCGCCGGCCCCGCCCGCGAAGACCGCGCCCGCGAAGACGGCCGGGACCACGAAGTCGGCGACGACGGCGACGACAGCGGAGGGCGCCCCGACGACACCCGCTCCGGCGCCCCTGCCGCCGCGGTGGCGCACGGCGCTGCGCCCGGTGAGCGCGCACGTCGTCGTCGTCCTGGGGCTGGCCCTGTGGACGGCCATCGCCCCGATGACCGACGACGACGGCTACTACGCGGCGATGGCCCGCAACGTCCCGTCCAGCGGCTTCGTCGGGCAGTACTACCAGCTCTACGACCAGTCCTTCGTGCCCCTGACCTGGCCCTGGTACGTGCTGTCGTGGTGGGAGCAGCTCGGCGGCGGGCCGGTCTTCCTGCGCATCCCGGCCTTCCTGCTGTGCGTGGCCACGTGGTTCGCCCTGCGCCGCACCCTGGACCTGACGCTGGGTGAGCTCCCCGGCGTGGCGCCGCAGGACGGCGTCCGGCGAGCTCGGCGGCACCAAGCACCGGGCGGTGTGGCTGCTCGCCCTCGTCTACGCCGCCGCCAGCACCCCCTTCGTGATGGGCGTGCGGCCCGAGGGCGTGGTGGCTGCGCTGTCGGCGTGGACGCTGGTCGGCGTCCTCACCGCGCTGCGCTCGCGCCGGCTGCTGCCGCTCGCGGTGGCGGTGGTGCTGGCGGCGCTGTCGTGCGCGGCGCACCCCACCGGGCTGGTCGCCGTCGCCCCCCTGGTCGCCTACCTGCCGCGCCTGTGGGTGCTGGTGCGGGGCGGGTCCGGCCGGGTCGGCGACCGCCGTCCGCGCGCTCGCCGTCATCGCCCCGGGGGCGATGGCCAGCGCCGCGGGCTTCGCCGACGGCACCCTCTTCGACTACCAGGAGGGTCGGCGGGTCTTCACCGCCATCGAGGAGCCGCTGCGCTGGACCGACGAGTACCTGCGCTACTCCTTCCTGCTCAACCCGGGCATCCCGATGGGCGCCTACGCCAAGCGCACGACCGTGCTGGTGGGGCTGCTCGCCGTGGCGTGCGCGCTGCTGCTGGCCGCGGCCGCACGGCGCCGGCGCCCCGACGGGGCCGGCGGTGCCGACCTCCCCGCGGGGCTGGCGGTGGTGGGCACCACCGGGCTCATCGCCTACCTGACGCTGTGGATCACCCCGAGCAAGTGGACCCACCACTTCGGCAGCCTCTCGGGGCTGCTGCCGCTGCTGGTCGTGCTGCTGGTGCTCCTGGGCCCGTCGGCGGCGGCCCGCCTGTGGCCGCGCACCGGGCTCGCGCCGCGGCTGGGGCTGCTCGCGGCCGTCGTCGCCGTCGCCGGTCTCTCCTTCCGGGGCCCGAACATCTGGCCCTACAACTGGCTGCTGGGGATGCCCTTCCAGGGCGACGCCCTGGTCGGGCGGGGCCCGTTGTCCTCGCCCGCGCTGTGGGCGCTGGTGGCAGCGGCCGCCGTCGTGGTCTGCGCCCTGCTGCGGCGGCGGCACCTGCGTCGCACCGGGTCCGGGACGGCGACCGGCGCCGCTCCCGGAGCCGGCGCCGGTCGCTGCGGCGCGGCCCGACGCTCTGCTGCTCGGCGCCGCCGTCACCGCGGTGACGGCGCTGGTGCACCACGGTCGCCGTCCTCGGCGGCACCTTCGCGCTGACCGCCTACGGCACCCGGGACACCTACTCCCCCGCCGCGGCCTCGCTGCGCGACCCGACGAACCAGCAGTGCGGACGCCGCGTCCGCCGTCCAGGTGGCCGACCCCTCGCAGTCCCAGCCGCTCCCGGCCGCCTCCGGCGCCGCGGGCAGGGCCGACGTCGACGGCTTCGCGGTCCAGGGCGGCTGGTGGGACGGCGACCCGCTGCCCGGCACGGCCGGCAGCGGGGCGTTCAACCAGGTCTGGGGCAGCCTCACCGGCTCCGGTGACGACAACACCGGCCAGCTCACCACGGGCTGGTACGACCTCTCGGCCCGCGACGCCTCCGACTACCTGACCTTCACCGTGGCTGGCCGCCTCTCCGACGGAGACGCGCTCTCCGTCGAGTACGGCCGCCGCGCCGCCGACGGGTCGGTGGAGGTGCTGCGCACCCGCGACGTCGACGACGGGATCAGCTCCCCGGAGTGGCGCTCGGTGGTGCTGCTGCGCCCCGGCCAGCAGGCCCGAGACGGGGAGGAGCTGGTGCGCCTGGTCGCCCGCGACGCCTCCGGAGGCACCGGCGGGTGGCTGGCCGTCTCGGCTCCCGTGGCCCAGCCCGCGGTGCGTCTGGCCGACTGGCTGCCGCGCGACGCCACCGTCATCACGTCCTGGCAGTTCACGTACCTGTTCAGCTGCCAGGAGCAGCCGGAGATCCGCGACGGCGTCGTCGAGCGGCCCCAGTACGCGGTGCTGTGGGGGCCGAACGCGCTGGAGGGCACGAACGACTCGATCTGGCAGTACGGGCGCGGCGGCATCGCCGCTCCGCTGCCCGACGCGGCGACGCTGTTCCAGCCGGTCAGCGAGTTCGCGTACCCCTCGCTCGCGGGCCAACGGGCAGTGGGGCCAGGTGGCGGAGCTGACCTACCCCTACGCCGCGGCCGCCTACGACCTCGCCCTGGAGTCGGAGACGCGGCCGGGCTGGCTGGGCCCGACCGTCCCGTCCCTGGGCTGACACCGTCCCTGACCGGCCGCCCCTGGGCGCACTTCCCGGGGGAAGTGCGGTGTGCGCGGGGGCTACAGGGAGCGCAGGTGCGCCACGGCGTCTGGCGCCGAGCCGTCGAAGACCTGGGTGCCGTGCTGCAGGACGATCCCCCGCGAGCACAGGTCGGAGACCATGTCCAGGTCGTGGCTGACCACGACGAGGGTGCGGCCCTCCTCCTTCAGCTCCCGGATCCGCGTCAGGCACTTTGCCTGGAACGGCTCGTCGCCGACGGAGAGGATCTCGTCGATGAGGAAGATCTCCGGGTCGGTGTGCACCGCCACGGAGAACGCCAGGCGCAGGAACATGCCCGAGGAGTAGTGCTTGACCTCGGTGTCGATGAACCGCTCGATCTCGCTGAAGGCGACGATCTCGTCGAACCGCGCGCGGATCGACGCCTCGTCCATGCCGAGGATCGCGCCGTTGAGGTAGACGTTCTCCCGTCCGGTGAGGTCGGGGTGGAAGCCCGCGCCGACCTCGATCAGCCCGGCGATGCGGCCGCGCAGGCGCACCGACCCGGCGTCGGGTGCATCACCCCGGAGATCAGCTTCAGCAGCGTCGACTTGCCGGAGCCGTTGTGCCCGAGCAGCGCGACGGTCTCCCCGGAGTCGACCTGCAGCGAGACGCCGTCCAGGGCCATGAACGTGTTGGCGAGGTCCTTGCCGCGGACCGCCGCCATCGCCAGCTCCTTGAGGGAGCGGTTGTGCCGCAGGACGAAGCGCATGCGGACGTCGTCGACGACGATCCGCGCGTGCGGACCGGCGCCGGCGGGGGCGCTGCTGCCGGTGCTCCTGCTGGTGCTCATCGAGGTCATCGTGCACTCCGGGTGGACGGGTCGGCGCCGTCGACGCCGCGCGCGTCGTCCACAGCGCTCACAGGTCGATCGCGAAGCGGCCCTCGACCCGCCGGAAGACCACCTGGCCGACGGCGAGGACGACGGCGGCGATCAGGACGGCGATGCCCGCGTCGAGCAGCAGGTCCGGCGGCAGGACGCTCGGGTCCCGCTGCGTGCCGGGCCACCAGAACGCGTAGTGGTACAGCTCCACCGCCACGGTCACGGGGTTGACCTGGTACAGCGTCACGATCCACCCCGGGAGCGACGTCGGCGACCCGCTGCCAGGTGTAGAGCACCGGCGACAGCCAGACCACCACCATGAGGGCCAGGTCGACGAAGTTCTCCATGTCGCGGAAGACCACGTTCAGGGAGCCGAACAGCAGTCCCAGCCCGGTCGCCAGGGCGGCGATGACGGCGGTGGCGACCAGCGCTCCGAGCAGCGGCACCAGCTCGGGCCGCCAGCCGGAGATGACAGCGCCGACGAGGAGCACCACGACCTGCGGCACGAAGTGCACGCCGGCGACCCAGACGCTGGCGACGGGGAACAGCTCCCGCGGCAGGAAGATCTTCTTGACCAGCGGCGCGTTCCACACCACGGCGCGGGTCGCGTTGGCGAAGGCCTCCGAGAAGACGTTCACCACCACGAGCCCGGAGAACAGGTACACCGGGTAGTCCTCGATGGACCCGCGCAGGTTCAGGAAGATGCCCAGCGCGAGGAAGTAGACGAGGTACTGGATCGCGGGCTTGACGTAGCTCCACGCCAGGCCGAGCACGGACCCGCGGTAGCGGACCCGCAGCTCCTTGCGGACGAGCAGCTTCAGCAGGTACCGGCGCCGGACGACGTCGAGCAGGCCGCTGCCGCGCCCCGGCTCGGTCCAGGGCTGGTCGATCACGCTCACGTCAGTGCTTGCTCGCGGCCGAGGCCGTCGAAGGTCTTCCGCCACGACTCGGGCGAGACGAGGTCGGGCAGCGCCGCGCGGTACTGCGCCGCCAGCTCGGGCCACTCGCGGGCCAGCCGCTCGTGCAGGGCCGTGCTGCGGCGCACCAGGGCGACGAAGCGCTTCCGGTCCCGCCGGTACCAGGCCATGCCGGTGCCGTCGGCCGCGGAGACGAGCGCGGAGTCGTACTGGCTGAGCATCCACCAGCGCGCGTCCTGGTGGGCGATCGCGGCCTGGGGGTTGGTCTCGGCGAGCGCGTCGACGGAGCGGCCCTGCTTGAGGACGCCGACGGCAGCCGCCCTCAGCACCGCGAGGCGGCCGTGGGGGACCTCGGCCTCGCGGCCCTTGCGGGGCGGCTTGCGGCGCTTGCGGGCGGGGAAGTCAGCGGCGTCGCCCTTGTAGACGGCGTCGGGGTACTGCGCCCGCAGCGCCCGGATCTCCCCGAGCTTGGTGGGGAGCTCCGCGTGCAGGGCCTGCGGACCCTCGAAGATGCCCTCGAGCGCCATCAGGCGCAGCTCCGCGGCGGAGTACTGCATCGACAGCAGGTGCTTGACCTGGGTGACGAGCAGCTCGCGCACCACGTTGCCGCCGCGCGGGTAGGGCGAGTGCAGCAGCGCCGCGACCACGCGGTTGCGGGCGTGGTAGTACGCCTGCCAGTCGATGCCGTCGTCCTTGTCGGTCCACGGGACGTGCCAGACGGCCATGCCGGGGAAGGAGACGGTGGGGATGCCGGCGTCCTGCGCGCGCAGGCCGTACTCGGCGTCGTCCCACTTGATGAACAGCGGCAGGCTCAGCCCCAGCTGCCGGATCACCGACGTCGGGACCAGGCACATCCACCAGCCGTTGTAGTCGACGTCGAAGCGGCGGTGCAGCCACGGCGTCGAGCGCAGGTTCTGCATCGACAGGTCGTGGTTCGGCTCGGAGACGCCGGTGGGGCCCCACCAGAACTTCCACCGCTGCACGCCCTCGGCCCAGGCGTTGAGCAGGGTGCGCTGGTACATGCTGAACATGTGGCCGCCGACGATGGTCGGCGTGCGCGCCAGGTCGGCGAAGGCCGCGCCGCGGGCGATGCCCTCGGGCTCGACCATCACGTCGTCGTCGAGCAGGAGGACGTACTCGTGGCCGCTGTCGAGCCCCTCGGACATGCCGCGGGCGAAGCCGCCGGAGCCGCCGAGGTTCGCCTGGCGGATCACGCGGAGCCGGTCTCCGAGCAGCTGCTGGGCCTCGGGGAACGCCTCGACGTCGTCGGAGACGTGCTGCGTGCCCTGGTCGGTGCAGACGACTTCGGCGACGACGTCCTCCAGCCCCCCGCCGGGCTGCACGGCCCGGCCGAGGGTGCGGAGCAGCCGTGAGCAGTAGTCGGGGCGGTTCAGCGTGGTGATGGCGATGACCACCTTGCCGCGCTCGGCGGGGGCGCCCTCGGGGGCCTTCGCCGTCCAGGCGGCCTCCTCCAGCACCAGCTGGTCGGAGCCCGCCGCGAGGTCGAGCCAGTACCAGCCGCCGTCGTTGAACGGCTTCAGCGGCAGGTCGAACTCGCTGGTGGTGGGCCCGCTGACGACCTCGGCGGCGACGCGCTGCACGTTGCCCTTGGCGTTGGAGCGGTAGACCACCACCGTGCCGGCGCCGGAGGTGCGCACCACGAGGCGGACGGTCTCGACGACGCTCCAGCGCCGCCAGTAGCTCGCCGGGAAGGCGTTGAAGTAGGTGGCGAAGGAGGCCCTCGTGCCGGTGGGCACGGCGAAGCGGGTGCGGCCCAGCACCTGGTCGGTGGTGGGCCCGGTGCCCGGTGCCGCCACGGTGGTGGGCGCCTTCGGGTCGTTGCTCGCCGGGGCGGCCATGAGGTCGCCGTCCACGTAGAGGGGCATCGCGTCCTGGTCGCCCTCGACCGGCAGGACGACGCGCTGCAGCACCCGGTAGCCGGGCGCGGCGAGGCTGACGGCGAGGGCCGACGACGGAGACGTCGTCGTCGGGCCCTGGGTGGCGGTGCTCACGCGTCGACCCCGCCGGAGACCAGCGGCTGGCCCTGCGTGAAGTGCGGGGCGAGGGTGTTGTCGAACGTGCTGAGGGCCGCGCCGATCGCCATGTGCATGTCGAGGTACTTGTAGGTGCCCAGACGGCCGCCGAAGACGCGTGCCGCGCTCGCCCTTGGCGAGGTCCCGGTAGGCCAGGAGGCGCTGGCGGTCCTCCGCGGTGTTCACCGGGTAGTACGGCTCGTCGCCCTTGGCGGCGAAGCGCGAGAACTCCCGCATGATCACGGTCTTGTCCTTCGCGTGCTGCGCCTCGCGCTCGGGGTGGAAGTGCCGGAACTCGTGGATCCGCGTGTAGGGCACGTCGTCGCCCGCGTAGTTCATGACCGGGCAGCCCTGGAAGTCACCCGTGGGCAGGACCTCCTGCTCGAAGTCGAGGGTGCGCCAGGTCAGCTCCCCCTCGACGTTGTCGAAGTACTCGTCGACCGGGCCGGTGTAGATCACGGGCACCTGGCCCACGACGTCGCGCTTGTTGAGCGGCTGCGACAGGTCGAGGAAGTCGGTGTCGAGCTGCACCGTGATCTTCGGGTGGTCGGCCAGGTTCTCCAGCCACGCGGTGTAGCCCTTCGTGGGCAGCCCCTCGTGGGTGTCGTTGAAGTAGCGGTTGTCGTACGTGTAGCGGACCGGGAGGCGCGCGATGACCTCGGCGGGCAGGTCCTTCGGGTCGGTCTGCCACTGCTTGGCGGTGTAGTCCTTGATGAACGCCTCGTACAGCGGCCGCCCGATGAGGGAGATCGCCTTCTCCTCGAGGTTGGTCGCGCTCAGCCGTGTCGATCTCACCGGCGAGCTCGGCGACGAGCTTCCTGGCCTCGTCGGGGCCGTGCGCGGCGCGGAAGAACTGGTTGATCGTGCCGAGGTTGATCGGCAGCGGGTACACCTCGCCCTTGATAGGTCGAGTACACCCGGTGCTGGTAGCCCGTGAAGCTCGTGAAGCGGTTGACGTGCTGCCACACCCGCTCGTTGCTCGTGTGGAAGAGGTGCGCGCCGTAGCGGTGCACCTCGATGCCGGTCTCCGGCTCGAACTCGCTGTAGGCGTTGCCGCCGATGTGCGAGCGGCGGTCGATGACGAGCACGTTCAGGTCGAGCTCTTCAGCGCACCGCTGGGCCACGGTGAGGCCGTAGAAGCCGGACCCGACGACGACGAGATCTGCGTTCACGACACTCCTGCGTAGGCGGACCGCATCACCCTAACGGCGCACTCCGACGGCCTCGCCCGTTTCGCCAGGCTCGTCCTCCCGGGCCCCCTCCCCACCGTCCCCCGTGGTCCTGAGGTCCCGCCACCCGGCGCGGCGGTGGAGGTCGCCGTCACCCATTCCGAGGGCGCGCTGGCGTCGGAGCCCGACCCGCCCTGGCCGCCGGCGACGACGTGGTGGACGTCGTCGTCCCCCTCGTCCGGCTGGGCACGTTCGCCGGTGAGGTCTGGAGGGGGTCGGGAGCAGCGCGGGTCAGGCGGGGCGGCGGGTGAAGACCGCGCGGTAGGCCAGTCGCCGCAGGCCCTCGGGCACCGCCCGGTAACCCCCGCGGACCACGGCGTTGCGCACGAACTGCGCCGGCGTGGTGAAGCCGTCCTCCAGCAGGTGGCGCTGCAGCACCAGCTCGCTGCGCAGCAGCCGCACCCCGCCGCGGCGGGCGTAGGCGCCCGCGCCCACCCGGTACCGGACCAGCGGCTCGGTGACGTTCGCGGCCTTGGCGCCGGAGGCGATCATGCGGGTGAACAGCCAGTAGTCCTCGAGCAGCGGCAGGTCGCGGTAGCCGCCGGCCCGTGCCACGGCGGAGCGCCGGTAGACCACCGTGGGGTGGTTGAACGGGCTGTGGAAGCGGGCGCGGACGGCGATCGCGTCGTGCCCCGCGGGCGGTGTCCGCACCGCCAGGGTGGTCTCGCCAGCGCCGCCGTCGACGTCGTCCCCGCCGGTGAACTCCTCCAGCGCGGAGCCGACCACGTCGCAGCTGTCGAGCTCCCCGTCCAGCAGCGGGAGCTGGACGGCGAAGCGGCGGGGCAGGCTGACGTCGTCGGCGTCCATCCGCGCCACGAGCTCGTGGGAGCAGCGGGCGAGGCCCTCCTCCAGCGCGGCGGCGAGTCCGCGGTTGACCGGCAGGTCGAGGCGCACCACCGGCACGGGCGAGGTGGCGGCCAGCTCGGCCAGCACCGCGTCGAGCTGCGGGGGCACGGGACCGTCGCGCACCAGGACCACCTCGGCGGGGGGCCGGGTCTGCTGCGCGGTGGCGGAGGTGAAGGCGCGGCGCAGGAACGCGGGGCTGTCGGCGCTGTAGACGGGGAGCAGCAGCGAGAAGGGCTGGCTCAGCGCCACGTCCCGGCCTCCAGGCCCGCGGCCTGCTCGCTGACGGGGCCGAGCCCGGCGAGGACCTGCGCCGTCGTCCGCGGGGACCGGAGGGCCTCGAGGGCACCCCGGCGGGCGGCGACCAGGAGGACGTCGCGGGCGGTGGAGCGCTGCCAGGTGCGCGCCCAGCGCCGCGCGCTGGAGCCGCCGTAGACGACCTTCTCCCACCACGCGAGGCTGCCCGAGCGCGTGAACATCCAGATCTTGTTGCGGACCTCCCAGCGGAAGCGCGGCCCGGGGTCGGCGTCGGTGGAGCCGAAGGTGCGGGTGCGGTGCTCGACCACCGACGTCGGCACGGACAGGCCCACGCCGTGGCGCAGCAGCCGCGTGGAGTACTCGAAGTCGTCGTTCCAGAGGAAGTAGTCGGCCACCGGCAGGCCGTGGCGGCGCACCGCCGAGGCGTCGACGAGCATCGAGACGAACGACGCCGAGCGCACCGGCACCGCACCCGCCCGGCGGGCCAGGGCGCGGTCGGCGCGGCGCGCGAAGGGCCGCGGGCGGGGGGTGTTCATCGGGTGGTCGCGCCCGTCGGTCCAGACGACGCGGCTGGCGGTGATGGCGGGGCGCGCGCCGCCGAGCCACTGGTAGCGCTCGTCGACGGCGAGCAGCTCGGCCAGGGCGCCGGGGGTGGGCACGGTGTCGTCGTCCATGAGCCAGGCGCGGTCGGCGGCGTGGCCGGCGACGGCGCGCGCCAGCCCCGCCGCGAACCCGCCGGCGCCGCCGGTGTTGCGGGCCAGGCGCACGATGTCGACGGGCAGCCCGAGGTCGTGCGCGAGGACGTCGGCGGCGTCGGCCGAGCCGTCCGTGGAGGCGTTGTCGACGACGACGACGAGGTCGACCGGGCGGGTCTGCGCCGCGAGCGCGGTCAGCGAGGCGAGCAGGAGCTCGCGCCGCTCGTGGGCCACCACGACGGCGACGACGCGGAGCGATGAGGCCACTCCCCCACCGTAGACGGCGCCCTGCGGCGGGGTGCGGAGTGCGTCAGCGGGCGGTGGCGGCCTGGGCTGCGGTGAGCACCGCGTCGGGCAGGGCCCCGGAGCGCCCGACGCCCACCAGCGCGCGCACCGCCGTCCCGGGCAGCACCGAGCGGGTGGCGTCGGCGAGGGCGTCGGGGCCGGTGACCAGCAGCGGGCGCCGCGACAGGCCGGCCAGGGGCCCGCAGGCGAGGGCGTCGGGGAAGCGCACCCCGTTGGCGAGGTAGCCGGTGCCCGCCTGGTCCAGCGGCAGGCCGAACCCGCCGACGTCGCCGTCCCGGGCGGAGGACCCCAGCTCCGGGGCGGCGGCCAGGGACAGCAGCACCGCGGAGGTGTCGAACCGGTCGGTGCCCCGCACCGGCAGCACCGGCAGGCCGAGGGCGTCGAGGGCGTCGAGCACCGCCGTGGAGATCGCCGACGGCCCACCGAGGGTCACCACCTGGCCGATCGAGAGGTCCCGCAGCGCGTCCCGCGTGGCCGCCGGCAGCGCCTCGCGCGGCGTCAGCAGCAGCGGCACCCCGGCAGCGCAGGCCAGGGGGCCCGCCGAGAGGGCGTCGGCGGGGTTGGTGCCGCTGGCGACGACGGCGGTGCGCCGCGCCCTGGCCCCGGAGGCGTCGGCCACCAGGGAGTAGGAGCGGATCGAGGCCGCCCCCAGGCGCGCGGCCGCGGCCGCCGTCGCGTAGCGGTCGTCCCCGGCGACGCGCACCACCCGCGCGCCGAGCGCCTCCACGGCGGCCTGGACGGCGGGGGTGACGACGGCGGTGCCGCCCATGACGTGGACGACGGGCGCCGGCAGCTGCGGGAGCAGGCCGCGCAGCGCGGTCTCGGTGGCCGCCGGCAGCGAGCCCCGGGAGGTGAGCAGCAGGGGGGCGCTGAGGTGGCCGGCGAGGAAGGAGGCGGCGAGGGCGTCGATGCCGCCGCTGGAGTCCTCCCCGCTGGCGAGCAGCACCCCGCCGGGGGCCTTCCCGGCGGCGCGCAGGGCGGTCACCACCTCGGTGGCGAGCAGCGCGGCGGTGGCGAAGCGGTCGTCGCCGCCGATGCGGCTCGAGGCGTCGGCCATGCCTGGTCCTTCCGGGTGCTCCTCGACGGCGCGCCGGACCACACGGCGCGAATGTGCACGGATCGTCACACATCCTCACCTAGCGTGGCGCAGGACACGCTCGGACGCAGCAGCGCGACCGGACCGCAGCCCGACCCGCGACCGCAGACCGGAGGCACCGTGGCGCTCAGCACCCAGCTCGCGGCGCTCCACGCCCGCGTCACCCGCTACGTGCCGGGCGCCCGCCTGCCGGTGCCCCTGGACGCCGCGGGCGTGCGCCACCTGGTGCGCCGCCTCACCTGGGGCGCGACGCCGGAGCTGCTGGAGGAGGTCCGCCGCGACCCGCAGGCGTGGCTGGACGGCCAGCTCGACCCGGCGTCCGTCGAGGACGGCGCCTGCGACGGCTGCGCCGCCCGCTTCCCCGCCCTGCGGCGATCCATCACCGAGGTCCGCACCAGCGGCAGCTTCGGGAGCTGGGACACGATGTTCCAGCTCGGGATGGTCACCGTCGCGCGGGCGGCGTGGAGCCGGCGCCAGCTGCTGGAGGTGCTGGTCGACCTGTGGTCGAACCACCTCAACGCCACGAGCCCCAGCTCCGACGTGTGGGACAACAGGCACGACTACGACGCCACCGTCATCCGCCGGCACGCCCTGGGCTCGTTCGAGGAGATGCTCGTCGCCTCCGCGAAGCACCCCGCGATGCTCCGCTACCTCGACAACGCCTCCTCCACGAAGGCCGCGCCGAACGAGAACTACGCGCGCGAGGTGATGGAGCTGCACACCGTCGGCGTGGGCGCCGGGTACGGCGAGGCCGGGGTGCGCGCCGCCGCCCGCGTCCTCACCGGCCTGACCGTCGACGACAGGACGGGCCTCTACCGCTACGACGCCGGCCGCCACGACACGTCCGCCGCGGAGGTGCTCGGCTGGTCGACCCCGGCGCACGCCGCCGCCGACGGCGAGGCGGTCGCCACGTCCCTGCTGCGCCACCTCGCCCGCCACCCCGCCACGGCGCAGTCGGTCGCCCGCAGGCTCGCCGTCCGCTTCGTCTCCGACGACCCGCCGTCCTCCCTGGTCACGCGCCTCGCCGGTGTCTACACCGCCTCCGGCACGCAGGTGGTGCCGGTGCTGCGGGCGCTGTTCGCCAGCGACGAGTTCTGGGGCTCCGCCGGCGCCAAGACCCGCCGGCCGCTGGAGGGCTTCGTCGCCGCGCTGCGCGCCGTCGGCTCCACCCCCGGCGCCGACGCCTGGGGCGGGATCGACGACCTGTACTGGCAGACCCGCGACGTCGGCCACTGGCCGCTGGCGTGGGCGCCGCCCAACGGCTACCCCGACGTCGCCGCCGCCTGGCGCTCCGCGGGCGGCACCCTCGCGCGCTGGAACGAGACGTCGAAGGTGGTGCACGGCTGGTGGCCGGCGAAGCTCGTGCGACCCGCCCCGACGGCGGCGCTGCCGAGCCCGCTGCCCGCCACCTACGGCGGCCTCGTCGACGCCCTGGTGCAGCGCTACCTGGGCCGCGGCCCCACACCCACCGAGCGCGCGGCGCTGCTGGCGTTCACCGAGCACGGCGCCGGCGACGCGCTGAGGCCCTCCGACCCGTGGGTCGGCTGGCGGCTCTCGACGGTCGTCAGCACGATCCTCAACTCCCCCGGCCACATGGAGCGATGAGCCCGATGACGCGCACGGCACCGACGGTCCCCTCGCCCCGCAGCTCCCCGAGCAGCTCTCCCCGCAGCGCTCCCGGTGCGGCCCGGGGTGCCGCGAGGGCGCAGGACTGCGGCTGCCCCGACGGCGCACCCACCACCGGGCTGTCCCGCCGCACGCTGCTCAAGGGCCTCGGCCTCGGCGCGATGACGCTGGTGGCCACCGAGGCCGTCCACACCCAGGTCGCGTTCGCCGCGCCGGGCTACACCGGCGACGTCCTCGTCGTCCTGTCCCTGCGCGGCGGGATGGACGGGCTGAGCGCCGTCGTCCCCGGCGGCGACGACGACTACTACCGCCTCCGGCCGAGCATCGCCGTCCCGCGCTCCTCCCTGCTGCCGCTGGACGGGATGTTCGGGCTGCACCCGGCGATGGCGCCGCTGCTGCCGCTGTGGCGGGCGGGGCGCCTCAGCGCCGTCCACGGCGTCGGGCAG
This sequence comes from uncultured Actinomycetota bacterium, assembly GCA_963781365.1. Taxonomy (GTDB): domain Bacteria; phylum Actinomycetota; class Actinomycetes; order Actinomycetales; family Quadrisphaeraceae; genus Quadrisphaera. The sequence continues at coordinate 219,756 of CAWAFR010000002.1, read as the reverse complement.
CCCAGCGCCACCCGCAGCCACTTCGCGGCGATGGAGGAGATGGAGAAGGCGGCGCCCGGCACGTCCCTGCGCACCGGGTGGCTCGACCGCACGCTGGGCACCCGGGCCGCAGCCGGCACGTTCCAGGCCGTCTCGATGACCGGCTCCCAGACCCCGACGATGCTCGCCGGACCGAGCCCGGAGCTGACGCTGCAGCAGCTCGACGGGTTCGCGCTCGCCGGCCCGTGGGACGACGTCGAGCGCGCCCGCTGGACCAGGGCGTACACCGCGCTGCACGCCGAGGGCCCCGCGACCGTCGCCGAGGCGGGGCGGACGGCGCTGGCCGCGGCCTCGACGATCACCGGTCCGGTGGCCGCGACCCAGGCCGGCACCGGCTACCCCGAGGGCGACCTCGGTGACTCGCTGCGCGACGTCGCCCGCATGGTCAAGGCCGGCGTGGGCGTGCAGGTCGCCGCCGTGGACCACGGCGACTGGGACATGCACTCCGGCCTCGGCGCCGCCGGCGGCGGCTGGATGAAGGACAAGCTGACCGAGCTGGCGACGGCGCTCGCGGCGTTCGACGCCGACCTCGGCCCCCGCATGAGCGGCGTCACCGTGCTGACCATCAGCGAGTTCGGGCGCCGCGCCGCGGAGAACGGCTCCGGGGGGCTCGACCACGGGCACGGCAACCTCATGCTGGCCCTGGGCGGCGGCGTGGTCGGCGGGCAGGTGCACGGGCGGTGGCCGGGGCTGGGCAGCGGCTCGCTGGACGACGGCGCCGTCGCCGGGGTCACCGACTACCGCGACGTGATCGGCGAGGTGCTGCAGAAGCGGTGCGGCGCGGGGTCGCTGAGCGACGTCTTCCCCGGTTTCTCCTCCGGCGGGGCGCTGGGCCTGGTCCGCGCCCGCTGACGCCGCTCGTCCCGCTCGTCCTGCTCGTCCCGCGGGTCAGGCGTCGCAGGCGGTGAGCTCGTACAGCTTCGCGTGGCCCTGGCTGTCGACGAGGCGGAAGCCGGGCGCGCTGCCGACGTCCTCCAGCCCCGGGTAGAGCGCGTCGCGGTGCGAGGGGTCGCCTCCCCACAGGTGGTAGCCGCCGAAGTCGAGGACCCAGCGCAGGTCCAGCGCGCGGGCGGCCTCGCAGACCGCGGGGTCGCTCGCGGCGTCGCGCAGGTGGGCCGCCACCACCGCGCGGGGCGGGTCGAACGTCGACGTCATGTGCGGGAACAGCGCGGTCCGGTCGTCCAGGGCGTCGACGAACCCCGAGCCGTTCCAGGGGTTCCCCGCCACCGACTGCCCCGCGGGCACCTCGGCGGGGAGCCGGTCGAGCAGGGTGCGCTCGTCGGCGTCGAGCACGTCGGACAGCGGCAGCCCCGCGCCGTTGAGGACGGTGTCCGGCAGGGTCGCGGAGTTGTCCCACAGCGAGGCGTACGTCGCGGAGTAGCCCGCCCCCCGGGCCGCCACGAGCACGATGGCGACGGCCGCAGCGCTGCCCACGACGGAGACCACCACCCACCGCCCGGCCGGCGGGGTCGAGCGGCGCCGTCCCCGCCGCGGGCCCAGGCGCCTCGCGGCCCGCCGGACCAGCCCCGGCACCAGCGCCAGCGCCGCGCTCGCCAGCACCACGCCGGTGATCACCGGCAGCCCCGCGATGCGGTAGGCGTCGTTGAACCAGAACCCCGTCAGCGACTGCGACAGCGGCGAGTCCACGCCCCACGCCAGCACGTACAGCCCGGACAGCAGCACGTGGGACGCCGCCACCCAGCGCAGGTTCCGCCGCCCCAGCGCCAGGAGCAGCCCCGCGGCCACCAGCACCGCCGCCACCCACAGCGGCGGCCGCACCGTCTCGGAGTGGCTGAGGTGGCTGAACAGCAGCGCCTGCTCCACCGCGGCGAGGGTGCTCACCTGCGCCGCCCAGTCGGTGCCGCGGGCGCTGACGACGGACGGCGCGGTGTCGACGGCGTGCCAGGCGACCACGGCGACGGCGCCCGCGACGGCCGGGAGCACCAGCGCCGCCACCCGGCGCCCCGCCGCCCACCAGGCCCCCGTCGTCGCCACCAGCACCGCGACCCCCAGGGGCAGCGCGACGGCCACCAGCGCGAACCCGCCGCTGGGCTGCGCCAGCGCCAGCCCCGGCAGGGTCCCGGCGGCCGCGAGCAGCGCGGCCAGGCGCGGGCGCCACGGCCGCGAGCGGTCCGCCGCGAGGACCAGCAGCGCCACCGGCGCCGGCAGCAGGCTGTTGGTCAGCAGGGTCGGGTACAGCACCCCCCACTCCAGGGGCGCGATCGGCTGAGCGGTGAACGCCGCGGTGAGGGCACCTGCCGCGGCGAGCGCCACCGGGCGGCGGCCGAGCACGGCGCGCACCAGCCCGACCACGCCCAGCGGCCACACGAGGACGGCGACGACGACGGCTGTCGCGTTCGTCGCCACGTCGACGCCCGCGCCCGTCGTGCCGGCCGCCAGGGAGACCACGTCGTGCCAGGCCGCCGGGTAGAAGGAGGTGGCGGCACCGGGGTGGGTGAGGCGGCCCAGGTGCAGGGAGGAGCCGTCGCCGGTGTCGAGCACGTAGCGGACGGCGTTGAGGTGGAAGACGGCGTCGTAGCTCTGGGAGACCGCGGTGGGCCCCCACAGCGCGGACAGGAGCCGGTGGCCCGCGAGCAGGCCCCCCGCGAGCAGCCCGCCCGCGGCGGCGGCGCCCACGGCGAGGTCGCGCGCGCCCGAGGGGCCCGGCCAGGGGCCCTCCCCGGACGCGGCCCGCGACCAGGGCGACGGGCAGGGCGACGACGGCGGCGACGGCGGTCGCGACCAGCACCGGGAGCACGCCCCAGCGCACCTGCGCGAGCGGCGCGGCCACCGCTGCCAGCGCGACGACGCCGACGGACAGCGCCGGAGCGACCCCCGTCCAGACGAGGCCGCGCAGCCCCGCGGCGCGGCCCACGACCAGGCCGGGGACCAGGAGGACGGCGGCGGCGACCAGGGCGGGCTCCGCAGCCTCCGACCAGCCGCTCACCCACCGAACGTAACGGCGCGACCACGGGCGGCGGGCGCGAACGCCCCAGGTGAGCCTCACCCGCAGGTGAGCGCGATCCGCCGTGCCAGCCACTGGCCGGTGCCGCTGGTGGCCGCCTGCGGCGACGACAGCACCGACCAGCCCGCCGCCGAGGACCGGCCGAGCGAGCGCACCACGCCCTGCGGGCCCTGCGCCTGCAGCTCCAGCCAGCTGCCCGACCCGTCACCGGCGACGGCGCAGTCCGGGGCGACCCGCAGGTCCAGGACGACGGACTCCCCCGGCCCGAGGTCCATCGGCAGGCTCGGGCGGGCGCTGGCCGCCAGTCCCGGGGAGGCGTCCAGGAGCAGGCGTACGGAGCCCTGAGCCCCCGACGGGTTCGCCACGCTCACGCGCAGGCCGCCGTCCTGCAGCCACAGCCACCCGGTCTGCGGGCCGGAGGGGCCGGCCGCTCCCCCGCAGGCCCAGGCGAGCTGGTCGGCCAGGGAGGCGGCGACGTCGTCGAGCAGGGGCAGCCGCACGTCGACGGAGGTGCTCCCGGGGCTGTCGGCGGCGCGGACCGAGGCCAGCAGGAGCGTCGGGCCGCCCGCCGTCGTGAGGCGCCGGCCGGTGGTGGGGTCGACGTCGATCCGCTCGCCGGTCCCCTCGGCGTCCTGCTGCGCGGCGGAGGAGCAGTCGACGTCGACGGACAGCTGCCCGGGAGCGCTCGCACCCGCGGGCAGGCGGACCGCGTCGGGGACCGCCGCGGTGCCCTGGTGGGGCGTGGTGAAGCCCTGCAGGAGCACGTCGACGGGCCGGGTGCCGTGGTTGAGCAGCGAGACGGTGACCCCGGCGCGGACCCTGCCGCCGCGCAGGTCCTGCGAGCCGACGAACGCGTACCCGACCTCGACGGCCCGTGCGAGGGCCGTCTCGCGGTCGACAGCCCCGCGGTGCGACGCCCCCACCGCCCCGCCGGCCAGGCCCGCCGCCACGACGAGCGCGAGCAGCGCCACCGGGCCGCGGGCCCAGCCCGGCACGCCGGAGGGCCACCGCGTCCACCGCCGGCCCGGCCGCCGCTGCGGGTCCTGACGTCCGACAGCCTCCGGCGGACCGACGACGGGTGCGTCGAGGTCCTCGACGTCCCCGCCCTCCGGCACGACCCGAGCCTAGGCAGCCCGTCCGGTCACGACGACGGCGCGCACGGCGTCCCCGGCACCAGCACCCGGTACGCGGCGGCTTCGCCGGAGCGCGCGACGGGCTGCAGCAGCCGGGCCCCGTCGAGGTCGGTGAAGCCCGTGGCCAGGGGCTGGGAGTCCTCCACGGGCACGTCGGAGGCGTAGACGTAGCAGATCCGCAGGTCGCGCAGGGCCTGCTGCACGGCGGCGTCGTCGTCGACCTCGTCGAGGCGGTCGAGCAGCAGCCGCCCGTCCGGGGTCACCGGGCCGGCGGAGTGGTGGCGGAACAGCACGGGCACGCCGTGCAGGGCGTACAGCCAGGCCGAGCCGTCGACGGGTTCGTTGGCCACCGCCGCGCCCGCCGGCAGCGGGTCGGTGCGCAGCAGCGCCGCCAGCTGGTCCATGACGGCCAGCTGGTCCGGGCCCGTCGTCCTGGGGGCGTACCCCGCGGCCAGGCGCACCGACGCGCGCTCGACCGAGCCCGCGGCCACCACCGCGAGGACCACCAGCCCCGCCACCCCGGCCACCGGCCGCAGCGGCGCCCGGAGCAGCCCCGACACCCGCGCGGCCCCGACGCCGAGGACGACGGCGCTGACCACCGCCACCACGGCCCCCATCCGGAAGGGCGCGTTGTAGAAGAACAGCGTCAGCGACCGCAGCGCCGCAGCGCCCGCCGGCGTCAGCACCGCCGCCACCGGTGCGATCGTCGCGACGGAGGCCACCACCAGCAGCGTCCACACCACCGCCAGCCAGGCGGTGGCTCGCGCGGTGACCAGCGCGGCGACGGCGAGCACGACGACGGCGGTGAGCAGCCACTGCCCGCTCTGGACCGGCACCGCGTAGCCGTACCGCGGGTTCACCGCGCGGACCATGCCGAGCACCGAGCCCAGGGCGTCGAGCAGGCCCGCGGGGGTGCCCGGACGGTTCCTCCAGTCGTAGCCGGCGAGGCTGCCCAGGCTCGGTGACCAGCGCGCCAGACCGAGGACGAGCGGCGGCAGGAGCGCCGTGCCGACCACCGCGGCCGCGAGCCCGAACCGCACCCGTCGTCCGCCCGTGCCCCCTGTCCCCGTTCCTGCCCCTGCCCCGGCCCCGGCCCCGGCCCCGGCCCGGGCAGCGGCGGCGAGCCGCGTCAGCGCCCACCCCAGCACCAGCACGCCCACCAGCACCGCACCCGCCGGCTGCAGCCCCACCACCCCGGCCAGCGCGAGCACCACCACCGCGGCTGAGCGACCGGGCCGACCCGGGACCAGGCGCCCGTCCAGGGCGCGCACCACCAGCGCCGCCACCAGGACCGCGGTGGTGAGGGCGGCGCTGTAGGACCAGACGCCGCGCCACCACTGGTCGACGGGGTAGGCCACCGGCAGCACCGACGCGACGGCGGCGACCGCCGCCGCCGTCCCCGCCCGCCGGGGGGCGAGGGTGCCTGCCAGCGCGGCGGCCGCCGCGGGCAGGGCCGCCGCGGACAGGAGCACCACCACCGCGTCGAGCGCCGTCGCCGCGCCGGCGCCGGTGAGGTGGACCACCAGCGCGGCGAGGGCGTGCAGCGCCGAGGGGTAGTACGTCTCCACGGTGCGCCAGCCGGCGCTGGCCAGGGCGCTGGGGGCGCTGACGGGGTCGCTGTCGCCCGTCGTGGCCATCAGGGTGGTGAGGTCGGCGTGGTAGACGGCGTCCCAGGTCTGGGCGATCGCCCCGAGGCGGTGGTGGGCGCGCCACGCGGTGACGAGGACGACGACGACGGCGGCCGCCCACCCCGCGGACGCCGCGGCGACCGCCCCGACGCCGCCCGGTCTGTCAGGTCGGCCCGGTCGTCAGGTCGGCCCGGTCTGTCAGGTCGCGGCGGCCGAGGACGGCCTCGGGGACCTGTCAGGAGCGCAGCCCCCCGCCCGGCCCCGACGAGCAGCAGCACGACGGCGAGCGCTCCGAGCGCGGTCCACGGCCCCCACCGCAGCCCGGCGCGCGGCACCGCCACGGCCGCCAGGGCCACCACGCCCCAGGTCAGGGCGGGCGCGGCGACCAGCGCCCACCGCCGCTGCAGTCCGAGGGCCCTGCCGACGAGCGCCCCGGGCGCCCACAGCACGACGGCGGCGACGAGCAGCACCGCGCCGGGAGAGCTCAGCAACCTGGGGACCCCGGGGGCGTCAGGGCAGCAGCCCGGCGCGCGCCTTCGCCACCAGCGCGGTGAGCGCGGCGTCGTCCACCTGGGCGGCGAAGGCGGGGTCGGAGGCGGCGCGGGCGACCACGGCGTCGAGCATCGTGGGTGCGGTGCTGGGGTCGACGGTCAGCACCAGCGTGCCGCCGGCGGCGAGGAAGCGGGTCGCCCGCTCGCCGACCGGGACGGCGGCGAGGGCCTTGGCCTGGCCCAGGTCGTCGGAGATGACCACGCCGTCGACGCCGAGCGTCCCGCGGAGCAGCTGGTCGACGACGACGGGCGAGAAGGCGGCGATCGAGGTCGGGTCGATCTGCTCGTAGGTGGCCGAGGAGACCATGACGAAGGGGTGCTCCGGCAGGGCTGCCAGGTCGCCGAAGAGCGTGACGGAGGGGTCCGCGGCGGTGGTCTCGCCGTCGCGCACGTCAGCCGCGGTGTCGGTGTTGCCGGTCACGAGGCCCAGCCCGGGGAAGTGCTTGACCGTGGCGACCACGCCCGAGGTCCCGAGACCCTCGACGACGGCCCCGGCGTCCTGGGCGACCTCGGGCGCCGTCCCGGCGAACTGCCGGCCGTAGCGGCCGATGGGCGTGTTGGCGCGCTCGGTGCCGGCGGGCACGACGTCGGCCACCGGCGCCAGGTCGAGCGTGATGCCCGCGCTGCGCAGCGAGGCCCCGGTGGCGCGGGCGGTCTCGCTGACCACATCGAGGCCGGCGCGGCCCTGCTCGTGCGCCGAGGGCTGACGGCCGAACCCCTCACCGCGGAGGGTCTGCACCTGGCCGCCCTCCTGGTCGACGGCGACCCAGGGCGCGGGCCGCCCGGCGGCGCGGGCCTGCTCGGCCCAGCGGACGGTGCTGGCGGCGACGGTCGACGCCGACGCGCTGGAGCGGCCCTGCAGGAACACCCCGCCGTAGGGGGCGCCCGCGAGGAGCGCGTCACCGTCGTCGAGGTCGTCGGCGGCGACCCCGACCACGAGGAGCTGGGCCGCCCGCTGACGGGCGTCGAGCCCCGCCAGGGCCGCCTCGGCGGCGGTGACCGCCGGGTCGACCGGGCTCGGGGTCGCCGTCGACGACGGCACTGGTGAGCTCGAGGACGCCGGGGGCGCCCCGTCGGAGGCGCTGCCTCCCGCGCTGGGACGCGTCGTCGTGGGTGCTGCGCAGCCGGCGACGGCGGACACCGCCAGCAGCAGGGCCACGAGCCGCGGTGCGGGGCCGCGGAGCCGGGGACGCGTCATCGCCGTCGACGCTACTGCCCGCCGTGGGGGCAGCAGACCGCCCCGTGCCGCCGGGTCGGTGCTGCGGCAGGTGCTCCGACGACGCGCGCACGACACGCGGAGCGGCGCGCCGGAGCCGTGACACCCGTGCCGGGGTGCGCTCTGTGTCACGAAGCGGTAACAAGGGTCGCGCGCCGACGCGGGCACGCAGCACCCGACAGAGGAGCTGGAATGATCACCGACGCAGAGGTCGAGCGGGTCTCAGGTGCCACGGTCTACGGCAACGACGGGGAGAAGATCGGCAAGGTCGGGGCGGTGTACCGCGATGACCAGACCGGCCGACCGGAGTGGGTGACCGTGCAGACGGGCCTCTTCGGCACCTCGGAGTCGTTCGTGCCGCTGGCCGACGCCAGCTTCGACGGCGAGGACCTCAAGGTCCCCTACGACAAGTCGCAGGTGAAGGACGCCCCGCGGGTCGACTCGGAGGGCCACCTCGACATCAGCGAGGAGGACCGCCTCTTCGAGCACTACGGCCTGTCCGGCGGCTCCGCCTCCGTCGGCCAGGACGTCGACGGGCGAGACATGCGCGACGGGCGCGACGGGCGCACATGCGCGCCGACCGGGCTGAGGACCGTGACCGCAGTGGTGTCATGGGTGCCGGGATGGGTGCCGGGATGCGCGCCGGTGCCGCAGCGGGTCGCGACGCCGACCGGGACCGGGACCGCGACGGCGTCGTCGGACGCATGGAGGACCGCCTCGACAGCGAACGCGACGACGTCCACGGCTCCGCCGACGACCGCGACCGCGACGGTCAGCGCGACGGCGTCGTCGGACGCGTCGAGGACCGTCTCGACGGCGACCGCGGCTCGTCGGGTGTCGGCTGGCGCGACGGAGCGCAGGACCGCACGGACGACTCCTCACGGCGCTCGTCCGAGCACGACGGCGCAGGTGCTGGCACCGCGGCCGCCGTGGGCGCGGGTGGTCTGGCCGCGGTGGCAGCAGCAGCCGCCGCCGACCAGCGTGGTGACCGGAGCGACCGGACCGACGTGCGCGCCGACCGCACCGACCGGACCGACGCGCCGTTCGACGCCACCGACGACGGCACGTCCGGCCGCCACGCGCAGACCGCCGACTGGCGCGACGCGTCGGGTGGGCGCAGCGCGTCCGGGCTGTCCTCGGTCCCCGTGGCCGGGAGCGCGGAGAGGACGGGCGCCGGCTCCGGGGCGTCCGGTGGCGCGCGGCAGGCGCGGCTGAGCAAGTGGGTGCTCGTCGAGCGCAGCGCCGTCATCGACGTCACCGAGGAGGAGGCCCAGCGCCTCGCTGCCGCCCACGGCACCGACGGGCCGGGCTCCGCTCAGCGCTGATCGCGCCTCCGCCCCCACCACCAGCGCAGCGGCGTGTGCCCGGGACCCCCCTCTTCCCGGGCACACGCCGCTGACCGGCGTCGACGAGGCCCGTCCGGACGCGGTCAGGAGCAGCGGAGCCGGCGCCAGACCACCAGCCACAGCGCTGCGGCGAGGGCCCCGTCGCACAGCAGGCTCGCGGCGACGGCGCCGCCCAGCCCGAACGCGGGGATGAGCCAGAGGTTCAGCGCCCCGTTGGCCAGCGCGACCCCGAGCTGCCACCCGCTGCGCACCCGCTGGTGCCCGGCTCCGGTGAGCGCGTCCGCGGCGAGGTAGTGCGCGACCTTCAGCAGCGGCAGCACCGCCAGCGCGCGCAGCGCGCCGACGGCCGAGGCGTAGTCGGCGCCGAGGAGCACGGGCACCAGGTCGGCACCGGCGAGCAGGCCCACCGAGGCCAGCGCGCACCACCCGACGGTGGTGGGCGCGATGCTGCGCGCCAGTGCCACGGCGCTGCGCAGACCCGTCGTCCCCCCCGCGGCGCCCGTGACGAAGAAGCGCGGGTAGGCAGCGGCGAGCACGGCGCGCAGCGGCACGAGCGACAGGTCGACCACCCGGTAGGCAGCGGTGTACGCGCCGTTCGCGGCTGCGGACCCGAGCCCGGCGAGCATCACCTTGTCGAGGTCGTTGTACAGCGCCTGGGAGCCGAGCCCGACGGAGAAGTGGAACCCGTCGCGCCACTGCGCGAGGACGCCGCGGACGTCGGCGGGTGCGGGACCCAGCTGGCGCCGCAGGACGACGACGGCGACCGCCGCGCTCACCAGCGACGCCGCGAGGTACGCCCACGGCCAGGTCACCAGCGTCAGCCCCACCGGCGCCGCCACCAGCCCGAGGGCGGCGAGCAGGCGCAGCCCGTGGAAGCCCACCTGCGCAGCCGCAGCGGCGCCCGCACGGCCGCGGGCCACCTGCACGCCGGCCACCAGCTCCAGCAGGGCCGAGCCGACGAGGTCGGCGGCGAGCAGCGCGAGGACGGCGGCCAGCGGCAGCGACGGCACGACGAGCAGGCACACCAGGGCCGCGACGACCGTGGCGAGCGCCCCCCCGACCGCGGTGACGACGGCGGCTCCGGCAGCGGCGCTCGGCAACCGGTGGGGCTCGCGGACGGCGGAGCGCACCAGGAGGTGCACGGCACCGAGGGAGGCGAACGGGATCGCCAGGCCGGCTGCGGCCATCACCGCGCCGACAGCGCCGAACCCGCCGGTGCCGAGCTCCCGGGCGACGATCACGAAGGTCAGCGCGGCGAGCGCCGCCCGCCCGCCGTGGCCGACCAGCATGCTCGTGCTGCTCCGCCGGAGCCCCTGCGCACCCGCCGGGGCGGTCCCGGAGGCGGCGTCCTCCTGGGTCTGGGTCACGCTCGGTCACGCTACGGCGCGACGACGCCGCTCACCCCGACTTTCCGACCGTGATCATGGACGCTGGGACGGTCACCTCGAGAACGATCATGCAGCAGACCATGATCCATCAGGAAAGGATCATGGTCTACTGCATGATCGTCGCCGTACCCGCCGCGCCTGCCGCGACGAGCACCTCGCGCCAGCGCGCGACGAGCAGCGCGGGGTCGAAGGCCACCGCCCGGGCGGTGTCCGCCGCCGCGAACGCGGCTCCCGACGGCGGCGACGCGAGCATGCGGCGCACGGCCTCGGCCAGAGCTGCGGGGTCGGGCGGGGTCGTCGTCCCCGGCACCAGCGAGGGCACGAGGTGGCGCGCCTGCTCGGTGGCCACCGCGACCACGGGCCGGTGCGCCGCCGCCGCCTCCAGCAGCGCGTAGCCGAAGGTCTCCGACAGCGACGGGTGCACGACGACGTCGCAGTCCGCCAGCAGCTGCGGCACGCGGTCGGTGTGGCCGTGCCAGGTCACGCGCCCGGCGACGCCGAGCCGCTCGGCCAGCGCCCGCAGCGACGGGAGGCGGGAGCCGCCTCCGGCGACGTCGAGCCGTGCGTCCGGCAGCAGCGCCAGCGCGCGGAGCGCGAGCTCGGGGTTCTTCAGCGGCTCCAGCCCCCCGACGGAGAGCAGCCGCGGGTGGTGGGACTGCATGATCACCGCGGTGGGTCGGGAGGCGTCGGGGCTCCCCGCGTGGTCGTGAGGGCCCGCCGCGCCGCCCGCGGCGACCGGGTTGGGGACGACGACCGTCATCCCCGCGACGCCGGGCTGGTCGGACAGGGCAGAGGCCACCGCGGCGCTGACCGCCGCCACCCGCGCCGCGCGCCGCGCGTACAGCGGCAGCACCAGCCGGGCGACGACGTCGAAGGAGCGCAGCGCGGCCCGCCGCTCCCGCGTCAGGGAGTGCTCCCAGGCGATGACCGGCCGGTCGCCCCGCCGCCGGAACGGCAGCACGCGCAGCCCCACCCAGATCCCCACCAGCACCAGCGGCGGGCCGGGCGTGCGCACCAGCCGCCGCGCGGCGGCGAAGGAGGCTGCGAGGTCGTGCGCCCGCCCGAGGCGCCCGGCGCGCGGCGCGGCCACCAGGGCGTGCAGCGAGGCGTCGACGCCGTCGGCCGACAGCGCCGCGACCACCTCGGAGGCGGCGCGCTCCATGCCGCGCACGGGCGTCGCCTGCGACAGCACGAAGACCGCCGCCGGCTGCCTAGCGCCCATGACCACGGGGAGAGGGCGGACGGGCCGCTCCGGCGACGACGGCGGCGGCGCGAGCGGCGACCGACCGCAGCGAGAACCGCTCCCGGGTCCAGGCGGCGAGCCGCTCCCGCTCGGCGTCCGTCGGCCCCGGACCGGACAGCGCCGCCCGCAGCGCGCCGGCGACCTCGTCGACGTCCCAGCCCACGGCCCAGCCGAGCCGGTGCTCGTCGACCAGCGCGGCGAACGGCCCGGCGCCCGCGTAGACCACCGGGGCGCCGCAGGCCGTCGCGGCGAGCGGCTTGACGAGGAAGGCGAAGGCGTAGGCGGTGTCCGCCCGCTGGCTGGCCAGCCCGGCGCGAGCGGTGCTGGTGACCCGGGCGATCTCCGCGAGCGGTGCGAGCCCCCGGAACTCCACCTGCTCCGGCGCCAGCTGCCGCGCGCGCTCGGCGAGCGCGGCCGCCTCCACCCCGCCCCCGTAGAAGACCGCCCGCGCGCCGGGGTGCTCGGGCAGCACCCGGGCGAGGGCCTCCAGGAGCACCCCCGCGCCCTGGACCTCCGACATCGTCCCGGCGTAGACGAGCTCCGGGGCGTCCAGCGGCGCCCCGGCGGCGTCGCGGGCACGGGCCCGGGCGGCGCCGGTGGCCGGGCTCAGCACGTCGGTGTTGACCCCGGTGCCGACCACCACGACGCGCCCCGCGGGCACCCCGAGGCCCCGGACCCGCTCCGCGTACCCCTCGTCGACGGTCATCACCGCCGCCGCACCGCGCAGCACCCACGACTCCAGCGCCGTCAGCGCCCGCAGCGCAGGCTCCGCCAGCCCGGCCTCGCCCGCGGCCAGGGACAGCAGGTCGGCCGCGTAGTAGACGTAGGGGACCCGGGCCGGGGCGCACAGCAGCCGCACCACGAGCCCGGTGGTGGGGGGCGGCTCGACGACGACGACGTCCGGGCCCGCACCCACCAGCCGCCCCAGCAGGCGCCCGCCGAGGCGCAGCGCGAGCGGGACGTCGAAGCTGGCGTACTGCAGGTACCCGCGCACGTTGCCGCTGGTGTCGCGCAGCACCGGCCAGCGCCGCACCCGGGGACGGTGCCCGGCGCCGTGGGGCTGCTCCGCCGCAGCGCCGGCTGCGCCGTCGACGTCCCGGGGCAGCCGGGAGGTCAGGACGACGACGTCGTGGCCCTCCTCCGCCAGGGCGTCGGCCAGCGCCGCCTGGCGCCAGGCCGCCGCCGCGGGCTCGGGGGCGAAGGCCCTCGTGGCCAGCACGGTCCTCACGTCGCCACGCTAGCCGCCGCCCCCGGACGGGGGACGGCGGTCACGCCCGGTGACCGTCGATGCCCGCCACCGCGCTCGCCGGTCGGCTGTTTCCCGGGACCCGTACTTGCGGAACGGGCACGCCCTGCACTATCAAGTGCCCATCCGTCCCGATGAGAGGTCCGCCGTGCCCCGTGCCCTGCGCGCTCTGCTGACGCTGGTGGTGGCAGGGGTCCTCGGAGTCGCGGGGGCCGCCTCCGCCTCCGCCTCGGCGACCGGCGCTTCCACCATCGCCCCGTTCACCTACACCGAACCCAGCGGCGTCGTGAGGTCCGTGCCCCGCGGGTGCGTGCTGATCCACTCGATCGTCGGCGACGGCCGTGACCTCACCCAGCAGACCGCCAACGTCGACTGCGCCGGCGTGGCCGCCATGCGCGGCGGGCTGTTCTGCGACGTCACCGTGGTGTTCACGTTCAGGGGGGACGACGGGACCTCCACGAGCAAGGAGGCGTCCACGACGGGCTGCCGCACGCTCGGTGTCCGCGTCTACAACCCGGGGATGCCCGTGGTCGTCGGTGCTGACGGCATCTACTGCGCCCGCCTCGTCGTGGGCGACCGGACGCGCTCCACGTCCTGCCACGTCGTCGGCTGACACCGCGCCGTCCTGAGGGCGCTGCGTGAGCGGGCCGGGCCCGAGCCCGGGCGGTGACCGCACCCCCGCGGGGGTGCGGGTGGTGCTGCACGTCGGGACGCCGTCCTCAGCCACCACCCACGTCCAGCACGTGCTGGCCCGTCACCGGCGCGAGCTCGCCCGCCGCGGTGTGGTGCACCCGCTGCCCCGGCTCGACGCGCACTTCCTGGCCGCCGTCGACCTGCTGGGCGGCAGCTTCGCGGGCGTGCCCGTGCCCGCCGCGGCGGGCGCGTGGGCGCGCCTCGTCGACCAGGTGCGCCAGCTGCCGGCGGGGCGCGCGGGCCGGCCGACCACCGTCGTCATCAGCCACGAGCTGCTCGGTGACGCCCCGCCCGACGTCGTCGCGCGCGTGGTCACCGACCTCGCCCCCGCCACCGTCGAGGTGGTCGTCACCGCCCGCGACCTGCTCCGCCAGGCACCCGCGGCGTGGCAGGACGACGTGCGCAACGGGCACCTGACCACCGTCGAGGAGCACCTCGCCGGCCTGCGCGCCGCGCCCGCGGACCAGCCCTGGTGGGCCGTGGAGTTCTGGCGCCGCCACGACGTGCCGGCGCTGCTGGAGCGCTGGTGGACCGTCGTGCCGCCGGCACGCACCGCGGTGGTCACCACGCCGCAGCGCGGGACGGCGCCCGGGCTGCTGTGGCGCCGGTTCGCGAGCGTGCTGGACGACCGGCTCGACCTCCCCGACGACGCGCCGGTCGGCGGCGCGCCGCAGCTGGGACGCGTGGAGGTCGAGCTGCTGCGGCGCCTGAACGCCACGCTCGGTGACCGCCTGCCGTGGCCCGCCTACGGGGCGGTGGTCACCCACGGGCTCGCGCGCGACGTCCTGGCGCACCTGCCCGGCTCCTCCCCCACGCGGGTGCCGCCCGCCGACCGCGAGTGGCTGCGGACGCGGTCCCGGGCCCAGGTCTCGGCGCTCGCCGCGTCCGGGGTGCGGGTGGTGGGCGACCTCGACGACCTGGTGCCGGCCCCCGGTCCGGCCGGGTCGGCGGGCGGCCAGGGCGCCGCCGGAGGGCCCTCGGACGCCGCACTGCTCGACGCCGCCCTCCACGTGCTCGCCGAGCTGGCGGTCGCGCGGGGCGAGGCCGTGGCAGCGCCGGCGTGGGCGCGTCGGCTCCCGCCCCGCCTGCGGCGCTGGGGCGGCCGCGCCCTGCAGGAGCGCCGGCCCCGCCGCTGACGGCGCCGGCGGGAAAGGACCTGCCAGTCACCTGCGGAACGGCCCGGGCGGCTCAGGAGCGGCGCTGGCGGCCCGATGGGTCGGGTGGAGCCGGAGCAGGTCCGGCGCACAGGAGGACCGCACCACCAGCACCACCGGCACCCTGTCCAGCAGCGCCAGCAGCGCCAGCAGCGCCAGCACCGCCTCGGCGCTCAGCGCCCTGTCGGCGTCGTCGTCGGCGGCAGCGCAGCGGTCCCACGAGGGCTGCGCCGACACCGCCGCGGAGGCGGTCACCACGGGCCGCCCCCTCAGCCCCAGGCCACCACCGGGGTGCTCAGCGGCTCCCTCACGAGCGCGCTCGAGGAGGGCCTGCTCGTCGACACCCGGGCCTGACCCCCGCGCCGGCTGCCGCCGGGTCCTGGGAGGTCCCTGGGTCCCGGCGGGAGTCAGCGTGTTCTCCAGCGCCGCGAGCCCCCGCCTACCTACGGTGAGGACTCGTTCACCCGGAGGTCCGACGCGATGCGCCCTGCCCTGCCCGCCCTCGCCGCCCTGGTCGCTGCGGCCACCGCCGGGATGGTCGCGGTCGGCGCTGTCGTCGCCCTCCCCGCCACCGCGTCGGGCGAGCCCGCGACCACGAGCGCCCTGGACGCTGATGCCCCCACCGCGCTGCTGAGCGGGACGCTGCGCGTGCTCGCCGACGTCGACCACACGCAGGAGGCCTCGCTCGAGGAGGCCCGCGCCGCCACGACCGCCGAGCTCACCGGCAGCTCGACCGGCAGCTCGACCGGCGGCTCCACCGGCACGACGACCCGTGAGCCCGCCGAGGAGCCCACGGCGTCCTACCTGCAGGTCGGCGGGGTGTGGGTGCCCGTGCTGCCCGCCTCCGTCGACGGGGTCGCCCCCGGCAGCACCGTGACCCTGCAGGTGGAGGTGCCGGCGCCCGTCGTCGCCGCGGTCCGCCGCGGACGCGCCGTCGACGCCGCTCTCGACACCTCCTCGGCCGCCACCACGACGATCCCCGCGACGGCCCTCGCGGCGGCCGAGCGCACGCCCGCCACCGCGGGCTCGCCGCTGGCCCGGGCCAGCGCCGCGGCGGCGGCGACCACCGCGGAGCCCGTCGCCGCCGACGTCGTCACCAGCACCGCCCCGCGCGCCACGGCGGTCACCTCCGCGCAGGACGTGACCGTGGTCGCGATCTCGATGGCCGGGCAGTCCAACAGCTACTACACCGACGCCACCGTCGACTCCCTCATCGGCTCGGTCAGCGACTACTGGGGCGAGCAGACCGGCGGCGTGGTCGGCTTCCGGCGCGAGGGCGCCGTCGCCCGCTACTCCAGCTCGCTGGACTGCAGCGACCCGAACGCGCTGTGGTCGGAGGCCGCCCGCCGCACCGGCTTCACCTCCGGCGCCGGGGAGCACCTGCTGCTCCTGCTGCCCCCGGCGGCCTACAGCAGCGGCTGCTCGTACGGGCTCGGGTCGGTGGGGGCCTCCCCCGGGGCCGGTGGTGTGGCCTACGTCAGCGACGCGAGCTGGCCGGCGATCGCCCACGAGCTGGGCCACAACATGTCGCTGCTGCACGCGAACCGGCTGCAGTGCGGCAGCGCCGTCGACGAGGCCGTGGGCACCAGCGCCGCCTACCGGTCGTGCACCGTGCAGGACTACGGGGACCGCGCCGACGTGATGTCCAGCGCCGCGGCGAAGGCCGACGGCACCCCGATCCAGGCCACCGGCAGCGCCTCGGCGTTCGAGCTGGCGCGCCTGGGGGTGCTGGGCAGCGCGGGACGCGCGAGCGTCACCGCCACCGGCACGACGACCTGGACGATCCGGCCGCTGGCGGCGCTGTCCGGGCTCCGGTCCGTGCTCGTGACCGACCCCCGCAGCGGCGACGTCTACGACCTGGAGGTCCGCGCCTCCTCCGGCCGCGACACCTACGGCTGGGGCGGCTCCACCCGCGTGACCTACGGCCTGCGGGTGCTGAAGACCAGCGCCGACGGCGGCAGCCTGCTCCTGGACCCGACCCCCACCACGGGCACGGACACCAACGTCGTGCTCGCGCCCGGCTCGACCTTCACCAGCGCTGCCGGCGGGGTGGCCGTGCGGACCACCGCGAACGCCGACGGGTCCGTCACCGCGCAGGTCTCCGTGGCCGCCGCCGGGCAGTCGCACTGGACGGGGTCGACGACGCTGACCGGCCCCACCACCCGCGTGCAGGGGGACGACCGCTACGCCACCGCCGTCGCGGTCTCCCGCACCCTGGTGCCGACGCCGTCCTCGACGCAGCGCGTCTTCGTCGCCTCCGGCGCGGCGTTCCCCGACGCGCTGGCCGCTGGCGCCGCCGCCGGCCGGGTCAGCGCCACCACGCCCGTCGTCCTCGTCCCCGCCACCGGCTCCCTGCCCTCCGCGGTGACCGCGGAGCTGACGCGCCTGCACCCCGCCTGGATCACCGTCGTCGGTGGTCCGGCCGCCGTCGACGACGGCGTGCTCGGCCAGCTCGGCGCGTACGCCGCCGTCGTCGACCGCGTCCAGGGCGACGACCGGTACGCGACCTCCGCCGCGGCCGCCGCGCAGACCGGCGGCAGCGGCCCGGTGTTCCTGGCCACCGGCGTGAACTACCCCGACGCGCTCTCGGGCGCCGCCGCGGCGGCGTCGACGGGCGGGGCGCTGCTGCTGACGGACCCGGGCTCCCTGTCCGCCCCGGCGGCCGCTGCCCTGCAGCAGCGCGCCCGGCACCGTCTACGTCCTCGGCGGGGGGATCTCCGACGCGGTGCTCGCCCAGGTGAGGGCCGCGGCGCCCGGGGCCGCGGTCACGCGCGTCGCCGGGGAGGACCGCTACGCGACGGCGGTGCTGGTCGCCGGGGTCGCCCACGCCTCGGGCAGCGACCAGGTGGTGCTGGCGACGGGCGAGAACTTCCCCGACGCGCTCGCCGGCGGGCCGCTCGCCGCGGCCTCGGGCGCCCCGCTGCTGCTGGTGCGCCAGGGCTGCGCCCCGGGTGCCGTCGTCGACGAGGTGAAGACCCTCGGTGCCACCACGGCCACCGTGCTCGGGGGGACGGCGTCGCTGTCGGACGCCGCCGCGGGCCTGTCCCGCTGCTGACCCGCCGCCGACGGGCCGGCGTCAGCAGCTGCGGAGCTGCTGCACGGCGACGCCGAGCGCGTTCGTGCCGCCGAGGACGACCACGCGGGACGCTCCCAGGCGGGTCACCTCCGCCAGCACCGCACTCGGGAGGCACCCCTGCGGGGAGAGCAGCACCGGCGCACCCGCAGCCGCCGCCGCGGGGGCTGCGGCGAGGGCGTCGGGGAAGTCGGAGCCGGTGGCCACGAAGACGCTCCCGCTGCCCGTACCGCTGCGGGCCGCGGAGATCGCCACGGCCGTCGCGTAGCGGTCGGCGCCCGCGAGCCGGGAGGAGGCCCTGACGGCTGCGGCGACGGTGTCGCTGACGGCGGTGGTCCCACCCACCACGGTCGTCCGGCTGGCTCCCAGGGCGCGCAGCGCCGATGCCGTCGCCGCCGGGACGGCCCGGGGCTCCACGAGCAGCAGCGGGACGCCGTCGCGGCCCGCGGCAGCTGCCGCGGCGAGCGCGTCGGCGTACCCGGTGCCGGTGGCGACGTACGCGCTGCCCGTCGTCCCGAAGGCCTGCAGGGCCACCTGGGCCGCGGTGTCGTAGCGGTCGGTGCCCGCGACGCGGGTCACCGAGGCGACGGAGGCCCGCAGCTGGGACAGCACCGGGTCGCTCACCGCCGAGGGGCCCCCGAGCACGACGACGCGCGCCGGGTGCAGCCGCGCGAGCTCCGCGGCGGTCGCCGCGGGGACGGCGTCGCGCGCCACCAGCAGCACCGGTCCTCCCTGGTGGGCGGCCGCGGGCCCGCCGGCCAGGGCGTCGTACGGGCTGGCACCGGTGGCGACGTAGACGACGCCGACACCGGGCGACGCGGTCCGCGCCGAGACGGCGGCCGCGGTCGCGTACCGGTCCTCACCGGCCCAGCGCACCGCGCTGGGTGCGCTGAGCGGGGGCGCCGAGGTCGCGGCGACGTGCTGGCGCGCCAGCCACCCCGCCTCCGGGCGGCCGGAGCAGGCGGCGGTGCTCTGGCACATGTCGGTGTCGTAGGGCGCGTAGGTGAACAGGGCGCTGCTCTTGGCGCCGGCCGCGGCCCCGGTGACGTTCGCCGGCCGGGCGGAGGTGGTGTACCCGAGGTACCCGACCACCGGAGCCGTGCGCCAGGCGGCGTCGCGAGCTTCGAGCACGAGGCGGGCGACGGCCAGGTGGTCGGGGTGGTCACCGTCGCCGTCGGCGCCGGTGAAGTCCTGGGTGCGGACCGTGGCGGGGGCCGACCCGGCGACCAGTGCTCCGATCACGGACACCAGCTCGGCCCGCGAGTAGGTGTTCGCGGGCCCATCGAGGGTCGGCACCGGCGCCGTGGCGCCGGAGACCAGGTGCGGCAGGCTGGCGCCGCCGCTGGCGGGGGTGCCCGCTCCGTCCAGGCCGCCGTCGGGCAGGTGCAGGAGGACCAGCCGCAGGGACGGCCGGTCGGACAGGGTGCGCACGTCCAGGGAGCGGGTGCCCGTGGACGTGGAGAGCGTCGTCGCGCTCGTGGTCCAGGTGCCGGAGGAGCCGCTGCTGGCGCGCCAGGCCGCCTGGACGCCCTGCTCGCGGCCGCGGGCGTAGGCGGTGCCGCGGCCCGCGTCACCGGAGGTGACGTAGACGATCTCGACGCACCGGCCGGCGGAGACGTCGTCCTGCAGGTCGGGGCTGAGGAAGAGCAGGTCGTCGTCGGGGTGGGCGACGACCGCGACGGTGCCCGCGGTGCACCCGGGGCCCGCGGCCCCCGCCGGCGGCGCAGCGACGACGTCGGCGAACGCTGCGACGGCCAGGAGGAGCAGGGCGCCCAGCGACGCGGCGACGGACCGGTGGCGGTCCAGGACAGCGACCACCGATGACCTCCTCCCGATCCGGCCGGACCCCACCCCAGCACCCCCCCGAGCATCAGCGACGACGGGGTGGGGAGCCCTCACGCGCGATGACCATCACCCGTGCGGTGCTGGGGGGACACCCGTCCGGCGGACACCGCGGGGCCGGGGGCGGAGGCCGGCGCGGCGGCTCCCGTCGGCCGGTGGCCGCGCCAGAGGTCGACGATGGCGTCGGCGTCGACGGCGGGGGAGAACAGCCACCCCTGCAGGTGCGCCACGCCCAGCGCGGAGCAGACCGCCCACTGCTCGGGGGTCTCGACGCCCTCGGCGGTCACCTCAGCGCCCACGGCGGCGGCCAGCGCCACCACCCCCCGCAGCAGCGCCTCGGGTGCCGGAGCTCCGGCCGCCACCACGCACCCGGAGCCCGGCAGCAGGCTGCGGTCCAGCTTCACCAGCCCCAGCGGCAACCGCCCGAGCAGGCCCAGGCCGGCGTACCCGCTGCCGAAGTCGTCGATCGCGATCGTGACGCCGGCGTCGGCGAGGTCCTGCAGTCGCGCCAGCACGGCGGTGTCCAGGTGCAGCCTGTCGTGCTCCAGCACCTCCAGGATCAGCCGCCCGGGGTCGGCACCCGCCCGGGCGCACGCTCGGGTGACGACCTCGGCCAGGTCGTCGCGCTCGACGCTCGTGCGCCCGATGTTCACCGACACCCGGTGCACCCGGATCCCCGCCGCGTCCCAGACCACCAGCTGACGCAGCGCCTCGTGCAGGACCACCTCGTCCAGGTGCCCGCCCGAGCCGTGCGCCTCGGCCATCCCGACGAACGCGTCGGGTGGCACCAGGCTCCCGTCGGGGCGCTGCCAGCGCACCAGGGCCTCGGCGCCCAGCGGCTCGCCGTCGACAGCGCTGACCACCGGCTGGTAGCGCACCAGGAGCCGGCCCGCGCTGCCCCGTCCCGCGATGACGTCGTCCAGCTCGGCCAGGCCCCAGCCCGGGCCGGCGGCCACGGGGCCGGCCGCGGCGGGGCCGGGATGGCGCTGGGCGGGGAGTGCGCCGCGGTCGCTGCTCACTGCCGCGCGGGAGCTCACCGGGCACCCCTCGAGTGCGACCGGGTCGCCCCGGCGGTCGCCGCGAGCGCCTCGGCCAGGCGGCTCCGGCTGCGGCGGTTGGAGTCCTTGGCGACGTACATCCGGGCGTCGGCCTCGTGCAGCGCCGTGCGCACGTCACCGGAGGGGTCCACCTCGGCGCTGCCGACACTGGCCCGCAGCATCCCCAGCCGCTCGCGGTCGCTACCGGCCGCGGACAGCGCCGTGCCGCGGGCGCCGTGGTGGCGGCCCACCACCGCGTCGAGGTCGATGCGCTCCAGCGCCCGCTGCACCGCGGTGACCACCGCGCGGGGGTCGCGGGTGGGGCCGAGGGCGAACAGCAGGGCGAACTCGTCGCCACCGAGGCGGCCGACGACGTCGCCGGGGCCGGTGACGTCGCTCAGCGCGGCCGCCACCGCCCTCAGCACCCCGTCGCCCGCAGCGTGGCCGAAGGCGTCGTTCACCTGCTTGAAGTCGTCCAGGTCGACGAAGACCACCAGCCTGCGGGTGCGGCTGCGCCCCCGCTGGTGCGCCACCGCGTCCAGGTGCTGCAGGAAGGAGCGGCGGTTCTGCAGCCCGGTCACCTCGTCCAGGTGCGCCAGGCGCCACAGCTGCTCACTCCGGCGGGAGAGCACCTCCCCCACCACGACGTAGATCGGCAGCACGAAGGCCAGGCTCTCCCAGCGGGGGCCCAACCCGGTGAGCACCAGCGGCAGCACGTAGGAGGCGGTGGCCAGCGGCGCGGCGCGCAGCGAGGTGCCCGGCCGGTGGTGCATGCCGATCCACACGAAGATGAGGAGCTGGAAGATGCCGTAGCGGAAGGGGTCGACACCGCCGAGGACGTTGCGGGCGCCGATCAGGGTCAGCGCGACGGGGACCAGCCACAGGGTCGAGCGGTGCGGCAGCCGGTGCCACAGCGGCAGCCACATCGAGGCGCTGACCAGCATGCTGAGCAGGCAGACCACGAGGGCCCCGAGCAGCGGCCGGCCCGGGGGCAGGCTCAGCGCGGCGACCGCGTTCGCCACCGAGGCCAGGAGCCCGATGACCCCCAGCCCGCGGGCTGCGGCTGCAGCCGATGAGGTCGATGGTCCGTGCACGCTGAGGTCATCGGGTGCGGCGCCCCCCGCCTTGAGCGGCGCCGCCGGCCCGGAGCGGCGCCACCCGTAGTGTCGGGGCCCGTGGGCGCCGTCGACACCTCTTCGCTCACACCGCTGGCCTGGACGGTGCTCGCGCTCGGCGCCCTGGTGATCGGGTTCTCCAAGACGGCCTTCTCGGGCCTGGGCACGCTGGTGGCGGTCCTGTTCGCGCTGGTGCTGCCCGCCCGGGCCTCGACGGGGGCGATCGTGCCGCTGCTCATCCTCGGCGACGTCGTCGCGGTCGCCCTGTACCGCCGGCACGCGGACTGGAAGCTGCTGGTGCGGCTGCTGCCGTACCTGATGGGCGGGCTGCTCCTGGGCGTGGTCTTCCTGGACGCGGTGGACGACCTCGTGCTGCGCCGGTTCCTGGGGGTGCTGCTGCTCGTGCTGGCGGCGCTGCAGGCCCGCTCGATGCTGCGGCCCCCCGCGGCGGGGGCACCGGCCGACGGGCTCGCGGGGCCGCAGGGCTGGTCCCCGCTGAGGCGCCGCGCCACCGCGGCGCTGGCCGGCGGTGGCGCCGGCTTCGCGACCATGGTCGCGAACGCCGCCGGGCCGATCTCCTCCATGTACCTGCTGGTGATGCGCGTCAGCAAGATGGCCTTCGTCGGCACTGCCGCGTGGCTGTACTTCATCGTCAACGTCACCAAGGTGCCCTTCAGCGTGCAGCTGGGGCTGATCGACGCGGAGTCGCTGCGGATGGACCTGCTGCTCGTGCCGGCGGTGCTGCTCGGCGCCCTGGTCGGGGTGAAGGTGCTGCGCCGGGTGCCGCAGAGGGTCTTCGCGGGTCTCACGCTGGCGCTGACTGCGGTCTCCTCCCTGGCTCTGCTGCTGCTCTGAGCGGGTGCGGAGCGGGTGCGGCGCGCGGGCGCGGGTGGGACGATCGGGGTGCGTGCAGCGGCGGCGTCGAGCAGGGAGCGCTGCCCGGCACCACTGCACCGTCACACCAGGAGGAGCTCACGTGTCCGTTCCCGCATCGTCCTCGGCGCGCGACAGCGCGCACAGCGCGAGCCCGCTGCGCACCGCCGCACGCCTCGTCGGCATCGTGTTCCTGCTCGTCGGTCTGCTGGGGTTCGTCCCCGGCATCACCTCCGACTACGGGTCGCTGGGTGCCGCGGGCACCGGCTCCATGGCGATGCTGCTCGGCATCTTCCAGGTCTCGGTGCTGCACAACCTCGTGCACCTGCTCTTCGGGGTGGCCGGCCTGGCGATGTCGCGGACCGCCCGCGCCGCCCGGTCCTACCTGGTCGGCGGCGGGCTCATCTACCTCGTCCTGTGGCTGTACGGGATCGTGGTCGACCTGTCCAGCGCGGCGAACTTCGTGCCGCTCAACACCGCCGACAACTGGCTGCACCTGTTCCTGGGCATCGGGATGATCGCCCTCGGCGCGGTGCTGGGGCGCGCCCGTACCCGGGACCACGCCCGGGCCTGACGCCTCGGCGCGGCGGCGTGGGCAGGTGCCTGCCCACGGTCTCCTCGAGAGTGACCTCGACGCCCCGTTCCACCCGCGTGCGTCGTCCTTCCTCGATCGTCGCGGAGGGGGTGTCAGAGGCGGGTTCCGCTGCAGCTCGACGAGCACGACGTCGACCACACCGACGCCAGCGAGGCTGCCAGCGGAGACCGCACGAGGCGCTCGCCGTGCGGTCCGGTGCGCGTGCTGGACGACGGGCTCGACGACGCGCTGGCGCTCGGGGTTCCCCTGGGGGTGCTGCTCGGGATGCCCGTCGGGGTGCTGCTCGGGGTGCTCGTGGCCCGCGGTGCGGCGCCGGGGGCGGCTGAGGGGCTGGTCGTCGGCGTCACCGGGGGTCTGGCGTCGTAGAACGTCATCGCCCCGATGAGGGTCGAGGACCTGCCCGGTGCGTGGACGACCACGTCGAGCGTCCCCGGCGAACGGGCGGGCGTCCTGAAGACGACCCGGGTGCTGGTGGTCGCGAGCACGACGGCGGCCGCGTTGCCGACCCGCACGTCGACGGTGGAGGTGAAGCCCTGCCCGGTCACGGTGACCGTGGTGCCGCCGGTGCTCGGCACGCTGACCGGGCTCATCGCGGTCACCCGGTAGTCACCGACCTCCGGGAACTGCGTGGCGCCGCTGGCGGTGCGCGAGGGGACGGGCGTGCTCGGCGACCCGGTGGAGGGCGACGGGGCCGGCGCGGCGACGGTCGTGCGGGCCGGGCCCGGCGTCGCAGTGGATGTCGGAGTGGTCGTCGCGGCGGCCGAGCGGCTCGGGGAGGGCGCGCGCCACCACCGGTGGGCCCCGGGGTGGGCGCCGAGGGGGGCGCGGGGGTGACCGCTGCCGTCGACGTCCGGCTCGGTGAGGGCGTCGCCCCAGCGGGGGTGCGCGGCGTCGCCGACCCCGTCGCACCCGGGGTGGAGGGGGTGGGCGGAGTGGTGGCTCGGGGGGTCGACGTGGGGCTCGGGGTCGGCGTCCGCGGGCCGGGCGCAGGAGCGGTGCCCGCCCCGGGCGTGGCGGTGGGCGTCGCGCTGGGCGCCGACGTCGTCCTCGCGCTCGGCGTCGGCGTCGGCGTCGGCGTCGCGCTCGGCGCGGAGGTCGTGGTCGTGCTCGGCGCAGGGGTCTGGCTCGGGCTGGAGCCGGCCGCGGCGCTCACGACGAGCGGTGCGGCGTAGGGCCTGCCGACCGGGTGGCCGTCGTGCACCAGCTGCGCGACCAGGGCGTACGTGCCCTCCGCGAGCTGCAGGCCGGGGCTGAAGGTGCGGCTCGGGAAGCCGGTGAGGCTGCCCAGGCCGAAGGTGGCGAACCCGTCGTCGCCAGTGGTCACGACCTGCCCGTCGAGGGTGAGCGGGGTGCCGGCGACCGCCCACGCCTCGCCGTCGACCCGCGCCACCACGCCCAGGGAGAGCGCGTACGCACCGGGGCCCGTCGCGGACTCCACGGCCACCTGCGGGGCCACCGCGCCGGCCGCGGCGCGCAGGGAGGAGAACGTGTAGCGGGCTCCTCCGGTGGTGGCGCCGAGGGTGGCGAGGTCGAGACGGCCGCCGGTGACGGAGCGCCCGGCGAACGCGGGCACCTCCTCGGTGTCGGCGAGCAGCAGCGCCTTGACCTGCGCCGCTGACAGGTCCGGGCGCGCTGACTCGTACACGGCCACCGCTCCCGCGGTCAGGGGGCTGGAGAAGGAGGTGCCGTTGACGAGGCCGTAGCCGCCGCCGACGGTCGTCGTCAGCACGCGGGTACCGGGGGCGAAGAGGTCGACGCTGGTGGCGCCGTAGGCGCTGAAGCTGCTGGTGGTGTCGGCGGCGGTGGAGGCGCCCGCGACGATGAGGTTGTCGTCGGTGAGCGACGCCGGGTAGGACGGCGCGGTGTCGCGGTCCTTCGAGTCGTTCCCGGCGGCGGCCACCACGAGCACGCCGTGCGCCCCGGCGTACGCGACGGCCCGGTGCAGCTGGTCGACCCAGTACGGGGCCATCGGCCCGCCCCAGGAGGCGTTGACGACGTCGGCGCCGTGGTCGACCGCGTAGCGGATCGCCTGGATGCACAGGGCGACGTCGACGGTGCCCCCGCTGCCGCAGACGAGCGGCATGATCTTCGTGCGCGGTGCGATGCCCGCGCCTCCCAGGCCGTTGCCGAGCTGCGCGGCGACCGTGCCGGCCACGTACGTGCCGTGGTCGCCGCCGCTGCCGTTGTCGACGTCGGCGCTGTTCGTCATCCAGTTCCAGCCGTGGCAGTCACCGGCCAGGCCGTTCCCGTCGGTGTCGGCGGTGCCGCAGGCCTGCGCGGGGTTGCTCCAGAGCGCGGCGGTGAGGTCGGGGTGGTCGGTGTCGAACCCGGCGTCCACGACGGCGACGACGGTGCCCTCCCCCTGGCTGGCGTCCCACCCGGGGATGGCCGCGACGTCGGAGCCCCGGACGGCGGTCTGGCCGGGGGCGTTGTACCCGGTGTTCTCCAGCGCCCATCCGTTGGCGGCGTGCAGCGGGTCGCTGATCGTGGTGCTGGCGAAGGACGCCTCCGGGGAGCGCTCGGCTCCAGCGACGCCCGGGAGCGCCACCGCCTGCGCCTGGCGGAGGTCTCCCGCGACGAGGACCCGCCCGTCGCCGATCCGCTGCACGGAGACGACACCGGGGGCGGCTCCGATCGCGGCGAGCTGCGCGTCGGTGGCGGCCGGCGACGACGTCGTCGTCGGTGCCGGCACCGACGACGGCGCCAGCGGTGCCGGCGGGGCCCCGCCGCCGGCGACCGGCAGGTCGACGGCGACCCCGCGCTGGGACGCCCACTGCGCGAGGTCGAGCAGGCTCAGCACGTCCCCGGACGCGCCCGGTGTGAGCGGGACGGCGCCGCGGGCGGTGACGTAGTAGGTGGTCTCCCCCACCTGCACCTCGTGGCCGCCCGCACCCAGGGCGGCGGTCGCCCGCTCCGCAGCGGTGGCGCTGACGGCGGCGGGCGCTGAGGGGGCAGCGAGTGCTGAGGCGGCAGGAGCGGGCGCAGCTGCGACACCGTCGGGCCGGAGCGTGAGCACGAAGCGGTCGAGGCCGTCGCCGGGTCCGAGGTCGTCACCGACCACGGGCAGGGCGGCGCTCGCCCGCTGGGCCAGGGCCAGGGACGCCCCGGCGCAGCCCCCGACCGCGAGGGCTCCGGACACGACGGCTGCCACGAGCCGGACGCGCCCGCTCACCAGGACCTTCTGCACCCGACGTTCGTCGGCATCAACGCGCCCGACCTGAGGTCGCCGCGCGCGCCGACGCCCGTTCGGCGGTCAGGCGACGGGGAGCCTCGCGGCCAGCAGGGTCGTCAGCTCGGCGCCGGAGGCGACCAGCGCGTCGTGCTCGGAGGCGGGGAGCGCGGGGCACCAGAGCCAGCCCTGCGCGCAGTCGGCTCCGGCAGCGACGGCGGCGGCGCGCTGCGCCTCGGTCTCCACACCCTCGGCGACGACGCTCATGCCGAACGCGTGGCCGGCGCTGACCACGAGGGCCAGCAGCTCCGCGGCACCCGGCGCGGTGGAGACGACCAGGCCCCGGTCGACCTTGAGGACGTCGCACGGGAGGTGCTGCAGCTGGCTGATGGAGGTCCAGCCGGTCCCGAAGTCGTCGATGGCCACGAGCACCCCGAGCGCGCGGATCCGCCGCAGGTTCTCCAGTGCCTCCGCGGAGTCCACGACCTCGGTCTCGGTGACCTCCACGAGCAGCCGGCCGGGGGCGACACCGGCCTCGGTGACGGCGGCGGCGACCTCCGCGACCACCGTCGGCTGCGCCAGGTGCCGCGGCGCGAGGTTCACCCCGACGATGGGGCCGCGACCGGCGGGGTCCAGGCGCGCCCAGGCGGCCTGCTGGAGCGCCGCGGTGCGCAGAACCCACCGTCCGAGGTCGCAGACCAGGTCGGACGCCTCGGCCACGGGCACGAAGGCCGCAGGCCCCAGCAGCCCGCGCTGCGGGTGGCGCCAGCGCACCAGGGCCTCCATGCCGCCGACGACGGCGACGTCGCGCCCGGAGCCCCCGGCGCCGACGACGAGGTCGACGACGGGCTGGTGGTGCAGCTCGAGCTGGCCCGCCAGGATCGCCGCGCGCAGCTCCGCCTCCACCGCGGCGCGCTCGTCGAGCTCGCGGCGCACGGCGGCGTCGTAGACCACCACGCGTCCCCGGCCCGCGGCCTTGGCGCGGTAGGCGGCGGTGTCCGCCTCGTGGATCAGGGCATCGGCCCCGGCGGCCCCGGCACGGGTGGTGGCCACGCCGATGCTGGCCCCGACGTCGACGACGCCGCCCTCGACGTCCACCGGGGCGCAGAGGCGGCCCAGCAGGCGCCCGGCGACCTCCGCGGCGGCCGCCTCGTCGTCGACGTCGGCGAGCACGACGACGAACTCGTCGCCCCCCAGGCGCCCCACCACGTCGGTGCCGCGTGCGCACGAGGTGAGCCGGGCCGCCGCGGCGCGCAGCACGGCGTCACCGGTGCGGTGCCCGAAGGTGTCGTTGACCGCCTTGAAGCCGTCGAGGTCGACGAAGATCACAGCGACGGTGGCACCGCTGCCGCGCGCTGCGGCCAGGGCCCCCTCGAGGCGCTCCCGGCTGTGGGTGCGGTTGGAGAGGCCGGTGAGCGGGTCGTGGGTGGCCTGGTGCTCCAGCGCGCGCCGCAGCTGCTCGCGGGCGCGCAGGGAGGCGCGCTCCGCGCCGATCGCCACCACCATCCGCAGCACCACCAGGACGGACATGAGCAGGCCCGCGGCGGCCACGGTCCACGCCGACCACTCGACTCCGCCACTGACGACGGGGCCGCTGCGCTGGGCGAGCACCGCCATGAGGGCCGTCGGCAGGGCCAGGGCGAGCACGAGGACCACCACGCGCCGTGCCGAGAGCGTCGTCGACCGGACGGCGGGCACCTCGGGCGCGGTCGCAGCGGCGGGCGCGGTCCGCAGGGCCAGGGCCGCAGCCCCCCACAGCGCGTTGCTGATGAGCATCCCCATCGCCAGCAGCGGCCCGAGCAAGGAGTCGCCGACGAGGACTGTCGAGCAGGAGTCGGCGACCAGCAGCACCACGGTGGCCGCGGCGCCGAGCAGGTGGCTGCGCGAGCGGCGGGCCGCGGTGGCGAGCAGGTGCACCACGAGGGTGACCATCACGACGTCACCGGCGATGAAGAGGGCGCCGAGCACCCGCGGCGGTACCGGCCCGTCCGCCTGCAGCGCGGGCCCGATGACCAGGACGGCGCTCAGCAGCGACAGGGCGACCGAGACGACAGCACCCTCCAGGAGCGCCGCGCGCCGGGGCCCGGTGCCCTCGCTGCGGGCCATGAGCACCAGGCCCGCACCCAGCGGCAGGTAGGCCACCACGTAGAGGGGCGCGGCGGGCGTCACCTCGCTGGGTCCGTGCAGCACCAGGGAGCCGACGTGGACCGCGTCGGCGACCAGCCAGAGGGCGTGCGCGGCGATGACGCACCACCACCCCACGGGCGAGGGGGGGCGGTTGCGGTGGACGCCCACCACCATCGCCACCAGGCCCAGGGCGCACAGGGGGAAGTAGGCGGCCGCCGAGACCGCGGTGTCGGCGACGGAGAGCAGGACGACGCCGGCACCGCCGAGACCGACCAGACCGGCCGCGCGCCACCTCATGCCTGGCCCATCGGCACCGGCGGGCCCCACCTTGACCGCCCGGGCGGCCGTCAGGGCGTCAGGGCGTCAGGCGCGGACGTACCAGCCGCGGCGGTGCAGCAGCACCGCCAGGCCCCACCAGAAGGCGAGCAGGAGCGCGCTGAGCCCCACCTGGGGCGTTCCGACCCAGGAGAGGGCGTCGGCGACGCGGGTGGCCGTGTTCGGCACCGACCCGTCCTGGGAGGCCAGGGGCCGCACGAGCAGGAAGACCATGAGCACGTGGCTGGCGAAGTAGACGAGGAGGCTGTTGCGGCCCAGGGCGACGAACGGCCACCGCGCCCCGCGCACGACCGTCGCGGCAGCGCTGTCCCCGGAGACCCAGGGCGCGTCGACCAGGACGTGCACGACGGCGATGACGACGACGACGCCCGCGGCGACCCCCAGCCCGAACGGTGCCGTCCACAGGTGCTTCATGGCGGGCACGACGGGCGTGGCGGCGAACGCCGCGGCGGCGAGCACCGCGGCGACGACCAGCAGCCGCGGCACTGCGGCGAGGGTGCTGGTGGAGGTGCGCCGGGAGGCGGTGAGGGCGTGGGCGACGGCGGTGCCCGCGGCGGCGGTGGCGCAGGCGCCGAGGAGGGAGACGAGACCCTCGGGGTCGTTGCCCGTCGAGAGCTGCTGGTAGAGGTGCGCCACCGGGAAGAGCGCGCCGTCGATGCTGAGGGAGGGGTTGCACTGGGGCGTCAGCAGGCCGTCCGGGCAGTGGAACGCCACCGTCGAGGTGATCACGGTGTTCACCGCGGCGAGGGCGACGCTGACCACCAGCCACCCGCTCCAGCTCTTCACCACCAGGTGCAGCAGCGCGATGGCGAGGACGATCGCGGCGTAGAGCTGGAGCACGCCGGTCCAGCGCAGGTACTGCAGGGAGACCGAGCCGTTGTAGGCGAGGTCGATGGCGGCGTTGTAGGCCAGGCCGACGAGCAGCAGGACGACGACGCGGCGCACCAGCCGCGGCACCCGCACGCCGTTCTTGTGCGCGAAGCCGAGGCCGGCGCCGGTGAGCACCACGAACGCCGGGAAGACGAGGTCGAGGGGGTGCACGCCGATCCACTCGGCGTGGTCGAACCACTGCGGAGCCGCGACGAGGCTGCTGGTGACCACGCTGGCGACGAGCAGCAGGCCGCGGACCACGTCGATGCCGGCGACGCGCCCCGCGCCGGAACCGCTGCGGGCCCGCGGCGACGGCGCCCTGCCGGCGCGGCCGGTCCTGCCCGCGGTGGCGGTGCCGCTCGTCGTGGCGCTCATGGGCCCGAGGGTAGGGAGTGCGGAGCCTCCCGTCTGCTGGTCCGTGCTCCGAACAGGGCAGCGGCTTCGCCCCAGTGCTCGCGGGGGTCGTCACCGTCGCGCCACTCCCGGTAGAGCAGCTCGTCGCCCTCGTCGTCGTGCGCCCACAGCACCGCGGCGCCGCGCTCGCCGACCACGAGGGTCAGCTCGGCGCCGTCCAGCACCCACCGGCACTGCGGCTCGCCGTCGCCGTCGAAACCGACGAGCGGCTCCGGGTCGTCGTCGGCGAGGACGGCGTCGAGCACCCGGTACAGGTGCCGCGGGGCTGCGAGGGCGTGGGCCTCCAGGGCCTGGCCGGGCAGGGCGATGAGGGAGAGGAGCTGCTGCTCCACCCCTCGCAGGACGTCGACACGGCCACGGCGCACACCACCCCATCGGCACAGCGCTGCCGGGGGTGGAGCCCCTGCTCCCGACCACGGCGCCCCCCCGGCCCCCGCACTGGGTTGCGCGAGTGCGGAGCGGCCGAGCACGACGAAGCGCCGCGAGCGGGTGGTTCGCGGCGCTTCGGGTGGAGCTGGTGGGGCTGGGTGTCAGCCCCCGAGGCCGAGCGTGATGCCGGTCGACCCGACGGACGCGGTGATCCCGACCGGTGCGGTGCCGGCGACGGACGCCGCAGCACCGCCGACGCCGGCGGTCGCGGTGGTCCCGGCGACACCGACGTTCGCGGTGCGTGCTGAGGTGCCCGCCGCGGCGGTCGGAGCCGCAGCGGCGGTCGGAGCAGCGGTGCCGGCCGTCCCGGCGGTGCCCACCGGCGCGGTCGAGGCGGTGGGAGCCGCAGACGCGACCGGGGCGGTCTCGGCGACGGCGGCGGTCCGCGCCGTGCCGTCGGGGTTGACGCCACCGTCACCGGGTGCGGCGTAGGCGGCGGCACCGCCGGCGATCGCCAGCAGCACCGCCGTCGGCACTACGACCGATCGAGCCTTCATGTCGACCTCCACGTGACGCCGCGGGGTGCAGCGGTTCCGGACGTGCATCGGTCGAGGGGTCGTCCCGCTGCAGGGTTCGACCGGGGCGTCACCCACCGGGAGCACCGATGCGCCGGCGGTGGGCCGTCCGGGTGGACGGCGCCGCCGAGGGCAGTCCCCGCGTTCGCCGGTGCGGCCGCGCACCGGCCGTTAGCGTCGAGACGTGCTCCCCGCCCAGCTGCCGTCGGGCCCCGGCCGGATCGCCGTCATCGTCCCCTGCTTCAACGAGGAGGCAGCGGTGGGCGTCGTCGTCGACGACCTGCGCGCGGCGCTCCCGGACGCCGTGATCTACGTCTACGACAACGCCAGCACCGACGCGACCGCCGAGGTCGCCGCGCGCCACGGCGCCGTCGTGCGCCGCGAGGCGACCCCCGGCAAGGGCAACGTGGTGCGCCGGGCGTTCGCCGACGTCGACGCCGACACCTACGTCATCGTCGACGGCGACGACACCTACGACGCCTCCGCCGCCGGCCACCTCGTCGACGTGCTGCTGTCCGGTCCGTACGACCACGTGGTCGGAGCCCGGCGCGCCGGCACCCTCACCGCGTACCGCCGCGGCCACGCCGCAGGCAACCGCGGGCTGAACCGCGCGGTCAGCGCCGTCTTCGGCACGCCGGTGACGGACATGCTCAGCGGGTACCGGGTGATGTCGCGCCGGTTCGTGAAGTCCTTCCCCGCCCTGAGCCGCGGCTTCGAGGTGGAGACGGAGCTCACGGTGCACGCCGTGAACCTGCGGGTGCCGCAGGTGGAGGTGCCGGTCGGCTTCAAGGACCGCCCGGAGGGCAGCGAGAGCAAGCTGCGCACCTACCGCGACGGCACGAAGATCCTCAGCTGGATCGCCCGGCTCGCCCACTACGAGCGACCGGTCGCCGTGCACGCGGTGCTGGCCGCCGCGATCGTCGCGGTGGCGCTGGCGCTGGGGGCGCCCGTGGTCGTGGAGTTCGCGCGCACCGGCCTCGTCCCGCGCTTCCCCACCGCGATCCTCGCCTCCTCCCTGGTGGTGGTCGCGGCGCTGGTGATGACCGTCGGCGTGGTGCTCGACGCGGTGCACCGCACCCGGCACGAGGCGACCCGCCTGGCGTACCTGCGCTACCCGGCGCCCGGCGTCCCCGGCCTCGGCCCGGTGGACCTGGACGCCGCAGCCGCCTCCCCGCTGCTGCTGCCGCGCCGCCCCGGCAGCGCGTGGCGGTGGACCTGCGGTGAGCCGGTCCGCTCCCCCGCGGAGCGCGTCGGTGGTCGTCCTGCCCGAGACGACGCTGCTGCGCGGGCCCGGGCAGCACGCAGAGCCCGGAGCGTCCGCGGAGTCCGGCCCCCCGGCGACGCCGCCCTCCCGCCGCGACCTGCGCTCCCGCGAGGCTCACGAGCCACCGGCCCGCGGACCCCGGGCCCTGCTGCTGTTCGCCGTCCGCTGGGCGGGGGCGCTGGCGGCGCTGCAGGTGGTGCTGCTGGCGGGCCTGGTGGCGGCGCAGGCGGTGCCGAACGGCCCGGTCGTGCGCCACCTCGCGCAGGCCGTGGCCTCCGGTGACTACGGCCCCTCCTACGTCTCGGACGGCATGGGAGGCACGGCCGACAAGTTCACCGAGTGCGTCCTCCTCGGGTACGGGGTCAGCTCCGCCGACGACCGCCGCAGCCTCTGGTTCCGCGCCACCGGCGGCCCGCGCCTGGAGTCCTGCGACGACGGCGCCGCGCAGGTCACCGCCCTCGCCGCCGGGGAGTCGGTGATCCCGCCGGCCACCTACTACCGCTACTGGAACGGCTACTCCGTCATCACCCGCCCGGTGCTCGCGGTGCTCGGCGTCCCGGGCCTGCGGCTGGTCAGCGCGGGCCTGCTCCTGGCGGCGACGCTCGCGCTGTGGACGGCGTCGCGCCGCCGCCTGGGCACGCCGGCCGCTGCGGCCCTGGTGCTGCCGGTGGCCGTGGCCACGAACGCCGTCGCGATGCCGGCCCTCGGGTTCAGCCACGCCCTGTCCCTGGCGGCGATCGCCGCGGGCGCCGCGCTGATGGCCGTCACGACGTCGTCGTCCCGCCTCGCGGGCTGGCGCGGCGCTGCGGTCGGGGCCGGTGGCGCGGGCGCCCTGCTCGCCTACGTCGACCTGCTGACCACCCCGGCGATGTCGTGGGCGCTGTGCGCGGCCGTTGCGGCCGCCGTCGCCTGGTGCGCGCGCCAGCGCTCCGCCGACGCGGTGCGGGCGCTGCTCGCCGCGGGCGCCGCGTGGCCGGTGGCGTTCGGCGGCACCTGGGTGTGCCGGTGGCTGATCGCCGCCGCCGTCCAGGGCCCGGGGGTCTTCACCGCGATCCGCGACAAGTCCGCTGAGCGGCTCGACGGCGCCCAGCACCGCCGTCGACCCCTCCTTCGGCGCCCCGACCCGCGCCAACCTCCACACGTGGCTGTCGACGACGGCGACCGCGCGGCCGCTGCTCGTCGTCGCCGCGGTGGTCGTGGTGGTCGCGCTCGTGGTCGCGGTGCGCCGCGGGGGCTGGCAGCGCCTGGGGGTCGCCGCGCTGCTGGCGGCCCCCGCGCTGCTCGTGCCCGCCTGGTACGAGGTGCTGAGCAACCACTCCCAGGTGCACGCCTTCTTCACCTACCGCAGCGTGCCGGCGGCCCTCGGAGTGCTCGTCGCTGCCTGCCTGGTGGCGGCCACGCGGCCGCGCTCGACGTCCGGCACCCCGCATACCCCCGTGAGCTCGCAGGCACCTGCCTGAGCCCGGCGGGGGTGCTCGTCGCGTTGCTTCCCGAGTTGGTCCTGACCGACCGTGACCGGCTGCCACGCGTGGTCAGGACCAACTCGGGAAGCACCCGCGCGAGCCCCCCGCGAAGACCTCCTCGGTGCCGTTGCCGTGGTGGACGTCCCAGTCGACGACCGCGACGCGCCCCACGCCGTGGTGGCGCCGCACGTGCTGGATGGCGATCGCGGCGTTCGCGAAGACGCAGAACCCCATCCCGGTCTCGGGGCGGGCGTGGTGGCCCGGCGGGCGCACCAGGGCGTAGGCGTTGCGCACCCGCCCGGTGACGACGGCGCTCGCCGCGGCGACCGACCCGCCGGCGGCCAGGAGCGCGATCTGCAGGCCGCCGGGACCGAACGGCGAGGTGCCGTCACCGGCGTCGCCGCCGCGCAGGGCCGCGCTGCCCTCGGTGATGCGGTCGAGGTGCTCGCGGGTGTGGATGGCCAGGACGTCGTCCTCCGTGGCCGGCAGCGCGCGGATCCGGTCGAGCTTCGCGGCCAGCCCGCTGACCTACACCAGCGCGGCGAAGCGCGTCTTGGAGTCTGCCGACTCCACGTGGTGGTGCGGCTGCACCAGGCCCCCGGGCGGGATGAACGCGGCGTGCGTGCCGGTGCCGTGCCAGCCGTAGAGCTCTTCCCACACGAAGCCCGTGCGCAT
Source organism: uncultured Actinomycetota bacterium (assembly GCA_963781365.1). GTDB lineage: Bacteria > Actinomycetota > Actinomycetes > Actinomycetales > Quadrisphaeraceae > Quadrisphaera. The sequence continues at coordinate 185,357 of CAWAFR010000002.1, read as the reverse complement.
GCGTGATCTCCCTGCCGTGCGACCCACCGGTCAGCCCCGTCCGCCGCCGTCGGCGCGGGCGCATCGGACAGTAGGGGCGCCGGGCACCGCCGACAAGGACTCCCGCGCGGTTCGGTGCGGATCCGTCGCGTGTCTCGGGTGCCGCCTGCGGATCCCGTCGCCGCCGGAGCCGCGGGCGCACGATCGACGCTGCCACCCCTGGTCAGCGAGACGGGGCGAGGGACCCCTAGAAGTGCTGCGTGCAGTGCAAGAGGCGGCACTGGCCGGTGCGGTCGACCTGGTAGGCGTCGACGCGGCGGTGCAGGATCGGGTCGTCGTCGTCGCGCCACAGCCAGCCGTACCGGTTCGCGTGCGCCCCGAAGCTGTTCTCCGGCCCGAACGCCGTGAGCATCGCCTGCTCGCTGACCACCCCGGTGACCACGGCCCGAGGGTCGTCGGAGGCGGTGGCACCCAGCTGCGGGCCGAGGTGCAGGTCGGTGCTCAACAGCGCGTCGGCGATAGCGACGTGATCGGGGTGCTCGTAGTGGAAACCCTGACCGCGCATGGAGCTGGCGTAGGAGCCGACCGCGCCGCGGCTGGGCAAGGACGGGTCGACGCCGAGGCGGGAGCGGTTGTCTTGCACCACCTGCATCGCCCACACCACCTCCGCGGGCACGAGGTCGCGGTCTCCCAGGTTGAACACGACGAGCGCACCCATCCCGCCGTCGTCGGTTCACACGTGCGCGCTGCGGTCGCGGACGGTCCAGCCGGTCGACTTCGCGTCCCGGCGGCAGATCGGCGTGCTGCGCCCGGCGAGGCGGGTGACGACGCCGCGGTCGGTGAAGCTGCCCGGCAGCGAGGGGTCGCGCGCCGCCATGTCGCTGAGGAAGCTGCGGCAGGAGGACAGGCGCGCCTCCTCGCAGGGCGGCGTCTACCGGCCCTGCGGCGTCGGCGTCGGCGGTTCGTCGACGCCGAGGTCGAAGCCGGAGGCCCCGGCTCGCAGTTGTTTGTCTGCTCGCCGTGGGTGAGGAGCACGAAGACTTTGAACAGGCTCGGGGTGTCCTGTACCTGCGACCACGCCTCGAACTCGTCGTCGGGGTGCGGGATGACGAGGTAGAGGAACCGCCGCTGACCCCGGGGGCGGGCGGTGTGCCAGTGAGCGGCCGCGTCACCGCGGTGGGGGCTGGCGGGCTGGGGACAGCCGTCGCCGACGACGACGGCGCGGCGCCCAGGAGCGCGGTGAGCGCTACGCTCGCCAGCAGGGACCTCCTGCTCCACATCGGCGTTCGCCTCCGCTGCTTGAAGGGTCTGGAACGCAGAAGAGCGGGCCGGGACCGTGAGGTCCCGACCCGCTCTGCCTACTGCGGTGATCCGGTGAAGCTCAGTGGATCAGGTGGGTCACTTCTGGGCGTTGACCGCAGCGGTCAGCGTGTCCCAGGAGATCGCCGAGGCGCCACCCAGGCCGGTGACGTTGGTGATGTTCGCCTTGTGGTCGACCAGCCACTTCTTGGTGGAGTCGCTAAGCGAGCCACCGTCCGTGGTGAGGACCGGCGGTAGCCGTCGCGCCGGAGGGGCTCTTGGAGCTGAGGGCGCCAGCGGACAGCTGCCGGCAGCCAGCACGTCGGCGAAGCTGAATGCCGTTGCCGAGCAGCGCCTGGGAGGTGGCTCCAGGTGTTGCCGCGCCGAGTTGTAGTCGCGCCGTTCCAGCCGAGGCCAGCGTCGGTCTTGAGTGTTGGTGCTCGGCAACGGGGGTCCGCAGCGAACTCCGCGACCTGCAGGGCGGTGCCGAGCGGTCGTCGACCGACTTGCGGATGACCGTGATGCCCATGCCCTTCAGCTTGTCCTCGACCGCGGTAGAGACCGCCTTCGGGCCACCCACGATGACGACCTGCTTGATCTCCAGGGTCTGCAGGGCGTTGACCGTCGCGGAGGGCAGGGAGCCGGACGCCGTGAGGAGCAGCGGGAAGCCAGCGCCGTAGGCGATGGCGCCCGCGGTGACGGCGTCAGCGGGGTTCTCACCGCTGGCGAGGATCGCGGTGCGGACCGCGGCCTTGCCGTAGGTGTTGGTGAAGCTGGCGATGTGGCCGCGCCCGTGTTGATCGCTGCAGCAGCGGCGGTCTCGTAGCGGTCGTCACCGGCGGAGCGGTTGAAGGTGACGTTGTAGCCCGGCGCGTCGGGAAGGCGTCCTTGATCTGGCCGAGGACCGAGTCGTCGATCGCCGCCTTGCCACCCATCACCGTGAAGAGTCGACGGTTCGACCGGGCGTGGTGGTGTTGCCCGCACCGATCGCCGCCTTCAGGAACGCCAGGGTGGCGTCCGGCAGCCAGCTCTCGCGCGGTCAGGACGACCGGCGTCGGTCGGTGCCCCGCCAGCGACGTAGTTGGCCGAGAGCGCGTCGACGCCGGTGCCCTCGCCGCTCGCCAGGACGAAGTCCTGTGATGGTGCCGTCGGCCGAAGCGCGACGCGACGATCTGCGCGGCGGTGTCGTAGCGGCTGGCCCCACCGAGACGGACGTTCGGGCCCGTTGACCGTGACGTCGCTGCCGACATCGAGCACGGTTGCCGGGACATCGGCTGATCTGCCGTGTGCGGCCGGGGACATGGACGACGTAGGCCTTGATCGGGCCGAGGATGCGCCCTGGTGGCGCTGGAAGCGGAAGCGAGGTTGCCGATGACGACCTTGTCGAGCCGAGGAGGTCAGCCGTGATCGACGGGAGTCGTCAGCGTTGGCCGCCGGGCACCGAAGGTGAACGATCCGGCTGTCGACCGCGATGCCGTTGACCGAACGCTCGGCGCGAAGGAGCCGCACGCGATGACGGCGGTCCAGGTTCACGACCGGGTTGTCGTTGGCGTCCGCGAACTGGATGGCGAGGCGCCCGTGCGAACGAAGCGGCCAGGGGCTCGGTGAGCGTCACGTCGGGAGCAGCCTGGACGCCGCCGCCGTTGACGAAGGTGTAGCCGCCGGGATGCTACGCCGGGCGTCCAGCGCGTAGCCGAGGACCTCGCGTGGCAGGTCGTGTCGGGTAGAGCGTAGCGCCGGTCGCCGTGAAGCGCCGCTGTTGGCGTTGTAGGTCTCGCCGTAGACCTTGCCGTAGACTCCGCGGTGGCGCGGTCGCCGGTCCGCGCCACCGGACCGATCGCCTGCCGCCGGTGTAGTTGGTCAGGTCGACCTTGACGCCGGAGACGGTGAGCTTCCAGCTGAGGTCACCTCAGCGGCGGTGGTGCCCTGGGTGTTCGTGAAGGTGATGGCGACCTGGCGGTCGAGCGACGCCGTCAGCGTTCGCCGCCGGAGGCGCTGGCACCCGTGGTCGCTCGGGTCGTCCGTGGTCGGCAGCGCGCAACCGTGAAGGTCGGAGCTGACCGTCCCGTCGCCCGACACCTTGACCGCGGTGACCGTCGGCAGCGACGAGAAGCTGACGTCGGCGGCAGCTGGACGACGATCGCGGTCTCGACCGGTGCTGCCGACCGGCTGGCTGCAGGAGACGTCGAAGCCCGAGGGTGACCGGGCGTCGGCGAGTCGACCTGGCCGGCTGGCGCGCAGTGACCTGCGTGGCAGCAGCGGTGCGCCAGGGTCAGCCGTGCCGGTGGGTCGACGTGCGGGGAGCGGCGTTGGCAACGCCGGCCAGGGCGAGGGAGCCGCCGCCGATGCAGACCGCGAGAGCAAGCGTCCCCGCGGCGGTGCGCTTCGCCATGTTGTTCGTAGACACGAAAGGCCTCCGTGATTGATGGTGTGGGGACGCGAGTCCCCGGGTCGGGATCGACCCGGGGTTCCGGGCCTTCTGGATCCGCGTCCGAGCGGATCCGGACTTGACGGACTGTGTTTCTTCCTCACCTCTCGGTGACGACATGGAAGAAGTTACCCGGCCGCCTGCCCCAACCGTGGGATTTCCAAACATGGTGCGTGTCGGCGTGTCGCGACACCTCGAAAGAGGCCCCTGACCTGCGGGAACACCCGCGACACGTCGTCGTGTCGCCAGCGCGTCGAGCTGCCGAGGTCGCCATGGAGGCCCCTCTCACCACCCCGGAGGAGACCCTCCGTTCGGCGTTCGCCAACAGTGCACCGAGCGGCCACGCAGCGTCGCGCGACACGCCACAAGAAACCCGACTGAATCGTCCGACCCGTCAGCACCACGAGTCACACGAGCACCGTTATCCCCACCAATACGGACATCCCGGGCCTGCTGCAGCTCGCTGACCTGCGCTTCTCTCCGGGGAGCCTCATGGTGGGCGGGCTGCGAGCGCACCTGAGACCCGTTGCGGAGCGTCGCCGGCGCTCGGCGCTCCCGGCGTCGCCACAGCACCTCCGGGGCGCTCTCACAGCCGCGGAACGGCGCGGCGCGGCGTTGGCGAGCACCGCCACGTCTCCTCTGCGGGGGACACGCGTCGCCGGCGATGAGGTCTCCACCACCCCGGCGTCGAGGGCGCGGTGCGGGCGGAGCTGACCGCGCGCCGCGGCGTCGTCGCCCCCGTCCCGTGCTCTGCGCACGCAGGGGGCTCGGACCGGTGCGGTCCGAGCCCCCTGGGGGTGGTGCTTCCGCCTCCGCGCGGGCGGAGGCGCGTCGGTCAGCGGGTCTGCGCCCGCGCCGCGTACTCGTCGGAGACGGCGATCTGGTTGCGGAAGGCGAGCCGCCCGTCGACAGCGGTGTCGTACCAGTAGTCGACCTCGTTGCTGCTCACCTGCGTGCGCCCCAGGAGGTCGGCGTAGGCGTCGCGGACGCGGCGGTCCACGGCCTCACCGGAGTACCAGATCTCCCGCAGCGCGGCGAGGGAGCCGACCGCCTTGGCGCGGCCCGTCCAGTACTCCTCCTCGCCGAAGCTGGCCGGGTTGGTGCCGGGCCTGCCGAGCACGATGGAGTACCACTCGTCGACCGGGTTGCGCCCGGAGCGGTCAGCGAACTCCTGGGAGGCCAGGATGTTCTGCTCGACCCACTCGGGCTCCATGTCGGCGCGCACGCCGTTCTTCCAGTAGTCGGCCCCGCGGTCGTCCGCGCGCCGGTCGAGGTACTCCTCGTAGTAGCCCTCGACGGTGTTGTCGGCGAACTCCTGCGGAGCTCTCGATGGACTCCAGGATCCGCGTCCGGTCGTCCCCGGCGTTCAGCCGGTCCGTCCAGAACTGCCGGCCCGACGCCGCCTGCCCCTCCCCCGCCGGCCGCTGGAGGAAGTCGACGTACCACTGCTCGACGATGCGGTCGTTCGCGTCACCCTCGGCCGCCTGCGCCGCGGACGGCAGGCCGACCACCGCGAGTGCCGCGACCGCCGCGGCGGCCACCGTGCTCCTGATCCTCATGACGCACCCCTGTGTGCTGAGAGCGATCCGCGACGTCGTCGTCGCTCACTCAACGTAGCCCTGGCGGCGGTGCGCGTGAAGGGCGCGCACGAGTGGCGACCGTGCTCCGTGGCTGTCCACAGGGCCTGCGCGAGGGCCGCGCGATGTCGGTGGTGGACCGCTAGGTTCGTACACGTGATCGAAGCAGCGGCGCCCGGCGGAGGTGCCCCGACGCACCCCGTGCTGTGCGCGCCCGCCGAGGTCGCCGCGGCCGCCGCGTCGCTGCTGGCCAGCACCGGGGCGTCCCTGACGCTGGCCGAGGTGCAGAGCGCCTACCTGGAGCTGCAGGCCGCCACCGCCGCCGTCGAGGCGGCGAAGCTGCACCTGGTGCGGATGCTGGTGGAGCACGAGCGGCCCCACCGCCGCAAGGCTCCTGGCACGCAGACCAAGGGGTGGCTGGAGCGCGCGGCACGGCTCGGGAGGGGCGCAGCGACCGCGGAGGTGGCGGCGGCGCGGGCCACCGACCCCGACACGGGCACCCTGCGGGGCCTCGGCGCCGCCCTGGCCGCCGGTGAGGTCTCGCGGCAGCACGTCGACGTCGCCGCACGCGTGCTGCCCCGCCTGCCGCAGCGGGTCCTCGACGAGCGGCGCGAGACGGTCGACGACCACCTCACCGAGCAGGCGCGCGGCTTCTCCCCCAGCGACACCGACACCCTCGCCAAGCACCTGCGCACGGCGCTGGCGAGGCGCCTCCGACGACGGCGACGCCGGCGCCGACGACGGCTGGCCCGAGCCACCCGCTGCCTCCCACGAGCGGCGGCAGGCGAGCTGGTACCAGGACTCGACGGGGATGTGGCAGTTCCGCGATCTCCCTGCCCCAGGCGGAGGCCGCCGCCCGTCGTCGCCGCCCTCTCGGGCCTGTCAGCCCCCACCCCGTCCCCCCGCCGGTCACGGACGACGACGCGCACCCCGGAGCCGGAGCCTGACACCCGGACCACCACGCAGCGCAAGGCCGACGCGGTGCACCGAGATGGCCCGGCGCGCTCAGAGCGCTGCCAGCGACGCCGAGCTGGAGGTGGGACGGCTCGTCGTCGTCGCCACCGAGGCGCAGCTGGCCGAGCAGCCCGGCGCCGGCGGCGCGGTGTGCACCCACGACGCGTCACCGCTCTCCCCCGCCGCCCTGCAGCGGTGCGCGTGCGACGCGGTCGTCGACCGCGTGGTGCTCGACCGCCACGGCGCCGTGGTGCGGATGGAGTCCGTGGGCCGCCTGGCGAACCGCGCGCAGCGCCGCGCCCTGGCCGCTCGCGACGGCGGCTGCGCCTTCCCCGGCTGCAGCGCCCCGCCGAGCTGGTGCGAGGCCCACCACATCGTGTTCTGGAGCCTCGGCGGGGCCACTGTCCTCGCCAACCTGGTGCTGCTGTGCTCGCGGCACCACACCGAGGTCCACCTCGGGCAATGGACGATCACCGTCCGCGACGAGGTGCCGTGGTTCGTGCCGCCGCCCTGGGTCGACCGCGAGAGCAGACCCGTGCGCAACTCCTTCCACCAGCGCGTCGCCGCAACCCGCGCCGTCGCGGCCGACCTCGTCGCGCCCCCGCCTCCCAGGCGCAGCCACCACCGCCACCACCGCCACGACCGACCGCGACAACGCCACCGGCACCTCGGCCACGGGCGTCGCCGGAGGCTCCCCGCAGCGGCTCATCACCAGTGGCGCACCGGTCCGATGCCCATGACTAGCACCGCTCTCGCGGCCGCGAGCACATCGCGAGACCGCGACGCCCGGTCACGCTCCGCCGACCCCCGGCATGATGGTGGGGTGACGGACCCCTCAGCGCGCGACACCGCGGCCCCGCAGTGCTCGTCCCGTGCCGGGCTGGCCTCGGACCACGAGCTCGCCCAGGCGCGGCTGCTGGTCGCGACCGAGGCCGCCCAGCTCGGGCTGTGGGACTGGGACCTCACCACCGACGCCCTGGTGTGGGACGCGCGGAGCGTCGCGCATGTACGGCCAGACCGAGATGCCGCTGACGGGCCTGGTCAGCGACATCAACCGCACCATCCACCCGGACCACCAGGAGCGGGTCGGCGCCGCCCTGGCCCTGGCGATCGAGGCGCGCGGCACCCTCGAGGTCGAGTTCCCGGTGGTGCACCCGGACGGCAGCGAGCGCACCATCTACGCCCGCGGGCAGGCGCTGGTCGACGCCAGCGGCACCGTGGTGCGGGTGATCGGCACCAACGCCGACGTCACGGACATGCGGCACGACCAGCGCCAGGCCATCGAGGACGCCCAGCGCATGGCCGGGCTCGTGGCGGTCGCCCAGGAGCTGGGCGACGCCTCCACCGAGGCCGAGGTGCTGCAGGTGGTGAACCGCGCGGCGACCGCGCTGCTGCACGCCGACGCCGCAGCGCTGTGCCTCCTGGTGGGCGGCTCGCGCGAGGCCGGGCTCGTCCGCACCCTGACGCACGACCTCGACGCCGAGTTCAGCGCCGCCGTCGCCGAGCTGCCCCTCGACTTCCCCCTCCCCGCCGTGGAGACCGTCACCTCCGGCGCGTCCTGGTTCGTCCAGCGGCGGACCGACGCGGCGCAGGACTTCGCCGCGGGCATGCCCGTGTGGGAGGCCTCCGGGGTCGACGCCGTCGCCGTCGTGCCGCTGACCTCCTCCGCCGGGGTGGTGGGCTCGCTGTCGATCACGTACACCGGCCAGCACGTCTGGCGGGAGGCCGACCAGCAGCTGGTCCGCACGTTCGCGGCGCTGACGTCCCAGGCGCTGGTGCGGCTGGCGGCGCGGCAGGCGGAGGCCGTGGCGCTGCACGCGGCGCAGCGGTCGGCGGCGCAGCAGGCGGCCCTGGTGTCCCTGGCCTCCTCCCTCGACCTCGCCGCCGACGAGCAGGAGGTGCTCGCGGTGGTCACGGGCGGGGGCGTCGGCCTGCTCGGTGCGAAGGGCGTCGTCCTGTGCCTGCGCACCGACGACGGTGTGCGGGCGCTCACCACGCAGTTCTTCGACGAGCAGGTGCAGGCGGAGGTCGCCGAGCTCCCGGCGGGCTTCCCCCTCCCGATGGTCGACGCGGCCGTGCACGACCGCTCCCACTACTGCACCGACCGCGACGCGGCGGTGTCCCTGTTCGACCGCGGCGAGGAGGAGACGCGGCCGCTGTACGAGCAGGCGCGCACGGAGGGGTCGGCGGCCGTGCCGCTGAGCACGGGCGGCGCCTGCGTGGGATCGCTGTCGCTGGCCTTCTCGGGCCCCCGGAGCTGGTCGCAGGCGGAGCGCCAGCTGCTGGAGGCCTTCGCGGCCCTCACCGCGCAGGCGCTGGAGCGGATCCGTGCCCGTGAGGCCGAGGAAGCCGCCAACGCCGCGGTCCGGCGCTTCTCCGAGACTCTGCAGCGCAGCCTGCTCACGTCCCCGCCGGAGCCGAACCACCTCCACATCGCGGTGCGGTACCTGCCGGCGGCCGCCGAGGCGCAGGTCGGGGGCGACTGGTACGACGCGTTCATGTCCGGCGACGGCGCGACGAGCCTCGTCGTCGGTGACGTGACCGGCCACGACCGCGACGCCGCCGCCGCCATGGGCCAGATGCGCAACCTGCTGCGCGGGATCGCGCACGTCACCGGCGCGGTGCCCTCCTCGGTGCTCGCCAGCCTCGACGCCGCCGTGCACGACCTGGCGGTGGGGGCGATGGCCACCGTGGTGCTGGCCCGGCTGGAGCAGACCGAGGCCCACCGGGAGCGGGGCTTCCGCACGGTGCGGTGGTCGAACGCCGGGCACCCGCCGCCGCTGCTGCTGCACGCCGACGGCACGACGGAGTTCCTGGAGCACGAGTCCGACCTGCTCATCGGCATCGACCCCAGCCTCCCCCGCCACGACCACGAGGGCAGGCTGGAGCCCGGCTCCACGCTGCTCATCTACACCGACGGCCTCATCGAGAGGCGCGGGGCACCGCTGCAGCAGGGCCTGGACTGGCTGGCGGGTGCGGTGGCCGACGCGCGCCACCTCGACCCGGAGGCGCTGTGCGACGAGCTGCTGCGCCAGGTCGGTGACCAGGTCGACGACGACGTCGCCATGGTCGTCGTGCGCGCCTACCCGGAGGACGAGCCGAGGCCGGCCTCCGCCGGCCCCGAGGTGTCACCGGTCGACGAGCCCCCGGCCGTCAGCGCCCGCTGACGCGGCGTCCCGGTCAGCGCGGTGCGCGCGGTCTCCAGCAGCGCTGGCGGCAGCAGCTCCGCGAGCGCCGGGCGGGCGAACAGGTAGCCCTGGCCCACGTCGCAGCCGAGCGCCTGCAGCACCGCAGCCTCCTGCGGCGCCTCGATGCCCTCGGCGACCACCTTCATCCCCAGCCGGTGGGCCAGGTCGATGATCGAGGAGACCAGCACCTCGTCGGCGGGCTCGACCCCCCGGCGCACGGCGTCGTCGTCCTGACCGCCCAGGCCGGTGACGAAGGAGCGGTCGAGCTTGACCTCGTCGACGGGCAGGCGCCGCAGGTAGGACAGCGAGGAGTAGCCGGTGCCGAAGTCGTCGATGGAGGTCGCGACCCCCAGCTCCTTCAGCTCGGCGATGACGGCAGCAGCGGCCTCCGGGTCGGCCACGAGGGCGTCCTCGGTGATCTCCAGGCGCAGCAGGTGCGCCGGCAGCGAGCGCCCGTGCAGCGCCCGCGCCACGTGCGGCACGAAGTCGGGGTGGGTGAGGCAGCGGGGGAAGGCGTTCACGGCGATCGGCACGTCGTAGCCGGCCTCCCACCACGCGCGCGCCTGGTCGAGCGCCATCTCGATCATGCGGGCGGTGAAGACGTGCACGAGGTCGGTCGACTCCAGCACCGGGATGAAGTCGCCCGGCGGCATGAAGCCGCGGGTCGGGTGCTGCCAGCGCCCCAGCGCCTCGACGCCGACCAGCCGGTGGACCCCGTCGCGGTCTCCGTCACGGGTCTCGTCTGCGGGGCCGGGACGAAGGCGACCTTCGGCTGGAAGTGCAGCAGCAGCTCGTCATCGCGCTCGACGGCACGGCGCAGGTCGCGGGCCACCTCCAGGCGGGCGGTGCTGTGGTGGTCCAGCGCGGGGTCGTAGACGGCAGCGCCCCCGCCGGCGGCCTTCGCGGCGTACATGGCGATGTCCGCGTGGCGCAGGAGGTCCTCGATGACGCGCGTGACGCCGTCGGCGTCCAGGGGCGCCCCACCGTCGTGGACGGAGACTCCTGCTGACAGGTCGACGTCCAGCGACATGCCGTTCACGGTGGAGCGCTCGCGCACCTGCTCGCGCAGGAGCCGGGCGACGGCGGTGCCCGTGGCGGTGTCGGCTCCCGGCAGCACGAGGGCGAACTCGTCACCGCCGAGGCGCGCCAGCACCGACGAGCTGTCGACGGACTCCTCCAGCACGGTCGCCACGTTGCGCAGCAGCTCGTCGCCGGCGGTGTGGCCGAGGGTGTCGTTGACCTCCTTGAAGCGGTTGAGGTCCATGACGACGACGGCGACGGGCGTCGACGCGGCGCCCCGGAGCAGGCCGCCGAGCGCGTCCGTCAGACCGGTGCGGTTCGCGAGGCCGGTGAGCTCGTCGTGACGGGTCTGGTGCTGCAGCTGCGCCACCACGGCGGCGGCGCGGGAGCGGGACGCCTCCGCGCTGCGCCAGGCGAGGAGGGAGGCGAGGCCGGCGAGCGCGAACAGGGCGCTGTGCAGCAGCGCTGACCTCCAGACGTCGCCGTCACCCCGGTCGTGGCGCCCGAACACCGAGGCGGGGTCCAGGGTCCCGACCACGCCGTTCTCCAGGAGCACCACCACCACGGCGACCACGAGGGGCAGGCGCGCCTCGTAGAGCGCGACGACGGGCACCAGGATGAAGAACAGGTAGTGCGCCTCCGGGGCGCCGGCGCTCAGACCCACCACGTAGCAGGCGGTGGTCATCACGCCGTACGCGGCGGCGCACGACCGCAGCCGGCGGGCGGCGGGCGGCGCCAGCCGCGGCCAGGTCAGGCTCGCGACCACGGTGGCCGCGGCGATCACGGCGAAGGCCGACGCCGCCAGCGGGCGCGTCGAGGGGTCGCTGCGGCCCTGGACCGCCTGCCACGCGACGGTGACCACGAAGGAGACCCACAGCGCCCCGGTCACCCAGCGGTGGCGCTGCTCCCAGACGTCCTCCGGCAGCGTGCCGCCGGCGGGCAGGAGGTGGCGCAGGAAGCGCCACGCCGCCGGCAGGCCCCTGGGCGCCGCGCTGGACCGGAGTGCGCCATCAGGCGCTCCGGGTCGCGAGGGCGGGGGCACACCCGTCCATCGGCACCGGAGGGGGGCGCTTGAGCCACCTGCCCGCGACGTCCACCCCCGGAGCGCGACTCAGCCGGCGAGCAGCCCGCGGCGCACCGCGACGGCCAGCGACGGCGCGAGCGGCAGCCGCGGCACGAGCGTCGCCTGCACCGCGTGGTACAGGTCGGCCTTGCCCGGCCAGACGGTGCCCACCGGGCGGTTCCGCTCGTCGAGCTGGTGGTGCCAGGAGCCGAGCTCGTGGTCGAGCACGACGTCGGAGACGTGGTCCCACCAGGTCGCGTACTGCGCGGCGTAGCCGGCCGCGCGGCCGGCGCCCCCCGACGTGCCGCCGGACCGCACCGCGAGCGCCGCGGCGGCTGCGGTGGCCTCCGCGGGGACCCAGTGCATGCGGTCCCGCACCACGGGGACGCCGGACCAGTCGGTCGTGTAGACGAAGCCGGGCAGGCCGTCGACGTCCCAGCCGTCCGCCACGGCGCGGGCGAACAGCGCGGCCGAGGCGCCGGCGAGGTCGGCCGGCACCTGCTCGCCGGCGGCGAGGGCCGCGGCCTCGCCGTGCAGCATGAGGCGGGACCACTCCAGGCCGTGGCCGATCGTGGCGCCGTAGGGCTTGAAGGGGTCTGCCTTCTTGTCGGCGTTGTACTCCAGGTCGATGACCCACCCGGAGGCTCCGTCATCGCAGAAGTGCTCCGGGACGCGCCAGCCGTTGCCCTGCGCCCACCCAGCGACCCGCGCGAGGACCCCGAGCGCCCGGCCGCGCCACACGGCGGCTGCGGCGGTGGCCTCGGGACCGCCGACGACGTCGGCGAGGACGTCGGCGGCGGCCATCATCGCCTCGGTGGAGTGCATCGCCCCGTTGATGCCGCGGTACCCGTCGAGCTGCGTGAACGACGTGTCCCAGCTGTCGACGGGCAGGCCCGCGGCCTCGTCCCAGAACCGCTCCTGGTACACGGCGAGCGCCTCGGCGAACAGCGCGGCCGCACCGGGACGGCCCGCCGCCGTCGCGGTGGAGGAGGCGAGCACGACGAACGCGTGGTCGTAGCAGGCCTTGCCCTGGGCTGCGACACCGTCCTCGTCGCGGGCGGAGAACCATCCCCCGTGCTCGGCGTCGCGCAGCGGCGCCGCCCCGGCGGCCCCGCGCTCCGCGTCCCAGAGACCGGCGAGGGCCTCGTCGGCCAGGGACCCCGCGCCGGGCACGCCGAGCAGGTGGCCCAGGGAGTACACGTGCGCCATCCGCGCGGTGATCCAGGTCTGGACGCCGCGGCTGTCGTCGGGCTCGCCCTCGTCGTCGAGCCACGCCGCTCCCCCGCCCTCGGCGGGGAAGCCCTGCCCGAAGGCCAGCAGGTCGCGGCAGTGCTCGTCGAGCCAGGCGCGGTGGGTGGGCTGGCCGAGCCAGCCCGGGAGCACAGCGCCCGGGCCGCTCATGAAGCGCTCCGCGAGAACCGGAGGGTCACGATCTGGAACGGACGCAGGTGCAGGTCGGCCACCGCGCCATCCTGGCCCACCAGCGCGAGCGGCTCGACGGGGCGCTCGAGCAGGTCGACCTCGGTGACCCCGGCGTGCTCGAACCCGGCGACGACGCGCGCCTGCGCCCGCCCGCCCAGGGACTCGTAGAGCCGGACGACGACGTCGCCGCTGCGGTCCTCCGCGAGCTTCACGGCCTCGACGACGACGCCGTCAGCGCCTCCGGCACCCCCGTCGCCCTCGACGGTGACGACCGGCGCGGGGGCCACGGCGCCCGGCGCGGCGCGGACGGCGCGGACCGGCAGGTTCATCCGGTAGCCCTCGCGGACGGCGTCGGTGACGTCGGCGCCCACCACGAGCCCCGCGCGCAGCGCGTGGGAGCCCTGGTCGGCGTCGGGGTCGGGGAACTTCGGGGCGCGCAGCAGCGACAGGCGGACCGTCGTCGTCGTCCCGCCGCCGTCGCGGGTGGTGCGGCCGACGTCGTGCCCGTAGGTGGCGTCGTTGACGACGGCGGCGCCGTAGCCCGCCTCCGCGACGTGCACCCAGCGGTGCGCGCAGGTCTCGAAGCGCGCGGCGTCCCAGCTGGTGTTCGTGTGCGTGGGGCGCCGCACGTGGCCGAACTGGATCTCGCTGGCCGCGGTGTCGGCGTGCACGTCGAGCGGGAACGCGAGCTTCAGCATCTTCTGCGACTCGTGCCAGTCGACGTCGAGCGCCACCTGCACCACGGTGCTGCCCGCCTCCAGCGTGAAGAGCTGCTCGACGCGGCTGCCCGCGCCGAACGTGCGGACCACGCGGACCGCTGCGCCGTCGCCGGAGCCGACGAGCTCGACGGAGTCAGCAGCCGTGAGATCGGTGGTGTGGCGCTGGTAGTGCACGTCGACGTCCCAGGCGTCCCACTGCGTGGGGGTGTCGCGGTGCAGCGTCAGCAGGGCGCCGCGCGACCCGGGGGCGAGGACCTCGCGGCCCGCACCTCCTGCCGCGCGCAGGTCGCGGACGGAGCTGAGCAGCCCGTCAGCGTCGACGACGGCGCGTACGAGCCCGTTGTCGAGGACGAACCCCGCCCCCTCCCCCGTGATCGTGGACTCCCCCCGCGCTTGTGGACGAGCGGCGCCCAGGGCGGGAGCGCCGGCGCGGGAGTGCGGGGCGGCGTTGAAGACGAGCAGGCCGCCGTCGCCGTCCCCGCCGCCCTGAGCTGCGGAGCCGGCCAGGGCGCTCAGCGCCTCGCCGACCAGCACCTCGAGCTCGGCCGCCACGCGGGCGTGCTCGGCCTCCGCCTCGCGGTGCACCCAGGCGATCGAGCTGCCGGGGAGGATGTCGTGGAACTGCAGCAGCAGCACCGTGCGCCAGATGCTCTCGAGCTGCTCGTACGGGTAGGCGTACCTCCCGGTCGACGTGCCCGTCGACGACGCCCGCACGGCGGCCGCGGTGGCCCACAGCTCGGCCTCGCGCAGCAGGTGCTCGCTGCGCCGGTTGCCGCGCTTGGTGCGGGCCTGGGAGGTGTACGTGCCGCGGTGGAACTCCAGGTACATCTCCCCGGACCACACCGGGGCGTCGGGGTACTCGGCCTCGGCGTCGCGGAAGAACCCGTGCGGGTCGCCGAGCTCGACGCGCGGCGAGCCCTCCAGGGAGCGGGTGCGTGCCGCCGCGGCGAGCATCTCGCGGGTCGGTCCGCCGCCGCCGTCGCCGTAGCCGAACAGCAGCAGCGAGCTGGTGGCGCGGCCCTTCTCGGCGAACTGCCGCTCGGCGCGCGCCAGCTCCTCCGCCGGAGACCTCGGAGTTGTAGGTGTCGGCGGGCGGGAAGTGCGTGAAGACCCGCGACCCGTCGATGCCCTCCCACCAGAAGGTGTGGTGCGGGCATGCGGTTGGTCTCGTTCCAGCTGACGGCTTCTGGGTGAGGAACCACCGCGAGCCCGCCAGCCGCGCGATCTGCGGCATGGCGGCCGTGTAGCCGAAGGAGTCGGGCAGCCAGACGTCCAGCGGCTCGACGCCGAGCTCCTCGGAGAAGAACCGCTTGCCGGCCACGAACTGGCGGGCGAGGGCCTCGCCGCCGGGCATGTTCGTGTCGGACTCGACCCACATCCCGCCGACGGGCACGAACCGGCCCTCCGCGACGCGCTGCTTGATCCGCTCGAACAGCTCCGGCTGCGCGTCCTTGACCCACGCGTACTGCTGGGCGGAGGAGCAGGCGAAGACGAGCTCGTCGTCCTCGTCCATCAGGGACGAGGACGTTGGAGAAGGTGCGGGCGCACTTGCGGGCGGTCTCGCGGGTCGGCCACAGCCACGCGGAGTCGATGTGGGCGTGCCCGACGGCGACGGCGCGGTGGGCGCTCGCGTCGGCGGGAGCTGCGAGGACGTCGGCCAGCGCGGCGCGCCCTGCTGAGGCGGTGCCGGCGACGTCGTCGGGGTCGACGGCGTCGACGAGGTCC
Organism: uncultured Actinomycetota bacterium; assembly: GCA_963781365.1. Lineage (GTDB taxonomy): Bacteria > Actinomycetota > Actinomycetes > Actinomycetales > Quadrisphaeraceae > Quadrisphaera. The sequence continues at coordinate 169,983 of CAWAFR010000002.1, read as the reverse complement.
TCCAGCGCCCGCAGCACGCGGGCGCGCGCGGTTGGTCGCGGCGGGCAGCTGGTCGAGCAGGCCGCGCAGGGTCCACACGTCGCGGGTGAGCTCGTAGACCTCGACGTCGCGCTCGACGAGGTCGACGCGAGCGCATCCGGTAGATCGGCTCGGTGCCCGCCGTCGCCCGGTCGCCGAGGAGGGTCGGCTGGAAGAACCAGTCGTCGCCGCCGGAGGCCCCCGTGACGTCCGGGTTCGACGACGCCTCCAGGTAGGCGGTGACGACGCGCCCGCCGTCACCGGCCCTGACCGCCGCCAGCGGCAGGTACCGGTTGCGGGGGTGCAGGCCCTTGATGACCGTGCCGTCGGCGCGGTACGCGGTGGCCTCGGCCTGGAAGCCCGGCTGGACCTGCAGGTAGCCGAGGTCGACCTCGACCTCGACCGCCGTGCCGGGGTCGGCGCCGAAGCCCGTCGGGCACCTCCCCGTCGAGGCGGAACCACGTGGTCCCCCACGGCTGCCCCCACGGCGCCCCGCCCGGGCCGGCAGGACCGTCGAGGAACGGCGCGAAGGGCTGCGCCGCGGCGTGCGCGAAGGGCACCGGCTCCCCCGGCGCCTCCCACGCGCTGACCTGCAGGGGATGGCGGCGCCGGTGGAGCGCCGGGGCGAGCCGCTCCGTGACGAAGCGCTCGATCCGCATCTCGACGAGGCGGGAGTCGTCGTGCACGAGGGGGCCTTCCTAGGGGTTCTCTCGACGTCGCGGCGGGGCTGCGGTCAGCCCTTGACGGCGCCGGCGAGGGCGAAGGAGCCGCCGGCGACGCGCTGGACGAGGAGGTAGAGCACGAGCACCGGCACGGAGTACAGGACGCGAGAAGGCCGCGAGCTGCCCGTAGGCGACCGCGCCGTTGGTGCCGAAGAACGTGTAGATGGACACCGCGGCGGGCTGCTTCGCGGGGTTGAGCAGCAGGACGAAGGGGACGAAGAAGTTCCCCCACGCCGCGGTGAAGACGAAGATGAACACCACCGCGATGCCCTGGCGCATGAGCGGGACGACGATGCGCGCAGAGCGCCGGCATCGAGCTGGCGCCGTCGACCCAGGCGGCCTCCTCCAGCGAGATCGGGACGCGAGTCCATGAAGTTCTTCGTCATCCAGATCGCCATCGGCAGCGCCGTGGCGGCCAGGAAGAGCACCGTGCCGGGGATCGAGTCGAGCATGCCGAGCGCCACGAACAGCGCGTACACCGGCACCATCATCGCGGTGATGGGCAGGCAGCTGCCGAAGAGGATGACGTACAGGAACGAGCGGTTGAACCGCATCGCGTACCGGCGAGAGCGGGTAGGCGGCCAGCGTCGCGCACGAGCGACCGTCAGCAGCGGCCGTGCCGCCGGAGACCAGCAGGGAGTTCCACAGCGGCCGCAGCGTCAGCTCCGGGGTGAGGACGTCCGTGAAGTTCTGCAGCGTGCGGCCCGCTGGGCAGCCCGACGCTGACCGTGGCCTGCGGGTCGATGCTGGCGAGCACGACCCACGCGAGCGGGACGAGGAAGGCCAGGCCGACGACGACGAGCACGACGCCGTTCGCCAGGCGCACGCCGCGGCCCCGCGGGGAGGCCAGGCGCAGCGACGCCGTCGCGCTGGGCGCGACGGGCAGCGGGCGCCGGGCGGGGTGACAGTGGTCATCAGTCGACCTCCGGCTTCAGGGCGCGCATGTAGACGATGGCGAAGACCGCGCCGACGGCGAGGGTGACGGTCGCGATGGCCGTGCCGTAGCCGACCTGGGCGAACTTGAACGCCTGCTGGAAGGCCAGCACCGGCAGGGTCGAGCTCTGGGTGCCCGGGCCGCCGCCGGTCATCACCCAGATCAGGGTGAAGACGCCGAGGGTCTGCAGCGTGGTGAGCATCATGTTGGTGGCGATGGCGCGGCGGACCATCGGCAGCGTGATGCAGGAAGAACCGCTGCAGGCCGGTGGCGCCGTCGATCTCGGCCGCCTCGATGATCTCCGGCGGCACCTCGGCGAGAGCGGCGTTGTAGACCATCATCGAGAAGGCGGTGCCGCGCCAGATGTTGGCCAGGATGACGGCGAGCATCGGGAACGAGATCAGCCAGGTGGTTGCCAGCCCGGCCCAGCCCGAAGCCAGCGCCGAGCATCGAGTTCAGCGTGCCGTCGGTGGAGAAGAACGCGTAGAGCGCGAACGCCGCGACGATCTCGGGCAGCACCCACGCGGTCGACGACGAGCGCGCTGACCATCGACCGGACCGGCGCTTGGGACCGTTGCGCATGAGCAGCGCCACGGCCATCCCGAGGACGTTCTGCCCGATGACGGCGCTGAGCGACGACGAAGACCAGGGTCAGCCACGACGGACTTCCAGAAGTCGGCGCTGGCGAACAGCTGGATGTAGTTGTCGATGCCCGACGAACTCGGGTTGAGCCGCGCGGTAGCCGGTCAGCGCGGAGTCGGTGAGGGACCCGTAGAGGGCGTAGCCGATCGGGCCCAGCGAGGAAGATCGCCATGAGGGCGATCGCCGGCACCAGGGGGAGGAGCGCGCACCGCGGTGCGGCCCGCCTCCGCCGTCGGCCGTGCCGGCCGCGGAGCCGGGAGCGCTGCCGCCGGCGCTCGGCCCGCCGACCGGTCGTGCTGTCCAGGACGGCCATGGTCAGCTGCGCGGCCTGCGTGCCGTCTTCGCCGACGATGCCCGACGAGCCCCTCGTCGTAGGCCTTCGCCGCGTCCTCGGGGGACGCCGACCCGGTGACGACGATCTCCACCGCGACCTGGATGTTGCCGAGATCTGCGAGTAGTCCGGCGTGGCGGGGCGGAAGTGCGTGTCGGCCACCAGCGAGGAGAAGAACTCGAAGCGCGGGTTGAAGCCCAGGTAGTCCGGGTCGCTGCGCGACGTCCTTGCGCACCGCGATCTGGCTGTTCTCGGTGTCGTACTTCAGCGCGTTCTCCTTGTTGAGGGCCACGCTGATGAAGTCGAACGCCGCCTGCGGGTCCGGCGGCGTTGGCGCCGACCGCCAGCAGCCAGCCGCCGGACATCGAGTTGGCGCCGGGGGCCTGGCCGTTCTGGGTCGGCATCGGCGCGTAGCCCGATCGTCTGCTCCCACTCGGGCCACGCGTTCGTCGCCGGTGATCCACTGCCCGGGCAGCCAGGAGCCGTCGAGGGCGATGGCGAGCTTGCCCTGCGGCAGCTCGCTCGGTGGCCACGCGGCGCCGCACGTCGGCGTCGAGCGCGCCTGTCCAGGCTCGGGCCGAGGCCTCTCGGCGAACGACGGTGTCGTAGAAGCCGAGCGAGTCGGTGAAGCCCTTCGAGCCGGTGACCCACTTCTTGCTGTCGGTGTCGTAGAGGGTGTCGTCGGTGCCGTACATGAGCATCTCGAAGCCCTGCATCGAGGTGGCCTCGCCCGGCCGCCTTCGAGCCGTAGATGTTCATCGGGATGACGTCGGGCTCGGCGGTCTTGATGGTGCGGGCCGCGCGAGAGCACGTCGTCCCAGGTCTTCGGCTGCCAGTCGGTGGGCAGGCCGGCCGCCGCGAAGATCGTCCTTGTTGTAGTAGAGGCGCGCGGGTGTCGGTGCCCATGCGGACGCCGTACGTCTTGCCGTCGTCGCCCAGGCCGGCCTGCTTGGCGGTGTCGTCGAACTGGCCCCAGTCGTCCCACGTGCGCCAGCTCGTCGTCGAGCGGGGCGAGGTAGCCGGCGGCGGCGTCGGAGCGGACCTGGAAGCGTGTCCTCGTAGATGACGTCGGGCGCGGTGTCCTGCGCTGCCGTTCATCAGGGCCAGCTTGGTGAAGTACTGGTCCTGCTCCGCCTCGATCGGCACGAGCTCGACCGTCTTGCCCTTGTTCGCCGCCTCGTACTCGGTCTTCGCCTTGTTCAGCACGTCGTCCAGCTGCGTGAACTGGCTCGTGCGCTGGTAGGCGACGGTGATGGTGTCCGGGTCTGATCCCGAGCCGCCCCCGGACCCGCACCCGGCGAGGGCCAGCGTGACGGTGAGGGCGGTGGCGGCGACGGTGAGCCGTCGCAGTCGTCGCACGGTGCGCCTGCGGTGCATGGGTGGGCCCCTTCGCTCACTTCCGGGTCCACGGTGACCCGGTGCGGGGTCATTCCTACATCAAATGGAGTTACCGGTGTCAAGGGCCTGGCGTCGTCGTGACCCGTTCGTGATCAGCGGGCGGCTGTCAACGCCGAGCCACGGCAGGCGGGGGCCGGGGCCGGGGCCGGGGCCGGACGGACTCGCCGGCGTCAGTGCTGCAGGACCAGCGTGGCCGACCGCGGGCTGAAGGCGTCCTCGAGCACCAGGCACCCGGCGCCGACGGCGGCGACATCAGCCCCCACCCGGGTGCCGCGCACCTCCACGGGGTGGATCGCCGTCGCCACGGCAGCGGCCTGCACCAGCGGCGGCACCACCCGCAGGAAGGTCGCCTCCACCCGGGACCACAGCGGCCCGCCGAAGACGACCTGCTCCACGTCGAGCAGGTCGACCAGGTCGGTGGCGGCCTTCGCCATCCGGGCCGCCCAGTCCTCCAGCAGCTCCACGGCCGCGGGGTGACCCGCTTCGGCGCGCGCGCAGACCTCGGAGAACGCGGTGACCACGGAGTCCCGGTGCTGCTCCAGGTCCCACCGGCCCACGCCGCGATCCTCGGCGGCGCGCACCACCGAGACGGGCGAGCACACCTCGCCGAGGCAGCCCAGCAGCCCGCAGGAGCAGCGCGGCCCCCCGCGGCCCGTCACCAGGTGCCCGACCTCCCCGGCGTTGCCCGACGCCCCCCGGAACACCTCCCCGCGCAGCACCAGCCCCGCCCCGACGCCCGTGCCGAGGTAGAGGAACACTGCGCTGCCCGTACCGCCGACCCCACCGGCCCACAGCTCCGCGACCGCGGCGGCGACCACGTCCTTGTCGAGGAGCACCGGCAGACCGGTGGCGGTGGCCAGCAGGTCCCGCACCGCCACGCGGTCCCACCCCGGGAGGTTCGGCGGGTGGACGACGGCGCCGGCGCCGCTGTCGACCGGCCCCGGCGCGGCGACGCCCAGCCCCACGATGCGGTCCCTGTCGACACCGGAGGCCTCGACGAGGGTGTCGACGTCGTGGGCGACGTCGGCCAGCACCTGGCCGGGCCCGGCACCGGGCCTCAGCGGGTGGTCGCTGCGCGCGACGACCTGGCCGCCCAGGTCGAGCACCACCAGCGTCACGACGGCCGGGTCGAGGTGCACCCCGATCGCGTAGCGGCCCTGGCGCGCCAGCTGCAGCATCGTGCGCGGCTTGCCCGGCCCGCCGGAGGACTTGCCGGCCTCCACCACGAGCCCGTCGACCAGCAGCCGCCGGCAGATGTTCGACACCGTCTGCGCCGACAAGCCCGTCAGCACGGACAGCTCCACCCGGCTGAGCCCCTCGGGGTGGCGGCGGATCGCCTCCAGCACGACCACCTGGTTGTAGTCACCGACGCGCGGGAGGTTGGAGCCCCGACGCGTCATCGTCGAGGGCCTGGTCTGCACCGAGACATGCTGCCACGCCGCGCGGAGGGCACAGGCTCCGCCGAACGCCAGCGGCGGGAGGGGCCGGCGACGTAGCGTCACCGTGTGCGCACGGTCGAGGACACCTGGGTGGTCGTGCCGCTGTTCAACGAGGCCCAGGTCGTCGGCGACGTCGTCGCCGGCCTGCGCCGCAGCTTCGCCCACGTCGTCTGCGTCGACGACGCCAGCCGCGACGGCTCCGGGGAGGTCGCCGCCCGGGCCGGGGCCCGCGTGGTCCGCCACCCCGTCAACCTCGGGCAGGGTGCCGCGCTGCAGACGGGCCTGGAGTGGGCGCTCTCCGACCCCGGCACCGCCCACGTCGTCACCTTCGACGCCGACGGCCAGCACCAGGTCGCCGACGCCGTCGCCATGGTCGACCGGCTGCGGCGCGGTGACGCCGACGTCGTCATCGGCTCCCGCTTCCTCGACCGTCGCACCCGGGTCAGCCCCCTGAAGCGGGCGGTGCTGCGCGCCGCGGTGGTGCACACCAGCACCACCACCGGCGTCCGGATGACCGACGCCCACAACGGGCTGCGGGCCATGACCCGCCGGGTCGCTGCGTCGCTGGACATCACGCAGAACCGGATGGCGCACGCCAGCGAGATCGTCGAGCAGATCGGCGGGGGCGGCTGGCGGCTCGTCGAGCACCCCGTGCACGTGCTCTACACGGACTACTCCAAGGCGAAGGGGCAGTCGGTGCTGAACTCGGTGAACATCCTCACCGAGCTGATCTTCCGGTGATCCGAGCGGCCCGGGAGCACCCGACCGGGTCATGTGGTCGCCCTGCGTCGTCGTTATCCCCACGGAGGGCGACGATGACGGGCACGATGGCGAGGTGGACGACGTGCTGATCAAGGTCCTGCTCATGGTGGGCATCGGCGCCGTCGCGCTGCTCTTCCTGCGCGGCCACGCCACGGCGCGACACCAGGCGGTCCGCAGGGTGCTCATGGTCGGCTTCGTCGGCCTGGCCGTGCTGTCCCTGCTGTTCCCGGACTCCTGGACCGCGGTGGCCGGCCTCCTCGGCGTCGGGCGCGGCACCGACCTGCTGCTGTACGCGACGATCGTCGTCGTCCTGGGGTTCATGGCCACCTCCTACCTGCGCACGCGGGACCTGCAGCGCCAGGTGACGGTGCTCAGCCGCCGCCTCGCGCTCGACGAGGCGGTCGCGGCCCACGGCCTGCCGGTGCGCGAGCCCGCCGCCGCGGCGCCGGACGACGTCCCGGTCTTCGGCCCGGCGGTCCGCCCCGGTGCCGCCGAGGTGCCCGTCCCCCGCACCCCCCGCAGCCGGCGTCCGACCTCCGTCTGAGCGCCTGGGTCCCCCGCGGGCCCCCGCGGCGCTCCCCTCTGCCCCTGCCGGCCCGATCTGTCAGGTCCCGGTGATCGCCCGGCGACCCGCCGGCGCGGCCGCCCACAGCTGCCCCCTCGGACGGTTCGTGCTCGGCTGTCGACCCGGAAGCGGCGAGGGGCGGTCACCGGTACCCCGGTCCGCTCGGCGCCCCGAGCCCCACCTCGACCCCGGCCCCCGCCCCGCCCCCGCCCCCGCCCCCACGGCAGCCGCGACCACGTGAGCCGGCCCGTCCGGGCCGCCGCGGGCTAGCGTCAGCGGGGTGGCGCACCGCAACGACCCCGCCGTCATCGCGCGGCTGCTCCGCACCCCCGGGCGCTGGGCGGTGGTCGGCCTGTCCCAGAACACCGCCCGGGCCGCGCACGGCGTGGCAGCGGGGCTGCAGCGGATGGGCCACACGATCGTCCCGGTGCACCCGCGGGCGCAGGAGGTGCACGGCGCCCCCGGGTTCGCGGCGCTCGCCGACGTGCCGGGGCGGGTCGACGTCGTCGACGTCTTCGTCAACAGCACCCGCGCCGGCGCCGTGGTCGACCAGGCGGTCGCTGTCGGCGCCGCTGCGGTGTGGCTGCAGCTGGGAGTCGTCGACGAGGACGCCGCGGCGCGGGCGGCGTCCGCGGGCCTCGACGTCGTGATGGACACGTGCCCGCTCATCGAGGTGCGCCGGATGCAGGGCTGACGACGACTGACGACTACTGACGACGGGCGACGGGCGACGGGGGCTGAGGCGGCGCTGAGGAGACGGCGCGAACCGGGGTCCGGGAGGGGCTCCGCCGCCTACGCTCGACGGCATGGCCGACGAACCGCGCTGGGGACCCTCGACGACCTACCGGTCGTCACCGTCGCTGCGCCGCGGCGCGCCCGGCCAGCGCCCGCCGGCCCAGGCACCCCGGTCCCCAGCGGGGCAGCAGCCCCGCGGACCGCAGCAGGGCCAGCCGCAGCGCGGGCAGCAGCCCGCGGGCGGGCGCGGCCCCCAGCGCGCCGACCAGTTCCGCCAGGACGGCGGACCGCCCCGCCGTCCGGTCGCTCCCCCGCCGCCGGGCGCCTCGCCGCGGCGGCGCCGGCGGCTGACGCGCACCGTCGTCCTGCTCGTGCTCCTGGCCGTGGTCGGCTACCCGGTGGCGCTGGGAGCCGTGGGCTACACCTCGATGACGCGCGTGGGAGCCCTCCCGAGCTCGGACCTGCCGAGCACGCCCGGCCAGACCATCCTGCTCGTCGGGTCGGACAGCCGGGAGGGGCTCACGCGGGACCAGATGGTGCAGCTCTCGACCGGCACCGACGTGGCGGGCAAGCGCACCGACACGATCATGCTGCTGCACCGCCCCAGCGGCGGCGGCCCGACGGTGCTGCTGAGCATCCCCCGCGACAGCTACGTGGCGATCCCCGGCCACGGCAGCAACAAGATCAACGCCGCGTACGCCTTCGGCGGTGCGCCGCTGCTGGCGCAGACCGTCGAGAAGGCGACGGGCATCCGCGTCGACGGGTACGTCGAGACCGGGCTGGCCGGGTTCGCCGGGATGGTCGACGCCGTCGGCGGGGTGCGGATGTGCCCCCAGAAGGCGATCGCCGACCCCAAGGCCGGCCTCGACATCCAGGCCGGCTGCCAGACCATGGACGGCGCCACGGCCCTCGGCTACGCCCGCACCCGCGACTTCGACGTCAACGGCGACCTCGGCCGCGCCCAGCGGCAGCGCGAGATCATCGGGCAGGTGGCGAAGGAGGCCGCCTCGCCGGCGGTGCTGCTGAACCCGTTCCGGGCGTTCCCGCTGGCCTCGGCCGGCGGCTCGGCGCTGTCGGTGGACGACGGCTTCGGCCCCGGTGACCTGGCGGGCTTCGTGATGGGCGTCAAGGCGGTGGCCTCCGGGAGCGCCGTCTCGCTGAACGTGCCCGTGGCCGACGCCACGCGGCGCACGAAGGCCGGGCTCGTCGTCGACTGGGACACCGAGAAGGCCCAGGCGGTCTTCACCGCCATCAACGACGACGACACCGAGGCGGTCCGCGCCATCGCCGCCGCCGAGCCCACGGGCTCCGCCGGCTGACCGCAGCCCCCCGGACCCGGACCGCACTTCCCGCGGGAAGTGCGGTTCCTGGGGCCCCCCATGGCGCACTTCCGACGCGAAGTGCGGTTCCCGAGGCCCCCTTGGCGCACTTCCGGCGGGAAGTGTCGATGGGAGCGGGCCCGGACGCACCCGCGGGCCGTGCCCCCGGGGGAGGGGCACGGCCCGCAGGCGGTCGGGGGACGGCGTCGCACCGTCGTCGGTCGGCTCAGGTGGTGGTGGTCGTCGCCGTGGTGCTCGAGGCGCCCGACGACGACGCCGGCGCGGTCAGGTCGTAGACGGTGGTGCCGCCCACGGTCTGCTCCGCGAAGCTGCTCGTCCACCCAGCTCCTGATCTGCGCGGCGGTGCTGGTGGTGGTGCCCTGGCCGCCGCCGAAGGAGGAGCTGGCGATGTAGTAGTGGATGTCGCCAGCCGCCACCCACGCCTGGAACTGCTCCAGGGTCGGTGACTCGTCGGTGCCGTTGAAGCCGCCGATCGGCATCACGGACTCCTGGGTGGCGAGCTGGTAGCCGGCGGCGTTGTTGGCGCCGGTGGTCGCGGCGACCCAGCGGTAGGAGCTGGCGTCCTGCTCGCAGCAGCGCGGTGAGCTCCGCGCTGGGGGTGGTGGCGTTGAGCAGACCACCCATCCCGCCCGTCCCGCCGGTGCGGGTGCCGCCGGGGAAGCCGCCCTGGGTGCCGCCCTGCGTCGTGGTGCCGCCCTGGGTCCCGGGCTGCGTGGCACCGCCCTGCCCGCCGGGAGCACCCGTCGGGCCTCCCTGCTGCCCGGTCTGGCCCTGCCCGGTCTGGCCGCCGGGGGCGAACCCGCCGGCGCCCGGCCCGCGCATCCCGCCCGTGCCGCCCATCCCGCGCATGCCGCCGGGGCCGCCCATGGAGCCGGCGACCGTCGGGCCGGCGCTGACGATGGAGCCGGTGTGCGGCGTCGTCGCGGTGTCGACGGCGTACACCGCCGGCCCGGCGAGGCCCGCCACCAGCGCGGCGGTCGCCGCGCCGACGGCCAGCGACCGGACCGCCGGCCGCAGCCGCGCCAGCACGAGGCCCGCAGCCGCCAGGACGCCGAGCACCAGCACCGCCCACCGCAGCCCGGGCAGGAAGTCGCTGCTGCGCGAGAGCAGCAGGAACGACCAGACGGCGGTGCCCGCGGTGGCGGCGGCGAGCGCGGCGGTCGCCGTCGTCGTCGCCCGCTCGCGCCAGAGCACGACGGCGCCCGTGGCGGCCAGGCCGGCGACCGCGGGAGCCAGGGCCACCGTGTAGTACGCGTGGAAGATGCCGGACATGAAGCTGAACACCAGCCAGGTGGTCAGCAGCCAGCCGGTCCAGAGCACCAGCTGGGCGCGCAGGGCCGACGTCCGCGGCGCGCCCCGCAGCAGCCACAGCGCGACGACCCCCATGACCAGCGCGGCGGGAGCGAGCCACGCGATCTGCCCGGCGAACGCCGACCCGAAGAGGCGGAACAGGCCGGTCTCGCCCCACATCGACCCGGCGGTGCCGGCGCCGCCGACGGAGCCGGTCTCGTCGCCCGTCAGCCGGCCGAGGCCGTTGTAGCCGAAGGTGAGGCCGAGGAAGCTGTTGTCGGTCGAGCCGCCGATGTACGGGCGCGACGCCGCGGGCCACAGCTCGACGATCGCGACCCACCACCCGGCGGACACCAGGACCGCGACGCCGGCGAGCAGCAGCTGCCCCACCCGCCGCAGCAGCGCGGGCCGCCCCGCGAGCAGGTAGGTCAGGCCGAGGGCGGGCACCACGAGGAAGACCTGCAGCTGCTTGGTGAGGAAGCCGAACCCGACCAGCGCCCCCGCCAGCAGCAGCCAACGGGTCTGCGCCGAGGTCCGGGCCGACTCCACAGCGCGCAGGACGGCGTACGCGGCACCGACCATGAGCAGCACCAGCAGCGCGTCGGGGTTGTTGAAGCGGAACATCAGCGCGGCGACCGGCGTGACCGCCAGCGCCAGGCCCGCGAGCAGCCCGGCCGGCGCACCGAGAGCGCGGCGCACCGTGTCGTGGAGGAGCCACACGGTGCCGACGCCCATCAGCGCCTGCGGCACGAGGACCGCCCAGCTCGACAGGCCGAAGATCCTCACCGACAGCGCCATCACCCACAGCGACGCCGGGGGCTTGTCGACGGTGATGGAGCTCCCGGCGTCGGAGGAGCCGAAGAAGAACGCCTTCCAGCTCTCCGACCCGGCCTGGACCGCAGCGGAGTAGAAGGAGTTCGCGTACCCCGAGGCCCCGAGGTCGACGAGGTAGAGGACCGCGGTGCCGGCCAGCAGCGCCAGCAGCAGGGGACGGGCCCAGCGGGGGTCCTGCTCGCGGCCGCACCAGAGGCGGGCGGGCAGCCCGGCGCGCGGCGGGGGGCCGTCCGCGCCGGACCTCGTCGGGAGGTCGGGGAGGCTGCTGGGCGGCGCCGCGGCCTCGGCCGCGGGTGCCGCGCCGGAGGCGGTGTAGGAGACGGTCATCGGTCAGCCCTTCGGAGCGGGGACGACGGCGAGCACGGCGGGCGCGGGGGCGCCGACTGCTGCGGTGGCGGGTCGGGGGGTCACGAGGTGGGGGGGCACGGGGCGGGCGATGACGGTGCGCGCCGGGGCGCGTCCGCGCCCGACGCGCCGGCGGACGTCGTCCAGGGGGAGGCGGTGCGCCGCGAGGTCGCGCCCCAGGCGGGCGATGCCGCGCAGGTCGGCCACCGCTGTCGGGACGATGTCGACGCGGGAGTCCGGGTCGTCGACCCAGTCGACGGGCACCTCGTGCACCCGAAGCCCGGCGCGCTCGGCGAGCACGAGCAGCTCGGTGTCGAAGAACCACCCGGTGTCCTGCACCAGCGGCAGCAGCACCTGGGCGGCCTCGCGGCGCAGGGCCTTGAAGCCGCACTGGGCGTCGCTGGCGCGCAGGTGCAGCCCGCCGCGCAGGAGCAGGTCGTCCCCGCGGGAGATCACCTCGCGCTTCGGCCCGCGCACCACGCGGGAGCCGCGGGCCAGGCGGGAGCCGCGGGCCAGGCGGGAGCCGATGGCGACGTCGGAGTGCCCCGAGGCCAGGGGCGCCACGAGCGGCAGCAGGGCGGAGAGGTCGGTGGAGAGGTCGACGTCGGTGTAGGCGACGACGGGCGCCGGCGAGGCGAGCCACGCGGCCTTCAGCGCGCGGCCGCGGCCCTGGGCGTCCAGGTGCAGCACCTCCACGCCGGGCAGCTCGCGGGCCAGGCGGAGCGCGACCTCCAGGGTGCCGTCGGTGCCGGCGTTGTCGGCGACGGTCACGCGGACCGGCCAGGGCAGCTCGGTGGCGGCGTGGGCGACGAGGCGGCGCACGAAGGGCTCGAGGTCGACGGCCTCGTCGAAGACGGGGACCACGAGGTCGAGCACCGGTGCCGGTGCGACCCGGGCGAGGTGGCCCTGGCGCACGGGGAGCCGCACGACCTGCGCGGAGGGGCTGGTGGTCATGCTCAGAGGTTCGGCCGCGGTGCTGGGGTGGAGATCGACCCCGGCTGGGAGTCCCCTGGACGCCGAGAGGGCCCCGCCGGACGGTGCCGGCGGAGCCCTCTGGTGGGTCGGTGGGCGGGTGGGTCGGTGGTCGGGTCGGTGGTCCGGTGGCGTCGCGGGGACGCCGGTCGGCTCAGGTGGTCTTGATGTCGCCGTTCAGGCCGTTGGGGTAGAACCCGCCCTTGCTGACACCGGAGGCCGGGTTCAGGTAGACGATGTTCAGCACCTGGCCGGTGGTGCGGTCGAAGGCGATCCCGTTGGCGTCGGTCGGCACGATGTTGGCCGAGGAGCCGCCGTCCGGGGTGATGCCCTGGTCCAGGTCGGTGGACCCGTCGAGGGAGTCGCGGGCGTCGGAGATCGCCTGGACGGCCTTCTGCGCGCCGTCGCCCATCTCGAAGAGCGCCGAGCGGACGATGCCCGCGTGGTACGCCTCGACGGCGAGGATGCCGGCGGCGGCCTCGAGGTAGGTCTTGTTGGAGATCAGCGGGGCCGCGCCCTTGTAGGCCGTGACGCCGACGTCCTCGAAGATGAAGGCGCCGAGCAGGAAGTTCAGGTCGCTGGCGAAGGGGTCGAACGTCTCGCCGGCCTTGATCAGGCCAGCGGCGGCAGCTGCGGCGCTGAAGGAGTTCTTCAGGTCGATCGCGGGGCGCGAGACGGCCGAGGTGCCCAGCGCGGAGCGCAGGAACGCGACGTGCGCCAGCTCGTCCTTGGCGATCTCCTCGGCGTACTGGCGGACGGCGCGGCTCTTGAAGAGCACCTTGCGACCGCCGGTGACGCCGCCCATGGTGCCGGTGCCACCGGCCATGGTGTTGGTGAGGCCGTGACCGAAGGCGGCGTAGGAGTAGAACTCCGCCTCCAGGTACTCCAGGTTGAGGGCGAAGTTCAGGACGGTCGCGTCGCTGGGCCCGTCAGCGGCGTTCGCCGCACCGGCCAGCGCGGTGCCGGCCACGCCGGCGCCGAGGGCGCCGAGGCCGAGCAGGCCGGCGCCGCGGAGCATCGCGCGACGGTCGTGCGCCGTCTCGGAGCTCCTGGTGATCATGTCGTGAACCAGTGCCTTGCCGAACATGGTGTCCTCGTCTCTGGGGAAGGTCTGTGGGTGACCCGGTCAGACGGGTCGAGGGTCGGCCACCTGGTGGCCGGGGCCGCGCCGGCGGCGCCCCTGAGGGGCGCCGCCGGCGCTGCGCTCACTGGGAGGCGCCGTTGGCCTGCTGGACGGCGGTGTCGGTGATGGCGCTGGTGCCGCCGAAGACGAAGCCCGGGCCGACCAGGTTGGCCGCGTGCTTCTTGAGGTAGTTCGCCGTCGCCGGGCCGATGTCGGTCGGGGTCAGCGTGTAGAGGATCGGCACGCCGTTGTAGCCGGCGAGCGCCGACGCCGACAGGGCGTCGACGGCGTTGTTGTTCATGCCGCCCACGAGGGCGGCACCGGCGAAGGTGAAGTTCGCCGTCGCCACGGAGTCCTCGGCCACCGCGACGGCGGTGCCCTGGCGGTCGGCGCCCGCGAGGCGGACGGTCGCGCCCAGCGCCGCGTAGGTGCCGTCGGAGACGACGGCCGTGCCGCCCACGACGGTGCGGTTGGACGTGCCGAGGCCGGCAAGGGCGTCCTTGGTGGCCTGCGGGACCGAGCCGGCCTCCGTCAGCAGGATCGGGGTGTTGTTCGCCCACGCCTGCGGGCCCACGGTCACGGCGTCGGCCAGCGAGGTGCCCGACGTGATGTAGACGCGCTCCACGGCGTAGGGGCTCGCCGTCGCGACCTTCGCGGCGGTCTCGTAGCGGTCGCCACCGCCGTAGCGCTTGACCTCGTAGTCGACCTTGATGGCGTCCTCCTGGCTCTGGGAGATCACCGAGGTGCCTCCCACGAGCCAGACGCGCTTGGCGCCGAGGCGCTTGATCTCGTCGCGGGTGGCCTGGGGAGCGGAGTCCGTGTCCGTGTAGAGGATCGGAGCGTTCTTCAGGCCGGCGAGGTAGGACGCCGACAGGCCGTCGACGGTGCGGGACAGGTTGACGAGGACGACGTCGTCGGAGCCGCCGGCCGGGTACAGGGCCTTCGACGAGGCGACGGCGGTGTCGACGCGGGTCTCGCCGCCGGTGCGCTGGTCGAACTTCATGCCGGGGGCGGCCGAGGCGCTGGTCGCGCCCAGACCGGCCACCGCGAGCGCGGCGAGCAGGGTGGTGGCAGCGGCGCGGGTGCGCCGGCGCTGGGTGGAGCTGGTCACGGGGTGCCTCCTGGGCGGGGTCTGCGGGGTCTGCTGCGGTGCAGGTCGTACAGGTGGAGCAGGTCGGTGCAGGTGTGGCCGCGGGCGCCGGCCGGCCCGTCGGGCCGGGCGGCTGACCGCTCAGGTGGTGGTGAAGCGCGCGTCCTCGTTGTTCGTGCCCGCAGGGAAGAACCCGCCGGAGGTGACGCCGGTCTTCGGGGTCAGGTAGGCGATGTTGTGCACCTGCTGCGGCGAGCGGCTGTAGGCGATCGAGTTGGAGTCGGTCGGCACGAGGTTCGCGCGGTACGCGGCCGGGTTGCCGGCGAGCGGGCCCTGGTCGAGGTCCGTGGTCCCGTCGAGGGAGTCGCGGGCGTCGGAGATCTTGTTCGCGATGGTGGCGACGTCGATGCCCAGGTTGTAGATCGCGCGGCGCACGAGGCCCGCGTGGTAGGCCTCGACGGCGAGGATGCCGGCAGCGGCGCCCAGGTAGTCCTTGCTCTGGATGAGGGGGGCGCCGCCCTTGTAGGCCGTGACGCCGACGTCCTCGAAGATGAACGCGCCGAGCAGGAAGCTGACCTCGTCCGCGAAGGGGTTGAAGGTCTCGCCGGCCTTGATGACGCCGGCAGCGGTGGCGGCGGCGTTGAAGGCGTCGGTGAAGTTGATGGCCGGGCGGGACACGGCGGCGGAGCCGAGCGCGGTGCGCAGGAACTTCACGTGCGCCAGCTCGTCGGCCGCGATCTCCTGGGCGTACTTCGCCACGGTGCTGCCCGACTTGAACGGCACCATGCCGCCGCCGGTGACGCCGCCGAGGGTCTTGGTGCCGGTGGTCAGGTTGTCCGGCAGGCCCTGGCCGGTGGTGGCGCGGAGGTAGAACTCGGCCTCGAGGTACTCGAGGTTCAGCGCGAAGTTGAGGATCGCGCCGTCCGTGATGGGAGCGTCCGCGGCGCTGGCGGCGCCCGCGGTGGCGGTCATGGCGGCGGCAGCCCCCACCGTGCCGAGGCCGGCGAGGCCCGCGGCGCGGAGGAAGTTGCGGCGGTCAGTGCCGTTCTCAGCGCTCCGGCTGATCATGTCGACGACGAGCGGCTTCCCGAACATGGGGCCTTCTTCCTGGCTGAGCAGGACGGCGTTCCGCACGGCTCCGCCGTCGACGCTGACCTGTGAGCTTTCGACGTCGCAACGAGGCGGCGGCGTCCCTTCCCCCGATCGGGGACACCTGGAAGTTAGGCGCGCTCAGTGATCGGATCGGGGACGCCACGCCGCGTGTCGTGCACGTTCCTGTCGGGTGCGACCTGGTTGCTGCAGGCTCCTGACCAGCGATGACGATGGCCATGAAGAAGGGGTTCGGAGCCGCGCGCCCCCCGGACTGCCCCTGAGGCCCTCCACTTCAGCAGGCACGCTCCGTGAGCGGGTCTGGCGGGGGCGGCAGGGGCGGCGGGTCAGGTGGCGCGGGAGGCTCGCAGCGCGGCGCCCTTGGCCTGCGCGACGTCGCGCAGCTCGCCCTGGAACGCCACCACCGCGCCGCGCAGGCGATCGGCCAGCGGGCCGTCGCCGGCGGCCAGGACGCGCACGGCCAGCAGACCCGCGTTGCGCGCGCCGCCGATGCTCACCGTCGCCACGGGCACCCCGGCGGGCATCTGCACGATGGAGAGCAGGGAGTCCATGCCGTCGAGGTGCTTCAGCGGCACCGGCACCCCGATCACGGGCAGCGGCGTCACCGCGGCGAGCATCCCGGGCAGGTGCGCCGCTCCCCCCGCCCCGGCGATGACGACGCGCAGGCCGCGCCCGTGGGCGCCCTCGCCGTAGGCGAGCATCTCCGCCGGCATCCGGTGCGCGGAGACGACGTCGACCTCGTGCTCCACCCCGAACTCCGCGAGCGCCTCGGACGCCGCGCGCATCACCGGCCAGTCGGAGTCGGACCCCATGACGACGCCCACCAGCGGCTGCTCAGCACTCACCCGCCCAGTGTCCCACCGTGATCACGGGCGGTAGGTCTGGACCCGCCCCTGGTCGCGGCGCACCAGCGCGCGCAGGCGCGGCTGCAGCTCCGCCAGCACGGCGGGCACGTCGACGTTGAGCACCTGCCGGTCGCGCACCACCACGCGCCCGTCGACCACCACGTGCCGCACGTCGCCCGGGCGCGCTGCGTGCACGAGCGTCGCCGCGAGGTCGTGGACCGGCTGCAGGTGCGGCGCGCTCAGGTCCAGCAGCGCGACGTCTCCCCGGTGCCCCGGCGCGAGCCGGCCGACGGGGGTCGCCGACCCGCCGCCGAGCCGCACCGCGGCGGCGCTCTGCGTCGTGGCGTGGTGCAGCACCTGCCGGCTGGTCATCCACGTCGGGTCGCCCTCACCGCCGAGGGACTTCTGCACCAGCGACGTCGTCTCCATGCTCGCCCACAGGTCGAGGTCGCCGTTGCTGGCGGCGCCGTCGGTCGCCATCCCCACCGGCACGCCCGCAGAGGCCAGCGCTCGGACCGGCGTCGTCGCGTGCGCCGCCTTGAGGTAGAACCGCGGGCTGCTGGCCACGCCCACCAGGCCGCGCTCCGCGGCGCGGGCGAGCAGGGGCAGGTCGTCGGCGACGACGCCGGTCGCGTGCGCGATGAGCAGCGGGACCTCGAGCAGCCCGGTCCGCTCCAGCACCCCCACCGGCGTCACGCCGAGGCGGTCCCGGCTCGAGGCCGTCTGCTCCGGTGTCTCCGCGGCGTGCAGGTGCACGGGGAGGCCGTGGTCACGGGCGAGGGCGGCGAAGAGCTCCAGGTCCGGCTCGGTCACCGTGTACGGGGCGTGCGGCGCCAGGCTCGTCGTGATCCGCCCGTCCGCGGCGCCCCGCGCCCGCAGCGCGAAGTCGAGTCCGCGCTCGCGCCCCGCCTCGCCGTCGCTGCTGAACGCCGCCCACCCGAGGTTCGCGCGCACGCCGCTGGCCGTCACGGCGCGGGCGACGGCGTCCATGTGGAAGTAGTGGTCGGCGAACGCCGTGGTCCCGCCGAGCAGCACCTCAGCGCACGCCAGCAGCGCGCCCAGCTCGACGTCGCGCTCGGTGAGGTTCGACTCCATCGGCCAGATCCGGTCGTTGAACCAGGCGTGGGCACCGACGTCCTCGGCCGCTCCCCGGAACAGCACCATCGCCGCGTGGGTGTGGCAGTTGACCAGGCCCGGGACGGCGAGCAGCCCCCGCCCGGGTAGGACCTCCCCCGGGCGGGCTGCGGGGTCGCGCTCGGACGCCGGCCCGACGCGGGTGATGACGCCGCCGGTGACCTCGACGTCGACGTCGTCCGCGAAGCCGATCCCCTCCGGCCCCTCGTCGCCGTCCAGCCCGTGCACCAGCGCGGTGCACCCCTCGATCCGCAGGTCCACCCCCGCACTGTGCCAGTCCGCCGCCACGCCGATCCGGATCCGTGATCATCCAGGTCTGATGATCACGGATCGCGGTGGCGGCGACGGGTCACCACCGCGCGCCCGCCTCCCAGAGGGCCTTCGCCACGCGGTCGACCACCCGCGAGAGGTGCAGAGCGTCCCGGCTGGTGACGACCTCCACCGTCCACCCGATCTCCCCCAGGGCCCGCTCGCGCTCGGCGTCGCGCTGGCGCTGCGGGCCGGCGGTGTGGGTCAGCCCGTCGACCTCCACCGCCACCCGCCACCGCGGCCAGCTGAGGTCCGGCCAGGCGACCGGGTGGTCACCCAGCGGAACACCCGTGCCGCAGGTGGGGTGCGGGCTCGGGAGCCCGGCGTCGAGCAGCGCGAGGCGCACGAGCGTCTCCAGGGGTGACTCGACCCCGGGACGCACCAGCGCCAGCAGCTCCAGCGCCCGCACCCGCTCGGTCAGGTCCGGCAGCGCCTCGGCCGCCACCCGCAGCTGCGCCTCGCTGCGGGTGCGTCGGACCGCGTCGCCCAGCGCCACGGCGTCGCCGCGACCGAGCACCGCGCAGCGCTCAGCCCACAGGTCCTGGGGCTGGAGCACGAGCACTCCCCTGCGGGTGGTGGGCTCGTACCCCGCCGGAGTCCTGCTGCTGCGGACGAGGACGCCGGTGATCCGCGGACGCCGGGCGCCCTCGCAGACGGCCACGTGCAGCGGTCCGACCCCGGGCACCTGCTGCGGAGCGGGAACGCCCCGGCGCAGCCACGGCGTCGGCAGGCCCAGCAGCGCGAGCGCCGTCGGACCGCTGAACGCGCTGCCCGGCGGGAGCACCAGCGCCGCCGCGCGGCAGAGGTGGGGCAGGTCGTCGGGCAGTGCTGCGGGGACGCGGACGCCGCTGAACGGCGCCCGCAGGTCGCGCTCGCGCAGCCGGCTCTCGCTGAGGCCGGCGCTGCGGCCCTCCGCGACGGTGAACGGGCGCCCTCGCAGCGGCGGCGGGAGCGGTGAGCGGGGGCGCACCCCGCCACCGTGGCGCGCAGACCCGGCCCGTGGCCGTCGTCCACAGGCCCGATCTGGAGCTGCGCGGACCCAGGACCCCGATCCGTGATCATCCGGACCCGATGATCACGGATCGCGGTCGGGTCGGCAGCGCGAGGTGCCGCGGGGTCAGGCGTCGATGGTGCCGGTGATGTAGTCAGCGGCGTGGGCGGCGCGGGCCCTGACGTCGGCGAGGTCGTCACCGAACGCCGTGACGTGCCCGATCTTGCGGCCGGTCCGCACCTCCTTGCCGTACAGGTGGACCTTGACCGCCGGGTCGTGCGCCATCACGTGCAGGTGCGCGCGGAACAGGTCGGGGTAGTCGCCCCCGAGGGCGTTGACCATCACCGTCCACGGCGAGCGCGCCGCCGTGGAGCCCAGGGGCAGGTCGAGCACCGCCCGCAGGTGCTGCTCGAACTGGGAGGTCACCGACCCCTCGATGGTCCAGTGGCCGCTGTTGTGGGGGCGCATCGCGAGCTCGTTGACCAGCACCCGCGCCCCGCCGCCGTCGCCGTCCCCGTCAACGGGTGCGGCCTCGACCTCGAAGGCCTCCACCGCCATCACCCCGGTCACCCCGAGCTCGCCGGCCAGCCGCAGGGCGAGCGCCGTGGCCTCCGCGGCGAGGTCGTCGTCGAGGTCGGGCGCGGGCGCGACGACCTCCCGGCACACCCCGCCGACCTGCACCGTCTCGACCACCGGCCACGCCGCCGCCTGGCCCGACGGCGAGCGCGCCACGAGCACCGCCAGCTCGCGCCGGAACGCGACCCGCTCCTCCGCGAGCAGCGCGCCGCCGTCCGAGGGCTGAGAGGACGGGGACGACGACGCCCGCGCGAGCCACTCCCCCGCCTCCGCGACGCTGCCGACGACGAGGACCCCCTTGCCGTCGTACCCCCCGCGGGGGGTCTTGAGCACCAGGGGCCAGCCCACGCGATCGCCGAACGCCGCCAGCTCCGCGGCGTCGTGCACCGCGGCCCACCGCGGCCCCGGGACGCCCAGGGCGTCCAGGCGGCGGCGCAGCAGCAGCTTGTCCTGGGCGTGCTCCAGGGCGTCCGGCCCCGGGCGCACCGCGGTCCCCGCGGCCTCCAGGGCGCGCAGCAGGTCGGTGGGCACCTGCTCGTGGTCGAGGGTCACGACGGCGGCGCCCTGCGCGAGCCGCGCCAGGGCTGCGGCGTCGTCAGCGCTGCCGAGCTGGACGTCGGGCACCACCTGCGCCGCGGACTCCTCCGGGTCGGTGGCCAGCACCCGCAGCCGCACACCGAGCCCGACGGCGGGCGGCGCCGTCATCCGCGCCAGCTGACCGGCGCCGATGACCGCCACCACCGGCTGGGACGCGCTCTCGCTCACCCCCCGAGGCTACGGGCGCCCGCGCCGGGGGCAGTTCCGGGACTCGGCAGCGCCCCCCAGGTGCGGCGCCTACGGTGTGGGGGTGGAGCTCCTGGCGCGCGGTCGCGCCCTCGGCGGCAGGCTGTGGCACCGCCACAGCAGGGAGCTCGGCGCGTTCGGCGCGGTCGGCGGCCTGGCCTTCGTCATCGACGTCGGGCTGTTCAACCTGCTGCGCTTCGGCGGTGACGGCCTGCTGGCCGACAAGCCGCTCACCGCCAAGATCGTCTCGGCGTCGCTGGCGACGCTGTTCGCCTGGGCGGGCAACCGCTGGTGGACGTTCCGGCACCGCCACCACCCGACGGTGGTGCGGGAGCTGGTGCTGTTCTTCGTCATGAACGGCGTGGCGCTGCTGATCGCGGTGCTCTGCCTGGCCACCAGCCACTACGTGCTGGGGCTCCGCTCCGCGCTGGCCGACAACGTCTCGGCGAACTTCGTCGGCGTCGCGCTGGGGACGGCGTTCCGCTACGTCGCGTACCGGCTGTGGGTGTTCCGCCGTCCCCCGGCGGTCCCCGCAGCGGAGGCCGGCACCGGAGCAGAGACCGGCGGCTCCCCCGAGCCGCGTCCGCGGCCGCGCTCCGTCGTCGTCTGAGCAGCCTGAGCCGTCTCAGCCGGGCGGGCCGGCGGCGCGCAGGAACACGGCGAAGACCGCCGGGCGCTCCCGCACCAGCTCCAGGCGACCGCCCTCGGCGCTGACGAGGTCCCGCGCGAGGGGCAGCCCCAGGCCGGTGCTCGCCGTCCCGCTGACGCTGCGCTCGAAGACCCGCGCTCCCAGCTCGGGGGGGATGCCCGGTCCCTCGTCGGCGACCTCCACCACCACCCACTCGTCACCGGCTCCGGCACCCTCCTCGCCGCTGCGCCGCACCCGCACCCGCGTGGTGCCGCCGCCGTGCACGAGGCTGTTCTCCAGCAGCACCGCCATCGCCTGCGCCAGCGGCCCGGCGGACGCGAGCACCCGCACGTCCCCCGCAGGCGCCGCGACCTCCAGCGCCCGCCGGTCCCGGGCGTACGCCGGAGACCACTCGGCGCGCTGCTGCTGCAGCACCGCCGCCAGGCGCAGCGGCTCCCGGGGGGCCCGCGACCCGCCGCGGGCGCGGACCAGCAGGTCGTCGACGACGCCGGCCAGGCGCTCCACCTGCTCCAGCGCCACCTCCGCCTCGGCGGTGACCGAGGCCTCCCGGGACGTCGCGGCGATCTCCTCCAGCCGCATCGACAGCGCGGTCAGGGGGGTGCGCAGCTGGTGGCTCGCGTCGGAGGCGAACTGCCGCTCGACGGCGAGGCGGGCCTGCAGCTGCTGGGCGCTGCGCACCAGCGCCTGCGCCACGGAGTCGACCTCCGCGACGCCGCTGGGCGCCGGCGTGGCCGGCACCTGCCCCGAGCCGAGGCGCTCGGCGCGGGCCGCGAGGTCCTCCAGGGGGCGCACCAGCTGGCGAGCCTGCACCAGGCCCACCGCCGACCCCGCAGCCACCGCCCCGGCGGCCAGGCCCACCACGAGCACCACCAGCTGCGCGTCGGCGGCCAGCAGGCTCGACCGCGCTGCCACCACGGTCACCGCGAGCCCGTCGGCGGTGCCGGCGGAGCCCGTCACCGCCGAGCCGCCCGTCGCCGTCCCCGTGGTCACGACCTCCCCCGACGGCAGCACCACCCGCACCGCGGACGGCCAGCGGCCGTCCGGCTGCGCGAACCGCTCGAGCATGGCGACGTCGACCGTCCCGCCACCGGCCAGCCGCGCGCTGACCGCAGCCAGCAGGGCGTCGGCGCGGGTCTGCACGCTGCTGCGGGCCTGCTCGGTCTGCAGCACCAGCCCCGCGGCCCCCAGCGGCAGCCCGAGGAGGAGCACCGCGAGCACGACGGCCGTCATCGTCGCCGCCTGCACCCGGCGGTGGACGCCGACGACCGCCGGCCCGCGCCGCCGGAGCGCCCCGCTCAGCCGTCCCGTCCCGCGCAGCCGACCCGCCTCAGCCGCGCTCGAAGCGGAAGCCGACGCCGCGCACCGTGGTGATGAAGCGGGGCGCCGCGATGTCGTCGCCGAGCTTGCGGCGCAGCCACGAGACGTGCATGTCGAGGGTCTTGGTGGAGCCGAACCACTCCTCGCCCCACACCTCCTCCATGAGCACGGCCCGGGGGACGACGGTGCCCGCCTCCCGCAGCAGCACCGACAGCAGCGCGTACTCCTTCGCCGCCAGCGACAGCTCCACCTCGCGGCCCTCGACCAGCGGCGTGCCGTCGGCGGCCGTCTCCCCGGCACCGGCCAGCCGCCACGCGCGGCGCGAGGAGGGGTCGAGGCGGACGCCCCGCGAGGTCAGGCCGGGGGCGCTCTCCCCGCGGCGCAGCAGCGCCCGCACCCGCGCCAGCAGCTCGGCCAGGCGGAACGGCTTCGTCACGTAGTCGTCGGCGCCGGCGTCCAGGCCCACGACGAGGTCGACCTCCTCGGCGCGCGCGGTGAGCACCATCACCGGCACCTCCAGGCCCTCGGCGCGCAGGCGGCGCGCGACGTCGAGCCCGTCGAGGTCCGGCAGCCCCAGGTCGAGGACGACGAGGTCGACGCCAGCGCGGGCCGACGCCAGCGCGCCCGCGCCGTCGCGCTGCACGTCGACGTCGTAGCCCTCGCGCACCAGGGCGCGCGCGAGCGGCTCCGAGATCGCGGAGTCGTCCTCCACCAGCAGCACTCGCCTCACGCCGCCAGCGTAGGGACCGGCGGCGACAGCGCTGCGCCGTGCGCCCGGGTGGAGCAGTCAGCGGACGTGGACGACGTCGCCGGCGGCCACCGCCTCCAGCTCCCCCGGGCCGCCCGCGGAGCCCTCGGACCGCACCAGCAGCCGCCCGTCGTCGTCGAGGCCCTCGGCGGTCCCGCGCAGCACCCGGCCCCCGGGCAGCGCCACCTCCACCGCGGACCCCAGCGTCGAGCAGGCAGCGGCCACCCGCTCCGCGAGCCCGCCGGCCGTCGCGGAGCCGCCCGCCGCCTCGAAGCGCTCCACCTCGGCGAGCAGGGAGCGCACCAGCGCCCGCACCAGCACGCCGCGGTCGGTGGTGCTCGCGCCCTCCAGCGCCAGGGAGGTGGCGCTCGGGACGGGGAGCTCCTCGCGCCGGGTGGAGGTGTTGAGGCCCACGCCGACGACGACGCCGGCCGGCCCACCGCCCTGCCCGCCGCCCTGCCCGCCGCCCTGCCCGCCGGGGGTCCCGGGCACCACCTCCACGAGCAGCCCGCAGACCTTGCGGTCGCCGACCAGGACGTCGTTGGGCCACTTCAGCTGCGCCGGCAGCCCCGCGACGTCGCGGACCGCGTCGACCACGGCGAGCCCCGCCAGCAGCGGCAGCCAGCTCCAGGAGGCGGGCGGCGCGGCGGGCCGCAGGAGCAGCGACATCGCCACCCCCGACCGCGGAGGCGCCGTCCAGGTGCGTCCGAGCCGCCCGCGCCCGGCGACCTGGGAGTCGGTGGTCAGCAGCGCCGGCGCGGGCCACCCGGCGGGGTCGGCGGCGGCCCGGGCTGCGAGCTCGGCGTTGGTGGATCCGACCTCGGGCAGCACCTCCAGGCGCGCCAGCGGGCCGTCGGGCCCCGCCAGGGCCGCGCGCAGCGCTGCGGCGTCCAGCGGCGGGCGGTCGAGGTCGCTCCACGGCGAGGTCGGTGGTGTCACGGCGGCCATCCTCCCCGTCCTCCCCGTCCGCCCGCCCGGGTGCGGCCCGCGGCGCGGCTGCCTACCGTCGCCGGGTGCCCACCGCCCAGCAGCTCACCGCCCCCGTCGCCGAGCACGGGGAGGGCCCGGTCTGGGACGCCGAGGGCGGACGCCTGCTCGCCGTCGACCTGGAGCAGGGCGACCTGCTGGCCGTCGCGCCCGGCGGCGCGGTGACGACGGCGCACGTCGGTGACGCGCTGGCCTGCCTGCGGCCCCGCAGCCGCGGCGGCTGGGTGCTGGCCGCGCGGCGCCGGTTCGCGCTCCTCGACAGCGTCGACGCGCTGCTCGCCGGCAGCGAGCAGCCCCGGATGCTCACCCCGCTGTGGGACGACGGCCGGCTCCGCTTCAACGAGGGAGCGTGCGACCCGTGGGGCCGCTTCTGGTGCGGCTCGATGGCGTACGCCGGCAACGACCTGTCCGGGGAGCCCGTCGGGGTGATGTGGCAGCTCGACGCGGAGGGCGCTGCGCGCCGCGTGGCGGAGGGGCTGGTGGTCTCCAACGGCCTGCAGTGGAGCCGCGGCGGCGCGGGTGACGGCGGCTGGCGCGCCCACTTCGTCGACACCGACACCGGCAGGGTCGACGTCCTCCTCGTCGACCCGGCCACCGGTGACCTGCTGGAGCGCCGGCCCTGGGTCGACGTGGCGGCGACGACCCGTGGCATCGGCGGCCACGTCGGGGCGGCGGGCGAGGGGGTGCCCGACGGCCTCGTCGTCGACGCAGCGGGCGGGGTCTGGGTGGCGCTGAACGGGGCGGGCGCCGTCGTCCGCTACGACGCCGACGGGGCCCTCAGCGAGGTGGTCGAGGTGGCCGTGCCCGGCGTCACCGCCGCGACCCTCGGGGGCACGGGGGCCGGCGACGACGGCACCCGGGGCGGCGCGGTGCTCTACGCGACGACCTCCACGCAGGGCATCGACCTCGACGCGCACCCCGCCTCCGGCGCGGTGTTCTCCCTGCCGGTCGACGTGGCCGCCCTGGCGCCGCTGCGGTACGCGGGCTGAGCGGCGGCGGTGACCGGTCGGTCCGGTCGACCCCGCTCCCGCGGGGCACTGGCTACCCTCGCCCGGTGACCCAGCCCCCCGGTGCGACCCCCGGCCCTGACCTGCGCACCACCGCCGGGAAGCTGGCCGACGCCCGCGCGCGTCGCGGGGCGACGCTGGCCCCCGGCTCCGCCCGAGCGGTCGAGCGCCAGCACGCCAAGGGCAAGCGGACGGCGCGCGAGCGCCTGGAGGCGCTGCTCGACGACGACAGCTTCGTCGAGGTCGACGCGCACGTCCGGGCGCTCTGGTCGCCGCCGCAGCGCCCCGGGGCCCCGGCCCCGGAGCGTCCGCCGACGGACGGCGTCGTCGCCGGGCACGGGACCGTCGACGGGCGGCCGGTGGTCGTCTACTCCCAGGACTTCACGGTCTCCGGCGGCAGCCTCGGCGAGGTGCACGCCCGCAAGATCACGAAGGTGATGGACCACGCGCTGCGGGTGGGCTGCCCCGTCATCGGGGTGAACGACTCCGGGGGCGCCCGGATCCAGGAGGGCGTCTCGTCGCTGGCCGGGTACGGCGACATCTTCCTGCGCAACGTGCGGGGCTCGGGCGTCGTCCCGCAGGTCTCCCTGATCATGGGCCCGTGCGCGGGCGGCGCGGTGTACTCCCCCGCCGTCACCGACGCGGTGGTGATGGTCGAGCAGACCTCCCACATGTTCGTCACCGGGCCCGACGTGATCCGGACCGTGACGGGCGAGGACGTCGCGATGGAGGAGCTGGGCGGCGCCCACACGCACTCCGCGGTCTCCGGGGTGGCGCACCACATGGCGGCCTCGGAGGACGACGCGATCGCCTGGGTCAAGGACTGGCTGGCGCACCTGCCCAGCAACAACCTCTCCGAGCCGCCCGTGCTCGCGGCCCTCGACGGCGCCGACCCGCTGGTGCTCACCGACGCCGACCTCGAGCTCGACTCCCTGGTCCCCGACTCCGCGAACCAGCCGTACGACGTGCACGACGTCATCGCCCACGTCCTCGACGACGGCGAGCTGCTGGAGGTGCAGGACCTCTTCGCGCCGAACGTCGTCGTCGGGTTCGGGCGGGTGGAGGGGCACAGCGTCGGCGTCGTCGCCAACCAGCCCGCGCGCCTGGCGGGCACCCTCGACATCGACGCCTCCGAGAAGGCCGCGCGGTTCGTGCGGCTGTGCGACGCGTTCGGCGTCCCGGTGCTGACGCTCGTCGACACCCCCGGCTTCCTGCCCGGCACCGAGCAGGAGTGGAACGGGATCATCCGCCGCGGGGCGAAGCTGCTGTACGCCTACGCCGAGGCGACGGTCCCGAAGATCACGGTGATCATGCGCAAGGCGTTCGGCGGGGCGTACATCGTCATGGGCTCCAAGCACCTCGGCGCCGACGTCAACCTCGCGTGGCCGACGGCGCAGATCGCGGTGATGGGCGCGCAGGGGGCGGTGGAGATCGTCGACCGGCGCGAGCTGGCGGCCGTGGCCGCCGACGGCGGTGACGTCGCGGCGGCCCGCGCGGCGCTCGTCGAGGAGTACGAGGAGCGCTTGGCGAACCCCTGGGTCGCTGCCGAGCGCGGGTACGTCGACGACGTCATCGACCCGTCCACCACCCGCGCGCACGTGGTGCGGGCGCTGCGGGCGCTGCGCACCAAGCGGGAGCAGCTGCCCGCCAAGAAGCACGGGAACATCCCCCTGTGAGCGCTCCCGACCAGGACGACGTGGTCCGCATCGTCGCCGGCGGCCCGACCGAGGAGGAGGTCGTGGCCCTCGTGGCGGCGCTGGCGGCCGCGGCGACCGCGCGGGGCGCGGCGGCGGGCCCCGTCGAGGAGGCCAGCGCGTGGGCGGACCGGGCAGCGCTGCTGCGCGTCCCCCCGGCCCCCGGCCCGGGTGCCTGGCGCGCCGCCGCCTGGAGGCGCTGACCCGCGCCCCTCCCCCGTGGTGTCAGCGGACTTCCCGCGCACCTGCGCCGCGATCTGTGATCATCGGGACCGGATGATCACGGGATGCGCGCTCGCCCGCCGCTCCCGCGCTGACGGCCCCGATGGACGCGTCCGCGGCTGCCACGGGAGGATCCTCCGGTGCCCCGCGCCACTGCCGTCCGAGGTCTGACGGCTCTCCTGCTCACCCTCGCGTGCGCCCTGTGGACGGCGGGGCCGGCGCTCGCTGAGAGCCCCTCCCGCCTCGACAGCCAGCTCGTCGACACCGCGGGGGTCCTCGACGAGGCCGCCGCCCAGCAGCAGCTGGAGACGCTGCGGGAGGCCTCCGGCATCGACCTGTACGTCGTCTTCGTCGACTCCTTCGACGGGACCGAGGGCCAGCAGTGGGCGCAGCAGGCGGCGCAGCTCACCGGGCTGAGCGGCAGCGACGTCGTGCTCGCCGTCGCCACCGGTGACCGCGACTACGGGTACACGGGCTTCGACGGCGGCACCCTCAGCCAGTCGCAGGTCGACGCGGTGATGACCGGCGACGTCCGCCCGCAGCTGGCCGACAGCGACTGGGACGGCGCGGTCACCGCCGCCGTCAACGGCCTCGGGGACGCCGCCGGCGGCGGCACCGGCTCCGGCTCGGGCTCCGGCACGTCCGGCGGCACCTCGAGCAGCGGCGGCTCCGGCGTGGGGTTCCTCATCGTCGGCGTCATCGTCGTGCTGGGGATCGGCCTGCTCGTGCTCGGCCTGGTCTCCAGCGCCGCGCGCAAGCGCCGCCGCGCCGCCGGCGGAGCGGGGGCCGGCACCGGCGGCGACGTCGCGCAGCAGGCCCCGCCGGTCCCGGTGGAGGAGCTGGAGCGGCGGGCCTCGGCGGCGGTGGTGGCCGCCGACGACGCCCTCGACGGCTCCGACGCGGAGCTCGGCTTCGCCCGCGCGGAGTTCGGCGACGAGGCGACCGCCGCCTTCACCGCCGCCGTCGCCCGCGCGAAGCAGGAGCTGGCGGCGGCCTTCGCGGCGCAGCGCCGCCTGGCCGAGCCGACCGCCGACGGGAGGCCCCTGCCCGAGGCCGAGCGCCGCGAGCTGCTGGGGCAGCAGCTCGCGCACGCGCAGGCCGCGGACGCGGCGCTGGACGAGCAGGCCGAGGCCTTCGAGCAGCTCCGCGACCTGCAGCGCCGCCTGCCGGAGGTGCTGCCGGGGCTGGCCACCGACCGCGAGCGCCTCGCGGCGCGCCTGCCCGGCGCGCAGGAGCAGCTGCGCCGGCTGGAGGCGGACTACGACCCGGCGGCGCTGTCGAGCGTCACCGGTGACGACGAGCAGGCCTCCCGCCTGCTCGACCTGGCGGCGCAGCGGCTCGACGTCGCGCGCGAGCGCAGCACGGCAGGGTCCGACGGTGAGGCCGCGGTGGCCGCCCAGGCGGTGCGCGACGCGCTGCGCCAGGTCACGGTGCTGCTCGACGCCGTCGACGGCGCGGCCCGCGACCTGGCGGCCGCCGCGCAGTCGCTGCCGCGGGCGCTGGCCGAGCTCGACGCCGACCTCGCCGAGGCCCGCGGGGTGCTGGGCTCCGGGGGTCGTGGGGGCGTCGTCGTCGGCAGCGAGCTGGCCGGGGCCGTCGGGCGGGCGGAGTCGACGGCGACGGCGACGCGCTCCGGCGGCGCCCGTGACCCGCAGACCGCCCTGCGCCGCGTCCACGAGGCCGACGCCGCCCTGGACGCGGCCCTCGCGGGGGCCCGCGAGGACGGCCAGCGCGCCTCCCGCGCCCGGGCGCAGCTGGAGCAGGCGCTGCCGGCCGCCCGCGCCGAGGTGCAGGCGGCGCGCGCGTTCGTGAGGACCCGCCGGGGCGCCGTCGGCGGGTCCGCTCGGGCGCTGCTGGCGAGCGCCGAGGAGCAGCTCGACGACGCCGAGCGCTCGGCCGACACCGATCCCGTGCGGGCGCTCGCCGCCGCGCAGCAGGCCGACCAGCTCGCGGAGCGCGCCCAGCGCGAGGCCGACGACGACCTCGACTCCTGGAGCGGCTGGAGCGGCGGCGGGGGCGGTCGCTCGGGGCGGCGGTACGGCAGCGGCGGCTCGTTCGAGGGAGCCGTCATCGGCGGGGTCCTCGGCGGGATCCTGTCCGGGGGCGGCGGCTCGCGCGGGGGCGGGTTCGGCGGCAGCGGCTCCTTCGGCGGGGGCGGCGGCTTCGGCGGGGGCGGCGGCTTCGGCGGGGGCGGCGGGTCCTTCGGCGGCGGCGGGTCGTTCGGGGGCGGGGGGAAGTTCTGACCCCGGCGGCCGGCGCGCCACACTGGCCCGCGGTACGGACACACCGGCAGCCACATCGATGGTGAGGAGCGGACATGGCGCAGCAGTCGCTGCTCGGACGGGTCAGCCAGCTGGTCAGGGCGAACCTCAACGCCCTGATCGACCAGGCGGAGGACCCGCAGAAGATGCTCGACCAGATGGTCCGCGACTACACGCAGGCCATCCGCGAGGCCGAGACCTCGGTCGCCCAGACGATCGGTGACCTCCGCCTCATGGAGGAGGACCACGACGAGGCTCTGGCCACCGCGAAGGAGTGGGGCGGCAAGGCCGCCGCCGCCAGCCGCAAGGCCGACGAGCTGCGCACCTCCGCCACCCCCGGCGAGGCCGACCGCTTCGACCACCTCGCGCGCGTCGCGCTGCAGCGGCAGATCGACGCCGAGGGCCAGGCGAAGGGCTTCGAGCCGCAGATCGCCTCGCGCACCGAGGTCGTCGACAAGCTGAAGACCGGCCTGGAGGGCATGCGCCGCAAGCTGGAGGAGCTGAAGGCCAAGCGCAACGACCTCGTCGCCCGCTCGCGGATGGCGGCCGCGCAGTCGCAGGTGCACGACGCCGTCCAGGCCGTCGACCTCCTCGACCCGACCAGCGAGGTGTCGCGCTTCGAGGACAAGGTCCGCCGCGAGGAGGCCCGGGTGCGCGGCCAGGAGGAGCTGGCCTCCTCCAGCCTCGACGCGCAGTTCGAGGCGCTGGACGACGACGGGGACCAGACCGAGGTCGAGCTGCGCCTCGCGGCGCTGAAGTCGGGCACCTCGACGGACTGACCGGATCCGCCCTCTGCGCGACGATCGAGGGGATGACGCTGCTCGGCTCCGGCGCGGCAGGGGGCGCGCTGCACCTGCTGCTGGTCAGCGACGACAACCAGCGCGAGACCCAGACCACCCGCCTGCACGACTTGGCGGTCACCCTCCCCTGACGGTCAGCGGGTCAGGACTGCGGCTCGGAGACCGCGGTGCCGGGGCCCTGGTCGCCGCAGCTCACCGAGCGGGCGGCGGCCACCTGGGGGCCCTCGGGGTTGATGCCCTGCAGCTCCGCCGGGGCGTCGGTGGCCCCGTTGCGCGCCTGGCGCCCGAAGTCGGACAGGACGATCCGCGTGCGGGAGATCGCGGGCAGGTCGCCCTCGACCTCCCCGCCGGAGACCAGGAGCCCGTAGAGGTCCAGGTCGGTCGCGGGGTCTGTGCCGGGCTCGGACCCGTCGGCCGCCAGGCACGTCACTCCGGTGCCGTACCCGGTGAACCCCAGGTCGAAGGTGTACTGCTGGCCCTGCGCGTTCTGCGTGGGCACCAGCTCGCAGTCGACCACCGCGAACAGCGGCACCTGGCGGCCGTCGCTGAGCAGCACGACGGCCGTGAGGTCACCGAGGCGCTGCCCGATGGCCGTCGCCGCGATCGGAGACGCGGAGGTGTACGCCGTGGAGAACACGGCCCCGGAAGCGGTCCGCACACCGAGCAGGCGCTGGACCTGCCCGCCGGAGGTGGTGTCGGCCAACCACAGCTCGTCGGCCTCACCGTCGTGGTCGAGGTCGGCGGTGGGCCCCACCGCGGCGCCCGACGGGACCTGGTCGCTGTTCGCCGCGCAGCCGTTCCCCCCGGAGCCCTGGGGCGGCAGCGGGCTGCCGGTCGCGGCGCTCGGCGACGAGGCCGAGGACGACGGCGGCGTGGTCGCGCTCGCGCTCGACAGCGGAGCGGAGGTCGTGGGGTCCGACGACGCCGCGCCACCTCCGCATCCGGAGAGCAGCAGC
Source organism: uncultured Actinomycetota bacterium (assembly GCA_963781365.1). Lineage (GTDB taxonomy): Bacteria > Actinomycetota > Actinomycetes > Actinomycetales > Quadrisphaeraceae > Quadrisphaera. Next base: position 139,054 of record CAWAFR010000002.1, on the reverse strand, counting down.
GCGCCGGTGGCGAGAAGGGCGGGGACGCCGGCGCGGGCGGGGACGGCGGCGCGGGCGCGCCGCGGGGCGGGAAGCACCCCACCGTCGTACACCCGGTGATGGCGCGGGGAACCTGGGTGCGGAGTCCCGCGCCTGCCTCCTACGGTGGTCGTCCATGACCACGACCCCAGCCGCCAGCGGGAGCGGTCCTGCTCGCCAGCCCTCCGCCGTCGACGCCTTCGCCGACCGCTACCTCGTCGGCTCCGTGGCGGTCGACCCCGACATGCGGGTCTTCTACGGCTTCGCGGGGCGCACCGACGAGCCGTCGGACGCCTCCCCCGAGGGCGTCTCCGCGCGCGCGGAGCACGCCCGCCGCGCCCTGGTGGGGCTGGAGGAGCTGGTCGCCGCCCCGTCGACGGTCCTGGACGCCACCGACACCACGACGGTCGCGGCGATGCACGACCGGCTGGGCCTGGAGGTCGCGGTCCACGACGCCGGGCTCGACGTCGGCGTCCTCAACGTGATCGCCTCCCCCGTGCAGGGCGTGCAGGAGGTCTTCGACCTCATGCCCACCGGGACCGGCGAGGACTGGGCGATGATCGCCTCGCGCCTGGGCCGCACCGGCGACGCGCTCACCGGGTACGCCGCCTCGCTGCGCGCCGCGGTCGCCGCGGGCAGGCCGCCCGCGCGGCGGCAGGTGGAGGCGTGCCTGGAGCAGGTCGCCGGGTTCGTCGCCGACGACGGGCCGTTCGCGCGCCTCGCGGCGGGCGCGCAGCCCGACGGCGCCGCGCCGTCGCCGGCCCTGTCCGCCGACCTGCAGCGCGGCGTCCGCGCGGCGCAGCAGGCCTACGGCGAGCTGGCCCGGGTGCTGCGCGAGGAGGTGGCACCCGCCGCCCGCGAGCGCGACGCCGTCGGCCGCGACGAGTACGCGCTGCTCAGCCGCTACCACGTCGGCGCCGAGCTCGACCTCGACGAGGCGTACGCGTGGGGCCTGGAGGAGGTGGCGCGCCTGGAGGCCGAGATGGCCGCCACCGCCGAGCGGATCTCCGCCGGGGCCAGCACCCGCGAGGCGATCGCCCTGCTGGAGGCCGACCCGTCCCGGCAGGTGGTCGGCACCGACGCGCTGCGGGCGTGGATGCAGGAGCTGTCCGACTCCGCCGTCGCCGCCCTGTCGGGCAGCCACTTCGACATCCCCGAGCCGGTGCGGCGCCTGGAGTGCCGGATCGCCCCGAGCTCGTCGGGGGTCATCTACTACACCCCGCCCACCGAGGACTTCTCGCGCCCAGGGCGGATGTGGTGGTCGGTGCCGGCCGGCGTCACGCGCTTCGGCACCTGGCGCGAGCGGACCACCGTGTTCCACGAGGGCGTGCCCGGCCACCACCTGCAGATCGGGCAGACGATGTACCGGGCGGGCGAGCTGAACCGCTGGCGCCGGATGATGTGCTTCACCTCCGGGCACGCGGAGGGGTGGGCGCTGTACGCCGAGCGCCTCATGTCCGACCTCGGGTGGCTCGACGACCCGGCCGACCACCTGGGGATGCTCGACGGGTCGCTGTTCCGGGCGACGCGCGTCGTCGTCGACATCGGCCTGCACCTGGGCCTGGCGGCCCCCGCGGAGGTCGGCGGCGGGACGTGGGACGCCGCGAAGGTGTGGGACTTCCTGCGGGCCCACACCTTCCAGGCCGAGGAGTTCCTGCGCTTCGAGCACCTGCGCTACCTCGGCTGGCCCGGGCAGGCGCCCGCCTACAAGCTCGGTGAGCGCACCTGGCTGGGCCTGCGGGACGACGCCCGCGCCCGCGCCGAGGCGGCGGGGACGCCGTTCGACCTGGTCGCGTGGCACCGCAGGGCCCTCGACGTCGGGTCGGTGCCGCTCGACGTGCTGCGCGAGGCGCTCGCCGCGTGAGCGCGGGCCCCGTCACCGAGCCGGACACGGAGCCCGCCGTCGAGCCCGACATCGAGCCGGCGCTGCCGTCGTCCCCGGAGGGGGCGGCGGCGCGGGCGGCGTTCGCCGCCGAGGTCTCCGGGGTCATGGGCCGGCCCTGGGAGCTGCCCGGCGACGGCGACGACGACCTGACCGCGCCCGACGGCGCCTTCTGGCTGGCCCGCAGCCGCAGCCGCAGCGGTGAGGTCCTCGGCTGCGTCGGCGCGCGAGCGCTCCCCGACGGTCCCGTGGAGGTGAAGCGGCTGTGGGCCGCGCCCGCGGCGCGCGGCACGGGCCTGGGGGCGCGGCTGCTCGGCACCGTCGAGTCCTGGGCCCGCGAGCGCGGCGCCCGGCGGGTGGTCCTGGACACGCGCTCGGAGCTGGAGGCCGCGGCGCGGCTGTACCGGCGCTGCGGGTGGGTGGAGGTCGCGCCGTACAACGCCAACGCCGACGCGCAGCTGTGGTTCGCCAAGGTCCTCGACGGCGGGACTGCATGATCACCGCGGAGGGGTCGGCCCTCCCGCCCTCCTCCGCGTGATCATGCAGTTCCGCCACCCGGCGTCGCGCTCCACCGTCGGCTAGCGTCGCCGGCTGTGTCGTCGCGCCCCCGCCTGCTGCTCGCCTCCGCCTCCCCCGCGCGCGCCGCCACGCTGCGCGCCGCCGGGGTCGACCCGCTCGTGATGGTGTCCGGTGTCGACGAGCCCGCCGTCGTCGCCCGGTACGGGGTCACCGACGCGGAGGACGTCGCGCTGGTGCTGGCGCGGGCCAAGGCCGAGGACGTCGCCGCGCACTGGGAGGACGCCGACGGCGCCGACGACCACCTCGATGACGGCGTCCTCGTCCTCGGCTGCGACTCGGTGCTGGAGCTCGACGGCGAGGTGCACGGCAAGCCCGCCGACGCCGCCCAGGCGCTCGAGCGGTGGCGGCGGATGCGCGGGCGCAGCGGCGTCCTGCACACCGGCCACTGGCTGGTCGACGCCCGCGAGGGCGATGACGGGCCGCTGACCGGCGCCACGCTGGGAGCCGTCGCCTCGACGACGGTGCACTTCGCCGACGTCACCGACGCCGAGCTGGAGGCCTACGTCGTGACGGGCGAGCCGCTCGCCGTCGCGGGCGCCTTCACCCTGGACGGGCTCGGCGGGGCGTTCGTGACCGGCGTCGAGGGAGACCCGCACGCCGTCGTCGGCGTCAGCCTGCCGCTGCTGCGAGACCTGCTCGGCGAGGTCGGTGTCACCTGGACCGACCTCTGGGCGTGAGCTGCGTGAGGGGCGCCGCGCCGGGGTAGGGCCCCGGCATGGCAGACACCGCGCTGAAGATCGGCTACAAGCTCGCGACCGAGGCCTTCGACCCGAAGGAGGTCATCCGCCAGGCGGTGGCCGCCGAGGCGGCGGGCTTCGACTTCGTGGAGATGAGCGACCACTTCCACCCCTGGCTGGAGAGCCAGGGCCACTCCGGCTTCACCTGGGCCATGCTCTCCAACATCGCCGCGCGCACCGAGCGGATCGGGCTCGTCACCGGCGTGACCTGCCCGTCCTACCGCTACCACCCCGCGGTCATCGCCCAGGCCGCGGCGACGCTGGCGATCATCAGCGACGACCGCTTCACCCTCGGCGTCGGCTCCGGCGAGCGCCTCAACGAGCACGTCATCGGCGAGCCGGCCTTCAAGGGCGTCCACCAGCGCCACGAGCGGCTCGTCGAGGCCCTGGAGATCATCCGGCTGCTGTGGCAGGGCGGGTACCACTCCTACGAGGGCAAGCACCTGCAGCTGGAGGACGCGCGCGTCTTCGACCTGCCCGACCAGCTGCCGCTGATCGCCGTGGCCGGCTCCGGACCGGCCTCCGCGAAGCTCGCCGCCGACCTCGGCGACGGCCTGTTCGGCACCGAGCCCGACGGCGACCTCGTCGCCGGGTGGCACCGCGAGGGCGGCTCGGGGCCGGTCTACGGCGAGGTGCCGCTGGCGTGGGCGCCGACGGAGGCCGCCGCCGTCGACGCCGTCCTGGAGAAGAGCCGCTGGGCCCTCACCGGCTGGAAGGTGATGGCCGAGCTGCCGAACCCGGTGAACTTCGACGCCGCGTCGGCCTTCGTGACGCGCGACGACGTCGTCGGCCAGTTCGCCTGCGGCCCCGACGTCGAGCGCCACGTGGCCAACGCCCAGCAGTTCGTCGACGCCGGCTACGACCACCTCGTGATGCAGAACGCCGGCCCCGACCCCGACGGCTTCCTGCGCTTCTTCACCACCGAGCTGGCGCCGCGGGTCCGGGCGCTGACGCCGTCCGAGGGCTCTCCCCCCGCCGAGGGGCCCGGCCTGCTCGACCGGGTGCTGCACACCACGCGCAGCTGACGCGGGCCTCCGGCCGGCCCAGCGGCACGACGAGGGCCCCGCACCGGTCGGTGCGGGGCCCTCGTCGTCGTGGTCAGCGGGTCACGGGGTCGGCATGCCGCCGGTGATCGACAGGGTCGAGCCCGTGGTGTAGCTGGAGTCGCTGGACGCCAGGTAGACGTACGCGGCGCCGTACTCGGCGGGCTGGCCGGGGCGGCCCAGCGGCGTCTGCTCTCCGAAGGTGGGCAGCGCCTCCTCGGGCTGGCCACCGGCCGGCTGCAGCGGCGTCCACACCGGGCCCGGGGCGACGGCGTTCACGCGGATGCCCTTCGGCGCCACCTGCCCGGCGAGGCCCTTGGTGAAGTTGTTGATGGCCGCCTTGGTGCTGGCGTAGTCGACCAGCGTCGGCGAGGGCTCGTAGGCCTGCACCGACGTGGTGTTGATGATCGACGAGCCCGGGGCGAGGTGGGGCAGCGCCGCCTTCGTGATCCAGAACATCGCGTAGACGTTGGTCTTGAAGGTGTCGTCGAACTGCTGCGTGGTGATGTCGAGCAGCGACTCGCGCGCCTGCTGCTTGCCGGCGTTGTTCACGAGGATGTCGAGGCCGCCGAACGCCTCCACGGTCTTCGTGACGAGGGCGGTGCAGACCGCCTCGTCCTTGATGTCGCCGGGCAGCGCGAGGGCCTTGACGCCGGCCTTCTCGATGAGGGCGATGACCTCGTCGGCGTCGGCCTGCTCCTCGGCGAGGTAGGAGATGGCGACGTCGGCGCCCTCGCGGGCGAACGCGATGGCAGCGGCGCGGCCGATGCCGCTGTCGCCGCCGGTCACCAGGGCGCGGCGGCCCTCGAGCTTGCCGTTGCCGCGGTAGCTGTCCTCGCCGTGGTCGGGCTTGGGGTCCATGCCCCACGCCTGGCCCGCGCCGGGCTGGGAGCCCTGGTCGAACTCGGGCTGGGGGTACTGGGTGGTCGGGTCGATGAGCGAGGGTGCGTCAGTCACCCTCGCCCCCTACCCGGCCCGCGCCGCCCCAACCCCGGTACCGGCGCCGGCACCCGGTCAGCCGAACAGCTGGCTGGCCCGGGCGACGGTCTGCACCACCCCGTAGAGCAGACCGCCGCCCACGAGCACCCACAGCAGCACCGCGGCGCCCTTCGCGGCCACCTGGTCCGACCCTCGTCCTGAGCTCATCGGCTCCCCACCTCCTCCCGCTGCCGGTCCTGGGGCTCCTGGAAGCGCGCGTCGACGGGTCGGACGAGCGCGTTGGCGACGAACCCGACCACCAGGACGCCGACCATCACCGACAGCGGCAGCCGGTAGACCCCGGCGCCTCCACCCTCCCCACCCGCGCGGTCGACGAGGGTGTTGACGATCAGCGGCCCCGCCACGCCGGCCGCCGACCACGCCGTCAGCAGCCGACCGTGGATCGCCCCGACCTGCAGCCCGCCGAAGAGGTCCTTCAGGTAGGCCGGGGCGGTGGCGAACCCGCCGCCGTAGAAGCTGATGATGATGCCGGTGAGCAGCACGAACACCACCACGGACGACGTGCCGACCAGCACCGCGCCGAGGTAGAGCACGGCGCCGACGCCGAGGTAGACCATGTAGATGCGCTTGCGGCCGATGACGTCCGACGTCGACGACCACACGAACCGCCCCGCCATGTTGCACAGCGAGAGCACGCCGACGTAGCCGGCGGCCGCCGCGGCGTCGATGTTCGAGAAGAAGGCCTGCACCATCGGCGCCGCCTGCTCCAGGATCCCGATGCCCGCGGTGACGTTGGTGAACAGCACCACCCAGAGGAGCCAGAACTGCGGGGTGCGGATGGCGTTGCGCGCCGTCACGTCTCCGACCGCCTTCAGGCCGCTGGCCCGCTGCGGCGGGGTCCACCCTGCCGGCCTCCAGTCCTTCGCGGGCACCCGCACCACCCAGGCGCCCAGCAGCATCAGCACCAGGTACACGGCGCCGAGCGTCAGCATGGTGGGGGCGACGGCGTCAGCGGCGTCGTCGGCGTACAGGCCGAGCAGCCGGTTGGTCAGCGGGCTCGCGATGAGCGCGCCGCCCCCGAAGCCCATGATCGCCAGGCCGGTGGCCAGGCCCGGCCGGTCGGGGAACCACTTGATGAGCGTGGAGACCGGCGAGATGTACCCGAGGCCGAGTCCGATCCCGCCGACGACGCCGTAGCCGAGGTACACCAGCCACAGCTGGCCGGCGGCGACCCCGCCTGCGCCGATGAACAGACCGCCGCAGAAGCACAGCGCCGCGGCGACCATCGTCTTGCGCGGCCCGTTGCGCTCCACCCACGTCCCGCCGAACGCCGCCGACAGGCCGAGCATGACGATCGCGATGGAGAAGATCACCGCGATCGGCGTCCCCTCGGTGCCGAAGCGGTCCTGCAGGGGGACCTTGAAGACGCTGAACGCGTAGACCTGCCCGATGGACAGGTGCACCGCCAGCGCCGCCGGGGGGATGAGCCACCGGCTGTACCCGGGTGACGCCACCGTCCGCTCGCGGTCGAGGACCGACATCAGCTCTCCTGCTCCCTCGCAGTGCCCCCGGGTGGCTCCCAGGGATGGCTCGGCCAGCACTGTGCCCCCGCACCGAGCGGTCGGCCACCCGGGGACCGGCGGCGGAGTGACGGGCGGAGCCCGGCGGATAGGCTGCTCCGCCGGGCTCCGGTGCTCGCACGAGACCACCGGGCAGCAGCACTCAGGGAGGCGAGGCGCGCGTGGTCAGCGAGCGGCGCAGCAGCGACCGGCGCGGAGCGGGCCGCCCCCCGGGCGGCCCCGTCACCAAGGTCCTCGTCGCCAACCGCGGTGAGATCGCGGTGCGCGTCATCCGCGCCTGCCGGGACGCGGGGATCGGGTCCGTCGCGGTGTACGCCGAGCCCGACCGGCACGCCCTGCACGTCGAGCTCGCCGACGAGGCGCACGCCCTCGGCGGGACGACGTCGGCGGAGTCCTACCTGCGGGCCGACCTGCTGCTCGAGGTCGCCGCCCGCTCCGGCGCCGACGCCGTCCACCCCGGATACGGGTTCCTCTCGGAGGACTCGGGCTTCGCGCGCGCCGTCGTCGACGCCGGCCTGACCTGGATCGGCCCGCCCCCGGCGGCCATCGAGGCCCTGGGTGACAAGGTCTCGGCCCGCGAGATCGCCGAGCGCGTCGGCGCCCCGCTGGTCGCGGGGACGCCGGGCCCGGTCAGCGGCGTCGCGGAGGTCCTCGACTTCGTCGACGAGCACGGCCTGCCCGTGGCCATCAAGGCCGCCTACGGCGGTGGCGGCCGCGGCCTGAAGGTCGCCCGCTCCCGCGAGGAGGTCGGCGAGCTCTACGAGTCGGCGGTCCGCGAGGCCGTCGCGGCGTTCGGGCGGGGCGAGTGCTTCGTGGAGCGCTACCTCGACGAGCCACGGCACGTCGAGACGCAGTGCCTGGCCGACGCCCACGGCGGCGTCGTCGTCGTCTCCACCCGTGACTGCTCGCTGCAGCGCCGCCACCAGAAGCTCGTGGAGGAGGCCCCGGCGCCGTTCCTCACCGACGCGCAGGAGCGCTCGCTGCGCGAGGCGTCCGCGGCGATCCTGCGCGAGGCCGGGTACGTCGGTGCCGGCACCTGCGAGTTCCTCGTGGCGCGCGACGGCTCCGTGTCGTTCCTGGAGGTCAACACCCGCCTGCAGGTCGAGCACCCGGTCACCGAGGAGGTCGCCGGCATCGACCTGGTGCGGGAGCAGTTCCGCCTCGCGGCGGGCGAGCCCCTCGGCTACGACGAGGTGGCGGTGCGCGGGCACAGCATCGAGTTCCGCATCAACGGGGAGGACCCGGGCCGCGGGTTCCTGCCCGCGCCGGGCACCGTGACGCGCTTCCACGCCCCCTCCGGGCCGGGCGTGCGCGTCGACGCCGGGGTCCGCAGCGGCGACGTCGTCTCCGGGGCGTTCGACTCCCTGCTCGCGAAGCTCGTCGTCACCGGCGCCACCCGCGAGCAGGCGCTGGAGCGCGCCCGCCGCGCGCTCGGCGAGATGGCCGTGGAGGGGATGGCGACGGTGCTGCCGTTCCACCGCCTCGTCGTCGACGACCCGGCGTTCACCGCCGCCCCCGTGGTCGGCCCCGACGGCCGGGTCACCGAGGGCCGCTTCTCGGTGCACACCCGCTGGATCGAGACCGCCTGGGCCGGCCAGGCGCCGGCGTGGTCCGGGCCCGCCCCCGAGGCCCCCCACCCCGACGACGCCGAGCGCTCCACCGTGGTGGTGGAGGTCGCCGGCAAGCGCCTCGAGGTCACCCTGCCCGGCTGGGTCATGGAGGCCGGGGCGCAGGTGGGCGGCGCCGTGCAGTCGGCGCGCCGCCAGCAGAAGCGGCCCCGCAACGCCGCCGCCGCGGCCAAGGCCGCCGGGGGCGACGCGCTCGTGGCGCCGATGCAGGGCACGCTCGTGAAGGTCGCCGTCGAGGAGGGCCAGCGCGTCGTCGCCGGTGACCTCGTCGTCGTGCTGGAGGCGATGAAGATGGAGCAGCCGCTGACCGCCCACCGGGACGGCGTGGTCACGGGCCTGAAGGCCGAGGTCGGCACGACGCTGACCACCGGCGCGGTCATCTGCACCATCGCCGACGCCCCGGCCTGACCCCGTCGCCCCTCCTCTGCGGCGATCATGGACTTGCGGAGACGTTCGTGCAGGACGCGCTCCCTGAAGTCCATGATCGTTCACGACGAACCCATGATCGACGGGCAGCAGCACCTCTGACGCCGTCCGCCCACAGGTCTGCCTCGTCGGTGGCCCGTCCACAGGCGGCCGACGGCGCGCTCCGCAGCCGACCAGGGGCCGCCAGGGTCGTGGGGTGGACGGACCCAGCTCCTCGCTCCTGCGCGCCGCCGCGCAGGCTGCGCGGCAGGACGGCGTGCTCACGCGTGCGCAGGTCGACGCCGCCGGCGTGCCGGACGCGCTGCTGCGGATGCTCGTGCGCGCCGGCAGCTGGGAGCGGCTCCTCCGGGGGACCTTCCTGGTCGAGACCGAGCGCGACGACGACGAGCGCCGCCGCTCGTGGGCGCGCGCGGCCGTGCTCGTCGTGCCCGGCTCAGCCGTGTCGCACCACAGCGCTGCCGTGCTGCACGGCGTCCGCGGCGTGCCGCGCCAGGGACGCGTCCACCTGACCCGGCCCTCGTCGACCACCGACCGCCCCGGACTGCGCGTCCACCAGGGTGAGCTGCTGGCCCATGACGTCGTCGACCTCGACGGGATCCCGGTGACGTCACCGGTGCGGACCCTCTCGGGCCTCGTCCCGATGCTGCCCGAGCGGGAGGCGCTGGTGGTGCTCGACTCCGCGCTCCACCGCCAGGTGGCGACGCGGGCGGACCTCGACGCCGCCCGTGACCGCGCCGCCGCGCGCCGCGGATGCCGCCGGTCGTGGCGCAGCTGGGACCTCGCGGATCCCGGCGCCGAGTCGCCCCTGGAGAGCCGGACCCGGTGGGAGTGCTTGCGGTCTGGGCTGCGGCCGATGCGGCTGCAGCTCAAGATCCGCGACGACCGCGGCGTCATCTTCGCCCGGGCTGACCTGGCCTTCGACCGGAACACTCCCCCCATCTCGGGCGACGCGGCGATCACTGCGATGGGGACGCGGGAGGGCCGTGCCTCCGGACTGCTCCTCCCGGTGCTCTGTGAAGCTGACGGCGAGGGGCCGCACAGCGAGCCGGAGGTCCTCGCCCACGACCGGCACCGCCAGAACGACCTGGTGGGCCACCGCTACCCGATCGTCCGGATCATGTGGGAGGACACGAAGCACCCGGGGCGCGTCGCGGTGAGCGTCCGCAAGGGCCTGGACGCCTGACGACTGGCGCCGATCATGGACTTGACGATGTCGACGATGGACTTGCGGGAGCACTTCCTCGGCGAACGCCTCCGGAAGTCCATGATCACCGGGGCCGTAGCCCCCTCAGGAGCCGTCAGGCGATGCCGGGGCTCACGTGCAGGCGCCGCGCCGCCTCCGCCACCGAGCCCGACAGCGACGGGTACACCGTGAAGGCGTGCGCCACCTGGTCGACCGTCAGCCCGTGCTCCACCGCGAGCGCCACCGGGAAGATCAGCTCCGAGGCCCGCGGCGCGCAGACCACCCCGCCGAGCACCCTCCCGGAGCCGGTGGAGGCGAACAGCTTCACGAACCCGTCGCGGATGCCCAGCATCTTGGCGCGGGCGTTGCCCGCCAGCGGCAGCATCAGCACCTCGGCGTCGACCTCGCCGGCCTCGACCTGCTCCTGGGTCCAGCCGACGGTGGCGATCTCGGGGGCCGTGAAGATGTTGGCGGACACCTTGCGCAGCCGCAGCGGGGTCACGGCGTCCCCGAGGGCGTGCCACATCGCGGTGCGCCCCTGCATCGCGGCGACGGAGGCCAGCGGCAGCACGCCGGTGCAGTCACCCGCCGCGTAGACGCCGCGCGCGGAGGTCCGCGAGACGCGGTCGACCTCCACGTGGCCCGACCCGGACAGGGAGATCCCCGCCTCCTGCAGCCCGATCCCGCCGGTGTTGGGCACGGACCCGACGGCCATGAGGCAGTGCGAGCCGCGCACCTCGCGGCCGTCCTCGAGGGTGACGACGACGCCGTCGCCCTCGCGGCGCGCCGCCAGAGCCCGCGAGCGGCCCATGAGGACCATCCCGCGGCGGCGGAAGACCTCCTCGATGACCTCGGCGGCGTCGGCGTCCTGGCCGGGGAGCACGCGGTCGCGGGAGGAGACGAGCACCACCTCCGAGCCGAGGGCGTCGTAGGCGCTGGCGAACTCAGCGCCGGTGACCCCGGAGCCGACCACCACGAGCCGCTCCGGCACCTCGCTGAGGTGGTACAGCTGCTTCCAGGTGAGGATCCGCTCGCCGTCGGGCCTCGCGTCGGGCAGCTCCCGCGGGGAGGACCCGGTGGAGACGAGGAGGACGTCGGCCTCCACGGTCTCCTGCCCACCGCCGTCGAGCTCGGCGACGACGCGCTGCGGCCCGTCGAGGCGCCCGGTGCCCGCCAGCACGCGCACGCCCTCGGCGGCGAGGCGGCGCCCGATGTCGGCGGACTGCGCGGCGGCGAGGGACCGCACGCGGGCGTTGACCCGCCCGAGGTCGACGGTGATCGTCTCGCGGGTGGCGGGGTCACCGTCGGCGCCCGGGAAGCGCAGCCCGAGCTCCTCGGCATCCGCGGCGAGGTTCATGACCTCGGCGGTGGAGATCAGGGTCTTGGAGGGGACCACGTCGGTGAGCACGGTGGACCCGCCCGTCCCTGAGCGCTCCACGACGGTGGTCTGCGCTCCCAGCTGGGCGGCGACCAGGGCGGCCTCGTACCCGCCGGGCCCCCCTCCGACGACGACGACGCGCGGCGCATGAGCTGGCACGGTCGCCATCCTCCCAGGCGGCGAGGAGCCGGGCCGCCGCCGTCGCTACCCTCGCTGCTCATGGCGCTGTACGCGGCGTACGCCAGCAACCTGCACCCCGAGCGGATGGCGAAGCGCGCACCCCACTCCCCCCTGGAGTCGACGGGCTGGCTGCGCTCGTGGCGCCTGACCTTCGGCGGCGAGGAGCGCGGCTGGGACGGCGCCCTGGCCACCGTGGTGGAGGTCACCCCCGCCCCGGGCGACGACGCCGCCGGCCCGCCGGACGGGAGCGGGGTGTTCGTCGCGGTCTACGACCTCACCGACGCCGACGCCGAGCAGCTCGACCAGTGGGAGGGCGTCGACATCGGGCTGTACACGAAGGTCAAGGTGCGGGTCGACACCCTCGAGGGCGAGCTGCTGGCCTGGACCTACGTCCTCGACGACTACGAGGGCGGCATGCCCAGCGCGTTCTACCTGGGGATGCTCGCCGACGCCGCGGAGGCGGCCGGGGCCCCGGACGACTACGTCGCCGAGCTGCGCTCGCGCCCCTGCCGCTCGACGGGGTGACCGACGGGCTGACCGACGGGCTGACCGACGGGCTGACCGACGGGCTGACCGACCCCGTCGCCGCCCGCTGCCCGGCACGGGCCGCTGTCCGGGCCGGTCGGTAGCGTGCCTCGCCATGAGCGCTCCCCCGCCCGCCGCGCACGACCTGGCCCACCCCGCGACCGACCCGTTCGACGTCGCCGCCGCGGCGGCGGCGGTGCTGGCCGAGCGCACCGGGGTGGCCCGCCACGACGCGGCCCTCGTCCTGGGCTCGGGCTGGCAGGCCACGGCCGACCTGGTGGGGACGACGACGGCGGAGGTGGCCGTCACCGACCTGCCCGGGTTCCCCCCGGCGACGGCGCTGGGGCACGTGGGCACGGTCCGGTCGGTGCGCGTGCGCGACGACGGCCCTGACGGCGGGTCCGAGCGCGACGTGCTCGTCTTCCTGTCCCGCACGCACCTCTACGAGGGCCTCGGGGTGCGCCCCGTCGTGCACGCGGTCCGCACCGCGGCGGCGGCCGGCTGCTCGACCGTGGTGCTCACCAACGGCTGCGGGGGGCTCGACCCGGACCGCGGTCCCGGCAGCCCGGTGCTCATCAGCGACCACGTCAACCTCACGGCGACGTCCCCGCTGGAGGGTGCGACCTTCATCGACCTCACCGACCTGTACTCGACGCGGCTGCGCGCCGTCGCCCGTGAGGTGCAGGCCGACCTGCCCGAGGGCGTCTACGTGCAGTTCCGCGGGCCCCACTACGAGACGCCCGCCGAGGTGCGCATGGCCGGGCGCATCGGCGGTGACCTGGTGGGGATGTCCACGGCGCTGGAGGCCATCGCCGCGCGCCAGGCGGGCCTGGAGGTGCTCGGCATCTCCCTGGTCACCAACCTCGCGGCGGGTGTGAGCCCTACGCCGCTCGACCCGCAGGAGGTCATCGACGCCGGGCGCGCCGCCGGCCCGCGGATCGGGGCCCTGCTGTCGGCGGTCGTGCGCCGGGTGCTGGCCACCCCGCGCCCCACCTCCTGACGCGTCCCCGGCCGTGATCATGGACTTCCCGAGCAGTCCCCTCGCCCGCCGCGCGCGGTCGTGGGCCGCCGACGACGTCGACGGCGACGACGCCGCAGCCCTGCTCGCGCTGCTGGAGCGCGCCGGCGACGACGGGCCCGACGCCGCCGGCGCGCGGGCGGAGCTGGCCGACGCCCTCGACGGCGACCTGGAGTTCGGCACCGCCGGCCTGCGCGGTGCGCTCGGCCCGGGAAGCCACCGGATGAACCGCGCCGTGGTGGTGCGCGCCGCGGCGGGCCTGGCCAGGCACCTGCACGACGTCGTCCCCGGCGGTGGCGACGGCGGTGGCGACGGCGGTGGCGACGGCGGTGCGCCGGTGTGCGTCATCGGGTACGACGCGCGGCACGGCTCCGCGCGCTTCGCCGCCGACACCGCCGCGGTGATGACCGCCGCCGGGGTGCGGGCGCTGCTGCTCCCCCGCGCGCTGCCGACGCCGGTGCTCGCGTTCGCGGTGCGCCACCTGGGCGCCGACGCCGGCGTGATGGTCACCGCCAGCCACAACCCGCCGCAGGACAACGGCTACAAGGTCTACCTCGGGGGGCGGGCCAGCGGCGACGAGGGCGACGCCGACACCCGTGCCGACACCCGCGGGGCGCAGATCGTGCCGCCGGCCGACGCGCTGATCGCCGCCCGCATCGCCGCCGCCCCGGCATCACGGGAGGTGCCGCGCGCCGGGCACGGGTGGGAGGTGCTGGGCGAGGACCTGCTCGAGCACTACCTCGCCGCCGTCAGCGCGCTGCCCGGCCCCGCGCCCGCCGACGGGCGGCGGGGGCGGCTGCGCGTCGTGCTCACCCCCGTCCACGGGGTGGGGGGCGCCGTCGTCGTCGAGGCCCTGCGCCGCGCCGGGGTCACCGACGTCGCCGTGGTGCCCGAGCAGGCGGAGCCCGACCCGGAGTTCCCCACCACCGCGTTCCCGAACCCCGAGGAGCCGGGCGTCCTCGACCTGGCGCTGGCCCTGGCGCGCGAGCGGGGCGCCGACCTCGGGATCGCGGTCGACCCGGACGCCGACCGGTGCGCCGTCGCCGTCCCCGACGCCTCCCGCGACGGCGGCTGGCGCCCGCTCACGGGTGACGAGCTGGGGTCCGTCCTCGGCGAGCACGTCGCCACCGGCGGCCTCGCGGCGGGCACGGGACCGCTGCCGGAGGGTGCTGTCCTGGCGTGCTCCCTGGTCTCCAGCCAGCTGCTCGGCAGGATCGCCGCCGACCACGGGCTCGGCCACGCCGAGACCCTCACCGGCTTCAAGTGGATCTCCCGCGCGCCCGGAGCCGTGTTCGGGTACGAGGAGGCCATCGGCTACTGCGTGGCGCCGCGCCTGGTGCGCGACAAGGACGGCGTGAGCACCGCCGTCGTCGTCGCCGCCCTGGCTGCGGACCTCGCGGCCTCCGCCGGCGGCCCGCGCGGACTGCTCGACGTCCTCGACGACCTCGCGGTGCGCCACGGCGTGCACGCCACCAGCCAGGTCTCGGTGCGGGTGGAGGACCTGTCCCTCATCACCGCCGCGATGGCCCGGCTTCGGGCGCGGCCGCCCGCGCGCCTCGGCGGGCTGGACGTCAACGGCGTCGACGACCTGGCGCGCGGCAGCGTCGAGACCACCGGCGTCCCGCCGACGGACGGCCTGCGCTGGACCCTCGGCGGTGCGGGTGCTGAGGGGACCGGCGTGGGCAGCGCGCGCGTCGTCGTCCGTCCGAGCGGCACCGAGCCGAAGCTCAAGTGCTACCTGGAGGTCGTGGTGCCGGTGGAGGGCCCCAGCGCGCTCTCCGCAGCCCGCCGCCGCGGCGCCTCGACCCTCGCGGCGCTCGGGGACGACGTCAGGGGCGTCCTCGGCCTCTGAACGACCCGTTCGGCCCCGGAGCCCCTCGAGGGCGCAGGACCGGACGGCTCTCGTGACCGGGCACGTGGTGGCCCTCGGGGGCCTCCTGCTCGGTGCAGCTGCCGTCGCGGCGTGCTCCGTGCTCGCGCCGGGGGCGCCGCTGCAGCACTGGCCGTGGCCCGTGCAGGCGGTGCTGTGGCTGCTGGTCGTCACGGTGCGGGCCGACCCGGTCCAGCTGCTGCTGGCCGGCGGTGACCTCAACCGCCGCAACGCCGTGCGGACGGCGTTCGGGTGCCTGCTCACGGCTGTGGCGCTGACGTCCTCGGGGCTGTGGGCGCTGGTGCCGCTCGGCTGCACCGCCGTCATCGCGGTGCACCTGCAGCACCGACGCACCCCCGCCCTGCTCAGCGGCGGCCCCAGCCTGGTGGTCCTCACCGGGGCGGCCGTCCTGGGCGCCGCCACCGGTGTCCTGGCCACGGCGGCCCCGCCGTCCGGCCTCGCCGTCCTGGCCCTGGGAGGGGCCGGGCTGGCGATGGCCACCGTGGGCAACCACAGCCTCCTCGCGGCCGCCCGGGCAGCGGAGTCGCGGTGGTCTTCCTCGACCTCGACGGCTTCAAGGCCGTCAACGACACCCACGGCCACGACATCGGTGATGAGCTGCTGGTCGCGGTGGCCGGGAGGCTGCAGTCCTCGGTGCGCGTCGCCCCCCGCGTCCCCGGCGGCTCCCCCGACCTGGTGGCCCGCCTCGGCGGCGACGAGTTCGTCGTGGTCCTCGTCGACGTCGCGTCAGCGGAGCAGGCCGCCGCGCTCGGAGGGCGGTTGAGCCAGCTGGTCGCCGCCCCGCTGGGCACCGGTGCCGGGCGCGTCACCTTCGGCGCCAGCGCCGGGGTCGCGTTCTCCGCGGAGCCGCTGGAGGCGGAGGAGCTGCTGCGCCGCGCGGACACCGCGATGTACGCCGAGAAGCGCCGGCGCCGGGCCCGGGTGCCCGCGCCGCGCTGACCCCCGCCGACCAGCGCCGACCCGAGCTCAGCCGCGGGGCAGCCCCGCGAGCACCGCGGCGGTGCCCGAGAGCCCCAGTCGCGTGGCACCGGCGTCGAGCAGGGCGAGCGCCGCCTCGGCGGTGCGGATGCCGCCGGAGGCCTTGATCCCGAGGCGGTCACCGACGGTGGCGCGCATGACCTCGACCGCGTGCACGCTCGCGCCGCCGGCGGGGTGGAAGCCGGTGGACGTCTTCACGAAGTCCGCGCCAGCGGCCTCGGCGGCGCGGCACACGGCGACGAGGACGTCGTCGGGCAGCGCGGCGCTCTCCACGATGACCTTCAGCACGCCCCTGCCACCGCCGAGCGCGGGGACGGCGGCGCGCACGGCGGCGACGTCGGCCTGCACCGCCGCGACGTCGCCCGCGAGCGCGGCGCCGACGTCGATGACCATGTCGACCTCGTCCGCACCATCGGCCACTGCGCGCGCGGCCTCGGCCGCCTTGACGTCGCTGTGGTGCTTGCCGGAGGGGAACCCGCAGACCGTGGCGACGACGAGGCCCTCGCGGGCGGCGGGGTCCAGCGGCAGGAACGACGGGGAGACGCACACCGCGAGCACGCCGAGGCGCTGCGCGTCGGCGAGCAGGGCCGCGACGTCGTCCGGCGTCGCCTCGGGCTTGAGCAGCGTGTGGTCGACGAGGCCGGCGACGCGCTCGGGGGTCCAGGCGGAGGGCGGGGTGTCGGTGCTCATGGCGCCATCCTCCCAGCGGCTCCTGCGGGTCTCAGTCCTCCCCCGGGCTGCGCCCGAGCCGCCGCGAGAGGAGCACCAGGGCGGCGGCGTGGCCACCGCCCACGCCGCGAGCACGGCCACGGGCTCGACGTGCTGCACGTCGGGGAAGTGCGCGGCGGTGCGCAGCGCGGAGACGGCGGCCCCTGAGGGCAGCACCTGCGACGGGGTGCTGAACGGCTCCGGCAGCAGCGCCGGCGCCACCGCGCCGCCGGAGGAGGTGTTGCCGAGCACCACGAAGAGCAGCCAGGTCGGGAGGATCGACCAGCGCCCCACCAGCAGCGCCATGCACGCGGCGAACGCGGAGGCCGTCACCATCTGCAGCGTCAGCAGCGCCCACGCCTCCCACAGCGACACCGGGACCCCCAGGCCCCGCGCGGTGCTGGCGAGCACGAGCCCGCCGAGCACGGACAGGCCCCCGGTGAACGCCAGCCAGTCCGGCAGCGGCAGCGGCTCGGCGTTGGCGCGCAGCTGGAAGCTGGTGACGAAGCCGAGGGTGGTCGAGGCCAGCACCAGGTAGAAGATCGCCAGCCCGGAGGGTCGCTGCTCGGCAGCGGGTGCAGGTCGGTGACCTCCCAGCGCTGGTCGGTGGCGTCGCTGACGCTGAGGGCCGCCTGCGTCAGCACGCGGGACACGGACGACGACGAAGAGCGCCGCCATCGCCAGCGCGACGCAGACGATCGTCGGTGGCGCGGCGGTAGGGCGAGTGGGCGCGGCAGCCCGGCCGGCATCCGGCTCGCACCGCGGCCGCGCTCCCGGCTCGCGGGCGCGGGTGGCGGCGGGGGCTGCGAGGGCCCCGAGGGCCCCGGCGGCCCACCCGCGTTCGTCATGCTGCGCAGGCTGGGGAGGATGGGGCATGACCACCTCCCCGGCCGGCGCCTCGGCCCAGCAGGCCCGGCGGTCCGGGCTCGACCTCACGCACGTCGACGACGCCGTCCGGCCCCAGGACGACCTGTTCGGCCACGTCAACGGCGCCTGGCTCGCCTCCCACACGATCCCGGACGACCGGTCCTCCGACGGGGCCTTCCGGGCGCTGTTCGACGTCGCCGAGGAGCGGGTGCGGGCCATCGTGGAGGAGGCCGCCGCGAGCGCGCCCGCGGACCCGGGCCCGGGTGCGGGCAGCGGCGGGGAGCTGGGGCAGGTGGGCCGCGCGTTCACCGCGTTCATGGACGTGGAGCGCATCGAGGGGCTCGGGGCGGCGCCGCTGGTGGCGCTGCTCGACGAGGTGGCCGCGGTCCGCGACCGCCCGGCGCTGGCGGCGCTGCTCGGGCGCTACCAGCGCGAGGGGCTGGCCGCGCTGTTCGCGGCGTACGTGGCGCCGGACGCGAAGGACTCCTCCCGCTACGTCGTCTACGTCGAGCAGTCCGGGCTGGGGCTGCCGGACGAGGCGTACTACCGCGCCGAGGAGCACGCCGAGGTGCGCGGGAAGTACGTCGAGCACCTCGACCGGCTGTGCTCCCTGGTGGGCCTGGAGCCCCTGGGCGCCACGGTGGCCGACCTGGAGACCGCGCTCGCCGCCGCGAGCTGGGACCGCGTCTCGCGGCGCGACGCGCACAGGACGTACACGCTGATGACCTGGGACGCGCTGGTGGCGCGGGCACCGGGCTTCGACTGGGACGCCTGGCGCGAGGGCCTGCTGGCGCTGCCCGACGGGCTGGACGGCGTCTCCGCCGACGTCCTGGCCGAGCTGGTGGTGCGGGAGCCGTCGTTCGTCGAGGGCGCCGCGCAGCTGTGGAGCGAGCGGCCGCTGGAGCAGTGGCGGGCCTGGCTGGCGGTGCGCCTGGCCGCGCGGCCTGGCGCCCTACCTGTCCGAGGCCGTCGTGCAGGAGCACTTCGACTTCTCCGGGCGCACGCTGTCCGGCACGCCGCAGCTGCGGGAGCGCTGGCGCCGCGGGGTGTCCTTCGTGGAGGGCACCCTCGGCGAGGCGGTGGGTCAGCTGTACGTCGAGCGGCACTTCCCGCCCGCGGCGAAGGTCCGCATGGTCGAGCTGGTCGAGAACCTCGTCGAGGCCTACCGGCAGTCGATCTCGTCGCTGGACTGGATGAGCCCGGCCACGCGGGAGAAGGCCCTGGCCAAGCTGGCGGCGTTCACCCCCAAGATCGGCTACCCGGACCGGTGGAAGGACTACTCCGCGCTGGTGGTCGACGCCACCGACCTGGTGGGCACCGTGCGCCGCGCCGGGCAGTGGGAGACCGCCCAGGAGCTGCGCAAGGTCGGCCGGCCGATCGACCGCGGCGAGTGGCTGATGACCCCGCAGACGGTCAACGCGTACTACCACCCGCTCCTGAACGAGATCGTCTTCCCCGCGGCGATCCTGCAGCCGCCGTTCTTCGACGCCGAGGCCGACGACGCCGCCAACTACGGCGGCATCGGCGCGGTGATCGGCCACGAGATCGGCCACGGCTTCGACGACCAGGGCTCCAAGTACGACGGGTCCGGCAACCTCGTCGACTGGTGGACCCCGCAGGACCGCACCGAGTTCGAGCGCCGCGCCGCGGCGCTGGTGGCCCAGTACTCCGCGCTGTCGCCGCGGGAGGCTCCCGACGCGCACGTCAACGGCGAGCTGACCGTGGGCGAGAACATCGGTGACCTGGGCGGGCTGACCATCGCCCTGAAGGCCCACCGGATCGCGCTGGACGCCGCGGGGGGCGACGAGGGTCCCGACGGCGGGGTCCTCGACGGGTTCACGCCGGTGCAGCGGGTGCTGCTGGGGTGGGCGCAGGTGTGGCGCGCCACGTCCCGCGAGGCCGAGGTGCGCCGCCGTCTGGCGACCGACCCGCACTCGCCCGCCGACCTGCGCTGCAACGCGGTGGTGACCAACCTCGACGCCTTCCACGAGGCCTTCGGCGTGGTGGAGGGCGACGCCCTGTTCACCCCCGTCGAGCAGCGGGTCCGCATCTGGTGAGGGAGCTGCTCCACGCCGCCGCGGACCACCCGGCGGGGCTGTCGGACGACGGGTACGCGCAGCTGCTCGGCGCCGACGGCGACGACCTGGAGGCGCTGTGCTCCCTGGCCGACGCGACGCGGGCCGACGCCCTGGGCCGTGCCGGCGCCGAGCTGACGTTCGTGGTCAACCGGAACCTCACGACGGCGGTCGTGGGCGCTGCGACCCCGGACGCCGACGCGCTGCGCGACGCCCTCGTCGACGAGGCGGTGTCCCTGGGCGCCACCGAGCTGTGCGTGCAGGGACCGCTGGACGACGCCGTGCTGGACGCGCGCCCCGACGGCTACCTCGACCTGGTGCGGGCGCTCGCCCGGCGCGCCCCCGAGCTGCACCTGCACGCCTTCCGCCCCGCCGAGGTCGCCGACGCCGCGGCCCGCTCCGGGCGCACCCCGCGGGCCTGGCTGGCCGCGGCCCGCGCGGCGGGGCTCGGGTCCGTGCCCGGCACCGGCGCCCGCGTCCTGGACGACGACCTGCGGCCGGTGCTGGCCCCGGGAGGGTCCGACCTGAGCGTCGCCCAGTGGCTGGAGCTGGTGACCACCGCGCACGAGGTGGGACTGCGCTCCACCGCGACGATCGTGTACGGGCACCTGGAGACCCCCGCCCAGCAGGTCGCCCACCTGCGCCTGCTGCGGTGCACCCAGGACCGCACGGGCGGGTTCACCGAGGTGATCGCGATGCCGTGGACGCCGGCGCTGACAGCGCCGCTGCCCGACCCGCTTCCGCCGGGCGGTCGGCGCGGCCCGTCGGTGCGGGAGACCCGCGCGCTGCACGCCGTCGTCCGGCTGCTGCTGCACGGCAGCATCGACCACGTCCAGGTCGCCTGGACGAAGCTCGGGGGGAGCGCCGGCGGCAGCGGGGGGCTGGTCGAGCAGGTGCTGCGCGGCGGCGCCGACGACCTCGGGGGCCTGCTCCTCGACGGGTCGCTGATGCCGGCGGCGGGCGCCGAGGGGGGCCTGCAGCTGCGGCCCGCCGACGTCGTCGACCTCGCCGGGCGGCTCGGGCGCACCCCGCGGCAGCGCACCACCACCTACGACGACGTCACGACCCCCCTCCCCCTCCCGTGACCACGGACCTGCGGGGTACCTCCTCGGCCGTGGTGTCAGCGGGCAGTGGGCCGCACCACGACGTCGCCGTGGTCGGTGCCGGCATCGCGGGCCTGGCCACAGCCGTGCAGCTGAAGCGGCGCGGACGGGAGTCCTTCGTCGTCCTGGAGCGCGGCGACGACGTCGGCGGCACGTGGCGTGACAACACCTACCCCGGCGTCGCCTGCGACGTGCCAGCACCGCTGTACGCCTACACCTTCCGCCCGCAGCCGCCCTGGTCACGGCGCTACGCCCCCGGCGCGGAGGTCCTGGCGTACCTGCGCACGTGCGTGCGCGAGGAGCACCTGGAGCCGCACCTGCGCACGGGCACCGACGTGGTCGACGCCCGCTGGGAGGACGGCCCGGGGCTCTGGCGGCTGACCACGACCGCCGCCGGCGTGACGACGGAGCTGACGGTGCGCGTGCTCGTCGTCGCCGTCGGGCGCCTCGCCGAGCCGCGCACCCCCCGCCTCCCGGGGCTGGAGGCCTTCACGGCGGCGGGCGGCGCCGTCGTCCACTCCGCGCGCTGGGACGCCTCGCTGCCGCTGGCCGGCCAGCGGGTCGGGGTCGTCGGGACGGGGGCCTCGGCGGCGCAGCTGGTCCCGGCGCTGGCCGGCACCGCCGCGCAGCTCGTCGTGTTCCAGCGCACCGCCGCCTGGGTGGTGCCGCGCGAGGACGCCCCGGTGCCCGACGACGAGCGGCGGGCCCTGGCGCGCGACCCCGCCGCGGTGCGGGCGCTGCGCGCGCGCCTGCTCGTCGAGCTCGACGCCGGCATCGCCGCCCGCCGCCGCGAGCAACCGGCGCTGGAGGTCCTGCGGGAGCGCGCCGGCACCCACCTCGCCGCGCAGGTGCCTGCCGGGCCGCTGCGGGAGGCGCTGACGCCGGACTACGAGGTCGGGTGCAAGCGCGTGCTGCTCTCCGACGACTACTACCCGGTGCTGCAGCGGGACGACGTCGTGCTGGTGCCGAGCGCGCTGGAGCACCTGGAGGGGCGCACCGCGGTCGCGGCCTCGGGGGCGCGGCACGACCTCGACGCCCTGGTGCTGGCCACGGGCTTCGTCACCACCCGGCCGCCGTTCGCGCGGCGCGTGCACGGCCGGGGCGGGCGGACGCTGGCGCAGCGCTGGGAGAGGGGGATGGCGGCGTACGCCTCCACCGCCGTCCCGGGCTTCCCCAACATGTTCGTGCTCGGCGGGCCGCACGCGGTGCTCGGGCACTCCTCCGCCGTCGACGTGGTGGAGGCGCAGGTCGACCACGTGCTCGGGGCGCTCGACCACCTGGCGCACGGCGGTGCCGGCGCAGCGCCCCTGGAGGCCAGCGAGGCTGCCGAGGCCGCGTACCTGGCGGAGGTCGACGCCCTGGCTGCGGGAACGGTCTGGGCGACCGGCGGGTGCACCAGCTGGTACCGCGACGAGGCCAGCGGCCGGCTGTCGCTGCTGTGGCCGGCGTCGGCGCGGGCCTTCCGGGAGCGCAACGCCGTGTTCGACCCGGAGCCCTACCGCGCCGCCGGCTGAGC
Organism: uncultured Actinomycetota bacterium; assembly: GCA_963781365.1. Lineage (GTDB taxonomy): Bacteria > Actinomycetota > Actinomycetes > Actinomycetales > Quadrisphaeraceae > Quadrisphaera. The sequence goes on along the minus strand of CAWAFR010000002.1, from coordinate 116,800 downwards.
CGCTGCGGTCCGCGGGGGCCCGCGCTCCGGAGGGCGAGTGGCCCTACGCGGCGAGGCCGGGCAGTGCCCGCCCTCTCAGCGCAGCACCGCCTCCAGCCCGCGGCTGAGGCGGCCGGCGGGCCTGCGCCCCTGGACCGCGAGCCCGTCCGGGCCCGCGAGCGCGGCGACGGCGGGCCGCACCGCGGGGTCGAGCCACGTCTCGGCGTCGAGCACGTGCTCGGGCTGGGCGGCGAGGCGCTCGCGCAGCTCGAAGCCGGCCTCCGCCGTCCAGCGCGCCAGGTCGTCCAGGTGCGGCCACGGGCGCTCGGGGTTGACGTGGTCGGGGGTGAGGGGGCTGACGCCGCCCCAGTCGTCGGCGCCCGCGCGCAGCAGCAGCGCCAGCTCGCCGGGGTCGGAGAGGTTCGGCGGGGCCTGGATCCGCAGGCCGGGCCCCAGCAGCAGCCGGGACACCGCGACGGCTGCCGCGTACTCCTGGAGCTCCAGGTCGGGCGCCCCGCGCATGGCGGTGCGGGGCTTGGCGCGGAAGTTCTGCACGATCACCTCGCGGACGTGGCCGTGGCGGCGCGCGGTCTCCCCGACCGCCAGCACGGACTCGACGCGGTCGGCGGGCGTCTCGCCGATCCCCAGCAGCACACCGGTGGTGAAGGGGACGGCGGCGGCGCCCGCGTCCTGGAGCACCTGCAGGCGCACCGCCGGGTCCTTGTCCGGGGAGCCGAAGTGCGCGGCGCCGCGCTGCTCGAACAGGTCCCGGGAGGTGGTCTCCAGCATCATCCCCATCGACGCGGTCACCGGGCGCAGCCGCGCCAGCTCGGCGGCGCTCATCACGCCGGGGTTCGCGTGCGGGAGGAGCCCGGTCTCGTCGAGCACCCGCTGCGCGAGGTGGCGGACGTACTCCAGCGTCGAGGCGAACCCGTGCGCGTCGAGCCACGCGGCGGCCTCGGGCCAGCGGTCCTCCGGGCGGTCCCCCAGCGTGAACAGCGCCTCCTTGCACTCCAGCTCCGCGCCGGCGCGGGCGAGCGCGACGACGTCGTCCTCGGCCAGGTACGGCGGCTTGGAGGCGCGCAGCAGCTGCAGCGGGGTGTCGACGAAGGTGCAGTAGTGGCAGCGGTCGCGGCACAGCGTGGTGACCGGGATGAAGACCTTGCGGGAGTAGGTGACGACGCCGGGGCGTCCGGCGGCGGCCAGGCCCGCGTCACGGACCGCGGAGGCGACCCGCAGGAGGCGGTCGAGGTCGTCGCCGGGCTCGACGCCGCGAGAGGCCAGCAGGGCCTCCGCCTGGTGCGGCGCCAGCGGCTCACCGGACTCGGCGCGCCGCAGCGCACCGTCGACGGCTGGGCCGCTGCGGGGAGGTGCTCACCGGACGAGGCTAGGTCGACCCCGGGCGTCAGCTGCGGGCAGGCAGCTCCTGCAGCGTCCACGCGTTGCCGTCCGGGTCGCGGAAGAACGAGAACCGGCCCCACGGCATCTCGTCGACACCCGTCACCTCCACGCCCCGGGCGAGCAGGTCGGCGCGGACGGCGTCGAGGTCGTCGACGACGGCCTGCAGCCCGAGCTGGGCGCCCGGCGGCATCGGGTTGATGCCCTCGCCGAAGGCGATGGAGCACGCCGACCCGGGCGGGGTGACCTGCAGGAAGCGCACGCCGTCGGTGACGCGCTGGTCGTGGTCGCACCCCCAGCCGAGCACCTCGGCGTAGAAGTGCTTCGCCCGGTCGACGTCGGAGACGCCGACGAAGACGAGCTCGATGCGGGTGCTCAGGGTGCTGCTCGCGGGGGTGTCCACGTGCAGCAGCCTGGCACCGCCCACCGACAGCGGGCCAGCCCCGCGAGCGGGCTGCTCAGTCCTCCCAGCCGGGGATGACGACGTGCTCCAGCAGCGCCATCCGCTCGTCCTGCGGGAGGAACGCCGCGTCGAGCGCGTCGAGCGTGACCTGGCGGAAGTCGTCCCAGCCCCAGCCGGCCTCCTGCGCCAGCAGCACCATCTCGTCGGTGAGCGTGGTCCCGGTCCAGAGCCGGTCGTCGCTGGAGAGGGTGATCGTGAAGCCGAGGTCTCGCAGCGCGGTGACCTGGTGCCCGGCGATGGACGGCGAGGTGCCGGTCTGCGTGTTCGAGCGGGGGCAGACCTCCAGCGGCACCTGGCGGTCGCGGACGTAGGAGGCGACGCGCCCGAAGCGCGGCAGGGCGCTCGAGCCCTCACCGCCGACGACGACGTCCTCCAGCACCCGCACCCCGTGCCCGATCCGCGAGGCGCCGACCGCGAGGGCCTGCGCCACCGACTCCGGCCCGACGGCCTCGCCGGCGTGCACGGTGAAGGGCAGCAGCCCCTCGCGCAGCAGAGCGAACGCCTCCGCGTGGTCCGTGGCGGGGAAGCCGATCTCCGGGCCGGCGATGTCGAAGCCGACGACGCCGGCGTCACGGCGGCTCAGCGCGGCGCGCGCGGCCTCCAGCGAGCGGTCGGCCTGGCGCATCGCGCAGACGATCGCCCCCACCCGGATCGGACGGCCCCGCTCGGCCGACTCGGCGGCGCCCGCGTGCAGACCGGCGAGGACGGCGTCGAGCACCTCCTCGACGCTGAGCCCTCCGGCCGTCGACAGCTCGGGCGCGAAGCGGGTCTCGTAGACGACGACGCCGTCGGCGGCGAGGTCGAGCACCGCCTCGCGGGCCACCCGCTCCAGCGCGTGCGGCGTCTGCAGCACGGCCGAGGTGTGCGAGAACGGCTCGAGGAAGCTCGCCAGCGAGCCGGAGTCGGCCGAGCGCTGCACCCACGCGGCGAGCGCCTCGGGAGTGCTCTCCGGCAGGTCGTGGCCGATCTCGTCGGCCAGCTCGAGCAGCGTGGACGCGCGCAGCCCTCCGTCGAGGTGGTCGTGCAGCACCACCTTGGGCGCGCGGGCGATCCGCTCGCGCAGGTCGGCGTCGTCGGGCTGGGTGGACTCGTCCAGGCTCACCCGGCCCAGGCTAGGGGCGGCCCTGCGGTCAGGAGATCCGGGCCAGGACGACCTCCGGCGCTGCGGGCGCGGCGCCTCCGGCGGGGGCGACGTCCCAGCCGCCCTCCAGCGCGGCCAGCGCGCGGTCGAACCGCTCGGGGGTGTCGGTGTGCAGGACGGCGAGGACGTCGTCGGCGCGGACGGCGTCTCCCGGCTTGGCGCGCAGCTCCACGCCCGCCGCTGCCTGAACGGCCTCCCCCGGCCGGGAGCGGCCGGCCCCCAGGCGCCAGGCGGCGAGGCCGACGGCCATCGCGTCGAGCCTCGTCAGCACGCCGTCGGCGCCGGCGCGGACCTCGTGGGTCGCCTTCGCGGTGGGCAGCGGGGCGTCGGGGTCTCCGCCCTGCGCGGCGATCATGCGGCGCCAGGAGTCCATGGCGCGGCCGTCGCGCAGCGCGTCGGCCGGGTCGACGTCGCCGCGCCCGGCGCCGGCGAGCATCTCCGCGGCCAGGGCGAGGGTGAGCTCGACGACGTCGGACGGGCCGCCGCCCGCCAGCACCTCCACGCTCTCGCGGACCTCGAGGGCGTTGCCGGCGGTGAGTCCCAGCGGCGTCGACATGCCGGTGAGCAGCGCGACCGTCCGCACGCCGGCGTCGGTGCCGAGCTCGACCATGGTGCGGGCGAGCTCCTCGGCGTCGTCGCGGGTCTTCATGAACGCGCCGGTGCCGACCTTGACGTCCAGCACCAGCGCGCCGGTGCCCTCGGCGATCTTCTTGCTCATGATCGAGCTGGCGATGAGGGGGATGGACTCGACGGTGCCGGTGACGTCGCGCAGCGCGTAGAGCTTCTTGTCCGCCGGGGCGAGCCCGGAGCCTGCGGCGCAGATGACGGCACCGACGTCCTCCAGCTGCGCCCAGACCTCCTCGTTGGACAGCGACGCGCGCCACCCGGGGATCGCCTCGAGCTTGTCCAGGGTGCCCCCGGTGTGGCCGAGGCCCCGACCGGACAGCTGCGGGACGGCGACGCCGCACGCGGCCACCAGCGGCGCGAGCGGGAGGGTGATCTTGTCGCCGACGCCGCCGGTGGAGTGCTTGTCGGCGGTGGGCCGGCTCAGCCCCGAGAAGTCGAGGCGCTCTCCGGTGGCGATCATCGCCGCGGTCCAGCGCGAGACCTCCCGGCGGTCCATGCCGTTGAGCAGGATCGCCATCGCCAGGGACGCCATCTGCTCGTCGGCGACGACACCCCGCGTGTACGCGTCGACCACCCAGTCGACCTGGCTGTCGGTGAGCTCGCCGCGGTCCCGCTTGGCGGCGATGACCTCGACGGCGTCGTGCGGCTCGGGCTGGTTGCTCACGCCCTCACCCTGCCACTCAGCCGCGCTCGAGCTCCTCGGGGCCGAAGCCCTGCGGCAGCACCTCGGCCATCGTCAGCACGCCCTCGGGCGTCGAGACCAGCAGGGACCGCCCGCCGTGCTCGAAGAGCAGCTGCCGGCACCTGCCGCAGGGCATGATCTGGCGCGCGTCGTCGCCCCCCACGCAGGTGAAGGCCACGAGCCGCCCGCCGCCGCCGGCCACCAGCGACGACACCAGGCCGCACTCCGCACACAGGGTGACGCCGTACCCGGCGTTCTCGACGTTGCAGCCGGTGACGACGCGCCCGTCGTCGACGAGCGCCGCCGCCCCCACCCGGAACCGCGAGTACGGGGCGTAGGCGTGCTCCTGCACCGCCCTGGCGGCGGCCAGCAGGCCGTCCCAGTCGACGTCGGGCTCGGTCACGGGCGTCCTCCTCGGCTGGTCGTTCGAGATCACTGCGAGATCACTGCTTCACGTACGGCTGTCCGTCGGCGGCGGGCGCGCGCACCCTGCCGACGAGGCCGGCGACGGCGAGCACCGTCGCCAGGTAGGGCGCCATGAGGAGGAACTGGCTGGGCACCGGGGTGCTGATGGAGCTGAGGATGTCCTGCAGGTTGGTCGCCAGGCCGAACAGCAGCGCCGCCGCCAGCGCCCCCCGCGGGGAGTAGCGGCCGAAGATCATGGCGGCCAGGGCGATGTAGCCCTTGCCCGCGCTCATGTTCTGCCCGAAGGCGAGGCTGGCGCCCAGCGTGAGCATCGCCCCGCCGAGCCCGGCCAGGGCCCCGGCGATGAGCACGTTCACGAACCGCGTGCGGATCACGTCGATGCCGACGGTGTCGGCGGCGCGGGGGTGCTCCCCGACGGCGCGCACCCGCAGCCCCCACCGCGTCCTGAACAGCGCGACGTGCACCACCGCGACGGCCGCGTACATGAGGTAGACGACGATCGACTGGTTGAACAGCACCGGGCCGAGCACCGGGATGTCGGACAGCAGCGGGATCGGCAGCCGTCCCAGCCCCGGCGGGGAGTTCAGCGTGGTGCTGCCGGCGAGCAGGGTGCTGAACAGGTAGTTCGTCAGGCCCAGCACGAGCACGTTGAGCACGACGCCGACGATGATCTGGTCGACGAGGTAGCGGATCGCGAACAGCGCCAGCACCAGGCCGACCAGGACGCCGGCCACCGGCGCCGCGACCAGCCCGAGGTAGGGGTTGTCCGTGGCGCTGGCCACGACCGCCGACAGGAACGCCCCGGCCAGCAGCTGTCCCTCGATGGCGATGTTGACGACGCCGGCGCGCTCGGAGACCACGCCGGACAGGGCGCCGAAGGCCAGGGGGACGGCGAGCACGAGGCCGCCGCCGAGCAGCCCGACGAGGCTGATGCGCTGCCCGGCGACCACCCACACCAGGAAGCCCACCACCCAGAGGGCGCCGAAGAGCGGGACCACCCAGCGGGGGCGGGGCGCCCGGCGCGGCGGGCGCGCTCGGTGAGGCCGGCGAGGGCCAGGCAGGCCAGGCCGACGAGCCACCCGGTGGGGCGCACGGGCAGGGGCAGGTCGGGCACGGTGACGGCGGCACCGCGCCCGGAGAGGGCGAAGGTCGACGTCCCGGTGTGGCCGGCGGCACCGAAGAGCACCAGCGCGAGCACCGCGAAGACGACCATGACCCACACGGGGCGGGCGCTGCCGCGCTCGACGGCGGTGGGGGCGGCCGACGACGGGGACGGCGTCGCCGCGGGGCCGTCCACCGGCGAGGGCGCGGGGTTCGGGCTGGCGGTGGTGCTCACGCGGAGGCCCCCTGCGTCGTGGTGCCCGCGCCGGTGGTGCCCTGCGGTGCCGCCGGGAGCGCGGAGTCGCCACCGGCACCGCCGGCGCCGCGGGCGCGTCGCCGTCGCGGCTGCAGGCGGAAGATCGACCGCACCAGCGGAGGCGCGGCGATGAACAGCACGATCATCGACTGCACGACGAGCACGATGTCGATCGGCGTGCCGGTCTGGGCCTGCATGAGCACGCCGCCGGCGCGCAGCGCCCCGAAGAGCAGGCCGGCGAGCACCACCCCGAGGGGACGCGAGCGCCCCAGCAGGGCCACGGTGATGGCGTCGGCGCCGATGGAGCCGGCGATGCCGCCGGTCAGGGACCTCTCGGTGCCGAGCAGCTGCGCGGCGCCGGCCAGGCCGGCGAGCGCCCCCGCGGCGACCATGACGCCGATGTAGGCGCCGGAGACGCCGATGCCCGCGGTGCGGGCGGCCGAGGGGTTGGCCCCCACGGCGCGCCAGCGGAAGCCGGTGGTGCTGCGCTCCAGCAGCCACCACACCGCCGCCGCCGCGACCAGCACCACGAGGAACCCGAGGTGGAGGCGGAAGCTGTCGCCCAGCAGCAGCGGGAAGGTCGCGGAGTCGTCGACGGGCGGGCTGATCGGGTTCGAGGACCCCTCGCGCTGGAAGGCGCTGGTGGTGAGCAGGTACCCGACGAGGTTCAGCGCGACGTAGTTCAGCATGATCGTCACGATCACCTCGTGGGCGCCGCTGCGGGCGCGGAGCAGGCCGACCAGACCACCCCAGATGGCCCCGCCGACGAGCGCGGCGAGCACCGCCACCAGCAGGTGCAGCCCCGGGGGCAGGTGCAGGCCGAAGCCGACGGCGCCGGCGAGGAGCGCGCCGATGAGCAGCTGCCCCTGCGCCCCGATGTTGAACAGGCCCACCCGGAAGGCGAGCGCGACGCCGAGGCCCGCCGCGATCAGCGGCGTCGCCACGGTCAGGGTCTCGGTGATGGGCCGGACCCGCTGCACCGCGGTGCTCGCCTGCGGGTTGTAGACCGCGCCGCGCAGCATCGCGCCGTACGCCTCGGTCGCGGCGTTCCAGCCGGCGGCGACAGCGTCGGTGGGCCGGGCGAAGAAGTAGCCGAAGGCCGCCTGGGTGTCGGCGTCGGCGACGGCGATGAGCAGGCCCCCGAGGACGAAGGCGAGGACGATCGCCAGCACGGACACCAGCCAGGTGCTGCCGCGGACCTCGTCGAGCAGCTGGGCGCCCCGGGACCGCTGCCCGGGCGCCTGCTGGGGCACCGGCTGGGGCGTCGAGCCGCTCACAGGACCACTCCTCCGTCGCCGGCGTCGGCGGCTGCCGCCTCGACCTCGCTGGGGCGGGCCGCCGCCTGCACACGGGCCTCCTCCAGGGGGACCCCCGCCATCATCAGGCCGAGCACGTCGCGCAGGGTCGCGCCGTCCGCGCCGCCGTCCTGGGCGTCCTGCTGCTCCGCGCGGTGCTGGCCGGGGACGACGCCCACGACCCTGCCCCGGTACATCACGGCGATCCTGTCGGCCAGGGCGAGCACCTCGTCGAGCTCGGTGGAGACGATGAGCACGGGCGTGCCGGCGTCGCGCTCGGCCACCACCCGGCGGTGGACGAACTCGATGGATCCGACGTCGAGGCCGCGCGTGGGCTGGGAGGCGATGAACAGCTGCAGCGGCCGGCTCAGCTCCCGCGCCAGCACCACCTTCTGCTGGTTGCCGCCCGACAGCGTGCCCGCCGCGACCTCGGGGCCGGTGGTGCGCACGTCGTACTGCTCGATGAGGCGCACCGCGTTCTCCCGCAGCGCGCGCCGGTCCAGCGCGGGGCCCTTCGCGAAGGGGGCGCCGCGGTGGCGGTCGAGCACGAGGTTCTCCTCGATGGAGAAGGTGCCGACCAGGCCGTCGTGGGTGCGGTCCTCCGGGACGAAGCCGACGCCCGCGTCGAGGACCTGGCGGGTGGAGCGGCCGACCAGCTCGACGCCCCCGAGGCGGATCGAGCCGGTCACGTCGGCCTGCAGGCCCACGACCGCCTCGGTCAGCTCGGTCTGGCCGTTGCCCTGGACCCCGGCGACGGCGAGCACCTCCCCGCGGGCGATGTCGAGGTCGACGCCGTCGACGACGCGCGCGCCGTTCGCGTCGCGCACCACCAGGTCGCGCACCTGCACGGTGACCTCGCCCGGGCCCGTCGCGGAGCCGGGGTCCCGCTCGACGGTCAGGCTGACGCTGCGGCCCACCATGAGCGCCGCGAGCTCGTTCTCGGGCGCGCTCGGGTCGGCCGTCCCGACGATCCTGCCGCGGCGGACGACGGTGATCCGGTCGGCGATGGCGCGCACCTCGCGGAGCTTGTGGGTGATGAAGACGATCGACGTCCCCGCCGCCGTCAGCTGCCGCATGATCGTGATGAGCTCGTCGGTCTCCTGCGGGGTGAGCACCGCGGTCGGCTCGTCGAGGATGAGCACCCGCGCGTCGCGCACGAGCGCCTTGAGGATCTCCACGCGCTGCTGGACGCCGACCGGCAGGTCCTCCACGAGCGCGTCGGGGTCGACGGCGAGGCCGTAGCGGTCGGACAGCTCCCGCACCCGGCGGCGGGCCGTGGCCAGGTCGAGCAGGCCCCGGCGGGTGGGCTCGTCGCCCAGGACGACGTTCTCGGCCACCGTGAACACCGGGATGAGCATGAAGTGCTGGTGGACCATGCCGATGCCGGCGGCCATCGCGTCACCGGGGCCCGAGAGCTGCACCGGCCGCCCGTCGACGAGGATCTCGCCGGCGTCGGGCCGGTAGAGCCCGTAGAGCACGTTCATCAGGGTGCTCTTCCCGGCACCGTTCTCCCCGAGCAGGCAGTGCACCTCACCCGGGGCGACCACCAGGTCGATCGCGTCGTTGGCGACCAGCGACCCGAACCGCTTGGTGATGCCCCTCAGCTCGAGCTCCACACCGCACCCCTCCTCCGAGCGGCCCGGGGGCCGCTCCGCACCACATCCACCACAGACCCACCGGTCGCGTCGTCGCGCCGCACAGCCCGCGGGCCCCTCGGAACGCTACCGAGGGGCCCGAGGGCGAGGAGGGGCGCGTCAGCGCGTCACGGGGTGGCGGTCGACTCGACCTTGATCGTCCCGGCGACGACCTGCTGCTGCAGCGCCGTCACGCCGTCCTTGACGTCCTGGGGCACCTGGGAGTCGAGGTCGTGGAACGGGGCCAGGCTGACGCCGCCGTTCTCCAGCGTGCCGACGTACGGCTCGGAGGAGTAGCTGCCGTCGGCCTCGGTCTTCACGGCGTCCTCCACCGCGGCGCCGATCTCCTTGACCACCGTGGTGAGGATGATGTCGCGGTAGTCGGGCTGCGTGTTGTAGCCGTCGGAGTCGACCCAGATGACCTTGACGTCGCCGGCGGCCTTGGCCGCGGCGAGCGTGCCGGACCCGACCGGGCCGGCCACCGGCATGATGATGTCGGCGCCCTGGTCGATGAAGTTCTGGGTGGTGTTCTGGCCCTTGGCGGCGTCCGTGAAGTCACCGGTGAAGGAGCCCGTCTGGGCCGCCTTGTCCCAGCCGAGGACCTTGACCGAGGTGCCCTTGTCGGCGTTGTACTTCGCGACGCCGTCGACGAAGCCGTCCATGAAGATCGTGACCGACGGGATCTGGATGCCGCCGTAGGTGGCGACCGCGCCGGACTTCGTCGTGCCGGCGGCGACGTACCCGGCCAGGTAGGCGGCCTGGGCGGTGTCGAACAGCAGGGGCTTCACGTTGTCGCGGGCCGGGTCGACCGTGGAGTCGATCAGCGCGAACTGGGTGTCCTTGTTCGAGTCGGCGGCCTCACCGGTCGCGTCGGCCAGCAGGAAGCCGGTGGCCACGACGAGGTTGCAGCCCTGGCTGACGAGGCTGGCGATGTTCGGCGCGTAGTCGGCGTCGGTCTTGGACTCGACCTGGGCCGTGGTCACCCCGAGGCTGCTCGCCGCGGTCTTGAGGCCCTCCAGGCCGGCCTGGTTGAACGACTGGTCGTTGAAGCCACCGCCGTCGGAGACGATGCACGCCTTCGTGTCGGAGGTCGCGCTCGCCGAGCTCGACCCGCTCTCGGAGCCGGTGGCGGCGTCGGGCGCCGCACCGCACCCGGCGATCAGGGCGACCGCCCCGGTCGCGGCGAGGGTGGCGAGCTTCTTCTTCACAGGTGGTCCTCCAGCGGCGGGTGCAGGTCGTGGCCGACCCTAGGGCGACCCCCGTCCGGGAGACGAGCCCCCGCGGCCGGATCGCAACCGATCCGTGATGCGCGCCCCCGGCGCGGCGCCGCGCCGGCCCGGCCCCGGCCCGGCCCCGGTCCAGGTCTCAGTCCGGGGGCGCCAGCGCCGCCAGGGCGGCGGCGGCCAGCAGCCGCGCGCCGACGGCGATCGCCCGCTCGTCGGCCTCGAAGTCGCCGCGGTGCAGGTCGTGCGTGGCCCCGCCGGGGGTGCGGGTGCCCAGGCGGGCCATCGCGCCGGGCAGGTGCTCCAGGTACCAGGCGAAGTCCTCCCCGCCCAGGCTCTGGTCGGTCGGGACGGCGGCGCCCGGGCCCAGCTCGACGTCGGCGGCGTGCTGCAGCAGCCCGGTGCTGACCGCCTCGTTGACCACCGGCGGGACGCCCCGCTGCAGGTCGACCTCCACCTCGAGGTCGTAGGGCGCGACGACCTCGCGCACCAGCTGCGGCAGCAGGTCTCCAGCGGTCCGCCACGCGTCCTGGCGCACGCAGCGCAGCGTCCCCTCGGCCACGCCGAGGCGCGGGATGGCGTTGGCGGCTCCCCCGGCGTTGACGCGGCCCCACACCAGCGACACCCCGGCGCGGGGGTCGAGCCGGCGCGACAGCACGGCGGGCACCTCGGTGACCACCTTGGCGAGCGCGAAGACCAGGTCACCGGTCAGGTGCGGGCGCGACGTGTGCCCGCCGGCGCCGCGCAGCACCACCTTCACCTGGTCGAAGGCGGAGGTGATCGCGCCCACCCGCAGCCCCACGTGGCCGACGTCGGTGTGGGGGTCGCAGTGCACGGCCAGGACCCGCTCGACGCCCTCCACCCCGCCACCGCCGATGACGGCCAGCGCCCCGCCCGGCGTGACCTCCTCGGCGGGCTGGAACACCAGCCGGACCCGTCCGGGCAGCGCCCCCGCGCGGGCCAGGTCGGCCAGCACGAGGCCGGCGCCCAGCACCACCGCCGTGTGGACGTCGTGCCCGCAGGCGTGGGCCACCCCCGGCACCGTCGAGGCCCAGGGGCTGGAGGTCTCGTCGGCCAGCGGCAGGGCGTCGAGGTCGGCCCGCAGCCCGACGGCGACCGGCCCGACCCCGCCGTCACCCGCCCCGCCGTCACCCGAGCCGCCGCCGACGTCGCAGACCAGCCCGGTCCCGGGCAGCAGGCGCGGCTCCAGCCCCGCCTCGCGCAGCCGCGCTGCGACCACCGCGGTGGTGCGGTGCTCGGCGTGGGCGGTCTCCGGGTGGGCGTGCAGGTCCCGCCGCAGGGCGACCAGGCCCTCCAGGTGCGGGGCCAGCACCTCGGCGAGCGACGGTGAGGGAGCCGTCACAGGAGGTCGTCGCGGCCGCGCTCGCGCCAGGCGCCGACGAGGCCCTTGACGCTCTGGGCGTGCTCGCGGGTGGTCACCAGGAGCGCGTCCGGGGTGTCGACGACGACGGCGCCGGGGATCCCCAGCACCGAGACCGTGCGGCCGGAGGGCCCGCCGGAGGTGACGACCAGCCCGGTGCTGCTGTCGGCGACCACGCGCGCGCCGTCGCCGAGCACGGCGACCCCGGTCTCGGCGCCCGGCAGCAGGGAGGCCAGGGAGTCCCAGTCGCCCACGTCGTCCCAGCCGAAGGTCCCGGGCACCATGGCGACGCCGCCGGCGGCGGCCACAGGCTCGGCGATCGCGTGGTCGATGGCGATCTTGACCAGGCCCGGCCAGACGGCGTCGAGCACGGCGTCGCGCCGCGAGGTGTCCCAGGCGGCGCCGATCTCGCGCAGGCCCTGGGCCAGCGCCGGCAGCTGGTCGGCCAGGTGGTCGAGCAGCACCCCCGCCCCGACCACGAACATGCCGGCGTTCCAGCGGTGCGACCCGCCGGCGACGTACGCGGCGGCGGTGGCGGCGTCGGGCTTCTCCACGAACTCGGCGACGCGGACGGCGTCCAGGGCGCCGTCGACGGCCAGGGGCTCGGAGCCCCGCACGTACCCGAAGCCGACGGCCGGGGACGTCGGGGTGATGCCGATCGTCACCACCTCACCGGCGCGGGCGGTGGCCACCGCCTGGGTCACGGCGTCGGCGAAGGCCGCGTCGTCGGCGATGACGTGGTCGGCCGCGAAGGAGCCGAGCACGGCGCCGGGGCCCTCGCGGCGCTCCAGGACGGCGGCGGCCAGGCCGATCGCCGCCATCGAGTCGCGCGCCGAGGGCTCCAGCAGGAGGTTGCGGGGCAGCAGGCCTGGCAGGGCCGCCACGACGGCCTCGGCGTGCGAGCGCCCCGTCACCAGCAGGAGGCGCTCCGGGCCGGTCAGGGGCACCAGCCGGTCCCACGTGGCCTGCAGCAGGGAGCGGCCGGCGCCGGTGAGGTCGTGGAGGAACTTCGGGGCCCCGGCGCGGGACAGGGGCCACAGCCGGGTGCCCGCCCCACCTGCGGGGACGACGGCCGCGAAGCCCTCCAGACGGGGCACTGGCCGGCCGGAGACGGAGCTCATGGCGGCAGCCTCGCACAGCGGGGTGTCGCGTTGGTCACCTGAGCGCCCGTCGGGAGCAGCGGCGCCGGGTCCCGCCGCTAGTCTTCACCAGACGCCGCAGTCCCGGTCTACCGAGCCCCAGGCGCCGTCGCGGCTCCGCGCAGGAGTCCGCCGGAACCACAGGAAGGTGCACACGTGGCACGCACGCTGCCGGCTCTCCCCACGGTGTCCGGTCCCACCGGCACCCTGTACCGCGGCCGCGAGGGCATGTGGTCGTGGGTGGCGCACCGCATCACCGGCGTGCTCATCTTCATCTTCCTGCTGGTGCACGTGCTCGACACCTCGCTGGTCGTCGTCTCCCCGGAGGCGTACGACGCGGTGATCAGCAGCTACAAGAACCCCGTCGTGGGGATGGGCGAGGCCGGCCTGGTGGCCGCCGTCATCTTCCACGCGTTCAACGGGCTGCGGATCATGCTGGTCGACTTCTGGGCCAAGGGCCCCCGCTACCACCGCCAGCTGTTCTGGGGCGTCGTCGCGGTCTGGGTGGTGCTGTTCGTGCCCTTCCTGGTCCGCCACCTGATGGTCATCTTCTCGCCGCTCGTCGGGGAGTGAAGGAGCAGCCGTGACCGCCGTCCAGTCCAGCCCGTCCAGCTCGGGCGCCCCCGAGGCGCTCGACGCCCCGCGCTCGCCGTACCGCCGCTCCAAGCCGACGCGCACCAACTTCGAGCTCTACGCCTGGCTCTTCATGCGCATGAGCGGCGTCCTGCTCGTCGTCCTGATCCTCGGCCACCTGCTGGTCAACCTCGTCCTGGGCGACGGCATCCACCAGGTCGACTTCGCGTTCGTCGCCGGGAAGTACGCCACGCCGTTCTGGAAGGTGTGGGACCTGGCGATGCTGTGGCTCGCGATGCTCCACGGCACCAACGGCGTCCGCACGATCATCAACGACTACGCCGAGCGCAACGGGACGCGGTTCTGGCTGAAGATGGCGCTGTTCACCGCGTTCGCGCTGACGGTCGTCCTCGGCACCCTCGTGATCTTCACGTTCGACCCGTGCCCCTCCGGGGCCGACCCCTCGCTCCTGCCGAGCGTCTGCTCGACCCTCTGAACCGACCAGCCCTCGAGGAGAACCGAATGCCCGACGTGCAGGTCCACAGCTACGACGTCGTCATCGTGGGGGCCGGCGGCGCCGGCATGCGCGCGGCCCTGGAGTCCGGGCAGCGCACCCGCACCGCCGTCCTCACCAAGCTCTACCCGACGCGCTCCCACACCGGGGCGGCGCAGGGCGGCATGTGCGCCGCCCTCGCGAACGTCGAGGAGGACAACTGGGAGTGGCACACCTTCGACACCGTCAAGGGCGGCGACTACCTCGTCGACCAGGACGCCGCCGAGGTGATGTGCAAGGAGGCGATCGACGCCGTCCTGGACCTGGAGAAGATGGGGCTGCCGTTCAACCGCACCCCCGAGGGCAAGATCGACCAGCGCCGCTTCGGCGGGCACACCCGCAACCACGGCGAGGCCGCCGTGCGCCGCTCCTGCTACGCGGCCGACCGCACCGGTCACATGATCCTGCAGACCCTCTACCAGCAGTGCGTCAAGCACGAGGTGGAGTTCTTCAACGAGTTCTACGTGCTCGACCTGCTGTTCTCCGAGGTCGACGGCGAGCGCACGACGGCGGGCGTGGTGGCCTACGAGCTGGCCACCGGCTCGATCCACGTCTTCCGCGCCAAGTCCGTCGTGCTGGCCACCGGCGGCGCCGGCAAGGTCTACAAGACCACCTCGAACGCGCACACCCTCACCGGTGACGGCATGGGTGTGGCCTACCGCCGCGGCCTGCCGCTGGAGGACATGGAGTTCTTCCAGTTCCACCCGACGGGCCTGGCGGGCCTGGGGATCCTGCTGTCCGAGGCCGCGCGCGGCGAGGGCGGCATCCTGCGCAACGGGGACGGCGAGCGCTTCATGGAGCGCTACGCCCCGACCATCAAGGACCTCGCGCCCCGCGACATCGTCGCCCGCGCGATGGCGAACGAGGTCCGCGAGGGCCGCGGCGCCGGGCCGCACAAGGACTACGTGCTGCTCGACCTGACGCACCTGGAGCGGGCGCACATCGACGCCAAGCTCCCCGACATCACCGAGTTCGCGCGGACCTACCTCGGCGTCGAGCCGTACACCGAGCCGGTGCCGGTCTACCCGACCGCGCACTACGCGATGGGCGGCGTCCCCACCGACGTCACCTCCCAGGTGCTCGCCGACAACGACACGCGCGTCCCCGGCCTGTACGCCGCCGGCGAGGTCGCCTGCGTCTCGGTGCACGGCTCCAACCGCCTCGGCACCAACTCCCTGCTCGACATCAACGTGTTCGGCAAGCGCGCCGGCATCGCTGCGGCCGAGCACGCGATGGCGACCCGGGAGTTCGCCGAGCTGCCGCAGGACCCGCAGTCCGACGTCGTCGCCATGGTCGAGGGCCTGCGCTCCTCCACCGGCACCGAGCGCATCGCGGCCATCCGCCGCGACCTGCAGGAGACGATGGACCTCAACGCCCAGGTCTTCCGCACCGAGACCACGCTGAAGCAGGCCATGTCCGACATCGACGCCCTGCGCGCGCGGTACGCGCGGGTCGGGGTGCAGGACAAGGGGCACCGGTACAACACCGACCTGCTCGAGGCCGTCGAGGTGGGCTTCCTGCTGGAGCTCGCCACCGTGATCTGCGCCGGCGCGCTGAACCGCACGGAGAGCCGCGGCGGGCACTTCCGCGAGGACTACCCGAACCGCGACGACGCCAACCACATGCGGCACACGATGGCGTACCGCGTGGTCGACGAGTTCGGCCACGAGGGCGTGCGGCTCGACACCAAGCCGGTCGTCACCACCCGCTACCAGCCGATGGAACGGAAGTACTGAGCGTCATGGCTCGAGAGACCGATGCAGCGCCCGAGAGCACCGCGGGAGCCGTCCCCAGCTTCTCCGTCACGGTGCGGATCCGCCGGTACGACCCCGAGCGCGACGAGAAGCCGCACTGGGAGGACTACGAGGTCGACGTGCACGGCACGGACCGGCTCCTCGACGCGCTGCACACCATCAAGTGGGAGCAGGACGGGTCGCTGACCTTCCGGCGCTCCTGCGCCCACGGCGTCTGCGGCTCCGACGCGATGCGCATCAACGGCCGCAACCGGCTGGCGTGCAAGGCCCTGCTGAAGGACCTCGACCCGAGCAAGCCCATCACCGTCGAGCCCATCAAGGGGCTGCCGGTGGAGAAGGACCTCGTGGTCGACATGGAGCCGTTCTTCCAGTCCTACCGCGAGGTGATGCCGTTCCTCATCACCTCCGGGCACGAGCCCACCCGCGAGCGGCTGCAGTCCGCGCACGACCGGGAGCGCTTCGACGACACGACGAAGTGCATCCTGTGCGCCGCGTGCACGTCGAGCTGCCCGGTGTTCTGGACCGACGGGCAGTACTTCGGCCCGGCGGCGATCGTCAACGCGCACCGGTTCATCTTCGACAGCCGCGACGAGGGCGCCGACCTGCGCCTGGAGGTCCTCAACGACCGCGAGGGCGTGTGGCGCTGCCGCACGACCTTCAACTGCTCGGAGGCCTGCCCCCGCGGGATCCAGGTGACCAAGGCGATCGCCGAGGTCAAGCAGGCGCTGCTGACCCGCAAGGTCTGACCCAGCGGTCCCGGTGGCGGGAGTGCATGATCACCGGGAGGGTGCCCCCTCCGGTGATCATGCGGTCCCGCCACTGCCGTCAGGCGCCGAGGTGCTCCGCCAGGAAGGTCACCACGCGGGCGTGCAGGACCCGGCGCGACTCCGCCCGCCGGTAGTCGTGCCCCTCCCCCGCCAGCTCCAGGTACGCCACCGGCGGCGCGTCGGCCTCGACGGCGGCGCGCGACTGGAGCGCAGCGACGATCTGGTGCGCCTCCCCGATCGGCACGTTGGTGTCGAGCTCGCCGTGGACGACGAGCAGCGGCGCATCGATCGCGTCGGCCCGCGACAGCGGTGACAGCGCCTCCAGCAGCGCGCGGTCCCGCTCCGGGTGCCCGTACTTGGTGACGGCCACGGCGCCGATCCACGGCTCGGTGTCGCGGTAGAACGTCGTGAGGTCGCTCATGCCGCAGACGTCGACGCCGGCGGCGAAGGCCTCCGGGGAGAACGCCATCGAGGCGAGCACGAGGTAACCGCCGTAGGAGCGGCCGCTGACCGCCACGCGCCCGGGGGCGGCGACTCCGGTCGCCACGAGGTGGTCCGCGGCGGCGAGGACGTCGGACAGGGCGTCCCACCGCTTCTCGACGTCGTCGGCGTGCACGAACTCCCGCCCGAACCCCGAGGACCCGCGGATGTTCGGCGCGAGCACGGTGATCCCCGCGGCGGCCAGCGCCTGGTGCTGCGGGTTGAAGGTGGGGCGCTCCTGCGCCTCGGGCCCGCCGTGCAGCCACAGCGCCGCAGGACCCGGGCCGCGCGCTGCGCCGCCGCCGTCGCGAGCGGGTGCCCGGTAGAGCCACCCCGTCAGCCCCAGCCCGTCGTGGCCGCTGAAGCGCACCAGCTCGGGCTCCACGAGCTGCCCCTGCGGCAGGTCGGGCGCCTGTGTGATCCGCGACCAGGCGCCGGTGGGGACGTCGACGTGCCACAGCTCCCGCGGGCGGGTCGGTCCCTCCACGCCGAGCACCACCGAGGACGCCGTCGCGGGAGAGCACCGGGTCGGCCGCCACGAGCCCGGGCATGCCCGTGATGGGGGTGCGGACGTGGGTGGAGGTGTCGAAGAGCTCCAGCTCGCTGCGCCCGGCGGCGTTCCAGACGAGCAGCAGCAGGCGCCCGCCGTCGTCGGCGTCCAGGCCCTCCAGCTCGGCGTCGTCGCGCACGGCCAGCGCTCGCGGCTCGCCCTTCCACCCGTGCGGGCCGAGCGGCATCCCGATCAGCTGGCGGCGGGCGAGGCCGACGTCGGAGGCGAGGTAGACCCACAGCGGCCCGGAGTCGCCCTCGGGCGCGGGCCGCAGGAGGGCGCGGTCGGTGGAGCCGGTGGCCCCGGCGTGCAGCAGCGGGGTCGAGGTGTCGTCGAGCCTGTCGACGACGACGCAGAACTGCTGCCCGCGCTGGCCGTCCTTGAGCACGAGGAAGCGCTCCTCGAGGGACACGTCGAGCACCGACGTGTTGTCGCCGACGGACAGGGGGTCGAGGCGCCCGGTGGCCGGGTCGGCGAGGTAGGAGCGGGTGGGGCGCCCGGGGCCGGTGGAGGGGCGGGTGACCACGAGGCGGTGGCCGCTGCGGGTCCAGGGCCCGAGGACGGCGTGCGCGTCGTCCCCTCCCCCGTCGCCGCCGGGCTCGCTGCTGCCACCGCCGGCGATGCGCCGCGCGTCGCGCCCGTCGGGGCGCACCACCCACACCTGGGTGCGCACGCCGCCGCCGGTGGCGACCTCGACGGCGAGCCAGCGGCTGTCGGCGGCCCAGGTGACGCGGGTGACGGGGTCGTCGCACCCCAGCGGGAGGTGGCGGGCCCGCGGCAGCTCGGCGCCCTCGGGCAGCCCGGTGACGACGTCCTGCACCCACACCTGCGGCACGCCGGAGCGGTCGGAGACGAACGCCACGCGCCGCGCGTCGGGGGTCATCACCGGCCCCCAGCTGCCCCAGGCGCCGACCAGCTCGTCGGACAGGACCACCGCGCGCTCCACAGCGGAGGACGCCTGCGTCGTGGTCACCGCCGCGCCCCGTCGAGGAGCACCCAGGTGTCCTTCGCGCCGCCGCCGCGCGAGGAGTTGACGACCATGTCCCCCTCGGGGGCCACGCGCGTCAGGGCCAGGTCGACCACTCGGGCGTCGTCGCGCCCGTCGCCCACGACGTGCGCGAACACGCGCAGGTCGACGTGGCGGGGCACCAGCACGCCGTCGACGACCGCGGGCAGGGAGGAGAGCTGCACGACCTCCTGCGCCACCCAGCGCTCGGGGTGCGCCGACACCTCGGCGCGGCGCGCCGCCACCTCCGCGGCGCTCGCGGCCGGCCCGATGAGCACGCCGGAGCCGCCCATCCCGTCGACGGGCTTGGTCACCAGCTCGCCCAGGCGCTCGAGCACGCCGCGGCGCTCGACGTCGTCGGCGGTCAGGTAGGTCGGCACCTGGTCGACCAGGGGGCGCTCGTCGAGGTAGTAGCCGATGAGCTCGGGCACCGCCCGGTACACGGCCTTGTCGTCGGCGACCCCGTTGCCGGGGGCGTTGGCCAGCACGACGGCGCCGGCTTCGGCGGCGTCGAGCAGCTCCGCACCGACGGCCCGCCCGTCGCCGTCGACGAGGTCGGCCAGGGGCCCGTCGAGGCGCAGGTAGAGCACGCCCACCTGGTCGTGCCGCCCGGCAGCCTCCCCGCGGACGACCACCCGGCCGCCGACGACGTCGACGTCGTCGGCCTGCAGGAGCAGCAGCCCGGCACCGCTGGCCAGGGCCTGGTGCTCGAACCAGGCGCCGCTGCCGGGGCCGCTGGACAGCAGGGCGGCCCGGGTGCCGGGGCGGGCGCCGGCCAGCAGGGTGGCGCGCAGCCGCTCGTACACCGCGGCGGGGGCTGCGAGGCCCTCCGGGCGGGGCAGCTCCGGCACCACCTCGTCGAGCAGCTCGCGGGCGGCGACGGCGAAGGCGGCGCCGCTGGGGTCGCGCAGGTTGTCCTCCAGCACCCGCCAGCCGCCGTCCTCGGAGCGCACGAGGTCGAAGCCGATGACGGCGGCGCGCACGGCGCCCGCCGGCAGCCGCCGGCCCTCCTCGCGCCACCCCGGGGCGCCCACCACCGCCGAGCGCGGCAGCACCCCGTCGGCCAGCACGCGCTGCTCGCCGTAGACGTCGCGCAGGAACCGCTCCAGCGCCACCGCGCGCTGCTCGAGCCCGGCCCGCAGGCCCGCCCACTCGTGGCGGCCGATGATGCGGGGCAGCAGGTCGACGGTGAACGGGCGCAGCTGCCCGCCCACGCGGAAGCCCAGCCCGTGCTGGTCGGCCCAGGCGTCGCGCCGCTGCTCGCGGCCGCGCAGCTCGTCCTGCCCGAGACCCCGCACCGCCTCGACCACCGGGCGGTACAGGGGACGGACCGCCCGCGAGGCGGCGACCGCCTCGTCACCGGCCCGGGCGCGGTAGCGGCGCAGCTCCGGCTCCTCCTGCACGGAGCCGCCCGCGGGGCCCTGGGTCTCCTCGAGCACGAGGCGCACCACGTCGTCGAGGTCGCCGGACTCCGCGAGCGCCGCCCGCTGGCGGTCGGCGGAGTTGCCGCGCGCCAGGGAGCGCTCCGCCAGCTCGCCGACCTCCTCGGCGTCACCGAGCTCGGCGAGCACGGGCTGCAGCCGCGCGACCAGCGCCCGCACCACGTCCGTGGCGGGCAGCGGCCGCGGGTGCTCGGAGCGGTCGAGCAGGCGGCCCCGCAGCCCTCCGCGCGCCGCCTGCCAGATCGCGGCGCGGTGCAGGGGGGCGGGGCGGTCGACGCGCGGCTCTCCGGCCTGGACCGCGAGCTCGGCCTCGCGCACGAGCCCCCGGAACAGGCCGGCGATGAGCACCGCGTCGTCGACCAGCGGGCACGCGTCGCAGACCCGCAGCTCCAGGGTGGGGGCGTGGGAGGAGGGCCGGACGTCGAAGTAGGCCATCTTCGCGTCGGCGATCACCCCGGAGCCGATGAGGTCGGCCAGCAGGGCGTCGTACTCCGCGGCGGAGGCCATCGGCCCGGTGGCCCCGGCGCTGGGCCAGCGCTGCCAGATCGTGGTGCGGATGCTGGAGTAGCCGGTGTCGTGCCCGTTCCAGAACGGTGAGCTCGCCGACAGCGCCAGCAGCACGGGCAGGTCGGGAGCGATGCGCTGGGCGATGTCGACAGCCAGGTCGCGGTCGGCCACCCCCACGTGCACCTGCGTGCCGCAGATCAGCTGCTCGTCGACGAGGAGCCGGTACTGCTCCTGCATCCGCCCGTAGCGCCCGGTGGCGGTCAGCTCGAAGTCGGCGAACGCCGAGCGGGGGGCGGTGCCCACCGCGGCGATCCCCAGCCCGTCGGCGGCGGCGACCTCCACCACCTGCGCGCGCAGCCGCAGCAGCTCCGCGCGCAGCGCACCGAGGGTGTCGACCACGTCGGTGTTGGTCTCCACCGTGGTCCGCTGGATCTCCGCGGAGAAGCCCTCGCTGGGCAGGCGCGAGAGGACCTGGGGGGCGCGGGCGGAGAGCTGCCGCGTCTCGAGGTCGATCAGGTGCAGCTCCTCCTCGGCGCCGAGCGTCAGCGCGGAGGACATGGCGCGACCCTAGCCGCGGATCCCGCCCAGCGGCGCCCCAGCGCCGTCCTCGGCGCTGACCTCAGCGCCGTCCTCGGGCACCGCGCAGCAGGCGCGAGCCCTCCCGCGCCCCGGTGACGACGGCGTGGACGCCGGCGAGCGCCGCGGCTCCCAGCACGGCCCCGGCGGCCACCTGCACCCGGTCGGCGGCGCGCTCGCCGTAGGAGGGGATGTGGTGGGGCAGCGCGGCCCGGGTCAGCGCGGCGTCGGCGGCCGGCCCGACCGGCGGGCCGATCACCGGCTCCCCCAGGTCGGCGGTGAGGTGCGCGACGACGACGGGGTCGACGGCGGCCCAGGCCGCCGTCGTCAGCACCACCCGGAAGAGGATGTTGAGCCACACCAGGAGACCGGCGATCACCCCGACGCCCGCCAGCAGCGGGTTGGAGGTGCCGGTGAGGAAGCCCAGCCCCTGGCCCGCGGCGATCTTCAGGACGCCGAACAGCGCAGCCCCCAGCAGCGCGGCGGTGCGCAGGTGCCGCCACGGGATGGCGATCCGGCTCAGCACCCGCAGCAGCACCACGAAGATCACGGTGTCGACGGCGAACACGATGCCGATGCCGAGCACGTAGACGAGCACCTTCGACAGGGTGCTGTCGGCCAGGCCGACCAGCCCCAGCAGCCACGGCGCGGCGGCGTTGACGGTGATCGAGAGCACGGCGGAGATGAGGACCGTCGCGCCGAGGGTGAGCAGGGCCAGGAGGTCGCGCAGGCGCTGGGCCACGATCCCGTGCTGGTCGGCGGGGACGCCGAACACGGCCCGCACGCCCTCCCGCAGGGCGTTCATCCACCCGGTGCCGGCGAGCAGCGCGACCACGAGCGCGATGGCCCCCGTCGTGCTCAGCGCGTCCGTGGCCAGGAGCGACTGCGGGTCGACGATCGCGCCGTCGCCGGTGCCGAGCAGGCCGGGCACGTAGCCGTTGACCGCCCGCACGACCTGGTCCAGCAGGTCCGGGCTGGCGGTGAGCACCCGGCCGAAGACCGTGAACAGGAGCACGAGGATCGCCGAGAGGGAGAACAGCGCCACGTACGCCAGTCCGCCGGCCAGGATCTGCCCGCGCTCCAGGCCGTAGTGCCGCAGGGCCCGGCCCAGGTGCGACGCCTGGTACCGCTGCCAGAGCGCCAGGACGCCGCCCACGCTCAGCCCCCCACCCTCAACCGCCCAGGGCGAACGCCGACGCCGAGCGCCACACGCCGTCGGACCCGTGCGTGTAGAGGCGCACCTCGTCGACGGGGAAGGCGGCGCCGTAGCCGGAGAGCTCGTCGCTGGCGCGGTCCAGGACGGCGTCGTCGAGCTGCTGGGCGACGGTGACGTGGGGGTGGAAGGGGAAGCGGCGCTCGGTGTCGAGCACCCCGGCGCGCACCCGCTGCTCCAGGGCCGCGCACTCCCCCGCCCCGGCGGTCACCCGCACGAACACCACAGGCGAGACGGGCCGGAAGCTGGCCGTGCCGTCCAGGCGCAGCGTGAAGCGCGGGCACGACGCCGCGGCGCTGGCCAGGTGCGCCCTCACCGCGTCGAGGCTGTCGGTGGGCACCGTCGTCGGCGGCACGAGCGTCACGTGCGCCGGGACCGTCGTCCCCAGCGGGTCGCCGAAGGCGGTGCGGTACTCCTGCAGCTCGCTGGCCCACGGCTGGGGGACGGGGATCGCGACGCCGATCAGCTGCTCACCGGGCCCGGGCACGACCGAGGCGGCACCGCTCATCCCCACCGCAGCCTCCCCGTCCGTCGTCGTCTCCAGCACCCGTCGCTCCCGCACCACCGCGCGCAGCATCACCGCACCATCACCGCGTCATCACCAGAGCTTCACCGCGGCGCGGGCAGCAGCCCCACCCTGTCGAACGCGCGGGCCAGGACGGCGGAGGCGCGCTCACGGGCGCGCTCGGCGCCGCGCGCCAGCAGCCGGTCGAGCTCGGCGGGGTCGTCGAGCAGCTCCAGGGCCCGGGTGCGGACGGGGGTGAGCGCGGCGACGACGACATCGGCGACCTCCACCTTGAGGTGGCCGTACCCCTTCCCCGCGAAGCGCTCCTCCAGGGCCGCCACGGACTCGCCCGACAGCGCGGAGTGGATCGTCAGCAGGTTGGAGACGCCGGGCTGGCCGACCGGGTCGAACCGCACCTGCGCGCCGGTGTCGGTGACCGCGGAGCGGATCTTCTTGGCGGTCTTCGCCGGGTCGTCCAGCAGCTCGATGATCCCGTTGGGCGAGGAGGCGCTCTTGCTCATCTTCGCCGTCGGGTTCTGCAGGTCGGCGACCTTCGCGGTGGCGGCCACGATGTGCACGTCGGGCACCACGAAGGTCTCCCCGTAGCGGCTGTTGAAGCGCTGCGCGAGGTCGCGGGTCAGCTCCAGGTGCTGGCGCTGGTCCTCACCGACGGGCACCCGGTCGGTGTCGTGGACGAGGATGTCGGCGGCCTGCAGCACCGGGTAGGCGAACAGCCCGACGTTCTGCGCGTCGGTGCCGAACCGCGCGGTCTTGTCCTTGAACTGCGTCATCCGGCTGGCCTCGCCGAAGCCGGTGAGGCAGTTCAGCAGCCACGCCAGCTGGGCGTGCTCGGGGGCGTGGCTCTGCACGAACAGCGTGGAGCGCTCCGGGTGGACCCCCGCCGCCAGGTACTGGGCCGCGGTGACCCGGGTGCGGCGGCGCAGCGACTCGGGGTCCGGGGCCACGGTGAGGGCGTGCAGGTCGACCACGCAGAAGGTCGCGTCGTGCCCCTCCTGCATCGAGACCCAGTTGACCAGCGCCCCGAGGTAGTTGCCGAGGTGCAGGGAGTCGGCTGTCGGCTGCATGCCGGAGAACAGGCGGGGCACGGGAGCAGTCAACCACTCGACGCGCGTCCACCCCTGGGTGGACACCGGGAGGAGACCCGCAGGTGGGGCGCGGGACGCGCGGAGCCCCGGTGGCGCCTAGCCTGCACCGGTGCTCGCCAGGCAGCGGCAGGAGCGGATCCTGCAGGAGGTCCGCAGCCGCGGGGGCGCGCGCGTGGCCGACCTCGTCGAGCAGCTCGGCGTCTCGGAGATGACGGTCCGGCGCGACATCACCGCGCTCGCTGGGCAGGGGCTCGTGGCGCGCGTGCACGGCGGGGCGACGGCGGCCGCGGCCCGTGCGCAGGAGCCCACCTTCACCGCGAAGTCCCTGCTCGCGACGTCGCAGAAGCGCGCGATCGCCCGGGCCGCCGCCGCCCTGGTGCCGCCGCTGTCCTCGGTGGCGCTCTCGGGCGGGACGACGACGCACGCCGTCGCCGTCGCCCTGGGCGAGGTGCCCGGGCTGGTCGCGGGCCTGGTGGTGGTGACGAACTCGCTGCCGGTGGCGCAGGTCCTGCACGAGGCGGGGCAGGCCGCCGAGCCCGCGCCGGGGCGGCGTGCCGCGTCCGTGGTGCTCACCGGCGGCGAGCGCACGCCCTCGGACGCGCTGGTGGGGCCCGTCGCCGTCGCCGCGGTCCGCCAGCTGCGCGTCGACGCGCTGCTGCTGGGGGCCTACGGCGTCGACGGGGCCGCCGGCCTGACCACGCCGAACCTCGTGGAGGCGGAGACGAACCGGGCGCTGGTCGCCGCGGCGGGCAGCGTCATCGTCGTCGCCGACTCCAGCAAGTGGGGCGTGGTGGGGCTGTCGCGGGTCGCCGAGCTCGACGACGTCGACGTCCTGGTCACCGACGACGGCCTCCCGCCGAGCGCGCGGCGGGCGCTGGCGGAGCGGGTGGGTCGCCTCGTCATCGCCGTCCCCCCTGACAGGACCGCTCACGAACCACCACGAACGGACACCCCGGGGCTGCGCGGGCGGTGACGGTGCCGCTAGCGTTCCGCCATCGCGCCGGCGCTGCGGCTGCGCGCGCTCAGGAGGCGTTGATGGCAGGACCACGGGTGCGGCGCACCGAGCGCGAGATGGCCGACGGGCGGCCGATCCTCTACTTCGACGACACCGAGCCGTGGGTCTCCGGGGAGCGGACCCGGTCCGCGCTCGACACCCGGGACCTGCCCGCGGTGGCCACCACGTCCACGATGCGCTGGGACGTGCTGACCGGTGAGTGGGTCGCCCACGCCGCCCACCGCCAGGACCGCACCTTCATGCCGCCCGCCGACCTGTGCCCGCTGTGCCCCGCGCGGCCGGGCAAGGAGCCGGGTGAGGTGCCCGAGTCCGACTACGACGTCGTCGTGTTCGCCAACCGCTTCCCCTCCTACGCCGGCGCGGGCACGCCGCTGGCCGACGAGCCCGGCTCGCTGGTCGACGGCGAGGCCCTGTGGCCGGTGCGCCCGGCCGTCGGGCGCTGCGAGGTCGTCTGCTTCACCGCCGACCACTCCGCCACCTTCGCCTCGCTGCCCGTCTCACGGGTGCGCACCGTGGTGGAGGCCTGGGCCGACCGCACCGCCGAGCTGTCCTCCCTGAGCGGGATCGCCGGGTCCGGGGAGGTCTTCGTCTTCGAGAACCGCGGCAAGGAGATCGGGGTGACGCTGCAGCACCCCCACGGGCAGGTCTACGCCTACCCCGCGCCCACCCCGCGCACCTCCCAGCTGCTGGTGCAGGCGGAGGCCCACCGCCGCGCCCACGGCACGAACCTGCTGGCCGACGTCCTGGCCGCGGAGCAGCGCGGCTCCCGCCTCGTGCTCCGTGGTGAGAGGTGGACGGCGTACGTGCCGGCGGCGGCCCGCTGGCCGGTGGAGTTCCACCTGGCCCCGCACCGCGACGTCCCCGACCTGGCGGCCCTGTCCGAGGACGAGCGCGACGAGCTCGCCCACGTGTACTCCGAGATGCTGGGGCGCCTGGACCGCTACTTCGACGGCGTCGAGGCGCTGCCGTACATCGCCGGGTGGCACCAGGCGCCGCTCGGGCCGGCGCGGGCCCTGGGGCGCCTGCACCTGCAGGCCTTCTCCGTGCTGCGCCAGCCCGGGAAGCTGAAGTACCTCGCCGGCTCGGAGTCCGGGGCCGGCGCCTGGGTCAACGACACGACGCCGGAGCGGATCGCCGACCGGCTGCGGGAGGTCGCCTCGTGACCACGGCGACAGCGACGCCGCCCGGCTCCCCGGTGTGGCTGGCCGCTGCGGAGCCCTCCGCCGCGGCCGACGCCGCCACGGCCCTGTTCTCCGGGCACTGGGGCGGGCAGGCCGACGGCGTGTGGACCGCTCCCGGCCGGGTCAACCTCATCGGTGAGCACCTGGACTACCTCGGCGGCCCCGTGCTGCCGCTGGCCCTGCCCCACAGCACGGTCGCCGCGGTGCGGGCCCGGCCCGACGGCGTCGTCCGGCTCGTCTCGGCCGCCGACCTCGGCGGCGACCCCTCGGTGTGGGAGGGGCACCTGGCCGACGTCGGCCCGGGGGCTCCCCAGGGCTGGGCCGCCTACGTCGCCGGCGTCCTGTGGGCGCTGCGCCAGGCGGGTCACGACGTCGGCGGCATCGACGCGGCCTTCGTCTCCACGGTGCCGGTCGGCGCCGGGCTGAGCAGCTCGGCAGCGCTGGAGTGCGCCGCCGCCGTCGCCGTCGCCGACCTCGCGCAGCTGGGTGACACCTCCACCGACGCCTTCCGCGCCGAGCTCGCCGAGGCCTGCGTGCGCGCCGAGAACGAGGTGGCCCGCGCCTCCACCGGCGGCATGGACCAGGCGGCGTCGCTGCGCTCCACCTCCGCGCACGCGCTGCTGCTCGACACCTCCGACGCCTCGGTGCGCCAGGTCCCGCTGCCGCTGGCCGAGCACGGCCGGGTGCTGCTGGTGATGGACACCCGCGCCCCCCACAGCCACTCCGGGGGGGAGTACGGCTCCCGCCGGGCCGCCTCCGAGCGCGCCGCCGAGCTGCTCGGGCTGGCCCTGCTGGCGAAGGCCGCTGGCGACCCCGACGGCGCCGACGCGGTGCTCGGCAGGCTCCGCACCGCCGCGGAGGCGGCGGGGGAGAGCGCTGCGCGCACCGAGGAGCTGGTGCGCCGCACCCGCCACGTCCTCACCGAGACCGCGCGGGTGCACCAGGTGGTGTCCCTGCTGCGAGCTGCGGCGGAGGGCAGCTGCGTCGGGGTCAGCGGCGTCGGGGCGGTGGCGTGCATCGACGACGTCGGCCCGGTGCTGTCGGCCTCGCACGCCTCGATGCGCGACGACTACGAGATCTCCTGCGCGGAGCTCGACGTCGTCTGCGAGGCCGCGGAGGCCGCCGGCGCGCTGGGGGCGCGGATGACCGGCGGCGGCTTCGGCGGGTCCGCGGTGGCGCTGGTGCGCGCGGGCACGGAGGAGGCCGTGGCCGCGGCGGTGCGCGAGTCGGCGCTGGCCGCGGGGCACCCCGAGCCGGCGTTCCTGCGGGCGCTGGCCTCCCCCGGGGCCTCCCGCCTGCGCTGACCCGCTCCCCACCGCGACCGCCCCCAGCGCAACCGAGCGCCCGGTTGCGGTCCTGGGCCCACCCCCCACCGCAACCGAGCGCCTGGTCGCGGTTCCAGGCCCACCCCCAGCGCAACCGAGCGCCCGGTTGCGGTGTGCCCACAGGGCGCGGAAGGGTGCCGGTCGTCCACAGGCGGCGGGGGACGAGCCGCCGGGCACGGGAGCCGTCGAGCAGCGTTCGTCCCGTGCCTCCGCGTCGTCCCTGGCCCGACGAGCTCCCCGATGTCTTCCGCGGTTCCGACCTCGTGGCGCAGGGCGTCCTCTCAGCGGCGCAGCTGCGCGACCAGCGCCTCCGCCGCCTCTTCAACGACGTCTACTCCCCCCGCCACGTGCCTCCCGACCACCGCCTCGACTGCCGCGGTGCAGCGCTGGTGCTGCCGGCGGCAGCCCGGTTGACGGGCCGTTCGCTGGCGACGGTGCTGGGGACGCCGCTGCGCGCGGCGGGCGACGACGTCGAGGTCGTCGTCCCCCAGCCTCTGCGCCGCCAGGGACCTCGCGGCGTCCTGGTGCGCGGAGCCTCCCGCGGGCCGCTGGGA
This sequence comes from uncultured Actinomycetota bacterium, assembly GCA_963781365.1. GTDB lineage: Bacteria > Actinomycetota > Actinomycetes > Actinomycetales > Quadrisphaeraceae > Quadrisphaera. The sequence continues at coordinate 88,948 of CAWAFR010000002.1, read as the reverse complement.
GCTGCCGCGTGGCGCGGCGTCGCCGTCACCACCCGCGAGCGGATGGCCTTCGACCTCGCCGCCCGGCACCCGATCGAGCTCGCGGTGGGCCACCTGGACGCCGTGGCGCGGGCTCGCCTCGTCGACGTGGAGCGGGCTGCAGTCGTGGCTGGTGGACCGTCACGACGATGACGTCGTCCACGTGCGGACGGCCCTCGGGCTGGTCGACGCGCGGGCCGAGTCGCTGCCCGAGTCCGCGGTCAGAGTGCGGCTGTGGAAGGCGGGCCTCCTGGTCGAGCCGCAGGTGGACGTGCGGGTCCGCGGCCGGTTCGTGGCGCGCGTCGACCTGGCGCTCGTCGCCGCGCGCATCGCGGTGGAGTACGAGGGACGGTGGCGCACGCTCCTGGAGGGCCAGCTCAGCAAGGACCGCGCTCGGCTCGACGCACTGCGGGAGGCGGGGTGGATCGTCGTCCACGTGACGGCCGAGCTCCTGCGGCAGCCGGGAGCGGTGGAGGACGCCGTCCGGCGCGCCGTCGCCCAGCGCGAGGCCGGATGACCCCGTCGAACCGCAGCCAGGCGCTTGGTTGCGGTTCCGGACCCCCGTCGAACCGCAGCCAGGCGCTTGGTTGCGGTTCTGGACCCCCGCTGGACCGCAGCCAGGCGCTTGGTTGCGGTTCTGGACCCCGGTCTGGAGGGGGTCGGGGTCAGGGGGCGGGCGGCTCCCGGGCGGGCTCCCGGGGCGCCGGCTGCACCGCGTCGGAGGGGAACTCCGCCAGGGGCCCCGCCGTGCGCCGGTCCCAGTCGGAGAACGTCAGGTCGGTCTGCAGGTACAGCACCAGCAGGCGCACCAGGGCGACCAGCCCGTCGAGGTGCGTCCGCTCGTGCCCGTGCCCGGAGTCGACGCCGACGCCCAGGAGCGCCGCCCGCGCCTCCACGCCCGCCTCGAGCGCCGGTGCCGCGTCGGAGCGGTAGTGGCGGTAGACGTCGCGGCGCACGGGCACCCCGTGGGCGTCTCCGAGGGCCAGCAGCCGCCGGGACAGGTGGTAGTCGAACGGGCCGGTCATGTCCATCATCCCGACGCTGACCGAGTGCTCGGTGGACGTCTGCCCGGGTGCCACCACGGCGTTGTCGACGGCGACCAGCTCGGAGACGTCGCGGTCGAGCCCGTGGGTGGCGCCGAAGCCGACCTCCTCCCCGATCGTCACCAGCAGCTGCGCGCTGACCCGCGGCGCGACGCCGGCGTCCACCAGCGCCTTCACCGCCGTCAGGCACGCGGCGAGGCCGGCCTCGTCGTCGAGGTGCCGGCTCTTCACGTAGCCCCCGGGGGTGATGCGGGGGTCGGCGTCCAGCGCGACGAAGTCACCGACCTGCACGCCCAGCGCGACGAGCCCGGCCAGGTCGGAGACGGGCTCGTCGATGCGCACCTCCACGTGGTGCCAGCCGACGCCCTGGGTGTCGATGTCGTCGCCGAAGGCGTGGCCGGCGCTGAGCAGCGGCAGGACGGTGCCGGTGAAGACGCGGTCGGGGTCGTCGGTCATCACGGTGACGTGGGCGCCCTCCGCGAACCGCGCGCTGTGGCTGCCGACCGGCACGACCTCCAGCCGCCCGTTCTCCTGGAGGCGCTTCACCATGCAGCCGATCGTGTCGGCGTGGACGACGAGTGCGCGCCGCACGGTCCCGGCGGTGCCGTCGGGGTGCGGAGCCTCGAGCCGGGCCCGCAGCATCCCGCGCCGGGTGATGTCGAAGGGGACGCCGAGGTCGCGGATGCGGTCACCGACGAGCTGCATGATCGCATCGGTGCGCCCGGAGGGGCTGGGCACGAGCAGCAGGTCGAGCATCGTGGCGCGCAGGTACTCCTCGTCGACCGGGAGGTCGCGCGCGACGTCGTCGAAGCGGGTCGGGTCGAGGCTCACAGCAGCTCACCGGTGATCACGGGGGGCCACGCTAGCCGCGGGTCAGCGGCGGGTCTCGGGGAAGAGCAGGTCGACGAAGCGCTGCGCCGTCGGCTGCGGCTCGTGGTTGGCCAGCCCGGGCCGCTCGTTCGCCTCGATGATCACGTGGTCGGGGCCCTCGACGTCGGGCACGAGCAGGTCGATGCCCGTGACGGGGATCCCGATCGCCCGGCTCGCGCGCCGCGCGGCCTCCGCGAGCACGGGGTGCAGCCGGTCGGTGACGTCGTCGATGGTGCCCCCCGTGTGCAGGTTGGCGGTGCGCCGCACCGCCAGCACCTCCCCCCGCGGCAGCACGTCGGCCATCCGGTACCCGCCCTCGGCGACGACGGCCTCCGTGGTCTCGTCGAGCGGGACGGAGCTCTCCCCGCCGGTGGCCTGGGACCGGCGCCGGGAGTGGCGCCGCACGAGCTCGGCGACGGAGTCGCGCCCCGTGCCCACCACCTGCGCGGGGCGGCGCACCGCGGCGGCCACCACCTCGTGGTCGATGACGACGACGCGCAGGTCGTCGCCGTCGACGCGCTCCTCCACGACGACGTCGGGGCAGAAGGTGAGGGCGCGCGCGACGGCGGCCACCAGCGCCTCGTCGTCGGTGACGCCCACGGTGATGCCGCGCCCCTGCTCACCGCGGGCGGGCTTGACCACGACGTCGCCGACCTGCGCCAGCAGCTCCCTCGCCGCGGCCAGGTCGTCGTCGGTGCCGCGGGTCTCCGCGGAGCGGGGCACGCACAGCCCGGCCGCGGCGAGCAGCCGGGAGGTGACGCGCTTGTCGTCGCAGCGGCTCATGGCGACCGCGCTCGTCAGCTCCGACAGCGACTCCCGGGTCAGGACGCTGCGCGCGCCCGAGCTGATCCGCAGCTCCCCGGACCCGGCGTCGGTGACCTCCACGCGCAGGCCCCGGCGCAGCGCCTCGTCGGCGATCACCCGCGCGTAGGGGTTGACCTCCTCGAGGCCCTCGGGCGTCGGGGAGAACAGGGGCCGGTTGATCGGGTTCTTGCGCTTGACGCACACCTCCGGCACCCGCGCGAAGCCGAGCTTGGCGTACAGCGCCATCGCCGGGGCGTTGGAGTGGAGCACCGACAGGTCCAGGTGGGTCCGGCCGCGGGCCGCGTACCGCTCGGCCAGGCGCCGCACCAGCGCCTCGCCCGTGCCCGGGGGCGCCGCCTGGGGGTCGACCGCCAGGCACCAGAGGCTGGACCCGCCCTCGGGGTCGCCGAAGGCGAGGACGTGGTCGACGCCGGTGACGGTCCCCACGACGCGCGGCGGGCCGCCGCGGCCGTCGGTGCGGGCGTCGAGCGCCACCAGGTGCGTGAAGGTGCGGGTGCGCTGGTTGGCCCACATCACGTCGACGTCGGCGCTGACCATCTGCGCCACCGCGTAGATGCGGTTGACCGCCTCGAGCTCCTCGCGGGCCTGGACGGTGCGCACCGCGACGTCGGGGACGGCGTCGCGGCGCTGGCGGTAGGTGTGCAGCGGCAGGCGGTAGGTGTAGCTGGGGTCGACGAACAGCTCGTGCGGGGAGGTGCCCACGAGCACCTGCGCGTCTCGCACGTAGCAGGCGATGTCGCGCCTGCCGCCGGCCTCGTCGCGCAGCGCCTCCAGCACGCCGACGGGCTCGGCGAAGGTGCTGCCGACGACGAGCCGGCCCCAGCCCATGTCGAGCACGACGTCGGCGTCGCTCCCGCGCCCGTGGCCGTGGGTGCGGCGGTGCCCGGCCACCGGCCGGGTGCTGCGCCCCGGCCCGCGCCGCCGCGGCGCCGAGCTCACCGCCATCAGACCCCGCAGCCCTGCAGCCACAGCTCCAGCAGGCCCAGCTGCCACAGCCGGTTCCCCTTGAGCGGCGTCAGCTCGCCGTTGGGGTCGTCCACCAGGGCGCGCACCGCCTCGGGCCGGAACAGGCCGCGCTGGCGGGCGACGTCGTTGGTCAGCGCGTCGCGCACCATCGCGAGCACCCCGTCCTCCAGGTGCGTCAGCGCCGGGACCGGGAAGTACCCCTTGGGCCTGTCGATGACCTCCGAGGGGATGGTCCGCCGCCCGATGGCCTTGAGGATCCCCTTGCCGCCGTCGGCGAGCTTCAGCTCCGGCGGCACGGTGGCGGCCAGCGCCACCAGGTCCTGGTCGAGGAAGGGGACCCGGGCCTCCAGGCCCCACGCCATCGAGGTGTTGTCGACCCGCTTGACCGGGTCGTCGACGAGCATCACCTCGGTGTCGAGGCGCAGGCCGGCGTCGACGGCCGTGGCGGCCCCGCCGCGCCCGAAGTGCGCGGCGACGAACGCCCGGGAGGAGTCGGGGCCGCCCTCGGCGAGCATCCCGCGCAGCACGTCGTCGGAGACCAGCGACGCCATGCCGGAGGCGTCGCGGTCGAAGAAGCGGCGGGCGTAGACCTCGACGGCCTCCTCGCGCGGGAGGCCCTCCAGCGGCGGGTACCAGTGGTAGCCGGCGAAGACCTCGTCGGCGCCCTGCCCGGACTGCACGACGCGGACCTCCTGGCTGACCTGCTGGCAGAGCAGGTCGAACGCGACGACGTCATGGCTGACCATCGGCTCGCTCATCGCCGTGATCGTGTGGCCCAGCGCGTCGACCAGCGACGGCGAGCCGACGCGGATCTTGTGGTGGTCGGTGCCGTAGCGGGCGGCGATCACGTCGGAGTACTGGAACTCGTCGCCGTCGTCCCCGCCGGCGCTGTCGAAGCCGATCGAGAAGGTGGCCAGGCCGGTCTGCCCCTCCTCGGCGAGCAGCCCGACGATGAGGGAGGAGTCGAGCCCCCCGGAGAGCAGCACCCCGACCGGGACGTCGGCGACCAGGCGGCGGCGGACAGCCGTGCGCAGGGCGTCCTCGACGGCGTCCTCCCAGTCGCGGGCGGACCAGCCGGCGCGCTCGGCGTCGCGCTCGTAGGTCGGCTGCCAGTAGACGTGCTCGCTCTGCGAGCCGTCGCGCTCGTAGACGCGGACCGTGGCGGGGGGCAGCTTGCGCACCCCGCGCAGGATCGTCAGGGGGGCGGGGACGACGGCGTGCCAGGTCAGGTAGTGGTGCAGCGCCACCGGGTCGATGGACGTGTCGAGCGACCCGTCGAGGCGCCCGGCGGCGACGAGCGCCGGCAGCGTGGAGGCGAAGCGCACCCGGCCGGGGGTCTCGGCCAGGTACAGCGGCTTGATGCCGAGGCGGTCCCGGGCCATGACGACCCTGCCGGTGCGGGTCTCGTGCAGGACGACGGCGAACATGCCCACGAGGTGGTCGACGAAGTCGGTGCCCCACTGCGCGTAGGCCTTCAGCACCACCTCGGTGTCGGAGGTGGAGCGGAAGCGGTGGCCCTTCGCCGCGAGCTCCTCGCGCAGCTGCGGGTAGTTGTAGATGCAGCCGTTGAAGACGGCGACGCGCACGTCGTCGCCGTCGCGGACGTCCTCACCGCCGTCGGCGGCGTCGACCATCGGCTGGGCGCCCGCCGCGGACAGGTCGATGATCGCCAGCCGCCGGTGCGCGAGGGCCACCGGGCCGCGCGACCACTCCCCCGACCCGTCGGGGCCCCGGGGTGCGAGCACCTGGGACATGCAGCGGACCGCTGCGGGGTCGGCCGCACGCCCGTCGAACCTGATCTCACCGGAGAGGCCGCACACCCCGACGATGCAACCGTCCCCCGGCGGGGAGCGCCAGCCGGTGGGGCCAGATCCGCGTCAGGGGTCGAGGCGGTGCGTCAGCGGTCGAGGCGGTACCAGGCGACCCGCTGGCCGCCGCCGACGCGCACGTCCCACGCGGCGGTGAGCATGTCGAGCAGCTGCTGGCTGTGGCCCGCGATCGCGGGGGCCGCCTCGCCGGGGCGACGGTCGGCCGCCGTCGTGACGGTCAGCTGCACGCGGCGCGGGCCGAGGGAGAGCTCGACGTCGAGGTCGGCCCCCGTGCCGTGCCGCACGCCGTCGGTGGCCAGCTCGGAGGCGAGGAGCACGGCGGCGTCGATGAGGGAGCGGTCGGTGACGTCGTGGTCGGAGAGGGCGTCGTCGACCAGCAGCCGCACGTGCCCCACCGAGGCGGGCACCCGCGCCATCCGCAGCCGCGCGACCGTCGTCCCCCCGGTGAGCAGGGAGACGGGCGCGAGCCCGCCCTGCTCCGTCATGCCACCGACGGTAGCCGCGCGCGGGCCCAGCCGCCCGGTGATCGGGCCGGTCACGCCGACCGGGTGACCCCCTCCGCCCCATCCGGCACTGCGTCCCCGTGAGCCACGCCAGCGGCCGGCTCGACCCCGGCCCCACCCCCGGCCCGACCCTCGGTGATCATGCAGTCCCGCCGCCCGAGCCGCCGTAGGTGACGACGACCGGGGCGTGGTCGCTGAAGCGCTCCGCGTACGTCGGCGCCCGGTCGACCCGGCTCGCGGTGGCCGCCGCCGCGAGCCCCGGCGTCGCCCACTGGGCGTCGATGCGCCAGCCGGTGTCCTGGTCGAACGCCTGGCCGCGCCAGCTCCACCAGGAGTAGGGCCCGTCGACGTCCCCGGCGAGGTGCCCGCGGCACGTCGACCCAGCCCTGAGCCGCCCACGCGTCCAGGTGCGCCTGCTCCTCCGGCAGGAAGCCGGCCTTGCCGCGGTTGCCCTTCGCGTTGCGGATGTCGCGGGCGGTGTGGGCGATGTTGAGGTCACCCATGACCACGGCCTGCGGGCCGCCGGCTGCCGCCGCGGCGTGCAGAGCGCTCATCCGGGCGGTCACCGCGTCGAGGAAGGCCATCTTGTCGTCCTGCTTCGGCGTGCCCGCCTCGCCGGAGTGGACGTAGGTGCTGGCCACGGTGACGACGCCGAGGTCGGGTGCCTCGACGTCGAGCTCCACCCAGCGCCCGGTGCCGTCGAAGCGGGGGTCGATGGTGGTGCGGGCCTCGCCGACGGGCAGCCGGCTGGCGACGGCGACCCCGGCGCGGCCCTTCGTGCCCGCGTCGGTGGGCTCGACGTGCGCCAGGTGCCAGCCGCCACCTCCGCCACCTCCCCCGTCGCCGGGGCCGGCGCCGTCGACGTGCAGCGCCTCCTCCAGGAGGCCGGCCAGGGTCGCGTCGTCGGCGCGGACCTCCTGCAGGCACAGCACGTCGGGCCGCGCCCGGGCGAGCCAGGCGGGCATCCCCCGGCGGACGGCGGCGCGGACGCCGTTGGCGTTGACGGTCGCGATGACGAGCGGAGCCACCCCGGGATCCTGCCGGGGGCCCGGCGCGCGGGCCCACCCGCCCCTTCCGGGGTGATCATGCAGTCCCGCCACCCGTCGCGGGGTTGACTGGTCCCGATGTCCCGAGCACCCGACGACGCCCGAGCTCCGCCAGCGCCGCGACGCCCGTGCGGGGCGCGGCCCCAGCCGCCGGACGGTGGTGGTCGCGGCGGCCGTCGTCGTCGTGCTCGTCGTCGCGGGAGCCGCTACCGGCGCGCTGCTCCTGGGGCGCGAGCGGGACCGCGACGCCGCGGCACGCACCGCGGCGCAGGCGCTGGCGGCCGGGATGGCGGCGGGCGACCTCACCGGCGTCCCCCTGGTCGGCGACGACGCGGGCACCGCCGCTGACGCCTTCACCGCGGAGGTCGCCGGCCTCGACGGGCTGCGGCCGGAGGTGTCGGTGACCTCCGTGGAGCGCGACGGCGAGCGCGCCACCGCGCAGCTGGCCGTGAGCTGGGACGTCGGCGCGGGCTGGTCGTACACCACGAGCGCGCGGCTGGCCCCGCGCGCCGGCGGTGGCACCTGGGGCGCGGACTGGGAGCCGTCCGTGCTGGAGCCCTCCCTCGGCGCGCAGGAGCGGCTCGTCGCGCAGCGGACCCCGGCCCAGCGCGGGGAGGTGCTCGGCGGCGACGACGCTGCGATCGTCGTGGACTCGCCCGTCGTGGAGGTCGGCGTCCAGCCGAGCCGCACCACCGACCCGTCGGGCCTGGCGGCGCAGCTGGCGGACCTGCTGGACCTGGGTGACGGGGCCGGCGCGTCCCTGGCCGAGCGCATCACGGCGGCGACGCCGGACTCCTTCGTCTCCGTCATCACGCTGCGCCAGGCCGACTACGACGCGCTGTCGGCGCAGCTGCAGCCGCTGCCCGGCACCGTGTTCCGCCGCTCCACGCTGCCGCTCGCGCCCACCGCGGCGTTCGCGCGCGCCCTGCTGGGCAGGGTCGGCCAGGCGACGCAGGAGATCGTCGACGCCAGCGACGGGCGGATCGCCTCCGGTGACACCACCGGGGTCTCCGGGCTGCAGCGCACCTACGACGAGCGCCTGTCCGGCACCCCCGGCACGACCGTGCAGGCTGCTCCCCGGGAGGGGAGCGACGGCGAGCCGCGCGACCTGTTCACCTCCGACCCCGTCGCCGGGCAGAGCGTGCAGCTGAGCCTCGACGCGCGGGTCCAGAACGCCGCCGACGCCGCGCTGGCCACCGCCACCAGCAACGACGCCAGTGATGAGGGGCCCAGCGCGGCGCTGGTCGCCGTCGACGTCCCCACCGGGCGCCTGCTCGCCGTCGCCAACACCCCGACCACCGGCACCGACCGCGCGCTGACCGGGCAGTACCCGCCGGGCTCGACCTTCAAGGCCGTGACGACGACGGCGCTGCTCGCCGCGGGCGTCACCCCGGACCAGACGGTGCCCTGCCCGGCCACCGCGACCGTGCAGGGGCGCACGTTCCAGAACTTCGAGGGCGAGGCGTTCGGCGACGTGCCGTTCAGCACGGACTTCGCGAAGTCGTGCAACACGGCCTTCATCGGCCTGTCCGACCGGCTCTCCGCGCAGAGCCTGCCCGACGCCGCGGCCGCCGTCGGGATCGGCGGCGACTGGGACGCGGCGCTCGGCGTCGACGCCTTCACCGGCGACGTGCCCGCCGACGACGACGCCGTCGCCCGCGCCGCAGCATCCATCGGGCAGGGCACGGTGCTGGCGAGCCCGGTGGCGATGGCGGTGGCGGCCTCGACCATCGCCCGCGGCGCGTGGACGGCGCCGAGCCTCGTGCTCGACCCGGCTCCTGTCAGCACGACGGCGGCGGCGCAGGGCGCGGAGCCGGCGCCGGACGCGCAGCAGCTCGCCGTGGTCCGCGACCTCATGCGGCAGACGGTGACCTCCGGGACCGCCGCGGCGCTCGCCGACGTCCCCGGCGAGCCCGTCCACGCCAAGACCGGCACCGCGGAGCACGGCTCCGGCGACCCGCTGCCGACGCACGCCTGGACGATCGGCTTCCAGGGCGACGTGGCGTTCGCGGTGCTCGTGGAGAACGGCACCTCGGGCGGGACGACCGCCGTCCCCGTGGTGGAGGCCTTCCTGCGCGGCCTGGCCTGATCCGGGGCAGGGTGGGCGGCGTGAAGATCGCCATCGCCGGAGCCCACGGGCAGATCGCCCGCCGCCTCACCCGCCTGCTCGTCGCCGGCGGTGACGAGGTGGTCGGGCTCATCCGGAACCCCGACCAGACCGCGGACCTGGAGTCCGACGGCGCGCGCCCCGTCGTCCTCGACCTGGAGCGCGCGAGCACCGACGAGGTCGCGGAGGCCGTCGCCGGGGCCACCGCCGTCGTCTTCGCCGCCGGGGCCGGCGGGGGCAGCGGCGACGCCCGCAAGAAGTCCGTCGACGAGGGTGCCGCCGTGCTGCTCGCCGACGCCGCGCAGGCCGCCGGGGTCGGGCGCTACGTGCTGGTGAGCTCCATCGGCGTCGACGCCGTGCGCGACGGCGCGACCCCCGACGGCGTCGACGCGGGCTTCGTGGCCTACCTGCGCGCCAAGCTCGCAGCCGAGGAGGTGCTGCTCGAGCGCGCAGCCGGCGGTGCCTTCGAGCTCGCGGTGGTCCGCCCCGGCGGGCTCACCGACGAGCCCGGGACGGGCCGCGTGGCGCTGGAGCGGTCCCTGCCGCGGGGTGAGGTGTCGCGCGACGACGTCGCCGCCGTGCTCGCGGCGCTGCTCGGCGCGACGGCGCTGCCCCCGGGCGAGGAGGGGCTGGTCCTGGAGCTCATGTCCGGTGACGAGCCCGTCGACTCCGCGGTGGCCCGCGCCCTCACCCCGGCGCCCGCTGCCTGACCCCTCACCGCAGGTGGCGGGACTGCATGATCACGCCGGTCTTCCAGCAGTGATCATGCAGTCCAGCCACCCGCAGGGCAGCATCGAACGTGATGCCCACCACGACCCCCCTGCCCACGGCCACCGCCGCACCCCCCGACGCCGTCAGCGCCGCCGCCTTCGAGCTCGCCTCCCGAGCCGTGGAGGCCGCGCTCGCGGCGGGGGCGCGCTTCGCCGACGCCCGCGTCGTGGAGCGGCGCCACGAGGCGCTCACCGCGCGCGACGGCGACCTGCGCCAGCTCTCCCAGACGACCGAGGCCGGCCTCGGGGTGCGCGCGCTGGTCGGGTCCAGCTGGGGGTTCGCCGCCCTGGCCGACCCCAGCGGTGACCGCGCCGCCCGCGCGACCGGGGAGCGGGCCGCCGCCGTCGCCCGGGCCTCCGCCCGCGTCGCGGGGGCGCCCGTGGAGCTGCTCCCCGTCCCGCCGCAGCAGGGCGGGTGGGCCAGCGGCTGCGCCCGCGACCCGTTCGAGGTGCCCCTGGCCGAGAAGGTCGACCTGCTCGTCGGGGTGACCGAGGCGATGCGCCGCGCGGGCGGCAGCGTCATCGGCGTCGCCGAGGCCCTCAGCCAGGCGTGGGACACGCGCACCGCGTACGTCTCCAGCGAGGGCGCGCGGGTCGGGCAGCACGTGCGCGAGACCGGCGCCGGGATGCACTGCCTGGCCCTCGGCGACCACGAGGTGCAGCGCCGCTCCCACCCCGCCTTCCGCGGGCAGTACGGCACCCGCGGCTGGGAGCTCGTCGACGAGATCGACCTGCCCGGCCACGCCGAGCGGATCGCCGAGGAGGCCGCCGCGCTGCTCACCGCGCCGCTGTGCCCCTCGGGCGAGACCACGCTGATCCTCGGCGGCGAGCAGATGAGCCTGCAGATCCACGAGTCCGTGGGGCACGCCATCGAGCTCGACCGGATCCTCGGCTGGGAGGCCGCCTACGCCGGCACCTCCTGGCTCGACCTGGAGCGCCTCGGCGAGCTGCGCTTCGGCTCCGAGCTCATGAGCATCACCATCGACCCGACCATCCCCGGCGCCCTCGGGTCCTTCGGGTACGACGACGAGGGCACCCCCGCGGCGCCGCGCGACGCCGTGCGGAACGGCCGCTGGGTCGGCGTCCTCGCGGGCCGCGACTCCGCTGCGCTCGCGGGGTACGGGCACGCCGGGTCGGTGCGCGCAGACGGTCACGGCCGCCTGCCGATGGTCCGGATGACCAACGTGGGCCTGGAGCCCGGCCCGCACACCCTGGAGCAGATCATCGCCGAGACCGACGACGGCGTGATGATGGAGAACAACCGCTCCTGGTCCATCGACGACAAGCGCCTCGACTTCCAGTTCGGCTGCGAGATCGGCTGGGAGGTGTCGGGCGGGAAGCGCGGGCGGATGCTGCGCAACCCCTCCTACACCGGTGTCGGGCCGGTGTTCTGGAGCAGCCTCGACATGCTGGCCGGGGCTCCCGGAGGCGCCCCCGGGGAGTGGCGCGCCTGGGGCACCCCGAACTGCGGCAAGGGGCAGCCGGGGCAGGTGGGGCACACCGGCCACGGAGCCGCACCGGCCCGGTTCTCCGGCGTGCGGGTGGGGGTGCGGGGATGAACGGCTCGACGAGCACGCAGGACGCGCTCGACCTCCTCGTCGAGCAGGTCCTCGCGCAGGTCCGCGCCCAGGCGGCGGCGGGTGGCCCCGGCGCGGTGGAGGCCACCGCCCGCGCCGAGACGAGCGTGCTGGCGCTGACGCGCTTCGCGTCCTCCGCGGTCCACCAGAACACCGAGGACGTCCGGACCACCGTGCACGTCAGGGTCGCCCTGCCCGGCGGGCGCACGGCCAGCTCCGCGACCACCCGCACCTCCGCGCCCGCGCTGGAGGCCCTCGTCGCCTCCGCGCTGGCCGCTGCCCGGGTCCGCTCTCCCGACCCGCTGTGGGCCGGGGTCACCGGACCGGCCCCCGGCGCCCCCGGCGCCGGGCCCGACGAGGCCACCGCGGCCGCGACACCCGACCAGCGCGCCGACCTCGTCGCCGCGTTCGTCGGAGCCGCCGGCGGCCTGGAGACCGCCGGGTACGCGCAGACCACGGCGATGACGACCGCGCTCGCCGACACCGCGGGGCAGCACGCGCGCGGCGCGACGACGTCGGCCACCGTCGACGGGATCGCCCGCGCCCTGCAGGCCCCTTCGGCGGCGGGGGCGGGCCCCTCCGACGGGTCCTTCCGCGCCGACGGCGTCGGGCGCGCCACCGCCCGGTCCCTGGCCGACCTCGACCCCGCGGCGCTCGGCGCGCGGGCCGCCGCGCGCGCGCGGGCGCAGACGGCTCCCGCGCAGCCGCTGGCGCGCGGCGCGTGGCCGGTGGTGTTCGAGCCGAACGCCGTCGTCGACGTCGTCGCCGGGCTCCTGAGCACCACCTTCACCGGCAGGGGCGTGCTGGAGGGCACGTCGGGCGTGCGGATCGGCGAGCAGCAGCTCGACCCGGCGCTGACCCTGCTCGACGACCCGCTCGCCGCCGGCTCGACGGCGCTCCCGTTCGACGTCGAGGGCACCCCCGCGGCGCGCACGGAGCTGGTGCGCGACGGCGTCCCCGTCGCCGTCACCACCGACCGGCGGTCGGCTGCGGCGCTGCGGGAGCGGCTGGGCAGCGGCGCTCCCCCCGCCACGGCCGGCGCCAGCGACGTCAGCGAGACCTCGGGGCCGTCGGCCAGCGCGCCCTCGCTGGCCGCGGGCAGCGGCGGCTCCGTCGACGACCTCGTCGCCGGCCTGGAGCACGGGCTGCTGGTCTGCGACCTCTGGTACACCCGGGTCGCGGAGGCCAGGCGCTCGGTGTGGACCGGCCTGACGCGCAACGGGACCTTCCTCGTGCGCGACGGCCGGGTCGTGGGGCCGGTCGGCGTGCTGCGGTTCACGCAGTCCTACCTGGAGGCGCTCGCGCCCGGGGCGGTGACCGTCGGCTCCGACGTCGAGGCGCTGCCGCGCGCGCTGTCCTTCGGCGCGGCCGGGGCGGCGCGGGTCGCCGTCCCCGCGCTGCGCCTCGCGAGCTGGAACGTCACCGGCGGCGCGGCGACGTGAGGGTGGTCTGGAACGCGTTCAACGGGCGGTACGCCGACAACCCGCGGGCGCTGCACGAGGGCCTGCTCGCCCGCGGGCTCGACGAGCGCGCCGGGTGGGAGCACGTCTGGATGGCGGACCCGCGCCGCGCCGCGGCCTTCCCCGAGGGCGTGAGGACCGTGCCGATCGGCAGCGCCGCGTGCGCGGAGGCGCTGGCCGGCGCCGACGCCGTCGTCGCCAACTGCCACGTCACGCTCGACCCGTGGCCGAGCGGCCGTCCGGGCGGGGAGCCGCGGTACCTGCAGACCTGGCACGGCACCCCGCTCAAGCGGATCCACCGCAGCGCCGCGCAGCTGCCGCCGGAGGAGGTGCTCGCCGGGCTCGACGCCGACGTCGCCCGCTGGGACGCCCTCGTCACGCCCAGCCCGGAGGCCACGCGCCTGCTGCGGGAGGCGTTCGCCTACGACGGCGCGGTCCTGGAGACCGGCTACCCACGCAACGACGTGCTCTCGGCGCCCGACGCCGGCGCGCGCCGGGCGGCCGTGCGCGCGCAGCTCGGCGTCCCCGACGGCGCGACCGCCGTCCTGCTCGCCCCCACCTACCGCGACGACGAGGCGAACGGCTCCGGTGACCTGCCGCTGGGCTTCGACGTGCCCGAGCTGCTCGACGCCCTCGGTGACGACGTCGTCCTCGTGCTGCGGCTGCACTACTACGTGGCGGACCGGCTCACCCTCTCCCGCGACCCGCGCGTCGTCGACGCCTCGGCCCACCCCGACGTCGCCGAGCTGTACCTGGCCGCCGACGCGCTGGTCACCGACTACTCCTCGTCGATGTTCGACGTCGCGGTCACCGGGAAGCCGGTGGTGCTCTACGCCTACGACCTCGACCGGTACCGCGACGTGCTCCGCGGCTTCACCTTCGACCTGCGCACCGAGGGGCCCGGGCCGCTGCTGCGCGAGCCGCACGAGCTCGCCGAGGCCCTCGGTGACCTGCCCGGCGTCACCGCCGCGTGGGCGGGCCGCTACGCCGCCTTCCAGCAGCGGTGGTGCTCCCTGGAGGACGGCCGCGCCACCGACCGGGTCCTCGAGGGCTTCTTCGGGCTCGACCCGCTGCACGGCCGATGACCGCCGCGGCGATCGGGTGGTGGCGCACCGCCGTCGTCTACCAGGTGCTCCTGCGCAGCTTCGCCGACGGCGACGGCGACGGCACCGGTGACCTCGCCGGCCTGCGCGCGCGCCTGCCGCACCTCGCGGCGCTCGGCGTCGACGCGGTCTGGGTGAACCCCTGGTACCCCTCGCCGATGGTCGACGCCGGGTACGACGTCGCCGACTACCGCGACGTCGACAGCCGCTACGGCACGCTCGAGCAGGCGCAGGCCTTCATCGACGAGGCGCACGCGCTGGGGATGCGGGTGCTGCTCGACGTCGTCCCCAACCACACCTCCGACGCGCACCCGTGGTTCGCCGCGGCGCTCGCGGGCGACGCCGCGGCGCGGGCGCGGTACCTGTTCCGGCCGGGGCGCGACGGCGACGGCGGTCCGGGGTCGGAGCCGCCGAACGACTGGGACTCCTCCTTCCGCGGCCCGGCCTGGACGCGGTCGGTCGACCCCGCGACGGGCGAGCCCGGCGAGTGGTACCTGCACCTGTTCGCGCCCGAGCAGCCCGACCTCGACTGGACCGACCCCGCCGTGCACGCGGAGATGCTCGACGTGCTGCGGTTCTGGTTCGACCGGGGCGTCGACGGGTTCCGCATCGACGTCGCGCACGGCCTCGCCAAGGCCGCGGGGCTCCCCGACGCCGAGGGCGCCGACCGCCGCGCCGAGGCCCACCCCGGGTGGGACCAGGACGAGGTCCACGAGGTGTACCGCTCCTGGCGGGCGCTCGCCGACTCCTACGACCCGCCGCGGGTCTTCGTCGCCGAGGCGTGGGTGGCGCGGCGCGAGCGGCTCCCGCTGTACGTGCGGCCCGACGAGCTGCACGCGGCGTTCGCCTTCGAGCCGCTGCACGTGCCGTGGCGCGAGGGGCCCTGGCGGCGTGTGGTGGAGCGGGAGCTGGCGTTCTCGGAGGCCTCCGGCGCGCCGAGCTCGTGGGTGCTGACCAACCACGACGTCGTGCGGCAGGTGACCCGCTACGCGCGGGAGCAGCCCCAGGAGAAGGGCGGCAACGAGTGGGAGCGGGCGCGCTGGCCGCTCTCGGTGCCGGACCTGGAGCTCGGCCGCTGGCGGGCGCGGGCCGCTCACCTGCTGGTGGCGGCGCTGCCCGGGGTGCTCTACCTCTACCTGGGCGAGGAGCTGGGGCTGCCGGAGGTGGAGGACCTGCCGGCGTCGGCGCGCGTCGACCCGATCTTCTCCCGCTCCGGCGGCACCGACCCCGGCCGCGACGGCTCCCGGGTGCCGCTGCCGTGGACCGGTCAGGAACCGCTGGAGGGGACGTGGCTGCCGCAGCCGCCGGGGTGGGGCGTGTTCGCGGTCGCCGGGCAGGAGGGCGACCAGACGTCGGTGCTGTCGCTGTACCGCGCGTCGCTGGCGCTGCGGCGGACGCTGTGGGCGCCCGCGGGGCCCCTGGTCTGGGACGACGACGCGCCCGCCGGCGTGCTGGCGTTCAGCCGGGGCTCGGACGACGGGGTCGTGCACTGCTGGACGACCTTCGACGACGCCGCCGCGCTGCCGGCCGGCGCGGACGTCCTGCTCGCCTCCCGCCCCGGCGCGGGCAGCACCGGCGTCCTCCCTACGGACACCACCGCCTGGTGGCGCCACCCCCGTCCGTGATCATGGACCTTCCGTGCACTCTCCAACCGTGATCATGGACTTCCCCTGCACCCCCACGCAGAGGTGCCGCTGAAGCCCACGATGACGGTCTGGAGAGCGGTCAGCTCCAGTCGAGGACCAGGCGCCCCCGCACGCCACCGGCCTCCAGGCGCCGGTGCGCCTCGGCGGCCTCCGCCGCCGGCAGCACGTCAGCCACCCGCAGCGTCACCGTCCCGTCCTCGGCGGACCGCCGCAGCCGCTCCAGCAGGTCGCGGCGCTCGGCGACCTCCCTCACCCACGTCGGGCTGAACCGCAGCCCGCGGCGTTCGACCTCGCCCTCCGGGCCGGTCCAGCCGCGCGCAGCGCGACGTCCATGCCGGGCACGTCACCGGGCGGTGGCGCCGATCCCGCGCCGCCGGCCCGGGCGCCGCTGCGGACGCCGGTGTCGGTGGGGTTGACGGCGGTGGCCAGGACGCGCACGCGCACCTGCCCGTCCCCGAGCTCCTCCGCGGGGACGTCGATCTCGTGCAGGGCCTGCGGCCCGCCGTACCGGGTGACTCCGATCGCTCTCACGTCCGGTCCCCACCCCGCTCCCCCGTGATCATGGACTGCCGGAGCACGTCGACCAGGAGGTGCTCCGGAAGTCCATGATCACGGACGGGTGGGGGTCAGGAACGGGCTGCGAGCACTCGCTCCGCGGACTCCACGACGTTGGCCAGCAGCAGCGCTCGCGTCATCGGGCCGACGCCGCCGGGGTTCGGCGACAGCCAGCCCGCCACGGAGGCCACGTCGGGGTGCACGTCACCGAGCAGCCGGCTCTTGCCGGTCTCGGCGACGACCATCCGCGTGACACCCACGTCGAGCACCGCGGCCCCCGGCTTCACGGAGCCCGCGGTCACCAGGTGCGGCACGCCCGCTGCGGCGACGATGACGTCGGCGTGCCGCAGCAGCGACCCGAGGTCCTTCGTGCGGGTGTGCGTCAGCGTCACCGTCGCGTCGACGCCGCGCCGCGTCAGCAGCAGCCCGATCGAGCGCCCCACCGTGGTCCCGCGCCCGACGACGACGACGTGCGCGCCGCTCAGCGCCACCCCGTTCGCCTCCAGCAGCTCGATGCAGCCGCGCGGCGTGCACGGCAGCGGTGACGCGATGGGCCCGCCGACGCGCAGGACGAGGCGCCCCAGGTTGGTGGGGTGCAGGCCGTCAGCGTCCTTGTCGGGGTCGACGAGCTCGAGCACGCGCTGCTCGTCCAGGCCCGCGGGCAGCGGCAGCTGCACGATGAACCCGGTGCACGCCGGGTCGGCGTTGAGCCGCCCGACAGCGGCCTCGACGTCGTCCTGCGTCGCGTCGGCGGGCAGGTCCTCGCGCAGGGAGGCGATGCCGACCTGCTCGCAGTCGCGGTGCTTGCCGGCGACGTAGACCTGGCTGCCCGGGTCGTCGCCGACGAGGACCGTGCCCAGGCCGGGCCGCAGCCCGGCCTCGGCGAGCCGCGCCACGCGCAGGCGCAGGTCCTCCTTGACCGTCGCGGCGAGGGCCTTGCCGTCCAGGACCCTCGCCGTCGTCGTCGTCATCAGGCGGAGGCGCCCGAGGACGCCACCGGGCCGATGCCCGGGTACAGCGGGAACGCGTCGGTCAGCGTCCGGACGCGCTCGCGCAGCGGGGCGACGTCGGCGGACGGGTCGAGGGCCCCGGCGATGACCTCGGCGACCTCGGTGAACTCCGCGGCGCCGAAGCCGCGGGTGGCCAGCGCGGGGGTGCCGATGCGCAGGCCGGAGGTGACCATCGGCGGACGCGGGTCGAAGGGCACCGCGTTGCGGTTGACGGTGATGCCGGCGGCGTGGAGGCGGTCCTCGGCCTGCTGCCCGTCGAGCTCGGAGCGGCGCAGGTCGGCGAGCACGAGGTGCACGTCGGTGCCCCCGGTGAGCACCGAGGCGCCCGAGGCGTCGACGTCGGGCTGCACGAGGCGCTCGGCGATGATCTTGGCGCCCTCCAGGGTGCGCTGCTGGCGCTCCTTGAACTCCTCGCTGCCGGCGATCTTGAAGGCGACGGCCTTCGCGGCGATCACGTGCATGAGCGGGCCGCCCTGCTGGCCCGGGAACACCGCGGAGTCGATCTTCTTGGCGTGCTCGGCGCGGCACAGGATCACGCCGGAGCGGGGGCCCGCGAGGGTCTTGTGCACGGTGGACGTCACGACGTCGGCGTGCGGCACCGGCGAGGGGTGCAGCCCGGCCGCGACGAGGCCCGCGAAGTGCGCCATGTCGACCATGAGCAGCGCGCCGACCTCGTCGGCGATCTCGCGGAACGCTGCGAAGTCGAGGTGGCGGGGGTAGGCGGACCAGCCGGCGATGATGAGCTTGGGCCGGCGCTCGAGGGCCACGGAGCGGACGACGTCCATGTCGACGAGGAACGTCTCCGGGTCGACGCCGTAGCTGGCGACGTCGAAGAGGCGGCCGGAGAAGTTGGCCCTCATGCCGTGCGTGAGGTGCCCGCCGTGCGCGAGCTCGAGGCCGAGGATGGTGTCGCCCGGGCGGATCAGCGCGTGCATCACGGCGGCGTTGGCGGTCGCGCCGGAGTGCGGCTGCACGTTGGCGTGCTCGGCGCCGAACAGCGCCTTCGCGCGGTCGCGGGCCAGCTCCTCGGCGACGTCGACCTGCTCGCACCCGCCGTAGTACCGGCGGCCGGGGTAGCCCTCGGCGTACTTGTTGGTCAGCACCGAGCCCTGGGCGGTGAGCACCGAGCGGGGCGCGAAGTTCTCGCTGGCGATCATCTCCAGCGTCTCCTGCTGGCGGCGCAGCTCGCCGTCGAGGACGGCGGCGATCTCCGGGTCGACCTCGGAGAGCGGGGCGTCGGTGATGCTCTGGGAGGGGAGGGCGGTCTGCGTCATCGGGCGACTCCTGACGAGCGGTGGGCGGAGTGGTGCGGCCGGGCGGCGACTGTCACGAGCGGGCCCAGGCGGACGACCCGTTCGACTCACACGCTCTCCGCCGCTCCCCGGTGGTTCCCCACCTTCGCCAGTCGCGACCCGACCAGCGTAGACGCCGGGAGCAGCGCAGGTCGAGCCCGTTGCCCCGGCCGCACCCCTCACGGGGCGCGGCCGGGAGGAGGCTCAGTCCAGCGTGGTCTGCGCCAGCCAGCCGTGCGGCGCCGCGAGCTGCGTGGCGGCGTCCGGGCCCCCACGAGCCGGACGCGTAGGGCTGCACGTCGGGACGGTTCTCCAGCAGCGGGTTCGCCACCCGCCACGCCTCGCGCAGGCCCGTCGCCGTCGTGAAGAGCGCCCGGTCACCGGCGAGCACGTCCCGCAGCAGCGACGCGTACGCGGGCAGCGGCTCGGCGCGGGGCAGGTCCTCGAGGTCGAGCTGCAGGGAGCCGGCGACGAGGTCGCCGGGGGCACCGGGGCGCTGCGCGGTGACGGTGGCTGCCACGGTGCCGTTGCCGGCCAGGGAGAACGCGATCGTCTCCGGGCGGGGCGGGCGCTCCCCGAACCCGCGGGTCTGCGGGCGGCGCAGCACGAGGGTGACGTGCTGGTGGCTCTCCTTGAGCTGCTTGCCGGTGCGCAGCAGGAAGGGCACGCCCTCCCAGCGGTCGTTGTCGATCCACACCTTCGCGGCGACGAAGGTGTCGGTCTGGGAGTCGTCGTCGACGCCGTCGATGTCGCGGTAGCCCTCGACCTGCCCGAGCACGGCCTCGGACGGGTCCATCACCCGGAAGTCCTTCAGCACCGCCTCGCGGGCCTCCAGGAGCGCCTCCGGGGAGGAGTCCGCCGGCGGCTCCAGGGCCACCTCGGCCATCACCTGCAGCTGGTGGGTGACGAGCATGTCGAGGGTGGCGCCGGTCTCGTCGTAGAAGCCCGCGCGGTTGGAGACGCCGAGGGTCTCGGGGATGTCGATCTGCACGGACGCCACGTGGTAGCGGTTCCAGACCTGCTCGAGCAGTCGGTTGTTGAAGCGGAGCACGTGGAGCTGCTGCGTGGCCTCCTTGCCGAGGAAGTGGTCGATCCGGAAGACCCGCTCCTCCGGGAAGATCGACAGCACGAGCTCGTCGAGGCGCTCGAAGCTCTGCGAGTCGGTGCCGAACGGCTTCTCGTAGACCACACGGGCGCCGTCGGCCAGGCCGTGGGCGTCGAGGGCCTTCGTGTACGCCTCGAACGTCGACGGCGGGAGCGCGATGTAGTGGACGAGCTGGACGTCGTCGCCGCCGCCCAGGTCGTCCTTCGCGTCGGCGACGACGTCGGCCAGCTCACCCGCGTCGTCCTCGGTGAAACCACCGCCGGCGAAGCGCAGCGAGGAGGCGAAGCCCCGCCACTGCCGCCCGGACAGGCCGGTCTTGGCCTCGTCGAGCACGCCCTTGACGTGGCCGCGGAACTCGTCGTCGCTCTGGTGGCCGCGGCCGTTGCCGATGAGCCTCCAGTTGTCGGGCAGGAGCCCGTGCTTCGCGAGCGCCCCGAACGCGGGCAGGACCATGCGGGCGGCCAGGTCTCCCGTGGCGCCGAAGAGCACGAAGACGGTGGGGGTCGAGACGGCGGTGGGGGTCGCCGCCTCCGGGACCTCGGACGGGGAGTCGGACGTGGCGTCGGTCACGGCACCAACCGTAGGAGGCACCGTGACCGCCCGCCCGCCGCCGCCCTCAGGTCAGGCGCAGTCGGTCTTGTAGACGTACTGCTGGACCTCCGCCGAGGCCTGGTTCTCCGGCGTCGCGAAGACGAACGGCGCGGTCTGCTCGCGCGGCACGTCCTTCCCCTCGCTGGCGTCGACGGCGCTCTGCACGCCGGTCTCGCCCTCGCCGTAGGGGAACTGCACGACGACGCCGTCGACGGTCCCGTCGGCCAGGGCCTGCAGGATCGGCTCGGAGGTGTCGTACCCCACGACCTTGACGGTGCCGGTCTTGCCGGCCTCGCGCACGCCGGTGATGGCGCCCTCGGTGTTGTTGGTCGACATCGTGTAGACGCCGACGAGGTCGGCGTTCGACGTCGCGGCGGTGGAGGCGATCTGCGCGGCGGTGGCCGTGGAGTTCTCCGAGTACTGGGTGCCGACGTAGGTCATCCCCGGGTACTCGGCGAGCTTGTCGGTGAAGCCCTTCTCGCGGGCCTCGCCGATGGGGTTGCCGGGGCTCTGGTTGATGCCGAGCACCGCCCCCTCCTCCCCCACCAGCTTCGCGAGGTTCTCCGCGGCGAGCGCGCCGCCCGCCTCGTTGTCGGACTGGATGTTGGTGGTGGCGATGCTCTTGTCCTCCAGGTCGCCGTCGATGGTGATGACGTCGATGCCGGCGGCCTTCGCCTCGGCGAGCGGCAGCTTCATGGCGGTGGAGTCGGTGACCGAGATCATGATCGCGTCGGGGGCCTTGGCCACGATCGCGTTGACGATCGCCGTCTGCTTCGCCACGTCGAACTCGGGGCTGCCCTGGACGGAGAAGTCGACGCCGAGCTCCGCGGCCTTCGCCGTGGCCCCGCAGCCGACGGTGTTGTAGAAGGGGTTGCCGGTCAGGCCCGGCACGTACACGACGGACAGCGCGTCGGAGCCGGAGCCCGATCCCGAGGAGCTGTCGGAGGAGCCGCCGCACCCGGCGAGGGCGAGGGTCGAGGCGGCGATCAGGGCTGCGGTGCGCAGACGAGCGGTGGTCTTCACGGGGTCTCCGGTCTGTGGGGCGCGGGGTGTGCGGGGGTCTGTGCGGGGGTCTGCGGCCGTCAGGCCGCGCTGCGCCGGCGGCGCTTGAGCTGGTCGACGTACACGGCGACCACGAGGACGACGCCCACGGCGACCTGCTGCCAGAAGGCCTGCACGTTGAGGACGACGAAGCCGTTGTTGAGCACGCCGGGGATGAACATCCCGATCACCGTGCCGACCACCGTGCCGACGCCGCCGAAGAGGCTGGTGCCTCCGAGCACGACACCGGTGATGACCTGCAGGCCGTCGGTGCTGTGGCCGCTGATGGTGGTGGTGGCGAAGCGCGTCAGGGACATCAGGCCGGCCAGCCCGGCGAGGGCGCCGTTGAGGACGTACAGCGACGCGGTGTGGCGGTCGACGGCGATGCCGGCGCGCCGCGCGGACTCCGCGTTGGAGCCGATGAGCTGGGTGTGGCGCCCGTAGCGGGTGGTGGCGAGCACCACCCCGCCCACGAGGGCGACGACGACGGCCACCCACACCAGCCAGCTGACGGTGAGCGGGCGCTGGACGGCGAGGTCGATGAGCGCGTCAGGCACGGTGCGCACGTCGGTGCCGTTCGAGAGCAGCTGGGCCGCTCCGAGCGCGGCGCCGGTGGAGCCGAGGGTGGTGATCAGGGCGGGCACCCCGAGCCTGGTGATGACCAGCCCGTTGACGAGCCCCCACGCGGTGCCGGCGGCGAGCCCCACGACGACGCCCACCACCACGGTGCCGGGGCCCTGGCCGCCCGTCGACTCCATGACCTTGGCGGCGGCCACACCGGCGAAGACGAGGACGGAGCCCTGGGAGAGGTCGAACCCGCCGGCGACCAGCACGTACGTGGTCCCCACGGCCATCACCAGCAGCACTGCGACGTCCATCAGGACGTTGCGGCCGTTGGCGGCGGTGGGGAAGGTGTCCGGCGCCAGCAGGGAGAAGCCCAGGACCAGCACCAGGAGCACCACCGCCATGTACGCGGGCGAGGAGGACAGCGCCCGCCGCCAGGCGGGCCGGGAGGCGCTGGGCGCCGCGGGCTGCTGGACGGGGTCTGCACCGGGGGCGGGGCGGCGCCCGCCGCGGAGGCCTCGGCGCTCACCGGGAGCCCCCCGAGGACGACGGAGCGGCCGCCGGGACGTCGAGGGCGCCGGTCATCGCGCCGACGAGGTCGGCGACCGACGTGCCCTTCGAGGGCAGCGCGGCGACCCGCGTGCCCATCCGCAGCACCTGCACGGTGTCGGCCACCTCGAGCACCTCACGCATGTTGTGGCTGATGAGGACGACGGCGACGCCGGAGTCCGCGACGCGGCGCACGAGCTCGAGCACCTTGCCGGTCTGGCGCACGCCGAGCGCTGCGGTCGGCTCGTCGAGGAAGATCACGTCCTTCGCCCACATCACCGCTCGGCAGATGGCCACGGACTGCCGCTGGCCGCCGGACAGCGCGGACACCGCCGCGTCGAGGTCCTTGACGTCGGTGCCCATCGAGGTGAACGCCTCGTGGGCGCGGACGCGCATCGCCCTCTTGTCGAGCACGCCGAGCCTGCCGAGCAGGCCGGGGCGCAGCAGCTCGCGGCCCGCGAAGACGTTCTCGGCAGGCCCGAGCTCGGGCGCCAGCGCGAGGTCCTGGTAGACGGTCTCGATGCCCAGGGAGCGCGCGTGCTCCGGGGAGGTCAGCCGGACCACCTCGCCGCGCAGCCGGACCTGACCGGCGTCGGGGGCCAGCGCCCCCGAGAGGATCTTGACCAGGGTGCTCTTGCCGGCGCCGTTGTCGCCGATGAGGGCGGTCACCTTCCCGGCCTCGACCTCGAGGTCGACCCCGTGCAGGACCTGCACGTGCCCGTAGGCCTTGTGCACCCCCCGCGCTTCCAGCAGCACCACGTCGTCCTCCCGCCATCAGGCGCCGCCGGCCAGCGCGGCTCGCTGACCATCGCAGCGCCGGGCCCGACCGGCACTCCAGGACGCCCCTCGGTCGCAGGTCGTGACCCATCCGACACCTGCACGTGCACGCGCCGGGCGCGTCGGCGGGCCGGGCGCTCAGCGCGCGGGAGTCGGCGCCAGCCGCCGGGGCACGCCCGGCGCACCCGCTGCGAGCAGCACCGCGACCGAGCCCACGAGCACCAGCAGCGGCGCCGTCCAACCGCCGGTCGCGTCGTGCGCGGCGCCCACGACCAGCGGCCCCAGGGCTCCCACGGCGTAGCCGCCGCCCTGGACGAGCGCGGACGTGGCCCGCACCTCGGCCGAGCCGGAGCTGCGCGCGACCGCCGCGACGAGGACCACCGTGATGCCGCCGCCCTGGGCCGCGCCCGCGAGCGCCGCCCACGCCCACCACAGGGCCGGGGCCGCGAGCAGCCCCAGCGGCAGCGCGGACCATCCCGCGCAGACCAGCCACAGCGCCACCCGCGGCCGCCCGGTGAGGCGCAGCACGAGCGGCACCCCGAGCGCGCCGGCGACGGCTGCGACCTGGAACAGCGACGCGCTCGCGCCGGCGGACGCCGCGGGCAGGCCCAGCTCGTCGCCGAGCAGCTCGGGCAGCCACGCGGTGGCGCCGTAGTAGGAGAAGGCCTGGCCGCCGAAGGCGAGGGCCAGCAGCCACGTGGTGGGGCGCCGGTGCACGGCGACCGCGGCGGCCGGCGACGGGCGCGCCCCCCGCGTCGTCGACGTCGTCGACGTCGACGGCGGAGGTCGCGTCGGCGGCTGCTGGCGACGGCGCTCCGTCCTGCGGCCGCTGCTCGCGGACCGCGCACCGCGAGGCCCGTCGAGAGGCCCGCTGGGAGATCAGCAGCACCGGCAGCGCCACCACCGCCAGCAGCGCCCACAGCGCGAGGGCGGCCCGCCACCCCGCGCTCGCGGCGACCACCGGGGTCAGGGCCGTCGTCAGGGTGCTGCCCACGTTGAAGGCGGCCGTGTACAGGGCGGTCATCAGCCCCACCGCGGCGGGGAAGTCCTCGGCGATCAGCACGGGCACCGCGATGTTGCCGACCGTGATGGCCAGGCCCAGCACCAGCGTGCCCGCCACGGCCGCGGGGTACCCGCCCGCCGATCGCAGCAGCGTGCCGGCGAGGACGCCCACCAGGCAGGCGACGACACCGGGCCGCAGCCCCCACCGGCCGAGCGCCGCCGAGGCCAGCGGCGCGGCCAGCCCGAAGCAGAGCACCGGCAGGGTGGTCAGCAGCCCGACGGCCCCGGCGCTGACGGCGAGGTCGGCGCCGACCTCCCCCGCCACCGGCGGGAGCGCCGCGAGCGGGCCCCGCACGTTGAGGGCGACGAGGACGACGGCGGCCACCGCCAGCACCGCCGCGGAGCGCGAGGACGGGGCGGGCGGCACGCAGCGACGCTAGGCGCTGCCCGACCCCGGCGCTGGCTAGGCTCCGTGGCCGTGTCCACCACGCCCTCCAGCCCCGCGTCGAGCTACGTGCTCTCGCTGTCGTGCCCCGACGGTCCCGGGATCGTCCACGCGGTCACCGGGGTGCTGGCCCACCTGGGCGGCAACATCACCGACAGCCAGCAGTTCGGAGACCCGGGCACCGGCAGGTTCCACATGCGGGTGCAGGTCACCGCCGACCTGGCGGAGGGCTCGCTGCGCGCCGCCTTCGCGCCGGCCGCGCAGCGGTTCGCGATGGACTGGACCCTCGACGTCGTGGGCCGCCCGCTGCGCACCCTGGTGATGGTCTCCAAGGCCGGGCACTGCCTGAACGACCTGCTGTTCCGCACCCGCGCGGGGCAGCTGCCGGTCGACGTCGTGGCCGTCGCCGGCAACCACCGGGACCTGGAGCCGCTGGCAGGCTTCTACGGGGTGCCGTTCCACCACCTCGCCGTCGACCGCTCGGTGGCCGCCGGCGCGCCCGGGTCGCTGGAGGCCGCCGAGGCCGCGCTGCTGGCGCTGGTGGAGGAGCTCGACGTCGAGCTCGTCGTCCTCGCGCGGTACATGCAGATCCTGTCGCCGTCGCTGTGCGCGGCGCTCGCCGGCCGGGCGATCAACATCCACCACTCGTTCCTGCCGAGCTTCAAGGGCGCGCGTCCCTACCACCAGGCGCACCAGCGCGGCGTGAAGATCATCGGGGCGACGGCGCACTACGTGACGGCCGACCTCGACGAGGGGCCGATCATCGAGCAGGACGTGCACCGCGTCGACCACGGCATGGGCGTCTCCGAGCTGCAGGCCATCGGGCAGGACGTCGAGGCGCAGGTGCTGGCCCGCGCCGTGCGCTGGCACGCCGAGCACCGCGTGCGCCTGGACGGGCACCGCACCGTCGTCTTCCGCTGACCCCGCCACCACCCCCGCGGCGCCGGTGGAGACCAGCGCGGTTGGCGTTCTCGGGCGACCGCGTGGCAGCATCGTCGGCTGACACGACGCGCGCTCCGGGGTCGGTGCAATTCCGAACCGGCGGTGACAGTCCGCGACCCGACCGCAGCCAGCGGCCGGTGGACCCGGTGGAACTCCGGGACCGACGGTGAGAGTCCGGAGGGGAGGAGCACGCGGCGCTCCCCGGTCGGGGTGCGCCGAAGCGCCGTCGGCCGTCGCGGTCGCACCCTCGGGTGCTCCCGCGGACGTCGGCGTCGTCCTCCCCACCAGCCCCCCTCGGGGCTCGCTCCGCAGCAGCCGGAGACCGGAGGACCGAAGTGCCGCACCCCGCAGGACCCCACCTCGCCCGCCCCGCGAGCGCCTCCCGTCCAGCACGGGAGGGCTGATGTTCACCGGGATCGTCGAGGAGCTCGGGGAGGTGCTCGCGCTGGAGCGCGGCACCGACTCCGCCTGCCTCACCGTCCGCGGGCCGCTCGTCACGAGCGACGCCGTCCACGGCGCCTCGATCGCCGTCGACGGATGCTGCCTCACCGTCGTCGAGCTCGACGACGGCGCCTTCACCGCCGACGCGATGCTCGAGACCCTCGACCGCACCACCCTCGGCGGCCTGCGGCCGGGTGACCGCGTCGACCTCGAGCGGCCCGTGTCAGCCGCGGGGCGGCTCGGGGGGCACGTGGTGCAGGGGCACGTCGACGGCGTCGGCACCATCACGGCGCGGGTGCCCGGCGAGCGCTGGGAGGTCGTGACGGTCTCCCTGCCGGCGCAGCTGGCGCGCTACGTCGTGGAGAAGGGGTCGATCACCGTCGACGGCGTCTCGCTGACCGTGAGCGCCGTCAGCGAGCCGGGCACCGACGGGGCGTGGTTCGAGGTCTCCCTCATCCCCGAGACGCTGCGCGCGACGACGCTGGGCCTCAAGGGGGTCGGCGGCCGCGTGAACCTGGAGGTCGACGTGCTGGCCAAGCACGTCGAGAGGCTCCTGGCGTCGGGCGCGCTGCCCGGGCTCGCCGCGGCCGGCGCGACGACGACGGGCTCGGGCCGGTGAGCGCGGCCACCGCCCCGCTGACGGGCCTCGCGAACGTCGCGGACGCCCTGCTCGCCCTGCGCGCCGGGCGTCCCGTGCTCGTCCTGGACGACGCCGACCGCGAGGACGAGGGCGACGTCGTCCTCGCCGCAGCCCTCGCGACGCCGGAGTGGGTCGCGTGGACGGTCCGGCGCACGTCCGGGCTGCTGTGCGCGCCGATGCCCGCCGCGCTCGCCGACGGTCTGGGGCTGCCCGACATGGTCGAGCGCAACGAGGACTCGCTGCGCACCGCGTACACGGTGACCGTCGACGCCTCCTCGGGCGTGACCACGGGCATCAGCGCCGCCGACCGCGCGCGCACCGCCCGGGTGCTGGCCGACCCGGCGTCAGGGCCGGCGTCGCTGGTGCGCCCCGGGCACGTGCTGCCGCTGCGCGCCCGCCCCGGCGGGGTGCTGGAGCGGCGCGGTCACACCGAGGCCGGCGTCGACCTGTGCGTGCTGGCGGGGCTGCCGCCGGTGGCGCTCATCGCCGAGCTGGTGGACCTCGACGACCCCGCCGGCGGGATGCTCCGCGGCTCCGACGTCGTCGCGCTGGGCGCCGGCCACGACCTGCCGGTCATCACGATCGGGCAGCTCGCGGAGCACCTGCGCTCCGCCTCCACCGACCGTGGTCATGGACTCCCGATGCGGTCCGGCGGTGCGCAGGCAGCACGGGAGCGCGTCGTCGAGGTGGCCCGCGCCGCGCTGCCGAGCGAGCACGGCGACTTCACCGCCGTCGCGTTCCGCGACCTGGCGACCGGCGGGGAGCTGCTGGCCGTGGTGGCCGAGCCGCCGGCGTCGTCGTCCCCGTCCGCTCCGGCGCCGGTGCCCCCGCTCGTGCGGGTCCACTCGGAGTGCCTCACCGGTGACGCCCTCGGCTCCCTGCGCTGCGACTGCGGCCCCCAGCTGCGCGGAGCGCTGGCGCGGGTCGGCGCGGAGGGCGGCGTCATCGTGCACGTCGGCGGGCACGAGGGACGCGGGATCGGGCTGCTGTCGAAGGTCGCGGCGTACGCGCTGCAGGACGCCGGCGCCGACACCGTCGACGCGAACACCGAGCTGGGGCTCCCGGTCGACGCCCGCGAGTACGGCGGTGCCGCCGCGGTGCTGCGCGCCCTCGGCCTCGACCGGGTGCGCCTGCTGACCAACAACCCCGCCAAGGGCGAGGGTCTGGCGGCGCACGGCGTGGAGGTGACCGAGCTGGTGCCCCTGCACGTCGGCGGAGGAGCCCCCCTGCGCGAGACCTACCTGGCCACGAAGCGGGCCCGGCTGGGCCACACCGCGCCAGCGGTGGACGAGGAGGGAGCGGCGTGAGCGGACACGGAGCACCGTCACTGGGCGAGCAGCTCGCCACCGGAGCCGACGGACGGGGGGCCGGCGCGGACGTGCGCGTCGCCGTCGTCGCCGCGCTCTGGCACACCGAGGTGGTCGAGGGGCTCCTCGCCGGGGCGCTGCGGGCGCTGGCCGCCGCCGGGGCACCGACGCCGACGGTGGTCCGGGTCCCCGGGACCTTCGAGCTCCCCGTCGCCGCGGCGCGCCTCGCGGGCGCCGGGTACGACGCGGTGGTCGCGCTCGGCGTGGTGGTGCGCGGCGGCACCCCGCACTTCGACTACGTCTGCTCGGCGGCCACCACCGGGCTCACCGACGTGTCGGTGCGCACCGGCGTCCCCGTCGGGTTCGGCGTCCTGACCTGCGACACCGACGCCCAGGCCCTCGACCGCGCGGGCCTGCCCGGCAGCCGGGAGGACAAGGGCGCCGAGGCCGCGGAGGCCGTGCTCGGGGTGGTCGCCGCGCTCGCGGCCGCGGGGGTCGGGCCGCTGCGCGCCTGATCACGGGGACCCCGGGGAGCCGGTGGGCGTCCCGGGCTCCGTCGACCCGCCGCTCGGGTCCTGGCCCACCTCCCCGGTCGGCTCCTCCGTCGAGGAGTCGGCCGGCTCGTCGGTGGGCTCGTCGGTGGGCTCGTCGGCCGGCGGGTCCTGCGGCGGCGACGACTGCTCGCGGTAGGACTGCGCGGTGCGCCGCTCCACCGTGGCGCTGTCCAGCCCGACGCCGCCCACCGTGACGTCGTCGACGGCGATCAGCGACCCGTCGACGGGGTCCAGGTGCAGCACGGACATCTGCAGCGGCGTCGGGTCTCCACCCACCAGGGTGCGCAGCCCGGCGCCGCCGGAGGAGCCCTGCGTGAGCAGCAGCGTCTCCCCGTCGACCGCCGCGGCCCGCTCGTGCGTGTGCCCGTCCAGCACCAGCGGCACCGACCCCACCAGCGGCAGCGCCATCCGCGGCTCGTGGACCAGGGCGACGTCGACGGGCTCCCCCCGCTCCGCCGACGCCACCAGGGAGTCCGCGAGCCGCTCCCCCGCGGCGGCCAGCTGCTCCCCGGCGGCGTCGTCGACGACGAGGCTGCTGGGGCTGAAGCGCGGGTCGCCCGTTCCGGCGAAGCGGATGCCGGCGATCTCGGCGACGTCGCCGTCGTCGAGCACCCGCACCTGCCCCCCGAGGTTCGCCACGGCGGTCTGCGTCGCCGCGGAGTCGTGGTTGCCGCGCACCCACAGGTAGGGCACGCCGAGGGCGGCCATCGGCGTCAGCAGCTGCGCCTCGGCGTCGCTGCCGAAGTCGGTGGAGTCACCGGTGTCGACGACGCCGTCGACGTCGAACTCCGTGACCAGCGTGCTCATCAACCGGTGGGCCTCGGGGTTGTTGTGCACGTCGGAGACCCACAGCACGCGCACCTCGTCACCGTCGGCCACCGGGCCGGTGGGCAGCCCGGACAGGGTGGAGTAGAGCCGGGAGACGCTGCCCGTCAGCGCCGCGACGCGCGTCTGGTAGGCCGTGAAGCGGCTGCTCACGCTGGCGAGGTCGCCCACCAGCGCCGGCGCGCGGCTCAGCAGCCCGGTGTAGGTGGGCTCGGCCAGCGCCCGGCTGTTCGCGGTGCCCGCCGCGACCCCGCCGGACGCGAGCAGGACGACGACGACGGCGCCCGCGCCCGCGGCCACCGCCCGTGCGCTGCGGAAGACCACCAGGCACGCGAGAGCGGCTGCGGCCAGGCCGACGAGGGCCGACCGCACCGCGAGCTCCGTCAGCGCGGCGCGCAGGTCGGCGGCGAGGTCGTCTCCGACCGAGGTCGCGGTGGTGCCCCGGGCGAACAGGGAGCGCGCGTCCTCCAGGCGGAGGCCCTCGACCTCGACGCGCAGGTGCAGCGGCCCCTCGTGGGTGCGCAGCCGCAGCTCGCCCAGCGGCGGGACCTGGACCTCCGTGCCGCCGCGGAGGGAGGGCAGCAGGGTGAGGCGGGCGTCGACGGGCCCGATCCGCGCGGTGGTCGAGCCGGCCGTGGCCACCGCCGCACCGGCTGCCAGCAGAGCGACGGCGACGGCGCAGACCAGCCGCAGCCAGGCCCGGCGGGCCCACGCGCCGCGGACCCGGGCGAGGGGCCGCCGGACGCCGCGCAGCCGCTCGGAGACGGGGCGGGCCACCGGCGGCACCCTAGCCAGGGTGGCGCCGGTGGCCCGGTCCGATCACGTCATCGAGTCACGTCATCGGGTCAGGCGAGCGCCTTCGCGAGGTTCTCGTCGAGCGTCGCGAGGAACTCCTCGGTCGACTGGAAGGCCTGGTCCTTGCCGACGAGCGCTGCCAGGTCCTTCGTCATCTTCCCGCTCTCGACGGTGGAGATGACGACCTGCTCGAGCGTCTCGGCGAACTCGCGCACCGCGGGGGTGCCGTCGAGCTTGCCGCGGTGGTCGAGCCCGCGGGTCCACGCGTAGATGGACGCGATCGGGTTGGTCGACGTCGGCTTGCCCGCCTGGTGCTGGCGGAAGTGCCGGGTGACCGTGCCGTGCGCCGCCTCGGCCTCGACCGTGCGGCCGTCCGGGGTGGCGAGGACGGAGGTCATGAGGCCGAGGGAGCCGAAGCCCTGCGCGACGGTGTCGGACTGCACGTCGCCGTCGTAGTTCTTCGTGGCCCAGACGTAGCCGCCCTCCCACTTCAGGGCGGAGGCGACCATGTCGTCGATGAGCCGGTGCTCGTAGGTGAGGCCCGCGGCGTCGAACTGCTCCTTGAACTCCGCCTGGAAGACCTCCTCGAAGATGTCCTTGAAGCGGCCGTCGTAGGCCTTGAGGATCGTGTTCTTCGTGGAGAGGTACACCGGGTAGTTCCGGGTGAGCCCGTAGTTCAGGGAGGCGCGCGCGAAGTCGCGGATCGAGCTGTCGAGGTTGTACATCGACAGCGCGACGCCGGCGCCGGGAGCCTCGAACACGGTGTGCTCGATCGGCTCGGACCCGTCGGTGGGCGTGAACGTCACCGTCAGCGTGCCGGGGCCGGGGAAGGTGAAGTCCGTCGCCCGGTACTGGTCGCCGAAGGCGTGGCGGCCGACGATGATCGGCTTCGTCCAGCCCGGCACGAGCCGCGGGATGTTGCTGATGATGATCGGCTCGCGGAAGATCACGCCGCCGAGGATGTTGCGGATCGTCCCGTTCGGGGAGCGCCACATCTTCTTGAGGCCGAACTCCTCCACGCGGGCCTCGTCCGGCGTGATGGTGGCGCACTTGACGCCCACGCCGTGCTTCTTGATGGCGTTCGCGGAGTCGATCGTCACCTGGTCGTCGGTGGCGTCGCGGTGCTCGATGCCGAGGTCGTAGTACTCGAGGTCGACGTCGAGGTAGGGGTGGATCAGGCGGTCCTTGATGAACTGCCAGATGATCCGCGTCATCTCGTCGCCGTCGAGCTCGACGACGGTGCCCTCGACCTTGATCTTCGCCATGCGTTGTCCTGTCCTCCGTCGGGCAGCCCTGTGCTCTCGTCGAACCTACCGAGGAGCGGGCCGTCCCCGCCGTCCGGGAGCCCCCCGCACGGGTGCTGGCAGGCTGCTGTCGTGTTCCACGTCGTCCTCGTCGAGCCCGAGATACCCGGCAACGCCGGCGCCGCCATCCGGCTGTCCGCCACCACGGGCGCCCGCCTGCACCTGGTGCGACCGCTGGGCTTCGACCTGGAGGACGCCAAGCTGCGCCGCGCCGGCCTCGACTACCACGACCTCGCGCGCACCACCGTCCACGTCGACCTGGAGGCGCTGTGGACGGCGCTGGCGGCTGCGGGCGCCGCCCGGGCGTACGCCCTCACCGCGTCGGCGACGCGCCTCTACACCGACGTCGAGTACGCCCCGGGTGACGCGCTGCTGTTCGGGCGCGAGTCGGTGGGGCTGCCGCAGCGGGTGCTCGAGGACCCGCGGGTGACCGACCGGCTGCGGATCCCGATGCTGCCCCAGCGGCGGTCGCTCAACGCCTCCAACGCCGTCGCCGTCGTCGTGCACGAGGCCTGGCGACAGCACGGCTTCGCGGGCGCCGCGGGCTGAGGGCCGGGGCACCGCGGGTCGAGGGCCCGGCGGCGCGGGTAGCGTCGAACGGGTGCTGCCCACCGACCTCCCCCTGCTCGCCGGCTGCTCCTCCCCCGCGCTGTCCCCCGACGGCGCGACGGCCGTGGTCTCCGTCACGGCGCCGGACCTGCGCACGGACGAGGAGGCGGGCGGGCTCTGGACGGCGCCGGCCTCCGCCGCCGCACCGGGGGCACCGGGGGCACCGGGGACACCGGGGACACCGGGCGACGGTGACGGTGACGGGCGGAGCGCCCTGCGGTCGCTCACCCGCGGTCACCGCGACACCGCGCCGGCGGTGAGCCCCGACGGGCGCTGGGTGGCGTTCCTGCGCGCCGCGCCCGGCGGTCGCCCGCAGCTGCACGCGGTGGAGCTGTCCGGCGGGGAGCCGGTGGCGCTCACCACGGACGAGCAGCTGCCGCTCGGCGCCGGCGCCCCCCGCTGGTCCCCGGACGGGCGCGCCCTGGCCTTCGCGGCGCGCGTCCCCGAGCCCGGCCGCTACGGCACCGCCGAGGGCCCGGACCACCTGAAGGGGCCCGGCGCGGAGCCGCCGCGGCTCATCACCGCCCCCGCGCACCGGGTCGACGGCACCGGCTACTACGCCGACCGGCGCAGCCACGCGTTCGTCCTGGAGGTCGACCCCGCGGTGCTCGCCGGGCGTCCGGCGGCCGCCGACCTCCCCGCGCCCCGGCAGGTCACCGACGGCGACGCCGACGACACCGACCCCACCTGGACCTCGGACGGGCGCTCGCTGCTGGTCCTCGCGGCCCGGCACGCCGGCGCGGGGCACGACCTGCGCCGCGGCGTGCACCGCGTCGACGCCTCCGCCGTGCGGGTGGACGCGCTCGAGCCCGTCGTCGGCGGCGACCTGGCGGTGGCGGCGATCGCCGTCGACCCGGACGGCGAGCGGCTCTGGCTGACCGCCGTCGCCCTGGACGAGCGGGGCCTGGGCGCCGTCGCGCAGCCGGAGTCGCTGTACGCGGGCCGGCTCCCGGGGCACGGGCGGGACGCCCCCCTCGGTCCGGGTGACCTGCAGCGCCTCACCGGGCCCGACGTCGACCTCGGCGACCCCACCGGGTCCCTCGTCGTCGACGCGGCGGGCGCCCTGGTCGTGGAGCGGACCCGCGGGGCCCTGCGGCTGCTGCGGGTGCGCGGTGACGGCTCGCAGCAGGTGCTCCTGGACGGCCACCTGCAGGTCACCGGGGTGGCGAGCACGCCGGACGGCGGCACCGCCGTCGCGGTCGTCGCCGACGGGGGCAGCCGGGGCGAGCTGGTGCGGGTCCCCGGGGACGGCGGCGCGGCGGTGCCCCTGTCCGACGTCGGCGCGCCGCTGCGCGCCACCGGCCGGGTGCGACCGCTGCTCGAGGTGGAGCACCCCAGCGCCGACGGGTACCCGGTGCACGGCTGGGTGGTCCTCCCCGACGAGACCCGCTTCGGCGCCGGCCCGCACCCGGTGCTGCTGCACGTGCACGGCGGTCCCCACGCCCAGTACGGCTGGGCGCTGTTCGACGAGGCGCAGGTGGCCGCGGGCGCGGGGTACGCCGTCGTCATGGGCAACCCGCGCGGGTCCGCCGGGTACGGGCTCGCCCACGGGGAGGCGGTGCTCGGCGCGCTGGGCACGGTGGACGCCGACGACGTCCTCGCCCTGCTCGACGGGGTGCTCGCCGACCCCTCGCTGCCGCTGGACGCGACCCGCGTCGGCGTCATCGGGGGCAGCTACGGCGGGTACATGACGGCGCTGCTGACCACGCGGACGCAGCGCTTCACCGCTGCCGTCGTCGAGCGCGGCTACCTCGACGCGACGTCGTTCGTCGGGTCCGCCGACATCGGCTGGTACTTCCCCGACCAGCTGCACGGGTCGGAGGCGGCGATGCGGGAGCAGTCGCCGATGACGCACGTCGCGTCGGTGCGCACGCCCACCCTGGTGGTCCACTCAGAGCAGGACTGGCGCTGCCCGGTGGAGCAGGGTCAGCGGTGGTGGACCGCCCTGCGCCGCCAGGGGGTCGAGACCGCGCTCCTCCTCTTCCCCGGGGAGGGCCACGAGCTGACGCGGTCGGGGCGGCCCCGCCACCGGGTGGCCCGGTTCGAGCACCTGCAGCGGTGGTGGGACCGCCACCTGCCCGTCTGAGCACCGGTCGGGTCGCGATCTGGTGACGTTCTCGGCGAGGCGCCAGCGGACTGTCAGACCCGACCGCCATGCTCGTCCCATGACGTCGACCGGGTCGAGCACCGTGCCCGCACCGCGCCGCCCCCGCGCGTCATGGCGCTCGCCCGCGGACGAGCTCGCGCTCGCCGCGCAGGCTGTCGACGTGCTCGCGCTCCGGGTGGCCGTCTCCGGCGAGCTGGCCGGTGAGCTGCGGTCACGCGCCCTCGGCCTGCACCTGATGAGCACGGCGGCGTCCGTGGGCGAGCACGTGCGCCAGCGGCGTGACGTCGTCGTCCCGGTCCTGGTCGACGGGGAGGCCGGGGAGCCGCTGGCCGCGTGCCTGGCCTCGGCCGAGCGGGTGCTCGCGCTGCTCGAGGGCCTCGCGCCGGGTGCGGAGGCGCTGCTCACGCAGACCGCGGGCGTCAGCGCGCTGCAGCACCTCGGCATCGCCACGCGCTCCGCGTGGGCAGCCCTGGTGGAGCACGAGCGGCTGTGGGCCGCCGCGGCCACGCCGCTGGCCCGCCGCCGCCTCTCCGAGCGCAGCGCCGCCGGGGTCCTCAGCCCAGCAGCAGCACCAGCGCGGTGAGCGAGACCACGCTGAGCAGCGTGGAGACCAGGACGGCGTCGCGCGCGGCGGTCACCTCGGAGTCGTAGCGGCTGGCGAAGACGAAGACGTTCTGCGCCGTCGGCAGCCCGGCGACGAGCACCACGGCCAGCAGCGCCCGTCCGTTCAGGCCCAGCGCGGCGGTGCCCACCAGCCAGGCGACGGCCGGTGAGACGGCGAGCTTCAGCACCACGGCCGTCCACAGTTCGCCGTCGGCCCACCGGGGCCGGGCCCCGGCGGCCAGGGAGATGCCGAACGCGAGCAGCGCGCAGGGCACCGCCGTCCCGCCCAGCAGGTCCAGCACCGCGCCGACGGGCGTCGGCAGCGGCACTCGCAGCGCTCCCAGCAGGAGCCCCGCCGCGGTGGCGAGCAGCAGCGGGTTGCGCAGCGGTGCCGCCAGCGCCGCGCGCCGTGACCGGCCGGCCCCGGCGTGCGACCGCGCGTCGAGGACCCCGATCGCCACCGGCGCCAGCACCGCGAGCTGGAACAGCAGGGCGGGCGCGACGACGGTGCCGTCACCGAGCACGAACACCGCGATGGGCAGCCCCAGGTTGACGGCGTTGACGTACGAGGCCGAGAGCGCACCGATGACCGCCTGCTGGACGGTGCGCCGCCGCAGGCGGGCCACCGCCAGGGACAGCAGCACCGCGGCGCCGGCCGCGGAGACCGTGACGAGCAGGGCCCCGGACAGCAGCTCTGGGACGTCGGCGCCGGAGAGGGTCCGGACGAGCAGCGCGGGCGTGCCCACGGCGAAGACGAGGCGCGCCAGCACCCTCTGCCCGTCGGGGCCGAGGGTGCCGGCGCGTCCCAACCACCAGCCGAGGGCGACGACGACGGCGACGACGGCGAAGCCCCCGAGGACGCCGCCCAGCCGTCAGCCCGCTGCCTGCAGCCGGTGCTCGGTGACGGCCGTCAGACCGGGACGACGGCGCCCGGGCGGGCGAGGACCTCGAGGGCACCGGCCAGCTCGGACTGCAGGCCCAGGTGGGCCACCGGGTCGGTGCCCTCGGGCAGCGCGGCGAGCTCGGCCTCGAGCTCGCGCACCCGCGGGATGACGGTCTCGCCGAACGCGATGACCTCCTCCTTGACGTGGAGGAAGCCCAGCAGCACGAGGTCGACCCCGATGAGGCGGAACGCGAGCACGCGGCGCGCGACCTGCTCGGGAGTGCCGATGAGACCGGTGCGGAACCCGTCGTTGTACTGGACGAGGTCCTTGAAGTCGCTGTCGGCCCACATGCCCTTGCCGTCCTGGGAGGAGGCGCCGGCCTCCTTGACGGAGCTGCCGAAGTCGTTGACCTTGTCGGCGTCGGCGTGGGAGATGATCGCGTCGAGGACGGCGACGGCCTCCTCCTCGGTCTCGCGCACCACGGCGAACGCGTTGAGGCCGAAGCGGATCTTCCGGCCGTTCTCCGCGGCGTACCCGCCGACCTGGGCGACCTGCTCGGCGACGCCCTCGGGGGTGTTGCCGTTCATGAAGTAGAAGTCGGACACGCGCCCGGCCATCTGGC
Organism: uncultured Actinomycetota bacterium; assembly: GCA_963781365.1. Classification (GTDB taxonomy): domain Bacteria; phylum Actinomycetota; class Actinomycetes; order Actinomycetales; family Quadrisphaeraceae; genus Quadrisphaera. The sequence continues at coordinate 52,621 of CAWAFR010000002.1, read as the reverse complement.
GGGCGGCCGTGGAGTTGCCGCCCTGGAAGATCTCCGGCTGCACGTCGGGCTGGGGACGGAAGTTCACGTCGCCGACCTGGAAGTGCTTGCCCTCGAAGGCGAAGTGGTCGGTGGTCCAGGCGCCGCGGAGCACCTCGATGAACTCCTCGGACTGCACGTACCGCTCGTCGTGCTCCAGCCAGGTGGCGCCGAGGTCGACGGCCTCCTTCTTGAACCAGCCCGAGACGACGTTGATCGCGAGCCTGTTGTCCGTGAGGGCCTGGGCGGTGGCGGCCCACTTGGCGAGCACCACCGGCGGCCAGAAGTAGGGGTGGACGGCGGCGATGACCTTCAGCTTCTCGGTGGCGAGCAGCAGCGCCAGGGAGAACGACGTCGACTCGTGCTGCGCGTCGGCGCCGTAGGAGGCGGCGTAGCGCACCTGGGAGAGCGCGTACTCGAAGCCCGCGGCCTCGGCGGCGCGGGCGGTCTCGATGTTGTACTTCGGGTCGTGGCTGGTGCGCTGCGGCAGCGTGGAGATCACCAGGCCGCCGGAGACGTTCGGCACCCAGTAGGCGAACTTCACCGGCTCGAGCTCTGACGCGGGGACGGGCAGGGGCGTGCTCACAGGTCTTCTCGACTCCTCATCGGTCCTGGCGGGAGCACCGCGCCCCCTGCGAGGAGGGGCGGGTTGCTGCGGCGTCGACGAGCCAGGTCTCTGAGCCGCTCTGGATGGGCGGGTGCAGTGCACCCGACGGGGGCCGCACTCGTCAAATCCCGGCAGCTCGCTCCGGCGCGTCAGCCGCGCAGCTCACCGGGGGGCCACCACCGCGAGCACCGCGAGGCTGACCCCCAGCACCGCGCAGGTCGTCACGTCGACCCACCGGGAGCGGACCGCGAGCGGCCCCAGCGCCGCCACCGGGAGCACGAGGCGGGCCCCCGCCAGGGAGAGCAGCAGCACCGCCAGCAGGAGGCCCGCCGCCCAGAAGGAGGCGAGCGCCGCGGCGGCGAGCACTGCCGCGAGCCCCGATCCCACCAGCGCGACCAGCAGAGCCACCGGCACCGGCGCGCCGGGGTCGCCTGAGCGGCTCACCGTGCTCGCTCCACCCGGCCAGGCTAACCGCGCGAGCACCACCCGGGGCCCGGACGCCCCGTCCCCGTCCCCGTCCCCGTCCCCGTCCCCGTCCCTCAGCGTGATCATGCAGTCCCGCCACCCGGGACTGCGGTCGTGCCGTGCCCGCCGACGCGCCGACGATCCTCGCCACCTCCGGGGGCCTGCGGCCCGGGCGGCGCTCCCGCCTCGAGCTCGCCCCGCTGGTGCACCACGCCGTGGATCTGTCCGGCGCCGCGGGGCGACCGCGGGTGGTGCACCTCGGCACCGCGTCGGGCGACCAGCGCTGGTTCAACGCCGAGCTCGACGAGGCGGCCGGCGTCGCCGGGTTCGACATGCGGCACCTCAACCTCTTCACGATGCCGAGCGTGGACGACCCCGAGGCGCTGCTCCTCGACGCGGACGTCGTCTGGGTCGGCGGGGGCTCGGTGGTCAACCTGCTGGCGGTGTGGCGCGCCGTCGAGGAGCGCCCCGTGCCGCGCGTGCTCCCCGGCGCACGCTGACCGCACTTCCCGCGGGAAGTGCGCCTCCCGACCCCCTTTGAACCGCACTTCCCGCGGGAAGTGCGGTTCCCAGGGGGTGGGGCCTCAGTGGGTGAAGTGCCGCGCCCCGGTGAGGTACATCGTCACGCCGGCGGCCGTCGCCGCGGCGATCACCTCGGGGTCGCGCACCGACCCGCCGGGCTGGACGACGGCCCGCACGCCGGCGTCGAGGAGCACCTCCAGCCCGTCGGCGAACGGGAAGAACGCGTCGGAGGCCGCGACAGCGCCCCGCGCGCGCTCCTCGCCGTGGCCGTTGGCCCGCTCGACCGCGAGGCGGCAGGAGTCGACCCGGTTGACCTGGCCCATGCCGACCCCCACAGAGGCGCCGCCGCGCGCCAGCAGGACGGCGTTGGACCGCACCGCCCGCACCGCGCGCCACGCGAAGGCGAGGTCGGCGAGCACGTCGGCGTCAGCGGCCTCCCCCGCCGCGAGGGTCCACCCGGAGGGGTCGTCGCCGGCGGCGTCGAGCACGTCGGCGTCCTGCAGCAGCAGCCCCCCGGACACGGAGCGGAACTCCGGGCGCGGCCCCGCCGGCGGCAGCGGGGAGCGCAGCAGGCGGACGTTCTTCTTCCGCTGCAGCACCTCGAGCGCGTCGGCGTCGTAGTCCGGCGCGACGACGACCTCGGTGAACACCTCTGCGACCTGCTGGGCCATCGCCAGCGTCACGGCTCGGTTGGTGGCGATGACGCCGCCGAACGCCGAGACCGGGTCGCAGGCGTGGGCTGCCGCGTGGGCGGCCGCGATGTCGCCACCGGCCGGCGCCACGGCGATGCCGCACGGGTTGGCGTGCTTGATGATCGCGACGGCCGGCTCCGCGAAGTCCGCGGCGGCGCGGCGCGCGGCGTCGGCGTCGACGTAGTTGTTGTAGCTCATCGCCTTGCCGTGCAGCTGCTCCGCACGGGCCAGGCCCGGGTCGCCGCCGGCGAGGGCGCTGCCGGCCGGGGCGGTGTAGACCGCGGCGCTCTGGTGCGGGTTCTCGCCGTAGCGCAGCACCTGCGAGCGGGTCCAGGTCGCGCCGACGAACGTCGGGAAGCCGGGGGCGCTGGAGTCCTCGTCGAGCTCCTCCGTCGCCAGCGACGAGGCCCACCACGACGAGACGGCGACGTCGTAGGCCGCGGTCGCCGCGAACGCCTTCCCCGCGAGCCCGCGCCGGTGGCCCAGCGTGGTCCCGCCGGCGCGGACCTCGGCGAGCACGCCCGCGTAGTCGGCGGGGTCGACGACGACGGCCACGGACGCGGAGTTCTTCGCCGAGGCGCGGACCATCGCGGGCCCCCCGATGTCGATCTGCTCGACGCAGTCCTCCGGCCCGGCGCCGGAGGCGACGGTCTGCTCGAAGGGGTAGAGGTTCACCACCACCAGCTCGAACGCCTCGATGCCGAGCTCGTCGAGCTGGCGGACGTGGTCGGGGTCGCGGACGTCGGCCAGCAGGCCGGCGTGCACGCTGGGGTGCAGCGTCTTCACCCGCCCGCCGAGGCTCTCCGGGAAGCCGGTGATGCGCTCCACGGGCGTCACGGGCAGGCCCGCGGCGGCGATCCGGTGCGCGGTGGAGCCGGTCGAGACGATCGCGACGCCGGCCTCGTGCAGGCCCCTGGCGAGCTCGACGAGACCGCTCTTGTCGGAGACGCTGACCAGGGCCCGGCGCACCGGCTTGCGGTCGGCCACCAGCTCGGGGCCGGCCTCGTCGTCCTCGTGCTGCGCCGGAGGCGCCGACGGGGCGGGGGTGGTGGGGGTGCTGCTCATGCGGGGGTGACCTTCCTTCCCGCGACGGTCCAGCCGCCGGCGGTGGTTCGGGTGACGACGTCGACGAGCAGCGCCCGCTCGACGGTCTTGATGCGCTCGTGCAGGGACGCCTCGTCGTCGTCGTCCAGGACGTCGACGGCGCGCTGCGCCAGGATCGGGCCGGTGTCGACGCCGGCGTCGACGAGGTGGACCGTGCAGCCGGTCACCTTGACGCCGTGCGCGAGGGCGTCACGGACGCCGTGGGCGCCGGGGAAGCTCGGCAGCAGCGCCGGGTGGCTGTTGACCACCGGCACCGACGCGGCGCCCAGCGCGTCCAGCGAGGGTGCGCCGAGCACCCGCATGAAGCCGGCGCAGACCAGCACGTCCGGCTCGTGGGCGAGGACGGCGGCTGCCAGCGCCGCGTCCCAGCCGGCGCGGTCGGGGTGGTCGGCCGGGGCGACGACGAAGCCCGCGACGCCGGCGGCCTCGGCGCGGGCCAGGGCGGGCGCCGCGCGCGAGGCCGAGTCGGCCCCCACCGCGACCACCGCGAAGGGCGACCCCGGCTGCGCCGCGGCGTCGAGGAGCGCCTGCAGCAGCGTCCCGGACCCGGAGGCCAGGACGACGACGCGACCGGGGGTGCGGCGTCCGGCCGAGGGGGGTGTGCTCGGCGCGCTCACGGTCGGAGACGATAGCGAGGACCCACCCGGCCGCCGACCAGCAGCCGACCGACCAGCGACCCACGAGCAGCCGGTGAGCCACCGAGCAGCCACCGGTGAGCCGCCGATGAGCAGGAGCACGCAGCGATGAGCGACCCGTACGCACCCCCGGGCTCGCAGCGCGACCCGGCACGCGGCGGTGAGCGCCAGCGGGCCGCCCGCCAGCTGCCCCCCTCCTCACCGCAGCCGTCCCCACCCTCCGCGGAGCGCCGACCGCCGGACGCGGAGGGGTCCCTGCGCACGGCGAAGCTGGGGATGCGCTTCTCGCTGCTGGTGCTCGCCGGGCTGGTGGCCCTCTACCTGCGGCTGCCGTGGAGCCTCGGCAGCCTGGCGTTCCTGCTGGTGGGTGCCGGGTTCGGCATCGCGGCCATCGTCAGCGCGGTCCGGGCGCGCCTTCGCGCGAGCACCGTGGTGGCGCTGTCCCTGGGGCTGGCCATGACCGCGCTGCTGGTCGTCCTCGTGGGCACGCAGCTGCTGCTCCTGCCGCTCTCGCTGAAGCAGCAGCGCTGCGCCGACTCGGCCATCACCGCCACTGCGCAGCAGGCGTGCCAGGCGGAGTTCCAGCAGGGCTTCGGCAGCCTCCTGCCCTCCCCCGGGGGCTGACGGACGCGGCCGCGAGCCTCCGCAGCACGCGCTGCGGGGGCCCGCGGCCGGGGCTCCCTCGCACCCTCACCGTCAGGCGAGGGACTGCATGACCTCCCGGGCGAGGGCGGCGGTCTCGGACGGCGTGCGGCCGACCTTGACGCCGGCGGCCTCGAGGGCCTCCTTCTTCGCCTGCGCGGTGCCCGCCGAGCCGGAGACGATGGCGCCGGCGTGGCCCATCGTCTTGCCCTCGGGGGCGGTGAAGCCCGCGACGTAGCCGATGACCGGCTTGGTCACGCTCTCCTTGATGAACGCCGCGGCGCGCTCCTCGGCGTCGCCGCCGATCTCACCGATCATGACGATGACGTCGGTGCCCGGGTCGGCCTCGAACGCCTCGAGGGCGTCGATGTGCGTGGTCCCGATGATCGGGTCACCGCCGATGCCGACGGCGGTGGAGAACCCGAAGTCGGCCAGCTCGTACATCATCTGGTAGGTCAGCGTGCCGGACTTGCTGACCAGCCCGATGCGCCCGGCGGGCGTGATGTCGGCGGGGATGATGCCCGCGTTGGAGGCGCCCGGGGCTGATGAGCCCGGGGCAGTTCGGGCCGATGAGCCGGGTCTTGCCGGTGGCCTGGGCGTGCGCGAAGAACTCCGCGGTGTCCTTGACCGGCACGCCCTCGGTGATGACGACGACGAGGGGCACCTCGGCGTCGACGGCCTCGACGGCTGCGGCCTTGGTGCCGGCGGCCGGCACGAAGACGACGGAGACGTCGGCGCCGGTCTGCGCGACGGCGTCGGCCGACGGACCCGAAGACCGGGATCTGCACGGCGCTGCCGTCGGCGGCGGTGAACTCGACGGTCTCGCCGGCCTTCCCGGGGTTGACGCCGCCGACGACGGCGGTGCCGGAGGTCAGCATCCGCTGGGTGTGCTTGCGGCCCTCGGAGCCGGTCATCCCCTGGACGATGACCTTGCTGTCTGCGGTCAGGAAGATCGCCATTGTTGTCGTCCCTCAGTCTCTGCGGTCAGGCCGAAGCCAGCTCGGCGGCGGTGCGCGCTGCGCCGTCCATCGTGTCGACGACCGTCACCAGCGGGTGGGCGGCCTCGGCGAGGATCGCGACGGCCCTCCACCACGTTGTTGCCGTCCAGGCGGACGACGAGCGGCTTGGTCGCCTCGTCGCCGAGGATCTCCAGCGCCTGCACGATGCCGTTGGCGACCGCGTCGCAGGCGGTGATGCCGCCGAAGACGTTGACGAAGACGCTCTTGACCTGCGGGTCGCCGAGGATGACGTCGAGGCCGTTGGCCATCACCTGCGCCGAGGCGCCGCCGCCGATGTCGAGGAAGTTGGCCGGCTTGACGCCGCCGAACTCCTCGCCGGCGTAGGCGACCACGTCGAGGGTGCTCATGACGAGCCCGGCGCCGTTGCCGATGATGCCGACCTCGCCGTCGAGCTTGACGTAGTTGAGGTGGCTGCGCCTTGGCCTTGGCCTCCAGCGGGTCACCCGCGGCGGCCTCCTCCTCGGCCAGGACCGCCGTGCTCGGGGTGGCGGAAGGCGGCGTTGTCGTCGAGCGAGACCTTGCCGTCGAGGGCCACCACGCGTGCCGTCGGCGGTGAGGACCAGCGGGTTGACCTCGACGAGCGTGGCGTCGGCCTCGCGGTAGACGGTCCACAGCTTCTCGAGCACGTCGGCGACCTGGCGTGCGACGTCGTCCGCCGAAGCCCGCGGCGGCGACGATCTCGGCGGCCTTCGCGGCGTCGATGCCGATGGTCGGGTCGACGGCCACGCGGGCCAGCGCCTCGGGGCGCTCCACGGCGAGCTCCTCGATCTCCATCGCCGCCCTCGACGCTGGCCATGGCCAGGTAGCGGCGCTCGGAGCGGTCGAGCAGCAGCGAGACGTAGTACTCCGTCGCGATGTCGGCGCCCGCGGCGATCATGACCTGGTGGACCGTGTGGCCCTTGATGTCCATGCCGAGGATCGTCGCGGGCCCGCGCCTCGGCCTCGTCGGCGCTCCTGGCGACCTTCACGCCGCCGGCCTTGCCGCGGCCGCCCACCTTGACCTGGGCCTTGACGACCACGACCTTCCCGTCGACGCCGGCCCCAGCTGCTCCGCGGCGGCGCGGGCCTCCTCGGGGGTGGTGGCGACGAGCCCCGGCAGCACGGGCACGCCGTGCGCCTCGAAGAGGTCTCGGGCTTGGTACTCGAACAGGTCCACTGGTGCGCTCCTGGCGTCGTCGGCCGCTGGCTGCGCGCTCCTGACCAGCGGCTCGCCGGTCGCGGAGCGGCCGGCACGAGCTGGAGGACGGGCGCGCGCGGTGCGCGGCCGAGCCTAGCCAGCGCCGGGGACGACGCCTCCCGGCCCCCTCCTCCCACCGACCCACCCGACGGCGCCCACCCGACGGGTCAGGAGGGGCGCGAGGCGACGGCCGCCGGGACGGTCGTCGCTGAACACACCGTCGACCCCGTCGGCCCACAGCCGGGCCAGGAGGCCCTCCACGTCGCCGCGGGCGCCGAGGTCGGCGCGGTCGGCGCTGCTGCGCAGCTCGGCCGGCAGGAAGGTGTTCTCCGGGCGGACGGTGTACGGCACCACGTCGAGGCCCGCGGCGTGGGCGTTCACCACCAGGTCGCTGCGCCCGCGGACCCCGCTGGAGGTGCCGCGGACGTCGCGCGGCTCCACCTGGACCAGGTGCGGGGAGAGCGACGTCCGCCCACGCGCAGACCTCGCGCAGCCCGGCCGGGGTGCACAGGTCGGCGTACTCGCGGTGGTCGCCGGCGCGGCGCAGGTCCGGCGGCGGCCCGTCGGCTGGGTAGCTGCGCCAGGCGCAGCGCCGGGGCCGCGGAGCGCAGCCGCTGCAGCGGCGCCACCTCGAAGCACTGGACGACGACCGGCGTGTCCGTCACCGCCGCGCGTCGAGCAGGCCGGCGGCCCTCAGCGCGGCCAGCAGCAGCGGCTCCAGCGGCCGGCCCATCGCCTCGAGGTGCCCGGGGTGCTTGAGCTCGGGCCAGACCCCGACCTCGCGCCCGCTGTCGGCCGACAGCTCGGCGCGCAGGGCCAGCACCTCCGCGAAGGTCATCACGCCCTGCACGCCGTCGTGGGCGGCGCTGGCGGGGCGCAGCAGCGGCAGCCGCTCGCGCGTCCGCAGGCGGCGGACCTGCTCCAGGGTGAGGTCCTCGGCGAACCAGCCCTCGACCCGCACGCCGTCGACCTCCCGCGTGGTGCGCAGGTGGGCCAGCTCGGGGTGGTCGGCGACGTCGGTGGTGTCGGACAGCTCGTTCTCGTGCCGGGCCACCAGGACGCCGTCGGCGGTGGTCACGAGGTCGACGTCGACGGCGTCCGCGCCCTCCGCGACGGCCAGGCTGTAGGCGGCCTCGGTGTGCTCGGGCCGCTGCGTGCGCCAGGCGCCGCGGTGCGCGACCACCAGCCCCCCGGCCCGCCGTCCGCCCCCTCGCGACGTGATCATGCGGCTCCGCCACCCCCGGCCGCCACCGGACCGGGGTGCAGGTCGAGGCGCCGGTCGGCAGGTAGGGGTTGTCGCGCTGGCCGGCCTCGACCACGGACGTGTCGACGTCGGCCAGCAGCAGCGCGCTGGACGTGACGTCTCCGGGTGGTGCCGCGGCGAGCACCAGACCGGTCGGCGCGACGATGCTGCTGAGGCCCACGAAGGCCAGGTCCACCTCGCGGCCGCTGTGGTTCGCGTAGGCGACGTAGACCTGGTTCTCCCAGGCGCGGGCCCGGACGACGACGTCGGCCACGAACGAGAACGGCACCATCTGCGCGGTCGGCACGGCCACGAGGTGCGCCCCGGCCGCCGCGGCGGCGCGCACCGCCTCGGGGAACTCCACGTCGTAGCAGATCAGGACGGCGACCCTCACGCCGCCGACGTCGAACAGCGAGACCGGCCGGTCCCCGGGCACGAAGGCGTCGCGCTCGTCCGGCCCGAACAGGTGCGTCTTCACGTGGCGACCGAGCAGGCCGCCGTCGGCGCCGACCAGGACTGCGGTGTTGACCACCTGCCCGTCGACCCGCTCGGGCATGCCGACGAGCAGCGCGATCCCGTGCGCGCCGGGCGACCTGCGCGACGGCCGGGACCAGCTCACCCGCTGCCCGGTCGGCCATCTCGGCGGTGCGCTCGGCGCCCAGCTCGTACCCGGTGAGGAACATCTCCGGGGTCATGAGGAGCCCGGCCCCGGCGGCTGCGGCCTCGGCGGCCGCCGCGTCGAGCTCGGCGAGGTTGGCGCCGACGTCCCCCAGGACGCCGGCGGACTGCAGGAGCGCGAGGCGCAGCACGGTCACGGCGCCATCCTGGCCTCGCCGAGCCAGCGGCGCCGTCAGAGCTTCTGCACGGGGGCGTACCGCAGCAGCAGGCGCTTGGTGCCCTCGCTGCGGAAGTCGACGTGGGCGACGGTCTTGTCACCCGGCGCCCTCGACGGCCACCACGGTGCCCATCCCGAAGGAGTCGTGGGTGACGCGGTCGCCCACGGCCAGCGAGATCACCGGCCGGGTGCCGGCGGTCCGCACGCCCGGCGTCCCGGCCAGCTTGGCCTGCGCCGAGGAGTGGCTGCTGCCGTACCCGCCGGCGCTGTAGCTGGAGCCGCCGCGACCGCCGCCGGCCGCCGCCGCCCCACCCGGAGGCGCCCGAGGCCTCCGCGCGCTCCCAGCGCACCAGCTCGGCGGGGATCTCGTCGAGGAAGCGCGACGGCGGGAAGTACTGCGGCTGCCCCCACGCGCTGCGGGAGGCGGCGCGGGAGATGCGCAGGAACCGGCGCGCCCGGGTGATGCCGACGTACGCCAGGCGCCGCTCCTCGGCCAGCTCGTCGTCGTCGGCGAGCGAGCGCTGGTGGGGGAAGGTGCCGTCCTCCAGGCCGGTGACGAACACGGCCGGGAACTCCAGGCCCTTGGCGGTGTGCAGCGTCATGAGCGTGACGACGCCCGGAGTCCTCCACCGGCCTGCTCGTCGGCGCCGTCGGCCACCGCGCCGCCGGGGATCTGGTCGGCGTCGGCCACCAGCGAGACGGTCTCGAGGAAGTCGGCGAGGGTGCCCTCGGGGTTGGCCTGCCTCGTACTCCGCCGGCCACCGCCGACAGCTCGGCGAGGTTCTCCACCCGGGACTCGTCCTGCGGGTCGAGGCTCGCGCGCAGCTCGGCGAGCAGGCCGGAGCGGTCCAGCACCGCCTCCAGCACCGTCGACGGGCCGGCGCCGCCCTCGACGACGGTGCGCAGCTCGTCCATGCAGGTCGGTGAAGCCGCGGATGCAGGTCAGGGAGCGGGCCGCCAGGCCCGGCGCCTCGTCGGCGCGCTCGAGCGCCGCCGGGAACCCGATCCGCTCGCGCTCGGCGAGCGCCGCGACGCAGGCCTCGGCGCGCTCGCCGATGCCGCGCTTGGGGACGTTGAGGATGCGCCGGAGGCTGACGACGTCGTCGGGGTTGGCCAGCGCCCGCAGGTAGGCGAGGGCGTCGCGGACCTCGCGGCGCTCGTAGAAGCGCGTGCCGCCGACCACCTTGTAGGGCAGGCCGACGCGCACGAACACCTCCTCCAGCGCCCGGGACTGCGCGTTGGTGCGGTAGAAGACGGCGACGTCGCCGTAGTGCAGCCCCTCGTCGTCGACGAGCCGGTCGATCTCGGAGGCGACGAACGCCGCCTCGTCGTGCTCGGCGTCGGCGACGTAGCCGACGATCTGCTCGCCCGCGCCCTCCGCCGTCCACAGGTTCTTGGGCCGGCGGTCGGAGTTCTTGGCGATGACCGCGTTGGCCGCCGAGAGGATGGTCTGCGTGGAGCGGTAGTTCTGCTCCAGCAGGATCGTGCGGGCGTCCGGGTAGTCCTCCTCGAACTCGACGATGTTGCGGATCGTCGCGCCGCGGAAGGCGTAGATGGACTGGTCGGCGTCGCCGACGACGGTCAGCTCGGCCTGCGGCAGGCCGTCGGGCTGACCCTCGGGGCCCAGGTTGCGCCGGGCCCGCCGACCAGCTCGCGCACCAGGGCGTACTGGGCGTGGTTGGTGTCCTGGTACTCGTCGACCAGGACGTGGCGGAAGCGGCGCCGGTAGTGCTCGGCGACGGCCGGGAACGGCTGCAGCACCCGCACCGTCGTCATGATCAGGTCGTCGAAGTCCATGGCGTTCGCCTGCCGCAGGCGGGCCTGGTAGAGCGCGTAGACCTCGGACAGCACCCGCTCGGCGTGGGTGCCCTCGGCGGCGCGCGCGGCGTGCGCCTCCGGGGTCACCAGCTCGTTCTTGAGGTTGCTGATCTGCGCGGACAGCGCGCGCGGCGCGTACCGCTTGGGGTCGAGGTCGAGCTCCCGGCACGACGAGCGCCGATCAGGCGCCGCGAGTCGTCAGCGTCGTAGATCGAGAAGCTGGAGCGCAGGCCCGCGCGACTCGGCCTCGCGGCGCAGGATCCTCACGCACGCGGAGTGGAACGTGGACACCCACATCGTGCGGACTGCCGGACCCGACCAGGCCCTCCAGCCGCTCCTTCATCTCCCCGGCGGCCTTGTTGGTGAAGGTGATGGCCAGGATCTGCCCGGGGCGCGCGCCGCGGGCGGCGACCAGGTGGGCGATGCGGTGGGTCAGCACGCGGGTCTTGCCGGAGCCGGCGCCGGCGACGAGCAGCAGCGGGGACCCCTCGTGCAGCACGCCCTCGCGCTGGGCGGGGTTGAGGCCCTCGAGCAGAGCCGCGGCGTCGATGCGCACCGCGGGGCGCGGCGGACCGCCGTCGCCGGCGCCCTCCCCGCCGGAGGCGGAGGGCTGCGGGACGGGGAGGGGGAGGTCGTCGAAGAGGGTGCTCATCGCTCGACGACCCTACGTCCGGCCACCGACGGCCCGGGGCGCCCGCGGCGAGCCCCGGCAGCCGCGCCGGGGTCAGCCCGCGAGGCGGGTGGGAGCCGGGGAGGTGCCGCCGCGGCGGGCACCGGGCACGAGCTGGCCGGTCGATCCACAGGCGGCGGGCCTCCACCCCGGTGTCGGGGTGGTCGGTGAAGATCCCGTCGACCCCGGCGTCCAGGAAGGCCAGGTGCTCCGCGAGCGCCCGTCCGGGGGCCGCGTCGGAGCCCGCGGTCCGCAGCTCCGGCGGCAGGAACGCGTTCTCGTTGCGCAGCGTCCAGACGTGGACGTCGAGGCCGGCGCGGTGCGCGTCGTCGACCAGCGGGGTGGCCGGGCCGAGCGACCCGTCGGCGGCCACCGGCAGCACCATGTCCTTGCCCGGCGCGAGGATCTCCGCGTAGGTCGAGACCTCGCGCAGCCCCCAGGGCGTGCAGGCGGCGCGGCCGGCGGCGTCGTCCTCGACCAGCTGCACCAGCGGCACGGCCAGGCCCTCGGCGCGGACGCGGCGCAGGAAGCTCGACTGGAAGCACTGGAGCGCGACCGGGCGAGTCCGGCGCGTCGAGGTCGAGGCGGTCGAGCTCCGCGAGCACCATCTCGACGACGTCGAAGCCCTCCGCGGCGTAGCGCTCCGGGTCCTTCACCTCGGCGGTGACCACGATCTCGCGGCCCAGCTCGGAGCGCAGGGACTCGGCCAGCGCCAGCAGCTCCGCGAAGGTGGGCACCTGGTAGAGCCCGTCGTAGACGGTGGTGCCCGGGCGCAGGCCCGGGCGGGGCTCGACGGCGCGCAGGGAGCGCAGCTCCGCCAGGTCGAGGTCCTCCGTGAACCACCCCGAGACGACCTCCCCGTCGACCAGGCGCGCGGCGCGGCGAGATGCCAGGTCGGGCCGCGAGGCCACGTCCGTGGAGTGGGTGATCTCGCTCTCGTGGCGCAGCACGAGGGCTCCGTCGCGGGTCGGGACCAGGTCGGGCTCGATCCGGTCGGCGCCGAGGCGCGCCGCGAGCTCGTAGGCGGCGAGGGTGTTCTCCGGGCGGTAGCCGCTGGCCCCGCGGTGGCCGATGACGGCCGGGAGCTTCTTGGAGCTGCTCACGGTGGACCACTCTCCTCCCCCGCCCTGGACTGCCGCGGGACAACGGGTGAACAGACGGTGCAGAAGTGACGACGCGCAGCCACCGCACGGATCGGCACCGGCGGTCACCGCCGAGAGGGCAGCGGGCACCGGGTCACCCGTGCGGCCCAGCCCCTAGGCTCGGCGGGTGACGCAGCACCGAGGGCCCGTCCAGGCGCTGCTGGCGCGCGTCCCGGCGTCGCTGCGCACCAGCGCCCAGACGGCGGTGCTCACCGCCTTCCGCAGCTCCCCCGCCCCGCTGCGCCGCGCCCTCGTGCGCGCGGGCACCCCCAGCTACACCGTCGGCGCCGTGTGCGTGCTGGAGCACGAGGGCGCCGTCCTGTTCCTGCGCCAGCCGCACCGCACCGGCTGGTCCCTGCCGGGCGGGCTGCTCGACCGGGGCGAGGGGCCGGCCGCCGGGGTGGAGCGCGAGGTCCGCGAGGAGACGGGTCTGCGCGTCGAGGTGGGTCTGCCGGAGGTGACGCTGGTGGAGCCCGGCCCCCGGCGGGTCGACGTGGTGTTCCGCGTCCCCGTCGAGGTCCGCCCGCAGGTCCACCCCGGCGGGGAGGCGCGCGGCAGCGCCTGGCTCACCCCGCAGGAGGCGCTGCTCGACGCCGACGGGCCCACCCGGTCGATCCTGGCCGGCCTGGCCGCGGCCCGGCTCCCCGGCGGCCGCACCGGCCGCCTCCTGCCCTGAGGGCCTCGCAGGGTCCGGCTGACCCGGCGGGCCCGGCGCAGCCGGTCGTCCGCGAGGGGCTCGCGGGCGTCGTCCTGGCGGCCGGTGCCGGCACCCGCCTGCGCCCGCTGACCGACCAGCTGCCGAAGGCCCTGGTGCCCGTGGGCGGCGTGCCGCTGCTGGTGGGAGCCCTGGCGCGCCTGGGCGCCGTGACGGGCACCGGCCCCGGGCACCTCGCGGTGAACGCCCACGCGCACGCCGACCTGGTCGCCGCCGCCGTCGCCGGTGGTGCCGGCGGGTCGAGCGGCGCCCTCGCCCACCTGTCCCGCGAGGACGTCGACGACGACGGCCGTCCTGACCCCCGCCGGGAGGCGCTGGGCACCGCCGGTGCGCTCGGGGCCCTGCGCGGGTGGCTGGCGGGCCGCGCCGTGCTGCTCACCAACGCCGACGCCTGGATGAGCGCCCCCGCCGGGGCCGCCGCCATGACCGACCTCACCGCCGGCTGGGACGGACGGCGGTGCCGCCTGCTCTGCGAGCCCGCCCCTCCCGGCGCGCGCGCCGACTTCCGCACCCCCGACGGCCGGGCCGTGCGCTACCTGGGCTCCTGCCTGCTCCCGGCGGAGCTCGTCGCGGGCCTGGAGCCGGTGCCGTCGGGCCTCTACGAGGTGCTGTGGCGCGCGCTCGACGCCGCCGGGGGCCTCGACCTCGCCGTCGTCGCGGCGGGCTCCGCCGTCGACTGCGGCTCCCCGGCCGACTACCTGCGCGCGAACCTGATGGCCACGGGCGGTGCCAGCGCGGTCTCCCCCGGCGCGGTGGTCCGGGGCAGCGTCGAGCGCTGCGTGGTGTGGCCGGGGGCGGTCGTGGAGGCTCACGAGCGCCTGGTCGACGTCATCAGGGCGGGGACGGAGGCGGCGCCGGTCACCGTGCCCGCGGGGCGGAGCACGCCCTAACCTGCCCCCATGGTCATCCCCGCCTCCGGCGAGCAGCACGAGATCACCGCCGGTGCGCTGCGCGCCGTGGTCACCGAGGTCGGTGGCGGGCTGCGGCTGCTGACCGCGGACGGCCGAGACCTGGTGGTGCCCTTCGACGAGGCCGAGCCCCGCTTCGCCTACCGCGGCGCCGTGCTGGCGCCGTGGCCGAACCGCACCGGAGACGGCCTGTGGTCGTGGCGGGGCGCCGAGCAGCAGCTGGCCCTCACCGAGCCGGGCCGGGCGTGCGCCCTGCACGGCCTGGTGGTCTGGCAGCCCTGGGACCTCGTGGAGCGCTCCACCGACTCCGTCGTCCTCGCCACCCGCGTCTGGTCGCAGCCGGGCTACCCCGGGCTGCTCGACCTGCGGGTCACCTACCGCCTCGTGGAGGGGGGCCCCGACGCGGGCCTGACCTGGGAGCTGGAGGCCACGAACACCGGCGGTGACGACGCGCCCTACGGCACCTCGGTCCACCCCTACCTCGTCGCCGGCCCGGGTCGCGTCGACGACTGGAGCCTGTCCCTGGAGGCTGACGGCGTCCTCGTCGTCGACGCCGAGCGGCTGCTGCCCGTCCTGGACGACGGGCGGCCGACCACGCGGCCGGTGGCGGGCAGCGACCTCGACTTCCGCGGTGGCGCCCCGCTGCGCGGCCGGTCCGTGGACGACGCCTACACCGGCCTGTCCGGCCCGTCGGCGGGCACGGCGCGGGTGCTCGCCGCCGACGGCAGCGGGACCGCGATGCACTGGGACCCCGCCGACTGCCCCTGGGTGCAGGTGCACACCGCCGACCGCCCCGAGCCCGCGCACGACCGCGTCGGCCTCGCCGTCGAGCCGATGACCTGCCCGCCCGACGCGCTGCGCACCGGCACCGACCTGCGCGTGCTGGCCCCGGGCGCGTCGACGCGCACCTGGTGGCGCATCGAGCCGGTGGCAGCGCCCGAGACGGGCTCCTCGACGGGCTCCACGGCGTGAGCCAGCTGCTGGTGGTGATGGGGGTCTCCGGCAGCGGCAAGACCACCGTGGCGCAGCTGCTCGCCTCCGAGCTGGGGTGGCAGTTCGCCGAGGCCGACGAGTTCCACCCGCCCGCCAACATCGCGAAGATGGAGAGCGGGCACCCGCTCACGGACGAGGACCGCTGGCCGTGGCTCGAGGCGGTCCGCGACTGGGCCAGCGAGCGCGCCGACGCCGGCCAGGACGCCGTCGTGACCTGCTCGGCCCTCAAGCGCTCCTACCGCGACCTGCTGCGCGGCTCCCGCGCCCGGGTGCGCTTCGTGCACCTCGACGGCCCCCCGGAGCTGCTCGCCCGGCGCATCGGCAGCCGCACCGGGCACTTCATGCCGAGCTCGCTGCTCGGCTCGCAGCTGGCGACCCTCGAGCCGCTGCAGGCCGACGAGGACGGCGTCGTCGTCTCGGTCGACCAGCCGGCGCAGGACTGCGCCCGCGCCGCGCTCGAGGAGCTGGCGCTGCGGTGACGGCGCAGGTCCCCGACGTCCGGGCAGCGGCGCCGCCCGACCCGGCAGCGGGGTCGAGGAGCCTGCGGCTGCTGCTCGCGCTGGCGGCGGGCGTCGTCGTCGTCGCGGGCCTGAAGGCCTTCTCGGGCAGCGTCGGGCCGGCGGCGCTGGCGCTGGTGCTCGTCGTGGTCGTGCACCCGCTCGGAGCCTGGATCCAGCGCTTCGGCACGCGACGCTGGGTCCCCGCCTGGGCCGCCACCTGGACCGGGGTGCTCGCGAACCTCGTCGTCGTGTACCTCATCGTCGGCGTCCTGGCGGCGTCCCTGGCGTGGGCGGCCGTCGAGCTGGCGACCACGCTCCCCCAGTACGTCGAGCAGCTCGTCGCCCTGCGCGACTCGACCCTGGCCCTGCTGACGCAGGTCGGCGTCAACCAGACGCAGCTGATCCAGATGATCAACAGCGCAGACCCGTACCAGCTGCTCGGCCTGGCGCAGACGCTGGTCGCCGGGCTGACCTCGGGGCTCACCGACTTCGCCTTCGTGCTGCTGCTGATGTTCTTCCTGGTGCTCGACGCCGCGGCGTTCCCCCGCCTGCTCGAGCAGGCCGAGGGCTCCCACCCGGACGCCGTCGAGGCGATGCGCACCTTCGCCCGCGGCACCCGGCAGTTCCTCGTCGTCTCCACGGTCTTCGGCGCCGTGGTCGCGGCCATGGACGTGGTCGCGCTGGTGTGGCTCGACGTCCCGCTGGCGCTGCTCTGGGGCCTGGTCTCCTTCGTCACCAACTACATCGCCAACGTCGGCTTCCTGCTGGGCGTGGTGCCGCCGGCGCTGCTGGCGCTGCTGGCCAACGGGCCGGAGAACGCCCTGCTGGTGATCATCGTCTACACGGTCATCAACGTGGTGGTGCAGGGGCTGGTCCAGCCGAAGATCGTCGGCGGTGCTGTGGGGCTCACAGCGACCCTGACGTTCCTCTCAGTGGTGTTCTGGGGCTTCGTGCTCGGAGGACTCGGCGCGCTGCTGGCGGTCCCGCTGAGCCTGCTGGCACGGGCGGTCCTCGTCGACGCCGACCCTCGGGCCCGATGGATGCTGCCCCTGATCTCAGGCAGCCCGAACGGGGTGCCGACGCGCAGGTCGGTGCGGCTGCGCCAGCGCCGCGAGGAGGTCGCTGTCGCCCACGCGGCGCCTCCTGTCGCTGCCCACGAGGAGGGTCCCGAAGACGGGGACGGCGTCCTGGCCGACCAGGGAGTCGACCCGGGAGCCGACCCGGAGGTCGACGTGAGGGTCGACCCCAGGACCGCTCGCAGCCTCGTGATCGACCCGCCCGAGGGGGGTCACGACCCGCGGAGCGTCGAGGACGCCCCGCAGAGCCCGGCGCAGCAGGCCGCCGGGCCGGCGACCGACAGGACCTGACCGACCCGCTGGCGCAGCGCCGTCAGACCTGTCAGGGCTGTCAGCGGCGCGTGCGGCCCGCCGCCAGCGCCTCGGCCGCAGCAGCCACGCGGGACCGCCGCGTCTCGGGCTTCTTCGCCTCCTCCACCCAGCGCACCCACTCCCTGCGGTGGCTGGGGGCTGCGGCGTCGAAGGACGCGCGCGCCCCCGCGGCGTCGAGCGCCTCCGCGAGGTCGTCGGGCAGCGCTGCCGGTGCGGGGGCCGCGTCGACCTCGACGTCGACGTCGACCTCGTCACCGGCGACGACGCCCGCAGCCGCCCGGTGCTCCGCCGACAGGGAGATCATCCTCACGCCGCCCATCGAGCCCGGCGTGGCGCTCCAGGTGTGGCCAGTCCCCGGCTCCGAGCGCGTCGAGCACAGCGGCCGGCAGCTCCAGCCCGGTGGCGCTGCCGCGCGGGTTGAGCACGGTGGTCCGGTAGCGCTGGCCCATCGTCGGACCCCGTCCCTCAGCGCGGCAGGCCGCGGCGGCGGCCCAGCGCCTCGGCGACCTCGCTGGCCGTCACCACGCCGGCGGTGACGAGCAGCACCGCCGGCCACGGCCCGACCCGCTTGGCCAGGGGGTGCGAACCGCCCATCGCCGCGGTGTACAGCGCCCCGAGCACGGCGGCGCCCAGCGGGCCGGTGGTGCGGGCCCACTGCCGCCCGCACCAGGTGCCGGCGAGGCCGAACAGGCCGCCGCCGACCTCCCGCTTGGTGGCGCGGGCGACGGCGAAGCCGCCCACCAGCCCCACCGCGGCGACGACGGACGGCCGCAGCAGGGTGCGGTCCAGGTCGCTCACGAGCTCACTCCCACAGTCACTCCCACTCGATGGTGCCCGGCGGCTTGCTGGTGACGTCGAGCACGACGCGGTTGACGTCGGCGACCTCGTTGGTGATGCGCGTGGAGATCCGCGCCAGGAGGTCGTACGGCAGGCGGGTCCAGTCCGCCGTCATGGCGTCCTCGCTGCTCACGGGGCGCAGGACCACGGGGTGGCCGTAGGTGCGCCCGTCTCCCTGCACGCCCACGGAGCGGACCTCGGCGAGCAGCACCACCGGGCACTGCCAGATCTCGGCGTCGAGGCCGGCGGCGGTGAGCTCCTCGCGCACGATCGCGTCGGCCGCCCGCAGCACGTCGAGCCGATCGCGCGTGACCTCACCGATGATGCGGATGCCGAGGCCGGGGCCGGGGAACGGCTGGCGACCCACGATCTCCGCGGGCAGGCCGAGCTCGGCGCCGACGGCGCGGACCTCGTCCTTGAACAGGGCGCGCAGCGGCTCGACGAGCTCGAACTGCAGGTCGTCCGGGAGGCCGCCGACGTTGTGGTGGCTCTTGATGGTCGCCGCGCCCTGGCCGCCGCCGGACTCCACGACGTCGGGGTAGAGGGTCCCCTGCACGAGGAAGCGGACCTCGCCCTCGCCCTCCTCGACCACCTCACGGGCCGCGGCCTCGAAGGCGCGGATGAACTCCCGGCCGATCGCCTTGCGCTTGGCCTCGGGCTCGGTGACTCCCGCGAGCGCGTCGAGGAAGGCCCCGGTGGCGTCCCACACCTTGAGGTTGACGCCGGTGGCAGCGACGTAGTCGCGCTCCACCTGCTCGGCCTCCCCGGAGCGCAGCAGGCCGTGGTCGACGAAGACGCACGTCAGCTGGTCACCGACGGCCCGCTGCACGAGGGCGGCGGCGACGGCGGAGTCGACCCCGCCCGACAGGCCGCAGACGACGCGCGCGGTGCCGACCTGCGCCCTGATGAGCTCGACCTGCTCCTCGATGATGCTGCCCGCGGTCCAGTCGCCCGGCACGCCCGCGCCGCGCCGCAGGAAGTTCTCGAGCACCCGCTGCCCGTGCGTGGAGTGGCCGACCTCGGGGTGCCACTGGACGCCGTAGAGCTTCCGCTCGTCGTCCTCGAAGGCGGCGACGACGGCGCCCGCGCTCCGGGCGGTGACCGTGAAGCCCGCGGGGGCACGCGTCACGGAGTCTCCGTGGCTCATCCACACGCTCTGCTCACCGGGCTGCCCGTCGAGCAGGGTGGAGCCGTCGGTGTCGGCGCTGAGGTCCGTGCCGCCGTACTCCCGCGACCCCGTCTGCTCGACGGTGCCGCCGAGGGCGGAGGCCATCGCCTGGAAGCCGTAGCAGATGCCCAGCACGGGCACCCCGGCCTCGAACAGGGCCGGGTCGACCTGGGGGGCGCCGTCGGCGTAGACGGACGAGGGGCCGCCGGACAGGATCACCGCCGCCGGGTCTCGCGCGAGGAGGTCGGCCACCGGTGTGGTGGACGACACCACCTCGGAGTAGGCGTCGGCCTCGCGCACGCGGCGGGCGATGAGCTGGGCGTACTGGGCGCCGTAGTCGACGACGAGCACGGGCCGGTGCCGCTTCTCCGCGGCGGTCTCGGCGGGCTGGTCGCTCACGCGGAGGCTCCCGGGGTCGCAGCGACGTCGGGGCCGGCGCGGCCCTCACGGACCTCCGCGACGACGCGCCGCTCGGCCCAGAAGGACAGGAACGGCACCACGCCGCACAGCAGCAGCACCACGAGCCGGCCGAAGGGCCAGCGGAGCTTGCTCCAGAGGTCCGCGACGGTGATGAGGTAGACGAAGTAGATCCAGCCGTGCGCGGTGGCGACCACGCGCCCCACCGCGCCCGTCGGAGTGATGACGTAGTTGACGAGGACCTCGACGGTGAGGACCAGGAGCATCCACCCGGTCACCAGCGCCATCACGCGGTACCGGGTCAGGGACGCCCCGGGGTCGCGGCGGACGACGCGCGCGCCGGACCGCGCCGGGGTGGCGGTCACGAGCGGGCTCCGCGGACAGGGGGGGCGTCGTCGGGCGTCAGCACGCCGGGAGCGGCGGGGGCGTCGGGCACGGAAGCATCCTCCCAGGTCGGGCTGACAGCCCCGTCCCGCGCGGCAGCGGCGTCCTCGTCGGCCCGCGCGTCGGCGAGCTCGTCGGTGTGCCGGTCCCTGACGACCTTCCCCCACAGCACCAGGGCGAAGGCCGCGAACAGCCACCACTGGAACGCGTACGACAGGTTCTGCAGGTCGAGCTGCCGCGTGGGGGCCGGCGACGGCGCTGCTACGAGCTCGGCGCCGCCCCCTCCGGCGGCACCGGTCGCGGTCTCGGGGACCGCCCCCGCGTCGGCCACGAGGTAGCCCGTGTAGAGGCGTCCCGGCCAGACGTTGACCAGGTCGGCGGAGCTCAGCGCCCGCAGGCCGCCGTCGTCGTCGAGGCCCTGAGGGCCTTCGGAGACCTGCATCCGGCCCAGCAGGTCTGCGCCGCCGCTCGGCGCGGCGGGGAGGGCTGCGCCATCGGGCTGCCACCCCAGGACGACGGGCAGCAGCCCGCCCGTCGCGTCGACGGTCAGGGCCGCGACCACCCACCGGCCGGACCGTCCGTCGACCTCCCGGCCGTCGACCACCTCCAGGGGCACCGCGGCCCAGGTGCCGGCGGCGCTGACGCGCTGGCGGTCGGCGTGGCCGGTGAAGTCGCTGGCCGGCTGCAGCACGTCGTCGAGGGGCACCGCCGTCTCGGTGGGCGAGACCCGGGCGTGCTCCTGGGAGCGGCCGAGCTGCCACTGCCCCAGCAGCGAGAAGACGACGGCCGCCGCGACCATGATCGCCAGCAGGCCCAGGTTCGCGGGTCTCAGGGCCGTGCGGAGCACTCCCCCACGGTACGGGCGGCGCCGGGGGGCGGGCCGCGCTCGGCCGCCGAGGGCTGTCCGTGCACAGATGCTCCGCACCCGTGTGCGCAGAGCCCGGGCGTGGCACGGTGCCACCAGTCCCTGCGCCCCCCGCCGCCCGGGGGGCGCCACCCAGACAGCGGAGACGACGATGACTCGCCTGTTCAACGACCCGTCGGCGTTCGCCGAGGACGCCAGGGCCGGTTTCCTCGACGCCCACGCCTCCTAGTCGTGGAGGTCCCCGGCGGGGTCGTCCGCCGGCAGCGCACCCGCGAGGGCAAGGTCGCCGTCGTCGTCGGCGGCGGGTCGGGGCACTACCCCGCCTTCGCGGGTGTCGTCGGGCCCCGGCTACGCCGACGGCGCCGTGATGGGCAACGTCTTCACCTCCCCGTCCGCCGCCGAGGCCGCCGCCGTCGGCCGCGCCGCCTCCGGGGGCGCCGGGGTGCTCCTGACCACCGGCAACTACGCCGGCGACGTGCTGAACTTCGGCCTCGCGGCGGAGCGGCTCGAGGCGGAGGGCATCCCCGCGCGCTACGTCGCCGTCACCGACGACGTGGCCAGCGTCGGCAAGGGCGCCAACAGCGAGCGGCGCGGCATCGCCGGTGACGTGCCCGTCTTCAAGTGCGCCGGCGCCGCCGCCGAGGAGGGCATGGACCTCGACGACGTCGAGCGCGTGGCCCGCAAGACCAACGAGCGCACCCGCACCCTGGGTGTCGCCTTCGGCGGGTGCACGCTGCCCGGTGCCGACGGCCCCCTCTTCGACGTCCCGAGGGCCGCATGGCCGTGGGGCTGGGCATCCACGGCGAGCCCGGCATCGACGAGGTCGACCTGCCGACCGCCGCCGAGCTGGCGCAGCTCCTCGTCGAGGGCGTCCTCGCCGACGCTCCCGAGGGGCTGCCCGACGAGGAGCGCGACGGCGGGAAGGTGGCGGCGATCCTCAACGGGCTCGGCGACACCAAGTACGAGGAGCTCTTCGTCCTCTGGCGCGACGTCGCGAGCGCTGCTGCGCGAGCGGGGCCTGGAGGTCGTCGAGCCGGAGGTGGGCGAGCTGGTGACCAGCCTCGACATGGCCGGCTGCTCCCTGACGCTGACCTGGCTCGACGACGAGGTCGAGCGCCTGTGGCGCGCCCCCGCCGACACCCCCGCCTACCGCAAGGGCGGGATCGCGTCCGGCACCGGCACCGGCTCGGACTGGGCCTCGGGTGCGGCGCGCAGCGACGAGGAGGCTGCCGCGCGAGGCCGAGGCGCCCCCGCTGACGACCGGTCCGGTGGCCGACGAGGCCAGGGCCGGCGGACGCCTGGTCGCCGCGGCCCTCGACGCTGGTCGCCGACCGCATGGCGCAGGCCGAGGACGAGCTCGGACGCATCGACGCGATCGCCGGCGACGGAGACCACGGCCGCGGCATGGTCCGCGGGTCGGCCGCGGCCCGCGACGCGGCCCGCGCGGCCGCCGACGACGGCGGCGGCACCGCGCACCGTGCTGCAGGCCGCGGGCGACGAGTGGGCCGCCCGCGCCGGCGGGACCTCCGGGGTGCTGTGGGGCGAGCTGCTCGTGCGCGGCGGCGCAAGCGCATCGGCGACGACGAGGCGCCGACCCCGCAGGCCGTCGCCGAGGGCGTGCGCGCGGGGTTCGAGCGGCTGATGGAGCTCGGCGGCGCGGAGCCCGGCGACAAGACGATGCTCGACGCGCTCTCCCCCTTCTGCGACGCGCTCGACGAGGGCGTCGCCGCCGGGACGCCGCTGCGCGAGGCCTGGGCCGCCGCCGCCGAGCGGGCCGTCGACGGCGCCGAGCGGACCCGGGACCTGCTGCCCAGGGTCGGGCGCGCGCGCCCGCTGGCCGAGCGCAGCAAGGGCACCCCCGACGCCGGGGCGACGAGCCTCGGCATGGTGGCGACCGTCGTGGCCGACGCGCGCGCCTGACCGGCTGCCAGCACGAGACCGACCGACAGACCGACAGACCGACGGACTGAGGAGAGCGACATGGGTGAGCAGCTGAGGGTGGTCGTCGGCAGCGACGACGCCGGGTTCGACTACAAGGAGGTCCTCAAGGAGGACCTGCAGGGCGACGTGAGGGTGTCGGAGGTCACCGACGTGGGCGTCGACGCGGACGGTGACACCGCCTACCCGCACGTCGCGGTCGCCGCGGCGCGCCTCATCAGGGACGGGAAGGCCGACCGGGCGCTCCTGGTCTGCGGCACCGGCCTCGGCGTCGCCATCAGCGCCAACAAGGTGCCGGGCATCCGCGCGGTCACCGCGCACGACAGCTTCTCCGTCGAGCGCGCGGTGCTGAGCAACAACGCCCAGGTGCTGTGCTTCGGCCAGCGCGTGGTCGGCGTCGAGCTGGCCCGCCGCCTGGCCCGCGAGTGGCTGGGCTACACCTTCGACACCTCCAGCGCGTCGGCGGAGAAGGTCGCCGCCATCGACGCCTACGAGGCGGAGGCCGACAGCCAGCGCTCGATCGACGACGCCGAGCGGGAGGCCGCCGACGCCGACGTCGCCTGACGACGTCCCTTCCCGCGGGAGGTGCGGTTCCTGACGACGGTGTTGACGCACTTCCCGGGGGAAGTGCTGGTCAGCCGGGGCGCGCGGCGGGCAGTCGCGTCCTCGCCCACCGCCCCGCCTAGGGTCGGTGGGCGAGGGCGGTGGCTGCCTCGCCACCGCCGACGAGGAGGTCGCAGTGGGTGAGTCGATGCAGGCCGTGGTCTGCCACGGGCCGGAGGACTACCGCCTGGAGGAGGTCGCGAAGCCGACGCTGGTCCCCGGTGGCGCGCTGGTCCGCGTGGAGGCCGTCGGCATCTGCGCCAGCGACCTGAAGTGCTACCACGGCGCGGCGAAGTTCTGGGGCGACGACAGCCGTCCGGCCTGGGCCGAGACCGAGGTCATCCCCGGCCACGAGTTCGTCGGGGAGGTCGTCGAGATCGACGACGAGGCCGCGCGGCGCTGGGGCGTCGCGGTCGGCGACCGCGTCACCAGCGAGCAGATCGTGCCGTGCTGGACGTGCCGCTACTGCCTGCGCGGGGCGTACCACATGTGCGCGGTGCACGACATGTACGGGTTCAAGCGCGTCACCCCGGGTGCGATGGCCGAGTACATGGTGTTCCCGCCGCAGGCGCTCGTGCACAAGATCTCCTCGACGCTGCCGCCGGCGCACGCCGCGTTCGTGGAGCCGCTGTCCTGCGCGCTGCACGCCGTGGAGCGCGCCGACATCCAGTTCGCCGACGTCGTCGTCGTGGCAGGGTGCGGCCCGATCGGCCTGGGCATGGTCGCCGGCGCGAAGGCCAAGGGCGCCGCCCACGTCGTCGCCCTGGACGCCGTCGCCTCCAAGCTGGACCTGGCCCGCCGCTCCGGCGCCGACACCGCCCTGGACATCACCGACCCCGGCACCGACATCTACGCCGCGGTCCGCGACCTCACCGGCGGCTTCGGCGCCGACGTCTACCTGGAGGGCACCGGGCACCCGGCAGCGGTCAAGCAGGGCCTGAACCTGCTGCGCAAGCTCGGCACCTACGTCGAGTACGGCGTCTTCGGCTCCGAGGCCAGCGCGGACTGGTCGATCATCAGCGACGACAAGGAGCTGGACGTGCGCGGGGCGCACCTGGGCCCGCACACCTGGCCCAAGGCGATCTCGATCCTGGAGTCCGGGATCCTGCCCATGGACGACATCTGCACCCACCAGCTGCCGCTCTCGCAGTTCCAGGAGGGCCTGGACCTCGTCGGCGCCGGCACGAAGTCGGTCAAGGTCTCCCTCATCCCCGGAGCCTGACCACCGACCTCCAGCCGTGATCATGGGCTTCCGGCGCCGTCGCGCGGGAAGCCCATGATCACGGCTGGAGGGTGGGTCAGTCGTCGTCCTCGTCGACCCAGTCGAGCGTGCGCTGCACCGCCTTGCCCCACTTGCGGTAGTGCTTGTCGGCCAGCGCGCGGTCCATCTGCGGCTCCCAGCGCTCGTCCTCGGCCCACAGCTTCGTCAGCTCGTCCTCGCCGGACCAGAAGCCCACCGCCAGGCCCGCGGCGTAGGCAGCGCCCAGCGCCGTCGTCTCGGCGATCTTCGGGCGCACCACGGGCACGCCGAGGACGTCGGCCTGGAACTGCATGAGCAGCTCGTTGCCGGTCATCCCGCCGTCGACGCGCAGCTCGGTGAGGTCGACGCCGGAGTCGGCGTTCATCGCCTCCAGCACCTCGCGGGACTGGTACGCCGTCGCCTCGAGCACCGCCCGCGCCAGGTGCCCGCGGTTGACGTAGCGGGTGAGCCCGACGATGGCGCCGCGGGCGTCGGAGCGCCAGTGCGGGGCGAACAGCCCGGAGAACGCGGGCACGAAGTACGCGCCGCCGTTGTCCTCCACCGAGCGCGCCACGGCCTCGATCTCCCCGGCACCGCCGATCATGCGCAGGTTGTCGCGGACCCACTGCACCAGGGAGCCGGTGACGGCGATGGAGCCCTCCAGGGCGTACACCGGCTTCCGGTCGCCGATCTGGTAGCACAGCGTGGTCAGCAGGCCGTTCTTGCTGGCCACGGCCTCCTCGCCGGTGTTCAGGAGCATGAAGTTGCCGGTGCCGTAGGTGTTCTTGGCCATGCCCTTGGTGAAGCAGACCTGCCCGAAGGTGGCCGCCTGCTGGTCACCGAGGGACCCGGCGATGGGGACGCCCGCGAGCAGGCCCCCCGTGCGCACCTTCGCGTAGACCTCGGAGTTGGACACGATCCGCGGCAGCATCGAGGTGGGGATCCCCATCTCCGCGGCGATGTCCTCGTCCCAGCTCAGCGTGCGGTAGTCCATGAGCATGGTGCGGGAGGCGTTGGAGACGTCGGTGATGTGCTGGCCGCCGTCGGGGCCGCCGGTCATGTTCCAGATCACCCAGGAGTCGATGGTGCCCATCAGCAGGTCACCGGCCTCGGCGCGCTGCCGGGCGCCGTCGACCTCGTCGAGGATCCAGCGGACCTTGGGCCCGGCGAAGTAGGTGGCCAGCGGCAGCCCGACCCGGTCCTTGTACCGGTCGGCGCCGCCGCCGAGGGCTCCGAGGGCGTCGCAGATCTTCTGGGTCCGCGTGTCCTGCCAGACGATGGCGTTGGAGACCGGCTTCCCGGTCCTCCGGTCCCACACGACGGCGGTCTCGCGCTGGTTGGTGATGCCGACGGCGGCGATGTCGGCCGTCGTGACGTTCCCCTTGCCGAGGGCCTGTCCGACCACCTCGCGGACGTTGGCCCAGATCTCCTCGGCGTCGTGCTCCACCCACCCCGCCCGCGGGAGGATCTGCCGGTGCTCCTTCTGCGCGACGGCGACCACCTCGCCGTCGTGGTCGAACAGCATGCAGCGGGTGCTGGTGGTGCCCTGGTCGATGGCGGCGACGACGCTGACCACGGTGGTGCCTCCTGGGGCGCTGGGACGGATCGGTCGTTCAGCGGGGCGGGTCGGTCGGGTCTGCGTGCCGGTCTTGAGGACGATGCGCGCGACGACCCCCGACGGCACGCTGCCGAGCAGCGCGCCGGCGACGGGCACCAGCGGCGCGCTGTCCACGCAGGCCTCCCCGACCCCCCGCGGCACCGGTCGGCGGTCCCGACGACGGCGTCGGGCGGCTCTGCGGGGGTCGGGAACCAGTCCTACTCTGGGTGGAGATCGCGCCGCAAGTGCGGACCGGCGGCCACCGGCGCCGTCCGGAGGTCGGCCCTCCCACGGCTGCGCGGGACGGAGCAGGTGGAGGAGCGATGGTGGACTCAGCGCAGGCGCAGAGCACTCTGGGACCGCAGTACCGCGAGCGGGCGTGGGCGGCCTTCGGCTCCGCGCCGTTCGACGTCCTCGTCATCGGCGGCGGGGTGACCGGCGCCGGCGTGGCCCTCGACGCCGCCACCCGCGGGCTGCGCACGGCCGTCGTCGAGCAGCGGGACTGGGCCTCGGGGACGTCGTCGCGCTCGTCGAAGCTCTTCCACGGCGGTCTGCGCTACCTGGAGCAGCTGAACTTCACGCTGGTGCGGGAGGCGCTGAAGGAGCGGGAGCTGATGCTCACGCGGATCGCGCCGCACCTGGTGAAGCCGGTGTCGTTCCTGTACCCGCTGAACCACCGGATCTGGGAGCGGCCGTACATGGCCGCCGGCCTGACGATGTACGACACGATGGGCGGCGCCCGCTCGGTCCCCGGCTTCAAGAGCCTCACCCGCCGCGGCGCCCTGCGCCTGGCGCCGGGGCTGAAGCCCGACGCCTTCGTCGGGGCGATGCAGTACTACGACGCGCAGGCCGACGACGCGCGCCACACCCTCACCGTGCTCCGCACCGCCGCGCACTACGGGGCCGTGGTGCGCAGCTCCACGGAGGTCGTCTCCCTGCTGCACGAGGGCGACCGCATCGTCGGCGCGACGGTGCGCGACGTCGAGACGGGCGCGACGACGGACGTGCGCGCCAGCGTCGTCATCAACTGCACCGGCGTGTGGACCGACGACATGCAGCACCTGGCGGGCGGGCGCGGGCGGTTCCGGGTGCGGGCGTCCAAGGGCGTGCACATCGTCGTCCCGCGGGACCGGTTCGCCTCCGAGACCGGGCTGATCCTGCGCACCGAGAAGTCGGTGCTGTTCTTCATCCCGTGGGGCACCCGGTGGATCATCGGGACCACGGACACCGACTGGTCGCTGGACCGCGCGCACCCGGCGGCCACCCGCGCCGACATCGACTACATCCTCGAGCACGCGAACACCGTGCTGCGGACCCCGCTGACCCACGACGACGTGCGCGGCGTCTACGCCGGCCTGCGGCCGCTGCTGGCCGGGGAGTCGGAGGAGTCGAGCTCGCTGTCGCGCGAGCACGCCGTCGCGCGCCCGCAGCCGGGGCTGGTCTCGATCGCCGGCGGCAAGTACACGACGTACCGCGTGATGGCCGCTGACGCCGTCGACGCCGCGAAGCCCGACCTGGGCACCGGGGTGCCGCCGTCGGTGACCGAGCACGTGCCGCTGCTGGGCGCCGACGGCTACCACGCGCTGGTCAACCAGGTGCCGGCGCTGGCGCGGCGCCACGGGGTGCCCGAGCACCGGGTGCAGCACCTGCTCGACCGGTACGGCTCGATGGCGCTCGACCTGCTCGCGATGGGCTCCGGCGAGGGCGGTGACCCCTCGCTGCTCGAGCCGCTGGAGGGCGCGGAGGACTACCTGCGGGTGGAGGTCGTCTACGCCGCCACCCACGAGGGGGCCCTGCACCTGGACGACCTGCTGGCCCGCCGCACCCGGATGTCGATCGAGTACGGCCACCGCGGGGTGGGGTCGGCGAAGGCGGTGGCCGAGCTCGTGGCGCCGGTGCTGGGCTGGGACGCCGGCCGGGTCGCGTCGGAGGTGGAGAGCTACAGCGAGCGCGTCGCCGCGGAGCGCGCCAGCCAGGAGCTGCCCGACGACGCGGCCGCCGACACCGCGCGCCGCGCGGCGCCCGACTCGCGCCCGCTCCTGACCGTCTGAGGGCGGCCGCCGCCGGCCCGGGGTGCGCGGGCCGGCGGCGGCTGCGACGGTGGGCAGCGCGCGCGGCCAGCCGCCGCGGGCTCGACGGCGAGCGGCGCAGGAGGCACCCGATGGCGGGCAGCACACGGGCAGCAGGAGCGGCGGGAGCGGCGGCCACCGCGCCACCGCTGGGAGACCCCAGCGAGACCCGCCTGGACCGCCTCGGCATCCCCCACGTGCTGCGCTGGGGCTTCGTCGCGGTCATCGTCTTCATGACCGGGAACGCCGTCGAGACGAGCTTCATCGCCCCGCACCTGGAGCAGGCGCTGGGCAGCCGCGGCTCCGCGGCGGCGACGATCATCTCGCTGTACGGGCTCGCGGTGCTGGTGGGGTCCTACCTCGCCGGGGCGCTGTCGGACCTGCTCGGCCCGCACCGGGTGATGACCCTCGGCTTCGCGGTCTGGGTGGTCTTCGAGGTGGCCTTCCTGCTGAGCCTGCAGACCGGCTCGCTGCCGCTGGTCTTCGCGAGCTACTTCCTGCGCGGCTTCGGGTACCCGCTGTTCGCGTTCGCCTTCCTGGTCTGGATCAACGCGGTGGCTCCCCGGGAGCGGGCCGGCACGGCCGTGGGCTGGTTCTACGTCATGTTCACCGGCGGCCTGCCGACGCTCGGCGCGCTGGTGGCCGTGGCCGCGATCCCCGCGTACGGCGGCGGGTACGGCGGTGAGACGGGCGCGATGTGGACCTCGATCGTGCTCGTGGCCGTCGGCTACGGCCTGAGCCTGCTCGTCCGCGAGCCCCACGGCCGGCGTCGCCTGGTGCCCGCTCAGGAGACCACCGGCGCCGTGCTCGCCAGCGGGGTGCGGCTCGCGGCCTCGGAGCCGAAGGTCCTCATCGGCTTCGTCGTGCGCATCATCAACACCGCACCGCAGTACGGGATGTTCGTGATCCTGCCCGGCGTCATCGTCACCCAGCTCGGCTGGTCGCAGTCGCAGTGGCTGATCATGAGCAGCGTCGTGTACGCCTCCAACATCGCCTTCAACGCGGCCTTCGGCGCCCTGGGCGACCGGTGGGGGTGGGTCCGCACCGTGCGCTGGTTCGGGGTGATGGGCTCGGCGCTGGGCCTGCTGCTGTGGTGGTACGTGCCCCACGCCGTCGAGCCGGGCTCGACGTGGGGCTACGCGCTGTCGCTGGCCGCGGGCGTCGTCTTCGGGGTGCTGCTCGCCGGGTTCGTGCCGCTCGGCGCGATCCTGCCGCAGCTCACCCAGCGCAAGGGCGCCGCGATGGCCGTCTACACGACGGCGGCGGGGGGCGCGGCGTTCCTGGGGGCCGCAGTGGTGGCCCTGGTGCAGCCGTGGGGCGGGGACGTCGGCACGATCTGGGCGTTCGTGGTGCTGTACGCGGTGGCGTTCGTCCTCTGCGGGTTCCTGGAGGTCGACCAGCCGCAGAGCGCCCACCACTGACCCGCACTTCCCCCCGGAAGTGCGCCAGGGACCCCCTCGGGAACCGCACTTCGCCCGAGAAGTGCGGCTCGGGCGAACGGGGTCAGGTCGGCTGGTACGGGCTGACGACGACCTCGACGCGCTGGAACTCCTTGAGGTCGGAGTACCCGGTGGTCGCCATCGAGCGCCGCAGGGCGCCGATGAGGTTCGTCGTCCCGTCCGGCGCGGCACCGGGGCCCGACGAGGATCTCCTCGAGCGAGCCGACGGTGCCGACCTGCACGCGCCGGCCGCGCGGCAGGTCGGGGTGGTGGGCCTCCGGGCCCCAGTGCCAGCCGCGTCCCGGCGCCTCGGCGGCGCGGGCCAGCGCCGCCCCGAGCATGACGGCGTCGGCGCCGCAGGCGACGGCCTTGACGATGTCCCCGGAGCGGCCCATGCCGCCGTCGGCGATGACGTGCACGTAGCGGCCGCCGGACTCGTCGAGGTAGTCGCGCCGCGCGGCGGCGACGTCGGCGATCGCCGTCGCCATCGGGGCGTGGATGCCGAGCGCTCGCGCGCGTGGTGTGGGCAGCTCCCCCGCCGAAGCCGACGAGGACGCCGGCGGCACCGGTGCGCATGAGGTGCAGCGCCGCGGTGTAGCTGGCCGCCCCGCCGACGACGACGGGGACCTCCAGCTCGTAGATGAACTGCTTGAGGTTCAGCGGCACGTCCTCGCGGGCGCCCACGTGCTCGGCGGAGACGGTGGTGCCGCGGATGACGAAGAGGTCGACGCCGGCATCGACCACGGTCTTCCACAGCTCCGCGGTCCGCTGGGGCGACAGCGCCCCGGCGACGACGACGCCGGCGTCGCGCACCTGCTTCAGGCGCAGCGCGACGAGGTCGGGGTCGATCGGCGCGCTGTAGATCTGCTGCATCCGCCGGGTGGCCTCGACGAGGGCGGCGTGCGAGCCGTCACCCTCGGCGCCGAGGGCGGCGACCTCCGCGAGCAGGGGCTCCGGGTCCTCGTAGCGGGTCCAGACGCCCTCGAGGTCGAGCACGCCCAGCCCGCCGAGCCTGCCGATGGCGATGGCGGTGGCCGGGGAGACCACGGAGTCCATCGGGGCGGCCAGCACCGGCATCGCGAAGTGGTACGCGTCGATCTGCCAGGAGACGCTCACCAGCTCGGGGTCGCGCGTGCGCCGGCTGGGGACGACGGCGACGTCGTCCAAGGAGTACGCCCGGCGCCCGCGCTTGCCGCGCCCGATCTCGACCTCGTAGCTCAACGGTCCTCGCTCTCCTGGCCGCGCTCAGCGGCCGGTGTAGTTGGGGGCCTCGAGGACCATCTGGACGTCGTGCGGGTGGCTCTCCTTGAGCCCCGCCGACGTGATCTGCACGAACCTGCCGCGCTCCTTGAGCTCCGGCACGGTGGCGGCCCCGGTGTAGAACATCGACTGCCGCAGGCCCCCGACGAGCTGGTGCGCGACGGCGGCCAGCGGACCGCGGTAGGGCACCTGGCCCTCGATGCCCTCGGGGACGAACTGCTCGGCGGCGGCGACGTCGTTCTGGAAGTAGCGGTCCTTGGAGAACCCGCGCCCACCGGCGCGCGTCTGCTGCGCGCCGAGCGAGCCCATGCCCCGGTAGGACTTGAACTGCTTGCCGTTGATGAACACCAGCTCGCCCGGGCTCTCCTCGCAGCCGGCGAGGAGCGACCCGAGCATCACGACGTCGGCGCCCGGCCACGAGGGCCTTCGCGATGTCGCCGGAGTACTGCAGCCCCCCGTCGCCGATCACCGGCACGCCCGCGGGGCGGCACGCGGCGGCGGCCTCGGCGATCGCGGTGACCTGCGGGACGCCGACGCCGGCGACGACGCGGGTGGTGCAGATCGACCCCGGGCCGACGCCGACCTTGACGCCGTCGACCCCGGCCTCCACCAGCGCCGCGGCAGCCGCCCGGGTGGCGACGTTGCCGCCGACCACGTCGACGTGCGCCGCCGACGGCTCGGCCTTCAGCGCCGCCACCATCTCCAGCACCGCGCGGGAGTGGCCGTGGGCCATGTCGACGACGAGGACGTCGACGCCCGCCTCGACGAGCAGCATCGCCCGCTTCCAGGCGCCGTCGAAGACGCCCATCGCGGCGGCGACCCGCAGCCGGCCGGCGTCGTCCTTGGTGGCCAGGGGGTACCGCTCGCGCTTGACGAAGTCCTTGACGGTGATGAGGCCCTCGAGGCGGCCGGCGTCGTCGACCAGCGGCAGCTTCTCCACCTTGTGCCGCGCCAGCAGCGCCATCGCGGCCTCCGGGGAGGTGCCCACGGGGGCGGTGACCAGCGGCATCCGCGTCATCACCTCACCGGCGGTGCGGTGGCGGTCGGTCTCGAAGCGCAGGTCGCGGTTCGTGACGATGCCCAGCAGGCGGCCGTCGTCGTCGACGACGGGCACCCCGGAGATGCGGTACCTGCCGCACAGCGCGTCGACCTGCTCCAGCGTCGCCTCCGGCCCGCAGACCACCGGGTCGGTGACCATGCCGGACTCCGAGCGCTTCACCAGGTCGACCTGGTTGGCCTGCTCCTCCGGGGACAGGTTGCGGTGCAGGACTCCGAGGCCGCCCTGGCGGGCCATCGCGATCGCCATCCGCGACTCGGTCACCGTGTCCATCGCGGAGGACAGCAGGGGGACGGCGACCTCGACGCGCTTGGAGACGCGGGAGGCCGTGACGGCGGCGCTGGGGATCACGTCGCTCTCGCCCGGCAGGAGCAGGACGTCGTCGAAGGTGAGGCCGATCCGCCTCGAGCGGGAGGGCGGACGCACCAAGCAGGTCGCTCACTCTGTGATCGTAGTCGCGGCAGGTGGTCCCCCGGACGAGCGGAACGCCCCGGCCGAGGACGGCCGGGGCGTTCCGCGAGGGCTGCTCGAGTCAGTGCACCATGCCCAGGCGGAAGCCCTTGGCCACGGCCTGCGCGCGGTCGGCGGCGTCGAGCTTGCGGAACAGCCGGCGGGCGTGGGTCTTGACGGTGTCCTCGGACAGGAAGAGCTGCTTGCCGATCTCGGCGTTGCTGCGGCCCTCGCCCATGCCCGTGAGCACCTGCAGCTCGCGCTCGGTGAGCGCCGGGGCGGCACCCGCCTCGGTGCGGCGGGCGCCCGCGGCCGCGGCCGGTCGGCGTCGGTCATCGCGCCCAGGACGGCGGCGACGAGCTCCGAGCGGGTGGCGTCCTTCACGACGTAGCCCGCGCGCACCGGCGGCGATCGCCCGGGCGACGCCCTCGACGTCCTCGGCCACCGTCAGCATGAGCACCCCGGCGCCGGGGTGGCGCGCCAGGAGCCGGCGCGTCGCCTCGACCCCGCCGATGCCCGGCATGCGGACGTCCATCAGCACCAGGGCCGGGCGCTCCACCGGCCAGCGGGTGAGCACCTCCTCGCCCGAGGAGGCGCCGACCACGCGACCGACGCCGGTCACGCCCGCCACCGCCCGTCGCAGGTTCTCCCGCACCAGCGGGGAGTCGTCGCAGACCATCACCGTCGCCATGACCGTCACCGTTCGCCACCTCCGTGTGCGCCGACCCGATCGGTCAGCTGTCCTGGAGGAGTCATCGGCACGTCGCGCCCCGACCTGAGCGCCGGAGCACCACCGACCGGTCAGGGCTCGGTGGCCTCCTGCAGGACGTCCAGCGCCCGGGACAGGGTGGGGGCGCGCAGCGCCGGGCGGTCCTCCGGGAGGTGGGTCCAGGACCAGCCGGGTCCGGACAGCACGAGCCGCACCGGGTGGCGCAGCCGCGGCAGGGGCCCGAGCTGCATCGCCGGGTCGGTGACACCCCGCTCGGCGTGGAGCAGCACCGCCGCCGGCCCGGTCCGGCGGACGGCGGCGGCGACGGCCTCCCGCGGCAGCCCGGGGGCGAGCACCCAGGGCCGCACCCCACCGGCCGCGACGGCGGCGGCGAGCACGTGCAGGGGCAGCGGGTCGGTCTCGCCCTCGGCTGCGGCCAGGAGCACCACCGCGGTGGTGCGCTCCGCTGGCCGCCGGAGCGCGCGGAGGGCCTCCATGGTGGCGGCGGTGAGCAGGACGTCGGCGTCGACGCCGGGGCCCGTGGCCTCCCACCGGCGCACGAGGGCGCGGCGCGCGGGCTCCACCACCTCCTCCCAGGCGCGGACGGGGCCGCGGGAGGCGGACGCGGCGAGCACGGCGGCAGCCGCTCCCGGAGCGTCACCGGCCAGGACCGCGCGCTGCAGCGCGTCCTGGCCGGCGGGCGAGGGGCGCCGGGTCAGCGGGGTGCGGTCGGCGGGCAGGACGGCGCTCCAGGCGCTGAGGCCGAGCACCCCCTCGAGCGCCGACGCGGCGTCGGGCCCGTCGTCCTCAGCGGCGGTGTCGCGGCGGGCAGCGCGCACCTCGTCTCCGGCTGCCTCGTCCGAGCGCGCCCCGGCGAGGGCGACCTCGGCCTCCCGCGGGTCAGCCTCGAGCGCCGCCGCGGCCGCGGCGACCGGCGGGACGCCCTCCAGCGTCAGCCGGCGCATCACGAGCAGGCGGGCGAGGTCGTCGGGGCTGTAGCGGCGGTGCGAGCCGACCTCGTGCTCGCTGGGCCCGAGCCCGTAGCGCCGTGCCCAGGTGCGCAGCGTGGCCGGCGCCACCCCGAGCCTGCGCGCCGCCGCCGCGACCCCGAGCGGCACGCCGGAGGCAGCGCTGGCGGTCGGGCTGGGCACTCGCTCAGTGTGATGGGGCCCGTGTCCGCCTGCCACCCGCGCCCCACGCCCGGACGGCCGGGGAGCCTTGGGATGCCGCGACGTCCGCTGGAGCCCGCCGTGACCAGCGCCGGGGATCCGGCCCGCATGTTCACCGAAGCACTTGTCCCAGATGCTTGAACAACGTCTGGCGCGGTTGTAGTGTCTGCAGCACGCGCTTCCCACCGCAGCAACTCGGCGTCTAAACCGGGAGTACCCCCCTTCGCGGGAGGTCACACCTGAACCGGCCCGATCGCGGCGGTGGACCACCCTCGTGCACCACACCGCTCACCGGAGGACCTCCCATGGCTGAGATCTCACGCCTTCCCGGCCCCGTCGCCGACATCTGGGAGTGGCAGCTCCAGGGCGCCTGCCGGGAGCACGACACCGACCTGTTCTTCCACCCCGAGGGCGAGCGCGGCCCGGCCCGCCGCAACCGCGACGCTGCCGCCGTGGCGATCTGCAGCGCGTGCCCCGTCGTGCAGGAGTGCCGCTCGCACGCCCTCACGGTGCGTGAGCCCTACGGCGTCTGGGGCGCGCTGACGGAGGACGACCGCGAGCGCATCTACGCGGCGCAGCGCTCCCGCCGCACCCCGAACCCGGTGGTCGCCGAGGCGCCTGCCATCGCTGCGGTCAGCTGACCCGCTCCAACCCCTCGCGACGAGGCCCCGGACCACAGGTCCGGGGCCTCTTCGCGTGCGGTCGTCGGGGAGGTGCAGACGCGGAGAGCCCCCGGACCAGCAGGTCGGGGGCCTCCAGCACCCGCGCCCGGTCAGGGCGCGGGTGCGTCAGCTCAGTGGCCGTGCCCGTGGCCGCCGGCGGCCGGGGCCTCCTCCTCGGGCTTCTCGACGACCAGGGTCTCGGTCGT
This sequence comes from uncultured Actinomycetota bacterium, assembly GCA_963781365.1. GTDB lineage: Bacteria > Actinomycetota > Actinomycetes > Actinomycetales > Quadrisphaeraceae > Quadrisphaera. The sequence goes on along the minus strand of CAWAFR010000002.1, from coordinate 17,458 downwards.
GAGCACCATGCTGGCGATCGAGGCGGCGTTGCGCAGCGCGGAGCGGGTCACCTTGACCGGGTCGATGACGCCCGGCGCGATGAGGTCGCCGTACTCGCCGGTGGCGGCGTTGAGGCCGTGCCCGGCCGGCAGCGCCGCGCACCTTCTCGACGACGACGTAGCCCTCGAGGCCGGCGTTCTCGGCGATCCAGCGCAGCGGCTCGTCGACGGCCTTGCGCACGATCGTCGACGCCGGTCGCCTCGTCGCCGGTGAGCCCGAGGTCGTCGTCCAGCACCGGAGCGGCGTGCACGAGGGCGGAGCCGCCGCCGGCGACGATGCCCTCCTCGATCGCCGCGCGGGTCGCCGAGACGGCGTCCTCGATGCGGTGCTTCTTCTCCTTGAGCTCGACCTCGGTGGCCGCGCCGACCTTGATGACGCAGACGCCGCCGGCCAGCTTGGCCAGCCGCTCCTGCAGCTTCTCGCGGTCCCAGTCGGAGTCGGTGTTCTCGATCTCGGCGCGGATCTGGCGCGACGCGGTCGGCCACGGCGTCGGCGTCGCCGCCGCCCTCGATGATCGTGGTGTCGTCCTTGGTGACGACGATCGCGGCGGGCGGTGCCGAGCACCTCGAGGCCGACCTGGTCGAGCTTGAGGCCGACCTCGGGGCTGACGACCTGCGCGCCGGTGAGCACGCGATGTCCTCCAGCATCGCCTTGCGGCGGTCGCCGAAGCCCGGCGCCTTGACGGCGACGGCGGTGAAGGTGCCGCGGATCTTGTTGACGACGAGCGTGGACAGCGCCTCGCCGTCGACGTCCTCGGCGATGATGAGCAGCGGCTTGCCGGTCTGCACGACCTTCTCCAGCAGCGGCAGCAGGTCGGAGACGGAGGAGATCTTGCCCTGGTGCGAGCAGGACGTAGGCGTCCTCGAGGACGGCCTCCATGCGCTCGGCGTCGGTGACGAAGTAGGGCGAGATGTAGCCCTTGTCGAACTGCATGCCCTCGGTGAAGTCGAGCTCCAGGCCGCATGCGTGGACGACTCCTCGACGGTGATGACGCCGTCCTTGCCGACCTTGTCGAACGCCTCGGCGATGCAGGTCGCCGATCTCGGCGTCCTGCGCGGAGATGGTCGCGACGTGGGCGATCTCGTCCTTGCCGTCGACCTCGCGGGCGGCCTCGAGCAGCCGCTCGGACAGGGCCTCGACGGCCGCGTCGATGCCGCGCTTGAGCGCGGACGGGTGCGGCGCCGGCGGCGACGTTGCGCAGGCCCTCGTGGACCATCGCCTGGGCGAGCACGGTCGCGGTGGTGGTGCCGTCACCGGCGACGTCGTTGGTCTTGGTGGCGACCTCCTTGGCGAGCTGGGCGCCGAGGTTCTCGTACGGGTCGTCGAGCTCGACCTCGCGGGCGATGGTGACGCCGTCGTTCGTGATGGTCGGGGCGCCCCACTTCTTGTCGATGACGACGTTGCGGCCCTCGCGGGCCGAGCGTCACCTTGACGGCGTTGGCGAGGGCGTCGACGCCGCGCTCGAGGGCGCGGCGGGCGGTCTCGTCGAACTGCAGGATCTTGGCCATGTGCTCGTCCTTCTCTGATGACTTGCTGGAAGAGGCGTGCCGGGACGGCGCACGCCCCGGAGGCCGCCGGCCGTCAGGCCGGGGCGGGCCGCCGGGGCGAGCCGCAGATCGAGTGGGCTCGGTCACTTGTCGACGACGGCGAGCACGTCGCGCGCGGAGAGGACGAGGCACTCCTCGCCGCCGTACTTGACCTCGGTGCCGCCGTACTTGCAGTAGATGACGTTGTCGCCGACCTGGACGTCGAGCGGCACGCGCGTTGCCGTTGTCGTCGAAGCGGCCCGGGCCCACCGCGAGGACCTCGCCCTCCTGGGGCTTCTCCTTCGCGGTGTCCGGGATGACGAGGCCGGAGGCGGTGGTCTGCTCGGCGTCGAGCGGCTTGACGACGATGCGGTCCTCGAGCGGCTTGATGGAGACCGACACGGGCGGACCTCCCCTTCGCTGTGGTGCGGATGACGGACGGATGTGCGCGCCGTGGGCCGGGCCGTCGTCGCGGGTGCCGCTCCGACCTCCGCGGCGCTGGCACTCTCACGAGGAGAGTGCCAGGACTGAAACTAGTGGCGCGATCAGCACTCGGTCAACCCGAGTGCCAGCCCGCTCCGGCGACGTGCCGGGCCCCGCGGCGGGCCTGCGACCGGATCGGCGGCGCTGGAGCATGGGACGCGGACGCGGCAGCATCGCGCCCCTGCTCGACCCCGACGGCTGGGCGCTGCTGGAGGCCCTCCCGCCGTACGACGCCGACGGCGCCTCGCGCTCGGGGAGCGGCTGCGCGCCGAGGGGGCCGACCCGACGCTCGTCGCCGCCGCGATGACCCAGTCGCGGCTGCGCGCGAAGGCGCGCGGCGAAGTTCGGGCCGTTCGCCGCCGGGATGCTCTTCACCCCGACGGGCTGGAGCAGGCGACCCGGCTGAGGTCGCGGCCCACCACGCCCAGCGCTTCGCGCGACGCGGGCATCGACGCGGGTGGCCGACCTCGGCTGCGGCATCGGCGGCGACGCGATGGCGCTGGCCTGCCTGGACCGTCGGCGTCCTCGCCGTCGACCGCGACGAGACCGACCGCTGCCGTCGCCACCGTCAACCTGCGCCACTGGCCCGAGGCCGTGGTCCGGCGCGCCGACGCACCTCGAGGTCGACCTCGCGGCCGAGGGCGTCGACGGCGCCTGGATGGACCCGGCGCGCCGCACCGCCGGCGGGCGCCGGGTGCTCGACCCCCGCCGGGCCTCCCCGCCGTGGACGGCGGTGCTCGACCTCGCGCGCCGGCGTCCCCGCCACCGGCGTGAAGCTCGCTCCCGGTGTCCCCCGCGACCTCGCCGCCGGCTCCGGGCTGCCCGCGGAGGCGCAGTGGGTCTCCGTGGACGGCGACGTCGTGGAGGCAGCCGCCTGGTTCGGACCCGCTCGCCCGCCCGGGAGTCGCGGCCAGCGCCCTGGTGCTGCGCTGGCGCGGCGCGGCGGGACGACGACGGTGGTCGACGACGTCGGCATGCCCGCGCGGGCGCCATCGCCGCCCCGGGCGACCTGGGCCCCTACCTGTACGACCCCGACGGCGCCGTCGTCCGCTCCGGCCTGGTGGGGCAGGTCGCGGCGGCCGTGGGGGGCGTGCTGGTCGACCCGACCATCGCCTACGTCACCTCCGGGGCGCTGGTGGCGACGCCGCTGGCGACGGCGTTCGCCGTCGAGGAGGTGTGGCCGTTCGGCCTCAAGGCGCTGCGCACGCGCCTGCGCGACCGCGGCGTCGGCGCCGTGGAGGTGCTCAAGCGGGGCAGCGCCGTCGACGTCGAGCAGCTCCGGCGCTCCCTGCGCCTGCAGGGGCCGCACAGCGCCACGCTGGTGCTGACCCGCCTGGCCGGGCAGCAGCACGTGCTCCTGGTGCGCCGGACGCGCTGACGGCCTCCCGCTGCGACCGACGGCCAGCTGCCGGCTGCGTCGTGGCTGGATCGTGACCGTCCGGGGCGCTGCGAAACGCTGGCGTAACACGGCCGTCCCGCGGCCGACCCACGGGGCTCCTAGCGTCCACGCCCGTCGCCCGCTCCCCGAGCCCGGACCCCGGCTCGCACCCCTGCGCACCCAGGAGGCCTCGTGCCCTCGATCGACCCGTTCCAGCAGCAGCTCGTCCAGAGCGCCCTCGCCCGCCGCTCCTTCCTGCGCATGGCCGGTCTCGCCGGCCTGGGCGTCGCCGGCGCCGGCGCGCTGGCGGCGTGCGGCGGCTCCGACTCGTCGTCGGGCTCCACCTCGGGCGGCTCCAGCTCCGGCGGCAGCGCCGACTACGGCGACATCGCCGTCCAGCTCTCGTGGATCAAGAACATCGAGTTCGCCGGCGAGTACTTCGCCGACAGCAAGGGCTACTACACCGACGCCGGCTTCTCCAAGGTCGACCTGATCGCCGGCGGTGCCGCGGGCACCAGCGCCGAGGCCGCCGTGACCACCGGCAAGGCGTTCGTGGGCCTCTCCGCCCCGACCCTGACCGCCCCGGCGATCAACCAGGGCGCCCCGCTGAAGATCGTCGGCGCCACGTTCCAGAAGAACGCCTTCTGCATCGTCTCGCTGGCCACCAACCCGATCGCCACGCCGGCGGACATGAAGGGCAAGAAGCTCGGCATCCAGTCCGGCGGCAACGACCAGATCTTCGCCGGGCTCCTGGCGGCGAACGGCATCGACGCCTCCGAGCTCACCATCGTCCCGGTGCAGTACGACCCGACCGTGGTCACCACCGGCGAGGTCGACGGCTTCATGGCGTACGTGACCAACGAGCCGATCCTGCTCAAGGGCGAGGGCTTCGACACGGTCAACTTCCTCTTCGCCGACTACGGGCTGCCCCTGGTCACCGAGACGTTCGTCGTCGCCCAGCAGTCCATCGAGGAGGACCGCGAGAAGGTCAAGGCCTTCCTCAAGGCCGAGATCCTCGGCTGGACCGACGCCGTCAACGACCCCGAGGGCGGCGCGAAGCTCGCCGTGGAGACCTACGGCAAGGACCAGAAGCTCGACGCCGACGAGCAGCTGGCGGAGATCAAGGCCCAGTCCGAGCTCATCGTCTCGGCCGACACGACCGCCAACGGCCTCTTCATGATGACCGACGACCTGATCGCCGAGAACATCGAGTCCCTGGGCAAGGCCGGCACCACGATCACCGCTGACGAGCTCTTCGACCTGTCCCTGCTGCAGGAGGTCTACGAGGCCGACCCGTCGCTGGTCGCCGGCCCGACGATGACGCCGTCGGTGACCTCCTGAGCGCCCGACCGGCTGCCTGACCGCCCGGTGGACGCCCTCGACGTGCCCGGCGACCTCGCCGCGGGCCTGCCCAAGGCCGAGCTGCACGTGCACGTCGAGGGCACCCTGGAGCCGGAGCTCGTGGTCGAGCTGGCAGCGCGCCACGGGGTCCGGCTCCCCGTGACCGACCCCGCCGCCCTGCGGGCGCGGCGGCGCTTCGACGACCTGCAGTCCTTCCTGGACCAGTACTACGCCGACGCCGACCTCCTGCGCACCGAGGAGGACTTCCACGACCTGATGGCGGCCTACCTGGCCCGCGCCGAGCGCGCGGGGGTGCGGCGCGCCGAGGTCTTCCTCGACCCGCAGCACCACACCGGCCGCGGCGTGCCGCTGGAGGCCGTCTTCGGCGGCCTCACCGCGGCCGCGGCTGCCAGCCCGGTCTCGGTCGACCTGGTGCCGTGCTTCCTGCGCCACCTCGGCCCGGACGCCGCCCTGGAGGCGCTGCGCACCTGGCTGCCGTTCCGCGAGCGCTTCACCGGCGTGGGGCTGGACTCCACCGAGGTGGGCAACCCGCCCGCCGCCTACGCCCCGGCCTTCGCGCTGGCCGCAGCCGAGGGCCTGCACCGCACGGCGCACGTCGGGGAGGAGGGCACCGCCGCCGACGTGCGCGAAGCCCTCGAGACCCTCGGCCTCGAGCGGCTCGACCACGGCAACCGCAGCCTGGACGACCCCGAGGTGGTCGCCCGGCTGCGGGACGCGGGGACCCCGCTCACGGTGTGCCCCCTGTCCAACGTCGCCCTGCGGGTGGTCGACCGGCTGGAGGACCACCCGCTGCCCGCGATGCTCGCCGCGGGCCTCGTCGTCACCGTCAACAGCGACGACCCCGCCTACTTCGGCGGCTACGTCGACGACGCCTACCGGGCGCTGCACGACGTCGTCGGCCTCGGTCCGGCGGCGCTCGTCGACCTCGCGCTGGCCTCCTTCGACGCCAGCTTCGCCGACCGCGCAGCCGTGGCGGGGTGGCGCGCGGAGGTCCTCGCGGCTGCCGGACCGGCGCACGAAACCCGCCCGGTAACACGGCTCGCGCACCCTGGCCGAGCACCTCGCCGCACGCCCCGCTCCACGTCGCAGAACGCCCGGCCCCAGCTCCCGAGGAGTCCCGTGTCCACGTCCTCCCCAGCGCCGACAGCCCCGGCCCGCTCCGCCGGCTCCGTGACGAGCCCGGGTACCGGCACCTCGGGCCTCGACATCCGCGGCCTGACGAAGCGGTTCACCACCGGCCGGCGCACCGTCACGGCGCTGGAGGACGCGAACCTCACCACGCCCCAGGGAGCGTTCCTGTCGCTGCTCGGGCCGTCGGGCTGCGGCAAGTCGACGGTCCTGCGCATCCTCGCCGGGCTGGAGGAGCCGACCTCGGGGCAGGCCCTGGTCAACGGCGAGACCCCCGGAGCTCCGGCGCCAGCACGAGCCTCGGCATCGCCTTCCAGGACTCGGCGCTGCTGCCCTGGCGCAGCGTCGTGTCCAACATCCGGCTGCCCCTGGAGGTCGCGGGCGTGAAGCCGGACCGACCGTACGTCGCCGACCTGATCGAGCTGGTCGGCCTGCAGCGGCTTCGAGAAGGCCAAGCCCGCGCAGCTGTCCGGCGGCATGCGCCAGCGCGTCTCCATCGCCCGCGCGCTGGTCGTCGAGCCCGTCGGTGCTGCTGCTCGACGAGCCGTTCGGCGCCCTCGACGAGATGACCCGCCAGCGCCTGAACCTGGAGCTGCTGCGGATCTGGACCGAGCGGCCCGCCACCACGCTGATGGTCACCCACGGCGTCGCCGAGGCGATCTTCCTGTCCGACGTCGTGGCGGTGATGAGCCCGCGGCCCGGGCCGCGATCGCTCGAGGTCGTGCCGATCGACCTGCCCCGGCCCCGCACCCCCGAGATGATGCGCACGCCGGAGTTCCACGCCATCCACGACCACCTCTCCGACCTGCTGTTCGGCCGCGGCGGCGCCGCGATGGGCGGGCACTGATGAGTGACGTCGCCGGAGTCCTGCCACCCACCGGCGGAGCTCGAGGCGTCGGGCAGGCGCACGCGCGAGCGTCCGCAGTGGCTCGCGGGCGTCGTCGGCGTGGTCGGCATCCTCGTCGTGTGGTCCGTCCTGGCCGTGACCGTCTTCGCCGGCGGCGGCAGCGTCCCGACGCCGTGGAGCGTCGTCGCGAGCTGCGTCGCCGACGGGTGGGGCTTCTACGGGCCGAACGTCGGCGATCACCCTGAGCAGCGCCCTCCAGGGCTTCCTGTGGGGCAACGCCCTGGCCCTGGTCGCTCGCCGGCGTCGTGCTGGTGGTCCCGCAGCTCGAGGCGGCTCGCCACCCAGCTCGCCGTCATCAGCTACTGCATGCCGCTCGTCGCGATCGGCCCGATCATCCTGCATCGTCTTCGGCGGCCGGGCTCCCTCGATCTTCCTGGCCGCGATCTCGGTCTTCTTCACCACGCTCGTCGGCGCGCTGCTCGGCCTGCGCAGCTGCCGACCGCACGAGCCTCGACGTCGTCGCGCGCCTACGGCGGTGGCCGCGTGCAGCAGCTCCCGCGGGTCCAGGCCGTCTCCGCGCTGCCCGCGTCGCTCGCCGCGCTAAGGTCGCCGCCCCCGCGGCGATGCTCGGCGCGATCCTCGGGGAGTACCTCGGCGGGGTCGACACCGGCCTCGGGCGTCGCGCTGACCAACGCGCAGCAGCAGTTCGACGTGCCCCGCACCTGGGGCCTGGCCCTCGCCACCGGCCTCATCGCCGGGTGTCGGCTACCTCGTCTTCGCCTGGTCGCACGGTTCGTCACGCCCTGGGCGGCGGGCCAGGAGGGCACCTCGTGAGCGCACCCGCCGCCACCCCGTCCGGCTGCTCGACAGCCCGGCGACCCCGCCGACCGTCGCCCGCCGTCCGCGCCCGCAGCACCGCGCCCGTCCCGCCCCCCGGTGACTCCGTGCGCCCCGCCGGCCACGTGGTCTGGGCGGCGCTGCTGCGGCGCTGGCCGCTCGTGGTCTCCGGCGTCGTCGTCGATCGCCGTCTGGTTCGCGTTCCTCGAGGTCTTCGACATCAACCCGCTCATCGGCAAGCGCCCGTCGGACGTGTGGGAGTTCCTGTTCACCGACGCCGACGCCGCGGCGCCAACCGCGACCAGGTCGTCGACTCGCTGGCTCGTCACGCTGCAGCGACGCCGGCGATCGGCTTCGTCGCCGGGCTGGTCGGCCGCGATCGTCGTCGGCGATGGTCTTCGTGCTGTCCCGCGGCGTCGAGCAGGCGCTCATGCCGGTCGCGATGCTGCTGCGCTCGGTGCCGCTGGTCGCGATGACCCCGGTCATCGTGCTGGTCTTCGGGCGCGGCACCGGCGGCGATCGCGGTCATCGGCGGCATCGTCGTGCTTCTTCCCCGCGCTGGTGAACATCGCCTTCGGCCTCCGGTCGGCGTCCCCGCAGGTCGCGGGACCTCGTCGCGCGCCTACGGCGGGCTCCGAGCTCACCGCGCTGCGCAAGGTCGCGCTCCCCAGCGCGCTGCCGGCGATCTTCGCCGCCGCCCGCATCTCCGTGCCCGGGCTCGCTCATCGGTGCCCTGCTCGCCGAGTGGCTCGCCACCGGCAAGGGCATCGGCTCGCGGACCTGCTCAACCCATCGGCGGCTTCCGCTACGACCGAGCTGTGGGCGCGGTCATCGTCATCACCGCGGTCTCGATCGTGCTGTACGCCCTCGTCGGGCTCCTCGAGTCGGCCTCGTCCTCGCCCGCTACGCCCCGCACCGGCTCTCGCGCTGACGCCCGCCGGTCCCCGCTGACCGCCCTGGCAGGCTGGTCGCCATGACGGAGACGACGGGGACGACGGCGGGTGCCCGGCGCCGGGTGCTGCTCGACACCGACCTGGGCAGCGACGTCGACGACGCGCTGGCCCTGGCGCTGCTGGTCGGCTCGCCCGAGGTGGAGCTGGTCGGCGTCACCACGGTCTACGGCGACACCGCGCTGCGGGCCCGGGCGACGGCGCGGGTGTTGGAGCTCGCCGGCGTCGCCGGGCCCGGTGCGCCCGGCGGCATCCCCGTGCGCCCCGGCGCCGCGGAGCCGCTGTCGGGGGCGGAGGTCTGGTGGGCCGGGCACGAGGGGACGCTGCTGGGCGACCTGGACGCCATCGCCACCACGACCGTGGACGGCCCCGAGGACGCCGCCGCCTGGCTCGCCGCGACCGCCGCCGCGGGCCGGGCCTCCGGCGCGCCGCTCGACCTGCTCGCCATCGGGCCGCTGACCGACGTCGCCCTCGCCCTGAGGCGCAGCCCCGGCCTCGCCGACGACCTGCGCAGCCTCGTCCTGATGGGCGGCCGCTGGGACGGCGCCCGCGACGAGTCCGGCGCACTGGAGGCCGAGCACAACCTGCGCAGCGACGTCGTCGCCGCCCGCGAGGTCCTCACCAGCGGCGTCCCGACGCTGGTCGTCGGGCTGGAGGTGACCCAGCAGGTGCGCCTGGAGCCCGCCGACGTCGAGAGGATCGCCGCCGCCGGGCCGCTGGGCGCCGCGCTCGCGGCGCAGGTGCGGCAGTGGTGGGAGTTCTGGGACGAGCCGTGGGGCGTCCCGCACGACCCGCTGACGGCCCTGCTGCTGTGCGAGCCGGGCCAGCTGCGGCTGGGGCCTCCCGGCACGGTGGTCGTGGAGGAGTCGGGCGCGGTGACGCACGTCCCCGACGCCGCCGGGACCGTGCGGGTGGCCACGGGCGTCGACGCCGCGGGCGCGGCCGCCGCCGTGGTGCGACGGGTCCTGGCGGGCTGCTCCCTGCGCGGCGCGCACCGGGCCTAGCCTGCGACGGTGACCTCCTCCTCGACGGGCGCCCAGCGCGACCTGCGCCTGCTGCCCAAGGCCTCGCTGCACACCCACCTCGAGGGCTGCATGCGCCCCTCGACGCTGGCCGACCTCGCCGACCACTACGGGGTGCCGGTGCCCGAGACCCGCGGGTACGGGTCCTTCGCCGCGTTCGCCGGGCTGTACGCGGCAGCCACCGAGGTGCTCCGCACCGAGGACGACCTGCGCCGCGTGGTGCGCGAGGTGGTCGAGGACGCCGCTGCCGACGGCGCGGTGTGGGTCGAGCCGCAGATGTGGCCCAACTACTACGACCCGCGGCTCGGCAGCGCCGGGCACGTGCTCGACATCGCCCTGGACGAGGGGCTGGCGACGGCGGGGCGCCTCGGCATCGGCTTCGGCCTGATGGTCACCGCGATCCGGGTCGAGCCTCCGGAGGCCGCCGAGGTCCTCGCCGAGCTCGCGGTCTCTCGGGCCGGGTCGGGCGTCGTCTCCTTCGGCCTGGCGCACGACGAGGCGCTGGGCCCGCCGGCGCCGTTCGCGCGGGCCTTCGCCGTGGCGCGCGCCGGCGGCCTGGTCAGCGCTCCCCACGCCGGTGAGCTCGCCGGCCCGGAGAGCGTCCTCTCGGCCCTGGACGACCTCGGCGCCCGGCGCCTGGGCCACGGGGTCCGGGCCGTGGAGGACCCCGCGCTGGTGGCCCGCCTCGCCGAGGAGCGCGTCTGCCTCGACGTGTGCCCCACGTCGAACCTGCTGCTCGGCGTGGTGCCCTCCCTGGAGGTGCACCCGCTGCGGCTGCTGCTGGAGGCCGGTGTGCCCTGCTCCCTGAACCCCGACGACTCCCTGCTGTTCGGTCCCGGCCTCCTGGCGGAGTACGAGGTCGCCCGCGAGGCCCTCGGCCTGGACGACGCGCTGCTGGCCGTGGTCGCCCGCAGCGGCGTCGAGGCGGCCTCGCACGCGCCCGGGGCCCTCGTGAGCCGCGCGCTGGAGGACGTCGAGGCCTGGCTCGCGAGCTGACGGGCGCGCGGTCGCGCACGGCCGGCGCGGCGGACCCGGCGGGAGCCGCTGCGGCGTGCTAGTTTCGGTCCACCGAAACCCGTCGCGCCGCAGCGGCCCGCGTCCAGGAGGTGGTGCAGGTGCCCGTCCTGGTCACCGCGCTGCTGCTCGCCGTGGCCGGCCCCGCGCTGCTGCTGGGCCTCGCCGTCGCGCTCGCCGCGCTGCACGCCGCCCCGGGGCCCGCGCTGCGAGCCCCGGGGCGGCGGGAGCCGGGTGTCCCGGCCGGTCCCGGGCTGCCGCCGGTCGACGTGGTCGTGACCCTCCCCGCGGACCTGGCGCACGCGTCGCGCCGCTGAGGCCCAGGGTCACGCGGGCGCGGGGCCTGACCCTGACGCGGGGGTGGCTCCGCTGGCGGTGCCGATGGCCCAGACGAAGGGCGGCTCGGTGCCGTTGACCGACCAGTCGCCCGACGATGCGCGCTTGTAGATCACCGGGTTGTGCGAGGCGACCGTGCGGGCGTTGCGCCAGTGCCGGTCGAGGTCGCGTGGCGCGCGAGGTGCCCGGACGCGCCGAGGGTGTTGAACAGCAGCGTCGCGGCGCGCGGGACGCGACTCGCAGAGCACCACCTGGGCCTGCGCGGTCGCGGATCTCGGCCTCGATGTTGGCCGCGCGGTCGGCCTCGGTCCCGGGCCGGTGGGCGGTGTCCGCGGCCCCCTGGACGGCCGCGGCGGCGGCGCGGACCAGGGCGCGGGCGGCGAACGCGATCGAGGAGATCTCGCCCGCCACCGCCAGCACCTGCGGCGTCGTCCCGCACGAGCGGCGCGAGCCCGTGGCTGTAGCTGCGGGTGCGGGCGCGGACCTCGTGGCCGGTGTCGCGCTCGACGGCGGCGGCGATCCCGGCGTGCACCGCGAGCAGGACGAGCTGGTAGAGCGCCGTCTGGTAGCGGAACCGGTCGGTGAAGGGGACGACGTCGTCGGCGTCGACCTCGACGTCGTCGAGCACGAGGGTGCCGGTGCCGGTGAGCTGCTGGCCGAAGCCGTCCCAGTCGTCGGAGACCGTCACCCCGGCCGCGCGGACGGGGACGAGGACCGTCACGACCTCGTGGGTCGCCGCTCCGGCGAGGTGTCGGCGTCGGCGGGCGGTGGCGTCGGTCCACTCGGCGTAGATCGTGCCGGTCGTGTAGTACTTGCGGCCCGAGACGCCGGTGCGCCCGTCGCGCGTGGTGACCTTCGGTCTGCTGCCCGCCGGTGACCCCGTCGCCGACCTCGCTCCAGGAGTTCCCGACGAGCTCCCCCGCGACCAGCCGCGCGATCCAGCGCGAGCGGGCTCCCCCGGCGGCAGGCAGAGGACCTGCTCGACCCAGGCGATGTGGCCGCGGAAGACCTGCGGCAGGTTGGAGTCGGCGGCGGCGAGGTCGATGAGCAGGTCGGTGAACTCGACGAGGTCGAGGCCCTCACCGCCCTCCTCGACGGGGATGCGCAGCCGGCCGAACCCGGCGTCGAGCGAGCTCCGCGACGACCTGGGCCCGCGGGCAGCTCGTGGTCGAGCTCGCGCTGCACGACGCCCTCGGCAGCGCGGTCCAGGACCGGCTGGAGCCGGGCGCGGGCCGCGGCGAGCCGCTGCGCGGGGGTCTGCTCGGGGGTCGCGCTGCCGGTGCCCTCGGTGAGGTCCAGGGTGCTGCTCACGGCGTTCTCTCCTCGTGTCGCTGCGGTCGTCGTCTGACGCCGTGCGCGCCACCGCGACGGCGCGGCAGAGGAGGTCGCGCCGTTGCCCGCGCGGGCGCGCTGGGCCGGGTCTCACCCGGAGCACCCGACGACGCCGGGTTGCCGGCCAGCGAGCCGGGGCTTCGCGCTGGCGCTCTTGACCTGGCGCAGACGGTAGCGGCTCGTGCCCTCGCACGACGAGCGAGGGCACGAGCCGCTGGTGCCCCCGGTGGCGGCGTGCCGTGGGGCGTCAGGCGCGCAGCTGGGCGGCCATGGGGCAGCTGAACGGGTCTCCGGCGCGCAGCCCGACCTCGTTGAGGTGGCTGATGATCGCGCGGTAGGAGCCGACGAGCGTGGTCTCGGTGTAGTGGATCCCGGGTCGGCGCAGAACTCCCGCACCATCGGCTGCACCTCGCGCAGGTTCGGGCGCGGCATGCTCGGGAACAGGTGGTGCTCGACCTGCCGGTTCAGGCCCCCCATGAGGAAGTCGACGACGACGCCGCCGCTGATGTTGCGCGACGTGAGCACCTGGCGGCGCAGGAAGTCGAGCTTGGCGCCGCGCTCGACGATGGGCATCCCGATGTGGTTGGGCGCGAAGGCGCCCCCCATGCAGAGGCCGAAGACCGCGAGCTGCACCCCGACGAACGCCGCGGCCTTGCCCGGCCGCATCGCGAGCAGCAGCACCGAGGCGTACGACGGCCCAGTGCAGGACGATGAAGCCGGCGTCGGCCCAGCGGCCCTTCACCGGGGCGCGGCGGGTCAGGATCTTGACGCTGTCGACGTGCAGGTTCGCGCCCGAGAGCAGCAGCAGGGGCAGGAAGAACCAGCCCTGGCGGCGGGTGACGGCGGCCCACAGGCCGCGGCGGCGGTCGGCCTCCTCGGGGTGGAAGGCCACCACGCGGGAGTCGATGTCGGTGTCCTTGCCCACCTGGTTGGGCGCGGCGTGGTGGCGGGAGTGCTTGTTCATCCACCAGCCGTAGCTGAGGCCGGCGCCCAGGCAGGCGAACAGGCGCGCCGCCCACTCGTTGCGCGCCGAGGAGTCGAAGACCTGCCGGTGCGCGCCGTCGTGGCCCAGGAACGCGAACTGCGTGCCGAGGACCCCCAGCGCGGCGGCCAGCAGCAGCTGCCACCAGGAGTCGCCCAGGAGGACGACGCCGACGACGAGCGCGGCGGCCGCGACGACGGCGGCGCTGATGCGGACGGCGTAGTACCCGCGGCGGCGGGCCAGCAGGCCCCGCTCCTTCACCTGCCGGGACAGCTCGGCGTAGGCGCTCACGGCGCGGTCCCTCTCGCGCACGCGCGGAGCGGGAGGAGCGGCGGGGTGGACGACGGGCTCTGCGGTGATGACGGGCTCCTCGACGGGGCTGGCGCGTCCCGCGGGCGCGGGACGCGTGCCGTGCTCCGCCGGAGCGGCCACGCCTGGTTCGGCGCGAGTCGGACACGGGATCGGTGCTGACGAGCTGTCGCTGCGGTGCGGCGTGGTGGTGCGGGGCCGACGCCCCGCCTTCAGAGTCTCACGTCGGGCTGGGAGGCGCTCTCAGACGACGACGGTGGTGACCGGGAGCCCCGGGTCGGTGGCCAGCGAGAGGTCGGAGGGCCCCATCCCGGCGGCCAGGGCCAGCGACCCGAGCGCGGCGACCATGGCCCCGTTGTCCGTGCACAGCGCCAGCGGCGGCACCCGCAGGGCGATCCCGGCGGCGGCGCAGCGCTCGGCGAGCAGGCCCCGCACGCGGGCGTTGGCCGCGACGCCGCCGCCGAGCAGCAGCACGTCGACGTCGTGCTCCCGGCACGCGGCGACCGCCTTGCGGGCCAGGACGTCGGCCACCGCCTCCTGGAAGGAGGCCGCGACGTCGGCGGTGAAGCGCTCCTCCTCGGCCCGGCTTCCGGGCGGCTGCTGGCGGTGAGCCTCGACCTGGCGGGCCACCGCCGTCTTCAGCCCGGAGAAGGAGAAGTCGTACGGGTGGCGGCGCAGGTCGGCAGCCGTGCTCAGGCCGCGGGGGAAGGGGACGGCGCCCGGGTCTCCCTCCTCCGCGGCGCGCTGCACGTGCGGGCCCCCCGGGTAGGGCAGCCCGAGCAGGCGGGCCACCTTGTCGAACGCCTCCCCCGCGGCGTCGTCCAGCGTCTGGCCGAGCAGCTCGACGTCCAGGCCCCGGGCCCCTCCCGCGGCGCTGCGCACCAGGAGCAGCTCGGTGTGGCCGCCGGAGACGAGGAGCGCGACGCTGCGCTCGGGCAGGGCGCCGGAGACCAGGACGTCGACGGCGACGTGCGCGACGAGGTGGTTGACCCCGAGCAGCGGCACGTCCAGCGCCAGGGCGAGCGCCTTCGCGGCGGCCACGCCGACCAGCAGCGCCCCGGCCAGCCCTGGGCCCGCGGTCACGGCGACGGCGTCGACGTCGGCCAGACGGACCCCCGCCTGCTCGCAGGCCCGGCGCAGGGTGGGCAGCAGCGCCTCCAGGTGGGCCCGGCTGGCGATCTCGGGGACGACGCCCCCGAAGCGCACGTGCTCGTCGACGCTGCTGGCGACGGCGTTGCCGAGCAGCGCGGTGCCCCGCACCAGGGCGACGCCGGTCTCGTCGCAGGAGCTCTCGACGCCCAGCACCAGGGGGGCGCTCGCCTGCTGGTCCACCTGCGAGGTCACCGGGTCACCCTACGAGCCGGCGGCGCAGCACCAGGGCGTCGACGTCCTCCGGCTGGTAGTAGCGCCGGCGCACCCCGACCCGCTCGAAGCCGCGGCCGGCGTACAGCGCCCTGGCCGGCTCGTTGTCGGCCCGGACCTCCAGCAGCAGCGACGTCGCCCCGCCCTCGCGGGCGCCGTCGAGCAGCGCGTCGAGCAGCAGGGCCCCGACGCCGCGGCGCTGGGCGCCCGGGGCGACGGCGAGGGTCTGGACGTCGGCGTCCGGGGCGGTGACCGCCAGGCCGGCGTACCCCAGGAGCGCTGGGCCCCCGTCGGCGGCCTCGGCACCGCCGTCGCCGTCGACGGCGACCAGGTAGGTCCGGCCGGGCGCCGCGAGCTCGGACCAGAACAGCTCCGCGCTCCAGGCGCTGGGCCCGAACAGGGCGGCCTCGACGGGGACCAGCGGCTCGACGTCCCACCACCGCATCCGCCGGATCATCACGCCCACGGGTCCGCGTCCCCTCCTAGAACGGCACTTCCCCCCGGAAGTGCGGGCGGGGTGGGGGTCACCGCAGGGCTGCGGGGACGACGGCGTCCGGCCGGCGCAGGTACAGCGGCGAGGGCTCCAGCAGCTCCCCGCCGGCGGCCAGGCGGCGGGCGACGAGCGCGCCCAGCACCCCCGGGTCGGGGTCGAGCGGCAGCGCCGCGGCGTCCGTGTCGAAGCCGCCGACACCGCCCGCGGTGCTCGAGGCGGTGTCGGGCCCGGGGAGCTCGGCGCGGTGGAGAGCGGCGCCGCGCCCGACGGCGGGCAGCCCGAGGGTGGGCACGTCGTCGGGCGCGGCGACGTCCGGCCCCGCCTCGCGGCTCCACCCGGAGAGCGCGTCGGAGGGGTCCTGGACGGCGATCCGCGCCCAGTGGACCTCGCGGCGCCGGGCGTCGGCGGCGACGACGAAGCCGCCCGCGAGCGCCCCGCGCCCCGCCGCCAGGGCCGTGGCGGCCAGCGCGTCGAGGCTGCCGACGCCGTGGACGGGGACGCCCAGAGCCTCCCCCAGGACCAGCGCGGTGGCGATGCCGACGCGCAGGCCGGTGAACGGCGCGGGGCCGACGCCCACGGCGACGGCACCCAGGTCGCGGCGGTCGACGCCGGCGGCGGCGAGGACCGAGCGGACGGCGGGGGCGAGCAGCTCGCCGTGGCGGCGGGGGTCGTGGTGCTGCTCGACGGCGAGGAGCCGCTCGTCGTCCAGGAGGGCGACGCCGACGGCGGAGGAGGTGTCGAGGGCGAGCAGGAGCACGCCCAGCAGCGTAGGGCTGACCGGGCGACGCGCCGTCGCCGTCCTCGGCGATGTGCTTGCAGACTGCACGCACACAGGTCTACAGTCATTGCTTGTGACATCCATCGACCTCCAGCGGGACGCGCCGGTCTCCGCGCACGTCCCCGCGGCGGAGGCCCTCGTCGAGGAGTTCGCGGGCCTCATGCGCGTGGTGCACGCGCACAAGGCCGCGTCCTCCACCCGCTCCGCCCACGGACTCCTCTTCCCCCTGGACCACCACGGGCCGCTGCGCACCACGGCCCTGGCCGAGCTCGTGCACACCGACCCCTCCACCACGAGCCGGCAGGTCGCCGAGCTCGTCGGCGAGGGCCTGGTCGAGCGCCAGGGCGACCCGGCAGATCGCCGGGCCTCCCTCATCGCCGTCTCCGGCGCCGGGCGCGACGCGGTCGCCGCCATGCGCCGCGAGCGCGCCGAGCAGTTCGCCGGCGCCCTCTCGGACTGGTCCGTCGAGGAGATCACCGCCTTCACCGCCACCTTCCGGCGCTTCCGCGAAGCACTCGCGGCAGCGCTGCCCACGTCCCCGTGCGCCCCCTCCTCAGAGGAGCAGTCATGACCGCCGCCGCCCACCCGTCCGGCCAGCTGGCGCCCGACCAGGCCGGGGGTTCACCCACCGGCAGATCGTCACGATCCTGTCCGGCCTGATGCTCGGCCTGTTCCTGGCCGCGCTCGACCAGACCGTCGTGTCCACCGCCATCCGCACCATCGCCGACGACCTGCAGGGCTACTCGCTGCAGGCCTGGGCGACCACCGCGTTCCTCATCACCTCGACGATCGCGACGCCGATCTACGGCAAGCTGTCCGACACCTACGGGCGCAAGCCGTTCTACCTCTTCGCGATCGGGATCTTCGTCGTCGGCTCGGCGCTCTGCTCGCTGTCGCCTGGTCGATGTACTCCCTCGCCGCCTTCCGCGCGGTGCAGGGCATCGGCGCCGGCGGCCTCATGTGCCTGGCGTTCGCGATCCTCGGCGACATCGTCCCGGCCCGCGAGCGCGCGAAGTACCAGGGCTTCTTCATGGCCGTCTTCGGCTCCTCCAGCGTCCTCGGGCCGGTCGTCGGCGGCCTGCTCGCCGGCCAGGACCCGCTCCTCGGCATCGACGGCTGGCGCTGGATCTTCCTCGTCAACGTGCCCCTGGGCGTCGCCGCCTTCATCGTCGTGCAGCGCGTGCTGCACCTGCCGCACACCCGCCGGGACCACCGCATCGACTGGTGGGGCGCCGCGACGCTCGTCGTCGCCCTCGTGCCGCTGCTGATCGTCGCCGAG
>CAWAFR010000001.1:0-123089 GCA_963781365.1 uncultured Actinomycetota bacterium | reverse complement strand
ATTGTCCTCTACTGGTTGCGGCGTATTGCTGAACGTGGTGCGGGCGAAGCGCCGGGCGATGGCGGGGTCGCTGCGGCAGAAGCTGCTCGTCAGCTCCTCCTCGAGCTCGGGCCGGTCCGGCGTCCCCATGATCACGGGAGCGATGACCTGCGACCAGCCGAGCCAGTTGCTGTCCATCGTCTCCAGCAGCTCCTCGACCTCCTCCCCGGAGAACCCGCCGCGGTACCCGGGCCGGTCGACGAAGCAGGGGTTCGGCGAGACCAGCACGAGGCGGTCGACCAGGTCGGGGCGCTCGGCCGCCACGAGCAGGCTGATCGTGGCGCTCACCGAGTGGCCCACCAGCAGGGCGGGCCCGAGGCCGAGGGCGTCGAGGACCTCGACGACGTCGTGGGCGTACCCCTCCAGCCGGGCGTGGCGCACGGGGTCGTACGCCGACGCGTCGGAACCGCCGGATCCCACCAGGTCGAGCAGGACGACGCGGTGGGTGTCCTCGAACGCCGGGCGCGACCCGGCGCCACATGGTCTGGTCGCAGCCGAAGCCGTGGAGGAAGACCGCCGGCGGGGCGCCGTCGGGGCCGCTGAGCGTGACGTTGCTGCGTGCCACGGGGTCCACATGCCGAGGGTAGCCGCGCGGGACGGCAGCTGGCCGCGGTCGCGAGCGGCTGTCATCAGGACGGGGGCTGCTCCAGCGCCGCGGAGAGCTCCAGGTTGATGCCGTCGGGGTCCTGCACGGACAGGACGGTCACCCCGAACGCCGGCAGGTCCGTGACCTCGCCGTGCTCGACCCCGGCCGCCTCCAGGCGCGCCGCGGCCTCCACGAGCTCCTCGCGCGAGGCCAGCACCAGCGCCAGGTGGTCCAGGCCCACCCGGTCACGGTGAGGCGGACGTGCCCGATCCCGGTGGGGCGGGCGAGGGCGTCGTGCTGGTCGGTCACCCGGGCAGCGCGCCGCCGTCGGCGGCCGCGCGCACGGCAGCCCGGTCGGCGGTGCGGTCGGCGGTGCGGTCGGCGGTGCGGTCGGCGGCCCGGTCGGCGATGGTGGCCCGGCGGGCGACGACGGCACCCGCCACCGCCGCGCCCAGGCAGCCCAGGGCGAGGTCGCCGAGGGTGTCGCCGTAGGCGGCGGCGAGGCCGCCGTCCACCTCCCCGAAGCGGATGAACGACAGCCACTCGCCGAGCTCCCACGCCACCGCCAGCAGGGCGCCGACGCCGGCGGTGCACAGCCCCAGCGCCCAGCGCGGGTGCACCCCGCCGTCCCGGAGCAGCAGCCCGGCGCCGCCGGAGAGCAGCACCCAGTTGACGAGGTGGTTGGCGTCGTCCCACCAGACGACGGCGTCGTAGAGGTCGAGGGTGTTTCCGGTGACGTCGACGAGGAACGGCAGGGCCACCAGCAGCGTCGCCGTCCACGGGAGCGGCCCGGACGGCTCGTGGCGGTGGTTGCGGCGGGCGCGCCGCACGACGGCGACCAGCGGCACCGCCAGCATCAGCACCGGGTAGGCCGCCAGGCGCGCGGCGAAGCCCTTGCCGTCGAACTGCTGCAGGTCGCTGAACGCCCCGACCGCGAGCTGGCCCACGGTGAGGGCGACGACGCCGAGCACGGCCCACCGCACCCACGGCGCTGCCGGCCGGACGGCCGGAGGTGCCGCGGGACTCGCCATGGCGCCGATCATGGACCCGACGCCGCGGTGCGCGGGGCCGCCGCGCCGTCACGACTCCCGCCGTGATCATGCAGTCCCGCCGGCCCGCGGTCGTGGGGGTGGCGGCGCTGCATGATCACCGGGGGAGGGGGGCGGCTCCCCGACCGTCAGGCGCGGTGCTCGACGACGACCTCACCCTCCCGGGCGTCCAGCGGCGAGGCGACGAGCGGCCGGAGCCGGTCTGCGGTCCAGGTGCGGGCCTTCTCGTTGGCCTCCTCCGCGGCCTCGGCAGTGGTGAAGACGCCGACGCTCGCGACCTCGTCGTCGCCGAGGTCGACCAGCGTGTAGGAGACGTACCCCTCGACCTGCTCCACGAGGGGCACGTACTCGGCCGCGATGAGCCGCCCCACCTCGCGCGCTGATCCGGGGCTGGTGCGGATCCTGCGCATCGTCGCGAACACGGAGCCTCCTGGTGCCTGCGGTGGCCGCCCGCGGCGGCCTGACGGAGCGATCCTGCTCGGGGTCACGCCCGCCCGGCAAGGGCTCAGGCGGCGGTGACGGCCACCGGGGCCGCAGGGCCCTCGGCGCGGGCGCCGCGGGCGGCGGTGATGGCCTCGGACGCGGCCAGCACCTCCCGCTCCCAGGCGCGGTGGTCGTCGACGTCGATCCCGTGGGCGGCGCACAGCTCACCGAGCGGGCACTCCTCGCGGAGACCGGCCAGCACGACGGCGAGCTCCTCCCGCGTGGTGACCACGCGGGGCGCGGGCACGGCGGCGGCCGCTGACGGGACAGCCGCCGTCGTCGTCGCCGAGTGCCGTGATGCGACAGCGACCACCAGCACCGCGGCGACCAGCACGACGTCCTTCAGCACGTACTGGCCCTCCAGGGTCGGCGCGTGGTGGGGGCCGGCGAACAGGCGGTGGGGGAGCAGCACGACGGGCGAGAGGATGCCGACCGGCTGGGGCACCAGCAGGACCGGGCCCGGGCGCAGCAGCGCGCCCCAGCCAGCACGACAGGCAATGCCGATGGTGCACTCCAGCGACGCGACGCCGACCAGCGCCAGCGCGTCCGGCACCATCCCGAAGGTCAGCAGGTGGGTGGTGGTGACGGCGAGGTCCTGCGCCGGGCTGACGCCGGGGAAGAACTCCAGGAGCCCGAAGCCCAGGAAGACCGCTCCCAGGCTGATCCGCAGCAGCGCGGTGGCGCTGCTCGAGGCGGCGGTGAGCACGCGGTGCTGCAGCTGGTCGATCCCGGACGGTGTTCGTCACCACCGGGACCGCGGACGGGCCGCCACCCCGGACGGCCCCTGGGACGGCGCGTCGCCGCGCGGTCGTCGGGTTCCGGGGACCGCCCGCACCGTCGTCCCCGGCGCCTACGATGGGCCCTCTCCTTCGACCGGCCCAAGCCCGTCCCACCCCGTCCTCCGGAGGCCCCCGACCCATGCCCGACGCCGCTGGAGCGAGTCCTTCGTGCACCTGCACGTGCACACCGAGTACTCGATGCTCGACGGCGCCGCCAGGATCGATGACCTGTTCGCCGAGGCCGCCCGGATGGGCATGCCGGCGCTCGCCACCACCGACCACGGCTACGTCTTCGGCGCGTACGAGTTCTGGAAGACAGGCCAAGAAGCACGGCGTCAACCCCGATCATCGGGGTCGAGGCCTACCTCACGCCCGGCACCAGCCGCGCGGGACCGCACCCGGGTGCGCTGGGGCGACGGCGGCGGGCGACGACGTCTCCGGCGGCGGCGCCTACACCCACATGACGCATGCTCGCCGCGAACACCACCGGGCATGCACAACCTGTTCCGGATGGCCTCGCTGGCCGAGCCTGGAGGGGCACTTCTACAAGCCCCGCATGGACCGCGAGCTGCTGTCGACCTACGGCGACGGGCTCATCGCCACCACCGGCTGCCCGTCCGGGGAGGTCCAGACCCGGCTGCGCCTCGGCCAGTACGACGCCGCCGTGGCCGCCGCCGCGGAGTTGCCGCGACATCTTCGGCGCCGGGCAACTTCTACTGCGAGCTGATGGACCACGGGCTCGAGATCGAGCGCCGCGTCCAGCAGGACCTGCTGCGCCTCGCGCGGACCTCGGGCTTGCCGCTGGTCGCCACGAACGACCTGCACTACACCCGCGCCGAGGACGCCACAGGCGCACGCCGCGCTGCTCTGCGTGCAGTCCGGCTCGACGCTGGCCGACCCCAAGCGCTTCAAGTTCGACGCCGACGAGTTCTACCTCAAGTCGCCGCGCGGAGATGCGCCACCTGTGGCGCGAGCTGCCGGAGGCGTGCGACAACACCCTGCTGATCGCCGAGCGCTGCGACGTCGGAGTTCACCGAGGGCGCCGGCACGCTACATGCCCCGCTTCCCGGTGCCCGCCGGGCGAGAGCGAGGACTCCTGGTTCGTCCAGGAGGTCGAGCGCGGGCCTGCACCGGCGCTTCCCGGGCGGCGTCCCGGCCGACGTGCCGCCGGCAGGCCGAGCTACGAGATCGGCGTCATCACGCAAGATGGGCTTCTCCGGGTACTTCCTGGTCGTCGCCGACTTCATCAGCTGGGCCAAGGACAACGGCATCCGGGTCGGGCCCGGGCCGCGGCTCCGGGCGCCGGCTCGATCGCCGCGTACGCGATGGGCATCACCGACCTCGACCCGCTAGCGGCACGGGCTGATCTTCGAGCGGTTCCTCAACCCCGAGCGCATGTCCATGCCCGACTTCGACGTCGACTTCGACGAGCGCCGCCGCGGCGAGGTCATCCGCTACGTCACCGAGAAGTACGGCGAGGACCGGGTCGCGCAGATCGTCACCTACGGCACGATCAAGGCCAAGCAGGCCGTCAAGGACGCCGCCCGCGTGCTCGGATACCCGTTCTCCCTGGGCGAGCGGATCACCAAGGCGATGCCGCCGGCGGTGATGGGCAAGGACATCCCGCTGTCGCGGGATCTTCGACCCAGCCCACCAGCGGCTACGCGGAGGCCGAGGAGTTCCGCGCGCTGCACGCCTCCGATCCCGAGGTCGCCGCAGGTGGTCGAGACGGCCCGCGGGCTGGAGAGCCTCAAGCGGCAGTGGGGCGTGCACGCCGCCGGCGTCATCATGTCCAGCGAGCCGCTGATCGACCACGTCCCGATCATGCGCCGGGAGCAGGACGGCGCGATCATCACGCAGTTCGACTACCCGACGCTGCGAGTCGCTCGGCCTGATCAAGATGGACTTCCTCGGCCTGCGGAACCTGACGATCATCGACGACGCGCTGCGCCAACATCGATCGCAACCGCGGCGAGACGCGTCGCCTGGAGGCGCTCGACGCTGGACGACCCCGGCGACCTACGAGCTGCTCGCCCGCGGCGACACCCTCGGCGTCTTCCAGTTCGACGGCGGCCCGATGCGCTCGCTGCTGCGGCTCATGCGCCCCGACAACTTCGAGGACATCTCCGCCGTCGGCGCGCTCTACCGGCCCGGCCCGATGGGCGCGAACTCGCACACCAACTACGCGCTGCGCAAGAACGGCCAGCAGGCGATCACGCCGCTGCACCCCGAGCTGGCCGAGCCGCTCGCGGACGATCCTGGGCACGACCTACGGCCTGATCGTCTACCAGGAGCAGGTCATGGCGATCGCGCAGACAGGTCGCCGGCTACTCCCTCGGCCAGGCCGACCTGCTGCGCCGGGCGATGGGCAAGAAGAAGCGTCGAGTGCTCGACAAGCGAGTACGTCGAAGCTTCTCGGCCGGGCATGCACGACCGACGGCTTCTCCGACGCCGCGGTGAAGGCGCTGTGGGACGTGCTGCGTCCCGTTCTCCGACTACGCCTTCAACAAGGCCCACTCCGCGGCGTACGGCGTCGTCTCCTACTGGACCGCCTACCTCAAGGCGAACTACCCGGCCGAGTACATGGCCGCCGTGCTCACCTGCGTGCGCGACGACAAGGACAAGTCCGCGCTCTACCTCAACGAGTGCCGCCGCATGGGCGATCAACGTGCTCCCGCCCGACGTCAACTCCTCCATCGCCAACTTACACCCCGTCGGCACCGACATCCGCTTCGGCCTGGCCGCCATCCGCAACGTCGGCGACAACGTCGTCGAGGCGATCGAGCGCGCCCGCGAGGAGAAGGGCGCCTTCACCAGCTTCGGCGACTTCCTCGCCAAGGTGCCCGCCGTCGTCTGCAACAAGCGCACGGTGGAGTCGCTCATCAAGGCCGGCGCGTTCGACTCCCTCGGCTGCCCCGCGGCGCGCGCTGCTCGCGCGTGCACGAGGACGCCGTCGACTCCGTCGTCGGCCTCAAGCGCAAGGAGGCCGATCGGCCAGTTCGACCTGTTCGGCGGCCTCATGGGCGACGGGGACGACGACGCCGACGGGAGCGGTGGCGCCCCTGGAGCATCACTGCTCGCGGTGGCGATCCCGGACCTGCCCGAGTGGGACAAGAAGGAGCTCCTCGCCCGCGAGCGGGAGATGCTCGGCCTGTACGTCTCCGACCACCCGCTGTTCGGGCTGGAGCACGTGCTGAGCTCCGCCGCCGACTGCTCGGTCGCGCAGCTGCTGACTGACGAGTCGCGCCAGGACGGCTCCATGGTCACCGTCGCCGGGCTCATCACCGGGCTGCAGCGCAAGATGACCAAGCAGGGCAACCAGTGGGCCATCGCCACCGTGGAGGACCTCGACGGCGCCGATGGAGGTGCTGTTCTTCCCGCAGCAGCTACGAGCAGTTCGCGCACCTGCTGGCGCCCGACGCGATCGTCGTCGTCAAGGGCCGGCTCTCCCGCCGCGACGACGTCCGCGTCCCTGCACGCGCAGGACCTGACCGTCCCCGACACCTCCGTGGCCGCCGACGGCCCGGTGGTGATCACCCTGCCCGAGCAGCGGTGCACCCACCCGTCGCCGACCGCCTCCGCGGAGTGCTGCAGCGACCACCGCGGCCAGACGCTGGTGCACCTGCGCCTGGTCACCACCGGCAAGCAGGTGACGATGTGCCTGGCCGACGCGCTGCGGGTGACGCCGTCGCCGTCGCTGTTCGGCGACCTCAAGGCGCTGCTGGGGCCCAGCTGTCTCGTCTGATGCCGCTGCGGCGGGGTCTGCCCGTGGCAGCGCCGGTGCTGGGGCCGGTGCTGGGGCCGGTGCTGCTGGGCGCCGTCGTCGGCGTCCTGTGGTGGGTCCTCGCGCCGACCGCCGGTGTCGTCCAGCTGCAGGGCGGCACGCTCCTGGCGACGGCGGAGCCCGAGCTCGCGGCGGCCCAGGACGGCTGGCTCGTGCTCCTGGGCGCCGCCGCGGGCCTGGTGTGCGGCGCCGTCGCCGCGGTCCGGCCCGGCGCCGTGCCGTGGCGGCGGAGCCTGCTCGTCGTCGCCGGCTGCGCCCTCGGGGCGGTGGTGGCCGGCGCCGTCGGGGGGTGGCTCGGCCCGGCGTCGGTGGCCGCGCAGCTCGCCGCGGGGGCGACCCCCGCCGCGGGGCTCGTCAGCCCGCTGCGCGCCCACAGCGCCGGGGTGGCGCTGGTCTGGCCCGCCGCCGCAGCGCTCGCGATGACCGCCGGCCACCTGGCGGCGGCGTGGACCGGCTCGGCGCGGACCGACGACGCCGATGACGCTGATGGCGCGGACGAGGAGGAGCTGCCCCTGTCGCGGTGATCGTGCAGTCCCGCCGCTCGGGCACGGGCGGGTGGGGCTGTTCCCGGTGCTTCCGGAGTTGGTCTTGACCCAGTGTCCCCACGTGGTCACATCGTGTCAGGACCAACTCTGGAAGCACCGGTACGCGATGTCTCTGCCGCGCCGGTCCGAGTCCTGGGGTTCGGTCGGCGGGTCACCGCCGACGGAGCTGCACCAGCACCTCCTGGTGCGTGGTCTGGGGGAACATCGCGAAGAGGCGCCCCCGCACCGGCTCCCACGCCGGCACCGCCGCCAGGTCACGCGCCAGCGACTCCGGGTTGCAGCTGGAGTAGACGACGCTCCGGACGCCGTCGGCCCCGTCGAGCCACTGCGTGAGGTCGGGTCCGAGCCCGCGCCGGGGCGGGTTGACGACGACGACGTCGGGCACCGCGGGCTGGCGCCGGGCCCAGGCGGTGGCGTCGTCGACGACGAAGTCCGCCACGAGGCCCGCGGCGGCCGCTGCGTCGCGGGCGGCGGCCACCGCCTGCTCGCTGGTCTCCACCCCGACCACGGCGCGGCCGGGTGAGGCCAGGTGCAGCGCGAAGCCGCCGGCGCCGCAGTACAGGTCCCACACGCGGGTCGGCGCTGTGCGCTCGGGCCGCTCGGCCTCCGCGGAGAGCTCGTCGACCCACGCGGCCACCTGCCGGTACAGCTGCCCCGCGACGTCGGTGTTCGTCTGCAGGAAGCCCTGCGGGCGGGCGAGCAGGGCGACGTCGCCCTGCCGCACCGGGAGCCGCTCGACGTCGGTGAGCGGGACCTCGACGTCACCCTCCAGCAGCGCCGCGTGCGCCGGCAGCAGGTTCGCCGACGCCACCCGCAGCGCGGGCAGCTGCTCGCGCAGCCAGGGCAGGTGCTTGCGGATCCTGGGCAGCGACTCGGTGGAGCGCAGCACGAACCGGACCATCAGCGCGTCGTCGCCGTCGTCGCCGGTGCCCAGGGTGACGTGCACGTGCTTCAGCTCCCCGCGGCGCGCGGGCACGTCGTACGGGACGAGCCCGGCCCGCGTCACGAACGCCCGCAGCGGCTCGAACGACGCTGTCACCGCGTCGGGGTAGAGCCCGCACCGGGCGAGGTCGACGCCCCGGCCCGCGGCGTCGAGGATGCCCAGCGTCGGGGCGGCGGTGGTCCCGCCGACCACCATCTTCGCCCGGTTCCGGAAGTGCGACTCGGCGCCCGCGGCGGGGGGCAGCCACGCCGGGACCGACGGCAGCAGCGCCTCCAGCCGGCGCTGCGCGTCGGCGACCTGGACCTCGTGGGGGACGCCCATGAGCGTGCACGAGCGGCACGCGCCGGCGTCGAAGTAGTCGCACTGCACGGCCTCAGACCTCCCGGGCCGGCGTCAGCGCGCGGTGACGGAGGCCGTCACCGCACCGGTCAGCGCGACCAGGTCAGCGGGGGCCAGCTCGACGTCCAGGCCGCGCCGGCCCCCGCTCACGAGCACGGTGGGGTGCGCGGCGGCCGAGCTGTCGACGACGGTGGGCAGCCGCTTGCGCTGCCCCAGCGGGCTGATCCCGCCGAGCACGTACCCGGTGCTGCGCTCGGCGGCGGCGGGGTCGGCCATCGCGGCGCGCTTGCCGCCCAGCGCCGCGGCGACCGCCTTGAGGTCGAGCCGCGCGCTGACCGGGACGACCGCGACCGCGAGGGCCCCCCGGCCGGCGTCCTGCAGCTCCACCACGAGGGTCTTGAAGACGGTCGCCGGGTCCAGGCCCAGGGCGTGCGCCGCCTCCAGCCCGTAGCCGACCTCGCCGGAGACCGCGGCGTCGTGGTCGTAGAGGTGCACGACGTGCGGGACCCCCGCCGCCGCCAGCGCGGCAGTGGCCGGGGTCCCGGCGCTCGCGGTCCGCTTCGCCACGGTCAGGCCACCACCGCTCAGTTGGGGTTCGGCGGGTCGGAGGTGAGGTCCTGCGCCGGCAGGGACCGCAGCTCGGAGATCAGCACCTGCTCGCGGGCCAGCAGCGCCCGCTCCTCGCGGAGGCGCGTCGCGGTGTCGGGGACCTCGAGCAGCCGCTGCCGCTCGGGCAGGTCGAGGACCATCCCCGCCATGACGAGGTAGCTGAGCACCGCCGGGTCGTCCGGGACGCCGCCGCTGACCCCGGTGGTGGCGATGCCGAGCCGCGTCCGGTACCCGGACCAGCTCGCGGCGACGGTGCTGGCCAGGTCCCGCAGGACGTCGTCGTCGGCCCCCGCCCGCTCCGGGACGGTGCTGACGAGCCCCGTCAGGTACGGGGTCCCGGCGTCCTCGTCGACGCCGTCGAGGCGGAACCTGACGGCGCCGGAGGTGAGGAGCTCGTAGCGCCCGTCACCCGGCCCGTCGGGCTCGCTGACGTCGCGGACGACGGCGGTGCACCCGACGGCGTGCAGGTCGACCGCCCGGTGGCGGGTCCCGGCGTCGTGACCGAGCCGCAGGGCGACGACGCCGAACGCCCGCTCCTCCTCCGGCAGGGTGAGCAGGTGCTGCACGAGCGCGACGTAGCGCGGCTCGAAGACGGTCAGCGGCAGCACGAGCCCGGGCACCAGCACGGTGCGCAGCGGGAACAGGGGCAGCCGCTCGCTCATCCCTCCACTCTAGGTTCGGCGGCGCAGCCGGCCCGGGCAGCGGTCAGGTGCCGCAGAACGTCACGTAGTCCCCGGAGCCCTCCGGCGCGGGCTCGGCGTACCGCTCCTCGCCGGGCCGCGCGGTGAACGGGTGCGTCACGACGTCGACGAGCCGCTCCACCGGGCCGAGGTCGCCGCCGGTGGCGGCCTCCAGGGCCTCCTCCACCAGGTGGTTGCGGGGGACGGTGACGGGGTTCGTGCGGTCCATCAGCTCCGGGTCGGGGCCCAGGTCCAGCCAGCGCTGCGACCAGGCGTCGAAGCCGGCCCGCGTCGAGGGGTCCGGGAAGAGGTCGCGGGCGCTGCTCCGGCCCTCGTGCGCGCCCCGGGCGTGGTCGGCGAGGCGCCGGTAGGCCGAGGTGTGGTCGACCCGGCCGGTGCGCAGCAGCCCCAGGAGGCCGTCGACGTCGACGTCGCCCCGCGCGGTGCCGGTGCCGGTGCCGGTGCCGGTGCGCCGGTGTCCGCGAAGCCGAGCTTGCGGTGCATCCCGGCGGTCCAGGCGGCGGCGAAGCGCGTGCGGAACGCGCCGAGGGACTCGGTGGCCAGCGCGACCGCGCGGTCGGCGGCCCCGGGGGCGGCCAGCGGGTCGGCAGCCGCGCCGTCGGCACCGTCGTCGCGGGCCCGGTCGTCGTCGACCAGCAGCGGGAGCACCGCCTCGGCGAAGCGGGCGAGGTCCCACTCGGCGATGCCGGGCTGCTGGCCGTAGGCGTAGCGCCCCGCGGTGTCGATGGAGCTGAAGGAGGCCGCCGGGTCGTACGCGTCGACGAAGGCGCACGGGCCGAGGTCGATGGTCTGGCCGGAGACCGCCATGTTGTCGGTGTTCATGACGCCGTGCACGAAGCCCAGGAGCATCCACTGCGCCACCAGCTCCGCCTGCCGCGCGACGACGCCGTCGAGCAGGGCGCGGTACCGCTCGGGGCGCGGCAGGCCCGCGGCGTCGCGCTGGTGGCGGGAGACCGCGTGGTCGGCCAGGCGGCGCAGCAGCCCGTGGTCGCCCAGGGAGCGGGCGTACTGGAAGCTGCCGACCCGCAGGTGGCTGCTCGCCGTCCGCACCAGGACGGCGCCGGGCAGCAGCTCCTCGCGCTGCACCGGCCGGCCGGTGGCGACGACGGCGAGCGCCCGGGTGGTCGGGACGCCGAGGGCTTGCAGCGCGCTGCTGACGACGTGCTCGCGCAGCATGGGCCCGACCACCGCTCGCCCGTCCCCGGCGCGGGCGAAGGGGGTGCGGCCGGAGCCCTTCAGGTGCAGGTCGTGCAGCTGGCCGTCGGGGCCGGTGAGCTCACCGAGCAGCAGGGCCCGGCCGTCGCCGAGGCGCGGGTTCCAGCTGCCGAACTGGTGCGCCGCGTAGGCCTGGGCCACCGGTCGCGCGCCCTCCGGGACGTCGGCGCCGAGCAGGAAGCTGACGCCGTCGGGGGAGCGCAGCCACTCCGCGTCGAGGCCGAGGTCTCCCGCGACCCGCTCGTCGAGCACCAGCACGCTGGGGTCGGGCGCCGCCTCGGCCTGCCACGGCAGGGCGAGCTCGGGCAGCTCGTCGGCGAAGCGGTGCCCGAGGACGGGGGCCGAGGTGGCGGGCGAGGTGGTGGCGGCGGCGCTCATCGCCTCGTGCAACGCGCGGCCCCCGCAGCCCCTTCCCCCGTGATCATGGGCAGTCGCCCGATCTCCGGCGGCCCACCGCCCATGGTCACGGTCGGGATGGGGGTCAGGCGGTGGAGGTGTCCCGCCAGGAGTGCTCCGGCTCGTAGCCCAGGACGCGACGGGCCTTGGCGATGCTCAGCAGCGTCTCGTGCTCCCCGAGCTCGTCGCCCTGCGTCGGGCGGACCTCGACGCCGGGGAAGACCTCCGCCAGCAGCGACGCCGACGAGCGCTGCATCACGGTGTCGGCGTTGGCGATGATGAAGACGTCGGCGCCGGTGGTCTGCAGCTCGAGGGCCTTCCGGACCGCCTGGGCGCCGTCGCGGGCGTCGATGTAGCCCCACAGGTTCCACTTCCGGGTGCCCGGGTCGGCGTCGTAGGAGGGGAACTCGCGGTACTGGTCGGCGTACATGACGTTGGAGAACCGCAGCCCGATGATCTTCGCCTCGGGCTCCCAGCGGCAGAACTGCACCGCCATCTCCTCGCCCGAGCGCCTTGCTCAGGGAGTAGCTGCTGTTCGGACGCGGGTGGTACTCCTCGTCGACCGGCGCGTAGGGCGGCGCCTCGTCGAAGGGCAGGCCGAGCACGGTCTCCGAGGAGGCCCACACGACGTTGGTGATGCCGGCGGCGCGGGCCGCGGCGAACGCGCTGTAGGTGGAGAGGATGTTGT
The DNA here is from genome assembly GCA_963781365.1 of uncultured Actinomycetota bacterium. Classification (GTDB taxonomy): domain Bacteria; phylum Actinomycetota; class Actinomycetes; order Actinomycetales; family Quadrisphaeraceae; genus Quadrisphaera. Next base: position 110,933 of record CAWAFR010000001.1, on the reverse strand, counting down.
TCTCGAAGGTCGCGCCGTCGGTGGCCAGGCCCGGCGCGGGGATCGCCCCGAGGTGGACCAGCGCGTCGACCCCGTGGCGGTGGTGCTCGTCGACGCCGAGCAGCGCCTCCAGCACCTGGCCGTGGTCGGTGAGGTCGGTCTTGAGGAAGCGGCTGCCCTCGGGCTGGGCGCCGGGGCCGCCGGGGAGGGGCGCCTGGTCGAGGTTGACGACGGTGTGGCCGTGGGCGACGAGGTCGGCCACCACCACCCGTCCGAGCTTGCCGGATCCACCGGTCACTGCGATGTGCACGTCCTCCACCCTGCCGTGCCGGTGGCGGGACTGCATGATCAACCCGGGGTGGTGACCTGGTCGCCGGCGGGCTCGCGCGCGTCGTCGGCGCCCTCGCTCTCGGCGTCTCCCGCGTCCTCCGCACCCTCCGGGGGGTCGTCGCGGCGCCGGCGCGGTGACCGCGACGGCAGCGGGGCCCCGGTGCTCCCCGGGCCGCTGTCGGAGATCAGCGGCAGCAGCCAGGCGCGGTCGGGGTCGGTGTCGACCAGCAGCGCCTTCACCAGCAGCGTCAGCGGGATCGCCAGGATCGCCCCGAGCGGGCCGATCACGAGGGTCCACACGAACAGGGACAGGAAGCTCAGCGCGGGGGAGAGGCCGACGGCGTCGCCCACGAACTTCGGCTGGATGATCGTCTGGATCACCACGTTCAGCACGGTGTAGACGACGACGACGGCGATGGCGTCGGACGGCCCGCCGTCGAGCAGGGCGAGCAGCGCCGGGGGGATGACGCCCAGCACGAACCCGATGTTCGGCACGTAGTTGGTGATGAAGGCCAGCAGCCCCCACAGCAGCGGCAGGGGCACCCCGATGATCCACAGGGCCACCGCGTCGAGCACGGCGACGACGAGGCCGAAGACGGTGCTGACCACCATGTAGTGGCGGGTGCTGCCGGCGAAGTCGCGCAGCGCCTGCGCGAGGTGGGGCCGGCTGCGGGCGACCTCGTCGACGCGGCTGCCGAACGACCCCGCCTCCAGCACCAGGAAGAACAGCGCGGCCAGCAGGAACACCGAGGCGGACAGCACGCCCGTGACGCTGCCCAGCACGCCCTGCACCGCCGCGACCACCCGGTTGGGGTCGATCGATGTCACGGCGCTCTGGAGCTGGTCGGTGGTGACACCGATGCGCTCCAGCAGCCCGCTGCCCTGCTGCACGAGCGCGAGGAACTCGCCCTGGTAGCTGGGCAGCAGCACCACCAGCTGCTCCAGGGACACCACGAGGGAGGCGACGAGGGCCAGCAGGATGCCGTAGCTCAGCACCCCGACGACGAGCAGCGCGGCCCAGGCCGGGGCGCCCCGGCGGCGCAGCCAGGACGCGGCGGGCGCCACGATGATGACCAGCAGCACCCCGAGGAGCGTGGGGCCGACGATGCTCGAGGCGTAGTTGAGCCCGGCGGCGATGACGAAGGCGCCGGCGAGCCCCGTGATCGCCACGACGGGCCCCGGTAGCAGGAGGCGGCGGTCGGCCGTGGCGGGTGCGGTCACCGCCCCATCCTGCGGGCGACGGGCCCGCCTCACCCCTCCGGCGGCACAGACGGCTGCACTGACGGCTGCGAGCGCAGCCGGCGCTCGACCTGCGCCCGGTCCTGCGCGGGCAGCTCGGGCACGTCGAGCAGCAGGGGCAGCAGCTCCGGGCTGGTCGTCACGGCGGCGAACACCGTCCGCACGTCCACGCCGTGCGCGGGGACGTCGACGACCTCCACGGCGTCGCCGGCGCTCACGTGCCCCGCGCGCAGCACCCGCAGGTAGGCCCCGGGCGTGCGGGCCGCGGTGAAGCGCGGCACCCACCGCTCCTGGCCCAGCCACACCGCGAAGGTGGTGCAGGGCACCCGCGGGCAGCTGACCTGCAGCAGCGCCGACCCCACCCGCCACGTCTCCCCGATGACCGCGCCGTTCACGTCGACGCCGGCGGTGGTGAGGTTCTCCCCGAACGCGCCGCCGTGCAGCTCGCGGCCGAGCTCGGCAGCCCAGGCGTCGAGGTCCTCGCGGGCGTAGGCGTAGACGGCCTGGTCGTCGCCGCCGTGGTTCGGGGTGTCGCTGATGTGGTCGCCCGCCAGGCCGCTGCCGCCGGGACGCTCGGGCCCCGGTGCCCGCACCTCGACGGGGCCGGCCACGGGGCGCTTGTCGATGCCGGTGGTGCCGCCCTTGGCCGCGATCGGGCGCTCCGCGCCCACGTTGACCGACAGCAGGTGCCCGTGCGCGCTCATGGCGACCACTGTGCTCCCACCGGACGGCCCGCGCTGACTGGCGCGGACGCTCCCGTCGTGTACACACGGATCATGCTGCGCGACGACGCGACGGCCTTCGGAGCCCGTCAGTACTGGGACGTGCTCCAGCTGCTCACCCGGGCGGGGCTGCAGGCCGACTTCGTCGTGGACGACGACGGCGGGGCGGCCGTCCAGATCCAGCTCGACAGCGGCCAGACACTCCTGGTCACCGAGGTCGACGGGCCCCTCCCGCGGCTGCGCGAGGACCACCGCAGCTGGGGCGTGAGCCTGCACCGCACGCGGCGTGGCCCCGACGAGGAGGGCCCCGCCGCCTGGGACGGGTCTCAGGACGACGGGAGCCTCAAGGCCCTCCTGCCGCTGGTCAGCGGCGTGCTGCTCGACACGATGCGGGGCCCGTCGAGCGAGCTGTGACGCGCTCAGCCGCCGGCATGACCGTCAGGCGCTGAGCCGCGGGTAGTCGGTGTAGCCCTGGGCGCCGCCCGCGTAGAAGGTGTCGCCGTCGGGGGTGTTCTCGGGGGCGCCGGTGCGCCAGCGCTCCACCAGGTCGGGGTTGGCGATGGCCGGGCGCCCGACGGCGACGGCGTCGGCCGCTCCGGTGGTGAGCAGCTGCGCCGCGGTCTCGCGGGTGGTCTCCGCCCCGAAGCCGGTGTTGGCCACCAGCGGGGCGCCGACCCGGCGGCGCAGGTCCTGGACCAGCGCGCCGGCCGGGTCGGCGTGCAGCACCGACAGGTACGCCAGGCCGAGGTCGCCGATGCCGTCGGCCAGGGCGCCGTAGGTGGCGGCGACGTCGTCGGCGTCGCGCTCCCAGACGTCCTGGATGTTGTGCGCCGGGCTGATGCGCAGGCCGGTGCGGCCGGCGCCGACGGCGCCGGCGACGGCGCGGACCACCTCGACGACGTACCGGGCGCGCGCCGCGGCGTCGCCGCCGTACCCGTCGGTGCGGGTGTTGGAAGCGGGGGAGAGGAACTCGTGGAGCAGGTAGCCGTTGGCCCCGTGGACCTCGACGCCGTCGATCCCGGCGGCGCGGGCGCGCAGCGAGGCGGTCACGAACTGCTCGCGGACCTCGCCCAGCTCGTCGGTGCTCAGCGCGTGCGGCACCGGGTAGGGCAGCTTGCCCTGGGGGGTGTGCACCTCCCCGTCGATGGCGACCGCGCTGGGAGCCACGATGCGGTCCGTCTCGGAGACGACGGTGTGCGAGACGCGCCCGGCGTGCATCACCTGCATGACCAGGGTGCCGCCCTCGGCGTGGACGGCGTCGGCGACGCGGCCCCACGCGTCCTGCTGCTCGTCGGTGACGATGCCGGGCTGGCCGGCGTAGCCGCGGCCCTCCTGGCTGGGCCAGGTGCCCTCGGTGACGATGAGGCCGAGGCCCGCGCGCTGGGCGTACATCTCGGCGACGAGGTCGCCGGGGACGCCGCGCTCTCCGGAGCGCAGGCGGGTCAGGGGCGCCATGACGACGCGGTTGGACAGGTGCAGGTCGCCGAAGGCGGCGGGGGTGAAGAGGTCCACGACGGGCGGCAACCAGCGCGACCCCCCGATCTGTTCCAGTTTCAACGAAGCTCCCCCCCGGAGGGCGCACCCTTCCCGCCGCGGGGCAGGATCGCCGGATGCGCGTGCTCTTCATCGGCGGTACCGGCGTCATCAGCTCAGCCTCCTCGGCGCTCGCGGTGGAGCGGGGTGTCGAGCTGCACGTGCTGAACCGGGGGACGACGTCGTCGCGCCCGCTGCCCGAGGGCGCGGTCCAGCACACCGCTGACGTGCGCGACCCCGCGGCGGCCCGCGCGGCCCTGGGCGACCTGGAGTTCGACGCCGTCGTCGACTGGCTCTCCTTCACCCCCGAGCACGTGCGCACCGCCACCGACCTGGTGCGCGGGCGCACCGGCCAGTACGTCTTCATCTCCTCGGCGTCGGCCTACCAGACCCCGCCGGAGCGGGTGCCGGTCACGGAGTCGACCCCGCTGCGGAACCCGTTCTGGCAGTACTCGCGCGACAAGATCGCCTGCGAGGACCTGCTGGTGTCGATGCACCGGCAGGAGGGGTTCCCGATGACGGTGGTGCGCCCCTCGCACACCTACGACCGCACCCTGGTGCCCTTCGACGGCGGCTGGACCGTCCTCGACCGGATGCGGCGCGGGGTGCCCGTCGTCGTCCACGGCGACGGCACCTCCCTGTGGACGCTCACCCACGCCAGCGACTTCGCCGGGGCGCTGCTGCCGCTGCTCGGGCAGCCGCGCGCGCTCGGGGAGGCGTTCCACATCACCGGTGACGACGCGTGGACGTGGGACCAGGTCGCCCGGGCCCTCGCGCGCGCAGCGGGGGTCAGCGACGTCGAGATCGTCCACGTGCCGTCCGACGCGATCGCCGCCGTCGACCCGGAGTGGGGCGCGGGCCTGCTCGGCGACAAGGCGCACTCGATGGTCTTCGACAACACCAAGGTCAAGCGGCTCGCACCGGGGTGGGCGGCGGTGGTGCCGTTCGAGCGGGGCGCGGAGGAGATCGTCGCCTGGCACGACGCCGACCCGTCGCGGAAGGTCGTCGACGCGCGGATGGACGGGCTGATGGACGACCTCGTCGCGCGCTTCCGGGTGGGGTGACCCTCCGGGTGGTGCTCGCGCGCCGCGGCTCCGGGGAGCCGCTGGCGCGCGTGCAGGACGACGGGGAGGACGACGGCGGGGCCGTGGTCCGGGAGGTCGTCCTCGACGACGGCGCGCTGCCCGCGTTCGTGGCGGCCCAGGAGGCGCACCGGCCGCGCTGGGTCTGGGACGACACCACCCGGTGGTACCCGTCCCTGCTGGCCGCGGGGGTGCGCGTGCAGCGGTGCACCGACCTGCGCCTCGCCCACCGGGTGCTGCGGCGCTCACCCGCCGTCGACCAGGGACTGCTCGGGGTGGTCCCCGGCGGGGACGACGCAGCGGCCGCCGCGTGGGACGCGCTGGAGCCGGTGGGAGCCGCAGCCCCGGGAGCCCGCGACGAGGGCCTGTTCGACCTGCACGAGCGCGTCGGAGCCCTCGACGCCGCAGCGGAGCTCGGCCGCCAGGACGCCGCGGTGGACGCGTCACCGTCCCCGGGGCGGCTGCGGACGCTGCTGGCCGCCGAGAGCGCGGGGGCGCTGATGGCTGCGGAGATGACCCACGTCGGGCTGCCGTGGCGCGCCGACGTGCACCGCGCGCTGCTCGCCGAGCAGCTCGGGCCGCCCCCGGCGCCCGGGCAGCAGCCCCGGGCGCTCGTCGACCTGCTGGCGCGGCTGCGGGATGCGCTCGGGGCGCCCGCGCTCAACCCGGACTCACCCGGTGAGCTGCTGCGGGCCCTGGCGCGGGCGGGCCTGGAGGTGCCAGACACCCGGTCCGCGACCCTGTCCCGACTGGACCACCCGGCCGTCCCCCTGCTCCTGGAGCACCGCCGCCTCAGCAGGCTGCACACCACCAACGGCTGGCGCTGGCTGCAGGAGTGGGTGCACGACGGGCGCTACCGCCCCAGCTACCTGCCCGGCGGCGTGGTCAGCGGGCGGTGGGCGGCGCAGGGCGGGGGTGCGCTGTCGGTGCCCGCGCAGGTGCGGCCCGCGGTGGTCGCCGACCCGGGGTGGGTCTTCGTCACGGCCGACGTCGCCCAGCTGGAGCCGCGGGTGCTCGCCGCGGTCAGCGGCGACGAGCGGCTCGCCGCCGCGGCGGCCACCGGGGACCTCTACCAGGGCGTCGTCGAGGCCGGAGCCGCCGCCAGCCGCGCCGACGCCAAGACCGCGCTGCTCGGCGCCATGTACGGCGCCACCGCTGGCCAGGGCGGGCGCCTGGTGGAGCACCTCGCGCGGCGCTACCCGCGCGCCTTCGGGCACGTCGAGGAGGCGGCCCGGGCGGGGGAGCGCGGCGAGCAGGTCGCCACCTGGCTGGGGCGCGCCTCGCCGCCACCGCCGGCGCAGCGGGACGAGCTCGACGAGCGGGAGCGGCGCGCGTGGGGCCGCTTCACCCGCAACTTCGTCGTGCAGGGCACCGGCGCGGAGTGGGCGCTGTGCTGGACCGCCCTGCTGCGCGACGCCCTCTGGCAGCTCGGCGGGTCCGGGCCGCTCACCGAGCGTCCGCACGTCGTCCTCTTCCTGCACGACGAGGTGGTGGTGCACGCGCAGGCGGCGCTCGCCGACGACGTCGCCGCCGCGGTCCGCACCGCTGCCGAGCGGGCGGGGCGGCTCCTCTTCGGCGGCTTCCCGATCGGGTTCCCGCTGCAGGTGACCTCCGGCACCACCTGGGCCTGACGCCGGGCCGGGCTCCGCGTACCCGTGGCAGCGTGGTCGAGGTGAGCGCAGCCCCGCAGGAGCACGACGTCGTCATCATCGGAGCCGGCCCCGCGGGCACGGCGGCCGCGCTGAGGTCGCGCGCGCTCGGCGCGTCCGTGGCCGTGGTGGAGGCGCGCCACCTCGGCGGCACCTGCGTCAACACCGGCTGCGTGCCCACGCGGGTGCTGGCCAAGGCCGCCCGGCTGGTGCGGGACGCCCGGGGCGCCGGGGCCCACGGCGTCGACGTCGAGGGCGTGCGGGTCGACTGGGAGCGCGTCGTCGAGCGGGTGCACTCCCGCGTCGACGCGGTCCGGCAGGTGAAGCGGGAGGCCGCGCGCTTCGCCGAGGCGGGCGTCGAGCTGGTCACCGAGGGCCGCGCGCGCTTCGCCTCCCCCCACGAGCTGGTGCTCGACAGCGGCCGGCGCCTGCGCGGGCGGTCCGTGATCATCGCCGTCGGTGGTCACGCGCGCCGGCTGCCGGTGCCCGGGGCCGAGCTGGCCCTGGTGCCGGACGAGGTGCTCCACCTGCCCGCGCTGCCGCGGCGCGTCGCGGTCATCGGCGCCGGCAACACCGGAGCGCAGCTCGTGACCGTCTTCAGCGCCTTCGGCTCCGAGGTCCTGCTGCTCGACGTCGCGCCGCGGGTGCTGCCCGGCTCCGACCACGACGTCTCCGCCCACGTCGCCGCCGCGTTCACCGCGCAGGGGGTGCGGGTGCTGCTCGGCGTCCGGGGCGTCGACCGGCTGGAGCGCGCGGCGTCCGGCGCCGTCGCGCTGCACTGGACCGGGCAGGACAGCGGGGCGGACAGCGCGGAGGTCGACGCCGTCGTCATGGCCACCGGCTGGCCGGCGGACGTCGACGACCTCGGGCTCGAGCACGCCGGGCTGGAGGTGGTCCGCGGCGCCGTCCCCACCGACGAGCACCACCGCACCCGGGTGCCGCACGTCTTCGCCGTCGGTGACGCCAACGGCCGGGACATGCTCGTGCAGGCCGCCCAGTTCGAGGGCGAGACGGCCGCCACCAACGCGGTCCTCGGCGCGAACGCCAGCAGGCCCCACGAGCTGCTGCCCGCCGGTGGCTTCACGGACCCCGACTACGCCGGCGTCGGCCTCACCGAGGAGCAGGCCCGAGACCGCGCCCCCGGGTGCCGGGTGGCGCTGGTGGGCTACGAGGCCCTCGACCGCGCCGTCATCGACGACCGCACCGCCGGTTTCCTCAAGCTGGTCGTCGACAGCGGGCGCACCGCGATCCTCGGCGCGCACGCCGTCGGGGAGAACGCCGTCGAGGTGATCCAGGCGGTCACGACGGCGATGGCGGCCGGTGTCGACCTCTCGACGCTCGCGCAGGTCCGCTTCGCCTACCCGACGTACACCGCGGTGGTGGGCCTGGCAGCGCGGCTCGCCCTGTCGCAGGAGGCCGACCGCGCCGAGCTGCACTGAGCCGGCCGCACTGAGCCGGCCGCCCTGACGGTCGGCGCCCAGCGTCACCGGTCCGGGAGGGCCTCGGCGAGCAGCTCGACCAGGTGCTTCGGGCGCCGGCCCGCGAGGGCGTCCGTCTGGGTGCGGCAGCTGAACCCGTCGGCGACGACGGGGACGGTGTCACCCGCCGCGCGCAGCGCCGGGAGAAGCTGCTGCTCGGCCACCGCGACCGACACCTCGCGGTGCCCCGCCTCGGCGCCGAAGTTGCCGGCGAGGCCGCAGCACCCGCCGAGCTGCGTCGCGTCGACGCCCGCGCGGGCCAGCAGCGCGGCGTCGGCGCCGAAGCCCATGACGGCGTGCTGGTGGCAGTGCGGCTGCACCACGGCCTGCGTCGTCAGCTGGGGCGGGGTCCAGTCGGGGCGGTGATCCGCGATCAGCTCGGCGACCGTCCGCACGCGGTGGTGCAGCGCGGCGGCGCGCGGGTCGTCGGGGAGCAGGCGGGAGGCGTCCTCCCGCAGCAGCGCGGTGCAGCTCGGTTCCAGGCCGACGACGGGCATCCCCGCCAGCTCCCCGCCAGGACCCTCGAGGGCGTCCAGCGTCGCGGCGAGCTGGCGCTTGGCGCCGTCGAGCTGCCCGGTGGAGACCCAGGTCAGGCCGCAGCAGACCTTCGCGCTCGGCAGGTGCACGCGGAAGCCGAGGTGCTCCAGCAGCCTGACCGCCGCGACGCCGACCTGCGGGTCGAAGCCGTCGGTGAAGGTGTCGACCCACAGCACGACGTCGGTGAGCTGCTGCGCCGCGGCGGCCGACTGCCCATGATCACGGTCGGTGCGCCGCTTCGAGAACCACGAGCGGAAGGTCCTGCTCGCGAAGTGCGGCACCGCCATCGCGGGGTCGATCCCCCCGGCGCGCATGCCCGCGCGTCGCAGCGGTCCGGCCTTCGCGGCGAGGTTGACGAGGGCCGGCAGCACCGGCTGGCCGAGCGCCACGAGGCGGGTCCAGCGGGGCAGCCACCCCAGCAGGTAGTGGTTCAGCGGGCGCCGGCGGCCGCGGTAGTGGTGGTCGAGGAACTCCGCCTTGTACGTCGCCATGTCGACGCCCGCGGGGCAGTCCACCGAGCAGCCCTTGCACGACAGGCACAGGTCCAGGGACTCCCTGACCTGCTCGGCTGCGCCACCCGTCGGTGACGAGGCTGCCGTTGGCCATCTCCTGCAGCAGCCGGGCGCGGCCGCGGGTGGAGTCCTTCTCGTCGCGCGTGGCCAGGTAGCTCGGGCACATGACGCCCCCGGAGCCCGTCGCGGGCTCGGCGCGGCACTTGCCGACGCCGACGCAGCGGTGGACGGCGGCGGTGAGGTCGTCGCCGTCCTGCGGGTAGCTCAGCGACAGCGGCCGCGACGGCAGGATCTCGACCGCCGTGCGCGCCGCGGGCACGCGCAGGTCGGCCTCCAGCGGGGCGGGGCGGACGAGGATGCCGGGGTTCAGCAGGTCCGCGGGGTCGAAGGCCGCCTTGACCCGCTCGAACGCGCGCAGGGCGTCGTCGTCGTACATGAGCGGCAGCAGCGCCGAGCGGGCGCGGCCGTCGCCGTGCTCGCCCGACAGCGACCCGCCGTGCGCGGCGACGAGGCGGGCCGCGGCGCGCAGGAACTCTCCGCTGCGGTCGAGGCCGCCGGGCTCGGACAGCGGCAGGTCGAGGCGCATGTGGATGCAGCCGTCGCCGAAGTGGCCGTAGGCGTGCCCGTCGACCCCGTGGGCGCCCATGAGCGCCTGCAGGTCCCGCAGGTAGGTGCCCAGGCGCGCGGGTGGGACGGCGGCGTCCTCCCACCCGGGCCACGCGGGGGTGCCGGAGGGGGAGCGGCCGGCGTACCCCGCGCCGTCCTCGCGGATCCGCCACAGCGCCCGGGCCTGCGCGGCCGTCGGGATGATCACGTGCTGGTCGGTGCCGGCGGCGGCCACGAGGCGCTGGGCGCCGGCGAGGGCCTCGGCGCCGGTCTCGCCGCCGACCTCCACGAACAGCCACCCGTTGCCGCCGGGCAGCCCGTCGACGTCGCCGCCGCGGGCGCGGACCACCTCGACGAGGCGCCGGTCGAGGCCCTCCACCGCCAGCGGGCCGTGCTCCAGCAGTGCGGGGGTGTCGTCGGCGGCGCTGGCCATGTCGGGGTAGCCGAGGACGACGAACGCCGTCGCCGGCGACTCCCGCACCAGCCGGACCTTCGCGCGCGTCAGCACCGCCAGGGTGCCCTCGGAGCCGGAGAGCAGTCGTGCCAGGTTCGAGCCGGTCGCATCGCCGCGCCCGCCGTCACCGGCCGGCCCGCCGTGCTCGGGCAGCAGGGTCTCCAGCGCGTAGCCGGAGACCTGGCGGCCGAAGGTCGCGAACCGCGTGCGCAGCGTCGCCAGGTGGTCCGCCGCGACGCCCTGCAGCGCGGTGACGAGCTCCGGCGGCGGCGCCGTCGTCGACCAGGACCGGCCCAGGCCGTCGACCACGTCGAGCTCCAGCACGTTGGCGCTGGTCCGGCCGTAGGCGAGGGCGTGGGAGCCGCAGGCGTCGTTGCCGATCATCCCGCCGACGGTGCATCGGGCGTGGGTGCTCGGGTCGGGCCCGAAGCGCAGGCCGTGCTTGCGGGCGTGGCCCTGCAGCGCGTCGAGCACGATGCCCGGCTCGACCAGCGCGGTCTGCGCCGTCGGGTCGAGCTCCAGGACGCGGTTCAGGTGCACCGAGGTGTCGACGACGACGCCGGGCCCGCACGCGTTGCCCGCCACCGACGTGCCGGCGCCGCGCAGCGTCAGCGGCACCGCCTGCTCGCGGCAGGTGGCGACCACGGCGGCCAGCTCCTCGGTGGTCCGGGGGAAGACGACCACCTGCGGCACGACGCGGTAGTTGGACGCGTCGGACGTGTACTCCGCGCGACGGCGGGTCGAGGCGTCGACGACGCCGTCGCCGGCGCGGCTCCCCAGCGCGCTGTCGAGGGCGCGCACGAGGTCTGGGACCGCCACCTGCGGCCGGTCGAGCTGGGTGGTCACGGGGCACATCCTCCCAGCCGCTGTCGCTCAGAAGTCCGGGTGCTCGGGGAAGGAGAGGTCGGTCTCACCTGCCGGTCCGAGGACGGGGCGGCACCAGCGGTCGGGCTGCTGGTCCAGCGCCGAGGTCTCGCTGGGGACGGGGTGGACGCGCCGGTAGCGCCCGGCCGGCTGAGCCACCGGCCGGGGACGCACCTGGTGGCTGACCCCGAGCGGCGAGGTCCAGTGGGCGGTGCCGTCGGTGCACTGCCACTGCTCCCAGCGGCGCGTCCACGGCACCTCCAGCGCCGCCGGGTCTGCGGGGTTGGTCCAGGTGCCGGGGTCGGTGGCGCTCTTGGTGAGGTGCCACCGACGGGACTTCGGGGTGAGGTTGCACCCGCAGGTGGGCCCTCCGCTGCCGTCGTCGCGGTGGGGGACGACGTGGTCGAGGTCGCTGAGAGCGGCTCGGACGGTGGAACCCGGTCCGGTGCACGAACCCCAGAGGCGCTGGAGGTGGCGGGCCTGCGCGGCGCCGGGCACGTAGGGGCCACCGCCGACCGCGGCCAGGGGGCAGTCGGCGGGGTCGACCGGGGTGCAGAGCCCGGCGGCGCAGCGGTCGCCGTCGTCATCGCCGCCCTCGCCACCGCCGTCCGTGAGGAGGGACTCGACCTCCTCGGGGGTCAGCGGCGGGCCCAGGGCCTCGTCCTCGGTGCGCGGTGGTGGGAGGTGCTGGACCGGGAGGCCCCTGGAGGAGGCACCGGGCGCTGGTCCGGGCCCCGCAGGCCCCGGGCCGGGCGCTCCCGGCGCCGGCCCGGGGCCGCCGGGCGGGTCCGGGTCGTCGCGGGAGCTCCTGATGAGGTCGGTGAGCCATGACGCGGGGTGCACGTGCCCGTCGACGGCGATGAGGTCTCCGGTGAACGGGTCTGCGGAGACGCGGCGCACCAGGGTGCTCGCCCACCGCAGCGCGGCGCGGGCCTGCCAGGCGGGGACCGTCCCGGAGCCCTCGAGGTGACCGGGGTCGTCCGACAGGCCGGCGGAGGCGAGGACCGAGATGTGCAGCTCGAGCCCCGGGCCGGGGCGGAACGACCCCGGGTCGGCCGGACGGGCCCCCGCGACGGCGGAGACGAGCGCGTCGACGCGGTGGGCGTTCAGCGTGCGGCGGTCGACCAGCAGCGCGTCGACGTCACCGGCGCGCTCCGGGTCGGCGGTGTCGACGCCCGGCTCGGCGTACGGGTCGCCACCGTCGGCGGCGACCCGCCCCGCGCGCGCCGCGGCACGTGCCTCCGCGCGGTTCGCGGCGGCCACGCGCGTGAGGTGGTCGTGGACGGCGACGAGCGCGGTGGTCGGACCGCAGACGGTCATCGTCGACATCCCGTCGACGCCGACGGCCAGCGTGACGCTCCGAGCGGTGGTCCTGGCCCTCGAGCGCCTGCGGACCGCCGCCGGGTCGACGACTGCGACGACGCGGTCCGCCTCGGCGCGCAGCGCCGTGGACGACAGCCCCGCGCCGGAGCCTCCGGGGGCGAAGAGGAGCTCGTCGACCCGCCGGGTGACGGCCGCCGACGCGCATGACGTGGCGGTGGCGGCGATCACGGCGCGGTCGAGGTCGATCTGCCCGGTGTCCAGGCGGCCCAGGGTGTGCGGCATCAGCGCGATGACGCGCGGTGCGAGGCGGACCCGGCGGGCGGTGGTGCCCGGCGTCCACGCGAGCGCGGGAGCGAGCTCGGCGACCAGCTCGTGCACCCCGCCGAGGTCGACCAGCTCACCACCGGCGTCGAGCAGACCGTCCGGGGACACCGCCGCCAGGGCCGCCGGTGGGGCATCGGGAGGCAGGACGGCGCAGTGGTGGATCACCGCCATCGCCGCGATGGTCCGCAGCTGGGCGCCCTGGGCGGCTCCGAGGACGCGCTGGGCGTCGCGGACGTCGTCGAGGTGAGCCGCCGCGGCAACGACCTGGGCGTGCTGGGCGCGCGCAGCGGCTGCCCGCGCCCGGCCGTCGTCGTCAGCGGCGTCGAACCACGCGGCGAAGGCGGCGAGGCTCGCGGAGCGCTCCTCGCGCTCGGCGTCACGGGCGTGCTGCGCGGCCAGCTCGACGCGCGCCCGCTCCGCCGCAGCGTCGCGGAGCCCGTCCCAGTGCAGCGCGGCGCACGCCGCGACGAAGGGGTCGGCGGCGACGTCCGTCCCCGCGGCGACCTGCTCCGCGCACCAGGCGCGCCACGCCTGGTCGTCGGAGGCCTCGGAAGCGTCTGCGGCTGCCCCGCCGACGTCTTCCTCGTCCCAGGCCGCGTAGGCGACGGAGCGCTGCTCCGGGGTCAGCTCGGCAGGCCCCGGCAGCACCAGGGCGGGGCGCTGGCGGCGGGGCCGTGGGCGGGACGACATGGTGGGATCTTATCGTACAGGTGTTCGATGACGCCACTCCGGTGGAACCCTCGGTCGGTCCTCGCAGGGAGTCGACTGCTGTCGGTGCCCGGTGCCAGCCTCGTCCCATGAGCGTGCCCTCGCGGATCTCGATCGTCACCCTCGGCGTCGCCGACCTCGCCCGCGCCACCGCCTTCTACGAGGCGCTCGGCTGGCGCCGGCGGCCGGAGTCGCAGGAGGCCATCAGCTTCTTCGACAACGCCGGGTCGGTGCTCGCGCTGTTCTCCGCCGTCTCGCTGGCGGAGGACGCCCACCTGTCCGACCCGGGGTCGCCGCCGCCGGCGGGCGCGCGGACCTTCCGGGGCGCCACGTACGCCATCAACTGCGACTCCGACGACGACGTGATCGCCGTCCTGGCCGCCGCCGAGGCCGCGGGCGCGGTCATCACCAAGCCCGCCGAGCGCAGCCCCTTCTTCGACGGTCTCGACGGGTACTTCCTCGACCCCGACGGGCACGCCTGGGAGGTGGCGTTCAACCCGGACCTGACGGGGCTGCCGCGTTGAGCCCCCGCCGCTGCACCCCCCGCCGCCGCGCTCGGCGCCGCGGTGGCGCTGGTCGCCGCGGTGCTGCTGGGCACGACCTTCCTGGGCCTGCGGACCACCGGACCGGTCCGCGTCCGCGCTCGCCGGGACGGGCGTCGTCGTCCTCGCCTCGACGCTCGACCCGGCGGCCTCGCTGATGCTGGTGTCTGCTGCCGCGACGCCCGCGGCGCTGCGGCTCGTCACGGTGGTCCGGGCGTTCGTGATGCCCGGGGTCCTCGTCTACCAGGCGTGGTCGTACTGGGTGTTCCGGCGGCGCGTGGCCAGCGACCGGGTCGCAAACGTCGTGAAGGGGCCCGTCGACCCGCCCTGGCCGCGGGGACAACGGCGCTCCTCGCGGTCGCTGCGCTCGCGCCCGGGGCGGCACTCGCCGCCGCAGCGGGGCTGGCCGTCGCGGGGCTGCTCGCCCCTGGCTCGCTGCCCTGACCGCCCGCCGGACCGCCGCCGAGCTCGCCGCCCGCGACCCCGCAGCTGCCCTCGCGGTACCTCGCTGGCGGGGCCGGGCCCTGGCCCGCGCCGAGCACCGCGCGGCCCAGGCGATCGGGACTGCGACCGGGCTCGCCCACCTGGGCACGGGTCTGGCGGTCGTGGGCGCTGCCGCGGGCGTGGCCAGCGCCGGCGGGGCCACGGGCCCGAGGCGGCGGCCGTCGTCGTCCTCGTCGTCATGGCGCTGGGGGAGCCGGTGCTGGGCCTCGTCGACGCCGCCGTCGCCCGTGAGCGCGCCCGGGCCGCCCTCGCCCGGCTCGCCGCCGTCGGCGCCCAGCGACCCTCCATGGACGAGCAGCGCGGCAGAAGAGCACTCGGTGCTGCTCCTCACCCACCGCCCGGAGGGCTTGGACCGCTGCGACGCCGTCGTCGACCCCGCAGCGCACCCGGGCGTGCAGCCTGTGGTGCTCAGCCGCTGACGACGAGTGGGCGGGGCCCTCAGCGGTCGGTGATCAGCTTCAGGACGGCGAACGCCCCGACCGCGACGAGCACCGGCCACAGCCAGGGCGCCCGGCGCCGTCCGCTCTCGTCGCGCCCGAACTCCCCGCGGCGGCTGCGCACGACGAGGTTCGTCACGACGACGGCGAGCACGGCCAGCGGGACCAGCGCGATGAGCCAGACGGGCACGCCCTCGGGCAGCGGGAACACCCGGTCATCCTCGCGGACGCGGGACTCGCGCGCCCCGGAGCGGGTAGGGGCGGGTCATGACCGACACCAGCAGCACCAGCAGCACCAGCAGCGCCGACGCCGACCGCACCCGCAAGGTCGCGGAGCTGCTCTCCGACGAGCGCCAGGCCATGTTCACCACGACCGCGCCCGACGGCACCCTCATGAGCCGGCCGATGGCGATCCAGGCCACGGACTTCGACGGCGACCTGTGGTTCTTCGCCGAGCGCAGCTCCCGCAAGGTCGCGCACCTCGCCGCGCACCCGCAGGTCAACGTCACCGTCAGCTCCGCCAGCACCTGGGTCTCGCTGACCGGCCAGGCCCGGCTCGTCGCCGACGACGCGAAGAAGCGCGAGCTGTGGAACCCGTTCGTGGAGGCGTGGTTCCCCGACGGCCGCGACGACGACGGCATCGTCCTCATCACCGTCGAGGCGGGTCCGCGGAGTACTGGGACACCCCCGGCGGCCGCGTGGCGACGGTGCTGGCGTTCGCGAAGGCGAAGCTGACGGGGCAGCAGCCCTCCGGCGGGGAGAACGAGAAGGTCGACCTGGCCTGAGCCCGGAGCCGCGGGCGACGGGCCGCTCGCTAGCCTGCGGACCCACCCCGCCGACGGAGGAGGACCGTGGCCGCCGACGACCTGCGACCGCTCGACGACGTGCCGTGCCACGACCCGTGGGTCCTCGCCGTCGAGGGCGGGTACCTGCTCTGCACCTCGTTCGACTCCACGCGGTGGGCGCGCTCCCTGCCCGACGGGGTCGACGCCGCCGACCACCCCGCTCCGGGAGGTGCGGGGGTGCTGGCCTGGTGGAGCCCGGACCTCCGGCGCTGGGGCTCCCCGACACCGGTCTTCACGGTGCCGGACGGCTGCTGGGCCGACCCGGCGCACGCGCCGTGGGCCCCCGAGGTGCACGCCTGGGGTGACCGCTTCGTGCTCGCCACCACGCTGCACCAGCCCGCCGAGCTGCTCGGCCCGGTCCACCAGCGCGGCACCCGGGTCCACCTGGAGGGCACCCAGCCGCTGGAGCCCGTGCGCCGCGGCACGGTGCTCGCCGTCGCCGACGACCCGCTGGGCCCCTTCACCCTGCTCGACCCCGAGCGCGCCCACACCCCCGAGGGCTTCACGGCCCTGGACGGCACGCTGACCCGCGACGACGACGGCGCGCCGTGGCTCGTGTACGCGCACGAGTGGGTGCAGGTGCTCGACGGCACCGTCGAGGCGGTGCCGCTGCGCGAGGACCTCACCGGCGCCGCGGGCCCGCCCGTCCACCTCTTCCGCGCGTCCGAGGCGCCCTGGTACCGGTCCTTCGCGCCCTCGGCGGAGGCCCTCGCTCCGTACGTGACGGACGGCCCGCAGCTGCACCGCCTGCCCGGAGGCGCGCTCGCGATGCTGTGGTCGTCCGACCGCCCCAGCAGCGCCGTCTCGACCGGGGACCACGTCGAGACGCAGGCCATCTCGCCGTCCGGGTCGCTGCTCGGGCCGTGGGAGCAGGGCGAGGTGCTGGTGGGTGGCAACGCCGGCCACGGGATGCTCCTGACCACCCACGAGGGAGACCTGGTGCTCGTGCTGCACCGCGGCATGAACACCCCGAGGGTGCGCGCCGAGGTGCACGACGTCGTCGCCGCACCGGACGGGCTGCGCGTCGTCGGCCGGCGGGTCTGAGGTGGACGGCGCCGACCCGGGCGACGCGCGAGACCCGGAGTGGGTCGCCCGCCGGCGGGCCGCGGCGGAGGCGCAGGCCGACCGCCTCGCCCGCGCCGAGGCCGCCGAGGTCGCGGTGGCGCGCGAGCAGGTCGCCGCCTTCGTCGCCCGGGCCCGTGCCGCCGGGATCCCCACCGAGGAGCTGCGGGCAGTCGACGGCACCGGCGCCAGCTACCGCACCGGGGTGACCGGGTGGGTGCTGCGGCGCGACGGCCGCGCGGGCGTCGGGGAGGACGGCGCGTTCTACCTGCTCGGCGGCCCGCTGAGCACCACCGAGCGGATCGCGGCCCGCCTCCGCGGGGTCCGCGTGAGGCCCAGCGACCCGCCGCTGGTGTGGGGCCGGGGCGGTCGCGACGGAGACTCCATCGCCCTCGAGGAGCTGCTCGAGAGGCGCCTCGCCCAGGGGTGACGCGACGACGACGCCGAGCGGCTGTCCTGAACCTCCCTCGGAGGGCGGCTGCTGCGATCTACCCTCCCAGCGTGACCCGCTCCGACCGCGCCCCTCGCGCGCCGCGCATCCCGCGCGTCCGCCGTGAACGTGCCGAGGTCCCCGCGAGCCGCGGCGCCCACGCCCTCGAGGTCGTGCAGCAACCGCTGCCGGGGCACCTCTTCCTCGACCCCGACGTGCCGCCCCAGGAGGTCATCGACCTCACCTGCGGGTCCTGGACGGGCCGGGCCAGCCACGTCTGGACCGGGGTCGGCTGGGCGCGGCTCGTGCCGGGGCCGGTCGCCGTCGTCCCCACCGCGCGCCCCAAGGCCGGCTGAGCCGCGGCGCGGTGGTGGGATGGCACGGGTGTCCTCCTCCCCGCACCTGCTCCACCTGACGCCCGCCACCGGCTGGATGAACGACCCCAACGGTCTGGTGGAGGTCGACGGGGTGCACCACCTGTTCTTCCAGCACCACCCCGAGGCACCCACCTTCGGCGTCATGCGCTGGGGGCACGCCACCAGCACCGACCTCGTCACCTGGACCGAGCACCCCACGGCGCTCGCTCCCACCCCCGGCTCCGCCGACGCCGGCGGCTGCTGGTCGGGGTGCGCCGTCGAGCTGCCCGAGGGGCGGCGCGCCGTCCTGTACACCGGCGTCCTGCCGCCCGAGGAGGGCGGCCCGAGCCGGGCCACCGCCGTCCGCGCCGTCGCCACCGACGACGCGCTGAGCAGCTGGCGCGCCGACCACGAGCCGGTGATCGCCGACTGGCCCCCGCTGGACCCCCCGCTCACCGACTGGCGCGACCACACCGTGCTGCGCACCCGCGACGCCGGGGGGCGGCCGCACTGGCGGCAGCTGGTCGCCGCCGGCACCGCCGGGCACGACGGCGCGGGGCGCCTGCTGTCCTACGCCACCACCGACCCCGAGCTGCGCGACTGGCACTACGAGGGCGTCCTCCTCGACGCCGCCGCCGCGGGCCTGGACGCCCACGTCTTCGAGTGCCCCGACGTCTTCGCCCCCGTCGGCGACCTGCCCGGTGACCTCGGCGGCGAGCAGCTGGTGGTGGTCCTGTCGTGGTACTCCAAGGACGCCGACGCCGAGCACCACCACTCCTCCGGCGCGCTGTGGCTGACCGGGCGCCTCGTCGTCACCCAGGGCCGGCCGCCGCGCTTCGAGCCGGACCACCGCGGCGCGCTCGACCTGGGGTCGCGGTTCTACGCACCGCAGTCGTACACCGCCGCGGACGGCCGCCGTCTGGCCTTCGGGTGGCTGCGCACCCAGGACGACCCGGCGAGCGAGGGCCGCAGCAGCGTCGGCGCCCAGTCGCTGCCTCGCCGCTGGCGCGTGGTCGGCGGGCGCCTGCAGCAGTCACCCGCGGCCGAGGTGCTGGCGCTGGCGGGGGACGTCGTCGTCGAGCTCGACGAGCTCAGCGGCACGGTCGCCCTGCCGCAGCCGGAGCGCGCGGTGGTGGTCTCGCTGCAGGTGCCCGACGACACCGCCGGCGGCGGGGGCGCCGCGGCCCTGGCCGCCAGCAGCCTGGTGCTCGTCGCACCGGACGGGCGGCGCACGCTGGTGGACCTCTCGCGCTTCGGCACCTCCACCGGTGACCGGCTCGTCGACGGCTCGTGGGTGCCCGAGGCGCCGACGGCCGAGTGGGCCGACGTGGTGGTCGACGCCGGCATCGTGGAGGTCTTCAGCAGCGACGGCCGCGCCGCGGCCAGCAGCGACCTCGCCGCGACGGCCGTGGCGGCGGTGGAGGTGACGGGGCCGGTGCGCGCGACCGTGCGGGTGCTGAGCCGCTGACCCCGGCCACCCGCCCTGTGAGGGGGAAGCCGCTGGCACCGCCTCACCACCGTCCGCGACCCTGGCGTGGTGAGGGGCGAGGGCGGGGGCAGACCGGGGTGGGGTGATCTGCCGGGTGCGCTGCGCGACGCCGTCGGGCGGGAGCTGGGCTCGCCCGTCGTCGCGGCGCGGTCGCAGGCGGGCGGGTTCTCGCCGGGCTCCGCGGACCGCGTCGGCACCGAGGTGGGGGAGCGGGCCTTCGTCAAGGCCGTGGACGCCCAGCGCCACCCGGGCTGCGCCGACCTGCACCGCCGCGAGTCCATCATCCTCTCGCTCCTGCCGCCCGAGCTGCCGGTGCCCGCGCTCCGCGCGGTGCTCGAGGTGGACGGGTGGCTGGCGCTCGTCACCGACGACGTGGACGGGCGCACCCCGCACCTGCCGTGGTGGCGCGACGAGCCCGACGCGGCCCTCGCGGCCCTGGCCGCCGTCAGCGCGCACGTCCCGGTGGGAGCCCTCGCGGACCACCTGCCGGCGGCTGAGGCCGAGCTCGCCGACGACCTCGACGGCTTCGCCCGCCTGGCCGCCGATCCTGCTCCGGCGCTCGACCCTGCACTCGACCCGTGGGTCACCGCGCACCTCGACGAGCTCGCCGACCTCGGCCACCGCGGGGCCGCAGCCCTCGCTGGTGACCGGCTCGTCCACACCGACGTCCGCGCCGACAACCTGCTCGTCCCACCCGACCGGCTTCTTCCTCGACGCCGCCCGCCGTCCCGTCCCCGACGGGCTGCCGCGGTTGCGGGCGTTCCAGGCCGCGCAGGGCGCGGTGGCCCTGGCCTGGCTGCGCGAGCGCTGGTGAGGTGGCGGGACTGCATGATCACCGCGGGGAAGGGGGTTCGGGTCCCTGCCGCACGAGGGGGCTCAGGAGCACCGGCAGGCAGGCCAGCGCCTCGACCGCCAGCGCCGCCCACAGCGTCGGCACCAGCCCCAGCCGCTCGCCGAGCAGGCCGCCGAGCAGCGCGCCGACCGGCATCGTGCCCCAGACCACGAACCGCACCGAGGCGTTCATCCGGCCCAGCAGCGGCGTCGGCGTGATGCGCTGGCGGAAGGTCACCTGCGCCACGTTGTAGAGCACGACGCTGACGCCGAACACGGCGCCCGAGACCGCGAGCAGCGCCGTCGCACCGGCGTCCCCGACCGTCCCGCTGGCCACCAGCGGGCCCGCGAGCGGCACCAGCGCCCCGGCGGGGAGGGCCGGCAGCAGCGCCAGCGCGATGGTGCGGCCCTCGCCGACGCGTCGCACCACGGGCTGCACGACGAGCGCCCCCACCAGCGCCCCGACCGCGCCGATGCCGAACGCCGTCCCGAGCTGCCCCTCCGAGAGCCCGAGGCCGCGCACGGCGTAGAGCACCAGCAGGGCGCTGGTGGCGCTGCCCGCGAGGTTGCTGGTGCCCGTGGTCACGACGATCCGGCGCAGCAGCGGCTGGTGGACGACGAACGACAGCCCCTCGGCGACCTCGGTGCGCAGGGGCCGGCGCACCGCCGGGTCCGGCGGGGTCTCGGCACCGGCGTCGATCCGCGCGACCAGCCCGCTGGAGGCGACGAAGGCCACCGCGGAGACGCCGACGGCCAGCGGCGCACCCAGCAGCCGCGCGAGCCACCCGCCCGCCGCGGGGCCCGCCACCTGCGCCACCGAGGCGGAGACCTGCAGCAGGGAGTTGCCCTCGCCGAGGCGCTCGGGTCGCACGAGCGACGGCAGGAAGCTCTGGTGGGCGACGTCGAAGAAGAGCGTCGCGACGCCGACGGCGGCGGCGACCGCCACCACCAGCGGCAGCGAGAGCATGCCCGCCCACCAGGCCAGCGGCAGGACGGCGAGGGCGAGCGCCCGCGCGAGGTTGGCCAGCAGCAGCACCCGTCGCTTCGACCACCGGTCGACCCACGCCCCCGCGGGCAGCCCCAGCACGAGGAACGCGGCGCTCTGGGCGGCGGTGAGCACGCCCATCTGCAGCGGCGACGCCGCGAGCACGGTCACGGCGAGGAGGGGGACGACGAGGTCGCCCACCTGCACCGCTGACTGGGAGACGGTGTCTCCGGCCCAGAGCCGGCGGAAGTCCCGCCCCTCGGCGGAGCGCAGGAGCCCGGGGGGCGAGGTCACGGCAGCAGCCTCGCCTCAGTGGTTGGGGGAAGTCAATCACTCGTCGCTGCGCGTTAGGGTCGGTCCGTGGAAGCCGCCGAACCCCTTCCCTTCACCGTGCCGGAGCAGCCCCCGCCGGTCTCGCCGGCGCCCTCGGCGCTCTCGCCCCTGGCCCCGACGCCCGGCCGGCGCGTGGCGACCGACGCGGAGGCCAAGGCCCTGGCCTCCGCGGTCCGGCTGCGGATGCTGCGGATGTGCCTCGACGCGCCGCTGACCAACGCCGCCCTCGCCGAGCGGCTCGGCCTCAACGCGGCGACGGCACTGCACCACGTGCGGACCCTCGTGGCCACCGGCTTCCTCGAGCCGCTGCCCGCCACCCGCGGCCGCCGCGGGGCCCGCTCCGTGCCCTACCGGGCCACCCGCAAGTCCTGGACCCTCGACGAGCACCGCTCGGCGCGCGCCATGGTCGAGGCCTTCACGCAGACGCTGCCCGCCCTGCTCGGGGAGCGCAGCGGTGACGGCGACGACGCCGCGCCCCCGCCGGACGTCGACCTGCGCGTCGCCCGGCTCGGCCTGCGCCTCGACGAGGCCGGACGCGCCGAGCTGGGCCGCCGCCTCGACGAGGTGCTCGACGATTTCGCCGCGCGCCCGCCGACGCCGGAGGGGACGCCGGTCTCGCTCTTCCTCGCCCTGCACCGCGACCCCGACCGCGACTGACGGCGGCGCTCCCGCCTCGGGGCAGCCACTGAGCCCGTGCGGGCGGCGGACGTGTGCACCGGCGTGCCGAAGTCCTGACCGCGGGGGATCCAGGCGCTCCGGGCGACTTCGGCACGCCCGGGTACCCGCATCCTCACGCGGTCGGCTGCTCCGGTCCCCGCATCACGTCGACCCACCGGTCGCCGGTGAGGTCACCGAGCTGCGACGGCGCCATCCGCACCGCCGAGCGGCGGCTGCCCCCGGCGGGGTACACGACGTCGAAGGCGCGCAGCGACTCGTCGCAGTGCACCTCCAGCGGCTCGGGGTGCCCGAAGGGGCTGACGCCGCCGACCGGCTGACCGGTCACCTCGTGCGCCTCCTCGCCCGGGAGCATCCGGGGCTCGGCGCCGAAGCGGGCCTTGAACTTCGCGTTGTCGAGCCGGGCGTCACCGCGGGCCACGACGAGCACCACGCGGTCGCCGGCGCGCAGCGCGAGGGTCTTGGCGATCTGCCCGGGCTCGACGCCGAGGGCGTCGGCGGCCGCCTGGACGGTGGGGGTGTCGACGTCCGGCTCGATGACGCGCAGCCCGGTCTGCCGCTCGTCGAGGAAGGCCTGCACGCGCTCAGTGCTCACCCGGCCATCCTGGACCGGCGGACGCAGCCGAGGTGCACGGGAGGTCCATGATCACGGTCGTCACGACGAACCGTGATCATGGACCACCGGAGCAGGTCCGTCAGAGCTGGACGGCGGCGGTCCGCTTCTCCCGGGCCCCCTCGTAGGCGGCCAGGATGATGCCGAGGACGGCGATGCCCTCGACCTCGGTGTGGATCGGCCGGGTGCCCGTCGCGCAGGCAGCGGGCGAAGGCGGCCGATCTCGGCGGCGAAGGTGTCGACCGGGTCGAACTCGAGCGTCTCGGACTCGCCCGTCGCGCAGGTCGTAGCGCAGCGTCGTCCCGTCGGCGGTCAGCGACCCGAGCTCGCCCACCACGGAGAACCGCTCGGTGCCGTGGGCCGCGCTGGTAGGCCCAGCTGGTGACCAGCTGGCCGACGACGCCGTTGTCGAAGCGCACCAGCACCTGGGCGGAGTCCTCGCCCTCCATGAACTTCAGGCGGTGCGTCGACAGCATCGCCGTCGCCTCCACCGGCACCCCGCCCGCCAGGTGCAGCATCAGGTAGGTCGGGTGGTAGCCGGTGTCGATGAGCTCTCCGCCGCCGCTGGTGCTGGCGTGGGCGCGCCAGCCCATGTTCTCCGGGTCGAAGTCGTTGAAGAAGCTGTCGGTGGTGCGCACCTCGTAGACGGTGCCGAGCGTGCCCGCCTCGATGATCTCCTTGGCCTTCGCCACGGCCGGCAGGAACAGCTGGTTGTGCGCGCACATCAGCGTCACGCCGGCGGCGCTGACCGCCTCGCGCACCCGGACGCGCCTCCTCGGGGGTCAGGCACAGCGGCTTCTCGCACAGCACGTGCTTGCCCGGCCTGGGCGGCCGCGACGATCGCGTCGGCGTGCAGGTGGTGGGGCAGGCAGATGTCGACGGCGTCGACGTCGGCCTCGGCGATCATCTCGCGCGTAGTCCGTGAAGTGCGGCGACGTCGAGCTCCTCGCCGCGCGCGGCGCGCGGTCTCCTCGACGGCGTCGGCGACCGCGGCGACCGGATGATCTGGTCCGCGACGCCGCGTAGCCGCGCGATGTGGGCGGTGGCGATGCCCGCCGCCGCCGATGAGCCCGACCTTGACGACGCCGTCGATGCTGCTCATGACGAGGTCCTCCGTGGTGTCCGGTCACTGCTGGGTCTGGGTGGTCGTGCTGCTGGTGGTGCTGGTGGACCTGCGCGGCGGCGTTGGCCGCCACCACGAGCCGGGTGAGCTCGACGGCGCGGGCGAGGTTGTCGTCGGCGCGGGTGCCGCTGCGCGCGTGCTCGACCCACTGGGCGAACGCGTCCTGGCCGTCCTCGGGCACCGGCAGGTCGACGACGCCGTGCGGCCCGACGGCCCCGAAGGCGCTGCCGGTGGCGGTGAGGCGGTTCCCGGTGTCGGTGTAGCTGACGCGTGCCCTCGGTGCCGAACACGTCGATCGTGAACGGGGTGGGCGCGGAGAAGCTCGCCTCGATGACGCCGATCGCGCCCGGGCTCACCGTCGTGTAGCGGACGGTGACCACGGCGTTGTCCTCGACGTCGCGCCCGGTGACCGCGCTGTAGACCGCCGAGACCGTCGACGGGCGGGCGCCCAGCAGCAGCTGGGTCAGGTACACCGGGTGGCAGCCGAGGTCGGTGAGCGCGCCGCCGATGGAGGGCGCCGGGTCGAAGAACCGGTCCGGCAGCCAGCGGGTGACGGCGCCCTCGTGGGACAGGCGCACCCGCGCGTAGGTGAGGCGCCCCAGGCCGCCGCCGGCCACGACCGCCGCGGATCGCCGCCGTGTACCCGTGGTAGAGCCGCGGCAGGGAGACCACCAGGGCGAGGCCGCCGGCGTCGCACGCGGCGACCAGGTCCTCGCACTCGGCGACGGTGGGCGCGAGCAGCTTCTCGGTGAAGACGTGCTTGCCGGCCCGCGCCGCGTGCGCGATGACGTCGTGGTGCACGTCGGTGGAGGTCGTGACGGTCACCGCGTCGACGTCGTCGCGGGCGAGCAGCGCGTCGAGGTCGGCCTCGAAGGGGACGTCGAACCGCGCGGCGCCGGCCCGGCCGCGCTCGGCGTCGTCGTCCCAGACGGCGACGAGCTCGGTGCCGGGGTGGGCGACGGCGGAGGAGGCGTAGTCGGCGGCGTGGACGTGCCAGAAGCCCAGCGCGGCGACCCGCAGCGGGGTCCCCGAGGTGGGGGAGGAGGGGGGTGCGGACGGCGTTGCGGAGGCCACGGTGCTCCCGGTTCGGCGCTGATCGGGTGGACGGAGTCCACCCCAGCACGTCGCAGGCAATTCATCAAGTCAGTGGATGAATGCGTAGCGGGCCTACTGTCGCGCGTGCCCACGCCGCCGTCATCGCTCGACCGCCGTCCCGCCCGCGCCTCGGCGCGCATCGCCACCGCGCTCGTGGTCGGCGCGGTCGTGGCCGCGTCCGCCGTCCTGGCGGGTGCGGGGGCCGCCGCCTTCGCGGCGGGCTGGCTGGTGGTCGCGGCGATCGTGCTCAGCCACGACCTGCGCCTGGTCCGCCGCCTCGACGCCGAGGCGACCGCGGCGCACGCCACGCGTGACGACCCGACCCGCCCGGGCGCCCGCTCCGTCCTGCTCCTCGCGTGCCTGGCGAGCCTCGTCGGTGTGGTCGGCCTGCTGGTGCAGGCGAACGCCGCGCAAGGCTGGAGGCAGGACGCGCTCGCCGGGCTGGGCCTGGCGGTGGTCGCGGCGTCGTGGCTCGTCGTCCACACCACCTCGATGCTCCACTACGCCTGGCTGTACTGCTCCGAGGTCGCTGCCGGGAGGACGGGCGGGATCGCCTTCGAGGGCGGACCGCCGTGCTACCTGGACTTCGCCTACGTGGCCTTCTCCGTCGGGATGACCTACCAGGTCTCCGACACCGGGCTGGGCTCGACGGCGATGCGCGGCGCGGCCCTGAAGCACGCGCTGCTGTCGTTCGTGCTCGGGGCGGTGGTGCTGGGGGCGACGATCAACCTGCTGGCGGGGCTGGGCTCGTCGTGAAGGGGCGGTCCACGCCCTCACCGGTGAGGTCGACGGTCGCCCACACACCCTTGCCGCTGCCGCCGCTGGGCCCGCCGGAGCGCACACCCCAGTGGACCGTCAAGCCCTCGATGAGCTGCATGCCCCGGCCGTCCTCGGAGTGCCACGGCACGTCGTCCTCCGGTGGGCGGGGCGTGCCGTCGGAGCTGTCGTGCACGCCCACCAGCACCTGCTCGACGTTGCACATCAGCGTCAGCACCACCGGCGGCTCACCGTGCGTGACGGCGTTGGTCACGAGCTCGCTGACCACCACGAGGACGGTGTCGACGGCGGACGCGGCGTGAGCGGGGCACAGCTGGTTGCGGGCGAACCGGCGCCCCGCTCCCGCGGCGGAGGGAGCGTGGTGCAGCACCACCCGGGCGTGCTCGCGGTGCACGGGTGGTGACCCGAGGTCCGGTCGCGTCTCAGTGGTCACAGCAGCACCGACTCTGCACGGACCCGGGTGCCCGCGCGACCGGTGGACCCCCGTCGGTGAGGGTGAGGCAGGCTGGCCGTGTGGGTGCTGTCACGCGGATCGCCGTCGTCTCCGACGTCCACGGCAACCTCACCGCCTACCGCGCGGTCCTCGCCGACGCCGCCGCCCGCGGTGTCGACCTGGTGCTGAACCTCGGCGACGTCGTCGGCAAGGGCCCCCGCGGGTCGGAGTGCGTCGCGCTGACCCGCGAGCGGTGCGCGCTGACCGTGGCGGGCAACTGGGAGGTCGTGCTCTCCGACGACTCCCGCCGCCTCACCCACCCCGGCATGAGGTGGTGGCGCGAGGAGCTGTCCGAGGCCGACCGCGCCTGGATGCGCACGCTGCCGCTCGCCCACCACCTGCGCCTGTCGGGGCGCTGGGTGCGCTTCGTGCACGCGTCCACCGACAGCCCCTTCACGAGGGTCTGGCGCCACCACACGCAGGAGGAGTTCGACTCCTTCTTCGAGCAGACCCCGCTCACCGAGCGCGACGGCCCGAGCCCGACCCCGGACGTCGTCGTCTACGGCGACCTCCACCACGTCTACAGCGAGGTCATCGGCGGGCGGACGCTCATCAACTGCGGCTCGGCGGGCAACCCCCTCGACGAGGACCCGCAGGTCGCCTACCTGCTGCTGGAGGGCGAGGCTGATGACGGGGTCGGTGAGTCCGCAGCTGCTTTCAGCTGGCAGCAGGTGCGGCTGCCGCACGACGTCGACGCGGAGGTCGCCGTCGCCCGGGAGCTGGCGATGCCTCTGACGGAGGAGTACGAGGTCGAGCTGCGCACCGGCGTGTACCGCTCGCTGCACGTCGAGCGGGGTCTGCGCGCCCGAGCCTGAAGCGCGGCTGAGCCCTCGGCCGTCCGGGGTTGGACCGCGAGCGCGCGGGGTGCTCCCCGCGTCGTGATCACGCAGACCGCCACGCGCGAGGAGCTCTACCAGCTGGGACGGCGGCGCGGCGGCCGACGAGCGCGACCCCGGCGACCCAGACACCGCCGACCACGGGGTGACGACCAGCCGCGAGCGACCTCGCGCGTGGAGGCGTTCACCGAGCTCGCGCGGCGCCGCGCGGCCGGGGAGATGGTGGTGCTGCCGCGCTGCTCACCGGCGGCGACCGTCGCGTGCACGTCCGCCAGACCATCCGCGAGGACCACCAGGCCCGCATCGCCACCCACGACGAGGAGGCGCGGGAGGAGTTCGACGTCCTCGCCGGCTCGCTCTTCCGGTTCTTCCGCGGTACGGCGCTGCTGTTCCACCGCGACATGGCGGGGGCGGACGCGTGGATGCCGAGCGTGCTGGCCGCCGGTGACGCGCACCCGGAGAACATCGGGGTGGTGCCCGACCGCGACGACGTGCCCGTCTTCGGCATCGACGACTACGACGAGGCCGCCCACGCCCCCTTCACGTGGGCCCTCGAGCGGGCGGCCACCGGCTTCGTGGTGGCTGCGGCCTCCGAGGGGGGCAAGGGCGCGTCCGAGCAGCGCTCCATCGCCGAGGCGCTCGTGCGGGGGTACGCCGAGGCCGTCGCCGCGTACGCGGTCGACGCCACGGAGGCCGCCGACGAGGTGCGCCGCGACAACGCGCCGCCGATCATCGCCGACCTGCTCGACCACGCCGTGCGCCGCTCCCGCGCTGAGTACCTCACGCGCAAGTCCCTCGACGAGACCGGCGCCGGCTTCGCCCCGAGCGAGAAGATCGTGCCGGTCTCCAGCCGCCGGGAGGAGTTCCAGGAGCTCGTCGACCGGTACACCACCACCGGGCACGAGGCGCGCATCGCCCACGCGCAGCGGGTGGTGATGGCCAGCTCCGGAGCGTTCTACGGCAGCGTCGAGCACGACGGCACAAGCTCCATCGTGCGCGAGCGCTCCTGGAACCGCGACGACGTCGAGCTCGCCGACCTGTCCAGCGCCCAGTGGCACGACTACGCCCGGGTCTGCGGGCAGGTCCTGGCGCAGGCCCACGCGATGTCCGACGAGGCGGGCCGCGTCGGACACGACGTCGAGCCCGCGATCACGGAGGCGATGTCACCGCTGGACCCCGTCACAGACCGGCGAGCAGCGAGAGCGCCAGGGCCACCATGACGACGGCGATGACGGCGTCCAGCACCCGCCACGCCACCGGGCGCGCGAACAGCGGGCGCAGCAGCCGCGCTCCGTACCCGAGCGCGGTGAACCACACGACGCTCCCCAGCCCCGCGCCGCCGGCGAACCACCACCGCTGCGCCGCCGTGCGTGCTCGCGATGGAGCCGAGCAGCACCACCGTGTCGAGGTACACGTGCGGGTTCAGCCACGTCAGCGCCAGGCAGGTGGCGACGGCGGCGCCCAGAGCGGTCCCGGTGCCACCGGTGTCGGTGCGCAGCGCGCCGTCGGCCGGGGGCCGCAGCGCGCGCCGCGCGGCGAGCGCCCCGTAGGCCAGCAGGAACAGGCGCCCCGGCGACGCGGACGACGACGAGCGCCGGCGGCGCACGCCTGCAGCACCGCTCCCGCGCCGGCGACGCCCGCGACGATGAGCACCAGGTCGGAGGCGGCGCAGACGGCGACGACGGCGAGCACGTGCTCCCCGCGCAGGCCCTGCCGCAGCACGAAGGCGTTCTGCGCGCCGATCGCCACGATGAGTGACAGGCCGAGCCCGAGGCCGGAGGCTGCGGCGAGGAGGTGCGCGTCGATCACGCCCGCGACGCTAGGAGCGGCCGGGTGCTGCAGTCCAGCTGACCTCCTGCAGGTGGTGAAGCATCACTTCACCAGGCTCCCCTCTAGGGTTGACTGGACGTCGTGGACCTCGACCTCGCCCAGCTGCGCGCCCTGGCCGCCGTCGTCGACGCCGGGTACGCTTCGAGGGCGCCGCGCGGCGGCTGCACGTGACCCCCTCCGCCGTCAGCCAGCGGCTGCGGGCGCTGGAGGCCGCGGCGGGGCGGGTGCTGCTGGTGCGCTCGCGGCCGGTCGGCCGTCACCGCCGTCGGGGCGAGCCGCTGCTGCGCCTGGCGCGCCAGGTCGAGCTGCTGCTCGACGACGCCGCAGCGGCGCTGGGGCGGAGGCGCACGAGGGCCCGACCCCCGAGTGGTGCGCCCCCGGTGCTCCCGCTCGCCGTCAACGCCGACTCCCTCGCCACCTGGGTGCTGCCCGCGCTCGCACCGCTCGCCGGGGAGGTGCGCCTCGACCTGCGCCGCGAGGACCAGGCCCGCACCAGCGCGCCTGCTGCGCGACGGCACCGTCGTCGCCGCCATGACCGCCGACGCGCGACCCGGTGGCCGGCTGCTCCGTCGACCCGGCTCGGCGCGATGCGCTACCTGCCGGTGCGCGCTCGCCCGCCTTCGCCGGCGCTGGTTCGCCGCCGGCGTCACGCCGAGTCGCCGCGGCGCCCCGTCGTGGTCTTCGACCGCGACGACGACCTCCAGGACGACTGCGCTCGCCGCCCGCGCCGCCGGGCGCCGACCCGCCGCGCCACCACGTGCCGGCGTCGGCGGACTTCGCTCGAGGCGGTCCGGCTCGGGTTCGGCTGGGCGCTGCTCCCGGCGGCCCACGCCGGCCGCCGCGCTGGCGCCGCGCCGACCTGGTGCTCCTCGACCGGGCGCCCGTCGACGTCCCGCTGTTCTGGCAGCAGTGGAAGCTGCGCAGCCCGGCGCTCGACGCGGTCGCCGCCGCCCTGGTCGCGGCCTCACGCACCGCCCTGGTGCAGCCGGCGTGAGCCCCGCCCCTCCGCGACGGTCGAGGAGGAACGGCTCAGCGCAGGGGCGGGGTGCTGTCGTCGCCGTCGGCGCGCGGGCCGTGGATGCGCCGCTCGGACTCGTGGATCGGGACGTCGTCGATGCTCGCCTCCCGCCGGCGCATGAACCCGTCGGCGTCGAACTCCCACAGCTCGTTGCCGTAGGAGCGCCACCACTGACCGTCGGCGTCACGGCACTCGTACTGGAAGCGGACGGCGATCCGGTCGTCGGTGAACGCCCACAGGTCCTTGCGCAGCGCGTAGTCGAGCTCGCGCTCCCACTTGCCCTGCAGGAAGGCCGCGATCTCCGCGCGACCCCGCAGGAAGGTGCCGCGGTTGCGCCACTCGCTGTCGGGTGAGTACGCGCCGGCGACCCGCTCCGGGTCCCGGGTGTTCCACGCGGCCTCGGCGGCGCGGACCTTCGCCAGCGCCGACGCGGCGTCGAACGGGGGCAGGGGCGGGCGCTGCTCGCTCATCGTCCTAGTCTGCGTCGCCCGTCATCGTCGTGCTGCTCGCTGGCGCTGCGCGGGAAGTGCGTGGAAGGCCCATGATCACGGGGAGGGGGCGGAGGGACGCTTAGGGTTGTGGTCCGTGACCACGACCACCCCCGCCGTCACCGCGATGCGCCGCCTCGACCTGCGGGGCCAGCACGTCGACGCGCGCGAGCTGCGCAGCCGGATGCCGCGCGCCGTCGTCGACGTCGAGGCGGCGCTCGCCGTCGTCAGGCCCGTCGTCGACCAGGTCAGGGAAGGCGGTGCCGACGCTGTCCGCGACCTGGGGGAGCGCTTCGACGGCGTCCGCATCGGATCGCTGCGGGTGCCCGCGACCGCGCTGGCCGACGCGCTGGCGGCGCTCGACCCGGCCGTGCGGGCAGCGCTGGAGGAGTCGGTCCGGCGCTCCCGCCTCGTGCACGCCGACCAGCGCCGCAGCGACGTGGTGACGCGGGTGGTCGACGGCGGCACGGTCACCGAGCGGTTCGTGCCGGTGCAGCGCGTCGGGCTCTACGTGCCGGCGGGCGTCGCTCCGCTGCCGAGCAGCGTGGTCATGAACGTCGTCCCCGCGCAGGAGGCGGGGGTGGAGAGCATCGCCGTCGCGACCCCGCCGCAGAGGGGCAAGGGTCCCGACGCGAGCTCCACCGACGGGCTGCCCGACCCCACCATCCTCGCCGCGTGCGCGCTGCTGGGGGTGGAGGAGGTCTACGCCGTCGGTGGCGCGCAGGCGGTGGCGATGCTCGCGCTCGGCGCCCGCGAGGCCGACGGCACCCAGTCGTGCCCGCCGGTCGACCTCGTCACCGGCCCCGGCAACATCTACGTCACCGCCGCCAAGCGCCTGCTGCGCGGCGTGATCGGCACCGACGCCGAGGCCGGCCCGTCCGAGGTCGCGGTGCTCGCCGACGAGACCGCCGACGCCGAGCACGTCGCCGCCGACCTCATCAGCCAGGCCGAGCACGGCGAGGCCTCCGCGGCAGTGCTCGTCACGGACAGCCCGCAGCTGGCCGACGCCGTCGACGCCGCGCTGGCCCGCCGCGTGCCGGCCGCCAAGCACGGAGAGCGGATCGCCGTCGCGCTGGCGGGGCCGCAGTCGCTGGTGGTGCTCGTCGACGACGTCGACGCCGGGCTCGCCGTCGTCGACGCGTACGGCGCGGAGCACCTCGAGGTCCAGACCCGCGACGCCGCTGCGGTGGCCGCGCGGGTGCGCAACGCCGGCGCGGTCTTCGTCGGGGCGTTCTCGCCGGTCTCGCTCGGCGACTACTGCGCCGGGTCCAACCACGTGCTGCCCACCGGGGGGACCTGCGCGCACACCGCGGGGCTGAGCGTCGCGACCTTCCTGCGGGGGATCCACGTCGTGGAGTACACCGAGGCCGCGCTGGCCGACGTCGCCCCCCACGTGCTGGCCCTGTCCGCCGCGGAGGACCTCCCGGCGCACGGCGCCGCCGTCAGCGCGCGCCTGCCCTGAGCCACCCCCGACCGGTCCTGGCGGGCCGTCGGTGCCGGGCGCTGTGATGCGTGCACGAGCCGCCGCACCCGACCCTGGCCCGCCGGGCTGCCCTGCTGGGCAGACCTGTCCGCACCCGACCCTGGCGCCGCGCGCAGCGCCGACCCCTCGGCCTCCCGAGCGTTCCTCACCAGCGTCTTCGGGCTGCGCCACGAGACCTTCGACGGTGCGCCCGGTGACGACGCGACGCTGCACCTCGGCGACGAGCCGTTCCCGTGCGGCGGCCTCGGGCCCTCTTCGGCGCGCCGGAGCCCGGGTGGCTGCCCTACTTCCTCGTCGACGTCGACGACGTCGACGACGTCGACGACGTCGACGCGGCTGTGGCATCGGCCTCTGCGCACGGCGGGACCGAGCTCGACGGCCCGCAGGACACGCCCTTCGGGCGGATGGCGACCATCGCCGACCCGGACGGTGCACGGTTCACCGTGATGCGCACCCTTGAAGGCGCCCCCCAGCCGGACCGCTCGTAGCTCCCACCGTCCGTGATCACGGGCGGTCCTGGGCCGAGGCCACCCGCGGGGCGGCAGGAAGGGCGACGATCAGGGGCATGAGCGCGCCCTTCGCCGTCCCGACCGTCGACATCTCGCCCTACGTCTCGGGCGGCACCCCCGCGCAGCGCGCCGCCACCGCGGCGGCGATGGACGAGGCGTGCCGCACCGTCGGCTTCGTGCAGGTGGTCGGTCACGGCGTCCCTGATGACGTCGCCGCGGGGCTCGCCTCCGCGGTCGACGACTTCTTCGGCCTCGGCCTGGAGACCAAGAAGCGGTACCGCGCGCCAGCGGGCGTCAACCGCGGCTACACCCCGCCGAAGTCGGAGAACCTCTCGCTCAGCCTGGGCGTCGAGGCCGCCACCCGCATGAACGACTTCTTCGAGGCGTTCAACACCGGCGCTGCCGTCAGCGACTACCCGGACGCGCCCGTCGCGCTCGACCCGGCCGCACTACGCCGAGAACCTCTGGCCCGGCGAGGAGCTGGTCCCCGGCTTCCGAGCCGCGCGTCGCAGGCGTGGGTGGCCGAGGCCGGCCGGGTCGCGCGCACGCTCACCGACGTCTTCGCCGACGCCCTCGGCCTCGAGCCGCGGCTTCGTTCCGCGGCGTCACCGGGCACTGCCTCGACGTGCTGCGGATGAACAACTACGCGCTGCCCGCCGGGCACCGTCGACCTCGACGGCGACCTCACCGGCATGGGCGAGCACACCGACTACGGCATCGTCACCGTGCTGTGGGCCGACCAGGTGCCCGGGCCTGCAGGTGCTCGGCGCCGACGGGTCGCTGGCACGACGTGCAGCCCGCCGACGGCGCGCTGCTGGTCAACCTCGGCGACGTCATGGCGCGCTGGACCAACGAGCGCTGGACGCTCGACGCTGCACCGCGTCAAGCCGCCGATCGTCGACGGCACCATCGAGCGCCGCCGCTCGGCGGCGTTCTTCCACGACGGCGACGTCGACGCCGTCGATCGCCGCCCTGCCCGGCACGGTCGACGACGGCGAGCAGCCCCTCTACGCGCCGACCACCGTGGGCGAGCACATCGCCGCGAAGCTGGCTGGCTCGCGGGAGCTGCAGAGCAACGCGGCGGCGCAGCGCGAGGCAGCCCGCGTGCTCGCCTCAGCCCGCTGACCCCACCCCCGCCCGTGATCCCGGGCAGCAGGCCGGAGCCGATCGGCTCACTGCCCATGATCACGGTCGGGAGGGGGACGTCAGCGGCCCCGGGACAGGTAGACCCGGCGGACGACGTCCTCGACGTCCGGCTCCTCCACCGACAGGTCCCGCACCTCCACGCGCTCGCTCACCGCCGACAGCACCGCGGCAGCCGTCGTCGCCTCAGCGTCGAACGCCACCCGCTGGCGCAGTCCACCGGCCTCGCTGCCGAGGTGCTCGGCGTGCGGCACCCCGACGAGGTCCGGCGCGGGCGCCGCGAGGTCGACCACGAGCACCCGCCGCGCGCCCACGGTCCGCGACAGCCCGGCCAGTGACCCGTCGTAGGCCAGCGAGCCGCGGTCGACGAGCAGCACCCGCTCGCACAGCCGCGACACGTCGCCCATGTCGTGGGTGGTGAGCAGCAGCGTCGTCCCGTGCGCGGCGCGCTCGGCGAGCAGGAACTCCCGCAGCCGCTGCTTGCTCAGCACGTCCAGGCCGATGGTCGGCTCGTCGAGCACCAGCAGCTCGGGGGAGTGCAGCAGCGCCGCCGCCACCTCACCGCGCATCCGCTGGCCCAGGGAGAGCTGGCGCACCGGCGTCGTGAGGAACGAGCCCAGCTCCAGGCGCCCCACGAGCTCGGCGGTGCGCTCCCGCTCGCGCTGCGCGCTGAGGGAGTGCACGGCCGCGAGGATCCGGTACGACTCCTCCAGCGGCAGGTCCCACCACAGCTGCGAGCGCTGGCCGAAGACCACGCCGAGCCGGCGCGCCAGCGCCCGCCGCTGCGCCACCGGCTCCAGACCGCAGGTGGTGACCCGCCCAGCGCTCGGCACGAGGATCCCGGCGAGCATCTTGATCGTCGTCGACTTGCCCGCGCCGTTCGCGCCGATGTACCCGACCGACTCCCCGGCGCCGATGGTGAACGTCAGGGCGTCGACGGCGACGACGTCGGTGCGCCGCAGCGCCAGCCCCTTCCCGCTGCGCACCCGGAAGCGCCGGGTGAGCTGCTCGACCTCGACGCTGCCCGCGCTCGTCGTCCTGCTCATCCGCCGCCCCCCTGGTAGTGCCGCACCCCGGTCCGCCACGCCAGCAGCGCGACCGCCCACGTCCACACCGCAGCCACCGGCGCGAGCCAGCCCAGCCACGCCGGCATCCCCGGCGGGCCGGGCAGGTCGAGCAGCACCAGCGTCGGCAGGTAGGCGGTGAAGGCGATCGGCACCGCGAACCCGAACAGCGCCACCAGAGGCTTGTTCCACACCGACGCCGGCTGCGTGGCCGCGTACCGGCCGCCGTAGACGACGGCGTTGGTCATCTCCGCGGCGTCGACGAGGAAGAACTGCACGCCCGCCGCCGCGACGAAGACGCCCGTGAACGTCACGGTGCCGGTGACCAGGACGACGGCGAGGTAAGCCACCGTCGCCGGAGTCCACGCGACGTCGTTCACCACCAGCGCCACCACGAGCACTGCGAGTCCGACGGCGATGCGCGTCACCCGCCGCAGGCTGATCTCGCTGGTCACCAGCTGCGCCAGCAGTGGCTGCGGGCGCAGGTAGAAGACGTCGAGGGTGCCGGCGCGCAGGTGGCGGGGGAGCGTGTCGACGTGCCCGACGAGCATGTCGGCGACGCTGAACGAGGTGTCTGCGAGGGCGAAGACGAGCAGCACCGCAGCCAGGTCGAGCCCGCCGATGCTGTCGACGGAGCGGTACAGCACCCAGACCTCGGCCAGCTCGACGAGGCCGATGAGGAGGGAGCTGCCGAGGTCGAGCGCGAAGCTGCTGCGGTAGCTGGTCTGCGCGCGCACCCGGCTCGCGAGCACCGCCCGGTAGGGCCTCCACCCACCTCCGCGTCGACCGAGGGAGTTCGCGTCAGCCACCCTGCACCTCCAGCCGCCGGCGCCCGGCGCGGGTGAGGAGGTTGCCGACGGCGTACACCCCGGCCAGCCACGCCAGCTGGACCCCGACGACGCCGAGCGCCTCCGCGCCCGCCACCCGCCCGGAGACGACGTCGATCGGCACCTGCAGGACGGACGGGAACGGCGTCGCGAGCGCCAGGGCCAGCAGCCAGTCCGGGAACAGGGTCACCGGCACGAACAGCCCCGCGAGGAAGCCCGACACGATCATGTAGAGCACCTGCAGCCCGCGGGTCTCGACCGTCCAGAAGCCGCTGACCGCCACGAGGTAGACCACGAGGTAGGACAGGAGGATCGCCAGGACGGTGCTGAGCACCCCCAGCGCGAGCGACACCGGGTCGAGCGGCAGCCGCATCCCCCCGACGACGATCCCGAGGACGACGATCGGCACCCCGCGCGGCAGCAGGGTGAACAGCGCTCGGCCGACCTCCTGCGCGGTGGTCGCGGTCTGCACGTCGACCGGGCGCAGCAGGTCGACGGCGACGCTGCCGTCCTTCATGCGCTCGGCCAGGTCGGTGCGGCCGAAGAGGTTCACGGAACCGAGCAGCGCCTGGCTCAGCCAGGCGTAGGCGACGATCGCGCGGGTGTCGTACCCACCGAGCTCACCACCGCCGGCGGTGACCGCTGCGGTGAGGACGCTGACCTTGAGGAAGCCGAACGTCACGTTGGCGACCAGGCCGCCGAGCGCGGCCCCGCGGTAGGCGGCTCCGCGGCGGAAGCCCGAGGCGAGGAGCCGGCCGTGGACCCGCAGCCAGGCCCTGACGGGGCCTGCCGGCGCGCCGTCGCCCTGGGTGTTCCGCGGGCGACGCACGGTCGCAGGAACCTACTCGCGTCCCGAACCCGCGACAACCCTGCCAGGCGCTCGGCCGTTGCGCCCAGCGCCTCGCGGCCCAGCACCCTGGAGCGGTGACCCGAGGCCCCGTGACCGCGCTCCGGCGCTGGCTCGAGGCGCTCGCCGTCCTCGCCGGCCTGGCGATGCTCGCCGTCGTCGTCCTGCTCGTGGCAGCGCCGCCGCGGGCGCCGGCGGTGCGCTGGGACGCGGCGGTCGCCGTCATCCTCGACGACCGGCCCGGCAGGCCGGGCAGCGCCCGCCCCCGGGCGCGGGGACCACCCCGCGCCGCCCCGCTCGTTGACCTCCAGCGCCGGCCCGGCACGGGGACCTCGTCCCCGTCGACCGACCCACCGCCTGGAGCACGCATGCCTGCTGCGCTGTCCTTCAACGACTGTCCCTCAATCCCCTGACCTGGCTCCAGGGGGCGGTCTTCGCCGTCGCCGTCGCCGCGCACCACCAGCTCGGCCGTCGGCGGCGCCTGACGCGAGGCGGGACTGCCGGATCACGTCCGGGGAGTGTGTGGGCGCCCGGCCTCCGCGTGATCATGCTGTTCCGCCACCCACCGCGGTCTCGCTAGAGTCCGCGGGTGGCTGCAGGGGCCCCAGCGGGCAGGTCGGTCGTCGTCGTCCGGTGCGGCCCCGCGCGGCACCAGCTCGCCCCGGGGGAGTCGCTCACCTTCGGGCGCGGCCAGGGCAACGACCTGCGGATCGGCCACGAGCCGGCCGACCTCCGCATCCCCCGCTACGCCGGGCGCCTGGAGGCCCGCGCCGACGGCGTCCTGATCCACAACACCTCCGACAAGCGGTCCCTGGTCGTGGAGGTCTTCCCCGGGGAGCCGTTCGAGGTGGCACCCCTGATGACCTCGGGGACCGGCCCGCACGACCTCGTCACCGTGGTCATCGACGGCGAGCGCGGCCGCTACGCCGTCGCTGTCGACGCGACCGGGCTCCGGGCGTCGGTCCCCCCGGCGCCGCTGCCGATGACGGCCGTGGTCGGGGGTGTCAGCGGCGCCACGGTGGGGTTCGCGCGCATCGCCTCGCTGACGCCGCGCCACCGGGCGCTGCTGTGCGCGCTGTGCCTGCCGGCGGCCTTCGGGTGGAACGGGCAGCACGGGACGCCGAGCTACGCCGACATGGAGGCGATCCTCGCCGAGCGCGGCCACCGGACCAGCGCGAAGACGATCCGGAACGTCCTCGACGACCTGCGGCGGGAGCTCGCGACGGTCCACGGCGTCGGCGGGGTGTGGGAGGAGGCGGGCGCCGAGCGCGCGGGCCGCCAGTCGTTCCTGCCCGACCTCGCGCGCTGGGCGCGGCTGTCCGGCAACGTCACGACCGAGGAGCTGTCCGACTTCGACGCCCTCGCGGGCTGACCCCGCCCCCGCCCCCGACCTGAGTGGCCAGAGCGGGTGGGGGAGCCGGAGGTGGAGGTGCAGCGGGCTCAGGCCGAGAGGTCGAGGATCCTCACGAGACCCTGGTCGAGCAGGGTCACGTACGCCTGCTTCCCGTTCGGCAGCACCGAGATGCTCGTCGGGTTGCCGCCCATGGGGATGCTGGCGGTGACCGTGTTGGTCGCGGTGCCGATCACCGTCACGGTGCCGGCGTCGACGTTGGCGGTGTACAAGTACCGGCCGTCGGGGGCGTAGGCGATGTCCTGGGGCTTGCTGCTCGACCGGGATCGTCGCCACGACCTGCTCGGTGGCCGTGTCGATCACCGAGACCTCGTTGCTGTCGTAGTTGACCACCGAGACGCGGCTTCCCGTCGGGGGAGACGGCGGTGCTGTGGGGGGCCTTGCCCCGACCGGGATCTCTTGGTGGTCGACGTGTCGTCGGCCGCGTCGATCACGGTGACCACGCCGGACTCGTGGTTGGCGGTGTAGAGGACCTGCCGTCCTTGCTGAACGCCACCCAGTGCGGGTTGCGCGCCACCGGGCTCCTCGACCACGGTGCTGCGTGGCTCGTGTCGATGATGTCGAGCCGGCCGTGTCGTGGCTGGGCACGTAGAGCAGCTTGCCCGTCGGGGGTGGTCGCCGAGGCGAAGGGCTTGCTGGCCCGACCGGGACGTCGGCGGTGACGTTGTTCGTCGCGGTGTCGACGAAGACGACTCAGTGTCGTTAGGTGTGTCACCGGTCTTGTGGTAGATGCTGATGTAGGCCCGGTCGCCGCGTGGGCGAGAAGCGACACGAACTGCGGCGGGCCCTGCGGGATCGGGATGGTCGCGGTGACCTTGTTGATCGTCGTGTCCAGCACGGTGACCACCCGGCGTCGCGGTTGGCGATGTAGGCGAAGCGGCCGTTGGGCGCCACCTCCATGTAGCCCGGGGTGTCAGGCCGACCGGGATCGTGTCGCCGACGGTGGGCATGGCGACGCTCGCCGCGGGCGGCGCTGACTGCGTCGGTGACTGCTCGGGCGCAGCGCTCGCGGCGGACGCCGCCGCTGAGGTCCCGGCGGCTGCGGGGGCGCCACCGCCGTCCCGGCCGAGCGGGTCCAGGATGTACCAGGCGCCGGCGGCCACGAGGGCGACGACGAGGCACGCGGCGACGATGACCAGGGCGAGGGTCCCCCGACGCCTCCTGCGGGGGGCCGGGACCGGCGGGTGGCCACCGGCGGGTGGCTGCTGGCCGCCCCGGTACCCCTGCTGGTGGTCGTCCGGGTACCGCGGCTGGCCCGGCGGGTGCCCTGGTCCGGGCCCGGCTGCTGTGGAGCGGGTCCGTAGCCGGGTCCGCGGGCGGGTCCGTGGTCTGGCAGGACGACGGGCGACGACGTCGGTGACGGCGGGGCCTGCGTCGGCAGGTCCGTGGCCGGGGCCGGTGCGGCCGGGACTGCCGGCGCTGCTGCGGCAGCAGCCGGTGCCGCGGTCGCCCCGCTGGAGACGTTTGCCACCGTGGGAGCGGGTCGACGGTGCGGTGGGCGCCGCCGGCGACGACGAGGCCCATCCCACCCGGCGACGGCGACGGCGTCGGCCAGGGACCGGCCCGGGTCTCCTGGTCGTCCGTGAGGTCGACCACGGCGGGCGGCGCGGTGTCCTGCGCCCCGGGGCGGTGGGTGGTCTCCGACGCTGCCGCACCCCGGTGGGTGACCTCCCGGTGCGAGCGGCCGCGGCAGCGGCGGCCTCGGCCGCACCGACAGCGCCGACAGCACCCGCAGCGCCCGCGAGTGCGCCCGTCGTCGGGCCGGTGGTCGTCACCGCTGCGGCACCTGCGGCCGGCGCACCGGCGGTCTTGGCGAGCGACGGCTTCGGCGGCGTCCACGACGCCGCGAGCAGCGCACGACCCCCGAGCGCGGCGTGCGCCGCGGCGGCGAGCTCACCGGCGGTGGCGTACCGGTCGTCGGGGTTCTTCGCCATGCCGCGCAGGACCACCTCGTCCAGCCCGCCCGGCAGGTCGGACGCGTGGCGGCTCGGCGGCTCCGGCTCGGTGTAGAAGTGCGCGTACATCAGCGAGGGCAGGTCGTGGCCGGGGAACGGCCGCTGCGCCGTGAGGCACTCGTACAGCAGGCAGGCGAGGGAGTAGATGTCGGCGCGGGCGTCGAGCGGCGCCGTGGTGAACCGCTCCGGCGCCATGTAGTCGAGGGTGCCGACCGTGGCGCCGGTGACCGTCAGCGACGTGCGGGTGGTGCCCACCTTCGCGGGCGATGCCGAAGTCGACGACGTAGACGAACGCCGCTCGGCGTGACCAGGAAGTTCGACGGCTTGATGTCGCGGTGCACGAGACCCTCCGCGTGGGCGGCGTCGAGGGCCTGCGGCGACCTGGTCGATGAGGTGCACCGCGCGGTCCGGCGGCAGGGCCCCGCTCGGCGAGCAGGCTGCGACAGGTCTCGCCCGTCGACCAGGCGCATGTCGATGAAGAGCCGCCCGTCGATCTCGCCGAAGTCGTGGATCGGGATGATGTGCGGGTCGCGCAGCCGCGCGGCGATGTGCTGCTCGCGCCGGAACCTCGAGCTGTACTCGTGGTCGTGGCTGAACGCCTCGGGCAGCACCTTGAGCGCCACCCTGCGGTCGCGGACGGTGTCGTGGGCGCGGTAGACCTCGCCCATCCCGCCCGCACCCAGCAGCTCCTCGAGCACGTAGGGACCGAGCTTGCGCTGTTCCATGGCGCCCACCTCCGCGGGCGGAGCGTAGTGGACCGGAGGGGGTTCGGACAGGGTGCGCGTCCTGCTCCGCCCGGCGGCAGCCTCAGAGCTCCAGCGCGTAGGTGCGGTAGGTCGTGTCCCGCACCCACCCCTCGCCCTCGTAGAGCGCCTGCGCCGCCGTGTTGGTGTGGGCCGTCTCCAGCACGGCGGTGGTCGCGCCCGCCGCGCGGGCCCGCACGGTGACCCCGCGCAGCAGCGACCGCCCGACCCCCCGCCGGCGAGCCGGGGGGTCGACGAACAGGTCGGACAGGACCCAGGCGGGAGCGAGCTCCAGGGAGGCCCAGGTCGGGTGGACCTGGGCGAAGCCCACCGCCGAGCCGCCCACCTCGGCCAGCAGCACGAGGCTCTGGCCGGTGGCGATGCGCTCGCGGAGGTAGGCGCTCGCCGCTGCGCCGTCGTGGCTGATCCCGTAGGAGTCGAGGTACCCGGCGAAGAGCCGCGCTGCTTCCGGGAGGTCGTCCACCCCGGCGCTCCGCACCACCACGCCGCTCGTCACGCCACGGGTCGCCTCGCTGGTCATGCCCCCATCCTGACGCGGCCCGACCGGCGTGCAGAACCCTGATCGCGGCCGGCGACGACGCTGTCCGGTGAGGTTCTGCACGCCCGTCGGGCCGCACGGGACCCGCGGGTCAGGCCCAGGGGTCGGCGATGCCGACGTACAGGGTCTCGAGGTACTCCTCGATGCCCTCCTCGCCGCCCTCGCGGCCCAGGCCCGACTGCTTGACTCCGCCGAACGGCGCCGCCGGGTTGGAGATGACGCCGGTGTTGATCCCGAGCATCCCCGTCTCCAGGGTCTCGGCCAGGCGCAGCGCCCGCGACGTCGAGGCGGTGTAGGCGTAGGAGATGAGGCCGAACTCGGTGTCGTTGGCGAGCGCGACGGCCTCGTCCTCGGTCTCGAACGTGGTCACCGGGGCCACCGGGCCGAAGATCTCCTCCTTGAGGAGCCGCGCGCCGGGGGCGACGTCGGCCAGCACGGTCGGCGCGAAGAAGTACCCCGGGCCCTCCACGCGGGAGCCGCCGGTGAGCACGGTGGCGCCGCGGGAGACGGCGTCGTCGACGAGCTCCGCGACCTTGGCGCGGCCCTTCTCGTTGATGACCGGGCCGACCTGCGCGCCCTCCTCGGTGCCGCGGCCGACCTTCATCGCCCCGACCCGCGCCGCGAGCTTGGAGGAGAACGCCTCCGCCACCGACGCGCTGCACGTAGAACCGGTTCGCGGAGGTGCACGCCTCCCCGCTGTTGCGCAGCTTGGCCAGCAGGGCGCCTTCGACGGCGGCGTCGACGTCGGCGTCGTCGAAGACGAGGAACGGCGCGTTGCCGCCGAGCTCCATCGAGGTGCGCAGCACGCCGTCGGCGGCCTGCTCGCAGCAGCGCCTTGCCCGACCGGCGTGGAGCCGGTGAACGACAGCTTGCGCAGCCGCGGGTCGGCGATGATCGGACCGGTGACCTCGCCCGCGCGCGTGGTCGGGATGACGTTGACGACGCCGGCCGGCAGCCCCGCCTCGTCGAGCAGGACCTGCGCGAACAGCAGCGACGTCAGCGGCGTCTGCGCCGCGGGCTTGAGGACGACCGTGCAGCCCGCCGCCAGCGCCGGGCGCGATCTTGCGGGTCGCCATCGCCAGCGGGAAGTTCCACGGCGTGATGAGCAGGCACGGGCCCACCGGCTTCTTACCACGAGCAGGCGCTGCTTGCCGTCGGGGGCGGGCACGTAGCGGCCCGCGACGCGCGCCGCCTGCTCGGAGGACCAGCGCAGGAACTCCCCGCCGTACGCCACCTCGCCGCGCGCCTCCGCGAGCGACTTGCCCATCTCCAGGGTCATGAGGAGCGCGAGGTCGTCGGTGCGGGCGATGACGGCGTCGAACGCGCGGCGCAGCAGCTCGGCGCGCTCGCGCGGCGCGGTGCGCCCCCACGAGGCCTGCGCGGCGACGGCGGCGTCCAGGGCGGCGGCGCCGTCCTCGACGCTCGCGTCGGCGACGGTGGTGAGCACCGCACCGGTGGCCGGGTCCTCCACGTCGAAGCGCTCACCGGTCGAGGCCGGCACCCACCGGCCGCCGATGAGCAGGTCGGTGGGCACGGACGCGAGCAGCGCCTCCTCGCGGGTCGCCTGCTCGGAGGGGATCTGCTCGCGGGACACCTGCATCGTCATGGTCACGATCCTCCTCCTGCTGCCGCGGGGCCGTCGAAGAGGACCACCTGGCGCACCGCGCGGCCCTCGGCGAGCGCGTCCATCGCCTCGTTGATGCCGTCGAGCGTGGTGGTCGAGGAGATGAGCTCGTCGACCGGCAGCCTCCCCTCGCGCCACAGCTGCGCGTAGGTGGGGATGTCGCGCGACGGCACCGCCGACCCGAGGTAGCTGCCGACGATGGTCCGCGCCTCCGCGGTGAGCCCGAGGGGCCTGATCGTCGCCTCCGCCGTGGGCGCCGGCAGCCCCACCGTGACGGTGGTGCCTCCGACCGCGGTGAGGGCGACGGCGGTCTCGAAGGCCCGGGCGCTGCCCGCCGCCTCGATGACGACGGGCGCCTTCACACCCGACGCGAGCGCCTCGGCGGGGGTGTGCACCGCCGAGGCGCCGAGCTCGCGGGCGCGCGCCAGCTTCTCCGGCACCGCGTCGACGCCGATCACCTCGCCCAGCCCGAGCGAGACGGCCGTGATGAGGGCCGCCATGCCGACGCCGCCGAGCCCGACGACGACGACGGCGTCGCCCTGCGCGGGCCGCCCGGCGTTGAGCACGGCGCCGCCGCCGGTGAGCACCGCGCAGCCCAGCACGGCGGCGACCGCGGGCGGCACGTCGTCGTCGACGGGCACCGCGGAGCGGCGGTCGACCACGCGTGCGTCGCGAAGCCGCTGACGCCGAGGTGGTGGTGCACCTCCCCACCGGCCTCGACGGCGTCGTCGCCGGACCCCAGCGCCGCGACGGCGTGCAGCCGCCGCCCGCCGCCGAGCAGCTCCCCGGCGTCGTTGGACGCCGACCCCGGCGTGCAGGGCAGCCGGCCGTCGGTGCGGCAGCTCGCGCACTCCCCGCAGCGGGGGAGGAAGGCCATCACCACGCGCTGGCCGACGGCGACGTCGTCGACGCCCTGCCCGACCGCCTCGACCCGCCCGACGGCTTCGTGGCCCAGGAGCATCGGCACGGGGCGCACCCGGTTGCCGTCGACCACGGACAGGTCCGAGTGGCACACGCCGGCCGCCTCGATGCGCACCAGCAGCTCACCCGGGCCGGGCGGGTCGAGCTCGAGCTCGACCACCTCCAGGGGGCGGCTGTCGGCGTAGGGGCGCTCCCTGCCGACCTCGACGAGGACGGCTCCGCGGATCCTCATGGTCGCTCCCCAGCACGTCGTCCCATCCTCGAGATCATGCGGCACCGGCACCGGCACCGGCACCGGCACCGGCACCGGCGCCGGTGCGCGGGCGCAGCCAGGCCCAGCAGACCGCGCCCGCAAGGAGCCCCCACACCGCGCTGCCGATCCCCAGCACGCTCACGCCGGAGGCCACGACGAGCAGTGCGAGCACGGCTGCGGTCCGGTGCTCCGCAGGCTGCGCGGCGTCGACGGCGGAGGCGAGCCCGCCGAGGAACGCCCCGAGCAGCGCCAGCCCGGCGACGGCCTGCACGAGCACCGGGGGAGCGGAGGAGACCAGCGACGCCGCGGCCGCCGACAGCGGCGCCAGCACGAGCAGGTAGACCACGCCGCCGGTGACGGCCGCCGGCCAGCGGCGGCGGGGGTCCGGGTGGGAGTCCGGACCCGCCATGATCGCGGCAGACAGGGCTGCGAGGTTGACGGCGTGGGCCCCGAAGGGAGCGCCGAGCACGGTGGCGGCGCCCGAACCGACCAGCGCCGACCGCGCCGGCGGGTGGGGGTAGCCGGCGCCGCGCAGCACGGCCAGGCCCGGCACGTTCTGGCTCGCCATCGTCACCAGGTACAGCGGCAGGCCGACGCTCAGCAGCACCAGCGGGTCGAGCTGCGGCGTCGTCCACGCGAGCGCCGGCACCCAGCTCAGGCCACTGCCGGCACCGCCAGCAGCGGCGCGGTCGCCCCGCTCGACGGTGAGCGTGAGCACCAGGGCGACGACGAGCGCCGCCGGCACCGCCCACGTCGGCGCGAGCCGCCGCAGCAGCAGCCAGACCACGACGACGGCGGCACCCGCCAGCGGCTCGCTGACGACGGCGCCCACCGGCGCCAGGCACAGCGGCAGCAGCACCCCGGCCAGCAGCGCACCCGACAGGGGGGCCGGCACCCTCGTGACGAGCCGGGCGAGCGCCGGCCAGGCCCCGGTGAGCACGACGAGCGCCCCGCACAGCAGGAACGCGCCCACCGCCTCGGGGAACGTCACGCCCCCGCTCGCCCCCGCGGCGACCAGGACGGCGGCACCCGGCGTCGACCACGCGAACGACACCGGGACCCGGTGCCGCCACGACAGGACGACGGCGAGCACGCC
This sequence comes from uncultured Actinomycetota bacterium, assembly GCA_963781365.1. Classification (GTDB taxonomy): domain Bacteria; phylum Actinomycetota; class Actinomycetes; order Actinomycetales; family Quadrisphaeraceae; genus Quadrisphaera. The sequence goes on along the minus strand of CAWAFR010000001.1, from coordinate 66,396 downwards.
CTGCAGCACGCACAGCGCCAGCAGCCCGGACGCCGCCTGCGCGGGCGTCGAACCGACAGCGGTCAGCCCGGCGAGCACGACGGTGAACGAGCTCGCGTACCCCGTGACGGCGCCGACGACGCCCGCCGTGACCGGCTGGAGCACCCAGCGCCGTCCTCCTTCCCGCACTTGCCGGGGGAAGTGCGGCTCAGGGGTGGAAGGGGTCACGCCGTCCACCGGGCCGGGGTGCGCGTCGTCGGGGTGCTCGAGACCGCCCGGGCCCGCGCCTCGCGGAGCACGGCGACGAGGCGGTCGACGTCGTCGGCGGGCGTGATGAACGGCAGCCGCAGCCAGCGGTCACCGGTGCCGTCGACGGTGAACCGCGGCCCGGGGGAGAGCCGCACGCCCAGGTCGAGGGCGTGAGCGGCGAGCTGGGTCGCGCTCGGCGTCGGCAGGCACGCCCACAGCACGAGGCCGGCCTGCGCCGGCCGCACCGTCCAGTCCGGCACTCCCCGCGCGAGGGCCGCGACGAGCGCGTCGCGGCGCTCGGCCAGCAGCGCCCGGCGCTCGGCGAGCACGGCGGGGGCCTGCGCCAGCAGCTGCACCGCCACCAGCTGGTCGAGCACGGGGGAGGTGATGTCCATGCTGGCGCGCGCCTGCGCGAGCCGGGCCAGCAGCTCCGGCTCGCCGCGGACCCACCCCACGCGCAGCCCGGCCCAGAAGCTCTTGCTCATCGACCCGAGCGTCACCACGCCGCGCCCGCCGGCGGCCAGCCCCTCCGCCGCGGCGACGGCGGCCAGGCGCGGCGGTGCCTCCGACTCGGGCACGAGGTCGGCGAAGGTCTCGTCGACGGCGACGAGCGGGCCGCCCGCCGTCCTGCTGGACAGCCCGCGCAGGAGGTCCCGCCGCTGGGCGAGGTCGGCGAGCAGCCCGGTCGGGTTCTGCCCGTCGACGGTGACGTGCGCCAGCACCGCGCTCTCCAGTGAGCGGCGCCCGGACGGCGTCGTCGGCAGGTCCCACCCGTCGGCGCTGACGGGCAGCGCGACCGGGCGCAGGTGGTGCGCGCGGACGGCGTCGATCACGGCCGGGTAGGTCGGCTGCTCGACGAGCACCCGTTGCCCGGGGGAGGTGAGCGTGCGCAGCAGGAGGTTCCAGGCCTGCAGCGCTCCGCCGGTGACGAGCACCTGCTCCGCCTCCGTGGCCAAGCCTCGGCTGGTGAGGTGCGCCGCGACAGCCCGCCGCAGGGCCGGCAGCCCGTAGGGGTGCATGCCGTGGTCGGCGAGCAGCGCGGGCAGCTCGGCGGTGGCCGCGGCGACGGCGTCGAGCACCTGCGCCGGGGCGGGCAGCGCGGCGACGGTGAGGTCGAGCACGCCCTCCGGCTCGTCGGCGTCGGCGTCGGGCCGGGCGCGCAGCGACGACGGCAGCGCCACGCGGCTGCCGGCACCGTGGGCGCTGCGCAGGTAGCCCTCGGCGCGCAGGACGTCGTACGCGGCGGACACGGTGGTGCGGCTGACGCCGAGGGCCACCGCGAGGGCGCGCTCGCTGGGCAGCCGCGTGCCGGCGGGCAGACGGCCGTCGAGGGCGAGGCCGCGGACGCCGTCGGCGAGCGCGGAGTAGGCGGGCAGCGCCGGGCTGCCCGTCGCGCTCCCCGCCGGCGTCCCGGCCACCCACGGTGCCAGCAGGACGGAGAGGCGGCTGGGGTCCACCCGGCCATCCTCGGCGACTTGGCCGTACCGCGAAAGGGCCAAGTGGGAGACCGTGGACCGGTGAGCCCGATCCACTCCCTGACGCGCGCCCTGCTTCCCGTGCCCGCCGACCGCCGACCGCTGCGCGCCGTCGTCCTCGTCGTCGGCCTGTTCCTGTACGGCGCGAGCATCGCCCTCATGCTGCGCTCCGGGCTCGGCGTCATGCCGTGGTCGGTGCTCGACCAGGGGATGGCCGCGACCTTCGGCGGGCAGGTCGGCACCTGGTCGATCCTCACCGGCGTCGTGGTCCTGCTGTGCTGGATCCCCCTGCGGCAGCGTCCGGGCGTCGGGACGCTGACCAACGTCGTCCTCGTCGGCCTCTCCATCAACGCCGGGCTGGCGCTGGTGCCCGCGGCGGCGACGACGGCGGCCGCCTGGGCGCTGCTGCTGGGCGGCGTCGTCCTCAACGGCCTCGCCACCGGGCTGTACGTCGGCGCGGGGCTCGGCCCCGGGCCCCGTGACGGGCTGAGCATCGGCCTGGCGACCAGAGGGGTGCCGCTGCGGCTGGCCCGCACCGGCGTCGAGGTGCTGGTTCTCGGCATCGGCTTCGCGCTCGGCGGCACCGTCGGGTGGGGCACGCTCGTCTACGCGCTGGCCATCGGCCCGATCGTGCACCGGACCATCCCGGCGATGCGCCTGCGCACCCGCCCGGCCGCCGTCAGGCCCGCCGCCCCCTCCCCGGCGTGATCATGCAGTCCCGCCACCGTCGTCACGTGCGCGGGTCGGCCCGCAGCAGCACCCCGACCCCGCCGGCCAACGGCTCGCCGAGGTAGCGGGGCGCCCGGCCGACCTCCACGAACCCCAGCGCCAGGTGCAGTGCGAACGACGCGGCGTTGCGGGCGTTCGTGAAGCACCACGCCGGCTCGCCGTCGGCGTGGATCAGCTCCAGCCGCCTGCGCGTCAGCTCCTCGCCGAGGCCGCGTCGTCGCCGGGCCGGGTCGACGAGGAGACCGGTGAGGTAGCGGCCGGCGGGCGCGGGGTCGTCGTCGTCGACGGGTGTGCAGGGGCCCGACTTCCCGTACCCGACGAGCCGGCCGTCGACCTCGGCGACGACGAGGTGCGCGGAACGACGCGCCAGCTACCGGTGGAGGCGCTCGACCCACTGCGGGGCGTCGCCGCCGTGGTGCTGGGCCGCGAGGACCGCAACGGCGGGCAGGTCGTCGACGCCCGCGTCGCGGCAGGCCACCGCCCAGCATCCCTCGGGAGGCACGCCGCCATCCTGGACCCGTGACCGCGCACACCCCGTCCGCGGGTGGTGTGAGCCTGCGGCTCGTCACCGAGGACGACGCCGCGGCGCTCACCCACCTGCTCGCCGCCAACGCCGACCACCTCGCTCCCTGGGAGCCGCTGCGCGACGCCGACCACGCCACCGAGCCGGTGCAGCGCCGCCTCCTGCGCGAGGCGCTGCGCCGCCACGCGACCGGCGCGGTCGTGCCGCTGCTCATCTGCCGCGCCGCCGCGGACGGCAGCGAGGAGGTGGTGGGTCGCATGACGATCAACGACGTCGTCAGGGGCGCCTTCCAGTCCGCGCACCTCGGCTACTGGGTCTCCGCCCACGCGACGGGCGCCGGCGTGGGCACGGCAGCGGTGGCCGCCGCTGTCCGCGTCGCCTTCGACGACCTCGGCCTGCACCGGCTGCAGGCCGACACCCTCGAGCACAACGCCGCCTCCCGCCGGGTGCTCGCACGCACCGGCTTCACCGAGATCGGCCGCGCCCCGCGCTACCTGCGCATCGCCGGCCGCTGGCAGGACCACGTGCTGCACCAGCTGCTGGACGAACCCGCGGGTCCTGCACGGTGACGCCTCAGCGGCGCTCCCGGCCGTCCTCCAGCTCCAGCACGACGCCCTCGGCCAGCGCCCGCACCGCGGCCCGCACCCGCAGGGCGAGCGCTGGGCTGCACAGGCTGTCGACGTCGTCGAGCTCGACGAACCGCGCCGAGGCCAGCTCCGCCGGCGGCAGCCGCAGCTCGCGCTCGGCGGGGAGCGTCCCGCCGTCGTAGAGCAGCCGCAGCGCCGGTGCGCCGTGCTGCGACAGGCACCAGTCGACGATGAGCAGGCGACCGACGGGCAGCGCGCCGTCGTCGAGGCCGAGCTCCTCGAGCACCTCGCGGCGGCACGCGGTGAGCGGGGTCTCGTCGGCCTCGACGACGCCGCCCGGCACCTCCCACACCGGCTTGTAGGTGGGCTCGACGAGCAGCACCCGGCCCGCGTCGTCGCGGACGAGCGCGCCGGCAGCGGTCACCGGACGCGCCGCGGTCGCCAGCCAGGGGGGCAGGTCCACGCACCCATCCTGGTGGTGGCGCGCTCGCAGGGCTCCCGCTGCGAGCCGCACCGGAGGAGGCTCCGGGGATGGCTGACGACGACGACGTCCGGCGCCTCGCGCTGGCGCTCCCGGACACCACGGAGAAGCCCTCCTGGGGCTTCCCGGGGTTCCGCGTGCACGACAGGCTCTTCGCCCGGCTCCACGACGAGCCCGGGGTGCTGGTGCTGCGACGTCCGACCGTGGAGGACGCCGAGGAGCTCACCCTCGCCGACCCCGTCGCCTTCTTCCGCACGCCCCACTACGCCGGTTACCCGTACGTGCTGGCGCGGCTCGCGGAGCTGGAGGTCGACGAGCTCGCCGAGGTGCTCCGCGAGGCGTGGGAGGTGCAGGCGCCGAAGAAGCTGCTGGAGCAGCAGCGGAGCCGCTCCTGAGTTCCGTGCAGTGCGCCCGGACTGCTCCGTTCGGGTGAACCTCGGATGGCGCGGATCATGCTCCTTGTGCATCGGGTCTGCACACCCGTTCGACTGTCGGTGGCCACCCCTAGCGTCATCACCATGACCACCACCGAGCAGCGCTGGGAGCCCCTGGCCCCCGGCGCCCTCGGCGCCGACCCCACCGAGGGCGACCCCCGCGACGCACTCCTCCCCGACCTGCCGCCGCTGCCCCTGACCGGGCCCCTGGCCGAGGCCCTCACCCTGAGCCGCACCGCCCTGGACGCCGCCCAGAGCGCCTCCCACCACACCGCGACCCTCACCCCCGACCAGCGCCTGGACGCCCTGCGCCAGGTCGCCGCCGCCCGCCACGTCGCCGACGCCGTCCTGCTCCGCCTGACCTCCACCTTCACCCCCGAAGACCTGCGCACCCTGGGCGCCACCACCGTGGTCGACCTGCTCCTGACGCACACCGGCGCCGACCCCACGCGCGCCGCCACCGAAGCCAAGCTCGCCGCCGTCCTGACCGCACCGCCCCTGACACCCCCGCCACCCGTCGAGGAGCCGACCCTTGATGGCGACGGACGCGATGGCGACGACGAGGTCGCTGCGCTCGCCGGTCCTGTCGCGGGACCTGCCGCGGGTCCTGTCGCGGGTCCAGCCCAGCAGCCGGCCCCGCTCCAGGACCCTGCACAGGTAGCTCCACCATCACCCTGGGCGCCCTGGGCCTGCGCCACGCCGCCGGGCAGGTCTCCACCGACATCACCGCCCTGGCGGCGCGCACCCTGGCCAGCCTGCCCGCCCGCATCCGCCGCACCCGCGGCCCCGCCGCCGACGCCGCCCTGGCCGAGCTGCTGCCCGGCCTGAGCCACGCCCGGGCCCGCACCATCTGCCAGACCCTGGCCCACACCCTGGACCCCGACCGCGCCGACGGCAGCTACGACCCCGATGACGCAGAGCGCCGCTACCTGAACACCACCGTGCACGCCGACGGCTGGATGGACGTGCGCGCACGCCTGGACCCCGTCACCGCCGCCGCCCTGCAAGTCGCCCTGGACCACCTGTCCAAGCCCGAAGCCACCGTCCACGCACCCCTCAGCGACCACCAGGACGACCAGCACGACGACCAGCCCGACGACCAGCCCGACGACCAGCCCGACGACGAGCCCGACGACGAGCACGACGACGAGCACGACGACGAGCACGAGACGCCCGGTGCCCCCGGTGCCGGGCAGGCGTCACCGCCCACAGTGCCGGTGCGCGATCAGCGCAGCGCCCCCCAGCGCCGCGCCGACGCCCTGGGAGTCCTGGCCCGCCAGGGCCTGTCCACCACCGCCACCCGCGGTGGGGAAGTGCCCCGCATCATCGTGACCGCCACCGACGCCCAGCTCGCCGGTCACGCCGGCGCCGGGCAGGCCACCTGTGAGAGCACCGCACGCACGCTGACCCGGGCGAGCCTGCTGCACCTGGCCTGCTCCGGGGTGATCCAGGCGGTGCGGATGTCCTGTGACGGGCCGGACGGCGCGGTGCTGTCCCTGGGACGCGCCGTCAGGCTGTTCACCGCCTCCCAGCGCCGGGCGATGCTCGCCCGCGACGGCGGCTGCGTGATCCCGGGGTGCACCGCTCCACCGGGGTGGCTGGAAGCCCACCACGTGCACCCCTGGGCCCAGGGGGGACCCACCGATGTGGACTCCGGGGTGCTGCTGTGCTTCCGCCACCACCAGCTGGTGACCCTGGGCGCCTGGCAGGTGCGGATGCGCCGCGGGGTCCCGCAGGTGCGCCCGCCGCGGGGGGTGGACCCGCTGCGACGGTGGCTGACCAGCCCGCGCCGGTCGCTGGTGGACGCCACCGCCAGGACGGTGCAGCTGCTGCTGCTGGACCCACCGGGCGGGTGGGCCGAGGACCCACCCGACCCACCCGACCAACCCGGGCAGGAGCACCCCGGGTACGAGCACCCCGGGTCAGCGACCCCGGACATCCCCTCACCACGCCAGACCTGCGACTGCTGACGTGCCAGCACGAGCCGACGCCTGCCCGGTGTGACTCAGCGGCTGGCGAGCGCCGACCCGAGGAACCGCAGCTGGCCCAGCGCCGTCGAGCGCCAGTAACCCTGGTCGTGGGCGCCCGGCCCGTAGACCGCGCCGGCAAGGTCCGGCGTCGTCGCCGCGAAGGCGCGCGTCGCGTCGTAGAAGGGGTCGGACTCCCCGCACGCCACGCGCACCCGGATGTCGGCGAGGTCGCCCTGGCGCGTGGAGACGTCGTGGGCGGCGAAGTCGGCGGCGAAGTCGGCGGCGTCGTCGAACGCGCCTGGAGCGGTGTCTGCTGCGCGCTCCCACAGGGCCGGGCTGTCGGCCGCCACCGCGGCCACGCGGTCAGGGCCGAGGGCCGTCACCAGCAGCAGCGCCCCGTAGCCCCCCATCGACCACCCGAAGGCGGCGATCCGCGACGTCACCAGCCCGCGGTCGGCCAGCAGCGGCAGGTACTCCTGCACCAGCATCCCCTGCGGGTCCTCGCCCGTGGCGCGACGGTGCCAGTACGAGTGGTCGCCGCCGTCGACGGAGGCCAGCGTGAACGGTGGCGTGCCGGAGGCGACGGCGTCCGCGAGGAACCCGTCGAGGGCGAGGCCGCTGAAGGCGCTGCGTGCGCTCCCGCCCCGGCCGTGAAGCACCAGCGCCACCGGAAGGGCTTCGCCGGCTGCGGCGCCCGGTGGGAGGGCGAGCCGCCAGCTGACGTCGCGTCCGCACGCGGCCGAGGCGAAGCTCCCCGAGTCCCGGGTGCCGACCGCCGCACCCGACGACACCGGCGACGCGTCCGGGCCCCGCTCCGGCCACCCCGCCGCCGCCCGGACGCGGTGCCACACCCGGGGCTCGGCGACAGCGACCCCGGCGGCTCCTGCCCCGCCCACCGCGACGACGGCGGCCCCCGCGGCCAGCAGCCCGAGCGCCCTGCGGCGCGTGGGTCGGGGAGGTGGGTCGGGGAGGCGGGTCGGCGTCCACCCGACGGACGCTAGCGATCACGGAGCCCCGGGGTCAGGGACTCCCGGACAGTCGGTGCCCGGGTCTACGGTCTCGCCCGTGGCCGCCGACGCCGTCCCGACCCCCGTCCTCGACTGGCTCCTCGACGCCGACCCGAGCCTGCGCTGGCAGGTGGAGCGAGACCTCGTCCACGCCCCGGAGGACGTCTGGCGCGTCACACGTGCCCGCGTCGCGAGCGAGGGCCTCGGTGCCCGGCTCCTCGCGCTGCAGGACGACGACGGGCAGTGGGCCGGCGGCGCGTACTTCCCCCGCGAGGTCCGCGAGGGCACAGCGCCGGACGAGCCGGGACAGCCGTACACCGCCACCACGTGGTCGCTCAACAGCCTGCGCGAGTGGGGCGTCGAGCCGGAGGCGCTGCGACCGGGCACCGCGCAGCTGCTCGAGCAGAGCTCCCGGTGGGAGTACGAGGACCTCCCGTACTGGGTGGGGAGGTCGACGTCTGCATCAACGCCTTCACCCTGCCAACGGCGCCTGGCTCGGCGCTGACGTCTCCGCCCTCCAGGCGTGGTTCCCCGAGCACCAGCTCGACGACGGCGGGTGGAACTGCGAGTGGGTCGAGGGCTGCGTGCGCTCGTCGTTCCACTCCACGCTCAACGCCGTCGTCGGGCTGCTCGACCACGAGCAGCGCACCGGCGGGTCACCCGCCCTGCGCGACGCGCGGCACCGCGGCGAGGAGCGCCTGCTGGCCCGCCACCTCCTGCGGCGGCTGAGCACCGGTGAGCCGCACGGCCCGTGGGCGCACCACTTCGCCTACCCGTTCCGCTGGACCTGCAGCGCGCTGCGCGCCGCCGACCACCTGCGCTCGCCAGCGCTGCACGACGGCCGCCGCCCCGACCCTCGGGTCGCCGAGGCCGTCGAGCTCATCCGCAGCGCCCGGGACCCCGACGGCACGTGGCACCCGCAGACCCGCCACGAGGGGCGGGTCTGGTTCGACGTCGACAGCGGCGTCGGTGAGCCCACCCGGGGGCTGACCCTCCACGCGCTGCGCGTGCTCGCCTGGTGGGACGGCCACGCTGGGGGAGGCGACGTCAGCGGCTCCTGCGCAGCAGCTCCTCCAGCGTCGTCGCCGGACGCCCGGTGAGGTCGGAGACGGCGGAGCTCGTCCCCGTCTGCTCGCCCGCGGCGATGGCGGTGTACGTCGAGACCCAGGCGTCCACCTGCCAGCCCGGTGCGCCGTAGGAGGCACGGGAGGCGTACGCCTCCTCCAGCGACTCCGGGTGGTAGCTGACCTCCCGGCCGGTCACCGCGGTCACCGTCGCGGCGACCTCCACCAAGGTGAGCGCCTGGGGCCCGAGCAGGTCGTACGTGCGCCCGGCGTGCGCCGCGGGGTCGCTCAGGGTGGCGGTCAGGATGACGACCGCGGCGTCGGCGACGTCGTCCTGCGCGACGGCGGAGACGCGCCCGTCGGCTGCGGGACCGCGGATGACGCCGTCGTCGCCGGCCAGCAGGGGGAGGAAGTCGGCGTAGAGGCCGTCGCGCAGGAACGTCCACGCCATCCCCGAGGCGCGCAGGTGCGCCTCGGTGGCGTGGTGGTCGCGGGCCAGGGTGAAGACCGCGTCGGGCGCCGCGCCGTAGAACGACGTGTAGACGACGTGCCGCACACCAGCCGCGGCAGCGGCGTCGATGAAGCCGCGGTGCACGTCGACGCGGTCCGCGCTCTCCGAGGCCGACACCATGAACAGCACCTCGACGCCGGCCAGGGCCTCGCGCGCGGCGCACGCGTCGTCGTAGGGGGCGACGACGGCGGTCGCCCGCGGCAGCTGCGGAGCGCGGGAGGCGTCGCGCACCAGCAGCCGCTGCTCCAGCCCCGCGACGGCCAGCCGCCGGGCGACCCGGCCGCCCAGCTGCCCGGTGGAGCCGGTGACGGCGACCGGCGCAGGGCTCACAGCGACACCTCGCCGGCCACCGCGAACTGGACCCGGACGATCTGCGCGCACAGCGGCGCGAACAGCTCCCGGCGGATCCGGTTGTGCTCGGCGTCGAGGTCGTAATCGCGGTAGCTGGCCTCGTCGGCCCAGTCGTCGGTGATGGCGAAGTCCCACCCCTCCTCGCGCAGCCGCAGGTCCGTGCCGACGTGCACCGCCAGCAGGCCCGGCGCCTGCAGGGCGGCGATGGCGTCGAGCCCGGGCTGGACGTCCTCCAGCGGGATGCCGTCGTGCACCTTGCCGACCACCACGTTGCGGATCACGCGCACCAGCCTCGCACGCAGCGGCGGGACTGCATGATCACGGCGGGGAGGGCCCCGCCGCTCAGGCGCAGGCGGTGCCGTCGTGGTCGCGGTCGAGCTTCGGGTTCCACCCCGGGTCACCGGAGTGCAGCGGCGCGGCGCCCGCGGCCTCCGCCGCCGCGCAGCTCGCGTACGGGGCCAGCGAGCTCGACGCGCTCGCGCTCGCACCCTCGCTCGCGCCCGGGGAGGCGGCGGGGGCCGCACCGGTGATGCCGCCGTCGTCGGCCGGCAGCTGCTGGTCGGGGCAGCTGCGGAGCACGTCGACCATCGCGTCGCGCTCCGCCTGCGTCACCCAGGCCCCGTACTTGGCCTTCACCGCGACCTGCCGCGCGACGTACTGGCAGCGGAAGTCCTTGTTGGGCGGCAGCCAGGTCGCGGCGTCGCCGTCGCCCTTGGCGGCGTTCAGCGGACCGTCGACGGCCAGCAGGTTCAGGGGGTCGTTCGCGAAGTGCTCGCGGGTGGTCTCGCTCCACTGCTGCGCCCCGGTCTGCCAGGCGTCGGAGAGGGCCACCAGGTGGTCGATCTGCACCGCCGAGCTGCGCGGCCCGCGCTCGAAGGAGATCCGCTTGGGCGTGTACGGGTCGACCAGGACGCCGCTGCGCACCTGGCAGGGGTCGTCGGCGCTGTACGTCACCTGCGTCAGGTCGCGGGTCAGGACGTCGTCGCGGGTGTCGCAGCCGTTCGCGTCGACGTCCTGCCACGCCGCCCCGAACTGCTCGCGGGTGTACCCGGTCTTGGGGGCCTTGCCCTTCACCGGGATCTTCGCGAGGGCGTCGAGCGCGCTGCCCGCAGGAGCCTGCTGCACCGCCTCCGTGTCGCTGGGGCCGAGAAGGACGTCGAGCGCGCCCCCGACCCCGCCGAGGGCGCGGACGACGAGCACGACGACGAGCAGCAGGAGCAGGGCAGCGACGACGAGCCCGACGCGGGAGCGCACGGGCCGGTCGGCGGCCCGGGGGGAAGACCGGGGCACGGGCCGAGACTGCCACGCCCCGGCGACACCGGGTGCACGACTCGTCACGACCTGTGGACGGCGACGGCGCCGCCGGCCCTGTGGGCGCACCGCGCCCGACGAGGCCATGATCGACCCGTGACGGCGATGCGCTCCCGGTCCGACGCCGAGCTCGAGCGGGCGGAGGAGGAGCTCCGGGCCGCCGGCGTCGAGCTCCTCCTGGGCTCAGTCACCGGCCCGGCGGGGGTGACCCGCGGCAAGCTCGTGCCCCTGGCCCGCGCGGGCGCGTTCCACCGCTCGGGCGCCGGCGCCTCGCCGTCGTGGAGCGTCTTCTGCGTCGACTCGGGCATCGCGTTCATCCCCGGTTCCGGTGCCGTGGGCGACCTGCGGATCCGGGTCGACCCGTCCCAGGCCCGCGTCGTCGACGACGGCGTCGCCTGGGCGCCGGGGGAGCTCTTCGCGCAGGACGGGACGCCGTCCCCGATGTGCACCCGCGGCGCCCTGGGACGCACCGCGCAGCGCGCTGCCGACGCCGGGCTCGTCGCCCTGGTCGGTGCCGAGCTCGAGGTCACGCTGCTGGGGCCGGACGGGGGCCCTGCCGGCGCTGGCGGCTGGTCGCCGTACGGAGTCCGCCCGGAGCTGGAGCGCGCGGCCCTGCTGCGCGACGTCGTGGCGCTGCTCACCGGCGCCGGGCTGCGGGTGGAGCAGGTGCACGCCGAGTACGGCGAGGACCAGTTCGAGGTCTCGCTCGCGCCGCTGCCGCCCGTGGAGGCCGCGGACGCCGTGGTGCTGGCGCGGGTGCTGCTCTCCCGCGCCGCCGCGCGGCACGGGCTGCGCTGCTCCTCCTCCCCGGTCCCCTTCGCCGGCGGAGCGGGCAACGGCGCCCACCTGCACCTCTCCCTCGCCGACGACGACGGGCCGCTCCTGTCCGGCGGCACCGGCCCCCACGGGATGCGGCCCGCGGGGGAGCACGCCGTCGCCGGGATCGTCTCCGCGCTGCCCGGGCTGCTGGGCGTGTACGCGGGGTCGGTGCTCTCACCGGTGCGCCTGCAGCCGGGGAACTGGGCCGGGGCCTCGGCGTGCTGGGGGCTGGAGAACCGCGAGGCCGCCGTCCGGCTGGTCGCCGCGACGCCGGGGGCACCGGGCGGGGCGAACGTCGAGCTCAAGCTGGTCGACCCCTCCGCCAGCCCCTACCTGGCCGTGGCCGCGCTGGTGGGGTCCGCGCTCGACGGCGTCGAGCAGGAGACGGCGCTGCCGCCGGAGGTCACCGGTGACCCGGCCGACGCGACCGGGCTGCAGCCCCTGCCGTCCACCCAGCGCGAGGTCCTGGCGGCGCTGTCGGCCTCCCCGCAGGCGGCGCGTCTGCTCGGCGAGGGCCTGGTCGAGGCGGTCGTGGCGGTCCGCACCCACGAGGCGGACACCTACGGCGACCTCCCGGTGGAGGAGACCGCCGCCGCGCTGCGCCTGGCCTGGACCTGCTGATCGCGGTGAGCGCGATGACCGCCGTGAACGAGGTGGACGTGCCGGACGTCCTGGCGGGGGTCGAGGACGCCGTGCCCGCGGCGCTCGCGCGCGCCGTCCGCGACGTCCGGCTCATCGACCACCACGTGCACGGCGCCTTCACCCGCGACCTCGACCGGGCCGGTGACGCGGGGGCCGGGGGCGGCGTTGGCGCGGAGAGGGCGCGGTTCGACGCGGCGCTGCTCGAGGCGTCCACCCAGCCGGTGCCCGCCCACCGGTCCGCGTTCGACACCCCGCTGGGGCTGGCGCTGCGCCGCTGGTGCGCGCCCCTGATCGGGCTGGCGCCCCACGCCCCCGGGCAGGAGTACTGGGAGGCGCGCAGCGCGCTCGGCGCGGCCGACCTCGCCCAGCGGTTCACCGCGGCAGCCGGCGTGCAGCGGTGGGTCGTCGACACCGGGTACGCCGGCGACGACGTCCAGAGCCCCGCGCAGCTCGCGGCGAGCAGCGGGGGTGCGGCCAGCGAGGTGGTGCGGCTCGAGCCCCTCGTCGAGGGGGTGCTGCGGGACGCCGCCGGCGGTGCGTTCCCCGTGGCCGGTGCGCCCGCCGAGATCAGGTCCCGGCTGGGCGCCGCGACCGCGTCGCCCGGTGTGGTGGCGGTGAAGTCGATCGCCGCCTACCGGTGCGGCTTCGCGATCGACTGGTCGCGCCCCGCCGACCGGGACGTCACAGCAGCTGCAGTCGCGGCGGCAGCAGGGGCAGCGGCCGCCGCGGGTGCGGCGCGGCTGGTCGACCCGGTGCTCATCGCGTTCGCGGTCCACGAGGCCGTCGAGCTGGGCGTGCCGGTGCAGCTGCACGTCGGGCTCGGCGACAGCGACGTCGACCTGCGCACGTCCGACCCGACCCTGCTCCTGCCGCTGATCCGTCACGTCGACGCTCGGGGGGTGCCGGTGCTGCTGCTGCACTGCTACCCGTTCCACCGGCAGGCCGCCTACCTCGCGGCGGCGTTCGAGAGCGTCTCCTTCGACGTCGGGCTCGCCGTCAACCAGCTCGGGAGCCGCTCCGTGGAGCTGGTGGGCGAGGCCCTCGAGCTGGCGCCGTTCACCGCCCAGCTGTACTCCTCCGACGCGTTCGGGCTGCCGGAGCTGCACCTGCTCGGCTCGGTGCTGTGGCGGCGGGCGATGGCGGTGAACCTCGGCGCGTGGGTCCGGCGGGGGGAGTGCTCCGAGGCCGACGCGGTGCGGGTCGTGGAGCTGGTGGGCGTGCAGAACGCCCGCCGGGTCTACTCCCTGCCCTGACCGGCGCTGCGGCGGCCACCGACGGTCACCGACAGCCACCGCGCGCCGCTCTCGTGGCAGCCTGCGGCGATGACCGCTCCCGCAGCGCCCCCGTCGCAGCCCGCCGACAAGTCCCAGCTCACCGGCGGCCGGCAGTACCACGTCGGCGTCCAGCGGGGCGAGGTGCACGACGTCGTGCTCATGCCGGGCGACCCGTTCCGCGTGGCGCTGGTGGCCGAGCAGCTCGACGACGTCGTCGAGGTCGCCCACCAGCGCGAGTACCGCACCGTCAACGGGACCTTCCGCGGCATGCCGATCACCGTCTGCTCCTCCGGGATGGGCTGCCCCTCCACCGCGATCGGCGTGGAGGAGCTGGCCAACGCGGGGGCGACGACGTTCATCAGGGTCGGCTCGACCGGGGCGCTGCAGCCGGGGATGGCGATCGGCGACCTCGTCGTGTCCGAGGGGACCCTGCGCAACGACGGCACGACGGCGCAGTACGTGCCGCTGAGCTACCCCGCGGTGCCCGACCTGCGGCTGACGGTCGCGCTCGAGGACGCCTCCCGGGTGCTGGGGGAGCGCCACGGCTTCGGGGTGCACGTCGGGCTCAACGCCAGCGACGACGCGTTCTGGGCGGAGACGCCCGAGCACCTCGCCGGGCTCACGCGGCTCGGCATCCTCAACGTGGAGATGGAGAGCTCGGCGATGTTCGTGGTCGCCCGCCGCCGCGGCCTGCGCGCCGGGATGGTCTGCGCGGTCTCGGCGAACCTCGCCACCGGCGACGTCGTCTACGGCCGGCCCAACGAGCGGCTGCACGTCGGGTGGGTGCACAGCGTGACGGCGGCGCTGGAGGCGGTGCACGGCCTGTGGGGGTGAGCGAGCGGGACGAGCTGGACGGGCGCGGCCTCGCCCGCGCGTACTGGACCGACGCCGTCGCCCCCGTCGTCGCCGCCCGCTGGCCCGGGCTGCCGCTCGCGGCGGCGCGCCTCGGCAGCGGCTCCGACGTCCTGGGCCTGGACGACGCGACCTCCCGCGACCACGACTGGGGCCTGCGCCTGACCCTGCTGCTCGACGACGACGGCGCCTCCACCGACGAGCTGGTCCGCGAGGTCGACGCCCACCTGGAGCGCGAGCTGCCGCAGACCTGGGCCGGCCTGCCCGTCCGGTTCCCCGTCACGTGGGACCCGCGGACGCACCACCGCGTCGAGGTCGCGACCGTCGGGGGCTTCACGGCCTCGCGCACCGGACTCGACCCGGCCCGGGAGTGGGACGGCCTCGACTGGCTGTCGCTGACCGGGCAGAGCGTGCTGGAGGTCGCCGCCGGGCCCGTCTTCGCCGACACGAGCGGTGCGCTCACCGCGGTCCGGGAGCGCCTGGCGCACTACCCGGCCGACGTCGAGCTCACCGTGCTCGCCGCCGCGTGGCACCGGCTGTCGCAGGAGCTGCCGTTCGTGGGCCGCACCGGGGAGCTGGGCGACGACGCCGGCTCCCGTGTCATCACCGCCCGGCTCGTGCGCGTGACGACCCACCTGGCCTTCGTGCTGGAGCAGCGCTGGTCGCCCTACGCGAAGTGGGCCGGGGCGCTGTTCGCGCGGCTCCCCGTCGCCGGCACAGCCGCGGGGCCGGCGCTCGCGGCGGCGCTGGCCGCTGACGGCTGGCGCGAGCGGCAGGACGCGCTCGCGCAGGCCCTCGTCGTGCTGCACCGGCTGCAGGCCGACCGGGGTCTGCCGGTGCCGCGCGCCGCTGTCGAGCCCTTCTGGGACCGGCCGTTCCTCACCGTGCCGGAGGACGCGTCGGCGACCGTGCGCGCCGGGGTCACCGACCCGCTGCTGCGGGCCCTGCCCGACGGGGTCGGGGCGGTGGAGCAGTGGGTCGACGCCGTCGACGTCCTCATCGACCCCCGCAGGCGCCGGGCCGTCACCGACGCCTGGAGACCCTGACGGCCGTGATCATGGGCAGCAGGCCGCTCCGACCCGGCCCACTGCCCATGATCACGGTCAGGCGGAGAGGGCCAGGACGACGACGGGGCGCCCGTCCCACTCCTGCTCGAGCTCCGGCACCAGCCCGAGCCGCCGCGCCACCGCCAGCGAGCGGGTGTTCGCCGCCGCCACGTAGCACTCCACGCGACCCAGCCCGAACGACGGCGCCGCCTCCAGCCACGCCCGCCCCGCCTCGGTGGCGTACCCGTGGCCCCACGCCGGGCGCGCCAGGCGCCACCCGACCTCCACCTGGTCCGCCCGGCGGCGGTGCCGGGCCAGCCCGCAGAACCCGAGGAAGGCGCCGTCCTCGCGACGCTCCAGCACCGACAGGCCGAACCCGTAGACCTCGAAGCAGGCGTCCGCGTACCGCGCGAGGCCGTCGGAAGCGTCCCGGTCGAGCAGCCCCGTGAAGTGCTCCATCACCTGCGGGTCCCGGCCCATCGCCGCGAACGGCTCCAGGTCGGCCTCCCGCCAGCGCCGCAGGAGCAGCCGCTCGGTCTCCAGCACGACCTCACCGGGCCGGCCCGGCGCCCCGGAGCGGTGCGTCGGCGCGAGCAGCGACGCCGGCGTCGCCACCTGCTCCGGGTGCTGCGCGACCCGCTCGCTCAGGTCGCGGACCGCGTCGACCAGGGGTGTCGTCGCCGCGTCGACGACGACGTCCGCGGCCGGCTCGTCGTCGTCCCGCGACCAGGCCCCGCGGGCCACCACGGACCCCCAGTCCGGCACCACGTGACCGGGCAGGTCCGCGCGGCGCTCGGTGACGCGCTGCTCGTGCAGCGCCGGGTCGGAGCAGGCGGCGTCGACCTCCAGCAGCGGCACGCCGACCTCCGCGGCCAGCGCGCGCCACCCGTCGCGGGCCTCGCGGACCGGGTTCACCGCGTCGACGACGGCGTGCCGCCCGGAGCGCAGCGCGTCGCCGGCGACGACGTGCGCCAGCCGGTACCCCTGCACGCCCTCGGTGATCCCCAGCCCCGTCTCGAACGCGTCGAGGCGCACGTGCGGGGCGCCGAGGGTGCGCGCCAGCTCGCGGGCCAGGGTCGTCTTCCCCGACCCCGGCAGCCCGCTGATGACGACCAGCACGTCGGGCCAGCCTCAGGCCGTGGGGAAGTGCTCCGCCAGACGACCCGTCACCACGCTCCAGCCGACCACCCGCCGCTCCGCGACGATGCCGCCGTGCAGCGCGAACGGGTCGAGGTCGAGCAGCGTCTCGACCTCCGCCGCCGACGCGCCCTCGAAGACGAGGACGGCGCCGTCGGCGTCGGTCGGGCCGGAGGCCAGCACGCTCGGCTGCTCGCGGAGCCACGCGCGGTGCGCGGGACGCGTCGCGTCACGCGCGGCGGCGTCGTCGGAGTAGGCGTAGGTGGCGACGAAGACGGGCATGCCCCCATCCTCCCCACCCGTGACGACCGAGGAGGTCCGGCCCCGGTCAGGGGAGGCGGTGCACCAGGACGACGCTGTCGTTGAGGTGACCGTGCGACCCGTCGGGGCCGGTCGCGCCGCGCGCCGCCACCTCGGCGCGCTCGACCTCCCACCCGTCGCCGAGCGCGAGGTCGGCCAGGACCTGGTCGGGCGTCGGCCACCCGATGGCCTCCCTGTCGAGGTCCGACCACGGCGGCGGGTCGGCGTGGTCGACGACGAGCAGCCGCCCACCCGGCGCCACCGCACCCAGCGCGCGCCGCAGCACCTCCGCGCGCGGCCACCCGACCGGCGCCTGCAGGAACTGGGCGTTCACCAGGTCGAACGAGCCCTCGGGGAACGTGCGCGTGAGGTCGTGGCGCTCGAAGGCGACGACGACGCCGCGCTCGGCCGCCGCGGCCCGGGCCTTGTCGACGGCGGCCTGCGCGACGTCGACCCCCGTCACGCTCCAGCCCCGCTCGGCCAGCCAGACGGCGTCGCCGCCCTCGCCGCTGCCGAGGTCGAGCGCGCGTCCCGCCGCGAGCGCCGCCCCGCCGCCGACCCCCTCGACGACCTCGACGAGCCGGGCGTTCGCGTTGCCGCTCCACCGACGGTCGGAGCCGCTGTAGAGCTGCTCCCACCAGGCCGGCAGGCCGTCGGCGGTCTCCGGGAGCGGCGGCATCTCCCGCCGCGGGTCGCCGTGCCCGTGCCCGTGCCCGTGGTCGCCGTGCTGCTCGCTCATCGTGCTGCTCCCACCGCTGCTGCGTCCCGTGCTGCCGTCGCCTGGTCCTCGAGGGCCAGGTCCATCGTCAGGGCAGCGCCGGCGGCCACCCCACCGGCGATCGCCGTCGCGACCACCGCCATCGGCGACGCCGCGTTGCCCGCCGCCCACACACCGCGCACCGAGGTCGCGCCGCGCTCGTCGGCGGTGACCGCCGTGCCGACCACGACGCCCATCGCCTCGACGTCGGCCACCGCGAGCCCGAGCTGCCCCGCGAGCCGGGTGTCCGCGCGCACCACCGACGCCGCGACGACGGCCGCCCGCTCGACGACCTCGCCGGAGGCGAGCCGCACCACGACGCCGTGCTCCCCGCCGCTCGCGAGCTCGACCACCTCGCCGTCGACGAACCGCACCCCGCGCGCCTCCAGCTGCGCCCGCTGCGCGGCGGGCACCTCTGGGCCGGTGTGGGTGAGGACGACGACGTCGTCCGTGATCTGGCGCCACAGCGTCGCCCCGTGCGCCGTCATCGGCCCGGTGCTCAGGACGGCGACCGGCTGGTCGCGCACCTCCCACCCGTGGCAGAACGGGCAGTGCAGCACCCCGGTGCCCCACAGCTCGCGCAGCCCGGGGACGGGCGGCAGCTCGTCGACGACGCCGCTCGCGAGGAGCAGGCGGCGCGCCGTCGTCGTCCTGCCGTCCTGCAGCGCCACCGCGAACCGGGGAGCGCTGTCGTCGCCGAGGGCGGCCAGCGTCGACACCCGCCCGCTGACCACCCGGCCGCCGAAGCGCTCCAGCTCCGCGCCGCCGACGGCCTGCAGCTCTCGCGGCGCGATCCCCTCGCGGCCCAGCAGGTTGTGCACGCCCGCGGCGGGGGCGTTGCGGGGCTCACCGGCGTCGACGACGAGCACCGACCGGCGCATCCGCGCCGCCGCCACCGCTCCCGCCAGCCCAGCGGCGCCGCCGCCGATGACGACCAGGTCGTACTGCTCCTCGAGAGCGTCTGCGTCCATGTCCCGACACTGCGCCGGTCGGTGCCGTGTTGACAAGCGCTGTTGCCGGAGCGGCAATAGATCCGTGTCCCAGCACCGCCACCAGGCCGCTCCCTCGCCGTCGTCGTCGCCCCACGCCGACGACGACGCGCCCCTCGACGTCGTCCTGGTCCCCCGCAAGCGGGAGGTGCCCCCAGCCGTCGGGCCCCGCCTGCGCGCCCTGCGCCAGCAGGCCGGCTCCACCCTCGCCGACCTGTCCGCGGCCACGGGCATCTCCGTCAGCACGCTCAGCCGCCTGGAGTCCGGGCAGCGGAAGCCGACGCTGGAGCTGCTGCTGCCGCTGGCACGTGCGCACCGGGTGCCGCTCGACGAGCTCGTCGACGCCCCCGCCACCGGCGACCCCCGCGTGCACGCCCGCCCGGTGCAGCGGCACGGGATGACGGTCGTGCCGCTGTCGCGCCAGACCGGCGGGGTCCAGGCCTGGAAGCTGGTCATCCCGGCGACGGGACGCGCCGAGCCGCCCGCCGAGCTCGGCGTCCACGAGGGGTGGGAGTGGCTCTACGTGGTGTCCGGGCGGATCCGGCTGCTGCTCGGCGAGCACGACCTGGTGCTCGGGGCGGGCGAGGCCGCCGAGTTCGACACCCGCACCCCGCACTGGTTCGGCAACCCCGGCCCCGCGCCCGCGGAGGTGCTCAGCCTCTTCGGGCCGCAGGGGGAGCGGATGCACGTGCGCGCCCGCTCCGGCGGCGAGGCCCGCCTGCGCTGACGGACGGCGAGGTCAGCGCCGTGCAGCGGCCCACGCGGTCCACACCGGAGCCAGCTCGCGCAGCAGCTCGCCCTTGCCGCGCGTGTAGTCGTCGTGGTCCGCGTCGCCGGCGTGCGCGGCCTCCAGCCGCCGCTTGACGTCCTCGTAGCGCTGCCGCCCGTCCGGGGTCTCGCGCATCCAGTCGCGGAAGGCGAGCACGTGCGCCGCGAACGGCGAGGTGGCGAGCCGCACGTGGAGGATGCTCGGCAGGAGCGGGTCGGGCGCCACGAGCAGCCGCTTGGCGTAGGCGGCGTCGTCGAGGTCGGGTGGGTCGCCGGGCATCCGGACGTCGCTGCCGACGCCGGGGGAGTCGGGCCTGCTGCCGGGAGCCAGCACGTACCCGAGCGGCGCGAGCAGCGCGGTGACCTCCTCCTGCGACGGCAGCGCGGGCAGGCGCACCTGCAGGTCGACCACCGTCTTCGCCGCCAGGCCCGGGACGGCGGTGGAGCCGATGTGGTCGAGGTGCGCGCCGGGGTCGAGCACCTCGCCCAGGCGTCGCAGCCGGCGGCGGGCGAGCAGCGGCCACGCCGGGTCGTGCTCGTGGAGGACCGCCACGCCGGACTCGAACCGCGCCCCGTGCACCACCGCCGCCCACGGCTGGAGGCGGTCGCGCCAGAGAGCGTCCACCGCGTCGCCGTCGGAGGTGAGCGCGACGTCGACGTCGTCGCCCGGCGCTCTGTCCGCCGCGACGACCAGCGGCCGCGGGCTCACCCGGCGACGGGCGCGTCCGGACGTCGAGCGCGCCGGCGCCGAGCTCGGCGAGCCGGGCCGCCGCGTCGTCGTCGCCGTGCACCTCGACCCGCAGCGCCGCCGTCACGGGCGTCGTCCTGCCCGCGCGGCGTCGCGAGGCCCCGAAGCGCGCGACGCAGTGCCACACCCGCTTGAGGTCCTGCGGGTCCCAGCGCCCCGCCGCCACCGCCCTGCCGATGACACCGGGGTCGAGCCACCCGTCGGTGGTCACGCCGCGCCGCGTCCCGGCCGACACCCACCACCTGCGGACCGGGTAGGCGGCGTGAGCGGCGAGCTCGTCGGCGTGCAGCCGGAACCCGTGGTGCCGTCGACGCGGTGCCCGCCCGCTCGCGGAGGAGGTCGGCCGCCGCCTCCACCGCGGTCCCGCGGTAGCAGGGGTCGAGGACGACGACGACGTCGCGCTCCAGGTGCAGCCCGCCGTGCACGTGCGCCTCGACGTGGTCGTCGAGCGCGTCGAAGCGGCGGGCCGCGTCGTCGCGCTCCGCGAGGGCCAGCAGGGGCATCGAGGAGGCGGTCCCGACGTCGCTGGGCCCGGTGCTGCTGTCGGGGTAGCAGAACGTCACCCGGTCGAGCACTGCCGGTGCCAGCCGGAGGTGGCTGGAGCCGAAGCGCACGGAGCCGCCGGCGGGGCGCCGGAACCGGTCGAGGGATCCGTAGACGGGGCGCTCGGCGGCGGGGGCCTCGTCGTAGCCGCCGCCGAAGAGGCGCGACTCCCAGCGCCACCGGTCACCGCCCGGGTGGGCGGTCAGGCCCCCGTTGCTGGTGCCGGTCTCGAACTGGGACCGGTGGGTGCCGACCTCGGCGAGGTGGGCGAGCAGGGGGCGAGCCGCGCCGTCGGGCCCGCGCGCCAGGCGGTCGGGGTGCAGGTGGACGGTGACCGCGAGCGACGGGTCGAGCGGTGGTCCGCCCCCGTTCCGCTCCACCTGCGCGGCGACGTGCGCGAGCGCTCGACGCCGGGCAGGAGCAGCGTCGGGCACCGCGCCATCCTCCCCCGGCGCGCCGATCATGCAGAAGACCCGCACGCGGGCGCTCGGGGTGCGGGTCTTCTGCATGATCACGAGGGGGGCGGCCCCGGGGATCAGGCTCCCAGGTGACGTCCAGGAAGGGCGAGTACACCGGCGCGGTGGAGCAGACCGCCCGGCCGGGAGCCGCGTCCGCCGCCCGCCGGCGCCTGTGGCGCACGCGGGTGCGCTGGGAGCTCCTCGACTGCGCGCTCCAGGGGCACCGGACCGTGGGGCACGACGTCGCCGTCGTCCACCCGCAGGACGCGCTGGTGCTGCGCGAGGACGCCGACGGCCTGCGGTGGCACCGCTGCCTGCGCTGCGACGCGTGGCTGCCCGCCGCCGCCCCCGCGGCCCCCGAGCGGGCCGCCCTGCACGCGCTGCACGACCTCGAGCTGCCCCTGCGCGGCCGGCCGCTGCGCGACAAGTGGGTGCTGCGCCTCATCGCCCTCGACCGCGTCGTCCACGTGCTCGGCCTGGGCCTGCTCGCCACCGCTGTGCTGCTGTTCTCCGGCAACCGCGCCGAGCTCGACCGCTGGTGGCGCTGGGGCCTGACCTTCGTGCAGGAGCACGGCGTCGCCGTCGACACCGCCCACGGCCTGCTGGCCACGGTCTCCGGGTGGTTCGACACCCCGACCAGCCACCTCACCCTCGTGGGGGCGCTGCTGGTCGCCTACGCAGCGCTGGAGGCCACCGAGGCCGTCGGCCTGTGGACGGGACGCCGCTGGGCGGAGTACCTGACCTTCGTGGCCACCTCGCTGCTGCTGCTCCCCGAGCTGTGGGACCTGCGCGACGGCGCCTCCACCACGGGCGTGGCGCTGCTGGTGCTCAACATCGCGGTGGTCGCCTACCTGCTGCTCGCCAAGCGCCTCTTCGGGCTGCGCGGCGGGGCGGCGGCCGAGCGCGCCGAGCGCGAGGTCGACGCCGGCTGGGCCGCCCTCGTCCGCACCGGGCCGCCCACGGGCGCCCCGGCCGGCGCCCCGACGGGCACCCCGGCCGGCCGCCCCCCTGCCGGCCCCCCTGCCGGCACCCCAGCCGGTCGGGCGGAGAAGCCCGCGGCAGGGCCGACCAGGCGAGCGACCAGCACCGTCGCGCCGTCGGGCGGCGCACCTCACTACCCTGGCTGACCGTGAGCCCAGCCGCTGTGACCACGGGGTCGTCGGAGACCGGGACACCGGCACCCCCCCTCGTGCCGGACACGACCCTGGACGACCTCCCGCTGCGCGAGGACCTGCGCGGGCACGTGCCCTACGGCGCGCCGCAGCTCGAGGTCGACGTGCGCCTCAACACCAACGAGAACAGCCACGACGTGCCACCCGCCGTCGTCGAGCGCGTCGTCGCGGCGCTCGCGGCGCAGGTGCCGCACCTGAACCGCTACCCCGACCGCGAGGCCGACGCCCTCCGCGACGCGCTCGCGGCCTTCCTCGTCGCGCAGCCCGCCTCCCACCGCGTCCCGCTGACCCGCGGCAACCTGTGGGCCGCCAACGGCTCCAACGAGGTGCTCCAGCAGCTGCTGCAGGCCTTCGGCGGGCCGGGGCGCACCGCGGTGGGCTTCACGCCGTCCTACTCGATGCACCCGATCATCACGCAGACCTCCGGCACCGCGTGGGTCGACGGGACGCGCGGTGACGGCTTCTCCCTCGACCCGTGGTCGGTGGGCGAGCAGGTCGCCGCGGCAGCGGCTCCCGGTCGACGCGGTGCTGACGTGGTGTTCCTCACCAGCCCGAACAACCCGACGGGGACGGCGCTGCCCCTCGACGTCGTCGAGGCCGCGTACGCCGCGACCGACGGCGTGGTCGTCGTCGACGAGGCCTACGCGGAGTTCGCCCGCCCGCGCACGCCCAGCGCCGTCACGCTGCTGCCGGGGCGCCCTCGCCTCGTCGTGACGCGCACGATGAGCAAGGCGTTCGCCTTCGCCGGCGCCCGCGTCGGGTACCTCGCTGCCGACCCGGCGGTGGTCGACGCGCTGCGCCTGGTGCGGCTGCCCTACCACCTGTCCTCCCTGACCCAGGCCGCCGCGCTGGCCGCCCTGGGCTGCGCCGACGAGCTGCTGGCGACGGTGGAGGACATCAAGGCCCAGCGCGACCGGATCGTGGCGGCCGTCCCGGAGCTGGGGCTGCGGGCGCTGCCGAGCGACGCGAACTTCGTGCTCGTCGGCGGCTTCGACGACGCTCCGGCCGCCTGGCGGGCGCTGCTGGAGCGGGGCGTCCTCGTCCGCGACGTCGGTCATCCCCGGGCACCTGCGCATCACCGCGGGCACCGCCCGCGAGACCGACGCCGCCCTGGCGGCCCTGGCCGAGGTCGTGGCCGAGGCCGAGGTCGCCGCCCACCCGCAGGACGACGAGCAGGAGCAGGCATGACGACGACGGCGAGCAGGACGGCGCGGATCGAGCGCACCACCAGCGAGTCGAGCATCAGCCTGGAGCTCGACCTCGACGGCACCGGGCGCACCGAGATCAGCACGGGCGTCGCCTTCTACGACCACATGCTCACCGCCCTGGGCAAGCACTCCCTGCTCGACCTGCGGGTGCGGGCCACCGGAGACGTCCACATCGACGCCCACCACGTGGTGGAGGACACCGCGATCGTGCTCGGGCAGGCGCTGCGGCAGGCCCTGGGCGACAAGCGCGGCATCGCCCGCTTCGGCGACGCGCTGGTGCCCCTCGACGAGGCGCTCGCCCAGGCCGTGGTCGACGTCTCGGGCCGCCCCTACTGCGTGCACACCGGGGAGCCGGAGGGCTACGAGAACGTCCTCATCGGCGGCGGTGCGGGAGGGGTTCCCTACGCCGGCAGCCTGACCCGGCACGTCTTCGAGTCGATCGCGTTCCACGGCCACGTCTGCCTGCACGTGAGGGTGCTCGCGGGCCGCGACCCCCACCACGTCGCCGAGGCCCAGTACAAGGCGGTGGCCCGCGCGCTGCGCGCCGCCGTCGCGCCCGACCCGCGGGTCGACGGCGTCCCCAGCACCAAGGGTGCCCTGTGACCCGCCGGTGAGCGGCTACAGCTTCCCCGGGACGGGCGGGGGGCAGCAGTTCGACCCCTCCGGCGGAGCCCGCCGGGCCGTCCTGGTGCTGCCGGTCGCGACGGCGCCGCGCGCTGCCGACCTGTGCGCCCTGAGCGGCGTCTCCGCCACCTGCGTGGCCGTGGAGCGCGCCGGCGTCGTGGTGGTCCCCGACGCCCGGGAGGGCGTGTCGCCCGGCATGGCCGGTGTCGACGCCGCGGAGCGCACCAGCCGGTTGCTGCGCGGCGTCGACGTCGTCCTCCTGCTCGTCGGCGGCGGCAGCGGCCCCACCGGCGCCGGCCCTGCCGACGCCGGCCTGGAGGGGCAGGTCGACGTGCAGACCTGGCGCGGCGGGCAGCAGGCCACCGGTGGCCGCCCCGCCGGGCTGCTGCTCGCCAGCTGGCCGGACGACGTGCTGCGCCTGCTGCTCGGCCGCCTCGAGGCCGCCGCCGTCGATGGCGCGGTCTCCAGCGCCGGCCGCGGCCGCTGGAGCGCCGTCCGCTCGCTGCTGCGCCCGCGGCGCGGTTGAGCCGCACCGAGCCCGCCACGGCCTCCCGCTTCGGCCTGCGGCTCCCCCCGGGGCAGCGCCACAAGCCGCTCACCTCCATCGCGCTGCGCCTGGGCCTCGCCGTCCTGCTGCTCCTGCTCAACTGGGGCCTGGTGCTGCTGGAGGCGGACCAGTACACCGACTCCCACGACGGCAGCGTCTCCGTCATCGACGCGCTCTACTACACGACGGTCACGCTCTCCACGACCGGCTACGGCGACATCACCCCGGTCACCGAGCAGGCGCGGCTCATCAACGCGCTCCTCGTGACGCCGATGCGCCTGATGTTCGTGATCATCCTGGTCGGCACCACCATCTCGGCGCTCACCGAGCGCTCACGCACCGAGATCCGCGTCCACCGCTGGAAGGCCCGCATGCGCGACCACGTCGTCGTCCTCGGCTACGGGACCAAGGGCCGCAACGCCGTCCGCGCCCTGCGGCTGCGCGACCACCCCGCCGACCGCATCGTCGTGGTGGAGGCCGACGCCGCCGCCGCGTCGCAGGCCAGCCGGGACGGGTACGCGGTGGTGATCGGGTCCGCCACGCACAAGCCGACGCTGCGCGAGGCGCAGGTCGAGCGCGCAAGCACGGCCATCATCGCGCTCGACCGCGACGACACCGCGGTCCTGGCGGCGCTGACGCTGCGCCGGGTCGCGCCGCACGTCGTCGTGCTCGCCTCCGCGAGGGAGTCCTCGTCGGCGGAGCTGCTGCGCGAGAGCGGCGTCCGCTCCGTGGTCGTCTCCTCCGAGACCGCGGGGCGCCTGCTCGGGCTGGCCACCGACAGCCCCGACGCCGTCAGCGTCGTCGAGGACATGCTCTCCTTCGGCTCGGGCCTCGACCTGGACGAGCGGGCCGTGGCACCCGAGGAGGTCGGCCGCCGTCCCAGCGCCTGCGACGTGCCCGTGGTCGGCGTCTGGCGCGACGGGCGGATGCTGCGCTACAGCGACCCGTCCCTGACGCAGCTGCGCGCCGACGACCGCATCCTCTACGTCGCCTCCCACGACGACGTCCCGTGACCGCCGCAGGCCAGCAGCGCCGGCCAGCAGCGGCGAGCGGCGCGGCCGTGCGGGCGGCCCGCCGCTGCGGTAGGCAGTGGGGGTGACCTCCTCCAAGCTCCTCACCGACGTGGCCACGGGCCTGCTGGCCGGTTGGGTCGGCGTCCAGGTGAAGGCGAAGGCCGAGTCCGCCCTGCAGGGCTGGGGCGAGCAGGTGCTCCCGCCGGAGCCCGGCCAGAAGGAGCTGCCGGGCGCCGACCCCGCGGGCCACAGCGAGCGGATGCCCCCCACGCTCCTGTACCGGCGCCTCCTGGAGGCGCGCGGCAAGGACGCCGAGGCGCTCGACGACGACCAGCTCGAGGCCGGTGCGGCCTGGTTCCACCGCGTCATGGCCTACGGCTACCCGGTCGTCTACGCGGTGCTCACCCGCCGGGTGCCGCTGGCCCGCGCCGGAGCGGGGGCGGCCGGCGGGGCCGTCCTGTTCGGCGCCTTCCACGGCACGGCGCTCCCGGCCCTCGGCGCGCAGGCACCGGCCTCCGCGCTGCCGCGGGCGTGGTGGGTCTGGGAGGGCGGCTCGCACGTCCTCTACGGGATGGCCGTCGACCTCGTCGTCAGCACCGCCCGCCGCGTCACCCGCTGACCACGCCCCTGTCCACCATCCCAGCTCCCACCACCGACCGCCCCAGCCCCACCCAGGAGGACACCGTGAAGGCACTTCTCGACGGCGACGTCATCGCCGAGGCCGACGACGCCGCGATCGTGAGCATCGAGGGCAACTCGTACTTCCCGCCGGGCAGCGTCGCCGCCGGCGTCCTCGCCGAGAGCGGGACGCCGTACACCTGCCCGTGGAAGGGCGTCGCCCAGTACTGGGACCTCACGGCGCCCGGGGGAGCGACGGCCCACGACGGCGCCTGGAGCTACCCCCAGCCGTACCCGGCCTCCTTCGACCGCGTCGGCACCGACTACTCCGGCTACCTCGCCTTCGACCGCAAGCAGGTCCGGGTCACCGCCTGAGCGCCTCCGGCTCGCCCGGGCCCCGCCGTCGCCGCGCTCAGCGCGCGACGGCGAGGTCCGGGGTCGCGTCGGCGAGGTCCCACCACCGCTGGTGCAGCTCGGCGTACCGGTCGCCCGGCTCCGGGCGGCGCTCCCAGGGCTTGTCGATGATGTAGTGGATGTTCTTGACCTCGTCGTCGCGCCACACCTGCGGGTGCTGGTGCGGCAGGGTCTTCAGCGCGTTGTAGACGTACGGCATCGGCTGCCAGCGGCCCTCGAAGAACTCGTTGAGGAAGTCCTGCTCGGCGAACTGGTAGCCCGACAGGTCCTGCAGGCCGCGCAGCCGGGCCAGCATCTGCTCGAGCAGCGCGCGGTCGGGCTCGATGACCAGGAAGCCGCCGTTGAAGTAGTCGTCGACGGCGCCTGGCTCGCGCACGTGGTCGCGTCCTCGGCAGTGCGTGTAGAAGCAGTTGGCCGGCACCCAGCTCGCCGGGTAGCTGGCGATGCGGTTGGGGTTGCAGCGGCACGCGTGGCAGGCGGCGACGCCCCCGGCGGGGAGCTCGACCTCGAAGAGCTCCTCCATCGGGGCGACGACGAGCATGTCGGCGTCCAGGACGACGAGCCGCTCGAACTCCACCAGCCCCCAGGCGCCGAGCTTCGTCCACACCTCCGCGAAGCGGGCGTTCGCGTAGTGCGCCTCCAGGGAGTCGTCCGGGCCGACGCGCGGCAGCTCCCGCACCAGGCACCCGTCGTCGGCGAGCAGCCGGCGGCTCGCGTCGTCGACGTCCTCGGTGACCATCACCACCAGCGGACGGGTCGTGCCGGAGCGCCGCAGGGAGGCGTGGAGCACCTGCACGCCCACGAGGTAGGAGGGCTGCGTCAGCAGCGTGGCCCACGCCACCACCGCACTCACGCGTCGAACAGCCGCTCGGTGAACGCGTTGGCGAACGCGTGCTGAGGGTCGAGGGCCTCCCGGACCCGCACGAAGTCGTCCCAGCGCGGGTACAGCGAGCGCCAGTCGTACAGGCGCTCGTCGAAGTACTTGCCCCAGTGGGGCCGGCCGCCCTCGGCGGCGATCAGCTCCTCGACCCGCACGAGGAAGTCGACGCCCTCCGGGCTGAGCGAGCCGTCCTCGGCGTAGTAGACGACGAAGCCGAAGAAGCACGTCTCCTGCTCCGCCGACGGGCTCAGCCACGACGCCGACGGGCCGGTGCACCGCAGGATGATCGGGTAGTGCAGGTGGGGGTTCGTCTCCGCGTGCCAGGCGCGGATCTTCTGCACCACGGCGGGGGCCCGGTCGAGCGGGACGCCCAGCTCGACGTTGATCTGCGGGGTCGCGATGCCGCGCATGAAGACCTGGTAGACGTCGCCGGTCACGTCGGAGAAGTCCTTGAACCGGGTGACGGTCCGGAACGGCTTGCCCTGCGCGTCGACGATCCGGGTGTCGGCGCGCATCTGCGCGAGCGTCGCGTCGACGGCCTGGTTCATCGCGTCGCTGGTCTGCTGCCGCTCCACGAGCCGGCCGCCGTTCTCGCGGTGCTCGGCCGCCTCGGCGGCGGTGGCCTCGCGCGCGGTCCAGACGTGCACCTGGTCGTCGTCCGGGAACCACCACGCCTTGGCCATGGCGCTGCCGCGGTTCCACTCCAGCAGGTCGTCCTCGAGGGTCGCCGCGCTCGTGGCCCCCTTGGTGCAGGTCCAGATCCGCGACGGGACCGTGCTCAGGGTCACCGCGGTGACCACGCCGAGGGACCCGAGGCCGAGCACGACGGCCCCGAACCACGGGTGGTCGCGGGTGAGCTCCTCCACGGAGCCGTCGGCCAGCACCAGCCGCAGGGACACCACGGCGTCACCGATGGAGCTCTGGCCGAGGCCCTGGCCGTGGGTGCCGGTGGCGAGCGCACCGGCGAGGGTCTGCTCGGCGATGACGCCGGGGGAGGCGGGGAGCACGCGCCCGGAGGAGGCGAGGACGTCGTACACCTCCTGCAGGAGGGTGCCGCCGGCGAAGGTCGCGGTCTCCTCGCCGAGGGCGATGAGCCCGCGGAGCCCGCGCAGGTCGAGCAGGACGTCGTCCCGCTCGGAGACCTGGAGCACGCGGCCCGCCGACATGCGGCTGCCCGAGAGGCTCACGAGGCCGGTGCGGGCGGCGACCGCGCGGCGCACCTCGTCCTCGGTGGTGGGCGCGACCACGGTGCCGGCGGGGGCCACGACGGTGTTGCGGGCCCAGTTCCACTCGGTCGGGCGGGCGCCGGTGGC
Source organism: uncultured Actinomycetota bacterium (assembly GCA_963781365.1). GTDB lineage: Bacteria > Actinomycetota > Actinomycetes > Actinomycetales > Quadrisphaeraceae > Quadrisphaera. The sequence goes on along the minus strand of CAWAFR010000001.1, from coordinate 37,603 downwards.
GTCGAGGGGCTCGCGGCGGGGGTAGGGGGAGCGCACGGGTGTCACGGATGTCATGGGACGACCTCTCTCGCGCAGGAGCACCGACCGGAGACCCGGTGGCGGGTCGTGGGGGCCCGGCGTCAGCCGCGCCCCACGGGACGGTAACCGCGTCGCAGCACCCCCGCCGTCCCGGAGCGCGTGGTGTGGGTCACAGGCGCGCTCGCCTAGCCTGGATGCGTGCCCGCTCTCCCGCGACCGCGCGTCGTCGTCCTCGACCACGGCTCCGGAAACGTCCGCTCCGCCGTGCGGGCCCTGGAGCGCGTCGGCGCCGACGTCGAGCTCACCGCCGACCGCCGCGCCGCCCAGGAGGCCGACGGGCTGGTCGTCCCCGGTGTCGGGGCCTTCGAGACCGTCGCGCGGGCGCTGCGCGGGGTCCGGGGCGACGAGGTGGTCGACCGCCGCCTCGCCGGGGGACGCCCGGTGCTCGGCATCTGCGTGGGGATGCAGGTGATGTTCGCGCGCGGCGTCGAGCACGGAGCCACCAGCGAGGGCCTGGGCGAGTGGCCCGGCAGCGTCGAGCGGCTGCCCGCCGCGGTGGTCCCGCACATGGGCTGGAACACCGTCGAGGCCCCCGCCGGGTCGGTGCTCTTCGACGGGGTGGCTGACGAGCGGTTCTACTTCGTCCACTCCTACGGGGTGCAGCGCTGGGAGCTCGACGACGACGTCCGCGAGGACGGCTCCCTGCGCCGCCGCAGCCCCGCGGTGACGTGGTCCGAGCACGGTGCGCGCTTCGTGGCGGCCGTCGAGAACGGCCCGCTCTCGGCGACGCAGTTCCACCCGGAGAAGTCCGGTGACGCGGGGGCGCAGCTGCTGCGCAACTGGGTCGGCTCGCTGCGCTGACCCTGCGCTGACCCTGCGCTGACCCAGCGCTGACCGGCTGGGGCCGGCGGTCTCAGACCGCCCAGTAGACCTTCCGCAGGGTCTGCTCCACGGTCCAGGTGGTCCGCTCGCCCTCCCGCAGCCGCACCACTGCACCCGGGGCCAGGGCGAGCACCTCACCGTCCTCGAACGCGACGGTCCCGCGTCCGGCGACCACCACGAACACCTCGTCGGCCTCGACGTCGCTGACGCTGCCCGCGGTCATCTCCCAGACGCCGACCGACCCGTCCGGCGCCAGCTCCGCGGCTCGGGCGCTCGGGGCGCCCGCCAGCACCTCCTGCCCCGCGGGCACCGGGACGGGCAGCGGCTCGACGGCGGCGTCGGCGGACAGCAGGCGCGGGCTCACCCCCGATCCTGCCGGTCCGACCGGTCGGTCCGCCCGGTCGGTCCCGCGGGAGGATGCCGCCGTGACCGCTCCCGGGACGGCCCCCGCGCCGCTGCTCACCGCCCCCCGCGCCGCCGACCTGCTCCTCGTCGACGCCGACGTCATCACCCTCGACCCCGCGCGGCCCCGCGCGAGCGCCGTCGCGGTGGCGGACGGTGTCGTCGTCGACGTCGGCGGCCCCGAGCTGGCGCAGCGCTGGCGCGGGCCGCGCACCGAGGTGGTCGCCCTCGGCGGCGCCGCCCTGACCCCCGGCTGGGTCGACGGGCACTCCCACCCGGTGGGGAGCCTGACGATGTCTGCGGGCGCCGACCTCACCGGCGTGCGGACCCTGGCCGAGCTGCGCGACGTCCTCGCCCGCCTCGCCCGCGAGAGCCGCGACGGGTGGGTGCAGGGCTGGGGCCTGGTGCCGGACGTGTTCCCCGACGGCGTGCCGCGCGCCGACCTCGTCGACGACGTCCTCGGCGGGGCGCGGGCGTTCCTGCGCCTCGCCGACTGCCACTCCGCGCTCGCGAGCACCGCGCTGCTGGAGGCTGCCGGCATCGACGGGCCGCGGCGCTTCCCCAGCACCGCGGAGGTGGTCTGCGAGACCGCCGCCGACGGCACCGCCCGCCCCACCGGCTTCCTGCTGGAGTGGGATGCGGTCGAGCTCGCCGAGCGCTTCGCCCCGCCCGCCCCCGACGCCGAGCTCCGCGCCCGGCTCCGAGCGCTGCTCGTCGACATGGCAGCGCAGGGCCTGGTCGGCGCGCACGTCATGGACGGCGACGCCGCCGCGCTCGACCTGCTCGCGCGCGTCGAGGACGACGGCGACCTGCCCCTGCGCCTGCGCGTCGCCCCCTTCTGCATGCCCGGTGTCGACGACGACGACGTCGCGCAGCTCCTCGCCTGGCAGCGGCGCGCGGGCCGGCGCTGGGAGGTCTCCGGGGTCAAGCTCATGATCGACGGGACCATCGACGGCGGCACCGCCTGGCTGGACCACCCCGACGCGAACGGGGAGAGCACCGGCTCGTTCTGGCGCGACCCGCGGGCCTACGCAGCCGTGGTGGGGTCCCTGCACGGCGCGGGGGTGCCGACGGTGACCCACGCCATCGGCGACGGCGGGGTCCGGTTCGTGCTCGACGTCCTCGCCGGGCTGGCTCCGGCCACGGACGCGCCGAGCGCTCCCCACCGCCTGGAGCACCTGGAGACGCTGCCCGACGACCTCGTCGGGCGGATCGCGGCCTCCGGGGTGACCGCCTCGATGCAGCCGACCCACTGCACGCACTTCGTGGAGGCCGACGGCAGCGACAACTGGTCCGTGCGCCTCGGCGCCGAGCGGGCCGGGCACGGCTGGCGGGTCCGGGACCTCCTCGACGCCGGAGCGCTGGTGGTGCTCGGCTCGGACTGGCCCGTCGCCCACTACGACGCCCGCGCGATCATGGCCGCAGCGCAGCTGCGCCGGCCGGTCGAGCACGACGGCGCCGCCCCCGTCGGCCCCGACCAGGCGCTGAGTCCCGCGCAGGCCCTCGCCGGGTACACCCGCGCCCCGGCGCTCGCCACCGCCGACGCTCGGCGCGGCGCCATCCGGGTGGGTGCTGCGGCCGACCTCACGGCCGTGGGCACCGACCCCCTGGCAGCGCCGCCGGCCGACCTCGCCGCGGCGCCCGTGGTGCTCACGGTGGTCGACGGCGTCCCCGTCCACCGCGCGCTCTGAGGGAGGCGGCTAGAGGCCGGGAAGGCCCCGTTGCGGAAGGCGTCGACGAAGAGGCGGAAGTCGTCGTGCACGACCTCGGCGTAGCCGGTGGCGAAGGCCACGGCGTCCGCGGCGAACCGCTCGTCGCCGTCGCCGTCGGAGCCGACGCGGTCCAGGACCGCCCCCACCGCGCGGTCGACCCGCCTGTGCGTGGGGAGCCCCACGCTGCCGACGCCGGTGCCGGAGCGGCCGACGACGTCCGTGACGTGGTGCTCGATGCGCTCGCCGCGCCCGGCCTCCGGGATCGTCGTGAGGTACGGGCTGGGGGTGCGGGTCTGCACGGCCACGCGCCACAGCCCCCTCCTCGGGGTGGCCCGGGCCCAGGGGAGCAGCCGGGCTAGCGTCGAGGAGTGCTCCTCCGCCGCGCCGCACCCGCCGCGCTCGTCCTGACCGTCGCGCTCGTGCTCACCGCCTGCACCGGCGAATCCGACGACGCGACGTCGGCCTCGTCCACGGTGTCCTCGGGCGCCTCGGTGTCTGCCTCCGCCTCCGACCCGGCGACGGCCGCGGCGTCAGACCCGCAGGTCGTCGCGGCCTTCTGCGAGGCCCGCAACGGCCCGCTGACCGCGCTGTCCCAGCAGCTGCAGAGCGCCGGGCCGGACCAGCTGCCCGTGCTCGTGCCGCAGCTGGTCGCTGCCCTGGACGCCGTGCAGGCACCGACTGAGGTGGCTGCCGACTACCGGACCTTCCGCGACGGGATGGCGGCGCTCGGTGACGCGGTGCAGGGCGTCGACCCGTCCAGCGAGGAGTTCCAGCAGCGCATCACCGCGGTGGGGGAGCAGTACGGGCAGAAGATCGCCGCCGCCGACGAGGGTCTCGGCACCTGGGCGCAGGCGCACTGCCCCGCCGCGGCGTCGCCGTCCGCATCGGCCTCCGCCACCGGCTGACGGGCCCGGGCGCGGGTGACCCCTCCGCGGACCGACGTCCCGGCCGGGCCAGCGGCCGGCTCCGGCCCTGGGAGGATGCAGCCCGTGAGCGAGACACCGGTCCTGGCCCCGAGGCTGCAGCTGCTGCCCGCCGTCGACGTCGCCGACGGCCAGGCCGTCCGGCTGGTCCAGGGCGAGGCCGGTTCGGAGACGCACTACGGCTCCCCGCTCGACGCCGCGCTCGCCTGGCAGGAAGGCGGGGCGGAGTGGGTCCACCTCGTCGACCTCGACGCCGCCTTCGGCCGCGGCTCCAACGCCGAGCTGCTGGCGTCGGTGGTGGGGACCCTGGACGTCGACGTCGAGCTGTCCGGCGGCATCCGCGACGACGCCTCCCTCGAGCGCGCCCTCGCGACCGGTTGCCGCCGCGTCAACCTCGGCACCGCGGCCCTGGAGGACCCGGAGTGGACGGCGTCCGCGATCGCCCGCCACGGCGACCGGATCGCCGTCGGCCTCGACGTCCGCGGCACGACGCTCGCCGCCCGCGGCTGGACGCAGGAGGGCGGTGACCTCTGGGAGGTCCTCGAGCGCCTCGACCGCGACGGGTGCTCGCGCTACGTGGTCACCGACGTCACCAAGGACGGCACGCTCCGCGGCCCGAACACCGAGCTGCTCGCGCAGGTGTGCGCGACGACGTCGGCGCCGGTCATCGCCTCCGGCGGGGTCTCGTCGCTGGCCGACCTGGAGGCGCTGCGCGCGCTGGTGGGCGACGGCGTGGAGGGCGCCATCGTCGGGAAGGCCCTGTACGCGGGGGCGTTCACGCTGCCGGAGGCGCTTGACGTCGCCGGCCGTCCCTGACCCCCACCGTGGGCACCGGCGAGGGGCGCCACGGCGACGCGCACGGCGACTCCGCGGGCACGCCGTGGTCCGGGCGCACCCTCACCGACGGCCCCTTCACCGGTGACGACGGCGCCGTCGCGGCGCCCGTCGCCGCGCTGCTCGCCGATGCCGAGCGGACTGGTGAGCCCGTCGACGTGGCCGCGCTCGTCGCTGCCCTGCCCGGCGCGCGGCTGTTCGTGCCCGTCACCGCGATCTCCGCGGGCACGGACGCGCAGACGGGTGGCGACCTCGGCGCCGACATGGCGATCCCCACGCTGCGCTCGCCCGACGGGCGCGACGCGCTGCCGGTGTTCACCTCCGTCGCCGCGCTGGTCGCGTGGAGCGCGAAGGCTCGACCGGTGCCCGTCGAGGCGCGCCGCGCCGCGGTCAGCGCCGTGCAGGAGGGCCAGCAGCTGCTGGTGCTCGACCCCGGCGTGCGGGGGCCGGCCGGGTCCGTCGTCGTGCCGCGGCCGGCGCTGTGGGCGCTGGCGCAGGGGGAGCCGTGGACGCCGTCGCCGCGCGACCCCGCGGTGGCCGCCGCCGTCGCCGCTGCGGCGCTGGGGGTCGCCGGGGTGGTCCGCGCGCGGTGCGAGCCCGGCCGGGGCGCGGAGCTGCGCGTCGTGCTCGACGTCGTCGCCGGGCTCGACGCCGAGGCCCTCGCGTGGGTCACCTCCGAGGTCCCGCGCCTGCTGGCGGCGGACCCCGTCGTCGCCGAGCGCGTCGACTCCCTGGAGGTCGCCGCGCAGCAGCTGCCGACCGCTGTCGTCACGATCCGCCACGTGCCGGGGGCGGCGCTGCACCGGTGGGAGGCGGTGCTGCACCGCGCGCAGGGCGGACGGGCGGTGCGCGCGCCCACCTACGCGGCGACGCGGGGCGGTGCGCTGCGCGCCGCCGAGCGGCTCCGCCGGCGCACGGGCGCCCAGCTGCTCGCCGACTGAGCCGGACCCGGCCAGACCGCCTCCGTGCCGACAGCCGACGACCGCACCGGGACCGAGCGCCTCGTCCTGTTCACCGTCCCCGTCGCCGCGATCGCCACCACCCCGCTGGTGCTGCTGCTCGTGGCGAGACCGGCACCGCCTGCGAGCCGACGGCGACGACGGTCGTCGTCACCCCGCCCGGGCAGCGGACCGCGGTGCTGGTGACCTGGCCCGGCGGGCTGGTGTGCCAGCACGGCGTGATCCACCAGCAGGCTCACGCGGCCGGTGCGACCGCCTGAGTCCCGCGCGGGGTCGGGGGCCCCTGCACCCATCGCCGCTGCCAGAGGGTCTCGACCGCACGCCCGTCGTAGTGCTCCCGCACCCACGTGACGGCGTCGGCAGGGGGGACGCCGTCGATCACGGCCAGCACCGCGAGCATCGTCCCCGTGCGCCCGCGGCCACCGCCGCAGCAGACCTCCACGCGCTCCGTCGCGGCGCGCTCCCAGACCGCGAGCAGGGCCGCGCGGGCGTCGGAGGGTACGAGCGGAAGGCCGAAGTCCGGCCAGCGGACCCACCGCACCGGCCACGGCTGCGGTGACGGGCGCTGCCAGACGGCGTGGACGGCGACGTCGGGCGGCGGCTGCCCGGCCACGGGACCGAGGCCCGCGCGCAGCGAGCGGCCCCGCACGCGACGTCCCGAGGGCAGCTCGACGACACCGGGGCCGTCGGCGGGCCAGGGACTCCACGTGGTCATGGCGCTCGACTCCTCGATCGTCGTTCCTCGATCGTCGCGGAGTCCGGGGTCAGATCCAGCCGGCGGCCTGGGCGCGCACCACGGCCTCGTGCCGGTTGGTGACCCCCAGCTCCTCCCACCGCCGCCGACAGGTGGTTGCGCACCGTCCCCAGCGACAGGGACGCCCGCACGGCGATCTCCTCCGGGCTCGCGCCGCCCACCGCGAGCTCGAGCACGTCGGCCTCGCGCGGGGTGAGCGGGGAGTCTCCAGCGGCGATCGCGTCGGCGGCCAGCTCGCTCATCGGGAGGCCCCTTCCAGCGGTGGGAGGAGGGGAGCCCGCCGGTGGTCGTCGGCGGGGCCGGTCGCGCCGAGCTCGACCCGCGGCCCGTCGTGGCGCACGTCGAGCGCGCCGCCGCGGTCCGCCAGCCGCCCGCGCAGCCCGGTGAGCCCGGCACCGGGGCGCAGGGACACGCCGACGTCGGCGCCGTCGTTGCGCACCACGAGCACCGCGGCGCCGTCGACCACCGCCAGCGACACCGAGCACGTCCGCGCGCTGGCGTGCAGCACCACGTTGGTCACCGCCTCGCGCACCGCCCACGCCAGTGCCTCCTGGGCGGCGAAGGGCAGCGCTGCGGCCGCGGCGTCGTCCACCCGCAGCTCGCACGCGGCCCCGGTGGAGGTGAGCAGGGCGCGGCCCCGGCGAGCTCGGTGGCCAGGTCGGCGCACCTCCGCCAGCGACGACTGCGCCAGCTCGCGCACGGCCAGCGCTTCCGCGGCGGCCTCCGGACGGCCCCGCTCGGCCAGGCGCTCCCAGCGCCAGGTGCAGCGCGCCAGCCCGACGCACACCGCGGTCCACACCAGGAGCAGGGAGGCCCCCTCGGTGCTGGTCGGGGTGGTGGTCGGGCTGGAGCGGACGACGGAGTGGAAGACGTCCTCCAGGGACGCCGGGGTCGCGCGCAGCCGGTCGAGCACCGCGCCCTCGCGCTCGGCGGCGCTCAGCAGCGCCAGCAGGTCCCGCTGCAGGTCCTGGGTGCGGACGTCACGGGCTCGCCGCCCCCGTCGCCGGCACCCGGGACGCGCCGGACGGCGGTGATCCCCGCCGCCGCCTCCGGCGACGGTCGAGGTCCGGCGCGGATCGGGCCGCTGAGCGTCCGGTGGTGGTCGTGCCCCGGCGCTGCCACGGTGCAGCCGTGATGCTCCTGCGGCCCGCCCCACCGATCACCCGCGAGCGGACGACGCCCGCAGCGCCCGGCACCGTCCACGACCTGCTCGTCGACGTCGGCAGCTGGCCCCTGTGGTCACCGCACGTGCTGCGCACCGAGCCCGCCTCGGGCCGGGTGCACGCGGGCTGGCGCGGGAGGGTCCGCCCGTGGTTCGGCCCGGCGACGACGATGGAGGTCACCCAGGTCCTGCCGGGCGGCGGGATGCGCTGGCGCACCCGCGCGCTGGGGCACGAGCTGCGCTACGCCCAGCTCGTCGAGCCGCTCGGCGCCGGCAGCCGCGTCGTCTTCACGGCGACGGTCGACGGCCCGCTGGGCCCGCTCCTGCAGCGCCTCGCCGCGCCGCTGTCCGGGTACGGCCAGCAGCGCCGGCTGGAGCGCCTGGTGCTGCTCGCCGAGCGCGGCGCCTGAGGCGCCCTCCGCCTCGACGGTCCCCGACGCAGCAGAGCCCCCGCCGACGTCGGCGGGGGCCCTGCGCGGGTGGGTCGGTGCGTCAGGCGTCGAGGTCCTTGGCGACCAGGTCGGCCACGACCTTGAGCGCCGCCTCGTCGTCGGACTCCACGGTCACCTCGTCGCCCTTGGCGGCGCCGAGCGTCATGATCAGCAGGGCGGACCCGGCGTCGACGGGCTCCTCGCCGGCGACGGCGAGGGTGACCTCGGCGCCGGTCTCCGTCGCCGCCTGGGCGATGACGGCGGCGGGGCGGGCGTGCAGGCCGACGGCGGATCCGACGGTCACGGTGGTGCTGGGCACGGGGGCTCTCCTTCGATCGGGGGGTTGGGGGAGTCGACCAGAGCGGCGGTCAGACCGCGACCGGGCGCTTGGCGGTGCTCTTCAGCAGGATGACGAGGGCTGCGGAGACCACGAAGCCGATGATCAGCGCCAGGGTGAACAACACGAAGTTGTTCATGGCGAAGAACACGAAGATCCCGCCGTGGGGCGCCTGGAGCTGCACGTTGAAGGCCATCACGAGCGCGCCGGTGACCGCACCGCCAGCCATCGACGCGGGGATGATGCGCAGCGGGTCGGCGGCGGCGAACGGGATCGCGCCCTCGGAGATGAAGGAGGCGCCCAGCAGCCAGGCCGCCTTGCCGTTCTCCTGCTCCGCGGCGGAGAAGAGCTTCGGGCGGACGGCGGTGGCCAGGGCCATCGCGAGCGGCGGCACCATGCCGGCGGCCATCACGGCCGCCATCACCTTCAGCGAGCCGGGGTTGTCCACGGACAGGCCGGCTGCCGCGAAGGAGTAGGCGGCCTTGTTGACCGGCCCGCCGAGGTCGAAGCACATCATCAGGCCGAGGATGACGCCGAGCAGGATCGCCGAGCTGCCGGAGAGACCGCTCAGCCAGTTGCCGAGGCCGGTGGTCGCGGCGGCCAGCGGCCGGCCGAGGAAGAGGAACATCAGGCCGCCGGCGACGATCGAGGCGACCAGCGGGATGATCATGACAGGCATGAGGCCGCGCAGCCACTTCGGCACCTGGCGGCGCCCGATCCAGTAGGCCACGAGGCCCGCGAGCACACCGCCGACGAGGCCGCCGAGGAAGCCCGCGCCGGAGAAGACGGCCACCGCACCGGCGGTGAAGCCGGGGGCGATGCCGGGGCGGTCGGCGATGCCGAACGCGATGTACCCCGCGAGCGCCGGCACGAGGAAGCTGAAGGCGAGACCGCCGATCTGGAACAGCACGGCGCCGAGGTAGACCAGCAGGGCGCTGTCGCGCAGACCGTTCGGCACCGCCAGCAGCGGCTCGTTCGCCTTCAGCGCCGCGACGTCGGGCAGGTTCCACAGCGAGTTGTTCAGCAGGATGCTGTCCGCCCCGCTGGGCAGGTTCGTCACCCGGTACCCGGCGAGCAGGAAACCGAGGGCGATGAGCAGACCGCCGGCCGCGACGAACGGGATCATGTAGCTCACGCCGGTGAGCAGCACCTGGCGCACCTTGACCCAGAACGGCACGTCGCCGGTCCCGGTCGAGGCAGCAGCGCCGGCCGCCCCCGCGCCGCCTCCGGCCACGCGGGCCGCCTGCGGGTCCTCAGCGGCGGCGAGCGCCTCGGCGACCATCGCGTCGGGCTCGTTGATGGCGCGCTTGACCCCGGAGGCGATCACCGGCAGGCCGGCGAAGCGCTCGCGGCCCTTGACGCCGACGTCGGTGGAGAAGATGACGGCGGAGGCGCTCCCGATGAGGGAGGCGGGCAGCGGCGTCGTCGCCCCGGAGCCCTGGGTCTCGACCTTGACCGTGACGCCGGCGCGCTCGCCGGCGGCGACGAGGGAGTCGGCGGCCATGTAGGTGTGCGCGATGCCGGTCGGGCAGGCGGTGACCGCCACGATGACGCGGCCGGACGACACCGCGGCGCTGGACGCCGAGGCGGCGCCGGCAGCGGCGGGAGCGGTCGCCGAGGCGAGGGACGGCGACGTCGCGTCCTTCGCCGGCGCGGGCTTGGGGGTGACGACCTCGGTGACGAGGTCGACGACCTCCTGGTCGCTCTTCGCGCCGCGCAGCGCTGCGGTGAAGGCGGGCTTGACCAGCGCGCGGGCCAGGGCGGTGAGCAGCTTGAGGTGCTCCTGGCCGCCGGAGGCGGGTGCTGCGATGAGGAAGGCGAGGTCGGCGCCGCCGTCGGGGGCCCCGAAGTCGACCTTGGGGGAGAGGCGGGCGAACGCGAGCGTCGCCGTGGTCACCGCCTCGGAGCGGCAGTGGGGGATCGCGATGCCGCCGGGCAGCCCGGTCGCTGACTGGGCCTCGCGGGCCATCGCGTCGCGCTGCAGGCCGTCGGCGCTGGTGGCGCGGCCGGTGCCGGCGACGAGCGCGGCGAGGGAGGCGATGACGTCCTCCTTGCGCGCGCCGAGGTCGGCGTCGAGGCGGACGAGGTCGGGCGTGATGAGCCCGGTCCGTCCTGCGGTGTCCGTGGACATGGGGGTCCTCCTGGTCTGGCCGACGACGTCGGCGGTCTGGCGCGGGAACTGGGGGAGATGAGGGGGATCGGCAGGAGCTAGAGGCGCCGGGAGGTCACGAGGTCGCGGCGCAGGTGCTGCGGCTCCGGCAGGGAGGAGCCGGGCAGCTGGACCGCGGCGGTGCCGTGGGCTACGGCGACGGCGAGCCGCTCCGCCTCGTCGGCGCCGTCGAGCTCGGCGAGCAGGTAGCCGGCCAGCGTGGAGTCTCCGGCGCCGACCGTGCTGACCGGCACCACCGGCTCGCTCACCGCGTGCCAGGCGCCGTCGGCGGTCACCAGGAGGGCGCCGCGGCCGCCGAGGGTCACGAGCACCTCGGCCACCCCCCGCTCGACGAGCTCCCCGGCGGCCTTCGCCGCTGCGACGGGGTCGGCCTCCAGGGCTGCGCCCGCCGCCGACGCGGCCGCGGCGTCGACCCCGGTGAGCTCCGCGAGCTCCTCGGCGTTCGGCTTGAGCAGGTCCGGCAGGCCGGTGTCCGGAGCGCCGGGTCCGGCGGTGGCGAGCAGCGCGGCACCGGAGGTGTCGACGGCGACCCGCGCCCGCGCGCCCCGCAGCGACGCGACGAGCTCGCCGTACCAGGTGGTCGGCACCCCCGGCGGCAGGGAGCCCGAGAGCACCGCCCACCGGGCCCCGGCGGCCTCGCGCAGGAGCGCCTCCGCCAGCGCGCCGCGGGCCGCGGCGTCGAGCGGGGCACCCGGGGCGTTGACCTTCGTCGTGGTCCCGTCGGGCTCGGTGAGGGTGAGGTTGACGCGCGCCAGCCCGGGCACCGGCACGGGGCGGTGCACCAGGCGCAGCTCGCGCAGGGCGAGCAGCAGCGGGTCGTCGGGGTTGCCGGGCAGGACGGCGACGGCGGTGCGGCCGCCGGCGCTGACCACGCGGGCCACGTTGACGCCCTTGCCGCCCGGCTCGTCGGTGGCGGCGCCGGAGCGCAGCACGGCGCCGCGCTCCAGGGCACCGCTCAGGGGGACCAGCCGGTCCAGGCTGGGGTTCGCGGTCAGGGTGACGATCACGCCACCACCACCTCCACTCCACGGGCCTCGAGGGACTTCACGTCGCGCCGGGCGGCGCTGGCGTCGGTGACCAGGACGTCGACCTGGTCGAGCCGGGCGAAGCGGACCAGGTGCTCCTGCCCGAGCTTGGAGGCGTCGGCGAGGACGACGACGCGCCGCCCCGCGGCCACCAGGGCCCGCTTGAGCGCCGCCTCGTCGTGGTCGGGCGTGGTGAGCCCGTGCTCCACGGAGATGCCGTTGGCGCCGACGAAGGCGGTGTCGACCCGCAGGGCCCCCACGGCCTCCAGCGCCTCCGACCCGACGGCGGCGTGCGTGGTGCCGCGCACCCGCCCGCCCACCAGGTGCAGGTCGATCAGGCCCGCCCCGGCCAGCAGCGCCGCCACGGGGACGGCGCTGGTGACCACGAGCAGGGGGGAGTCGACCGGCAGCAGCCGCGCCAGGCGCACCGTGGTGGTGCCGGCGTCCAGAGCGATGCTGCCGCCGCCGGGGACGAGGTCGAGCGCGGCGCGGGCGATGCGGTCCTTGACGTCGGAGCGCTCGGCGTCGCGCTCGGCGAGGGCGCGCTCCACGACGGTGAGGGCGCTGGTGGGCACCGCCCCGCCGTGGACGCGGCGCAGCAGCCCGGCGCGCTCGAGGGCGGCGAGGTCGCGCCGGACGGTCTCGGTGGTGACGCCGAACTGGGCCGCCACGTCGGTGACGGCGATGCGACCGTGCTGGCGGACCAGCCCGGCGATGACCTCGTGACGCTCCGTCGCGTACACCTGCGCACTCCCTCGTGCTGGGGGCTGCGATGCCCCGGATGTCTTCTGGGTGCCAGACCGCGGATGTGGGTCTGTGTGGGAAGAACTGTTGTGGTGTGTGGTTCTACGCCCGTTCGTGTTGTTGTGTCAAGGGGTGGTTCCGGTGCAGGCTGGGCCTTGACCCACCGGTCCATCGTCGGACCCTCGAGCTCCAGTGCAGGAGTGGTACCCATGAGCAGCGTCGCCAGCACCACCCGTCCCGAGGCCTCCCCCGAGGTGGTCGTCGAGACCGGTCGCGTCCTCCTCGGCATCCCCGTGGTGCCCGGAGTGGGCGCCGGGCCCGTCGTCCGGCCCGCCGAGCGCCCCCGGCTGCCGGAGGTCACGGACGCCGACACCGTCGCCGAGGCCGACCGGGCCGGTGAGCTGGAGCGCTTCCAGACCGCCGCCGGCGTCGTGGCCGGCCGCCTCGACAGCCGCTCCGCCGCACGCGTCCGGCGTCGCCGCCGAGGTGCTGCAGGCCACTGCGGGCCTGGCCCGTGACCGCGGGCTGCTCGCCGCCGTCGCCAAGCGCGTCAAGGCCGGAGCGCCGGCCGAGCAGGCCGTCGTGGGTGCCGCCGAGCAGTTCAGCGCCCTGTTCACCTCCCTGGGCGGCCTCATGGCCGAGCGCGTGACCGACCTCGCCGACCTGCGCGACCGCATCGTGGCGGAGCTGACCGGCCAGGCCGAGCCCGGCGTCCCCCGCCCGACGTGCCCTCGGTGCTCCTCGCCGACGACCTCGCCCCCGCCGACACCGCGGGCCTGGAGCCCGAGCGCGTCGTCGCCATCGCCACCGAGCGCGGCGGGCCCACGAGCCACACCGCGATCATCGCCCGTCAGCTCGGCATCCCCTGCGTGGTGGCCGTCCCCGGGCTCGACGGCGTCGCGACGGGCGCCTACGTCCTCGTCGACGGCAGCGCCGGCGAGGTCGCCCTGGAGCCCGAGCGCGGCCACGCCGCCGAGCGCGTCGCCGCCGCCCGGCGCGAGCGCGCCGCCGTCGACGCCTGGCGCGGCCCGGCCGCCACCTCCGACGGCCGCTCCGTCGACGTGCTCGCCAACGTCCAGGACGGGGCCGGTGCCCGCAAGGCGGCGGCCACGGGGGCCGCCGGCGTCGGGCTGTTCCGCACCGAGCTGTGCTTCCTCGACGCCGAGACCGAGCCGACCGTGGCCGAGCAGGCGCAGATCTACGGCGAGGTCTTCGCCGCCTTCGCCGAACGGGGCGAGGGCTCCAAGGTCGTCCTGCGCACCCTCGACGCGGGCTCGGACAAGCCCCTGAAGTTCGCCACCGCTCCCGACGAGCCGAACCCGGCCCTCGGCGTCCGCGGGCTGCGCATCGCCTGGGCCCAGCCCGGCATCCTCGAGCGCCAGCTCGACGCGGTGGCGCTGGCCGCGGAGCAGACCGGGACGTCGCCGTGGGTGATGGCGCCCATGGTCGCCACGCAGGCCGAGGCCGCCGGCTTCGCCGCGCAGGTGCGCGAGCGCGGACTCACGCCCGGCGTGATGATCGAGGTCCCCGCGGCGGCGCTGCACGCCGACCGCATCCTGCGCGAGGTCGACTTCCTCTCCATCGGCACGAACGACCTCTCCCAGTACACCCTCGCCGCCGACCGGCTCTCGGCCGACCTGGCCCACCTCACCGACCCCTGGCAGCCGGCGCTGCTGCAGCTCGTGGCACTACCGCCGCCGCGGGCGCCGCCGCAGGCAAGCCGGTCGGCGTCTGCGGGGAGGCCGCTGCTGACCCGCTGCTCGGCTGCGTCCTGGTCGGGATGGGCATCACCTCGCTGTCGTGCGCGGCGACCGCCGTCTCCGCGGTCGGGGCGCGCCTGGCCTCGGTCGACCTCGCGTCCTGCCAGGAGGCCGCCCGGGCCGCCGTGGCCGCCGCCGACCCGGCAGCGGCCCGCGCCGCCGCCCGCGAGGTCCTCCTCGGCTGAGCCCGGCGGGAGGGCACTTCGCCCGCCGAGTGCCCTTCCGGGCGGTGCCTGGGCCCTTCGTGCGCCGAGTGCCCTCCCGGGTGGGCTCGCGTAGGCACTTCGTGCGCCGAGCCCTCCGGGGGCGGCGGCGTGCCGCGCCGCTCCGCCGGCCGGCACCGACCTGCCGGTCCGCGCGGCTCGACCACTCGCCGCCGCGCTCGCGGACCGCGGCGCCGCTCGCTGGTCGCCCCCCGGGCACCGGCAAGACGACGCTGGTCCCGCTGGCCCTGGCCGGTGCGGTCGCCGCCGGCGGCGACCGCACCGGGCGCGTCGTCGTCGCCGAGCCCCGCCGGGTGGCGGTCCGGGCTGCGGCGCGCCGGATGGCCTCGCATCCTGGGCGAGCCGGTCGGGCAGCGCGTCGGCTGGAGCGTGCGCGGCGAGCGCCGCACCAGCGCCGCCACGCGCGTGGAGGTCGTCACCACCGGGCTCCTCCTGCGCCGGCTGCAGCACGACCCGGAGCTGCCGGGCGTCGCCGTCGTCGTCCTCGACGAGGTCCACGAGCGCCACCTCGACGCCGACCTCGCCCTCGCCCTCCTCCTGGACGCCCGCGCGGCCCTGCGCCCCGACCTGCGGGTCCTCGCCGCGTCCGCGACCCCGGACACCGCGCGCCTCGCCGCGGTCCTCGGCGGCGAGGAGGGACCGGCGCCCGTCGTCACCGCCACCGCCCCGGTGCACCCGCTCGAGGTCGTCTGGGCGCCGCCGACCCGCCCCGTGAGGCCCCCCGACGGCGTGCGGACCGACCCCGCGCTGCTCGACCACGTGGCTGGCGTCGTCCGACGGGCCCTGGTCGAGCGCGACGGCGACGTCCTCGTCTTCGTCCCCGGCGCCGCGGAGGTCGGCGGGGTCCGGTCCCGGCTCTCGGGCGTCCCCGGCACCGACGTGCTGACCCTGTCGGGGCGCCAGAGCAGCGCCGAGCAGGACGCCGCGCTGCAGCCCCGGCCCGCCGGCGGCGACCGCCGCGTGGTCGTCGCCACGGCCGTCGCCGAGTCGAGCCTGACCGTCCCGGGCGTGCGCACCGTCGTCGACGCCGGGCTCGCGCGGGTGCCGCGCACCGACCACGCCCGCGGCCTCGGCGGCCTGGCCACGGTCCGGGTCTCGCGGTCCGCTGCTGAGCAGCGCGCCGGCCGCGCCGCCCGCGAGGGCCCCGGGGCGGTCTACCGCTGCTGGAGCGCGCTGGAGCACGAGCGCCTCGCCGCGCAGCCGACCCCCGAGGTGGCCACCGCCGACCTCACCGGAGCCGTGCTGGCGCTGGCCGCCTGGTCGCGCGCCGACGGCGTCGGGCTGCCCCTGCTCGACCCGCTCCCCGCGGGGGCCCTGGGCGCGGCGCTGGGCGTGCTGCACGGCCTCGGGCTCCTGGACTCCGAGGACGGCGCCACCGCCCGCCCGACCGCCCGCGGCCGCGCGGTGGCCGCCCTCGGCCTGGAGCCCCGGTGGGGCCGCGCCCTGCTCGACGGCGCTGCCGCGGTGGGGGAGCGGCGCGCCGCGGAGGTGGTCGCGCTGCTGTCCGAGGACGGCCTGGCCGGTGGCCCGGGGGGTGGCTCGGACGACCTGCTGGCCACCTGGCGGGCGCTGCGCCGCGGCGACGACGCCGGGCGCAGCGCCCGCTGGGGCGCCGAGGTCCGCCGGCTCACCGCGGCGCTGCACGACGTCCCTGCCGACCTGCGGCCCGGCGCCGCCCGCTCGGGCGCCGGCGGGTCGGGCGCCGGCGGGTCGGGCGGGCGATCGCTCGCCGATGAGCCCGCGGCGGCCCTCGTCGTGGCGCTGGCCCACCCCCAGCGGCTCGCCCGTGCCCGCGCCGGCGGGGACACCTACCTGACGGCGAGCGGCACCGCGGTCCGCCTGGCCCCCGGCTCGGCGCTGCGGGGAGCCGCCTGGCTGGCGGTCGCTGTCGCCGACCGCTCCGGCAGCGACCCCGACGCCCGCGTCCGCGCCGCAGCGGCCCTGGACGAGGACGGCGCCCGCGCCGCCGCACCGCAGCTGCTGACGACGGCCGAGGAGGTCTCCTGGGAGGGCGGGGCCACCGGCGACGTCGTCGCCCGCCGCGTGGAGCGCCTCGGCGCCCTGGAGCTGTCGAGCCGCCCGCTCACCCACCCGTCTCCGGAGCGGGTCGCCGCCGCTCTGGCCCGCGGCCTGGCCGAGGCGGGCCTGGCGCTGCTGCCCTGGCCCGACGGCGCGGTGCGGCTGCGCGAGCGCCTCGCCGCCTGCCGCGCCGCGCTGGGGGAGCCGTGGCCCGCCGTCGACGACGCCGCCCTGCTCGCGCGCGCCCCGGAGTGGCTGGGCCCGGAGCTGTCCCGCGCCCGGCGCCGCGCGGACCTGGCCCGCACGGACACCACCGGCGCCCTGCGCCGGCTCCTGCCGTGGCCGCAGGCCGGACGCCTCGACGAGCTCGCTCCCGATCGGGTGGCCCTGCCCGCGGGTGCCGGCGGGGGTGGCGGCGCGGGCGGCGGGGCCTCAGGCGGACGGGGCGGTGCCAGCGCGCGGCTGGACTGGTCCGACCCCTCGGCCCCGGTCCTCGCGGTCCGCCTGCAGCAGGTGCTGGGGTGGGCCGGCGCCCCGCGGGTGCTGGACGGGCGCGTCGCCGTCGTCGTCCACCTGCTCTCACCGGCCGGTCGGCCGGTCGCGGTCACCGCCGACCTCGCGAGCTTCTGGCGCGGCTCCTACCGGGACGTGCGCGCCCAGCTGCGCGGGCGCTACCCCAAGCACGCCTGGCCGGAGGACCCGCTGACGCTCAGCTGACCGGGCCGGTCCACTTCTCGCCGGGCCCCTGGCCCGGGGCGTCGGGGAACGGGGAGGCCTCGCGGAAGGCGAGCTGCAGCGTGCGCAGCCCGTCGCGCAGGGCCCGGGCGTGCTGGTTCCCCACCTCGGGCGCCGCAGCGGTGACGAGCCCGGCCAGCGCGGTGATGAGCACCCGCGCCTCGCCGAGGTCGAGGTGGCCGGCCTCCTCGGCGTCCTCGGCCAGGCCGCACTTCACCGCCGCCGCGCTCATGAGGTGCACCGCGGCGGTCGTGACGACCTCCACGGCGGCGACGTCGGCGATGTCCCGCGCGGCCTGGTCCTCCACGGAGGCGGCGGGGATGGGCTGGGGGTCGCTCACGCTGGTACATTAGGCGACTGACCGACCGCGACCCCGCGCCCGCACCTGTCCGAGCACCCTCTCGGACCGGTGTCGAGACGGGGTCCGGAACGCCAAGCGGAGGCCACCTCCCACCCGCTGCGGCCCTCACGGGCCGCCGGGTTCCCCGGTCCCCCGCACCGCCTCCGGGCGGTGCGGTCCTCGGACGTCGGCATCGACGTGCGAGCCGGGTCAGGCCCTCGCGACGCGTCCGCCGGGGGAGACCCTCCCGCGACGGCGGTTCCCAGCACGTCGCGAAGGAGCAAGGCACATCAGCGAACCGCGCATCAACGACCGCATCCGCGTCCCCGAGGTGCGGCTGGTCGGCCCGAACGGTGAGCAGGTCGGGATCGTGCGCGTCGAGGACGCGCTCCGCCTCGCCCAGGAGGCTGACCTCGACCTGGTCGAGGTCGCGCCCCAGGCGAAGCCGCCCGTCTGCAAGCTCATGGACTTCGGCAAGTTCAAGTACGAGTCCGCGATCAAGGACCGCGAGGCCCGCAAGAACCAGACCAACACCGTCCTCAAGACCGTGCGCCTGCGTCTGAAGATCGACCCGCACGACTACGAGACCAAGAAGAGCTTCGCCGCGAAGTTCCTCGAGGGCGGCGACAAGGTCAAGGTCATGATCATGTTCCGCGGTCGCGAGCAGTCGCGCCCGGAGATGGGCCTGCGCCTCCTCCAGCGCTTCGCCGGCGACGTCGCCGAGCTCGGAGCCATCGAGTCGAGCCCGCAGCAGGACGGCCGCAACATGGTCATGGTCATCGGCCCGAGCCGTCGCAAGGCCGACGTCAAGGCCGAGCAGAAGGTCGAGCAGCGCGAGCGCCGCGACGCCGACCGGACCGCGCGCACCGAGCGCAGCGAGAAGGACCGCACCGAGCAGGAGCAGAAGGAGCAGGCCGCTCCGCCCGAGGCGCCCCAGGTGTCGCCGCTCGTCGCGGCCACCGACGACGAGCCGATCTTCATCCGCCGCGCCCCGTCGGCGGCGCCGGCGGCGGCCGCGGCGGCCGGTCCCGGTCGCGAGGGCTTCTCCCGCCCGTCGCGCCCGGGCGGCCCCTCGCGCCCCGGCGACCGCTTCGAGCGCCCGGACGCCCGGCCGCCCGAGCGGTTCGAGCGTCCCGACCGCCCGGACCGCCCCGAGCGGTTCGAGCGCCCGGACCGGCCGGACCGCCCCGACCGCCCGGCGCCCACCCGCACCGCGGGGCCGTCCGTGTCCTCCGTCCCGGCGCGTCCGATGCGGCCCGCGCCGCGTCCGGCCGTCGCCCCGGGGTCCGCGACCCCGGGTGGCGTCCGCAACCCCGTGCCGAGCCCGGCTCCCAGCGCGTCCCCGAGCCCGGCGCCCGCCGGCGCCGGGACGGCGCAGGACGCCGCGGCAGACCCGTCCCCGCAGTCGCCGGCCCGCCCCACCGGGCAGCCGGGGGCCACGCCGGGGCCTCGTCCTACGCCGTCCGCTCCGCGGCCGGCTCCCCGCCCCGCCCGTCCCTCAGCACCCTCGCAGGGCTGAGGACGGCGGAGCAGCAGCACCCGCCCGGGGGGTCCACCCCCCGGGCGGCGCACCACCACTGGACTCGGCGCAGGCGGACGCCTGCACCGCAACGAGGAGGACGGCGACCGTGCCGAAGATGAAGACCCACAGCGGGGCCAAGAAGCGGTTCAAGGTCACCGGGAGCGGCAAGCTCATGCGTGAGCGCACCAACCTGCGCCACCTGCTGGAGGTCAAGTCCAGCCGTCGCAAGCGCAGCCTCGCCGTCGACGCGCAGCTGTCGCCGGCGGACACCGGGCGGGCCAAGCGCCTCCTCGGTCTCTGAGCCCCCGGCTCCGCGACCACCTCCCCACCGACCACTAGAAGACCCCAGGAGCTCCCGTGGCACGCGTCAAGCGGGCTGTCAACGCCCAGAAGAAGCGCCGCACCACCCTCGAGCGCGCCAGCGGCTACCGCGGCCAGCGCTCGAGGCTGTACCGCAAGGCGAAGGAGCAGGTCACCCACTCCCTCGTCTACGCCTACCGCGACCGGCGCGCCCGCAAGGGCGACTTCCGCCGCCTGTGGATCCAGCGCATCAACGCCGCGGTCCGCGAGAACGGCATGACCTACAACCGCTTCATCCAGGGCCTCAAGGCCGCGGGTGTCGAGGTCGACCGCCGCATGCTCGCTGAGCTGGCGGTCAGTGACGCCGCGGCGTTCACCGTGCTCGTCACCACCGCTCGCGCGGCGCTGCCCGTCACGGCGTCCGCCGAGACGGCGGCCTGAGCGCCCGCTGACGGCGCTGCCGACCGGCACTCAGACGCGGAGCACGGGTGGACCACGGCGCGGGGGGAACGGGGAGGACCGCTGAGGTCGACCTCGCCAACCCCCGCGCCGACCGCGTCCGCTCGACGGCCCGCCTCGCGACCCCCGGCGGCCGCGAGCGCGCGGGGGCCTTCCTCGCGGAGGGCCCCCAGGCCGTCCGCGAGGCCCTCACCGGCACTCCCGGTGCGTTCGCGGGCCGCGTCCGCACGGTCATCGCGACCCCCGCCGCCCTCGTGCGGCACCCCGAGCTCGGCCCCGGCGCCCACGGCGCCGGGGCCGACCTGCTGACCTGCACCGACGAGGTCCTCCGAGCGCTGTCGGGCACGCGCACCCCGCAGGGCGTGGTGGCCGTCTGCGAGAGCGCCCGGCCCACCCTCGCCCAGGCCCTCGCCGGGCCGGCCGGGCCACCGTCGCTGGTCGCGGTGCTCGCCCGCGTGCAGGACCCGGGCAACGCCGGCACCGTCGTGCGCGCCGCCGACGCCGCCGGTGCCGGTGCCGTCGTCCTGACCCGCGGCAGCGTCGACGCGCACAACCCCAAGGTCGTCCGCTCCACCGCAGGCAGCCTGTTCCACCTGCCCGTCGTCCAGGGCGCCGACCTCGCCGAGGCGGTGGCCGCGCTGCGCGCCGCGGGCCTGTCGGTGGTGGCCACCGACGGCGTGCCCGGCCGCGGCAGCACCGACCTCGACGACCTCCTCGACGACGCCGACGACGGCCGCGGACCGCTGGCCGGACCGACGGCGTGGCTGTTCGGCAACGAGGCCAGCGGCCTGGACCCCTCCGAGCGGTCCCTGGCCGACCTCGCCGTCCGGGTGCCGCTGCACGGGCGCGCCGAGAGCCTCAACCTCGCCACCGCCGCCGCGGTCTGCCTGTACGCCAGCGCCCGCGCCCAGCGCCGCTCCCGCGCCTCCGGCGGCGCCACGCCGAGCACCCTCGGCGACGGCGCGGGCGGCGTCGTCCACACTGGATCCGTGACCGGCCCGTCGACGCACCCCGGGGGGCGGGCGTGGCGGTGACCGAGACGGTGCTGTCGTGCGGCCCGGAGGCCGCCGGCCTCGCCCGGCGCCTGGTGGCCGACGCGTGCGGCGCCGCCGGCCTCCCGGCCGACACCTGCGACAGCGCGCTGCTGTGCACCAGCGAGCTGGTCACCAACGCGATCGTCCACGGCCGCTCCGACATCCGGCTCAGCATCGGCGCCTCCCCGGGCCTGCTGCGGATAGAGGTGGGCGACGACAACTCCCGCCACCCGCACCTGCAGCCGGCCGACGACGGGGCCCTCGACGGTCGGGGCCTGTTCATCGTCGACCTGCTGACCAGCCGCTGGGGCGTGCGCGACGACCACATCGGCAAGGTGGTCTGGTTCGAGCTGCGCGCCCGCTGACCCCGCGGGTGACTGCGGACAGTCACGGGAGGTGACCAGCGGGGGCTCCCGCACGGTACGGTCGGCGCCGTGGACGCCACTGGGGGCCTGCTGGAGGACCTGCCGGACGGCGTCATCGTCGTCGGCGGTGACGCGCGGGTCGAGGTCGTCAACACCAGCGCGGAGCGCTGCACCGGTCTGCGGCGCTCGGCGCTGGTGGGCCGGGACGTGCGCACCGCCCTGCCCCTGCAGGACACCACCGGCCGGGACTGGTGGGCGTGCACCGACCCGTTCCGCGGCCTGGCGACGCGCACCGGCCACAAGGAGCGCCTGCTGGTGCTCCCGGGGGACCACGAGGTCCTCGTCACCGCGCGCTACGTCCGCAGCGGCCGCAGCGCCCCGGTCGAGCGGGTGGTGCTGCAGCTGCGCGACACTGAGGCGCGCCGGCGCCTGGAGAACGACCACGCGGGCCTGATCTCCACCGTGGCGCACGAGCTGCGCTCCCCGCTGACCTCGGTCAAGGGCTTCACCTCCACGATCCTGCGCCGCTGGGAGCGGCTCACGGACGCCCAGAAGCGCCTGATGCTGGAGACCGTCGAGGCCGACGCCGACCGCGTGACCCGCCTCATCGCCGAGCTGCTCGACATCTCCCGGATGGACGCGGGGCGCCTGGAGGTCAAGCGGCAGGTGGTCGACCTCACCG
The DNA here is from genome assembly GCA_963781365.1 of uncultured Actinomycetota bacterium. Taxonomy (GTDB): domain Bacteria; phylum Actinomycetota; class Actinomycetes; order Actinomycetales; family Quadrisphaeraceae; genus Quadrisphaera. The sequence continues at coordinate 15,810 of CAWAFR010000001.1, read as the reverse complement.
CGCTGGTGCGCGGCCAGGTCGACCGGATGGTCGCCACCGGACAGCCCCCGGAGCGGTTCCGGGTGGCGATCGCCTCCCCGCTCCCGGAGGTCTGGGCCGACCCCGACCGCCTCGAGCAGGTGATGAGCAACCTCGTCGGCAACGCCGTGCGCCACGGCGGCGGGCTGATCGACGTCGCGGTGTCGCCCGACCCGGACGGCGACGGCGTCGCCGTCGTCGTCGACGACTCCGGCGAGGGCATCCCCCCGGAGCACCTCGGCGTGGTCTTCACGAAGTTCTGGCGCGGGTCCCGCCGCGGGGGGACCGGCCTGGGGCTGTACGTGGTGCGCGGCCTCGTCGACGCCCACGGGGGCCGCATCACCGTGGGCGCCTCCCCGGCCGGCGGCGCGCGCTTCCGGTTCACGCTGCCCGCGGCCGTCCCGGAGTTCCTCCATCTCCCGGCGACGGCGTCGCTGGACCGCCGCTCGACCTCCGACCGGCACCAGCGCGCCTGAGCGGCCCCGCCGCCCGGCGGTCGGCCCGCAGCGGCCGGACGGGCCGTCGGCGACCTCTGGCAGGCTGGCGCGGTGCCCGACCCGACCGACCCCCTCGACGAGGCGGCCGTCGCCAGCGCCGTCGACGACGCGCTGGCGGCTGTGGCCGCCGCCTCCTCCCTGGAGGAGCTGAAGGCCGCGCGCCTCGCCCACGGCGGTGACCGCAGCCCCCTGGCCCTGGCCAACCGCGCCATCGCGGGGGTGCCCCCGAGCGAGCGGGCCGCCGTCGGCAAGCGCGTCGGCGGCGCCCGCGGCCGCGTCCGCGCCGCGCTGGACGCCCGGGCGGTGGTGCTGGAGGCCGAGCGCGACGCGCGGGTGCTCGTGGAGGAGGCGGTCGACCTCACGCTCCCCGCGGTCCGGGCCCCGCGGGGCGCGCGGCACCCGCTGGCGCTGGTGGCCGAGCGCGTGGAGGACGTCTTCGTCGCCATGGGCTACGAGGTCGCCGAGGGCCCCGAGGTCGAGGCCGAGTGGTTCAACTTCGACGCGCTGAACTTCGGGGTCGACCACCCGGCGCGCCAGATGCAGGACACCTTCTTCGTCGACCCGCCGTCGGCGGGCCTGGTGCTGCGCACGCACACCTCCCCGGTGCAGGCGCGCTCCCTGCTGGAGCGGGGGGCGCCGCTCTACGTCGTCTGCCCGGGGCGCACCTTCCGCACGGACGAGCTCGACGCCACGCACACCCCGGTCTTCAACCAGGTCGAGGGCCTGGCCGTCGACGAGGGCCTGACGATGGCGCACCTGCGCGGCACGCTCGACCGCCTGGCGACGGAGCTGCTGGGCCCCAGCGCCCGCACCCGGCTGCGCCCGTCCTTCTTCCCGTTCACCGAGCCGTCGGCGGAGCTCGACGTGTGGTTCGAGCGTCCCGACGGCTCCGGCAGCGGCTGGCTGGAGCTGGGGGGATGCGGGATGGTCAACCCGAACGTGCTGCGCGCCTGCGGCGTCGACGCCGACCGGTACACGGGGTTCGCCTTCGGGATGGGCATCGAGCGCATCCTCCAGATCCGCAACGGGGTGGCTGACATGCGCGACATGGTCGAGGGCGACGTCCGCTTCTCGCTCGCCTTCGGCGCCGGCCTCGGGACGGCGCTCTGATGCGCGCCCCGATCAGCTGGCTCCGCGCCTGGGCCGACGTCCCCGCCGACGCCACCGGGGAGCAGGTCGCCGCGGCCCTGGTGCGCGTCGGCCTGGAGGAGGAGGGCCTGCACGGGGGCGACGTCACCGGGCCCGTCGTCGTCGGCCGCGTGCTCACGGCAGACCCGGAGCCGCAGAAGAACGGCAAGACGATCCGCTGGTGCTCCGTCGACGTGGGGACGATGCACGGCGCGGGTGGTGCGGGCGACTCCGCTGCAGGGGGTGAGCCGCGGGGCATCGTCTGCGGCGCGGCGAACTTCGGCCCCGGCGACCTCGTCGTCGTCGCCCTGCCCGGCGCGGTGCTGCCCGGCCCGTTCCCGATCGCCGCGCGCCGCACCTACGGCCACGTCTCCGACGGGATGCTGTGCTCGGCGCGCGAGCTGGGCCTCGGCGACGACCACGCCGGGATCATCGTGCTGGAGCGGCTCCTGGGCGCCTCCGCCGCTGGTGGGCTGGCGCCCGGGCAGGACGCGCTGGCGCTGCTCGGCGTCGCTGAGGAGGTCGTCGAGGTCAACGTCACGCCGGACCGCGGCTACTGCTTCAGCGTCCGGGGCCTGGCGCGCGAGTACGTCCACGGCGCGGGGCTCGACGTGGCCACCGCCTTCCGGGACCCCGCCGACGTCGAGGTCCCCGCTGCCGGCGCTGCCGGCGCCGCGGGTCACGGGGTCGACCTCCGCGACGACGCCCCCATCCACGGGCAGCCCGGCTGCACGCGGTTCGTCACGCGGGTCGTGCGCGGCGTCGACGCGAGCGCGCCGTCGCCGTGGTGGCTGCAGCGCCGCCTGCAGCAGGCCGGGATGCGCCCGATCTCCCTGGCCGTCGACGTGACCAACCACGTGATGCTCGAGCTGGGGCAGCCGCTGCACGCGTACGACCTGGCCACCGTCGACGGCCCGCTCGTGGTCCGCCGCGCCCGGCCGGGCGAGCGCCTGGTCACCCTCGACGGCGCCGACCGCGCCCTGCACCCCGAGGACCTGCTGATCGCCGACGGGCCTGACGGGGAGCGCGCCGTGGGGCTCGCTGGTGTCATGGGGGGCCGCGCCACCGAGGTGACCGCCAGCACCCGCGACGTCCTCGTCGAGGCCGCGCGCTTCGACCCGGTGACCATCGCGCGCTCCGCGCGGCGCCACAAGCTGCCCAGCGAGGCGAGCCGGCGCTTCGAGCGCGGCGTCGACACCGCCCTTCAGGGCGCCGCTGCGGAGCTGGTGGTCCGGCTGCTGGTCGAGCACGGCGGGGGGACAGCGGACGCCGGCTCGACCGACGTCGCCGCCCCCGGGGCCGTGCTGGAGCCGGCGGCGGTCGAGCTGCCGGCCGACCTGCCCGCGCGGCTGTCGGGCATCGGGGCCGACGCGCTGACCGCCGAGCGCGTCACGGCGCTGCTGGAGCAGGTGGGCTGCACGGTCACCGCTGCTGGTGGTGGCGCGGTGCTCACCGTGGTCCCGCCGACCTGGCGGCCCGACCTCGTGCAGCCGGTCGACCTCGTCGAGGAGGTCGTGCGCCTGCACGGCTACGACGAGGTGCCCTCCCTGCTGCCCCCGGCCCCTCCCGGGCGCGGGCTGACCGCGGGCCAGCGCGCCCGCCGCCGCACGGCCGACGCGCTCGCGGCCGCCGGCCTGGTCGAGGTCCGCTCCTACCCCTTCACCAGCGCCGGCCGCAGCGACGAGCTGGCCCTGCCCGCCGACGACGCGCGCCGGGCCGCGCTGCGCCTGGCCAACCCCCTCTCGGAGGAGCAGCCGCTGCTGCGCACCAGCGTGCTGTCCACGCTGGTCGACGTGCTGCGGCGCAACACCAGCCGCGGCGCCGGTGACGTCGCCCTCTTCGAGGTCGGCGCCGTGACGTTCCCCGTGGTCCCGCCGGAGCAGCGCCCCGCGCCGCGCCTCGGGGTCGACCGGCGGCCCACCGCCGAGGAGCTCGCGCCCCTGGAGGCGGCGGTGCCGCCGCAGCCCGTGCACGTGGCGGGGCTGCTGTCCGGTCGCGTCGAGCCCGAGGGCTGGTGGGGCCCGGGGCGGGCGGCCTCGGCGGCCGACGCGGTCGCCGCCGCCGAGGTGGTCGCCGGTGCGCTGCGCCTGGAGCTGGTGCGCAGCGCCGACGTCCGCGCCCCCTGGCACCCGGGCCGCTGCGCGCGCCTGGAGCTGCCCGACGGCACGCCCGTGGGCCACGCCGGCGAGCTGCACCCCGCCGTCGTCGCGGCCCTGGAGCTGCCGGCCCGCACGGCGGCCTTCGAGCTCGACCTCGACGCGCTCGTCGCCGCGGCACCCGACCTCGTGCCGGCGCCGCGGCTGTCGGCGTTCCCGCCCTCGAAGGAGGACGTCGCGCTGGTCGTGGCCGACGACGTGCCGGCCGAGTCGGTGCGCGAGGCCCTGCTGGCCGGAGCCGCCGGCTCCGGGCACGGGGACCTCGTCGAGGAGGTGCGCCTCTTCGACGTCTACACCGGTTCGCCGGTGCCGGCGGGCCACCGCTCGCTGGCCTTCTCCCTGAGGCTGCGGTCGCTCGACCGCACGCTGACAGCGGCCGACGCGGCCGCCGTGCGCGAGGCGGCCGTCGCCGAGGCCGGGCGGCGCCACGGCGCGGTGCTGCGTGGCGCCTGAGCCCGCGGCGTCCGACCTCGCGGTGCCGCCCAGCCGGGTGGCGCTGGTCACCGGCGCCACCAGCGGCATCGGGCGCGCGCTGGCGGTGGCCCTCGGCCGGGCCGGCCTCGCCGTCGGCCTCGTGGGCCGCGACGGCGAGCGCCTGGCCGCCGCCCTGCAGGAGGTGCGCGCGGTCGGGGCGCGCTCGGCGGCGGCGGCAGCCGACGTCGCCGACCTGCCGTCCCTGCGCCGCGCTGTCGCGCACCTGGAGTCCCAGCTCGGTCCGGCGGACCTGCTCGTCTCCGCCGCCGGGATCATCGAGGCCGACGAGGTGCCGGTCTGGGAGGCCGACCCCGACGAGTGGCGGCGCGTCGTCGAGGTCGACCTGCTGGGCGCCTTCCACGCCGTGCGGGCCGTCGTCCCCGGCCTGGTCGAGCGCGGCGGGGGGCGGGTCCTGCACCTCGACTCCGGCGCCTCCGTGCGCGACACCGACGTCTACTCCGCCTACGGCGCCGCCAAGACGGGGCTGTTCCGCCTCGGGGGAGCGCTGCACGAGGCCGGTCACGCCCGCGGCCTGCGCGTGCTCCAGCTCGCCCCGGGGGTGGTCCGCACGCCGATGACGATGGCGATGGCCAGCCACGAGGGCCGCCGGGAGCGCGACGAGTGGACGTCCCAGGGCGAGGTCGACGCGCTCGCCGTCGCCTTCGCCGGCGGGGAGCTCGACGCGTGGTCGGGGCGCATGGTCCGCGCCGGCGTCGACACCCCCGCCTCGCTCGCGGCGCGGGAGGCGCGGGGGCTGGGCGACGGCGCCCGCCGGCTGCGGCTGCAGCCCTGGGGCGACGACGACCCCCTGTCCTGACCAGCGCGTTGTGGATGGTCATGCATCAGCCTGTATGATTCAGTCGTGATCACGGTGGCGGTGGCAGGTGCGAGCGGGTACGCCGGGGGTGAGGCGCTGCGCCTCCTGCTCGGCCACCCCGAGGTCGAGGTGGGGGCGGTGACGGCGGCCTCCAGCGCCGGTTCCCGCGTGGGGGCGGTCCACCCCCACCTGCTGCCGCTGGCAGACCGCGTGCTCGTCGAGACGACGCCGCAGACCCTCGCCGGGGCCGACGCCGTCGTCCTCGCCCTGCCCCACGGGGCCTCCGCGGCGCTCGCGTCCCAGCTGGGCGACGACGTCGTCGTGCTCGACTGCGGAGCCGACCACCGCCTCACCGACCCGGTGGCGTGGAAGGCCTTCTACGGCACGGAGCACGCCGGCACCTGGCCCTACGGGCTCCCGGAGCTTCCGCTCGCCGGCGGCGCGGGGACGGCCCGGCAGCGCGACGCCCTGGTCGGCGCCCGCCGGGTCGCCGTTCCCGGCTGCTACCCGACGTCGGTGTCCCTGGCCCTGGCCCCCGGCTTCGCCGCGGGCCTGCTCGAGCCGGACGACGTCGTCGTGGTCGCCGCCTCCGGCACCTCCGGCGCCGGCCGCTCCCTGAAGGCCGCGCTGCTGGGCTCGGAGGTGATGGGCTCGATGAGCCCCTACGGCGTCGGCGGCGTCCACCGCCACACCCCCGAGATCGAGCAGAACCTGTCGGCGGCGGCGGGGGAGGCCGTGACGGTCAGCTTCACCCCGACGCTGGCGCCGATGCCCCGCGGCATCCTCGCCACCTGCACCGCCCGCCTGCGCCCGGAGGCCGCCGCCGTGGGCGCCGCCGCGGTGCGCGCGGCCTGGGAGCAGGCGTACGCCGACGAGCCCTTCGTCACCGTGCTGCCCGAGGGCACCTGGCCGCGCACCGCCGACGTCCTGGGTGCCAACACCGTCGCCCTCGGCCTCGCCGTCGACGAGCGCGTGGGCCGCGTCGTGGTCACCGCGGTGGTCGACAACCTCACCAAGGGCACCGCGGGCGCCGCGGTGCAGTGCCTCAACCTCGCCCTCGGCCTGCCGGAGACGACCGGCCTGAGCCGCGTCGGGACGGCGCCGTGAGCCCCGCGCGCGGCCTCGTGCTCCACGAGCACCCGGGAGCGGTGTCCGTGCTGCGCCTGCCCGCCGACGCCCCCGAGCCGACCTGGGCCCGCGGCGTCCCCCTGGTCAGCGTGACCCGCAGCGCCGACGAGCTCAGCGTGGTCTGCCCCACCCGCTCCGTGCCCGAGCAGCTGCCCGGGGCGGTGCAGGGCCCCTACGCGGCCTTCGAGGTCGCCGGTCCCACCGACTCCGCCCTGACCGGCGTCCTCGCCGGCCTGCTCAGACCCCTCGCCGATGGAGGCATCAGCGTGTTCGCGCTCTCGACCTTCGCGACCGACTGGGTGCTCGTGCCCACCGGGAGCACCGCACCCGCCTGCGCCGCCTGGCGCGCCGCCGGCCACGCCGTGGAGGTGCTCGCCGCATGACCGCCAGCACCGGGGTCACCGCTCCCGCCGGGTTCCGCGCCGCCGGCGCCACGGCCGGGCTCAAGGCCAGCGGCCGCCCCGACCTGGCCGTCGTCGTCAACGACGGCCCCCGCCACGACGCCGCCGTCGTCCTCACCTCGAACCGGGTGCAGGCGGCGCCGGTCCGCTGGACCCGCCAGGCCCTCGCCGACGGGCGCTGCGACGCCGTGGTCCTCAACTCCGGCGGGGCGAACGCCTGCACCGGAGCACCCGGCTTCGTCGACACCCACGACACCGCCGAGGCGCTCGCCGTCGCGGTCGGCGTGGCCGCCGCCGACGTCGCCGTGTGCTCCACCGGCCTGATCGGTGAGCGCCTGCCGATGGGGAAGCTGCTGGCCGGCATCCCCGCGGCGGTCGACGCGCTGGACGACGACGACGGCGGGACGGCCGCCGCGACCGCGATCATGACCACCGACACCGTGGCCAAGCAGGCCGTGGCGCGGCGCACCAGCGGCGGAGCGGGCTGGACCGTCGGCGGGATGGCCAAGGGCGCGGGCATGCTCGCCCCGGGCCTCGCGACGATGCTCGTGGTGCTCACCACCGACGCCGTCGTCGAGCCCGCGGTGCTCGACGCCGCGCTGCGCTCCGCGGCCCGGGTCACGTTCGACCGGGTCGACTCCGACGGGTGCATGAGCACCAACGACACCGTGCTGCTGCTCGCCTCGGGGGCCTCCGGCACCGCGCCGACGGGCGAGGAGATGCGCGAGGCGGTCACGGCCGTCTGCGCCGACCTCGCCCGCCAGCTGGTCGCCGACGCCGAGGGCGCCAGCCACGACGTCGCCGTCGAGGTCGTCGGCGCCGCCACCGAGGCCGACGCCGTCCAGGTCGGTCGCGCCGTCGCCCGCTCCAACCTCCTCAAGGCCGCGATCTTCGGCAACGACCCCAACTGGGGGCGCGTGCTGGCAGCCGTCGGCACCACGGACGCGGAGTTCGACCCCGACGCCCTCGACGTCTCCTTCAACGGCGTGCGGGTCTGCAGCGCCGGGGGGATCGGCGAGGACCGCTCCGGCGTCGACCTCAGCGGTCGGGAGGTGCGCATCCTCATCGACCTGCACGCCGGTGAGCGGTCCGCGACGATCTGGACCAACGACCTCACCCACGACTACGTGCACGAGAACAGCGCGTACTCCTCGTGAGCGCCGCCACGTCATCGACGTCCTCGCCGTCCTCGACAGCTCTGGCCTCCCTGTCCGCGGGAGACAAGGCCGCCGTCCTCGTCGAGGCGCTCCCCTGGCTGGAGGAGCTGCACGGGGCGCTCGTCGTCGTGAAGTACGGCGGCAACGCCATGGTCGACGCCGAGCTCACCCGCGCCTTCGCCGCCGACGTCAACTTCCTGCGCCTGGCCGGCCTGCGCCCCGTCGTGGTCCACGGCGGGGGTCCCCAGATCTCGGCGATGCTCACGCGCCTGGGCATCCCCAGCGAGTTCCGCGGCGGCCTGCGGGTCACCACCCCGGAGGTGATGGAGGTCGTGCGCATGGTGCTGACCGGCTCCGTGGGGCGCGAGCTGGTGGGCCTGCTCAACGTCTCCGGCCCCCACGCCGTGGGCCTGTCCGGTGAGGACGCCGGCCTGTTCACCGCCCGCCGCCGCCACGCCGTCGTCGACGGCGAGCCTGTCGACGTCGGCCTCGTCGGCGACGTCGTCGCCGTCGACCCCCGCGCCGTCACCGACCTGCTCGACGCCGGACGGATCCCCGTCGTGGCCACGGTCGCCCCCGACGCCGGCGGCGACGGCGTCCTCAACGTCAACGCCGACACCGCGGCGGCCGCGCTCGCGGTGGCCCTCGGCGCCCGCAAGCTCGTCGTGCTCACCGACGTCGAGGGCCTCTACGCCGACTGGCCCGACCGCACCTCGCTGGTCTCGCAGATCAGCGCCGCCGAGCTCGAGCAGCTCCTGCCAGGACTGGAGTCGGGGATGGTCCCGAAGATGGAGGCGTGCCTGCGCGCCGTGCGGGGCGGGGTGGAGGCGGCGCACGTCGTCGACGGCCGCGTGCCGCACACCCTGCTGCTGGAGGTCCTCACCGACTCGGGCGTGGGCACGATGGTGCGGCCGTGAGCCCGAACACCCAGCACGACACCCAGCACGACGTCGAGCTGCCCGGTGCGCTGGTCTCCCCGGCGGGGTCCTCCGCGGACTGGCTGGAGCGGCACGGCGGCGCCGTGATGGGCACCTACGGCACCCCGCTGCGCACCCTCGTGCGCGGGGAGGGCGCGCAGGTCTGGGACGCCGACGGGCGCCGCTACGTCGACCTGCTCGCGGGCATCGCCACGTCCGTGCTCGGCCACGCGCACCCGCTGCTGACCGCCGCGGTGACCAGCCAGCTCGCGACGCTGGGCCACGTCTCCAACTTCTTCGCGACGCCGGTGCAGGTGGCCCTCGCCGAGCAGCTCCTGAGGATCGCCGGAGGCCCGCAGGGCGCGCCCGAGGGCTCCCGCGTCTTCTTCTGCAACTCCGGCGGCGAGGCCAACGAGGCAGCCTTCAAGATGGCCCGCCGCACCGGGCGCCCGCGGATCATCGCTGCCCGCGGGCGCCTTCCACGGCCGCACCATGGGCGCGCTCGCGCTGACGTGGAACCCCGCCTACCGCGAGCCCTTCGCCCCGCTGCCCGGCGGCGTGGAGCACGTCCCCTACGGCGACGTCGACACCCTCGCCGCGGCCATCTCCGACGGCGACGGCGGCGCAGGCTCGGTGGCGGCCGTCGTCCTCGAGCCCGTGCAGGGGGAGGGCGGCGTGCTGCCCGCCCCCGACGGCTACCTCGCCGCCGCCCGCCGCCTCACCTCCGAGGCCGGCGCGCTGCTGGTCCTGGACGAGGTGCAGACCGGCATCGCCCGCACGGGAGCGTGGTTCGCCCACCAGCTGCCCGGGATCGGCCTCGACCCGGGGACGCTGCCCGACGTCGTCACCGTCGCCAAGGCCCTCGGCGGCGGTGTGCCCATCGGCGCGGCGGTCGCGCTGGGGGCGCGGGCGGCGACGCTGCTCGGCGCCGGCCAGCACGGCACCACCTACGGGGGCAACCCCCTCGCGAGCGCCGCCGGCCTGGCGGTGCTGCACGCCGTGGAGCGCGACGGGCTGCGCGAGCGCGCCCAGCGCATCGGTGAGCAGCTCGGCGCCGCCGTCGACGCCCTCCTCGCCCTGCCGGACGACGAGCGCCCCCCGCTGCTGGTGGGCCTGCGCGGCGTCGGTGCCCTGCAGGCGCTGGTGCTCGACCGCCCCGCCGCCAAGGACGTCGCCGCGGCGGCCCTGGAGGCCGGCTTCATCACGAACGCCGTCGCGCCCGACGCCGTCCGCCTCGCCCCGCCGCTGGTCCTCACCGACGCGCAGCTCGCCGAGTTCACGGCAGCCCTGCCGGGGATCCTCGAGCGGGCCGGCTCGACGACGGCCGCCAGCGAGCCCGCACCCACCGGGAGCCCCGAATGACGCGCCACTTCCTGCGCGACGACGACCTCACGCAGGCCCAGCAGGCCGACGTCCTGCGCCTCGCGATCGAGCTGAAGGCCGAGCGCGCCGCCGGTCGCCACCCGCACCGCCCCCTGGAGGGGCCTCGCACGGTGGCGCTGCTCTTCGACAAGCCGTCGACGCGCACGCGGCTGTCGTTCAGCGTCGGCGTCGCCGAGCTCGGCGGGTTCCCCCTCGTCATCGACGCCTCCACCAGCCAGCTCGGCCGGGGAGAGCCGGTGGCCGACACCGCGCGGGTCCTGTCGCGGCAGGTCGCCGCCATCACGTGGCGCACCTTCGCCCAGGCCGACCTGGAGGCCCTCGCCGCCGCCAGCGACGTGCCGGTGGTCAACGCGCTCACCGACCTGCTGCACCCGTGCCAGGTCCTCGCCGACCTGCAGACCGTGGCCGAGCGCTCCGGCAGGGGCGTCGACGGCCTGCCCGGAACGGTCTTCGCCTACGTCGGTGACGGCAACAACAACATGGCGAACTCCTACCTGCTGGGCGGGGCGGTCGCCGGGATGCACGTGCGCGTCGGCACCCCCGCCACTCACCTGCCCGACGCCGGGGTCCTCGCCGACGCCCGCCGCGCCGCCGCCGCGACCGGGGGCTCGGTGACCGTGGTCCACGACGCGGCCACCGCCGTCGAGGGCGCCGACGTCGTGGCCACCGACACCTGGGTCTCCATGGGCCAGGAGGGCGAGGCGGCCTCCCGCGAGACGCCCTTCGTGCCGTTCGCGGTGACGCCGGAGCTGATGGCCGGCGCGGCGCCCCACGCGGGGGTGCTCCACTGCCTGCCCGCGTACCGCGGCAAGGAGGTCGACGCCCGCTACCTCGACGGGCCCGGCTCCTGGGTGTGGGACGAGGCCGAGAACCGCCTCCACGCCCAGAAGGCCCTCCTCGTCGCCCTGCTGGACGGGCGGCTCGACGGCGCGTGAGCACGTCCCCCGCGACGACGCCGACGACCCCCACCACCCCGACGGCCCGGCGGGCGCGCATCGCCGCCCTGCTGGAGCGGCGCGCGGTGCGCTCCCAGACCGAGCTCGCCGAGCTGCTGGCCGCCGACGGCGTCGTCGTCACCCAGGCCACGCTGTCGCGCGACCTCGTCGAGCTCGGCGCCGTGAAGGTCCGCTCCAGCGCCGTTCCCGGCGGGCTGGTCTACGCGGTCCCCGCCGAGGGGGGAGACCGCACGCCCCGCCCCGCCGTCGCCGAGACCGGCAGGACCGCCCGCCTCGCCCGCCTGTGCGAGGAGCTCCTCCTCACCGCTGAGGCCTCCGCGAACCTCGTCGTCGTGCGCACCCCGCCCGGCGCCGCGCAGTTCCTCGCCTCCGCCGTCGACCACGCCGCCCTGGCGGAGGTGATGGGCTGCATCGCCGGCGACGACACCGTCCTGCTCGTGGCCCGCGACCCCGCCGGCGGCCCCGCGCTCGCGGCCCGCATGATCGCCCTGGCCGACGGCCGCACCGAGCCGGTCACCGGCTCCGTCACCGGCCCCGTCGCCCGCCCGACCAGCGCCAGCACCACCGAGGAGACCCCGTGAGCCAGCCCCCGACCGCTCCGGCCGGCCCCACCGCCCAGGGGACCACCGTCCACGGCGCGCTGTGGGGCGGCAGGTTCGCCAGCGGCCCCTCCGCGGCGCTCGCGGCCCTGTCCAAGAGCACGCACTTCGACTGGCGCCTCGCCCCTCACGACGTCCGCGCCTCGATGGCCCACGCCCGGGTGCTGCACACCGCGGGCCTGCTCGACGAGGGCCAGCTCACCCGCATGCTCGAGGTGCTGGGCGGGATCCACGACGACGTCGTCTCCGGCGCCCTGCTCCCGGCCGACGACGACGAGGACGTCCACGGCGCCCTGGAGCGCGTGCTCCTCGAGCGCGCCGGCGCCGACCTCGGGGGCCGCCTGCGCGCGGGCCGCTCGCGCAACGACCAGATCGCCACCCTGCTGCGGATGCACCTGCGCTCCGAGGCCGTCGCGATCCGCGGGCAGCTGCTGGAGCTGGTGGAGGTCCTCGCCGCGGTCGCCGAGGCCACACCCGAGCGCGGCGATGCCGGGGCGCACCCACCTGCAGCACGCCCAGCCGGTGCTGCTGGCCCACCACCTGCTCGCCCACGCCTGGGCGCTGCTGCGCGACGTCGAGCGCTTCCGCGACTGGGACGCCCGCGCGTCGCTGTCGCCCTACGGCTCCGGCGCGCTCGCCGGATCCTCCCTCGGGCTCGACCCGGAGGCCGTGGCCGCCGAGCTGGGCTTCGCCGGGTCGGTGCCCAACAGCATCGACGGGACCGCGAGCCGCGACGTCGCCGCGGAGTTCGCCTTCGTGGCCGCGATGGTCGGCGTCGACCTCTCCCGCCTCGCGGAGGAGGTGGTGCTGTGGGCCACCAAGGAGTTCGGCTTCGTCGCGCTCGACGACGCCTTCTCGACCGGGTCGAGCATCATGCCGCAGAAGAAGAACCCCGACATCGCCGAGCTCGCGCGCGGCAAGGCGGGGCGCCTCATCGGCGACCTCACCGGCCTGCTCGCCACCCTCAAGGCCCTCCCGCTCGCGTACAACCGCGACCTGCAGGAGGACAAGGAGCCCGTCTTCGACGCCGCCGACACGCTGAAGCTCCTGCTGCCGGCGTTCACCGGGATGGTCGCGACGCTGCGCTTCGACACCGCCCGCCTCGCCGAGCTCGCTCCGCAGGGGTTCTCGCTGGCCACCGACGTCGCCGACCACCTGGTCCGCCTCGGCGTGCCGTTCCGCGACGCCCACGAGGCAGCGGGCGCTGCGGTGCGGCGCTGCGAGGAGCTGGGGGTCGAGCTCGACGAGCTGTCCGACGCCGACCTCGCCGCGGTCCACCCGCGCCTGGGGGAGACCCCCGAGGCCGCCGCCGCCGTCCGCGCTGTCCTGACCGTGGAGGGCTCGATCGCCTCCCGCGACGCCCGCGGCGGCACCGCGCCGGTGCGGGTCGCGGAGCAGCTCGTGGAGCTGCGCGCCCTCGCGGCGTCCCTGGCCCCCACCCCCCGTCCGTGATCATGGACCTCCGAAGCACTTCCCAGCCGTGATCATGGACCTTCCGAGCACCTCGGGGGTCCCGCGCGCGTTCTTCGACCGCCCCGTGCTCGACGTCGCCCGCGACCTGCTGGGCCGCACGGTCGTCCACACCACGCCCGACGGCCAGGTGGGGGTGCGCCTCACCGAGGTCGAGGCCTACGCCGGTCCCGGCGACCCCGGCTCGCACGCCGCCAGGGGCCGCACCCCGCGCACCGCGGTGATGTTCGGCCCGCCCGGGCACGCGTACGTGTACTTCTCCTACGGCATGCACTGGTGCGCCAACCTCGTCTGCGGGCCCGAGGGCGAGGCGAGCGCCGTCCTGCTGCGCGCGGGGGAGGTGGTCGCCGGCCGCGACCTCGCCGCCCGCCGTCGTCCGGCGGCGCACCGCGACGTCGACCTCGCCCGCGGACCCGCCCGGCTGGCCTCAGCCCTGGGGCTCGACCGCGCGCAGGACGGCGCCGACCTCTGCGCGCCCGGGTCGGCGCTTCGCGTCCTCGAGGGCCCCGCGGGCGGCGCTGACCCCGTCGTCCTCACCGGCCCCCGGGTGGGCGTCTCCGGCGACGGCGGCGACGGCGACCTCTACCCCTGGCGCCTCTGGCTGGTGGGGGAGCCGACCGTGTCGAGCTATCGCGTGGCGGCACCGCGGCGCCGTCGGGCAGGCTCTACCGGAACGCCCGGTGATCTCGACCGGGCCACCTGAGGAGGACGACCACGTGACCCCCCCGACGCAGACCCGCGGGTCAGCAGTCATCGACGAGCTGCGCTGGCGCGGCGTGCTCGCCCAGAGCACCGACGAGGACGCGCTGCGCGCAGCCCTCGACGCCGGGCCGGTGGTCTTCTACGTCGGCTTCGACCCGACGGCGCCGAGCCTGCACATGGGCAACCTCGTCCAGCTCGTCACCGCCAAGCGCCTGCAGGACGCCGGGCACGTGCCGCTGATCCTCGTCGGCGGCTCCACCGGGCTGGTCGGCGACCCGCGGATGAGCGGCGAGCGCGTGCTCAACGACCCCGAGGTGGTCGCCGGCTGGGTGGCCCGCATCGCCGAGCAGGTGCGGCCCTTCGTCTCCTTCGAGGGCGCGAACGCCGCCCGGCTGGTCAACAACCTCGACTGGACGGCGCCGATGAGCGCCATCGAGTTCCTCCGCGACGTGGGCAAGCACTTCCGCGTGGGCCGGATGCTCGCCAAGGAGGCGGTCTCGGCGCGGATGGGCTCGGAGGAGGGCATCAGCTTCACCGAGTTCAGCTACCAGATCCTCCAGGGGATGGACTACCTCGAGCTGCACCGCCGCCACGGGTGCGTCCTGCAGACCGGCGGCAGCGACCAGTGGGGCAACATCACCAGCGGCGTCGACCTCGTCCACCGCGTCGAGGGCACCTCCGTGCACGCCCTCTCGACGCAGCTGATCACCAAGCCCGACGGCACGAAGTTCGGCAAGACCGAGTCGGGCACGGTGTGGCTGAGCCCGGAGATGACCAGCCCCTACGCCTTCTACCAGTTCTGGCTGGCGGCCGAGGACGCCGCCGTCGACTGGTACCTGCGGGTCTTCACCCAGCGCACGCGCGAGGAGCTCGAGGACCTGGCGGCCCGGACTGCGGAGCGGCCGCAGGCCCGCGCCGCGCAGCGGACCCTGGCGCGCGACGTCACGACGCTGGTCCACGGCCCCGACGCCACCGCTCGGGTGGAGGCGGCCAGCGCCGCGCTCTTCGGCCAGGGGGACCTCACGGCTCTGGACGCCGAGACGCTCGGCGCGGCCCTGGCGGAGCTGCCGACGGCGAGGCCGGCCGCGGGGGAGCCCCTCCTGCTGCCGCGCCTGCTGGCGGACGCCGGGGTGGTGCCGAGCGCCTCGGCCGGCCGCCGGGCGGTGGCCGAGGGGGGTGCCTCGGTGAACAACGAGCGGTGGGACGACCCCGAGCAGCCCGTCCCCGCCGACCGGCTCCTGCACGGGCGCTGGTTGGTGCTGCGCCGGGGGAAGCGGACGCTCGCCGCCGTGGACGTCGCGAGCCGATGACGCTGGGTGACGCCCACGGCCCTCGACGGCGGGTGCGGGAGTGTCCGCGGCGTCACGTCCGTGTGAACCCCGTGTGACGTGTGCTGGCCGAGGGCGACACGGCCGAGGGACTCCCGGGTTTGACGCTCACCTGACCGTCACGTAATGTTCTTCTCGTTCGCCCGTGAGGCGGGTCGGCCCGGAAGGGCAGGCCGCACCGGGAGGACCACCACGCAGGAGATCAGCCGGAAACGGTTGATGATCCGCTGTGGCAAGATGGAGACATCCCGTGGGTGGCCGGAGGGCTGCTGGGTGGTGTGTGTTCGTTTCTTGAGAACTCAACAGCGTGCCGATTGTCGATGCCAATCTTTTTGATTGGCTCGAGTGAGATGTCAGTTGTGATGTCTTGTCGTGCCAGTTTCTTTCTCTGACCTCACCGGTTGGTGGGGTTGGGTGTTTCGGCGTGCGTCTGTTCGGGTCCGGTTTGCCGGGTTCGGGTGGGTGTGTGTCGGTATGACATCAATGGAGAGTTTGATCCTGGCTCAGGACGAACGCTGGCGGCGTGCTTAACACATGCAAGTCGAGCGGTGATCTCCAGCTTGCTGGAGTGATCAGCGGCGAACGGGTGAGTAACACGTGAGCAACCTGCCCCCGACTCTGGGATAGCCTCGGGAAACCGGGATTAATACCGGATATGACATCGCCTCGCATGGGGTGG